>VIRH01000090.1 GCA_008107755.1 Rhodobacterales bacterium
CCCCCAACCCCCAACCCCTTGTAGACGGCAATGAGGTTCGTCAGCACGTTGGCCTCGGCGGCGATCAGCCGTTCCTGTGTCGACAGTAGCGATCTCTGTGTGTCCACGACCCGGTTGCAGGCCGCCGTGCCGTCCTCATACTGGTCCTGCACCTCGCTGACCGCCCCCTTCGCAGCGTTAACGCTGCGCCGCAGGTAGACCACCTGTTGCTCACCTCGCGCAATGCTGAGCTGCGCGCGCCTGGTAGACCCGGACGCCGGGCGTGGATCCAGGGAAGACAGTAAACAATCCGATCCAGCCGCCGAGCTTGACGGACTCGGCATGTGGGTGGTTGCGCCGCTCGGCAAGCTTGCCGGGCAGGTCCCCGAGCGTGATCATGATAAAGAAGAACACGACCACCACGAGGAACAGAACGATAAAGGTCGCGTAATCGTAGATGTCGAGATCGAAGTCGATCAGCCCCATGCCGCCTCCGTTGGCAGCCGCCCCGACTACATCCAAAACATTGGCAATAGCAACAACCAAAAAACTCCGGAAATGTACCGTAAGTTTATATTCCGGAACGGCTTTTCCCCTACTGTTGCCGTTCGGCCACCAAGGCGGCAACCGAAGGCGGGCGCGTCAGGCACGTGCAAGGAAGCGAGTTTTCCTGCCGAGGCCTCTTGCCTTCCCTGCCGCGCCTTGCGCAGGTGGGTCGGGGATCGCGGTGCTGCCAACATGAAGGGCTTGCGCCACGCAAAGAAACGGCTAAATTGCGGCAAATTTCAACGCAGCGGGCCAACCGCTGAAATAAGAAACGGACCTTCCCTTCATGGCGTATGGTGACATCAAGAAAGTTGTGCTGGCTTATTCCGGCGGACTGGACACCTCCATCATCCTGAAATGGCTTCAGACAGAACTCGGCTGCGAAGTCGTGACCTTCACCGCCGATCTTGGCCAGGGCGAGGAGCTGGAGCCGGCGCGCAAGAAGGCCGAGATGCTCGGCATCAAGGAAATCTACATTGACGATCTTCGCGAGGAATTCATCCGCGACTTCGTCTTCCCGATGTTCCGCGCCAATGCTGTGTATGAAGGCGTCTACCTGCTCGGCACGTCCATCGCCCGCCCGCTGATTTCCAAGCGACTGATCGAGATCGCCGAGGAAACGGGTGCCGACGCCATCGCGCACGGCGCGACCGGCAAGGGCAACGACCAGGTTCGTTTCGAACTGTCCGCATACGCGCTGAACCCGGACATCAAGGTGATCGCGCCCTGGCGCGACTGGTCCTTCAAGTCGCGGACCGACCTCCTGGACTTCGCCGAGAAGAACCAGATCCCGGTCCCCAAGGACAAGCAGGGCGAAGCGCCCTTCTCCGTCGACGCCAACATGCTGCACTCCTCTTCCGAAGGAAAGGTGCTGGAAGATCCGGCAGAAGAAGCCCCCTCCTACGTCTATCAGCGCACGGTCGATCCGACCGAAGCACCGGACGTGGTCACCGAAATCGAGATCGGCTTCGAGAAGGGCGACGCGGTTTCGCTCAACGGCGAACGCATGTCTCCGGCAACGCTCTTTGCCAAGCTGAATGATTATGGCCGCGACAACGGCATCGGCCGTCTCGACCTTGTGGAGAACCGCTTCGTCGGCATGAAGAGCCGTGGCATCTACGAAACGCCGGGCGGAACGATCCTGCTGACCGCCCACCGGGCGATGGAATCCATCACGCTCGACCGCGGCGCCGGTCACCTGAAGGACGAATTGATGCCGCGTTACGCGGAGCTGATCTACAACGGCTTCTGGTTCTCGCCGGAACGCGAGATGCTGCAGGCCCTGATCGACAAGAGCCAGGAGCACGTCACCGGCACGGTGACCCTGAAACTCTACAAGGGCAACGTCATCCTGACCGGCCGGGCATCGCCCTATTCGCTCTATTCCGAAGAACTGGTCACCTTCGAGGACGACCAGGGCGCCTATGATCAGAAGGATGCCGCCGGCTTCATCAAGCTGAACGCCCTGCGCCTGCGCACCCTTGCAAAGCGCAACCGGCTCTCCTGAGCGCCGGCCTGAGATCATGAAACCGGCGGCCGCGACACTCGATCAGGACCTCGCAGCCGCCGGTTTTCTTTTGCTAGGCAGCTTTTCGCCCGGTCCGGAAGACCGCATTCCGGACCTCGCTCACGGCCATCGCGCGGCGACCCTTTTGCTGATCGGCAGCACCGGCCCCACCCTCTGGCCCAAGCTGATCGAGAGCCCGGAATTTGCCGACGAAGCCCCCGACCCGCTCGACCGCTACACGCGGCGCACGCTCCTCGGAACGGCGCTGAAGTATGGCTTCGACGTGCTCTTTCCCTTCGAAGGCCCGCCCTACCACCCCTTCCAGCAATGGGCGCTCGCCTGCGGCAGCTTTTCCAGAAGCCCGATGGGCGTTCTGGCGCACCGCGATTTCGGCCCCTGGTCCGGCTTCCGGGCGGTGTTTCTCAGCCGCGAACCTCTTTGGGAAAATACGTTGGAAGATCGGCCCGGCCCATGTGAAGCCTGCGAGGACAAACCCTGCATCGCCGCCTGCCCGGCCGACGCCCTTTCGTCGGAAACCGGTTATGACGTTCCGAAATGCCGGGCGCATCTCGAAAAGGGCCGCGCGCTGGACTGCTGGACCGGCTGTCTTGCGCGCCAGGCCTGCCCGGTTGGCCAGAACCATCTCCAGGCCCCGGACAACGCACAATTCCATATGGAGAGCTTTGTCGGGCTTTATGCCAACCTCAACAAATAGGGTCTATTACCAAAGAGAGTTGATCGGACCCTATTTGTTGAGATTGGCATTAGCGCCGCTATTCCGTTGCACAAATCCGGAAATGAGCGTCAGGAGATCAATAGTACGCTGGGTCTGCCCCGAAGAGCCCGTGATAGCAGGGACGACAGGCATTGAGGAACGACACGGTCAGGGCCAAGGCCGTTCCGGCCAGAACGTCAACGAAATAATGGCCGCCGAACACGGGAACAGAGGCAAGCATCGTCAGAGAAAAGGCGGCCACCGGAAAGAATAGCCGGGTTCTGAGAAAACCCGCGATCAGCAAAATGCCGCCAGCAGCATGGAATGAAGGAAAGGTCGCCAGCCCTTGCGCCGTCAACAAGTTTATCGAAGGTGTTTCCGCGACACGCAACGCCGTAAGCTGCTCTATGTGATAGATGCCCGGAGCCGAGCTGAACCCCTGCAGATGGCTCACGTTGCCGAAATTGAAGACAACAGCCGCGACGGCGGGAAAAAACATGGCGATGACCGTCGCAACAGCTGCAGTGACCAGAAAGATTTCGCAAAAATAGCGTGCGCGCCGGAAGTATCCCATAACAACCAGCGCAAGAAATCCCAGCAGGCTTGCACCATCAAATCCGATATAGGCCACATCCAGCAGGGTAGCCAACGGCGGATTGTTTTGAACGAAGCGAAAATACGCCATCCAGTTCAGACCAAGCGCCTTGTCCCAACTGTTAAGCAAAGGGTCGGCAAGCGGGAAGGAGAGGTTCATCGTAAGATGGTTAAAGATGCGCAACGTCGCCAGTGCGACGAAGATGAACACCACGCCTTTCAAAATCAACTGCATCCGTTCCACAAACAATTCGCTGAATGCGGATCGCCGCCTGATGTAGATCGACAGCGCCAGGCATGTGGAAATGATAAAGACGTAAGGAAGCGATGAAATCAGACCGATTTCTGGGCCTGTATATATGCACAGGAACACTGTTGAAATGATCACGGATGTGAGCAGTACAATGTTCAAGGTTCCCGGAAACGCAAGAGTGCCGCGACTGGAAGCCACAAAGGCGTCGGGCTCGCCATCGACCGATTGAGCGCGGAGATCATAGTTGCTGTCGACTCTCATGCCTACCGCTGACGGCATTTGCATGACACTCCACGAATAAATACAAGAAAGCTCCAGCAGATTAGTCGGATCGGACTTAAGATCTGGTTTCAACGCAAACAGACTTAGAATGTGGACAGCTTCACCACCCCATCCTGATCCGGGCACGTCTCCAGCGCCTCGGCGGCCGTACGGCCGTCTCCGAGCGGGGCGTCGGGCCAGATTTCGGCCAGCGGAATAAGCACGAAGGCGCGGTCGCCCATGCGCGGATGGGGAATTTCCAGGTCCGGCTCGTCAAGCCTTTGAAGGCCGTAGATCAGGACATCGATATCAAGTGTGCGGGGGCCCCAGCGGACGTCACGGACCCGGCCGAGAGCCTTTTCGACGTCGAGGCAACGCTGAAGTAGATCCCTCGGCGCCAGAGTCGTATCCACAACGATGCAGATGTTCAGATAATCATCCTGCGGCACCGGCCCCCAGGGCGGCGTGCGATAGGTTGACGAACGGGCCACGAGCGTTAGGCCGTCGACAGCCTCCAGCCGGCGGACCGCTTCATCGAGGTTTAAAGCAGGATCACCGAGGTTGGACCCCAGCCCCAATGCGCAGCGCGTTGGCGCGGCGGACGTTCCTTCGGCAATGCTCATATCAGTCCGGGGCCCGTTCAAGTGTGGTTGCCTCTATCATACGCGCGGCATCGACATGCGGACCGACATCATGCGCCCGAACGATCGCCGCTCCTTTCATGAAGGAGATCAGGTGCGCGGCGAGGGACCCGAAGAGACGGTCTTCCATGTCGCGGCCACCGGTCGCAGCAGCGATCATGCGCTTGCGGGACGCTCCCGCAAGAATGGGCAACCCATGTTTCTTCAGCGTTTCCAGCTGGTTCAGGACGCGAAAATTCTGATCCATCGTCTTGCCGAAGCCGAAGCCCGGATCGAGGATCTGCTTTTCTCTCTTGATGCCTGCCTTGTCGGCAAGTCGCATGGAGGTTTCGAAAAAGCGGTCGATCTCATCGAGAATATCGATATCGCCATCCGCTTTCAGCCGATTGTGCATCATCACGACATAAACCCCGGCCTCGGCGACCGTGTCCGCCATTGCAGGATCTTTCTGCAGGCCCCAGACGTCGTTGACGATGGCCGCGCCCGCGGCACAGGCGCGGCGGGCGATCTCCGCCTTGTAGGTATCGATGGAAACCGGTGTCTCCAGCGCGATCACCTGGTCGAGCACCGGCTCAAGCCGCGCCCATTCCTCGTTTTCGGCAACCGGCGCAGAGCCGGGCCGCGTGCTCTCTCCGCCAAGATCAAGAATATCGGCACCTTCGGCGATCATCCGGCGGGCGTGATCGAGTGCGCCGGCAACCGTCGTGTGGCGACCGCCATCCGAAAAGGAATCCGGTGTCACGTTCAGAATGCCCATCACATGAGGACGATGTGTCGGCAGTTCATAAGCTGAGGCGCGCGCCATTGCAGATCCCTTTTGCATACAGTCGGCACTGCATGCCCCCTCGGCCGACCAGCGTCAAGCGACGGTCAGCCCAAGGATGGCGTAATCCTGCACCGAGACCGCGAAACGGCATGCCGAATGGTTCACTCGGCCGGTTCGGTTCTTGGAGGCTCGCTCTTGAAGAGATTGTAGAGAATGATGCCAAGGATCGGCATGGCCGGCAGCACCGTCGCCATTCCGATAACAGGATCGCCGATGGCGGCGACCGCAAGGCTGGCGATGATTCCGCCGCCGAACTGCATGAACCCCAGCATGGAGGACGCGGCGCCGGCGATATGCGGAAAGGGCGCCATGGATTCGGTGAAGCTGGCAGGCAGCAGTAGTGCCAGCGCGAAGGCGAACAGCCCGACCGGCGCCATGACCGTCAGGACCGAAGGCTCCAGGGCCAGCATCGCGTAGGACATCCCTGCGCAGGCGACGACCCAGATCGCCATGCCATAGGGCATGAGCTTGCGGGCATCCACGACCTTCAGCAGCCGTCCGGTCGTGATCGTGCCGGCAATGAAACTGCCGGACTGGATCATCATGGACAGGCCGAATTCCGACGGCGTCAGCCCGACTTCATAGATCAGGATGAAGGGCAGCACGGTGGCGAGCGCATAGATGTTGCCAAGCCCGCAGCCAATCAGCGCAGCCGGCGAGAGAAACCGCGGGTCGCGCAGCAGCGTGCCGTAGTTGGAAAGAAGCCGGCGCGGATTGAGATGATGCGTGCCCGGGCGCGGATTGGTCTCGACCTGATAGACCAGCACAGCCACGGCAAGAACGACGCCGTAGATCACCATGCACCAGAAAATCTCGCGCCAGCCGAACAGTTCCAGAACCACGCCGCCGATCGTGGGCGAGATGGCCGGCCCGAGCGCCAGCATCATGGCGATGGTGTTCATGATCCGGGCAGACGCCTGCCCCGTGAACTGGTCCCGGACAATGGCGCGCGACACGGAAATCCCGACCGCTGCACCGACGCCCTGGATGGCGCGGGCGACGATCATGAATTCGACCGTCGGCGCGAAGGTCGCCATCACGCTGGAAACCAGATAGATCGCCAGAAACGCCAGCGTGACGGGCTTGCGCCCGTAGGCATCGGAAAATGGTCCGCAGACAAGCTGCGTGATGGCAAAGCCGGCAAAATAGGCTGAAAGGGTCAACTTGACGGCAGAGCTGCTGACGCCGAACACCTCCACGAGGGTCGGCATGGCGGGCGTATATAGCGCCATCGAAACGGGGCCGATGGCCACGAGCCCGGCCCCCAGCATCGATGTGCGCATGGCACTCATGGTCGGACCGGCAGCACTCATTTGGCTTTCCCTTTGGAAACCTCCTGAAGCAGACTGTCTTTCATGCTTTGGAGGATGCCCTCAAGAACCTGTTGATCCTCGCTGCGCACGCGATCCAGTGCGTTCGAACGGACCGATTGGAGCGCCACGCCGATCCGCTCCAGAAGCGGATCCGCTTTCGCGGTCAGCTCGATCAGCTTGGCGCGCTTGTCGGTCGGATCAGGACAGCGGCGGACGAGACCGGACTTTTCCAGCGAATCCAGGTACCCTACGAGGGTCATGGGTTCGACATACATCGTGTCGGCCAGAACGCTTTGCCGTTGCCCCGGATTGCGCCAGACATAAAACAGCGTCCGTGCTTCGCCGACCGTCAGCTCCGTGTCGAGCTTGGCCAGTTCGGCGTCAAAACTTCTCCGGAGCAGTCGCGCCAGATCAACCACAAGCATTGTGACGCCGACACTCGGCGGAGGAACACTCATCCACGATCCATTTAGTAAGGTTGCCTTACTAAATAGACAAACATGAACCGACTGTCAATGCGAAGTTTCTTCATTGCATTGCACAAGGCGGCCTCTCCACGTATAAAGGCGCCAATTCCGGCGGACCACCGCCTGTTCTAAAGACATCTTGCATCCAGACAGTCAGCGGGTCCTGCAGGGCCCGCGCTGTCGTTTTGAGGCCCGCTCATGAAGCTTCGCAATATTGCCATCATCGCACACGTTGACCATGGCAAAACCACACTGATCGACGTTCTGCTCAAGAAATCCGGTGCGTTCCGGGACAACCAGCGCACCGAAGAGCGCATGATGGACTCCAACGACATCGAGCGTGAGCGTGGTATCACGATCCTTGCCAAGGTCACATCGCTCGTCTGGAAAGACACGCGCATCAATATCGTCGACACGCCCGGCCACGCCGATTTCGGCGGTGAAGTGGAACGTATCCTTCACATGGTCGACGGCGTGATCCTTCTGGTCGACGCCGCCGAAGGCCCGATGCCGCAGACCAAGTTCGTTCTCGGCAAGGCCCTGAAGCTCGGCCTCAAGCCGATCGTCGCAATCAACAAGATCGACAAGCCCGAACAACGTGCCGACGAAGTGCTCGATGAAGTTTTCGACCTGTTCGCAGCGCTTGATGCCAACGAAGACCAGCTCGACTTCCCGGTTCTTTACGGCTCGGCCAAACAGGAATGGATGGCCCTGGAGCCGAACGGACCCCAGGACAGCATGGATCCGCTGTTCGATATGGTTCTCGACAAGGTATCGCCGCCGGAAGCAGAGCCGGGCGATTTCCGCATCCTTGCGACCACGATCGAATCCGACCCGTTCCTCGGCCGCATCCTGACCGGCCGCATCGTCTCGGGCACCGCCCTGCCGAACATGCCGATCAAGGCGCTCGACCGTGACGGCAACGTCGTCGAGAACGGCCGCATTTCGAAGATCCTCGCCTTCCGCGGGCTTGAGCGCCAGCCGATCGAAAAGGGCGAGGCAGGTGACATCGTCGCCATCGCCGGCCTGACCAAGGCGACCGTTGCCGACACGCTGTGCGCGCCGTCGGTCACCGAATCCCTTCAGGCGCAGCCGATCGATCCGCCGACACTCTCCATGACCTTCCGCGTCAACGACAGCCCCCTTGCGGGCACCGAAGGCGCCAAGGTCCAGTCCCGCGTCATTCGCGACCGCCTGATGAAGGAAGCCGAAGGCAACGTCGCCCTCAAGGTAGAGGAAACGGGCGAGCCGGACGCGTTCATCGTGTCGGGCCGCGGCGAACTTCTGCTTGCCATCCTGATCGAAAACATGCGCCGCGAAGGCTTTGAGCTCGGCGTCGGCCGTCCGCGCGTCGTCTTCCAGTATGACGATGCCGGCAATCGGCTCGAGCCGATCGAGGAAGTCATCATCGACGTCGATGAGGAACATTCCGGCGTCGTCGTCCAGAAGCTGCAGGAACGCAAGGCCGACCTTCTGGAAATGAAGCCGTCCGGCGGTGGCCGGACCCGGCTCGTCTTCAACGCGCCAACCCGTGGGCTCATCGGCTATCAGGCCGAGCTCATGTCCGACACCCGCGGCACGGCAATCTTCAACCGTCTGTTCCACGGCTACGAGCCCTACAAGGGCCCGATCCAGGGCCGCCACACCGGCGTGCTGCTGTCCAACGGCACCGGCGAGGCTGTCGCCTATGCGCTCTTCAACCTGGAAGACCGCGGTCCGATGATGATCGACCCGGGCACCAAGGTCTATCCGGGCATGATCATCGGCGAGCACACCCGCGGCAACGATCTGGAAGTCAACGTTCTGAAGGGCAAGCAGCTCACCAACATCCGCTCCGCCGGCAAGGACGACGCAGTCAAGCTGACCACGCCGAAGAAGCTGACGCTGGAAGCAGCCCTGTCCTACATTGCCGACGACGAACTGGTGGAAGTGACACCGGACTCCATCCGCCTGCGCAAGGCCATCCTCGACCCGCACGAGCGCAAGCGCGCCGACCGCGCGGCCAACAAGGCCTCCGCATAAGGCTTCGGCCCGAAGGAACGCAAAACGAAAGGCCCGGGCACCGTCCCGGGCCTTTTTTTGCGAGATGGCGCAGCTCCTGGAACGGCCTGAGAGCCTCATCCCGAGGACTCCCGTCAGCCCTGCCTCAGGATGAGTGAGGGGAGTGGAGAACGGCATGTCGACTGCCTCAATCGTCATTCCCGCCTCGTGCGGGGATCCAATCGTTTCCGGAGCTCTCACGTTTGTGCAGAAGAGCTGTCCCTGCCGCTCAGAACCATGACCGCTACCTGCCGATAGGTGGATTGGCTCCCCGATCAAGTCGGGGATGACCTCGCAGTGGGAAGCCGAAACCCGAATACCCGATGGTCCAATTCTATACACAGGCATTTTGCGGAGGAGGAGAAAGGCATTCCTCCGGACCTATGTCGCCCGGAGGATTGCCCTGAAAGCAAGGCATGACCCCCGCTCGCCGATTTCCCAGCTTCGGCCGCTTCAACACCATCATCCTGAGGAAGCGCACCAGCGCTGTCTCGAAGGATGGGCGGCAGAAACCGAGACAAGAGGCCCATCCTTCGAGACGCCGCATTCGCGGCTCCTCAGGATGAGGGAGAGAGTTGGGCGATGTCGGCGTCCAGGGCCGTTCAGCGAGCATTGCCCCTGGTCAGCACTTCGAACCGGAAGCAACCCGGTGCACGCGTTAAAACAGAAGAATTTCGGTGTGCGCAGTCTAACCGGGAAGACGGAAGCAAGGACGACAATCCCCAAATCCCAGCTTCGGCCACATCAACACCATCATCCAGAGGAGGCGCACCAGCGCTGTCTCGAAGGATGGGCGGCAGAAACCGAGACAAGAGGCCCATCCTTCGAGACGCCGCATGCGCGGCTCCTCAGGATGAGGGAGAGGGTATGCTATGTCGGCGTCCAGAATCACCCGGGCGACATTGCCCCGCCCATCCTTCGAACCAGAAGGAAGCAAGCTGGGACGCCAGACCCGGTTCTGGCCTGGAGGCCGGATGTCTGATGTCCGGACTTGACGGCACCGCTGCCGCAAGCAATTGCCACAGGAAATGTCGGCACTGGTTTAAATTGTCAGCACTGAGGCTGTTTTTGAAACGCTATCCCAAGCCCTCAATGCGCAAAGCCCCTATAATGCGTTCAAGTTATCCAAGCACCGGGCTCTGTCGCACCGGCGCGGAAGGAAAGCCGAACAGATGAAACATTTCGCTCTCGCCCTGGCGATGGCCGCCGGCCTCGCCACAAGCCTTGTAACGGCAACTCACGCAGCCACGTTCGGTCCGCTGGTGGAAGCTGGCGATCTGATGGCGTCTCTGGAAACAGTCGACCCGGTCCTGCTCGACATTCGCAATGCAGGCTATGAAAAAGGCCATGCCGATGGCGCGCTGTTCGCGCCCTACCGCATGTTCCGCGGACCGAAGGACAACCCCGGCGGTCTGGTCGATGTCGAGAAGCTCGAAGCAGAGCTGGAAGAACTCGGCCTGGAACAGGACACGCCGATCGTGATCCTGTCGGAAGGCAAGACCGACAGCGATTTCGGCTCGGCCGCCCGCGTCTACTGGACCCTGAAATCCACCGGCTTCACCGATCTGTCGATCCTCAACGGCGGCCTGGAAGCCTGGAAGTCGGCAGATCTCCCGGTGAACAAGACGGTGGAGTCGGCGATGCCCAGCGAGCTCGATCTGACCTTCGGCCACCAGTGGCTGGCAACGACCGCCGATGTTGCTGACGTGACCGAGGGCGAAGCGAAGGCGGTTCTTGTTGATGCCCGTCCGGCCGCCTTCTACAACGGCGAAAAGGCCCATGATGCGGCCAGCCGTCCCGGAACCCTGCCGGGCGCGCGCAACTATTCCTATTCGTCCTTCTTCGAGAAAGGCTCTCCGGCGATCTCAAAGCCGGCCGACCCGGAAGCGCTGAAAGCCACCATGGGCATCCGGGACGGTGAAGACACGGTCTCCTTCTGCAACACCGGTCACTGGGCAGCGACTCACTGGTTTGCGGTTTCCGAGCTGGCCGGTGTAAAGAATGCCAAGCTCTATGCCGGGTCGATGGTCGAATATTCGAACTCCGGCAATGAAATGGCCAACACCCCCGGCCTCATCCAGAACCTGATCAACCAGATTATCAACTGACGTGACAACACTTTCAGATACTTCCGAAATTGCCGCGGCGCCGATCCTGCGCCGCGGCACACTCGTTCTTGCGGCCCTTGCTCTGGTAGCTGCCGTCGCCCTTCTTGTTGGGGGCCGCTACGGCCTTCTTCTTGCCGTCGGCCTTGGCTTCGGCATCGTGCTTGAAGGACTGCGCTTCGGCTTTGCCGGCCCCTGGCGCGCCATGATCCTGCGCCGCGACCCGGCGGGCATGTGGGCGCAGCTCCTGGCGATCGCCCTCGTCACCCTTGTGGCCCTCCCGCTGATCTCCGCAAGTTCCGGTGAACTGACCGGCGCGCAGGCCCCCGTCGGCTTCGCCATGATCCTTGGTGCCTTCGTCTTCGGAGCGGCCATGCAGGTCGTGCTCGGCTGCGGCTCGGGAACGCTGGTCAATGCCGGCTCGGGCAATGCGGTTTCGCTTGTCGCCCTGCCCTTCTTTGCCATCGGCAGCTTTGCCGGCGCCTATCACCTGATCTGGTGGACGGACCTCGGCGCCTTGCCGGTCATCATCTTTTCCGGCTGGCAGGGGGTCGCGATCACGCTTGCCGGACTGGCCCTTGTCGCCTTCATCCTGTGGAAGCTCGCCTCTCCCGAAAATCGCCGACTGCCGAGAAGGCTCACCGTGGCGGCGGTGCTGATCGCTGGCCTTGCCCTCTTGAACCTGATCGTCGCCGGTCAGCCCTGGGGCGTCGTCTACGGCCTCGGTCTCTGGGTGGCAAAGGCCGCCACCGCAGCTGGCGCCGACCTCTCCGGCTCGGCCTTCTGGAGCGCCCCCGCCTCCGCGGACCGGATCGGCCAGAGCGTCCTGACGGATTATACCTCGTTGACGAATATCGGCATCATTGTGGGCGCGTGGTTCGTTGCCAACTGGCGCAACGGCGGGCTCAGCCAATCCTTGCCGAAGCTTCCGGCCGTGGCATGGCTTGCCGCCATCGGCGCCGGTTTCCTGCTGGGATATTCGTCCCGCCTCGCCTTCGGCTGCAATGTCGGCGCGTTCTTTTCCGGCATTTCCACCGGCAGCCTCCACGGATGGGTCTGGTTCGCGGCGGCCTTCGTCGGATCGATCTACGGCATCCGGCTGAGAACCCTCTTCCAGCTGGAGCCGAAACCATGACCCGCCATCTGACAGCCGCGATCGCGGTTCTCGGCGTTGCAACGCTGATCGGCCTAGACAGCCTGGAAACCCCGCCCAATCCCTACAAGGCGCCCAAGCTGCTTGCCCTCGGCTCCGGCACCGCCCCTGCAGGTGGCTTCTGCGGCGCGCTGCCGGATCGCCCACAGGGCAATTGAGGCCTGATATCTGCGTCCGGTCGCGCTGTGGCGGCCGGCTCTGCCCGAGCCTGCACCAGAGCGCCTACCCAAAACGTCTCGCTTGCCCGAGCACGGTGCGATAGGGTTAACTCGCGCCAGCAAATCAGATCCGGGAGGCCTCCTTGAGCAAAACCAATCGCGGCAATTTCTTCGAGGATTTCGAGGTCGGACAGGTCATCCGCCATGCCACGCCGCGCACCGTCACCCATGGCGACCAGGCGCTCTACACCGCCCTTTACGGCTCCCGCTTCGCGGTCCAGTCCTCGGACGCCCTGGCAAAGGCGCTCGGCTATGCCCATGCCCCGCTCGACGACCTGCTGACGTTTCACATCGTCTTCGGCAAGACGGTGCCGGATGTCTCGCTCAACGCGGTCGCCAATCTGGGCTACGCGGGCGGGCGGTTTCTTGCGCCCGTTTATCCCGGCGACACGATTTCCACCATCTCGGAAGTGATCGGCAAGAAGGAAAACTCCAACGGCCGTACCGGCGTCGTCTATGTGCGTTCGACCGGCTACACCGAGACCGGCACCGAAGTGCTCGATTATGTCCGCTGGGTCATGGTCAACAAGCGCGATCCTGAAAGCCCGGCGCCGGAACCGATCGTGCCAGACCTACCGGCGGCAATTGATCCGGCCGCGCTCGGCACCGCCGTTCCGCTGCTCGACACCGCCAGCTGGGAGAATGATCTGGTCGGCTCGACCTTCCGTTTCGAAGACTATGCCGTGGGCGAGAAGATCGACCATGTCGACGGCATGACCGTGGAGGAAGCCGAGCACCAGTTGGCGACCCGGCTCTACCAGAACACCGCCAAGGTGCATTTCAACCAGCATTCAGAGGCGAAGGGCCGGTTCGGCAAGCGGCTGATCTATGGCGGCCACGTGATCTCGATCGCCCGGGCACTGTCCTTCAATGGCCTTGCAAGTGCCTTCCACATCGCCGGCATCAACGGCGGACGCCACGTGGCGCCGCTCTTTGCCGGGGACACTGTCTATGCGTGGTCGGAGGTGCTCGACAAGGCCGAAATAGAGGGCCGCGAGGATGTCGGCGCCCTGCGGCTGCGCCTTGTTGCCACCCGGAACCGGACCTGCGAAGATTTTCCGCTGGCGGACGCCGCCGGCCAATATCTGCAGGATGTCATACTCGATTTCGATTACTGGGCGCTGATGCCGCGTTAGGCCGCAGCCGACATGCGTCGCACGCCCGCAGGAGCTTTGCGGTGACCGGACTAAGGCGCCGGTTTCCCACCCTTTCTCTGGAGGCCGCGCATGCTGACGACGTTATCGGCACGGGAAACGAACCTGCTCTTCGGCATCATGCAGGACCTCGCGGGCATCGAAGACACCGCCGATCTCCGGCTTCGGCTCGGCCAAAGGCTACTCGATCTTCTCGAAGCTGATCATTTTGCATCCTTCGTCTGGACGAAGTCCGAGGGCGACACGGATTGCGTCGCGCTCAACATGGACGAGCGGAACATTTCCGCCTATCAGAGCCATTTCCAGTATTGCGACCCGATCACACCGAGCTTTCGCCAGTGCCGACGCGCGACCCATGTCGAGCAGATCATCCTTCGCGAGGAGTTCGAACGCACGGAATTCTATAATGATTTTCTCGCCCGGGACGGACTCTGCCACGGTATCAATTTCCATGCCTTCTCGGGTACGACCCATCTGGGCGATCTACGTATCTGGCGCGGGCGGAACAGGGAAACCTTCCAGCGCCGGGATCTGGATCTTCTAAACGCGATCGGAATGGCATTCGCCAACGCTCTGGAGAGGCGGCGCGCGGTGGAGGATCGCCTTCGCGAAGCCGACCCGGGCCGGAAGCTGTCGGTTTGGGCGACAAGATACGGACTGACGCCGCGCGAAAAGGATGTGCTGCGTCACCTTGGAAACGGCGCTCGCGATCTGGAGATCGCGGATGCCCTGGGCGTTTCTGTCACCACGGTTCGCTCGCATATCAAATCGGTGTTCCAGAAGTCCGGCGCGGCCAGCCGGGCGGCCCTTCTCGCCAGCCTGAATGCGCCCGCGCCTACAAACTAGCTCAATTTCCCCCGACGCCCCTGAATGGGAAGTGATGGCGGTCCGCCTCCTCATTTTCGAGGATGCGCACCGGATCGAAAGCGCCTTTGCTGGTCTTCTTCCAAAAGAGAAGGGGAACAACATGAAACGATATCTCATGGCTGGCCTGACCGCCGCCGCCTTCTGGCCCGGCACGGCTTTGGCGCAGGATGACATCACCGCACTCACCGCGGCAGAAGCCGCACGGGCGATTGCCGAGAAGAAACTGACCTCGAGCGAACTCGTTGAAGCCCTCATCGTCAGGACCGGCGACGACCCCGGCAATGCCTACATAACCTTTGACAGCGAGGGCGCGTTGACCGCGGCGGCGGATGCGGATGAGATCGTTGCCGGCGGGGGTACACTCGGTCCGCTTCACGGCGTGCCGATCGTCGTCAAGGACAACATCGCCGCTTTCGGCCTGCCGGCAACCGGCGGAACCCCGGCCTTGCAAGAATGGGTTCCGGCGAAAGATGCCCCGGTTCTTGCCAAGCTTCGCGAAGCCGGTGCTATCGTTCTGGGCAAGACCAATCTTCACGAACTCGCCTTCGGTATTACCTCCAACAACGCCGCCTTCGGCGCGGTTGCGAACGCCTACGACCCGGACCGCTTTGCAGGCGGATCAAGCGGCGGCACGGGGGCTGCGGTTGGGGGACGTCTCGCGCCGGCGGGGCTCGGAACGGATACGGGCGGCTCCGTCCGCATTCCCGCTGCACTCAACGGCGTCGCGGGGCTGCGGCCGACCATCGGACGCTATCCGACCGAAGACATCATCCCGATCTCGGAAACACGTGACACGCCGGGTCCGATCGCCCGCACGGTTGCGGACCTTGTTCTCTTCGACACAGTGATCACCGGGACGCAGGATGACCTTCAGCCCGCGGACCTTGCCGACGTTCGCCTTGGTATCCCCGCCGCACTGACGGAAAATGTCTCTGCAGAAACGGAACGCCTTTTCTCCGCGGCTCTTCAGACACTCGAAAAGGCTGGTGCGACGCTGGTGCAGGTGGATCTATCGCGTGAGGTTGCCCTCAGCGCCAAGGCCGGGTTTCCGATCGCCCTCTGGGAGGTCAAACGCGACCTTGCCACCTTCCTTGAGGAGCACGGCACCGGCATCACGCTAGAAGATGTGGCGGCTGCCGCTGCGAGTCCGGACGTGAAATTCATCTTCGACAATCTGGTCCTCGGCGATCAGGCCATTCCGGACGAGGTCTACAAGACCTCGATGGAGGATCTGCGGCCGCAAGTGCAGTCCGGCTACGCCGAGATCTTTGTTTCCAACAGGCTGGACGCGCTGGTCTTTCCTACGACGCCCCTGCCGGCACAGGCGATTGCCGGCTCGGATCAGACGGTATCGCTCAACGGCGAGGACGTGCCGACCTTCAACACCTTCATCCGCAACACGGACCCCGCTTCGGTTGCCGGAATTCCGGGGCTGTCCCTGCCGATCGGGCTGACCTCCGACGGTGTTCCGGTCGGGCTCGAGCTGGACGGCCCGGCCTTCTCCGACCGCCACCTCCTGTCTGTCGGACTGGCGGTCGAAGCCGCTCTCCCGGAGATGCCCGCCCCCTCGGCAAACTGATGGGGAAAGTCCGGACCGGATTTGGGCCCCGGTCTGGACTCTTCCGGAAGCGATGACGCACACTCCGCGCAAAATGGAGCAATATGCAATGAAAACAGTTTCCTTCAGCCAGATGAAAGACGGCACCAAAGAAGACTATGAACTGCTGAGCAAGGCGGAAAAGCCGTATTTCGCGATGACGGCAGACAGGATCCTGGCTGAACTTCGCCGACAGGGCGAAGATACCTTGAGCGGATACAAGATCACGCGCATGCAACACGGGCTGCAGGCCGCGACGCGTGCCCGCCGCGAAGGCGCGGATATTGACTGGATCGTCGGCGCCTTGCTGCATGACATTGGCGACGGCCTGGCGCCGCAAAACCACGACCGGTTTTCCGCCGAAGTGATCAGGCCCTTCGTGCGTGAGGAGGTCTCCTGGGTGGTCGAGCATCACGGCATCTTCCAGATGCTGTATTACGCCCGCCACTACGGCTGGGACGAAAACGCCCGGGACCGCTTCAAGGATCACATCCATTTCAAGGCATGTTCGGAGTTCTGCGAGCGCTGGGACCAAAGCTCCTTCGATCCCGACTATCCCATGGACAGCGTCGAGAGCTTCGAGCCGCTGGTACGCGAGGTGTTCGCACGCAAGGCCTATGACCCGGCGGTCATTCGCGAAGGGATTTCAGAAGGTCTCCCGCCGCTGGACTGACCCTGACCCTCGCGGGTCTGAAGCCGCAAGGCCGTCATGCGCCCTGGATCAGGGCTTGGCTTCCGGCACCACGTCCGTATCGACCGGGGCGACTGTCGACGCATCGTCTTCGGTCGCCTTGGAGCCGAAAGGCACCCATCGCTTGAAGAACCCGCCGACGGAGCTGCCATCGGATGACTGGTCCTGCGGTGCAAACGCGGTTTCCACGGCGCTACCGGGGCGCCTGACCGCATCGGGCGCCTGGTCTTCGGCAGTTTCCGGTGCGGCGGCCGTCTCGACGGCCGGAGCGTCGGAAACCGGACCATCGCCGTTCGTTTCAGTCTCATCGACCGAGGCGGTTTCCGTCTGCACTTCAAGCTGACCGCCGCCGAGCGCCTGGTCGATCCGCTTGGCGCGCTCTTCCCAGCGTTCCTGTCGTTCCTCACGCGCATCCAGGCGTGCGGCAAGTTGCTGGAACTTTTCCTCGTCCTTGCGCTCCTTGTCGCTGACGACAGAGGCGATCCTTGGGTCGACCCGATAATCCGGACACTGCGCGCTGGCGCGGAATGGAACGCCTTCGACCAGCGTCGTCGCGTCGAACACGTATTTCTTTTCACAAACGGAAATGTTCGGCGGCGTCTGGGTGATCTCGAAATGGTCGTAGCCGACCTTCAGCATCTTCCAGAATTCCAGATGCTCGCTCTTGCGATGCTTCGCCATGTTTTCCGGCGTCATGCGGAACGGGAACGCCTGCACCTGAAACGCCCTCTGACCGCCCTTGAAGCTGTCGCGCGCCAGGGCATAGATGTCCTGAACCTGCTCGTCCGTCATCGCGTAGCAGCCGCGCGACGAACACGCGCCGTGCACCATCAGATTTGATCCGGTGCGGCCGTGCGCACGGTCATAGGTGTTCGGATAACCGAGGTTGAAGGCGAGGTGATAGTTTGAATTCGGGTTCATCAGGCCCGGGCTGATCTCGTAGAAGCCTTCCGGTGCCTGACGGTCACCTTCCTTGAATTTCGGGCCGAGGTCACCGGACCATTTGCAGATCTCGAAATCTTCAAGAAGCTTGTATTTGCCGGAGCGGGTCTGCTTCCAGACCTCAAGCGTGGATTCCTCCTTGAAGATCCGGATCATGATCGGCGAGGACGAACTCATGTTGAGATCGGTCATCTTGCGCTTGATCGGGCCGCTGACGGAGCGCTCTGCCTTGGGGCCATAGCCGAATTCGTCGGCCTGGCAGGCAGCAAGAGCTCCGGCGGCAAGCAGCACTGCACCGACACGCATGGCTTTCCAGCCGATGGTGCGATGGTTGGCCGGCTGCTGACCGGTTGGCGTTTTCAGAAAGCGCCGGAAGACCATTTTATTATCCCAAACTCGGTGGAACGCGCCGCCGGCCGCCTGTTTTTCCAGGCTTTGCCCGTTCGCCATTCCTGCGTCTCGCCCCCGCGCAAGGCTAAGGGAATGATGGTTGACGACTCGTTACCTGAACCCGTCAATATTTGCGAAGCAATTTCCGGTGAGGGATAAATTGCCCCGGCCCCGGGCGGGATTCACGTACCGAGGCTGCCTGAATGACGGCAAATTCTGGCCACACAATGGCAAAATCGCGGGAAGCGCGACGTCAACCGGCTGTAAAGCGGGGATATTTTCGCCGTTTT
The DNA here is from genome assembly GCA_008107755.1 of Rhodobacterales bacterium. Classification (GTDB taxonomy): domain Bacteria; phylum Pseudomonadota; class Alphaproteobacteria; order Rhizobiales; family Stappiaceae; genus Roseibium. The sequence goes on from VIRH01000090.1 coordinate 18,550, forward strand.
TGCGAAACAGCGGCGCAGAGGGTCAGGCGAAATTCCGACCGATGGCGATAAATTTTTCCCGCCGATGCTTGCGGATCTCGTCGGGGCTCATGCCATCGAGGCCCTGGAGAGCGGATTCGATTGCCTTGCCGGCATTGTCGATCACGATCTCGCGTGCCCGATGTGCGCCGCCCACCGGCTCGTCGACGATACCGTCGATCACGCCGAGCTGCTTGAGGTCCTGTGCCGTGATCTTGAGAGCCGTTGCCGCATCCTGAGCCTTGGCGCTGTCGCGCCAAAGGATCGAGGCCGCGCCTTCCGGAGAGATCACCGAATAGATCGCGTGCTCCATCATGAGCACCTTGTTGGCGGTCGCAATCGCGATCGCTCCGCCGGATCCGCCTTCTCCGATGACGACGGCAACCGACGGCGTGCCGAGACCGAGACCGACATCGGTTGAACGCGCAATCGCTTCCGACTGCCCGCGTTCTTCCGCCCCGCGGCCCGGATAGGCGCCAGACGTGTCAACGAAGCTGATCAGCGGCATCGCGAAGCGCTCGGCCATTTCCATGACGCGCACGGCCTTGCGGTAGCCTTCGGGCCGGACCATGCCGAAATTATGCTTCAGGCGGGTTTCCGTGTCGTGGCCCTTTTCCTGGGCCAGAATGGCAACGGACTGGCCGCGAAAACGGCCGATGCCCGCGATCAGAGCGTGGTCTTCCGCGAACTTGCGATCACCCGCCAGCGGCGTGAAGTCCTCGATCAGGCCGGCGACATATTCCACCGCATGCGGCCTGTCCGGATGACGGGCCACCAGCGTTTTCTGCCAGGGTGTCAGCTTGGCGTAGATTTCCTGCAGCGTCTGCGAGGATTTCGCCTTCAGCCGGTCGAGCTCGTCATCGACATTCACAGCTTCGCCGCCGGCGGCCAGAGCCCGGAGTTCCTGGATCTTGCCTTCAATGTCCGCGACGGGTTTTTCGAATTCCAAATAGCTGTGCATGTACCCGGTTACCTGAAACAAGCCGGTCCCGCCATCAGAGGCAGGATATCCGGTCAAAGGCCGTGAGGCACGAAGGTGCCACGACGGCGCAACTGGCAGGGCTGTAACAAGAGACGCAGTAAGGTGCAAGTCTCCGCATCGGATAGATCATCCGAATTCGCCGGCCAGAACGCGAAACGGCAGCGCAAAAACACGCTGCCGGCAATTCTCGCGGGTCCAGGAAAAGGACTGATCAACGGGCAGCCTGGTCGCTGCCGTCACCCTCGATATTGAGTTTGGATGCCTCAACCAGCAGTCGGCCGTTCTGGGTGTCGACGGCGATCCGGTAGGGGATCAGCACGTTGTCGCGGCCCATCGGCGCGATCCAGACTTCCATGTTGGCTTTCGCCAGGTGCTTGACCGATTCCTTGGACGGGCGATGCCCGGCGACCGGAACCCACCTGGCCTTGCACACCACGACCTGACCGTCATAACCGCGCCCCGACACTTCCTTGGTGCCCTCGTAGCTCAGTTTGATGTCGAAGCGCGTCCATCCGTCGAAGATCGGCAACTTGCGCGAACAGGCCTTGGGGCCGAAGCTGTCCCTGGAGCGCCCGACGGGCATCAGCGCGGCGCTGAGCGGATCGATGGCATTTCTCGTATGCCGGTTGGTGACCTTGATACGTTCCTTGTTCGGCTTGAACTGGGGCGCGACTTCCATCGACCGGATGCTGCCCGAGCCCTGGCTGAGATTGACGTAGAAGTCGATGTTCGAGGCATGGGACGCCATGCGGTACTTCGACGGCACCACCTTGGAGCCGACAAGCCAGCCCGACGCCTCGGCACCGCCCTTTCCGGTCGAGAACAATGTTCCGATACCGGCCGGCTCGATATTCACCTTGGCGGAATAGGCATTGCCCTGCAGGACGAGCGCGAGCGTTCCCTTGCCAATCTTGAAGCCGGCAACGGAAATCGAATAAAGACCGCCGACACTGGATTTCTTGGCCTCCGCAGGAGACACCAGCAAAGCACCCGCAAGCATCGGCAAGGCGAGACACCGCCCGAGAGACGTCAAACCAAACACTTCTAAACCTCCGCACTGCCAGGCCGGCAGAGAATTGCGCCCCCGCGCCAGATGTGTTCCGTAACGGCAATAGTAACACGATTTCGCCGAAACAGAACGAAGTCAATCATTCTAAATTATGGTAACTCACTGGTTAACGCTTGGCAGGATTACGCAGAAATAGCGTGAAAGCCACTGAATCGCACGAAAGGCGACAAGATCTCTTGACGATCGCGGCCAGTCCCATTATAGCGAGGCAACTTTTTCCGAGAAATACCGGGGACGATGTCGCCGGGCCTCTGGTCCGCGCCGGTTCCGGTTTGATCTTGCTGGGTTCAACAGTGACGGCCCAGCCGCGAAAACAAAAGGTGATATCATGGCACGCCGTTGCGAACTCTCCGGCAAAGACGTGATGACGGGCAACAACGTCTCTCACGCAAACAACAAATCCCGTCGCCGGTTCCTGCCGAACCTGTGCAACGTATCGCTCATCAGCGATACCCTGGGTGAATCCTTCAAGCTGAAGGTCAGCGCGCACGCTCTGCGTTCCGTCGAGCACCGCGGCGGTCTGGACGCCTACCTGATGAAGGCCTCCGACGATCAGCTTTCCGATGCGGCCCGCAAGATCAAGGTCAGCATCAAGCGCAAGCAGGCTGAAGCCGCTGCTGCCTAACCCTCAAGGGTAGCGAAATGACAGAGACCCGGAGTTTCTCCGTGGGCCATTACGCCATCGCGATCCTCGCGATGGCGCTTGTCGTTGTGGCCTCCAATTATCTGGTCCAGTTTCCGGTCGAGCACGTGATCGGCGGCGTCAATCTGGCCGATACGCTGACCTGGGGCGCCTTCACCTATCCGGTCGCATTTCTGGTCACGGACCTGACCAACCGCCGCTTCGGTCCGCAGGCTGCCCGAAAGGTCGTCATTTCCGGTTTCGTCATCGCCATCGTCGCTCCGCTCGTCTTCTGGAGCTTTGACGGCGCCTTTACGACACCCCGCATTCTTATTGCCTCCGGCATCGCCTTTCTCGTCGCCCAGCTTCTCGACGTCACTATCTTCGACCGGCTTCGGCGCCTGACCTGGTGGAAGGCGCCGATCGCGTCGTCATTGATCGGGTCCACAATCGACACGCTGCTTTTCTTCGGCATCGCCTTTTCTGCCCGCTTCGCCTTCATCGACGCAGCCTTCGGCATGGAAGACGGCTCCCTCGCCTTTCCGGTTCCGTTCCTGGGGATCGGCGGCGACGTCGAGACGCTGCTCTGGGTCTCTCTGGCGGTCGGCGACTTCCTGGTGAAAATGCTGGTCGCTGTCGTCCTTCTGGCGCCCTACCGCATCCTCCTCAGCCTGCTGCAGCCGAGCCCGAAGCGCAACGCAGCCTGACCCGGCCGGACGTCGACAAGGCGTCAGGACAAGCTTGGTCCCGTCTCAATCGGCAAGGGGCATTGCCGTCAGGAAATCTGCCGGACAACGCTGCATCCCCTGATACGGGCTTCCATGACAGCCACCTCTCCTGGATCGACATCTTTCTGAGCAACCGCGCGTCCGTCGGAGGCCTTCGTCGGCTGGGCGCGCTGACGGACGGCACTCCGGTCACAGGAGGGACATCCCTCTGCTTTGGCGCCGAAGCCCAAAAGAACGCTCGGGATGATCTTTACGGACAACAATTACAACTCGTTCAGTCTTTAGGAACCCGCGTTAGAGATCCTTAATTTTTACAAGGCTAAAGTTGCCCATTGCCGGGCAGGCAGGCGTTTGTGAAAGCGTGACCGCTTTCCATTGTTGGACTGGAAACGACCGTGTTTTCGAATCTGATAAACGCCCTCATCGAGAACTCGGATCCCTTCTCGGAGATGAGAGAGGAGCTGTCTCTCATTGCGCAATATTTCCGGGAGAACCCGCCCGTGCTCGTCGTCGGCAGCGGTGCGATGTTCTATCTGCCGGCGTTCTGGCGCGATCCCATCCAGAAGGAAATCTTCAAGTCGAAGAACTATTTCGACATCGAGGAGCTGCGCAATCTCGACCAGTACCTGCCCGAAGATGCCGTGATCCTGGATGTCGGGGCGAACATTGGCAATCACAGCCTTTACTGGGGCGTCGAGCGCGATGCCCGCCAGATCCACGCCTTCGAGCCGGCGGAGAGCCGTTTCGCCGTGCTGGAGAAGATCATTGAGGGCAACCAGCTTCAGGATTGCGTGACATTGCACAATATCGGTCTGGCAAGCGAAGCCGGAACAGCGTCACCCGTGCCCGGCAAGAAGCGGCATGGCGGCTCGCCACGCCTCCGCAAGGATGCCGCCGGAACCATTCCCCTCGTGCCGCTCGATGATCTGGATCTCAAGCTCGAGGCGCTCGACCTCATCAAGATCGACATCGAGGGATTTGAAGTGGACACACTCGCCGGCGCGCGCAAGAGCCTGGAAAAATTCAAACCTGTCATCTGTGTCAGGGCCGTGGGAATGGCGCTGCCGAAAGTGGATCAGTTCCTGGAAGAATTTGACTATCTGCGCCGGGAAAATATCGGCTGGTCGACCTATATCTACACGCCGAACGAAAGGACGGCGGTGGAAAAGACCGCGGAAGCAGCTGAATGAGACGTCTCTCCGCATCGCGGTCAAGTTAGGGTGCGGACCCTGACAGGCGTGTCAGTCATCGAGCCGGAAGCGCAGCAGCAGCGTTCTTTGCAGCATCGACCTGTTGTCATCAGACAGGATCGTCAGGATCGTTTCGCCCGCCGCGTTCCGATGAACAGCGAGGGCTTCCATGTTGTCGATCTGGTCGCCATAGTCCGCCCGAAGAAGCTCCTCCCCCTCCAGAAGCGCGCCCGGCACAATCTCGCCCGCCCTGAACCGGCGCAGGCGCATGCCAATGAGATCGCGCAGGTTGAAGCGGCGCTCCAGCAAGAGCATGTCGCCATTTTCCAGAAAAGCAGCGTCAGTGGCATCGAAATCGTCGGAGCGGCGAATCTGGAAGCGCTCGGTCCCTTCCGGACCGATGATGAAACCGGACAGATCATGCAGTCCCGACGGCGCGGTTTCCGCAACCCCCACCAGACGGCCGGACAGCGCGGAGCCAGGCGGTGCGGCCGCCAGAGCTTCAAGCCCGCGATTGCGCGGCAGGGACCGGATATCGTCAGGCAGGGCAAGTTCGCCGGCCATGTGCTCCTTGCCGGTCACAAGGGGCCAAGGATAGCGATAGATTGCATTGCGCGTTTCCGCGGTCACATAGAGGCCCGAGCCGGACAGCGTCAGCGCCTCGGTATCATGGCCCCAGCGCTTCGTCAGCGTCTTGCCATCAGCCCCCAACAGGGGCGTAAACCGGAAATCGGAGATGCCGAGCGGCTTGCCAGCGGCGGTCTGGTCGATACGGCCCGTCACCCAGTGCCCGTTGTCGGTGACCGCCAGAAATGCATTGCCGCCGTCGAGGCTGATCATCCCCGACAGGCCGCCCGTGTCCCGCTCGGAGGACAAGAGCTCCACCCCGCCCAGAAAGGTCAGCTTGCCGAAGGTCGCATCGTCCAGGCCGATGCGAAAGGTTTCGATCGGCTTGGTGCGCAGCGTCACGGGAACCGCGTCTGTGAGAATGTCCTGCGCGGGGGCGGCTACCGGTGACAGCACCGACGCGGCCAGCGCGAAGGCCGCCACCGGTAATATCCCTTTGCGGAAAGAGCCCCGCCGGCGGTCGTGCCGGCCTGTCAACGACTGAGCCAGGCCCGTTTACCGGCCACCCGGCCGCCGACGGCGACCGCGGTTATGAAACGCTTCCTGCACCTCGTCGTCGAAGAGGTCGGCAAGCTGGTCGGTCATGGCGCCCGCCAGTTCTTCCGCATCGACAATCGTCACGGCCCGGCGGTAGTAGCGCGTCACATCGTGGCCGATGCCGATTGCGATGAGTTCCACCGGAGACCGCGTCTCGATTTCCTCGATCACGTAGCGCAGATGCCGCTCGAGATAATTGCCGGGATTGACCGAAAGCGTCGTGTCGTCGACCGGCGCACCATCGGAAATCATCATCAGGATCCGGCGCTGCTCGGGCCGTCCCATCAGCCGGTCATGCGCCCAGAGCAGAGCCTCGCCGTCGATGTTTTCCTTCAGCAGCCCTTCGCGCATCATCAGGCCGAGATTGCGCCGGGCGCGCCGCCAGGGGGCATCGGCAGACTTGTAGATGATATGACGCAGGTCGTTGAGCCGGCCTGGAGACGGTGGTTTGCCGGCGCCGATCCAGCTCTCGCGGGATTGACCACCCTTCCAGGCCTTGGTCGTGAAGCCGAGGATCTCGACCTTCACGCCGCACCGCTCCAGCGTGCGGGCAAGAATATCGGCACAGGTGGCCGCCACCGTGATCGGCCGGCCGCGCATGGAGCCGGAATTGTCCAGCAGCAGCGTGACGACCGTATCGCGGAAATTGGTATCGCGCTCCTGCTTGAAGGCAAGCGGTGCCATCGGGTCGGTCACTGCGCGGGTCAGCCGCGCCGTGTCCAGAAGCCCCTCTTCCAGATCGAAGTCCCAGGACCGGTTTTGCTGTGCCATCAGCTTGCGCTGCAGCCGGTTGGCAAGCCGCGCGACGGCGCCCTGCAGATGGGTCAGCTGCTTGTCCAGAAAGCCGCGCAGACGGTCAAGCTCCGCCGCGTCGCAAAGCTCCTCGGCGGTGATGGTTTCATCGAACTGCTGGGAGAAGACGCGGTAGTCGGTTTCCGGACGGTTGGAGAACGGCATGTCACGGCGGTCGCTTTCGCCAGGCTCTTCCGTATCGTCGGTCATGTCCTGGTCGGCGAAGTCGTCCATGTCGGCATCGGCGGCTTCCGTGTCGCCGCTGTCCTGCTCCTCACCTGACATTTCCATGTCCTGGGGAGCGGCCTCCTGTTCGCCGCTGTCGTCTTCGGTGTCGTCGCCGCTCTCGGCGTCGTCGTTGTTGCCCTGATCCTCGTTCTGATCGGGATCGGAATTCTCGTCCTGGTCGCCGAGTTCATCGGCCATGTCGAGGGACTTCAGGACATCGCGCAGGCGCGCGGCAAATGACCCTTGGTCCTCGACCTCGGCTTCCAGCCTGTCGAGGTCGGAGCCGGCCTTGTCCTCGATCCAGCCGCGCCACATGTCGACCAGCTTCTTCGCGCTTTCGGGCGGCGCCGCGCCGGTCAGCCGTTCGCGCACCATCAGCGACAGTGCATCCTGAAGCGGCGCCTCTTCCCGGCTTGCAATGTCAGGCGCACCGGTCTTGCGGAACCGGTCGTCCAGCATCTCGGCGAGATTGTTCGCCACACCCTTCATCCGCCGCGCGCCGACAGCCTCGCAGCGGGCCTGCTCGACCGCCTCGAAGATGGCACGCGCCTCGGCGCCCTGCGGCATGTTCTTCGCGTGGAGGGTCTTGTCGTGGCACGCGATCCGAAGCGCCATGGAATCGGACAGCCCGCGCGTGATCGCGACTTCCTGCGCGGAGACCTTGCGGGACGGCTCGGGCAACCGCGCGGACAGGCCGCTCAGCCCCGGACGGTCACCTGAAAAGATGACCTCCAGTTCCGGTTCCCCGGCAATGGCCCGCATGGTCCCGGTCACCGACTGCTTGAACGGTTCGGTGGTGGGTGCGGGCTTGTTGCCCGGAAGAGAGTTGCTGCCTGGCCGTGCCACGAAGCCCCCCTTAGCTCATTACGACATTGACGGAGGATTCCGGCAGCTCTTCGCCGAAGCAGCGCTGATAGAACTCGGCCACGAGGGACTGCTCCATGTCGTCGCACTTGTTGAGGAAGGTCAGGCGGAACGAAAATCCTACGTCGCCGAAGATCTCGGCGTTTTCCGCCCAGGTAATGACCGTCCGCGGGCTCATGACCGTCGACAGGTCGCCGTTGATGAAGGCGTTGCGGGTCATGTCCGCAAGCCGGACCATCTTGGAAACCGTCTGACGGCCTTCATCGTTCTGGAAGTGCTTTGCCTTCGACAGCACGATGTCGACTTCGTTGTCATGGGGCAGATAGTTCAGCGTGGTCACGATCGACCAGCGGTCCATCTGCGCCTGGTTGATCTGCTGCGTCCCGTGATAGAGGCCGGAGGTATCCCCCAGGCCGACCGTGTTGGCGGTGGCGAACAGGCGGAAGGCGGCATGCGGGCGCAGAACCCGGCTCTGGTCGAGCAGCGTCAGGCGGCCGGACGATTCCAGGATACGCTGGATCACGAACATCACGTCAGGACGACCGGCGTCATATTCGTCGAAGACCAGCGCGACATTGTGCTGATAGGCCCAGGGAAGAATGCCATCCTTGAACTCGGTGACCTGTTGTCCTTCCTTCAGCACGATCGCGTCCTTGCCGACGAGGTCGATACGCGAAATGTGACTGTCGAGGTTCACGCGGATGCACGGCCAGTTGAGACGCGACGCGACCTGCTCGATATGCGTGGACTTGCCCGTACCGTGGTAGCCGGTCACCATGACGCGGCGGTTATGGGCAAAGCCCGCGAGGATGGCGAGCGTCGTTGCACGGTCGAACAGGTAATCTTCATCGCGCTCGGGCACATGCTCCGACGGAGCGGAAAACGCCGGCACCTTGAGGTTCGACTTGAAACCGAAAACCTCTTCTACAGAAACCTCAGTGTCCGGCATGGCCATGGCCGCAGTCGTCGTCTCAGTCATCAGTCCTCCGCTGTCCCGGATGATCGGGAAGGGTCTTTTGGAAGCAGCAGGCAGGGATCTGCCAGCCTAGAGGAAACCGGCTTTCTTCAGAACATTATAGGCCTGAATTATTTCCCGCAGGCGGTCTTCGGAAGACCGGTCACCGCCATTGGCATCCGGATGGTTCAATTTAACAAGTTCTTTATACCGCGCTTTGATCTCAGCGCCACGGGCTGTGTATGGCAGATTGAGCACATCTAGGGAACGTTTTTCAAGCGCCAGCAGCTTTCTTTGCCGCGGACGGGGCGTCTGCTGGGCGCGTTTCTGGGCATTGGCACGCATGTTCGTGCGCGGATCGTAACCGTCCGGTCCGTCCGCGGCCTGCCGGTTGACGCCCATCTTCCAGGTCGGACGGTGCCCCGTCAGACTGTCCTTCTGGTAGGTGCGTACGTCGTCGTCGCCCATGCCCGTGAAGTAGTTGTAGGACTTGTTGTATTCGCGAACGTGGTCGACGCAGAAATTGAAATACTGGCCTTCCCGGTCGCGGCCCTTGGGCGCCCTGTGCGTTCCCGGCCGATTGCAGCCGGGGTGATCGCATACGGGATGGCGGCCCTGCTCGACCCGTTTCTTGTCCGGTTTCACCCGGATGCTGTCGAAGATTTTTGAATCCAGTTTCATGCGGCCAAATATCGAGTTCCGTCAGTCCGCGGGCAAGTCGCGCCGCGCTGCATTGTTCCAGTGTCCAAAGTTTATTTGCCGCCTCCGGATACCCGGAAATCGGAAAGCCAGTGACTTTATCAGGCCGGGCGGGTCAGGAACAGACTTGAACTTTTCAAACGTCGATTCCACGTTAGGCGAATGAGCACCAAGCAGACCATCGCCGACAAGCTGACGACCGCATTCGCGCCGTCCTATCTGAACGTGATCGACGAGTCGGACAAGCATGCCGGACACGGCGGCTGGCGAGAGGGCGGCGAAACCCATTTCCGGGTGCAGATTGCCTCATCCGCGTTCGAGGGCATGAGCCGGGTCGCTCAACACCGGGCAATCAACGAGACACTCGCCGGGGAACTGGCGAATGGCGTTCATGCCCTGGCCATCGAGGTCAACCGGCCGGAATGAAGCTCAGCAGGCCCGTCGCAGTTCCTCATTCGAAAAGATGCGCCTGATGTCCGATCCGCTAAGGCTGGAAAGCCTGGATACCCTTTCAGCCAACATGAGCAGCCTCGCGATTTGCCTGTGCACCGTCACGGTATTTCTTGCAACGCCGGTGATCTGGGGGTCGACCAATTCCGCTGTAGACCTCGCGTTCGGTGTCGGCCTGCCGGCAGCAGGCATCGTTATCGGCGCGCTTACTATTTACAGTCACTCCCGTGAAGACCTTGTCGTGCGTTACGCGATCAGAAGGCTCGCGAAGGCAGGCAAACTTTATTGCTCTCTGCTATTGGCTCTGTCGTTTACCGTTCTGACCGGTCTCATAGATCTGGTCTCACGACTGCCCATCAACACAGCCTTGATGATCGGCGCAGGATTATTCCTGCTCGCGGTCCTTTACATTGTCCTGAAGAAAACGATCGCAACATTCGTGTTCAAACGGATCCTGTGACCGCTTCAAGGGCCTCCGGAAGGCGCTCCGGCGACCCGTCTCTCGAGGTGACGTAGAACCTCGCCTAGGCGCTCACGCGGCTCGACCCGGACGACGACAATTGACTTTTCGCGGCATTTGACGGTCCGAGTGGCATGATCCGGAGCCGGGTGATCCGGTTCTTTTCACGCCGCAGCACTGTGAAGCGGAAGCCGTGGAAGGTGAAGATCTGCCGTTCTTCGGGAATCATGCGGGCCTCGTGGATGACGAGCCCGGCAATCGTCGTCGCCTCGTCGTCCGGCAGGCTCCAGTCGGCGGCGCGATTGAGATCGCGGATCGGCACGGACCCATCGACGATCACCGAACCGTCCGCCTGCGGTCGCAGGCCTTCCAGCTCCACGTCGTGCTCGTCGGCGATCTCGCCGACGATCTCCTCCAGGATATCCTCCAGGGTGACGAGACCCATCACTTCGCCGTATTCGTCGACGACGAGCGCAAAATGCGACTTGTGTCGCAGAAAGGCGTTGAGCTGATCCTGCAGGCTCGTCGTGTCGGGCACGAACCAGGCCGGAGAGGCGATGTCGACGATATCGATGCTGGACGAATCGCCGCCAGCGGCATGAAGGGCGCGCAGCAGATCCTTGGCGTGCAGGACGCCGACGAAATTGTCGCTCTTCTCCCGCCAGAGCGGCAGGCGCGTATAGGGCGAGGCCAGGGCTGCGTCGACAAGCTTTGCCGCCGGCTCGTCCGCATTGAGCGCCACCATGTTGGTCCGGTGGACCATGACATCGGACACTTCCATGTCCGCAAGGTCGAGCAGACCGCCGAGCCGGTCGCGTTCGCCCTTTTCCAGTCCGCCCTCGATATGCTGCAGATCCACCGCGCCGCGCAGTTCCTCATGGGCGGAAAGCACGAAGGCATCGGCGCCGACATTGACGCCGACCATCCTCAGGATCATGCGGACGATCCATTCCACGGCCCAGACCACCGGCCCGAAGATCGCAACTGCAAACCGCACTATCGGAGACACCGCGAGAGCGAATTTCTCCGGATTCGAAATCGCCCATGTCTTGGGCAGCACCTCGGCGAAGATCAGCACGAGCGCCGTCATGACGAGTGTTGCCAGCGCGACGCCGGCATCGCCGAACAGCGTCAGGAACACACTGGTCGCCAGGGCCGAAGCCAGGATGTTGACCAGGTTGTTGCCGAGAAGAAGCGCGCCGATCAGACGTTCGCGCGAGGAAATCAGCCGGGCAGCGAGGCCGGCACGCCAGTCGCCTGTCTTTTCAAGCTGGTGGATACGCGCGCGGGAGGCCGCCGTCAGCGCGGTTTCCGAGCCGGAAAAGAACCCCGACAGGAACAGAAGCACAAAGATCGCGGCGATCGCCAGCCAGAGAGCCGTTTCCGTCATGTTTCGAGTTTCTCCTTGAGGAAGTCCGATACGAGGGCCGGATCGACGCCCTTTTCGACAAAGGCCTCACCGATGCCCCGTGTCAGGATGAAGGTCAGTGCGCCGCGGCTGACCTTCTTGTCCTGCGCAATGATGTCCAGAAAAGTCTCGACCGGCGGCATCTGGCCCGGAATGTCCTGGATGCGCACGGGCAGCCCGACATCGGACAGGTGCTTGTGCACACGCTCGACCGTGTCCGCGCCGATCAGGCCGAGACGCTGTGAAAACTCATGGGCCAGCATCATGCCGATGGCAACGCCTTCGCCGTGGACAAGGCGTTCCGTTTCGTAGGACACCGCCGATTCCAGCGCATGACCGAAGGTGTGGCCCAGATTGAGCAGCGCGCGGCGGCCGGATTCCAGTTCATCCGCCGCGACCACGTCGGCCTTGGAACGGCACGACCTTGCCACGGCCTCGTCCCGGGCTGAACCACCCTTGAAGACCTCGGTCCAGTTGGCCTCGAGCCAGGCGAAGAAATCAGCGTCGCCGAGAAGGCCATACTTCGCCACTTCCGCATAGCCGGACCGGAAATCGCGGATCGGCAGCGTATCGAGAACCTCGGTGTCGGCCAGCACCAGCACCGGTTGGTGGAACGCGCCGATCAGGTTCTTGCCGAACCGGGCGTTGATGCCGGTCTTGCCGCCGACGGAACTGTCGACCTGCGCCAGAAGGGTCGTCGGAACCTGCACGAAGGACATGCCCCGGCGCACGCTGGCCGCGACGAAACCTGCCAGATCTCCCGTCACGCCGCCGCCCAGCGCGACGACCGCGTCCCCGCGTTCAAGGCGCGCGCCGAGCACTTCATCGCAAAGCCGCTCGAATTCCCGGAAGCACTTGCTGCCCTCGCCCTGAGGCACCCTTGCGACGGTGTGAGCGAGCCCGGCAGCATCGAGACTTGCGGAAAACCTTTTCAGATGCAGCCCGGCAACGGCTTCATCGACGATAACCGCGAGACGCGCGCCCGGAAGGACGTCGGCGATCTCCTGACCGGCCTGGTCGATCAGGCCGCGCCCGATCTTGATGTCATAGCTGCGTGCGCCGAGGTCCACCCGTACGGTCCGGCCTTCGGATACGCTTTCGGCAACTGCTGTGTCTGTCATGAATTCCGCTTTCAACTCGAACTCGTTCCGGCACATCCCTCATTTGACCAATCAGGATGTCATCGGATGGGTCATGCCCTCGCGCTGGCCTTCCGCCGTATGATCGGCCAGCGACGCGACGATTTCGTCGACGACGGCCTCATGCGGAACATCCCTGGAGACCACCGTGATGGTGGCCTGCGAATAGACCGGATTACGTTCAGCCAGCAACCGCCGCATCGTCCCCTCCGGATCGGGGTTCTGCAAAAGCGGCCTGTTGGACCGGCGCCGCACCCGCGCCATCGCCGTGTCCAGATCAACCTTGAGCCAGACGGACAGGCCATGGGCGGCGATTTCGGCCCGTGTTGCCGCGCTCATGAAGGCGCCCCCGCCGGTTGCCAGAACCAGAGGCCCTTCCCTCAGCAGCCGTGCGATCACACGCTCCTCGCCGCTGCGAAAATAGGGTTCGCCATGCTCGGCGAAGATCTCCGGCACGGTCATGTTGGCGGCGCGTTCGATCTCCGAATCGGCATCGACGAAATCCAGGCCGAGCCGATGCGCAAGGCGCTTGCCGACCGTGGATTTTCCGCAGCCCATGATGCCCACCAAAACGATCGACCGCTGTCCGAGGTCATCGACCAGCCGGGCCAGATCTACGGATTTCGCTTTCTTCCCCGCGGACGATCCTTTCGGTCGTCCCGTCCTGTCGTTTTCTGTCATGGCCGCGTTTTAGCATATTCGACAAAAAACACACGGGGGATATGAGCCTGTTTACACCGGTTGCAAGCCCCTGCAACGCTCAGCTCTCTTGCGCGGGCAACCCGCACTTGAAACAATCCTGCAAGCGATTCGCCCGAAGAAGTGGGCCGACAGATGAAGACGAGACAGGGTGAAGCGAATTCACCTTCATTGACGGGGCCGTATCGACGGCCCTTCCCGGGAGACCCGACGTGCCGACGCTGACCCGCTTGCTGCTCGTGCTTCTGCTGCTGGGTGCAATAGGCTACGGAGCGATCTACGCGCTGGGCAATCTGGTGGAACCGCGCGAACGGGAAATCGAGGTACGCGTTCAGAAGGACGGCTTCGGGCGCTAGGTAGAAACGGACCCGCTTCGATGGCGACAGGCTTCGATCTGGAAAATTTCCTTGAAATGCTGGCGGCCGAACGCGGCGCGGCGGACAACACGCTTGCCGGATATCGGCGAGACCTGGAGGATTTCTCGGGGTTCCTCGGAAAGACCCGGCTATCCGCGGCAAGCTCCAACGACATTTCGCGCTACATGGGCGACCTCAACCGCCACGGTTTCGCGGAGACATCGCAGGCTCGCCGCCTCTCGGCCCTGAAGCAGTTCTACAAGTTTCTCTATGCGGAAGGCAGCCGCGAGGACGATCCGACGCGAACCCTCTCGGCTCCGAAGAAACGCGCCGGCCTGCCCAAGGTCCTGACCGTCGAGGATGTCGATATCCTGATCGAGACCGCCAAGGCCGAGACGGAAAAGGCCCAGAAGAGCGCCGCCGCACGGCTGCGTGCCCAGCGTCTCTACACCCTGATGGAAGTGCTCTATGCCACCGGCCTGCGCGTTTCGGAACTCGTTGCCCTGCCCGTCACGGCGGCAATGCGCGATGCGCGGCTGATCGAGATCAAGGGCAAGGGTGGCAAGGAAAGACTGGTACCGCTTTCCCACGCGGCGCAGGCTGCGATGAAGGACTATGTCGGCTTGCGCGCGGCAGAGGGTGCCCATGAAAAAAGCCCCTGGCTCTTTCCGTCCCACGGCGACAGCGGACACCTGACCCGCCAGCATTTCGCGCGCGAGCTCAAGGACCTCGCCCGCGCGGCCGGACTCGATGCCTCGAAAGTGTCGCCCCACGTGCTGCGCCACGCCTTCGCCTCGCATCTCCTTCAGAACGGCGCTGATCTTCGCGTGGTGCAGCAACTGCTTGGGCATGCGGACATCTCGACCACCCAGATCTACACCCATGTGCTGGACGAGCGCCTGCGCGAACTGGTGGAAAGCGCGCATCCTCTTGCGAGGAAGTGACTGCCGATTCCAGATCGTTGTTCGAAGATCCGAAGGCCAAGCCCCCTGCGGCGGTCATCCCCGACTTGATGTCAGGCCAAGACAAGGGTTGGCCAGGTTGACCTTCGGATTCCCTCTATTGCACTGCAGCAAACGCGGCCTTACACTCCGCTGCCTAAATTTTTTGCACCGGACTTCGATACATGCTGCTGCCCGCTGGCGACTACGACACGCTGCGATCGCAATTTCGCTGGGATATTCCCGAGACCTACAACATCGCTGGCGCCGTCAGCGACGCCTGGGCTGGGACGGACCCCGGCCGGCTGGCGATCCGGCAGATTCTGGACAACGGATCCCGGCGGGACTGGAGCCATCTTGAACTCAACCGGACCGCCAATCGCCTTGCCAATGCCTTTCAGGCAAAGGGGGTGAAACCCGGCGACCGCGTTGCCCTGCTCCTGCCGCAGATCCCGCAAACCGCCATCGCCCATATCGCTGCCTACAAGGCCGGAGCCATTGCGGTTCCGCTGGCATCGCTCTTCGGTCTGGAAGCCCTGCGCTACCGTCTGTCCGACGCAGGCGCCAAAGTTCTGATTACCGACACGGCCGGGCTTGAGAAGCTCGCGGAGATCCGGGACGACCTGCCGGAGCTTCAGCTGGTCGTCTCCGTGGATGGGGCCGCGGACGGCGCCCTTGCCTTCGACGATCTTCTTTCCGCCGCCTCCGACCAGTTCGAAACCCTGACCGGCTCGCCCGATACGCCCGCGCTGATGATCTATACATCCGGCACGACGGGACAGCCCAAGGGCGTCCTGCATGGTCACCGGGTTCTGCTCGGCCACATGCCGGGCATCGAGCTGTCGCAGAATTTCCTCGGGCAGCCAGGTGACCTCCTCTGGACACCGGCCGACTGGGCCTGGGCCGGCGGACTGCTGAACGCCCTGTTCCCGGCGCTTTGCCTCGGGGTGCCGGTGGTCTGCCATGCGTCGCGCAAGTTCGATCCGGAGTTCGCCTTCCACCTTCTCGAAAGGCAGGGCATCCGCAACGCCTTCATTCCGCCCACCGCCTTGAAGATGCTGCGGTCGGTGCCCTCACCCGCCTCCCGGTTCGAGCTGCACTGGCGCAGCGTCGGCTCCGCGGGAGAAGCGCTCGGGCGGGAAACCTACGACTGGTTTGCAGGTGAATTCGGGTTTCCGATCAACGAATTCTACGGCCAGACCGAATGCAACGCGGTCCTGGGGTCCGCCGCCGCCCTTGGCGTCAGCCGGGCAGGCGCAATCGGCAAGGCAACGCCCGGCCATGTGGTCGCGATCGTTGATGATGCCGGCAGAGCCCTGCCGCCCGACACCCTCGGCCAGATCGCAATCCGCAGGCCCGACCCGGTGATGTTTCTGCGGTACTGGAACAAGCCGGAGGAAACGGCCGAGAAGTTCGTTGGCGACTGGATGATCACCGGCGACCAGGGCATGATCGACGCCGACGGCTATATCCGCTTCATCGGGCGCGACGACGATATCATCACCTCGGCCAGCTACCGCATCGGCCCGGGGGAAATTGAAGACTGCCTTCTGAAACATCCGTCCGTCGCGCTTGCTGCCGCCATCGGCAAACCTGATCCGCTGCGCACCGAAATCGTCAAGGCCTACGTCGTTCTGAAGCCGGGCGAGAGCGGAGGGGAAACTCTCAAGCAAGAGATACGTACCTTCGTGCGCGAGCGGCTGTCGGCGCATGAATATCCGCGCGAGATCGAATTCGTCCGCTCGCTGCCGATGACGACCACCGGCAAGATCATCCGACGGGACCTGCGCGACCGCGCCGAAGCCGAGACCTGATCGCGCGCGCCCCGGCGCGCAACTTTTGCTCCGCCGCGATGTCCGCCAGACAGGCGGACAGTTTCAGCGATGCCCCCGGGCCGAAGGCAAACACCATGGTTCCCAATTCCAGCCGCCCGCGCCACAAGGGCTCGATCATCGAATGCCCCGGGATAGCGAGGGAATCGGCGAGCCTGAAACCCGGCATCGCGAGATTGCGACGGAAGGCCTCCAGCGCGAGCTGGCTACCCGGCGAATACCGGGCGAACGCCTCGTCGAAGGCAATCTTCCAGGCGAAGACATTGCCAGCATCAATGATCAGAACAAGCGCTGCGACCAGCGTCTCGCCCGCCCACAGTTGATCGATCCGTATCCGCCCGGCAGCTGCGAGAGCATCGACCACCGCGCGCGAAAAGATGCCAGTGCCTTCACGGCTGGCGAGAGCGCTGCCCCCGCGCCCTTTCCAGCCCGATGCCTCGAGCTTCAGAAAGGCCTCAAACGCCTCGGCGGCGGCCGCCCCCTCGACACTGTCGAAACGGGCCTCACCATGATCGGCGAGACGGCGCAAAAGCCGCCGCATTTCCTTGCGTTTCTTGCCGCTGAGCGCATTTTCGAACTGATCCTCACCAAGTGCGCCTGCATCATGACACGCGCGCTCGGAAACCGAGGCAACGGCAATGCGCCCACCGCCCGCCGACCTCAGTCGGGCGGCCGTCTGCGAGACCAGCGGCAGATAGGGAATGGCGAGCAGACCTCCGGCACCCGCCGCAGCGGAGACCATCATCGCGACCGCTGCATCGGTCGCGTCGGGGTGGAGCAGCGGCAATCCAACCGGCCCATATTCGCTAGACCAGCTGGAGCGAAGCGGAATGGCCAGCCCTGCGCGGCGCCCGCCGACCGGCATGGCCGCCAGCCATCGTCCGCCGGTCTTTTCCCGAACGACGGCGAGCCGGACAGGTTTTTGGGACATGGACGTCAGGAACGGGCGGAGAAACCCCGGCGAGAAGAACGGGTTCGGGTCGATGGCCTCGTCGCAGAGCTCCTGCCAGTCACCCGTCGGCGTCTGCCGGTCTCGGGGATCGAGAAGAAGAACCTCAAGCGCGTCTTTATCGGCATCAGCGGTCAACCGGCCGGCTCCTGTGCGTGAGCAGCAACGCGAGAACGAAGGTCGTGATCCCGAGCGATCGTTTCGACACCAGCGCCAGGGCCGTCGCCTCGAAGATGATGGCAAGGCTGGTCGCGATGGCCGCGCCGGCAAGGCCGAATAGCGGGATGAAGATCAGATTGAGCAGAACGTTCAGCAGGAAGGTGCCGGCATAGATGAAGGCGCAGGCCCGCTGATTGCCGGTCATCGTCAGAAGGGCATCCGCCGGACCGACCGACGCTCTGGCCAAGACCCCGATCATCAAAAGCGCAATCAGGGGATAGCCGCTTTCGAAATGGCTGCCGAAAAGACGCAGGAGAAGCGGAGCCACCAGCAACAGCCCGGCACCGGCAGCAAGCGACGGCCAGAAGGTCCAATGGGTCGCCTTGCGGCTGTAGTCCGCAAGGCCCGCCTGATCGTCGTTCTGGGTATAGCCGGAGAAGCGGTGCGCGGACGCGGCACGGACGGCGAAATAGACAAAATGCACCAGGGCGAGGGTCTTGGAGGCCGCGAAATAGACCGCGACCCTGTCCGGATCCTCGAACAGGCTGACCATGATGACGTCCGCGCTGGTGATCAGCTGGAGAAAACCGTCAACCATCAGCATCGGCATGGAGATCGCGAGCCAGACCTTCATGTCGCGCCGGTGCGCACCTGCCGGGACGTTGGGAGCCAGACGCCGGCCCAGATGCGCGAACTGGTAGGCCGCCACGAGCACGGTCGCCGTGACCGCGATGAACGTGGTCATCAGCGCATCGGCGCGAAAGCCGGCGAAAACCGCCAGGACGAGAAGCAGAAGAATGATCAGGGGCCGCCATATATAGGTCGGCAGCATCGCAAGCGACGTCCAGTCGTAGCTGCGGGCGATACCGTCCTGAACGAGACCGAATGCAAAGAACGGAAGCGCGGGCAGCACCGCCATCAGCGGATAGACGTAGGCCGGATCGATGACCGATCGGAACAGGTAGACCAGCAGGATACCGACAGCCGCGATGACCGACCCGAGACCGAAGGCGGCAAGCCGGCTTGTCACGAGAAACCCCCGCAACCGATCCATGTCGCCCGCCTGCCGGTATTGCGGCAGAAACCGGCTGGCCGATGTGGAGAACCCGCCACAGGCCACCACGCCGAGCACAATGACGAACGTCCACGCCACCGCGTAGATTCCATAGTCGTGTGCGCCCATCAGGCGCGCAAGGACAATCTGGGAAAGATACGCGAGTGCGGCGCCCGCGATGCGGATCGCGAATGTGGATACGGCCATTCGGCCGGCGGCGAAGCCATCGGAGCCGGATGTCCGAAGGAAACCGGCGAGCCAGCCGGGCCCCTTGCCGCGCAACGGGCCCCAGGCATCACAATGCAACCGTTTTGTCCAGGCGTTGGAAGAAAATCGCAAGTCCGGGCCCCAATGGATAAAGTTCCGTATTTATGACATGCCGGGACTTAATATTCCGTCGCTTTTTGGGTCCCTGCTTCCGTTGCGGATTGTGCTGCGTTTGATCGGCGCCCGATCCACGACTTTCCGGTCAGGCACGCGGTTCTCGAGCGGTGACCCAGGCGCACGGTTTCAACCCGCTTGACAGGGGACGGGAATCACCCGCATATTAGAACAAATCGTGAACAAGTACTTTTGCCCAGCGGGCAAGATTTCATTGATTTCAGCTTGCGGAAGATGAGGGCAGCCTCCCCTTCGATCCGCGAAGCAGGCTCCGGTCCCTGCCCCGCCGCCATCCGCAGGGACCGGATGCCCCCTTTTGTTCCCTTGTTTCTCTTCGGCGACTTCGCCTCAAAGCGCCTCGATATAGTACCAGCGACCCGCCTTCTTGCGAAACCGGCTAAGCTCGCGGTGAACCTTTAGCTCGCCGCCCGTGAGATACTTCGCCTCGAAAAGCACCGTTCCGTCCCGATCCGCTTCGCCGCCCTTTTCGGTTTCCAGCACCGCCAGGCCCGCCCAGTGGTTTTCCGCCGCCCATTTGGCGGTGGCGACCGTATCGAAGCCGTCCTGGTATTTCGGCCAGAGCGTTTCCTTCAGGTAATCGATGTTCTGCAGGACGTAGGCCGCATAGCGTGATCGCATCAGCTTTTCCGCCGTCGGGGGAACGGCTGCACCGGACAGGAAAGGCCCGCAACAGATCTCCAGCGCCGCACCGCTGCCGCATGGACAAGCTCTGTCCGTCATGAAGGTCTCCTTGAACCGCGCGATCTCTTCGGCACCGGTCTATCACCTGACTTGCCGCGGGGCTATGGTGCCAGCGTGAACGCAATCATCGGGTGCGCGGACCATGAAACTGGCCACATTCAACCTGGAATCCTTCGGCAGCGACCGGCTGGACGAGGACGCGCTTCTGCCGCGCCTTACGGCCCTGAGACCACGGATCCTGGAGCTGGAGGCGGATATTCTGTGTCTTCAGTAGGTCAACGCACAGAAGGTGCGCGGGCAGGAGCACCGGGCATTCCAGGCGCTCGACCGTCTGATCGCAGGCACGCCCTACGAAACCTTCCACCGCGCCACCAGCGAGCGCGCCCCGGGCGCCGGACCGGGCGATCGGCACAATCTCGTTGTCCTGTCGCGCTTCCCGCTTCTTTCGTCCGAAAGCCTGTTCCAGCACCATGCGGAACCGCCATCCTGGCGGCCGGGTTCCGCGGATCCCGGCTATGACGCTCCCGAAGCCATCACCTTCGACCGCCCGATCCTGAAGGTCCGGCTGGATATCGGGCAGGAGCGTCCGCTGCACCTTTTTGCCGTGCACCTGCGCGCGCCCATCGCGGCGATGATCCGCGGCGGAAAGAACGAGGACCGGTCATGGAAAAGCGTGTCCGCCTGGGCGGAGGGCTATCAGCTCTCGGTCCTGAAGCAGATCGCCCAGGCACTGGAACTCAGGCTGGCGGTGGAGACGCTCTTCGATGCGGACCCGAATGCGTTGATCGTGCTTGCCGGCGATTTCAACGCGACCGGCGAGACGGGGACGCTGCGCCTTCTGCGCGCCGACCCTGATGACACCGGCTCGCCCAAGCTGGAAGCTCGGCGGATGTTCCAGCTTGACGCAGCCCTGCCGCTGAAGGAGCGCCAGACCGTGCTGCACAAGGGCAAGGGCCAGACGCTCGACCATATTCTGGCAAGCCCGGCGATGACCGAGCGAACAATCGACCTGAGGGTGTTCAACTTCAGCCTGCGGGACGAGGTGCTGGGCGGCGGCGACCCGGACTATGCCGGGTCCTATCACGCCGCCATGCGCGCCGAATTCAGCCTGTGACCCAGGGGCCCCGGGGCCGTTCAGGGGTTGAGCGAGTTGATGTAGGCCGTGAGATTGGCGATCTCGATCGTGCCGAGAGACATGTCCGGCATGGCGGGATGCGGATTGGCGAGGAAGGTCGCAAGGCTTGCTTCTGTCCAGCCCGGATCATTGGCCATGTCGTAGAACGTCGGCAGCGACGAACTGGCGACGGTCTCCTGGTCTTCGGACACCAGATGGCACGATGCGCACCATCGCAGTGCCAGCGTCTTTCCGGCAGCTTCATCTGCGGCGTGACCCGCCTGCGCGGTAAAAAGATACAGAACCAGACCAATTCCGGCCGTCGTCAGAACGAGCCGCAAGGTCTGCATAAGAACGGATCTGAAAGGTATCGACTCGTGTGTCATGGGCACCTCCTTTGGGCCCGCGAACGTCGCCCGGACCCGATGCGGTCATTGAAGACTATCAGAATTCGCATTTTCGAACCTTGCGCTCGATCAAGCGGGGCCGCCATAAAGGACTATCATCGGCCTGCAGGCTTCCGTGTCGGGGGTTCGGCAGCCATGCCGTCACCTCATTGCGAAGGATATCATGCAGAACCGAACCCGATCGATCCTTGCGGCCCTCACCCTGTCGCTGACCTTAACCCCGCTTGCAGCCACACCCCTGAAGGCGCAGGACAACCCCATCTATTCGCTGAAGGACCGCTTCAGCCCCGTCACGGCCGAAAACGGCATGGTGGCAAGCCAGGAAGCGGTCGCGACCGGCATCGGTCTCGACATCCTCAAGCAGGGCGGCAACGCGGTCGACGCGGCCATTGCCACCGGCTTCGCGCTGGCGGTGACGCTGCCGCGTGCCGGCAACCTGGGTGGCGGCGGCTTCATGGTGATCCATATGGCAGGGACTGGGGAGACGGAGGCGCTCGACTACCGGGAAAAGGCGCCCGCAGCTGCCTTCAAGGACATGTTCCTCGGCGAGGACGGCGAGCCTGACACGCAAAAATCATGGTTCTCCGGCCTCGCCGTCGGCGTTCCCGGCACTGTCGCGGGATTTGCCGAAGCCTTCGAGAAACACGGCAGCGGCAACCTGACCTGGGCGGAGCTCGTCGCCCCGGCGATCGGCCTTGCGGAAGAGGGCATCACCGTTACCCCGGGCCTGTCGGGTGCCCTGACGGCCTCCTCCGGGCGCCTGATCAAGGACCCGGCAACGGCAGCAATCTTCTTTCATGAAGACCAGTCGCCCTATCAGCCCGGCGAGCTGCTTAAGCAGGAGGATCTCTCAGCAACGCTTCGACTGATCGCCGAAAAGGGTGCGGAAGGTTTTTACAAGGGCGACACGGCCGAGAGGATTGCCGCCAAGGTTCAGGCAAGCGGCGGCGGGATGACCGCCGAGGACCTTGCGGCCTATGAGCCGATCTGGCGTGAGCCGGTGACAGGCACCTATAAAGGCTACGAGATTGCCTCCATGCCGCCGCCCTCGTCCGGCGGAATTCACATCATCGAAATCCTGAACATGCTGGAAGGCTACCCCCTGCCGGACTACGGACCGAACTCCGCCGACAGCATCCACGTCATGGCCGAAGCCATGCGGCGGGCCTATGCGGACCGGACCAAATTTCTCGGCGATCCGGATTTCTTCGATGTTCCGATGACCGGCCTCACCGCGAAGGAGCATGCCGCCAAGGCGATCGAGACGATCTCCATGGAGAAGGCGACGCCCTCACAGGAAATTCTGCCTGGCGATCCCTATCCTTACGAGAGCAACGAAACGACGCATTACTCGGTCGTCGACAAGGACGGCAACGCGGTCGCCAACACCTACACCCTCAACTTCTCCTTCGGCGTTGGCCTGACCGCTGACGGCACCGGCGTCCTCCTGAACAACGAACTGGACGATTTTTCCGCAAAGCCGGGTGTGCCGAACGCCTATGGGCTGGTCGGCGGCGAAGCCAATGCGGTGGAACCGGAGAAGCGGCCGCTGTCCTCCATGAGCCCGACGCTGGTCTTCAGGGACGGCGAGCTGTTCCTCGTCACCGGATCGCCCGGCGGCAGCCGCATCATCACGACGACGCTGCAGGTGATCCTCAACGTCATCGACCACGGCATGAACATCGCCGAGGCGACCGCCGCGCCGCGCATTCACAACCAGTGGCTCCCCGACGAGATCCGCATCGAGGAAGGGATCTCTCCCGATACCGTGCGCCTCCTGAAGGAGCGCGGCCACAAGGTCGAGGTCAAGAATGCCATGGGCTCGACCCAGTCGATCATGAAGATCGACGGCGTGCTGGCCGGATCGTCGGATCCCAGACGGCAGGGCGCGCTAACGCTCGGCTACTGAAGCCCTTCCGCCATCGGGACGGCCGGCTCCCTGGCCTTCACCTGAATGAAATCGCGGCAGCGCCGACAGAGGGGTCGGATGCTGCGCGCCCTGTGATTGACACCTTGGAGGACAGCTGCTAGCGCTATCCAAAGCGCTTTGGATTTCCTTTTCGAAAGCCGTTTCCTGACATGACAACGATATCCGGGAGGGCCACGATGCCTGTCAGAACCGTCGTATGGGGCGAAAACGTCCACGAGCAGCACAACCCCGTCGTCGCTGGGCTTTATCCCAACGGCATGCACCAGTGCATCGCCGAAGCGCTGAACGCCGACCCGGAGATCGAAGCCACCACGGCAACGCTTCAGGACCCTGAACACGGCCTCACCGAGGCGCGTCTCGCCGAAACGGACGTTCTGGTCTGGTGGGGCCATGCGGCCCATGGCGACGTCGCCGATGAGGTCGTGGAACGCGTCTGCAATGCCGTGTGGTCCGGCATGGGCATGATGTTCCTGCACTCGGCCCATTTCGCAAAGCCGTTCAAGCGCCTGATGGGCGCACCCTGCAACCTGACCTGGCGCGAGGCCGGCGAGCGCGAACGCCTGTGGGTGACCAGCCGCAATCACCCGATCACCAACGGCCTGCCGGACAGCTTCGAGCTGGAAATGGAAGAAATGTACGGCGAACCGTTCGGCGTGCCGGAACCGCTCGAGACCGTGTTCATAAGCTGGTTTCAGGGCGGCGAGGTCTTCCGCTCCGGCCTGACCTACAAGCGCGGTGCCGGCAACGTCTTCTATTTTAGGCCCGGCCACGAGACCTATCCGACCTATTACGACGCCAATGTGCAGACCGTCCTGCGCAACGGTGTCAAATGGGCGTTCAATCCGCAGACACGCGTCAAGGATCCGAACGAGGCCCCGAACGTTCCGGTGGACGCCGCCCCTGAAAAGATCGAGGAACGCGGCCCGAAGCTTCATGCCGAAGGCGAGGAAGGCTTCCGGTAAGGTGCTTCGCCTGTCAGGGGACCCGATTGGCCAAGCCCCGCTCTCGCACTTTGAGGTCTCGCACAGATGTCACCCCGGACGTAGCGCAGCGGAGATCCGGGGCCCAATCGTTTGCAGAGCGCCGGCAGGTTTTGCTGTGCTTGCGCCGATTGAGTGCCCGTTGAAAAACGGTACCGTCTGAAATCGAGGACCGGCGAGTGGGCCCGGCGGTTCGCTTCGCTCCGCCGGGGTGACACGGAGTTCTCCACCGTGCCGAACACACCAGGCAACTGGAAAATTCTCCAGAACCAAAATCCGACCGGGAGGTCACATGACGACATCTGAAAAACCTGTCCGCATCCTGATCCTCGGGACGGGCAACATGGCCCGCAGCCATGCCGAAGCCTATCGCAACATCCCCGGTGTCGAGATCGTGGCTGGCGTCGACAGTAGGCCGCAGGTGCTTTCCGCCTTCTGTGATGCCTTCGCCATTCCCAACCGGTTCGCGACGCTGGACGCGGCGCTGGCCTGGGGCGAATTCGACGCCGTGTCCAATGTCACGCCCGACGCGGCCCACCACCCGACAACGCTGCCGCTCATGAACGCGGGCAAGCATGTTCTGTGCGAAAAGCCGTTGGCGACCAACGCCGCGGATGCCGTCGAAATGGCGGAGCTGGCCCGCACGAGGGGCCTCGTCGGAATGGTCAACCTGAGCTATCGCAATGTGGCGGTTCTGGAAAAGGCCGCACAGCTGGTGGCGGAAGGTGCCATCGGCGCACCGCGCCACTTCGAGGCCTCCTACCTGCAGAGCTGGCTGACACAGCCGGCATGGGGCGACTGGCGCACGGAAAGCCAGTGGCTCTGGCGTCTGTCGACCGCGCATGGCTCCAAGGGCGTGCTCGGCGATGTCGGGGTTCACATTCTCGATTTCGCGACCCATGCCGCAGGCAGCCCGATTTCCGAACTTTCCTGCCGCCTCAAGACGTTCGACAAGGCCGAAGGCGGCCGGATCGACGACTATACGCTGGATGCGAACGACAGCTTCACGCTGCAGGCGGAGCTTGAGAACGGCGCACTCGGCACCATCAGCGCGACACGCTTTGCCTCCGGACATATCAACGATCTGCGCCTGCGCCTTTATGGCGACAAGGGCGGCCTTGAGGTGCAGTTCGAGAACAGGATCGAGCGCCTGCGCATCTGCCAAGGCGCAGATCTTGCCGAGGGCAAGTGGACGGATGTCGAGGCCGCACCCGTGCCGACGCTTTATGAGCGCTTCGTCAGCGCCGTACGCTCCGGCACACCCGAGGACTCCGATTTCAGCCACGGCGCCCGCCTCCAGATCGCCCTCGACGCGGCCGAACACTCCAGCGCCGACAACGGTCGGTTCCTCAAGGCCGATGGCGTGACGACTGACTAAGAGAAAAAGGGCCCGCGACCGGACTCCCGGATCGAGCCCGGCCCGCCGCGACGGGTCGGGCCGCCGTGCACCAACTGCAGCGGAACAGGGTTCCGCTGCAGCCATGGTACATTTGCAAAGCAGGGTTTAGCGAGCCGCAGCTGTCAGAAGCGCCCCTCCGTACAATGCACCTTGAAACTAGTGCCGAGGCCCCTGACACTTCGTTCAGGTGCAGCAGCGAGTTTTTCTCAATTTTTAGGCTAAACTCATTGCTTCGGCCCTTTCGCGCGGACAGCCGCCATTCAGCGCTGATAACATCCGTGCCCGCCTGAGCCGATTTTCTTCCCATGCCTCAGTTCCAGCCGGATCGCCGGGAACGAGAACCTCGAATTCCACGTCTCCAGGAGGCAACCAGCCAATTGACGATCACAAAGGAGGACGTGAGGACAACATGTCGAGCGTTGGCGGGAAGATCGCCACCGGTGCCGGGAGCTGACCCTCCCGAAAGCCGCGGCAAATGACCTGGCATGTCGGCTTCACGAGTGCCTCGTGCGGGAGCGGAGCTCCCTGCGTCTCCAGTTTTCGAAATCGGCTGTCCCCCGCCCGTCTCTGCAGAATTCAAGCGCACTCCCTTGAAACTAAACCTACTAGTAGGTAGATACGAATTATGAGCAATTTGAGCAGCACCTCCGACGATATCCTCTCATGTGCCCGATCCCTTGTTATCGAAGGCGGGTACAACGGCTTCAGCTATGCGGATATCTCGAAGGTTGTTGGCATTCGCAAGGCCAGCATCCACCATCACTTCCCCAGCAAGGTCGACCTGGTTCGCACCCTCGTACAGCGCTACCGCGAGGAGGCGGAAGCCGCCGCCGACGAACTCAGGAGCCACTTCCCGGAGCCTGCCGATCAGCTACGCGCCTATGCCAAGTATTGGGAAACCTGCATTAGTGACGGGTCCCGACCATTTTGTGTATGCGCGCTGCTTGCGAGCGAAATACCCGCACTGCCGGAGGACGTCGGCCTGGAGGTCACGGCGCACTTTCGCATGCTGTCGGCCTGGGTTGCCGGGCTGATGGAGCAAGGCGCGGAAGATGGAACGCTTCAACTGTCCGGACCGCCACAATCGGAGGCAGAAGCCTTCATCGCGACGGTGCACGGCGCCATGCTGTCAGCGCGCGCCTACGGAGATCCGTCGGTCTACGCATCGATAACCCACCCCCTCGTCGACCGCCTGATCTCACGCTGAAACTGACCGAAGACGCTCGTTCAGATCGCCTTTGGCCGAAAATCCTACCAACTAGTAGATAGCATAAGGAAAACATCATGTCTTCGCACACCACCGACCGCCAATCGGTCGCGTCATCCTCACGATGGCTCAAGAATTACTACTTCCTTCGCTTTGGCGCTTCGGCAGCCTGGGTTGCTGCCGCGCTGATCGTCGGCAGAACGACGCCCCTGATCGGCGCCTCCCTTCTGATCGCCTATCCCGCCTGGGACGCGATCGCGAACTATCTGGATGCGGAGCGCAGCGGCGGCATCTTGCAGAACCGCAGCCAGACCCTGAACCTGATCGTCAGCCTCCTGACGGCAGCGGCCGTGGCGGTGGCTCTCGGACAGGGCATGAACGCCGTGCTCTTCGTTTTCGGCATCTGGGCCACCCTTGCAGGCCTGCTCCAACTCGCAACGGCCGTGCGGCGCTGGAAATCTCATGGTGCGCAATGGGCCATGATCCTAAGCGGTGCGCAATCCGCACTTGCCGGAGGCTTCATGATCAAGACCGCCTTCGGCCCCGCACCTGCGGGCATCGCCGACATCGCACCTTATGCCGCATTCGGCGCGTTCTATTTCCTCGTCTCCGCAATCTGGCTGACGGTGAGCGACGCCCGCAACGGCCGATCAGGCATCTCGGCCTGACAGAAGCCACGAGCGGAATCCTTTCCGAAAAATAGCTCAATCAACTCGTCGCGCGGCAACGCGATCCGGAAACGAACAGCGATATCGCCAGCACACGATAAAATTTTGAGCGATGGGGATTGCGGCCACTAAGGCAAAAAACAAAAGCCGCGGCAAAACCGCAGCTTTTGTTTTTGAGAATTTGGAGCGGGCCCACTTGCGCGGGTCCCATCTGAGCAGCTGCCGGGGAACCGCCTGAGCCTGGAACGCTCGTCGTTCAATATGCTTTCGTACATCCTAGTAAGTCGTTTCGGAATTCTGCGTGACCGTATCAAGCCGATGCCATTGCTAAATATCATTGGCAAGGAAAGGCTTGCCGCATCGCAAGCCTTACCGCTTCAAACGAATTGATTGACTTAAGTTGGCTAGAAGCTGTGATTGTATGCTCCACGGCCGTTACAAGGTCAGTTCGAGTCGCTCCGTTTGGGATACAAACTCCTTCACCTACGCTAAGGCTATCAACCGTGGCTTGGATGTAGCCGTTGCAAAAACTTATCCAGCTCTCGTTTGTGCGTGTGCACGCATCAGAAAAATTTCCCCCCTTCATCTGCGTTCCAGGATCGAAGGCATAGGCTGGAGCAGAGACTAATGTCGCTGCCAAAAACAACTGCAATCGCCGCATTTTTCAAGGCTCCTCACATTCATCAAAAACGAAAATCGAAACATGAGGAATGAGAAGCGTCAATTATAGTGCTTTGAACCGGCTGGACGGCACGATTTCACGCTCTGACAATTCTGGTTTGTAGTAACCGCGCGGTAACCCTGGCCATCAGGACGTTGTAGAACGTGAAAAGAAGCTGAGGCCACAAATAACAAAAGCCGCGGAGAGCCGCGGCTTTTGTTATTTGGAATTTGGAGCGGGCGAAGGGATTCGAACCCTCGACCCCAACCTTGGCAAGGTTGTGCTCTACCCCTGAGCTACACCCGCATAGTGCCCTCGGCGAGGCCTGTTGGCCCTGCGTTGGTGGCGCAGTATATGAACCAAGCCGAGACGGATTGCAACACCGAATTTGCAGAAAGTTTTTTAGCTGTCTTTTTGTGGATTTCTGACGTTCACACGCAGCCGAAACCGCAGAAATCAGGCTCTTTCCGCGACATTTCTCCCTTGTCGAGGGGCGTCGAAACGCGTTAGAGAAGCGCGAAAGACATCAATTTTGGGAAAAAACATGCCGGCGAGCCGCGACGATCTCATGGCCTTTTTCAGGGAACTCGACATTCCCGTCTCGACCGTGGACCACGAGCCTGTTTTCACGGTGGCCGAATCCGGCGACCTTCATGAACGCATTCCAGGCGGCCACACGAAAAACCTTTTCCTGAAGGACAAGAAGGGACGGCTATTTCTTGTCGTTGCCCTGCACGACGCGGAAATTGACCTGAAAAAGGTGCATCAGATCGTCGGCGCACAGGGGCGGGTGTCCTTCGGCAACGCGGAGCTTCTGGGTGAGGTGCTCGGTGTCGAGCCCGGGTCGGTCACGCCCTTCGCGCTGATCAACGACCGCGAGGTCCGGCGCGTCACGCCGGTGTTCGATGCCGCCATGATGCAACATGAGGTGCTGAACTACCATCCGCTGAAAAACGACGCGACGACGTCGATCGCGTCAAACGATCTGATCAAGTTCGCCCGTGCCTGCGGTCATGACGCACAGGTTCTGGCGGTCAGTGAACAGGCGAAGGAAGCCGGATTGAAATTGAACTGACGGGAGGCCATGTTATGGGCCAAATCAGTTCCTTGACGGAAACATCAGACGGCCGGGCGCAATCCCGGGCCGGCAAGCACGAGGCGCGCACATGAGCAACGGCAACTTTTCCATCGGCGGCCAGGTCGGAGGCGGCTTCGGCGGCGGATACGGCAGCGAGGGCGGCGGAATGGGCGGCGGCAACGGTGCAGGCGCTCCGGGCGGCGACCTTGTCTTCGACGTCACGACACAGACCTTCATGACCGACGTGATGGAAGCCTCGCGTCAGCAGCCCGTCCTGGTCGATTTCTGGGCGCCCTGGTGCGGCCCGTGCAAGCAGCTCACGCCGATCATCGAGGCCGCGGTGAAAGCCGCCGGCGGAAGGGTGAAGCTGGCGAAGATGAACATCGACGATCATCCTGAAATCGCCGGGCAGCTCGGCATCCAGTCGATTCCTGCCGTCATCGCCTTCAAGGATGGCCAGCCGGTCGACGGCTTCATGGGCGCGCAGCAGGAAAGCGAAGTGAAGGCCTTCATCGAGAAGGTCGCCGGCCCCGCCCCCGTCAACCAGACCGACCTCCTGCTAGAGAAGGCACAGGAATTCCTGGCCGCGCAGGACTGGGCGCAGGCTGCGCAGCATTTCGGCGCCGTGATGCAGATGGAACCGGACAACGTCCAGGCGATCTCCGGTCTGGCGCAATGCTACATCAACGCCGGCGAGCTGGAAAAGGCCGGGCAGGTGCTCGACCTTGTTCCGGAAGACAAGCGCACCGACGACGACTACAACGCCGCCAGGACGGCGCTGGACCTGGCCCTCCAGGCCGAATCGCTCGGCGACCTGTCCGAGCTTCAGGACCGCATCAGCAAGGACCCGCTCGACCTGCAGGCCCGCTTCGATCTTGCACTTGGTCTGAATGGCAAGGGCGACAAGAACGGCGCCGTCGATCAGCTTATCGAAATCGTCCGGCGCGACCGGGAATGGAACGAGGACGGCGCCCGCAAGCAGCTTCTCCAGTTTTTCGAAGCCTGGGGTTTCAAGGACCCGGCCAGCGCCTACGGCCGGCGCAAGCTGTCTTCGGTCCTGTTTTCTTGACGAGGGCGCGTTCTGACACACATTAGGTGTGACGGGGCGCCGCTTCAAAGCGGTTGAATAAGAAAGACACAAGGCGGCACGATGCAGGCTGGAAATGCAATTTATGAAACAATTGCGGATCTGCCGCCTGTGCTGCCGGTCTTTCCGCTACCGGGCGCGCTGCTACTGCCGCGCACCCAGCTTCCCCTGAACATCTTCGAGCAGCGTTATATCGACATGGTGGACGCCGCCCTTGGCGGAAACCGGCTGATCGGCATGGTGCAACCGGCAATGGACCGGCATTCGGACGACACGGACAACCCCGTGCTGTCGAGCGTCGGCTGCGTCGGTCGCCTGACAAGTTTTCAGGAAACAGGCGACGGCCGCTATCTGATCACGCTGCAGGGGGTCACCCGCTTCGCCCTCGGCAAGGAAATGAAGTCCTTCACCCGCTTCCGCCAGGTGGAATGCGACTTCGCCGCTTTCGCCCATGACCTGCGGTGCGGTGATGGCGAGGAGGACGTCGACCGCAACGGTCTGTTGCGAACGCTCCGGGAATATCTGGACGCCAACAACCTGGAAGCGGACTGGCAGAGCGTGTCGGAGGCCGAGACCGAGGTTCTGGTCAACGCCCTGTGCATGATGTGCCCCTACGGGCCGCAGGAGAAACAGGCTCTGCTCGAAGCGCGCGACCTCAGAACCCGCGCCGAAACGCTGATCGCGATCACGGAGATGGATCTCGCGAAAACGCAGAACGAAGGTGGCAACACCTTGCAATAAGCGCCCGCCGGCCCGGCGGAGGCGCATTCATGACGGAAAGACGAAGAGATGAGCGAACCCAGCGAACGTCCCGTGGACCGGAAGCTGCTTG
Source organism: Rhodobacterales bacterium (assembly GCA_008107755.1). Lineage (GTDB taxonomy): Bacteria > Pseudomonadota > Alphaproteobacteria > Rhizobiales > Stappiaceae > Roseibium. Next base: position 49,754 of record VIRH01000090.1, read on the forward strand.
AGCTGCTGGTGTGCCCGGTGACCAAGGCCACTCTGGAATATGATGCTGCGAAACAGGAATTGATCTCGCGATCAGCGAAACTCGCCTATCCGATTCGCAATGGCATCCCGATCATGCTGCCGGACGAGGCGCGCGCGCTGGAGGATTAAGCGGCACGGTCCCGCAGCATCTTCCTGCCCTGCGCCTCCCGTGAGGCGCACCAGGCCTGCGCGACGATGCAAATCGCAGCGCCGCCGGCACCGGCCAGCCGACTAGATGCCGTAGGCGAGACGCGCGATGAAGTTCTGCAGGAACCAGATGATCAGCAGCAGAATGACGGGCGAGATGTCGACGCCGCCGAGATCGGGCATGAACCGGCGGATCGGACGCAGGGCCGGTTCGGTCAGGTTGTAGAGAACCCGTCCGATCGTGTTGATGATCTGATTGCTGGAATTGATGATGTTGAACGCATAGAGCCACGAAAAAATGGCGCTTGCGATGATCACATAGGAATAAAGCTGCAGGGCGAGTAGCACCACATCCAATAACGATCCCACTAGTGCGTTCATGTGTCGTCCCAATGCTGTCTTTCGAATTGCCCCTCATGTAGCTTCCCAAGCGGCGCGGTGCAAGAAGGCTGTCTTGATAGTGTAAATGCTGCGCCGCGAACACGCCCCGGTGCGAAAATGCAACAGTCCCGAAAAACAAGGATTTCTTAGGCTTTGAGTAAGCGGGACTCGTGCTATCTTCGCGTCAACGAATTCCAGCTGGATGTGGGTTAATGATCAAGTCTTTGACGCGTGCCGCACTCGCCGTTACGGCAAGCCTTCTGTCGGGCGCGGCTCTCGCCCAGAGTGGCGATATCTCTGAAATCGACGCGAACCGGCAGTTCGTCGTCGATCTCGGCGTCGGCGCAATGCTCAAGCCGCGCTACGAGTCGGCTGACAGCTACCTCGTCTATCCCTTCCCCATCATCGCGGTCGGCCGGTTCTACCTTCCGGGCCTCGGCCAGGTTGTGGACGGACGCCGCAAGAACGGCATCTTCGTCTATCCGTCGTTCAACTTCATCGGCGAGCGTGATCCCGACGACAGCAGCGACCTGACCGGCACCGACAAGGTCGACTGGGCACTCGAACTCGGCCTCGGCGGCGGCTTCCGCACCCAGTATTTCCGGGCCTTCGGTGAGCTGCGCCAGGGCTTCAACGGTCACCACGGTCAAGTTGGCCGGCTCGGCCTCGACGGCATCGTCTACCCGGCCGAAAAGTGGGAAGTCAGCTTCGGCCCGCGTGCGGACTTCGCATCTCAGGACTACATGGAAACCTATTTCGGCGTCACCAATCAGGAAGCTGCGAACAGCGGTGGCAATCTGACGGCCTTTGATCCGGGCGCCGGCTTCAAGAGCGTTGGCCTTGCTGCGCGTGCCAGCTACGACTGGAACGACGACGTCCGGCTGCACCTTCAGGGCGGTTACGATCGTCTGATCGGCGACGCGGCAGACAGCCCGATCGCCAAGAACGGCAGCGAAAACCAGTTCAGCGTCGGCCTCGGCGTCACCTATCGGTTCGCCTTCGACATCTTCAAGTAAGGTCTGGGGAGGTCTGGCTGCGCGGGCGTTGCCTGCCGCCGCTCAACCGGCTCTCGACAGCACAGATACTTCCGCATGAAAAGGCGGCGCAGCGAAATCCGTTGCGCCGCTTTTCTTTAGTCCGAACACTTCACCAGCTTGATCCCCTTGGGAACCTTGGTCGTCTCGTCGCCGCAGGAATCAAGCACCCGCGACGGATCGAGATTCGAGACGCCGCTCAGATCGGCCCCGAGAAGACGCGTTCGGCGCAGCAGCGCGCCTTCCAGGTTGACGTTCGACAGATTGGCGCCGGTCAGGTCCGCGCTGACCAGCCGCACGCCCCGCATGTCCGCCCCGCTGAAATCGGCATTATGCGCCTTGATCCGGTCGAGTTTGCCGTCGCGAATGCGCGCATCCCGGAGATCGGCGCCACTCAGATCCACACGCTCCAGATTGATCTCGTCCATCTTGGCGCCCCTGAAGGACGCGTTGATTGCGACGGAGCGCATGAGCGAGGAATTTCTGAGATCCGAATTCTCGAAGCTTGCCCCCGAGAGCCGCGACGTTTCCATGTCGGCTTCGCGAAGGTCCACGTCATTCAGTATGGCGTCGGTCAGGTTGGACTTTTCGAAATCGGCCGATCGCATGCTCGCACCGGAAAAATTGCTGCCGCTGAAATCGGCCCGCTCTGCTTCCGCCCTGCGAAAATCGGCATTTGCGAAATTCGCCTTCGGCAGAACAACCTCCTTGAGATCAGCTTCCCGAAAGTTGACGCGATTGAAATCGCCGCCCTCGAGCGACATGAACCGCAGTTCCGCCAGATTGAGGTCACAGCGCGGGCAGCCGCCCGCCTGTCTGATCTTCGCGACCATGTTCGCGTTTGTCCCGGCCTGGGCCGCCATGGGAAGGGCAACGAGGGCCAGAACGCCCAACACCCCTTTCAGAGATTTCGTGACCATGGTGATCCTCCGTTTCCCTTTCTGCCGCGCAGGGCCGCCGCATCAACCGCGGCAGGTCGGGGCGCTGCCCCGCCACTAATCCAGAACATATATATAGGCAGTCTCACGGCAAAGCCGAGCGGCCTTCGGGAGACTTCCCTCAGCCGGCGATATCCGGCAAGCCCGCATTTGGCTTATCAACCTTGAAACGCCCCATCCCGCAACGGGTTGCGGACGGCATGCCGGAGATTTGATGGAAAGCTGAAAAAGAAGGGAGGGAAGAAGCAGGCGGGGTCGCGAGTGCCTGCTCCTTCCATCCACTTGAGCGCTGACGACGCACTACCTGACAATCAGCGTGCCAATGCAATCGCAAAACCCTTGCCAAATTGCTTCGGCCGTCAAACATGCCAGATATGGGCAACAGGCGCCCCTCAAACACAAGATGACGAATTTGTTCAGACTCTTTTCACCACCAGTGCATTGCATTCTGCAATGCCGGTTGCGAATATGAATAACGTAACGTTAACAGCACCAATGCGGATATGTCATTCAAACTCGCTGCGCAGATCGATCGTCGATCGCTCGCCGATGGAATCGAAGTTCGCGTCGAGCCAGTCTTTCGCGGTCCGCCGACCAAGTTCTTTCAGATCGTTGAGAAACGCCCATTCCGCATTCATCTTGGATGAGGCCTGCAGCGGCATCAGTTCGATTGCGGAAATCCTGTGCATGTGAACTTTCATGTAGTCCTGGCGCGACAGCTTCCCGTCTTCGATCAATCGGGTGACGAAGTCGATTGCCCGCAGTTCCCGCATCAAGGTCGAGTTGAAGGTGATCTCGTTAAGACGGTTCGCGATTTCCCGCGCGGTCTTCGGCAGCTGCCGCCGTTCGATCGGGTTGATCTGCACCAGCAGCACATCGGGCGTCTCGGTGTTGTAGAACAACGGATAAAGCGGCGGATTTCCCATGTAACCGCCGTCCCAGTAGGGTTCCCCCTCGATCTCCACCGCCTGGAAGATCTGCGGCAGACAGGCCGAGGCCATCACCGCGTCAAGGGTCACTTCGTCCTCTTCGAACACCCTTATCTTGCCGGTGTAGACATTGGTCGCCGAGATGAACAGCGACAGATCCGAACATTTGTGCACCCGCTCGAAATCAACGATCTCATCGACGACCTCGCGCAGCGGATTGATGTTGAGGGGATTGAATTCGTACGGCGAAGCAAAACGCGACATCAGATCGAAGAGCAGATACGACGGCGAATTGTCGAGGCTCCACTGTCCCATGAGCACGTCGAAGACCGACCGGTGGATCGGACTGAAGCGCGAGCGTTCGCTGACCTCGTGCCAGAAGGCATCAAGGCTCTCGCGCGCCCCTTCCTCACCGCCGGCCTCCATGCCGCTGGCCAGGACGACCGCGTTCATGGCACCGGCGGACGTTCCGGAAATGGCATCGATCTTCAGCCGCCTGTCTTCAAGAAACTGGTCGAGAACACCCCAGGTGAAGGCGCCGTGCGCGCCGCCCCCCTGGAGTGCCAGATTGATCCTCTTGTGGTCTGCCAAGACGTTTCTCCCATGTCGGAGGCGTGGACCGGCTTGCCTATTGCGCCGTCCAGCCGCCGTCGATCGGCAGAAGCGAGCCGGTGATTGCCGATGCGGTGTCGGAACACAGGAACACCGCGTAGCCGGCGACCTGATCGATGGTCACGAATTCCTTTGTCGGCTGCGCTGCCAGCATGACGTCGTTCTTGACCTCTTCCTCGGTCATGCCGCGCGCCTTCATCGTATCAGGGATCTGGGCCTCGACCAGCGGCGTCCAGACGTAGCCCGGACAGATCGCATTGACCGTGATGCCCTCCTTGGCGACTTCCAGGGCGACCGTCTTGGTAAGACCGGCAATACCGTGCTTTGCGGCCACATAGGCGGATTTGTAGGGGGACGCGACGAGGGCGTGCGCCGAGGCCGTGTTGATGATGCGGCCCCAGCCACGCTTTTTCATCCCCGGCAGAGCAGCCCTGATGGCGTGAAAGGCGGACGAAAGGTTGATGCCGATGATGGCATCCCATTTCTCGACCGGAAACTCGTCCACCGGCGACACATACTGGATGCCCGCATTGTTCACCAGAATATCGACCGAGCCGAATTCCTTCTCCGCTTCGGAAATCATGCCGGCGATCTCCTCGCCGTTCAGCATGTTGGCCGGGGAATAGAGGCAGCGCACCCCGAAATCGGCCTCGATGGCGGCACGCGTCTTTTCGATCTCATCCGCATCGCCCAGGCCGTTGATCATGACATTGGCGCCCTTCTCCGCAAAGGCGCGGGCACAGCCGAGCCCGATGCCCGAGGTGGAGCCGGTAACAACAGCGGTCTTGTTGGCAAGCATTCTGGATCTCCCTTGATACGGATCATCGGCCGGTTTCGCCCGGCCGCCCGGAAACGGATCGTTCAACAGCGTTCGAGCCCCGGCTTGCCTTTCCCGAAAGGCCGGCGGCGCCCAAATCGCGGCGGAATGTCAGGCCCACATTTGACCACTTAACGCCGCACCGCAACATCGGAATGATGAAATTTGATCGGTGTTGGTGTCCGGGATGTGCCCTCATTCGCGCCAGCGGTGGGCGCGCGCCCATCAGGGCTTCAGGCCGTCGCGGGCGTGGCCGCCGCCGCCATGGTTTCGCTGCGGCGGGCAACCGATCTGTTGTAGGCAGCTGCAATTACCGCAAGTGACAGAACCATAAGAACCGCACCCAGAAATGCGTCGAGGACAAAAATCGAGCCGATAAGCTCAAGCATCGAGTAGCCAGACCGCGTGATGAGTCTCCGCAGTTCGATGAAGTAAACTCTCGCGAGGAGATTGAACCCCCACTGCGTGAAAACGGAAAATAGAACCAGTGAAACGCCCATGGCCAAACCATAGCCTCGCGACTGCCTGAACGCCCCGACCAGGCCCAGCGGCTGCCGCGACATCAACGAAGGAAGGACAAAGAGAGGCCGAGCGAGGACGGGCAGGACGAGACAAAAGACCAGGCCCGCGAACAATTCAGGGGCTGCCAGGACCAAGGTAACACCGGGATAGGACAAGAAAAGACCGTCGAACGGCGCCATTCCGCTCGCAATCAGGCTTGTTACAGCCATGGTCGAGAGCTTTTTGAGAACCTCGACTTCAAACAGGAGCCTGGGCAGAAGGAACAGCATCGCGAAGGCTAGATACGCCAGCCAGTATGGTGCCTTGAAAGGTCCGCGATTGGCCACCGTTCGGCCAAACCAGAGGTAAAAGACCAGCGTCAGGGCGACTAGGTAGGCAACATAATAAATCGATATGAAATACCGGTAGATAGACGGGTCGAGAGCACCCAGAGAGAGCCCACAAAGAATCAAGACGGCTTTTTTATCAAGCGTCAGGAAAAGAAGAAGAAGTACACAGCCGGCGAAGAGGAGAAAATTCCGGCCAACCAGATGCAGGCTGTCAACAAGGACAGATCCGATCATTCTCACTTCGATTCCCCCTCACCAATGCACCTCTATCAGGTGACACCGCCCCCGGCGGCATGGCAGCCGCTTGCAGAACTCTGAGCGTGGATTATCCAGGTCCCTGCATGTCATCGCTTCGATCGGGAAGAAACGTTGCCCGGAAGATCCACTGACTGGCCACTGGCGGCTCAGCCCTTCAGTCATACCTAGCAAAAAGTGCCATGGGCAATAGCAACAACCTGAAATAATAGATCCCTTGATGAAAATCTGTCTTCTGGCGATGAATAAAATGGGAACCGGGACATTCACCTGCCGTGTTTTTCGCGCAGGAAAGCTTACGCGCCGAGCCTGGAGACCCCGCTCTACTGTCCAGCGCAGGGGACATCGAGGCCCGGTTGCGATCTGAAGCCGTGAAGAGGAGTTTCGTGCGAAACCGGGGCATTGCATCCCCTCCGCACTGTCCTTTTTCGACGCAGAGCCAATCCAACGCTGGAAAGTCAGGCCCGTTTCCCTCATATGGAGGGACAAATGCTCAAGACCCGATGGTTCCTGTCATGATAGACGATTTTGCAAAAGCCCTGCCCCGCCGCAAATCGGTCGGTGTGCCGGTGGGCAATGTCATGGTCGGCGGCGATGCTCCGATTGTCGTCCAGTCGATGACCAACACCGACACCGCGGATGCCGACGCGACCGTCGCGCAGGTGTCCGCTCTCGCACGCGCCGGCTCCGAGATCGTCCGCATTACGGTCGACCGCGCCGAAGCAGCCGCCCAGGTGCCGCATATCAAGGAACGGCTGGAGCGGATCGGTGTCACGGTACCTCTGGTTGGCGATTTTCATTACATCGGCCACAAGCTGCTGACGGACTATCCGGACTGTGCCGCGGCGCTCGACAAATACCGCATCAATCCCGGGAATGTCGGCTTCAAGGCCAAGCGCGACACGCAATTTTCGCAGATCATCGACCTTGCCCTGAAACACGACAAGCCGGTGCGCATCGGCGTCAACTGGGGCTCGCTCGATCAGGAACTGCTGACGAAACTGATGGACGAGAATGCGGAGAGCGCGACACCCGTTTCAGCCTCGGCCGTCATGCGCGAGGCGATCATCCAGTCCGGGCTCCTCTCCGCCGAGCGGGCCGAAAAGCTCGGCATGGGCCGCGACAAGATCATTCTCTCCGCCAAGGTCAGCCAGGTGCAGGACCTGATCGCCGTCTATGCCGATCTCGCCCGCCGCTGCGACTACGCACTCCACCTTGGCCTGACAGAGGCCGGCATGGGCACCAAGGGCATCGTCTCCTCCGCCGCCTCCATGGGCATCCTGCTGCAGCAGGGCATCGGCGACACGATCCGCGTCTCCCTGACCCCGGAGCCGGGCGGCGACCGCACCCGTGAAGTGCAGGTCGCACAGGAACTGCTGCAGGTGATGGGCTTTCGCGCCTTCGTGCCGGTGGTCGCCGCCTGCCCCGGCTGCGGCCGCACCACCTCCACCGTCTTCCAGGAACTCGCCCAGGACATTCAGGATCACATCCGCGTTTCGATGCCAAAGTGGCGGGAAGACTACCCGGGCGTCGAGGAACTCAACGTTGCCGTCATGGGCTGCATCGTGAACGGTCCGGGCGAATCCAAACACGCCGATATCGGCATCTCCCTGCCGGGCACTGGCGAAACGCCTTCGGCACCGGTCTTCATCGACGGCGAGAAGGTCACCACCCTGCGCGGCCCCGGCATTGCCGACGAGTTCAAGCAGATGGTGCTGGATTATATCGAAAAGCGCTACGGCAACGGGACCAAGTCCTCATCCGACGCCGCCTGAGCCCTTAAGGAACGAAATCTCATGATGCAGCCGGGCGCTCCCGAGCCACAGAAAAAGCCGATCCTCGTGATCACATCGCAGGTCGTGCGCGGCGGCATAAGCGGGCGCGGCCAGGTCTTTTCTCTGGAACGCGGCGGCCATGAGGTCTGGTTCCTGCCGACGATCCTGCTGCCGTGGCACCCGGGTCAAGGCAAGGGCACGCGCATCGTCCCGGCGGCAGAAGGTTTCTCGTCCATCGCCGCGGATCTCGCAGGCTCGCCGAAGCTTGCCGAAGTGGGTGCGGTGATTTCCGGCTATCTCGGCGATCCGGAGCAGGCCGCTGCCATCGCTGGGCTCGTCAAGGCCGTCAAGGCGATCAATCCGGAGACACCGTTCCTGTGTGACCCGGTCATGGGCGATCATGATGACGACGGCGGCGCGCTTTATGTTCCCAAGGCAACGGCCCAGGCGATCCGCGACGAACTGGTTCCCCTTGCCGATATCGTCACGCCAAATTCCTTCGAACTCGGCTGGCTGACCGGCCGGGAGATCACCAGCGAGATGCAGGCTCTTGCAGCCGCCAGAACCCTCGGCAACGCGCGCGTCCTGGTGACCTCTTCGCCCGCGCTCCGCCGCAACGCAATCGCCAACCTTCTGGCCGGCCCGCGCGGTGCGGTGGCCGCGGAACACTCCGCGATCGCCGATCCGCCGAACGGCACGGGCGACCTGATGGCGGCCCTGTTCCTTTCCAATCTCATGGCCGGCCTCGACGACGAGGAAGCGCTGAAACGTGCGTCCGCCTCTGTCTTCGAACTGGTTGCCCGCAGCGTCCGAAAGGGTGCCGACGAGCTGCTGTTTGCCGAAGAGCAGCAATCGGTCGTCCGGGCCATGGCCATGGTCACCTCCCGGCGCGTTCTCGAGACGAAGGCCCGTGCCTGAGTCGGGACAGACCTGGATTGCCGGCGTCGACGGCTGCAAGGCCGGGTGGATTGCGGTCATTCGAAATCTTGCAGACCCCGAAGACCTTCGGCTTCGCCTCGTCCCGACTTTTCGCGAACTTCTCGAGCCTGAGCCGTATCTGAGTGTCATTGCGGTCGACATGCCGATCGGCTTGCCGGATTTCATATCACCCGGCGGCCGCGGCCCGGAAAAGGCCGCGCGAAAACACCTCGGCATGCGCCAGTCCTCGGTCTTTGCCGTCCCCTCCCGCGGTGCCGTTCATGAAGAAGAGTATCGCGCCGCTTGCGAGACCGCGCTGAAGACGTCCGAGCCGCCGAAGAAGGTATCCAAGCAGTGCTTCTACCTCTTCCAGAAGATCCGCGAGATCGACGCGCTGATGACACCGGAACTGGAAGCGCGCATCTTCGAGGTCCATCCGGAACTTGCCTTCTGGCGGCTGAATGGCGAACGGGAAATGAGCCTGCCCAAGAAGGTCAAGAGCCGCGCCAACCCGGAGGGCCTCGACCAGCGGCGGGACCTTCTGGTGTCACACGGACTTCCACCGGACTTCCTGGACCGGAAACCACCGCGGAACTGCGGCAGGGATGACCTTCTGGACGCCGCTGCCAACAGCCTGATCGCGGAGCGGATCCATCAAGGCGCAGCGGAGCCGTTTCCGAAGAACTATCAGCGCGATGGCAAGGGCCTCAGGATGGCGATCTGGGCGTAACTGCTTGCACCTGGTTCCGCCATCAGCGCTTCCCTCAGGAACCGTCCTGCATCAGCGACACATGCGCGGAGACGACGCGCCAGCCGTGTTCGGTCTTCATCCATGTCTGGCTCTGCCGGCCGATCCGGTCGCCGCCCTGGCGCCGAAATTCCAGATTGCAGATCCCCAGATCCTCACCGAAGGTCACGATCTCCCGGCGCAGGACATCGCGCTGCGGCGAACCGCCGGTGCGCCCCTTTCGGAAATCCCGGATCTCCGAAATACCGTAAAGGTTCTCGCCGACGCCGTACCTCAAGGTCATGGGGCTGTCCCAGAACAGCCCGTCCAGTCGTGCGAGATCGTTTTCCATCAGCGCCGCCTCATAGGCATCGCAGGCCTCGGTCAGCTCGCTGAGCGGGCCGGGAAGGTTTAGCTCGGCGCTCATGACTTGCCTCCAACCCCGGAAAGGATCTGGTCGGAGGACGTGACGAAGCCGAAACACTGGCGCACGTTGTAGAGCGTTGCGTCCATGCAGAAAGACGGCGATGTCGTCGCCGAACAGTCCTCCAGAAGAATGGGATCGTAGCCGAGCGAAGCCGCGTCCTGCAGGGTGCAAAGCACGCACTGGTCGGCATTGACCCCGGCAAACAGAAGCGTCGTCAGGTTCAGGTTCTTCAGAACACTTTCCAGTTCCGTATCCTGAAAGCCGGACATGCGGAATTTCGAGACCCTGATATCGCCGTCTTCCGGCGTCAGTTCATCAACCACCGCGGCGGACCAGCTTCCCTCTTCCAGCACATGCGCGCCGGTTTCGGGCAACGGCTTGCCGATCCCGCTCGACCGACCGTCCGGATCGTAGACATGAAGCACGGACGGCGGCAGGTTCATCCGGTCGGCCCGGTTGCCCCAGTTGAGCCAGATGACGGGAACGTCCTGACCCCGCAGGACGGGCAGAAGCGTCCGCAAGGGCTCGATCGGTGTCCGGGCAGGCGTGACGTCCACACCGATATGCGCCAGCCAGCCGTCCGGGTGACAGAAATCATTCTGCATGTCGACGACGATGATCCCGGTGCGGGCGAGATCGAAGGTGACAACCCGCCCGCTGTCGGTCACCGACAGCGGCCGCACGGATTGCGGCTCCCTGGTCATATCAACTGCACCGGCGCTGACCTTCCAGGCGTTGCGCGGTGTCGCTCCGAGCGGCAGGAGCATTTCCGACGAACGATCCGCCATCTCAGGCCCCCAGCAGAACGCGCTTGTCTTCGTCATCGAGCTCAATCCGGAAACCGGACCTGATCAGTTCTGAAAAGTCCTGGTTCGGTGTCATGACGGTCAGCGTGTAAAGCTTGCCTTCGCCCGTGTTCTCAATGACGTGCACGGAGCCGGGCTCCAGCAGGAGGGCATCGCCCTTGGCGATCTTGAGACTGTCCCCGTCCGACGAAGCGATGCCCTCGCCGTGAATGACGTAGAAGAACTCATGTGCCTCGGAGTGACTGTTCGGCGGCGTAGCCCCGCCAGGGGTAAAGATCTCCACGATGTAGATATTCTTCGTCGGGGAATTGGCCGGATCGAACAGAATGGCGAAATAATTCGTGTCTTCCGGCGAAATCTTCCAGACCTCCGCCTTGCTGATCTGTTCGAACGTAAAAGACTTCTGCATGTTCCTAACCTTTTCGGACGTTGACGGATATCTGGATCGGACACGCGGGGCGTGCTAATTCCAGCAATGATTTTTTGATTTCCGATGCTTCTACGGCAATGAAGGAGCGCGCATGCACGCCAGAATCCTGACCTACGTCGACGAGGTCGCCCGTCAGGGCTCCATCCGCTCCGCCGCGGAAAAGCTGAACGTTGCCGCATCCGCGATTTCCCGGCAGATCAAGGCGCTGGAGGACGACCTCGGCTCGCCGATCTTCACCCGCAAGCCGAGATCCGTGACGCTGACCGCGGCGGGAGAGATCCTGCTCGTGCACATCCGCGAGACGCTGCGGGAGATGAACCGCACCCGCGCCATGATCGAGGATCTCAAGGGCCTGCGGCGCGGCGAGGTGACCGTTGCGCTGATGAGTGGTCTGTCGGCCAACATCGTGCCACGGGTGATCAAGCAGTTCCGGCTCGCCAACCCCAAGGTCCTCGTCCGCCTGCGCCTGATGACCGAACTGGATGAGATGATCGAGGTCGTCGCGCAGGGCGGCGCCGATCTTGCCATCGGCTTCGACTTTCCCCAGCGCCCCAATGTGCGCCAGCTGGCGGTTGCGGTGGCGCCGCTCGGCCTGGTGGTCTCGACCTCGCATCCTTATGCGGGCCGCTCCAGCGTCCGGCTGAGCGAGTGTTTCGACTACACCTTCGTCGTGCCCGATTCCACGACCGTGATCCGGCCCCATCTGGAGCGGATCCTTGCCCAGTCCGGTCAGGGTCCGAGCAGCTTCATCGAGACCAACTCCATCGAAGTCATGCGCCATGCCGTGATGGACGGCACCGGTGTCACCTTCCTGACGCCTTTCGACATCGAACGCGAAGCGGCCGAAGGACGGCTGGCCTTCGTGCCCGTGCAGGACCTTGCACGCGAGACGCAGCGTCTTGTCCTGCTCGGCCCGGAGCGCAATCCGACGGCGCTGGGAAGCGTGCTGGCCGAGTACTTCAAGGCGGCCATGAACTGAGGACGTGATCATCGCGGCTACCTCGAATACAGCCTGTCGAGGCGGACGTAGCGCCCGAGGAGTGCGAGGGCCAATGTCGTGAACACGATCAGAATGGCCGAGATCGAATGCGCCGTCGGCTCGAGCGCGAACGCCGCTTCCGAATAGATCCGCACCGGCAGGGTCGTCAGCCGGGCCGTCGTCAGGAACAGCGTGACGGTGACCTCTCCGAAACTCATCAGGAACCCGACGAGTCCCGCGGCGAAAAGCCCGGGCAGCAACGCCGGCAGAATGACGGTGGTGAAGCGGCGCAGATGCGTCGCGCCGAGACTCGCGGCAGCTTCTTCAAGCGAATAGTCCAGCGACATGACGGACGTTGTCAGAAGCGTGATGACGAACGGCAGGATCAGCACCACATGGATCGCGACCAGGCCGACGAAGGGCGGCACCATGATATAGATCTGCAGCAGTTTCAGCATGCCGACCGCGATGGCAATGCCGGGAAGCGACAGCGGCAGCATCCAGAAGGCCAGCAGCGCCGTCCGCCCCTTGAAGGGATAGCGTGCGAGTGCGAAGGAGGCCGGCAGCGCGAGCAGGGTCGCGAAGAAGACCGAGACGACCGCAAGCTGAACCGAAATCAGGAAGTTGTCCGTGTAGTCGCCGTCCACCAGCACCCGGCGATACCATTCCAGCGTGAAGCCCCTGAAGCCGGCGGCTGTTGCCAGTGGAACATCGTTGAAGCTCTGGATGACCACCAGCACAAGAGGCAGGATCAAAAGTCCGATCGCGGAGAAGAGGCAGACGCGGCTGAGGATCGGGCCGGCCTTGTCGATCAGCCAGAAAACCGATGGCGAAATGTTCCACGGCGTTGCCGGTGTGCCCTGCCGCCAGCGCATGAAGCGGTTGAGGCCGAGCGTCGCAAGGGCAATGAAGACAAGCCCGACCACGGTCATGACCAGAGCCAGCGCGGAGGCAAGCGTTGCATTGAGGTTCGAGATCGCCTCGTTCTGCACCAGCATGCCGATGGTCCAGACCTTCTTGCCGCCCAGCAGCGTTGCCGAGACGTAAGACGTCGAGGTCATCAGGAAGACGACGATCACACCGGAGCGCAGGCCCGGCATGGACAGCGGGAAATCAACCGTCAGAAAGCGAATGGCCGGCGAGGCGCCGAGACTTTCGGCGGCTTCGTGAATACGCGGCGAGGTATTTTGAAGGTTGTCGTAAAGCGCGAGCACCATGAATGGCATGAACACCTGCGTCAGCGCCACGATCACCGCGCCATGGGTGAACAGCATGTGCTCGAACGGCGGAAATCCGGTCAGGCCGGTGACGGTGTTCAGGAGACCTCTCGGCGCCAGCAGAAGAATGATGCCGAGCGAGCGCACGACCACGTTGGTCAGGAGCGGGATCAGGATGACGGCAAAGGATAATGCGCGCCATTTCGGCGGCATCCGAACGAGCCAGTAGGCGAGCGGATATCCCAGGAGGGCCGAAACGGCGGTGACGGCAAGGCCGAGCAACACCGTTTCGGCAATGATCGAGAGATAGAATGGATCGGACAGGATCGTCGTGAACTGAACGAGGGAGGGCGCCTGAAACACCGGGCCGAACGGGCTCGGATATTCATGCAGCGACAGCAGCACCACAACGCCGAGGGGAGCGGCGAAGGCGAGCAGTAGCCAACCCGTTACAGGCAGCGACAGTACAGGTCCGATCCAGCGCTTCATCCAGCGATCTCCCGATCGTATTTCGACTGCCACTCCGAACGATGCGAGTTGATGTAGTCCCAGTCGAAATCAACAAGGCTGCTGACGTCGCCGCCGCTGATGATCTTGCCCTTGAGATCATCCGGGATTTCCAGGTTCGTGATCGTCGGCGAGTAATAGATCTCACGCGCATAGGCGAGCATGGTTTCGGGCTCTAGGTGCAGGTTGATCCACTCCTCGGCCAAAACCTGGTTCTTCGTTCCTTCGGTGATGCAGGCGACGTTCATGGTCACCGCCTGCCCCTCGACCGGGCTTGCAATCTCGCAATCGGGGTTGCGGCTTTCCTGATACATGCGGGTGAAGGAGGCGAACTCGACGGAGAGGTCCGCGATGTTCTGGTCCATCATGTCGTAAAGCTGGGCCTGGCTGCCCTGAATGCCGGCGAAGGGCTTCAGTTCCTTGACCTTTTCAACGATCGCGTCGAAATCGGTGATCGGGATGTCCCATGCTTTCGCCGTCATCATCAGAGCGGAGATGCCCTCCGCGCCGAGGCCGTCCGGCCATGCGATGCGGCCCTTCCATTCCGGATTCCACATATCCTTCCAGGAGGTGATCGGCGACTTTGCAGCGGTCTTGTCGTAGACGATCGTGCACGGGTTGAAGGCAACGCCGTAGCCGCCCTTGCGTGCCAGCGGGTAGAGGTTCTCGAAATTCGGCACGGCGTCCGTCGGCGCCTGCGTGACACCGTCGGCAACAGCCTGACGGCTTTCGTAGATGTTCAGGTAAAGCACGTCAAAGCTCGGACGGCCGCGCTCCGCGTAGGCACGGGCGCGCCGGTCGCCCGTACCGCCGAGAACGTAGGAGATCTTGCAGCCGTATTTATCGACGATCTTGGGCTCGATGTGTTTCTTGACGAGCTTTTCCTGCGCACCGCCCCAGATGCCGACGACCAGTTCGTCGCCAGGCTTCGGTTGTGCGAACGCGGGCCGGATGATCGAGGCCGGCGCAGCCAGCCCTGCGGCCATCAGGCCGGTAAATTGTCTGCGGTTCATCTTCATTGAAAGTCTCCTGTTTTTCTGGAAGGTATTGGAGGGCTTCAGATAAAAGTGATGGCTCCCGGCAGCGCCTCGACCCCCGCTGTCGCACCGACGACAGGGGCGGGCAGATCCGACGGGATGATCAGGCGAACGGGGCCGCTGGCAGACACCAGATCGACCTCGTAGGTCTCTCCGAAATAATTGACGGCGTTGACCGTGCCCGACAGGCGAAGCTGACCTCTGGCTTCGTCGCAGAGCCGCAGGCGGGAGGCGCGCAGCACCATCTGGCTCGCTCCTTCCGAGGCACCCGAACAGGTGACGCCTTTCGACCGGAAAACCCCCTTTTCAACGCTCCCGGGCAGGACGGTGCGCGCTCCGAGGAATTTTGCCGTGAAAGCGGTCTTCGGGGCATCGCAGAGCATGGTCGGCGTGCCGAGTTCGCTGATCACACCGCCGCTCATGACCGCGATACGGTCCGACATGGACAACGCTTCCTGCTGGTCGTGGGTGACGAAGATCGTGGTGATGCCAAGACGCTGCTGGAGCTGACGGATTTCGTCGCGCATCTCGGCGCGCAGATTTGCGTCGAGGTTGGAAAGAGGTTCGTCCAGAAGCAGGACTTCCGGCTCGATCACGAGCGCCCGGGCGAGGGCGACGCGCTGCTGCTGCCCGCCGGACAGATTGCCCGGCAGCCGGTCCGCGAAGGTACCAAGACCCACTGTCTCGATGGCCGCGCGTGCCTGCTCCAGCCGTTTTGCCGTCGCGACATTGCGCATGCGCAGGCCGTAGGCGACGTTTTCTAGGGCCGAGAGATGGGGAAACAGGGCGTAGGACTGAAAAACGACACCCAGATTGCGCTTGTGCGGTGGCAGGCTGGTGATGTCGCGCCCGTTGACGGTGATATAACCCGACGACGGCGGGACGAAGCCGGCAATCATGCGCAGCGTCGTCGTCTTGCCGCAGCCCGACGGGCCAAGCAGCGACAGCAGTTCGCCCCGGTTGATCTCCAGCGTGAGCTTGTCGACTGCAACCGTATCGCCATACTTCGCGGTAAGAGCATCGAGGGTGAGATAACCGCGTTCACGCATTCGCAGAGCCTTGATCATGTAAGGGGAGAAGAAGCCGGCTGGCGGCATGATGAAGGGTGAGCGCAGTCGCGCGCGCACCGGCGCGCGGCAGCCGCCGCGCCGGAAAGGGCAGGAAATCGGGACAGGGCGCAGCCTGAACGGCAAGACGCAGCGCCTCGCCGCTGTGGAGGGTTCTGTAGAGACCGTCGAACCTGAAGCGACAGAGGCTTCTTCCGGCCTCACTGCCCTGATCCGGCTCGATTGCGGCAACCGAGGTTGCAAGAGCGCGGGCGCTCCCGTCTGGAGACACGACCGACAGCGACGCGGCAAGTCCGCTCAGATCGCCGTCCAGCGAAACGGAGACATCCGCTTCAGCCCGGCCCGCCAGCAGCGTATCCTGCCTCAGACCTGTCGACGTGTAGCACGCGACATCCGCGCGATCGTGATGACTTTCAAGAGAAACCGGCCCGCCTGGAGTGCCGCAGGAGCCGCCCGTGTGCGGTGCGGGACGCGATGGGTCGTGCACCAGAACGTCCTGCCCGTCGCCCGGAACGTCGACCAGCCGGCCGTCTCCGAGAAGCGTTGCGGCAAGTCCGTCAGACATGGGCCGGATTTGCCGGGAGGGGGCAGCAAAAAACCGAACCGGGTCTTCCTCGCGCCAGACGTCTGTCCCGCCGTCATAGGCGAGAAATGGCGGCGGCGCATTGCCAACGCCCTTCAGATAATGATCGAAAAACGCCAGCTGCGCCCGGTCCACCGAGAATTCCGCGCCTGCCGCCAGCCGGGCTGCGCCTGAACTGCGGTTCCAGCCGATATGGCCCCAGGGCGCAAAGACGAGATGGGTCGTTTCCGGCGACACGGCCCGGAAGGCTGCGTCTGCGGCAAGCGCACCGCGCAGCAGGAAATCGGCGGCGCCAGCCGTCTGGAAAAGCGGTACGACCGGAGGCGGCGACAGCGCGGCCGAGGGATTGGCGCTGATCTCACCCGATGCCCAGGCCGACAGATGCGAAAGATCCGGACGCGCGATCAGGAAATCGAAAAGCTCGGTCCACGGCCTCCTGGCGTCGAGCGCTGCAAGCGCCGCATCGTCGCCCAGCCTGTGAGCCTTGAGGCGTGCCATCTGCGCCGCCCAGCCCGTCGACATGGCGGCGCGGAACAGGCCGCCTTCGGATGACCAGTCCATGAGCGGGTTCCACGAGGCCATCGAGACGGCCATCGCGTCGGGCCGTCCGCCGCCTGCGAGCATCAGAAACTGTGTCGTGCCCTGATAGGAAAATCCGTAGGTACCGACCTTCCCGCAGGAGCCTTCCAGACCGCGTGCCCAGTCGAGCGTTTCGGCCCCGTCGCCGGCTTCATTTGCGAGCGCTTCGAAATCGCCTTCGGAATCGCCGGCACCCCGAACATCCTGGACAGCGACGATATACCCGCGCGCCGCATACCAGGACGGATGCGCCAGGGTTACCGTCGATGCGATTTCCCGGCCGTAGGGTTGCCGCATCAGGAGCACCGGAAGGCTCTTCGCCGTATCCGGGCGCCAGACGGAGGCAACCAGGTTCGTCCCGTCCCGCAACCGCACGTCACGGCGCTCCGGCCCCTTCACGGGCAAAACCGGTGGCTGGATGCGGTGCGATGACATGTCAGGCGCCATTGAACATCGTTGTGCGGGTGATCCGCTCCAGCGGGAAATCCGCAACTTCGCGCAGCAGGGCCACGAAGCGTTCGGCGCCGCGATCAAGAGCGACAGCGCCCCTTTCCGCGTCCGCCGCCGCGGCATTGCCGCACGCCCCGGACGGATGAAGATCCTGGGTCTGCCAGCCGAACCCGATAGCGCCTTCCGGCGTCAGGATCTGGTCGTCCTCCTCCATCTTGACGGACACAGGCACGAAATCATCCGCATGCTCCATGCTCACCAGGTCCGGATGCAGAGCCAGAAGAGCGGAGGTCTCGTACTCGCCGCCATGAATACCGTGCTTCTCCTCGTGAGCGCTGAAGAGGTCGGACATGTCGGCACCGGCGGTCGCACGGGCAGAGACGGCAAACATTCCCAGCTTCACGCGCAATTCGCGGCAGACGATATCGATGACCTGGGGCTGCCCGCCGTGGGAATTCGCAAACACGATCTTGCGGCAGCCGGCCCGGCACACGCTTTCGGCGATCTCGTACCAGCATCGGGCAAGCGTCTCGTAGCTCAGCGTCAGGGTTCCTGGATATTCGTTGTGTTCGACCGACTTGCCGACGGCCTGCATCGGCAGGATCAGAACCGGCAGATCATCGGGAAGCTTGTCCACGACCCGCTCCATGATTCCGGCATTGATGGCGCTGTCGACGCGAACCGGGAGATGCGGACCGTGCTGTTCGACGGCGGCAACCGGGAGCACCGCAACGACCTTGCTCATATCCGTTTCGGAAAAGTCCTTGGTCGAAAGATCCCACCACCAATGCGATTTCAGCTTCATTCCGGAACTCCCTGGATCAACACGTCGGGAGAGATGGTAGGCAGAACCATTGGTGCGCTAAAAACATCAATATTAGACGAGTTCGTTGCCTAATTTAGAACGCACGAATTTCCGGGAAGATGCACTAACCTTGAGTTGCCGCCATGAAAGGGCCGCACGCGTCAATCTTTGCAGGCTGAGCGGGTAAAGATAACCAAAAACAACCGAAAATGCGTTTGCTTGAGCGCTCCGCTACCGCGCGGAATCCAGCGTATTGTGCGACATCCGGGCACCCGGAACCGTCTTTGCGTACTCAGGCAAGCCTCTTCGGTCAAAGCCGTCACCGACCGAAAACCGATGGATCGGCGCCGAAAATGGGCCGTCCAACATTTCAGCAGTTAGCCCTGAAAACGGACATTCGTTGCCTAAAAAAACAACCTGGTCCGGACGGGATTTTACGTCCTGAGCACCCGGTCTCTCAAGGGAAGGTGTGGACCACGCCCCTAATCGGAGCCGAAGCGTTCCAGAAACCTCAGGGTACGTGCCTCGGAGGCCCGGAGCCCCGATCTGTTGCTATTTGCGTCGGCAAACCACTTCCGGGAGGCGGGCAGATCGTCCGAGGACAGGGAAATGATGGACGGATGAATGTAGCTCGACCGGCTGATCGCCGGCGTGTTCGCCAGGATCTCCGCGCTGGCTTCCGACATCTCGCGGATCGTCGGGCGGCCGTCGCCGACAATCGCATCATGAGCCACCTCGTAGGCGGCCACGCTTCCGGCCCAGGTCCGGAATGTCTTGGCGGAAACATCAAGCCCGGATATCTCTGACAGATAGGCGTTCAGGCGGCCGGAATCGACCGGGCGAAGCTGGTCGGAAGCGTCTCGCCAGACAAAAAGCTGCCGCCCCGGCAAATCGGCGATGTCTTCCAGGACGCGACTGAGACGGGGATGCCGCAACCTCCGCCGAACCCGCTTGCCGCCCTTGCCGGTGAAGTCCAGTTCCAGTCGGTCACCCTTGAGCCTCAGATGCCGTTTCAGCAACGTCGTCGCGCCGTAGCTGCCGTTTTCCTCCGCATAGGTGCGGTTGCCGATACGCAGATGCGCCCGGTCGAGCAGCAGACACAGAGCCGCAAGCACCGTTTGTTCATCCGATGCCTCGCCCTCCAGATCCTTCTGGATGCGGCGCCGAACCCGCGGTAGCGCGCTGCCGAACGCCGCAAGCTGGCCGAACTTGCTTGTCGTGCGATAGGCTTGCCAATCGGCGTGATAGCGATACTGCTTGCGCCCGCGCGCATCGAGCCCCGTGGCCTGCAGGTGGCCATTGGCACTGGAGCAGATCCAGACGTTCTCATAAGCCGGCGGAAGACCGAGCCCCTTGATCCGCTCGAGCTCGACCGCCTCGCGCAGCAGCCCGCCGTCGGGAAGATGATAGGAAAACCCGCGTCCGCGGCGCACCCGCCGGATGCCGGGGTCCCGGTCACTCACGTAGACGAGGCCGATGGCACCAACCTGGAGGGCGGGATCGGTGGGGCCGAAATGCGCGTTCATGTGCGGCCCGCCCTCTTCGGGACGCCGATCAGATCATACCTGCCCGTCTTGCCGGATGCTCCCATGTCGCTTTTTCCTCGCCCTGCCGAATGCTCATGTTCGGCCCGTATTCGGATTGAACCCTTCGTGACGCGGAAGGTTCCATAATTCGCGATCCGGTCACTTTCGCTGCAACAGTGGCAGAACCGCATCCTCGCAGCGGAAATAGTCCTCATGCAGCTTGAGCGGGCTGAACAGACGGCCCTTCGGCATCTGCGGGCGCAGAACCGGCGGGAACCTCTCGGCGTGCTCCTTTGGAAACGGTACTTCGCTGGCCATAACGTCGGCGCTGAAAACGACGTCCCGCCAGTCCTTGAGCTGGGTCCGGCTTTTGCAGAGCTTTTCGATTTCCCGGCTGATCAACGGCGATTGCGCCGCGAGCGCGCCCATGGCCGTACCCCAGGTGTGAAGGCGGATGATCTCGAGTTTGCGACCGTATTCGGCAAGCGCGTCCACCGCGATCGCGCCGCCGAGAGAATGGGAAACGATGACGATCTCGTCATAGCTCGCAGCGCTCCGCGACACATGATCGAGCAAGGTCACCAGACGACCCTTCGTTTGAGCGCGCACGCCGATATTCTCCGGGCCAAGGCGCTCGTCGCCGAGATAAAGCTTCACAAAACGGGAAAGATCGGCAATGTGATTGAGATTGCCGAGCCCCAGAAGCCCGAGCAGAAAGACCACGAGCGCCGATCCCGTGAGAGCCTGCGCCCAGGCACTCCAGTCCTGTGGCGACCCCAGTCCGCCAAGCCATTCCAAGACCCAGGAAGGCAAGCCGGAGGTCTGGACTGCTGCCAGGAACATCATCGCAACGGAGATGTACCAGATCACGAGAATGACACCCATCACAACGAGAGTGACGGCGGTACGGGAGGGAAACCGGCCTCTCAGAACCGATTTCGCGAGGTCGCCGAGAAACCAGTAGCTGAGAAGATCGGTCGCCTTCCAGAAGCGGGAGGCCGGGGAGTCCGCCGACCAGTCCGGGATCAGATCAGCCCAGTAGACCTCGAAGATATCCAGGACGGTACGGTCGCCGCTTTGCCTGTCCGTTGCCGCAATCCGCGCAAGGCTGACACCCTCGCCGTCGTCGGTCTTCTCCACGCCTGTCTTCTGGAATCCGTCGCTGTAATTGAGGATCGACTGGACGAGTTCGTCTCGCGCTTCCAGTTGCGCCTTTCTCTGAAACCCCGGCACGAGAATGATTGCCCGTTTCAGAGCTTCGCCATTTTCGTCCGCCGCATCGGCCATGGGAGCACCTCGCACCTGAATTGAAACACCTGGAAATACAACCTTCAGATATTCCCTCCATCCGGGTGGGAATGCAATTCCAGGCTTCCGTCTCAGCGGATGACACCATCCGCCGATGCCCATCAGCGCGCCCCTTCCCTTTTTGGCCAGACCTGCTAAAAGGCCGCCGTTCGCCGCAAGGTGAACCACCGGTCGCAGCCTACCCGGTGACTGGCGTCTCAACGGACGCTTACAGCGAAAACAAGGGACAAAATCGTTGAAAATACTCGTCATCTGTTCCGGCGGAATGGATTCCGTCACTCTTGCGCACAAGGTTGCGCGGGAACACGACCTCGTCGGCCTGCTTTCCTTCAACTATGGCCAGCGCCATGCGAAGGAACTGGACTTTGCGAAAGCCTGTGCCGACGAGCTGAAGACCGAGCATATCCTGATCGACATCTCCGACATCGGCCGCCGCCTGACAGGCTCGGCGCTGACCGATGATGTGGACGTGCCGGACGGGCACTATGCCGAAGACACCATGAAGATCACCGTGGTGCCGAATCGAAACGCCATCATGCTGACCATCGCCTACGGTATTGCCGCCTCACGGGGCGCCGAGTCCGTCGCGACGGCCGTCCATGGCGGCGACCACTTCATCTATCCCGATTGCCGGCCCGCGTTCACGGAAAGCTTCGAGGCCATGCAGCGTCATGCGCTGGAAGGTTTTGCCGAGATCAGCCTCTTCACGCCGTATGTTCACAGCAGCAAGGCCGATATTGCCGCCGAAGGCGTGAGGCTGGGTGTCGACCATCGAAAGAGCTGGTCCTGCTACAAGGGCGGCGATGTTCACTGCGGGCGCTGCGGCACCTGCGTGGAACGGCGAGAGGCCTTTCATCTGGCTGGGGCAACGGACCCGACCGAATATGAAGACCCGGAATTCTGGAAGGTGGCCTGCCATGTTTAGGATCACCAAGGAATTCCATTTTTCCGCCAGCCATCAGCTGTTCGGCCTCGGAGACGATCACCCCTGCGCCCGCCTTCACGGCCACAATTACGTGGTCGAGGTCGAACTGATGTCCGAGGAACTCGACCGCACCGGCTTCGTCCGCGACTATCGGGAGCTGTCCGAATTCAAACGCTTCATCGACGACACTCTCGATCACCGGCATCTGAACGACGTGCTGGGTGACGACTGCGTGACCGCCGAAGCGCTGGCACGGTTTTTCTACAACTGGTGCCGCCAGCGCTGGCCGGAAACCTCGGCCGTCCGCGTGAAGGAAACGCCCAAGACCTGTGCTGAATACCGTCCGCTCAATAGGCCCGCCGGCCGGATCGGGAGCCAGGCGGCATGACCGGCGAACGGATCAGGATCAGCGAGATCTTCGGCCCCACCATTCAGGGAGAAGGCGCCCTGATCGGGCAGCCGACCGTTTTTGTGCGCACCGGCGGCTGCGACTATCGCTGCTCCTGGTGCGACACGCTGCACGCGGTCGACAGCGCTTTCCGGGACGACTGGCAGCCGATGACACCCGAGGCGGTCATGATGCAGGTGGAGCTGCTGGCCGGCGGCACGCCGCTGACCGTGTCGCTCTCCGGCGGAAATCCGGCCATCCAGCCGCTGGGGCCCCTGATCGACCTTGGCAGGCGCGAAGGCTATCGCTTTGCCCTGGAAACGCAAGGGAGCCTCGCCCGCGACTGGTTTGCCGATCTCGATGTCCTCACGCTCAGCCCGAAACCTCCCTCCAGCGGCATGAAAACCGACTGGCAGAAGCTGGCGGAATGCGAGGATGCGGCAGGCCCGCAGACGAAGACCGTGCTGAAGCTCGTCGTCTTCGACGAGACAGACTACGCCTTTGCCCGCGGCGTCGCCGCCCGGTACCCGGACCTGCCGATCTACCTGCAGCCCGGCAACCACACGCCGGCGCCGCCAGACGCCGAAGACGCAGCCATAGACATGGCCGGCATCATGGCGCGCATGCGCTGGCTGATCGACCGCGTCACACACGACCGCTTTCACACCGCCACCGTCCTCCCCCAGCTGCACACTCTGGTCTGGGGGAACTTGAGGGGGGTCTAGGAAAGAACACCGAAGCCGGCAGGCCGATTGACAAAGGCCCCCTCATCCTGAGGAAGCGCGCAAGCGCTGTCTCGAAGGATGGGCCGCTTGCTCTGAAGTCTGCCGCCCATCCTTCGAGACGGACCTGATGGTCCTCCTCAGGATGAGGGAGTGTTCAGGAGACGGTCAGTCAGGGGCTCTTGTGGGCCGATCGGCGCAAAGGGATGCAAATTCAACCGTGGTGGCAGGCACAGGCGCCGGATGAGAAGCATACTTCTCCTCAGTTCGGGGGTTTGCCCTCTCACCCCAGCAACGCACATTGGTTTGAGAAAACTTGAGAGGCTTGAAAACATCG
Source organism: Rhodobacterales bacterium (assembly GCA_008107755.1). GTDB lineage: Bacteria > Pseudomonadota > Alphaproteobacteria > Rhizobiales > Stappiaceae > Roseibium. The sequence continues at coordinate 73,251 of VIRH01000090.1, forward strand.
CCGAAACCGGCACGCCGATTAACAGACGACCCCTCATCCTGAGGAAGCGCGCAAGCGCTGTCTCGAAGGATGGGCCACTTGCTCTGTTACCTGCCGCCCATCCTTCGAGACGGACCTCCCGGTCCTCCTCAGGATGAGGGGGGAGGTGGTTTCAGGAGACAGCCAGTGAGGGGCTCTTGTGGGCCGATCGGCGCAGCGAAAAGGCAATTAAACCGTGGCAAAAGCCAAAGGCTCCGGGTGGGGAGCAGACCTTTCCGCAGTCCAGATGGTCTGCCGCCGACACCCCGACGACGGAGAACGGGCTTGGAACAACCGGAGACGTTTGGAAACGCAGCCGAAACCGGCACGCCGATCGACAGAGCACACCTCATCCTGAGGAAGCGCGTCAGCGCTGTCTCGAAGGATGGGCCGCTTGCTCTGTTACCTGCCGCCCATCCTTCGAGACGGACCTCGTGGTCCTTTTCAGGATGAGGGTGGTTTCAGGAGACCGTCATGTCCGGAGTTCTTGTGGGCCGATCGGCGCAGAGGGACCGCATTCGAACCGCAACAGTCAGGGAAGACGAAAATCATGTCAGACAACATCTACCAGAACCTGACCCAGCTCGGGTCAGCCACCGAATTGCCAGACGATCCCGACAAGGCCGTGCTGGAAAAGGTCCCGAACCCGCAGGCCGGCACGAAATACATGGTGCGCTTCGTGGCGCCGGAATTCACCTCGCTCTGCCCGATCACCAGCCAGCCGGATTTCGCCCATCTGGTCATCGACTATGTCCCGAAGGATTTCCTGGTCGAGTCCAAGTCGCTGAAGCTGTTCCTCGGATCGTTCCGCAATCACGGAGCCTTTCACGAGGACTGCACGGTCTCCATCGGCAAGCGCCTTGTCGATCTGCTGGACCCCGACTGGCTGCGGATCGGCGGCTACTGGTACCCGCGCGGCGGCATCCCGATCGACGTCTTCTACCAGACCGGCCCGGCGCCGGACGGCGTCTGGATCCCGGACCAGGGTGTGCCGCCGTATCGCGGGCGGGGGTGAGAACATCCGAGGCCTGCGATCCTTCAGCGTGTCCAGGCCACTCTTGTCGGGCTGTAGTGGGTCATCTCCGAAATTTCGGGAACGAACGGCCGGACGAGCTCCAGGAACGGCGGGAAATGGGGACCCTTCCGAAAGCCCGTCAGATGCGCTTCGCTCGAGGTCCAGCAGATCCTCAGGATGAAGCGACCGGGCGTTTCCTCGCATTGGGTCAACTGATAGCCGCAACACTCGGGCGCCTCGCGCAGATGCCTGCCGGCCTCCTCATAGGCGGCAATAAGATCCTCAGGCGTGTGGCTGGTCAGCTCGTAACGGATACATTCCACCGTGCCGCCTTCGCCATTCCGGCGCAGCATGCCGAAAGCATTGTCCGTCGGGGCGCCGAATTTGAGGGCCTGATCGATCCAGAGCGAGGCGTAGGGTTCGAGCAGGCGGGCAGCTTTCATCGGCCCGGCCTCCCGGGCCTCGAAACCGAGGTCCTCGACGAGCGCAAAGACATCAGGCTTGCGCCTGTCGTTGTCTCCGGCAACGAACATCACCGGCCTGGACGCATATCCCGAAGTATCGGACATGACCGCAAAGCCGACCTGGTTCAGAGTCTTGAAGACATCCGCGCCAACTGCCATTTCGGCAACCTGCTCGCCGCCTGAGGTGGAGAAGCCAAGGGCGAGCTCCAGGCTGTCGTCGTGAAACGTCAGCGGGTTGGTCGCATCCAGAACCAGTTTTCCCTGAAGATCACCGCAGGCGTTAATGACGTCCGATAGTGCATCGAAAGGCACGGCAAGAACCACAATACCGGCCTCGTTCGCAGCTTCGGCGACGCCGGCAACGCGCGTACCGCTGACGGATTCCAGCACGGCCAGGGCACTTTTGCTCCGGGTGTCCGATGCACCGTAGACAATGGAATGTCCCGACCGGGACCAGCCCTTGCCGAGCGCGGTTCCGACATTTCCCGTGCCGATAATGGCAATCGTTTCCATATTGATGATGATCCTCGTTCCAACTGATAATGCGCCAACTATCGATTGCAGATCCGCGGAATTCAACGAACCAACGGGTAAGTGGACAGCACATGACCCTGAGACGATTTTCCTACGGTTGCCCCGTTGAACTTGCCGTCAGCATCCTGAACGGAAAATGGAAAACGGTGATCCTCGCGAGGCTCAAGGAAGAGCCATGCCGCTACAATGAATTGAAGGCGAAAATTCCGAACATTTCCGACAAGGTCCTGACACAGCGGCTCAAGAACCTGGAGGACCTGGGGCTTGTGGCAATGCGGCCCGCAGACGACACCGGGACGACGCTTGTTTACGGCCTCACCAGCGAAGGGGAACGCCTGCGGCCTCTCCTTGAGGCGCTCTATAACTGGGCCTCCACACGGAGGAGACACTCGGCCTGAATTGACAAAGCAAAACGGGCCCCGAAGGGCCCGCTCAAATCCTGCTGATCTCTGGCTACCGAAAAAGGTCAGCCAGTCACGAGGTTCCTGAGCACATAGTGCAGGATGCCGCCGGCCTTGATGTATTCCAGCTCGTCCACCGTATCGACGCGGCACAGGCACTCGATGGTTTTTGTCGTGCCGTCCTCATAGGTGACCTCGACGTCCATCATCTGGCGCGGCTTGATGTCGGCGATGCCCTTGATGGTCACGCGTTCCTTGCCGGTGATGTTGTGCGACTGCCAGCTTTCGCCTTCCTTGAAGGTGAGCGGGACAACGCCCATGCCGACGAGGTTGGAGCGGTGGATACGCTCGAAGGACTGGGCGATCACGGCGCGCACGCCGAGAAGGTTGGTGCCCTTCGCAGCCCAGTCGCGGGACGAGCCGGTGCCGTATTCCTTGCCTGCGAACACGACCAGCGGAACGCCGGCTTCCTTGTATTCCATGCAGGCGTCGTAGATCCACTCCTTCTTGCCGTCCTTCATGGTCACGCCGCCTTCGACGCCCGGAACCATCTGGTTCTTGATGCGGATGTTGGCGAAGGTGCCACGCATCATGACTTCATGGTTGCCGCGACGCGCGCCGTAGGAGTTGAAGTCCTTCTGCGCGACCTGGTGCTCGGAAAGATATTCCCCCGCCGGGCTGTCCAGCTTGATGTTGCCGGCCGGAGAGATGTGGTCCGTGGTGATGGAGTCGAGGAAAAGACCCATGACAGCCGCGCCCTCGATATCCTCGAGTGGCTTGGGCTCCATGGTCATGCCTTCGAAGTAGGGCGGGTTCTGAACGTAGGTCGAGCCGGACGGCCAGGAATAGGTCATGCCGCCTTCGACCTTGATCGACTGCCAGTGCTCGTCGCCCTTGAAGACATCGCCGTAACGCTCGCGGAACATCTCCTCGTTGATGGAGGAGCGAATGAGATCGGTGATCTCTTCCGTGGTCGGCCAGATATCCTTGAGGTAGACGGGATTGCCGTCCTTGTCCTCACCCAGCGAATCCTCGGCGATGTTGATGTTGAGGCTTCCGGCCAGCGCATAGGCGACCACCAGCGGCGGCGAGGCCAGGTAGTTGGCGCGGACGTCCGGGTTGACGCGACCTTCGAAGTTGCGGTTGCCGGACAGGACCGAGCAGGCGATCAGGTCGTTGTCGTTGATCGCCTTGGAAATTGCCGGATCCAGTGGCCCGGAGTTGCCGATGCACGTGGTGCAGCCATAGCCGGCCAGCGTGAAACCGAGGGCGTCGAGGTCGTCCTGAACGCCGGCCTTTTCCAGGTAGTCGGTGACGACCTGCGAGCCAGGCGCAAGCGAGGTCTTCACCCACGGCTTGACCTTCAGCCCCTTCTCCAGCGCGTTGCGCGCAACGAGACCTGCACCGATCAGAACCGACGGGTTGGAGGTATTGGTACAGGAGGTGATCGCGGCGATCACCACGTCGCCATTGCCGATATCATGGTCCTTGCCATCGACGGCAACGCGCTTGGAAAGCTCGTCCGCCTTCTTGAATTCGTCGGCCATGGTCTTGGCGAAGCCGTCAGCCGCATCCGAAAGGTTGATGCGGTCCTGCGGCCGCTTCGGACCGGAAACGGCGGGAACGACGGTGGAAATGTCGAGTTCCAGCGTATCGGTGAATTCCGGCTCTTCGGCTCCGGAGCGGAACATGCCCTGCGCCTTCGAATATTCCTCGACGAGCGCGACGCGATCCTTGTCGCGACCAGTCGCTTCCAGATACTTCAGCGTGTCGGCATCAACGGGGAAGAAGCCGCAGGTCGCACCGTATTCCGGCGCCATGTTGGCGATCGTCGCCTCGTCCTCGATGCTGAGATTGTCGAGGCCCGGTCCGTAGAATTCGACGAATTTACCGACGACGCCCTTCTCGCGCAGCATTTCCACGACGCGCAGCACAAGGTCCGTCGCGGTGATGCCTTCATTGAGTTCGCCGGTCAGCTTGAAGCCGACGACTTCCGGGATGAGCATCGAGATCGGCTGGCCGAGCATGGCGGCTTCGGCCTCGATACCGCCGACACCCCAGCCGAGAACGGCAAGACCGTTGACCATGGTGGTGTGCGAATCCGTGCCCACCAGTGTGTCCGGATAAGCGACGGTTTCGCCGTCCTCATCCTTTGACCAGACGGTCTGGGCGAGATACTCGAGGTTCACCTGGTGGCAGATGCCGGTGCCCGGGGGCACGGCGCGGAAGTTGTTGAAGGCGGACTGACCCCAGCGCAGGAACTCGTACCGTTCCTTGTTGCGCTCGTACTCAAGCTCCACGTTCTTCCTGAAGGAATCCTTGGTGCCGAAATAATCGATCATCACCGAGTGGTCGATGACGAGATCCACGGGCACCTGCGGGTTGACCTTTTCCGGATCGCCGCCGAGCTTCACGGCCGCGTCGCGCATGGCGGCCAGGTCCACGACCGCGGGAACGCCGGTAAAGTCCTGCATCAGGACACGCGCCGGGCGATAGGAAATCTCTTGGGACGACTTGCGCGTCTTCAGCCATTCGGCGCAGGCGAGGATATCTTCCTTCGTCACCGTGCGTCCGTCTTCGAAGCGTAGCAGGTTCTCAAGGACCACCTTGAGCGAAAACGGCAGTCTGGAAACACCTTCCAGGCCGTTCTTCTCCGCTTCGGGAATGGAAAAATACGTGTAGGTCTTTCCGCCGGCGGTCAGCGTCTTCTTACACTTGAAGCTATCGAGGGACTGGGTCACGGCGCGCGTTCTCCTTAATTGTCCTCAGGCCCGGGCCGCGTCTGAACCGGCGCCTGATGTAATCTCTCCAGGGTACGGGCCCTTGCACCGGACACGCGAGCCCGACGGCTCGTCATCCGGCATGCTCCCGGCAGAACACGATAGAGAGCCTCTCCCTCACTCGCCGCCGCAGATTGGTGCGCCGCCCCTATATCAATCTTTGACAGCATTCACCAGTCATGCCGCCTCTGCCAAGTTCTTATTTAGGACGACATTCCGGCGGCTTGAAGAGGCGCGACCGGTTTTTGCAGGCCGGTATCCGGATCCCGATCCGTGTGCCTGGCCAAAAGGCCCGCGAATACGGACAGACACCAGCATATCATCTTTCAAAAAATATTGCATACCATTGTATACTGAATTATGACCACGCTCAGCCAGCCTGATCCGGCGCGCCGGAGGAACAGCGACCCGCGGTCGGGCACCACAGGAAAACCAGGACGCCGGGATCACCATGAGCTTGTATGAAGACTACCTGAAAGAGATCGAAACCCGCAAAGGCCAGGGCCTGCATCCCAAGCCGATCGAGGACGGGGACCTCGTCAGGGAAATCGTTGCCCAGATCAGGGATACCGGCAACGAGCACAGGACGGATTCGCTCAAGTTCTTCATCTACAACACCCTGCCCGGCACGACGAGCGCCGCCGGCGAAAAGGCCGCCTTCCTGAAAGACATCATCCTCGGCAATGCCGTCGTGGAAGAGATTTCCGCCGCCTTCGCCTTTGAACTCCTGTCCCACATGAAGGGCGGTCCGTCCGTCGAGGTTCTGCTCGATCTTGCGCTTGGCGACGACAAGGCGATTGCCAAACACGCTGCCGAAGTCCTCAAGACCCAGGTTTTCCTGTACGAGGCAGACACCGACCGGCTGAAGAAGGCCTATGAGGCCGGCAATGATGTCGCGAAGGACATTCTGGAGAGCTACGCGAAGGCGGAATTCTTCACCAAGCTTCCGGAGTTCGAAGAGGAAATCAAGGTCGTCACCTATGTCGCCGCCGAGGGCGACATTTCCACTGACCTGCTGTCCCCCGGCAATCAGGCCCATTCCCGCTCCGACCGCGAGCTGCACGGCAAGTGCATGATCGATGAAAAGGCGCAGAAGGAAATCGAGGCGCTGAAGCTGCAGCATCCGGACAAGCGCGTCATGCTGATCGCTGAAAAGGGCACGATGGGCGTTGGCTCCTCGCGCATGTCCGGCGTCAACAATGTAGCGCTCTGGACCGGCAAGCCGGCCAGCCCCTATGTGCCTTTCGTGAACATCGCCCCGGTGGTCGCCGGCACCAACGGCATTTCCCCGATCTTTCTGACCACTGTCGGCGTGACCGGCGGCATCGGCATTGACCTGAAGAACTGGGTCAAGAAGATCGGCGATGACGGCAAACCGATCCTGAACAACGACGACAGCCCGGTTCTGGAGCAGAAATACTCGGTCGAGACCGGTACCGTTCTCACCATCAACACGAAGAAGAAGAAGCTGTGCAGCGAGGCCGGCGAGGAACTCGCCGATGTGTCCTCGGCCCTGACCCCGCAGAAGGTCGAGTTCATGAAGGCCGGCGGGTCCTACGCCATCGTCTTCGGCAAGAAACTGCAGACGTTTGCTGCCGAAACCCTCGGCGTCGACATGCCCGATGTCTTCGCGCCGTCCAAGGAGGTTTCCCTGGAAGGCCAGGGCCTCACCGCGGTTGAGAAGATCTTCAACGCCAATGCCGTCGGCGTTGCCGAAGGCAAGGTCCTGCACGCGGGATCAGACGTCCGCGTGAAGGTCAACATCGTCGGTTCCCAGGACACCACCGGTCTGATGACGGCCCAGGAACTGGAATCCATGGCCGCGACCGTGATTTCCCCCACTGTGGACGGTGCCTACCAGTCCGGCTGCCACACCGCTTCGGTCTGGGACCTGAAGGCACAGGCCAACATTCCGAAGCTCATGAGCTTCATGAACAACTTCGGCCTGATCACCGCGCGTGACCCGAAGAACGTCTACCATCCGATGACCGACGTGATTCACAAGGTCCTCAACGACATCACCATCGACGACTGGGCGATCATCATCGGCGGCGACAGCCACACCCGCATGTCCAAGGGCGTCGCTTTCGGCGCGGACAGCGGCACGGTTGCCCTGGCACTTGCCACCGGTGAAGCCACCATGCCGATCCCTGAATCGGTCAAGGTGACCTTCAAGGGCGAGATGAAGAGCTACATGGACTTCCGCGATGTGGTCCATGCGACCCAGGCGCAGATGCTCAAGCAGTTCGGCGACAACGTCTTCCAGGGGCGCATCATCGAGGTGCACATCGGCACCCTGCTCGCCGACCAGGCCTTCACCTTCACCGACTGGACCGCCGAGATGAAGGCCAAGGCCTCCATCTGCATCTCCAACGACGACACACTGATCGAGTCGCTGGAAATCGCCAAGAGCCGCATCCAGATCATGATCGACAAGGGCATGGACAACGGCACGCAGGTTCTCCAGGGCCTGATCGACAAGGCCGACAGGCGCATTGCCGAAATTCGCTCCGGCGAAAAGCCGGCCCTGACACCGGACGCCAACGCGAAGTACTTTGCCGAAGTGGCCGTGGATCTCGACCTGATCGACGAACCGATGATCGCCGATCCGGACGTCAACAACGAAGACGTCTCGAAGCGCTACACCCACGACACCATCCGTCCGGTCTCCCATTACCGGGGAGAGAAGAAAGTCGACCTCGGCTTTGTCGGCTCCTGCATGGTGCACAAGGGCGACATCAAGATCGTCGCGCAGATGCTCCGAAACCTGGAAAAGGCGACGAACAAGGTCGAGTTCAAGGCACCGCTGGTCGTTGCCGCGCCGACCTACAACATCATCGACGAGCTGAAGGAAGAAGGCGACTGGAGCATTCTTCAGAAGTACTCCGGCTTCGAATTCGATGACACTTCCCCGAAGAGCACCGCGCGGACCGAGTACGAGAACATTCTCTATCTCGAGCGCCCGGGCTGTAACCTGTGCATGGGCAACCAGGAAAAGGCTGCAAAGGGCGACACCGTGCTGGCGACCTCAACGCGTCTCTTCAAGGGACGTGTCGTGGAAGACTCCTCCGAGAAGCGCGGCGAATCCCTTCTCGCGTCCACGCCTGTCGTCGTCCTGTCCGCGATCCTCGGCCGCACGCCGAGCGTTGAAGAGTACAAGACTGCGGTGGAAGGGATCGATCTGACCAAGTTCGCGCCGCCGCTGCAGGCGCCGGCCGCCTCGCAGTCTGTTCACTTCTAGGTCGCCCTGACGCGGGTCCTGAATGAAGGGCGGCGACGCTTCGGCGACGCCGCCTTTTTCTTTTCCTCGCGGGCGAGCGCCCCTTGCGTGGACACGGCCGTGCGCACCGGTTCCGGATCGAACAAGACCTGTCTCGGAGATGGATTTCCAAGGGAGGTCACACCTGCGGCAAGCGCGCGGTTGCGGGCCGTCTATCTTGCCGGTATGACACGCAATATGGTCCGGTTATTCGCACTTTCGGCACTGCTCCTGATTTCCAGTGCCCTGGCTCAAACGAGCCAGGCGCAGGAAGCTGTGCAGGAGCGCGTGGAAATCGGCGAATCGGGCGAGGCGTATCTCAAGTCCCTCCGCCTGCGCGGCATCAATGCGGATGCGGTCTATTACGATCCGTCCGCCCCTGCTCCGAAACTCGACACAGCGCAGCTACCCGACAAGCGCCCTGACCAATCCGATTCGGACAGCGGAAAGGACGTCGGGTTTTCCACGGCTCAATGGACCGTGGGCCTGATCGCAGCGGCGCTTCTGGCGATCATCGGCTATGTGATCCACCGCTTCGGCGGCGGCCTTCCGGTCTCCCTGAAGCGGGATGCCGAGAACCACGAGACCGGCCGCACGCGGCGCGTGGCGGAAACACCCGCGTGGGCCGAAAAGCTCAGTTCCTTCGATGAGATTCTCCGGATCCAGGACCGTCAGCAGGCGCTGATCCTTTTGACACAGAAGGTTCTGGCGGCAACTGTTGCAGCACATGGCATCCTGATGCAGCGGAGCTGGACAGCGCGCGATGCGCTTCGCCACATTCCCGGCGCGCCCGAGCAGCTTGCAACCCTGCGCGACCTCGTCATGCGCGCCGAAGGCGTCCAGTTTGGAGATCGGACGGTCAGCGAGGAGGAATTCCTGCGCCATGCCGACCAGTGCCGGCAATTCATGGGACCGGCCACCGCATGAGCGATACCCAACGCACCGACCGTTCCCGGCCTTTCGGCTTCGACGCCCTTTTGATCGCAGGCATTTGCCTGATCGTCATCGGCGCCGGCTGGTATCTTCTGTCCCAACGGCAGCAGTCCCTGCGCCAGTCCCCCTCCGGCCTCGACGGGTTGCAGATCTGGCTGCAGTCCAACGGGGTCAGCGCACAGAGTTTCACCGGCGGCTGGCTGATGGACGAGACGGCGATCGGTCTGATGATCATCCCGCTCTATGACACCGCCCTTGATCAGGAAAGCCAGTATCCCGCCAGCAAGGAAGAACTCCTGCTGCAGCAGGACGAATACGATCTCTCGCTCGACCCGATCACGGAAAAGAGCGGACGTGTCCCGTCTCTTGTCGTGCTGCCGAAATGGCGCAGCGGCATGCGGTTGACGGGGCTGGCGCATCCTTATCTGCGGGCGGAGCGCGCGCGCCTGACGGAGACGCTGCGAAAGATCACCGGCAATGATGAGGCCGCGCTGCAATACGCGTCCGTCCCCTTCACCGAATTCCGCTACCAGGCGGAGGACGATGGGGCTCTTTATGCCAATATCTATGCAGCGCAAACCTTCACCGCAGAGGGCTGCGAACCGGTTCTCGGCACGCGTGAAGCCATGCTACTGGGCGAATGCCCGACAATTTCGCAGGACGGGGACCTCAGCGAGACGCTCGTGCTCTCGGATCCGGACCTTCTCAACAATCACGGTCTGCGGCTTGGCGACAATGCCCGGATCATTCTCGATCTGGTGCGCCGGAACGCAGGCGAGAAGAATGTCGTCATCGACTACAGCAGGTCGACATGGCTGCGAGACCCGGTATCGGCCCCGACGCGCGAGCGGACCTGGGGCGACCTCCTGCGCTTCTTCTCTCCGCCGTTCCTGACGTTGTGGGCGGGCGCAGCCATTCTCCTGATCATGTCTCTCTGGCGCGCCGCGCTGCGCTACGGTCCGATCGTCAGCGACCTCGCCGCCACCGGCTCGGGCAAGCTGACCGCCGTACGGGCCCGCGCGCGCCTCATGCGGCTCTCCGGGCAGGACGGCGACCTGATCCGTGAATATTCCGCTGCGCGGATCGCAGCGTCCGCCAACACGCTCTTCGGGCCGGCACACGCCGGACACTATTCCGGGGAAAGCGAATTCCTGAAATATGCGGAAAGGCGTCATCCCGAAGTGGCGGGACGCCTGCGCGCCGTGTTGTCAGACATTGCCGCACTCCCCGCGCATCTGCCGGCCGCCGCGGCGGCCCGGCACGTCGACGAACTGGAACAGGTTTTGGAGATCATCATTCATGACACTTGACGTCCTGCGCGAACGGACCGACGCCCTGCGAAAAGAGATCGGACGCACAGTCCTCGGGCAGGACGACATCATCGAGCTTCTGCTCGTCGCCCTGTTCGCTCGCGGCCATGTGCTGCTGGAGGGACCTCCCGGCACCGCCAAGACGCTTCTTGCACGCAGCTTTTCCGCAGCTCTGGCACTCGACTTCGGCCGCATCCAGTTCACGCCCGACCTGATGCCCGGCGACGTGCTCGGCACCTCGATCTTCAACTTCCAGACCAACGCCTTCGTCCTGACGAAGGGATCGGTCTTCGCCCAGGTGCTGCTGGCCGACGAGATCAACCGCGCTCCACCCAAGACCCAGGCCGCCCTGCTGCAGGCCATGAACGAGCGTGTCGTCAGCATCGACGGCAACGACCATGACCTCGGCAGCGAATTCATCGTCGTCGCGACCCAGAACCCGATCGAACAACAGGGCACCTACCCCCTTCCGGAAGCACAGCTCGACCGGTTCCTGTTCAAGCTGGTGATCGATTTCCCGCCCGAGAATATCGAGATGGCGATCCTGCAGCAGCACGCCGCCAACCCCCTGGAAGCGGCCGGGATGGAAACGGAGGAGCTGACCAAGGTTCTGGATGCCGAAACCCTTGCCGAAAGCAGGGCATTGGTCGACAGCATCATCCTGAAGGACGACATCCTCTCCTACATCCTGCGGCTCGTGCGCGCGACGCGCGAAAGCTCCGAAATCGCCTTCGGCGCCTCCACCCGCGCAGCGGACGCGCTGGTGAGTGCCGCCCGGGCGACCGCCGCGCTGAATGGCCGTGACTATGCCATTCCGGACGATGTCAAACGCCTGTTCGTCCCGGCTCTGCAGCACCGTATCGTGCTCGGCCCGGCGGCCGAGATCGAGGGGCGCACGGCAGCACAGGTGCTGGAAAACATCCTGAACCAGATCGAGGCACCCCGCTGATCCGACCATCGACAAGATTGCTCGTTCTGGGAGCAGGAGCGCTGCTCGTGTCCGTGTTGGCGGTCGCGGGCGGTGACGGCGCGCGCAGCCTTGCTGCGCTGCCCTGGATCCTGCTTGCCGCGCTTGCCGTACTCGATCTCCTGCTCTCGTTCCGCCGCCCCAAGGGCGCGCTGTTCGATCTACCACCGGAGATTTTCGTCGGCGAGACCGTTCATCTGCGGATCGGCATCGAACAGGCGCCGCCGGGCCTGCGCGCCCGGCTGGAATGGCCGCAAGGCATCGTTGGCGACCCGGAGTTCCTGTTTGCCACGAACGAAGACGCCATGGCCTATGCCAGCGTCTCCTGCCGAGCCGTGCGCCGGGGCGTCTGGAACTTCGACCGGATCTGGCTCATGTGGCCCTCCCACCTGGGGCTGCTGGAATTCGTGCCCCGTCACGCAGATATCGGTGCGGAGGTCCGCGTCGTTCCGAACATCCGGCAGGTTCAGTCCGGCGAAATCACCACGACGGTCCAGTCGTCGCTTTACGGCGTGAAGGAAAACCGCGCCATCGGCGAAGGATCGGAATTCCACCAGCTGCGCGACTTCGTCCAGGGCATGGACATCAAGACCATCGACTGGAAACGCTCCGCGCGCCGCCGCTCGCTTGTGGCCAAGGAGCTCAGGGCGGAACGCAACCATCACGTCATTCTCGCCCTCGACAACGGTTACCTGATGCGCGAGGAAATCGCAGGCCTGCCCAAGATTGACCACGCGGTGACCGCAGCGCTCGCCACTGCCTGGGCCGCGACCATCGGCGGCGATCTTGTGGGCTATTATTCCTACGACGTGCGCCCGCGCAGCTTCTCCGCCCCTTCCGCAGGCCGCAACGCGTTTGCCCGCATGCGCAACTGGACCGCCGGTCTGTCCTACGTCAGCCGGGAAACCAATCACACGCTGGCGCTGACGGAACTCAACGCACGGACGCCGAAGCGCAGCCTCATCATCATCTTCACCGATTTCATCGACACCACTTCGGCAGAACTCCTGATCGAGAACATCGGCATCCTTGCGAAGCGCCATCTTCTGATCTTTGTGGCGATCCGCGATCCGGATCTGGAAGAACTCGTGGAGAAGGCACCCGGCGATCTCGACGAGACCGCGGAGCTGGTCGCGGCCAACCAGTCGATCAGCGAACGCCGTCTGGTCCTCGAACGGCTTGCGCGCAAGGGCGTGACGATCGTGGATGCAAAGCCGAACATGGTGAGTGCGCGGCTGATATCAGCCTATCTTGAAATCAAGGCACGGGAGCTGATCTGACGTGTCAGCCGAGACCGACCAGGACCTCATTCGATCCGCCCGGTTCCGCCAGGAACGGGAGGCCGACTGGCGCCGCCTCGAGACGTTGGTCCAGGCGGCCGAGAGCCGCGGGCTGCAGCGCATGGACTTTGCCGAAAGCCGCGACCTCGCTTCGCTCTACCGGCAGGCAACGACGTCGCTCGCCATCGCGCGCGAGATTTCCCTCGACAAGGCGCTTCTCGGGTATCTGGAGGCACTCACCGCCCGGGCATATCTGTGCGTCTATGCACCGCAGGAGGGCCTTGGCGGGCTCATCCAACGTTTCCTGACGACCGGCGCGCCCCAGGCAATGCGTCGGTCCTGGTTGTATATCCTGCTCGGCATTCTGTGCATGGGTCTCGGCGCCCTGACGGGCTATCTGCTCTATTTCGAGAGCCCCGACTGGTACTATGTCTTCATGCCGGACGCACTCGGCGGTGGCCGTGGACCGGATTCCACGACGGAAGACCTGCGGTCGGTGATCTATGATGCCGACCCGCAAGCCAGCGGTCTCGGCGTCTTCGCAACCTATCTGTTCTCGCACAACACCCGCATTGCGATCTTCGTCTTCGGCCTCGGCGTCTTCGCCTGTGCGCCGGCCATCCTGCTGACCTACTACAACGGTCTGATCATGGGTGCCTTTTTCGCGCTGCATGTGGAGCGCGGCCTCGGCCTCGATTTGCTTGGCTGGCTGTCGATCCACGGCGTGACGGAGCTTTCCGCGATCTGCATTGCCTGCGGCGGCGGCCTGAAACTCGGTGCGGCGGTGCTTTTTCCCGGCGAGAGATCACGCGTCGACGCATTGCGTCTGGCGGGCCGTGACGCTGTCAAGCTGGCGCTGGTCGCAGCAATCATGCTGTTTGCCGCCGCCCTGCTGGAAGGCTTCGGCCGGCAACTCGTTCAGGATCGTACAACACGCCTGGCGATCGGCTGGGGTGTCGGTGCGCTGTGGCTAGCGTGGTTTGCCTTCGGCGGCCGGAGGCGACAATGATCTTCAGGCGCAACAAATCCGGCAAACCGGCCCGTCCCTCGCCAAACGAACTGATGCCCCCGGAAGGCGTCACGCTGACGCTGCCTGTGGCCGGCGTCGGCGTTCGCATTGCCGCCCAGATCACCGACATCCTGCTTACCGGGATCGCCGCCGGCGCGCTTTTGCTCCTGTTGTCGGTCACCGGTCTCATCAATCCGCAGTCTCTGTTCGTCATCGCAATCCTCCTCTTCTTTCTGATCCGCGTGCCCTATTACATCTGTGCGGAGCTGGCCTGGAACGGGCAGACCCTTGGCAAGCGCATCATGAAGATCAAGGTCGTGTCCCACGACGGCCGATCGCTGAGCGCGCACGCCCTGGTACTGCGCAACCTGATGAAGGAGGCGGAGGTCTTTCTGCCCGGAACGCTGCTTCTGACGCTGGATGCCGCCTCTCCGGTCAGCTCGCTGCTGTCTCTCGGCTGGGTCATCATCTGTCTTGCGATTCCCTGCTTCGACCGCTACCGCCGGCGCCTGGGCGACATGATGGCGGGCACGCACGTCATCCACCTGCCCGTGCCCGTCTTGCTGGCTGATCTTGCCAGCGAGCCGCAGCGTGCCGGCGTGAACCAGAGCAAATTCGTCTTCCTGTCGTATCAGCTCGACCATTACGGCGCCTTCGAGCTCCAGACGCTCGAAGGCCTGCTTCGCAACGAGAGCCAGCGTCCGCAAGCGGGACAGGATGACCGCCGCGATGCGACCATCGAGGTGATCGTGGAAAAGATCCGCAACAAGATCGGCTATGCCGACCCCGTGCCGACGGAAGACCGCCTCGCGTTTTTGCGGGCATTCTACAACGCGCAACGCAAACATCTGGAACAGCGGCAACTTTTCGGTGACAGGCGGGAAAACAAGCATTATGCGGAAAATGGGGAAGAAAACTCATGAACCCCCAGCGTAACTTTCACAGACCACAGGTATCCTGAGTCAGGAGCAAATTCTCCGGGTGACAGAAGAGACGAGGCCTGTCACTTTTTCGCCTTGGAATGGCTCCAGTTTCCGCGCCCTTCAAGACTGATTCACACCTAGAACACCAACATACATGGAGCGAACGAATGGCAGACATCTCTGCGGCCGAACCAAAGCCAGCACTTGGCGTCGGCGCGATAGTCAGTGAGAGCTTTTCGATCCTTTTCGGAAACTTCTTCAAGGTTATCATTACCGCCTTTGTTCCGACCCTCATCGGCTTTCTCATTTCCGGCATCCTGATTGGCTTTGGCCCCGCACTTGGCGTTCAGGAACCGCAGTTCGACAGTGTCTTCAGCATTCTTGCCAACATTCTGTCGCCCCTGATCGACATGGTCATCTACTCGATCACGACCGCGCTGCTGATCCAGCTTGCCTATGACGCAAAGTTGAATCGTCCCATCTCGATCGGCCGCTACTTCGGGCCAGCCCTGTCGAGCATTGCCCCGCTGGCAATCCTCAGCATCGTGGCAACGTTCCTGGCAGCGCTCGGCTTCGTTTTCTTCGTCGTTCCAGGCATCTGGATCTACGGCGTCTTTGCCGTCATGGCGCCTGCGGTCGTGATCGAACGCGCCGGGTTCGGCGGATTGGGCCGCAGCGCCAGACTGACCAAGGAATACCGCTGGCCGATCATCGGCGCGTTCCTGCTCGCCCTTGTCTGCGCTGTGCTTATCAACGTCGTGTCGCTGCTCGTTGTCGGTCTCATCACGGGCATTGGCGGCGTTGTCGGAATGGTCATCAGCGTCATCATCTTTGCCGGCCTTTCGGCAATTGGTGCGGGCCTGATCAGTATCGTGACGTCCCTGATCTACGCGCGCCTGCGTGAAATCAAGGAAGGCGTCAGCGTCGACCAGATCGCGGCCGTCTTCGACTGACGATTGCGGTTACGGACCCGGGTATCTCCCCGGAAATCCTGTCAAATGCGCTCCGGAGACGACGTACGTCTCCGGAGCATTTTTATGTAGCGCCGACGTTTCCGGATGCTGCAACGCAAGAGATTGAATTCTCCCGATATCCGTACAATGATCTGAAGAAACCCGTTTTTTTGCGCCGACAGACACCCGGAACGTTTCATGGCTGATGTTGCAATTGATCAATCGATGCCCAGGCAGGGCCTCGGTATAGGCTCGATTTTCAGCCAGAGCTTCTCGATCTTGAGAAAGAAGTTCCTGATTGCCCTTGTGCTGAGCCTCCCGTCCGGTCTCGTTTTCGCCTTGAACACCTGGCTGCAGGCACGACCCTTCCCCGGCCTTGCCAGTTACGGCATGCTCACGCTTGCGGGCTATGTTGCAGGAGGAATCTCCACCAGTCTGATAGTTCAGATGGCATATGACGCGAAACTGTACCGCCCGGCCCGTATCGGACACTACGTGACCCCGGTGCTGAGAGGCTTCCCGCAAATCATCATCCTGACGACACTCGCCGGCGTGCTGACGTCCGTCGGAGCGATGATTTTCGTCATTCCGGGCCTGTGGGTCGGCGCTGTCTTCAGCCTCGTGGTTCCGGCGATTGTCATTGAAGGGGCCGGTTTCGGCGCTCTTTCACGAAGCGCCCGTCTGACGCGCGAGTACCGTTGGCCGATCGCGACTTTGGTTCTGGTGATCGCCGTTCTCGAATTCGGCTTCCGTTTACTCGCCGCATTCTTTCACGCGTTCTTTCCGGATGGCACTGATTGGGAAGTCGTCTCCATCAGCCTTGCGGTCCTGATCGGCGCCGGATCCTCGGCGTTTGGAAGCATCATCACATCAATGCTCTACGCCCGGCTCCGTGAAATCAAGGAAGGCATCACCGTCGACCGGATCGCCATGGTCTTCGACTGACGCCTTGTCATAGCTGGCGGCAACCGTCATACGGAGCCGATCCGGGCATATTCCCTCCCCCTCTCACCGAGTACCTTAGACTTGCGACATCAAAACGATGAAACAACCGGGACGGCGCAATCATCGCAAGACCTGGCCAGCAACCACCCGACACCGCGCCCTCCCTTTGGCATTGGCGCACTGATCGCCGAGAGCTTCGCACTGACATTCGGAAATCCGCTCAAGATATGTCTTGTCGGTGCTGTGCCACCGATCGCTGTCTTTCTGCCTTACGTTGTCTTCGTCAGATATCGAGATGTCCTCAATCCTGCGTCCCCTCCGTTCGAATTCGATATAGGACGCAGCATCATGGACATCGCCATAGGAACCATCGCCATGGCGGCGACCGTCGCCATCATTGCCGCCTGGGTCGCGCAACTCATCGGCGATCTGAAATCCGGCTCGCCGCTCAGGCCTCTTGCGTATCTCAGGCTCCTTCGTGGAGCCGTTCCAATGATTGCCATCCTCTCGGCGGCACTGATGCTGCTTTGGCTGGTCATTGCAGGCGTGTTCTTGGTGGTTGGCCTCATGTCAGGGGTATCAAGTCTCTTGATCTCGCTGCTTGTCACGGCGGTCTTCGCCTGTATCGGCAGTTCGTTCTGTGTTTTGCCTTGCGCAATCGTCATAGAGCGCAAGGCCTTCAGCGGCCTTTCCAGAAGTCTGAAGCTGACGAAAGGGTACAGGTTGCCCGTCTTCGTCACCCTTTTCCTTGCAACGCTGGTGACCGCACTGGCCTATGCAGGCATCGTAAGCCTCGACGCGCTCGTCAGCGAATTCGGTGTCTCTTTCATCTCCTCGGACATCCTCTCTGAATTCCTGATCCTGACCATTTTCGGGCTGTGCAGCACGTTTATCTTCGTCACCGTCTCCCTGATCTTCTTCAGACTTCGCGCCATCAAGGATGGCATCGAAGCCGGCACCATCGCGACGGTTTTCGACTGAACTCCGATCGAAGGGATCAACGGTGTCGCAAGGTGCCTGTGGCCTCGATCTGAAAGGCGCGACGTCGCCATGGAGGACATTGATACAGGTTAAGGCACATAATCGAGCTTGCATCGATGCTGCCGGGCCAACTAACAAGACGTGGATCACTTTTGCCCGGAGCAACCTTCTGAAACTCATTGCCGAAAACCTGACGATAGACCGCGGCGGACGCCGGGTGTTTCAGGACCTCACCTTTTCCCTGAGCGGCGGCGCTGCGCTGGTGGTCACCGGCGCCAACGGCATAGGCAAGTCTTCGCTCCTGCGCACGCTTGCCGGGCTGGTGCCGCTTGCGGCCGGCGCGCTGACGCTCGAGGGCGGCGACGCGGACAGGCTGCTGCACGAACAGGCCCATTACTTCGGTCACCAGGATGCGGTCAAACCGGCGTTGAGCGTTCTGGAAAACCTCCGGTTCTGGAAGAGTTTCACGGAGCCTGCGCGACAGGAAATTTTCCCGGGCAAGCCCCTTGCGCCGCTGGATGCGCTGGACACGCTCGGCATCGGCCACACGTCCCATCTGCCGGCAGGCTATCTTTCCGCAGGGCAGAAGCGACGGTTGTCGCTGTCCCGACTTCTCGTCACCCCGCGCCCCCTGTGGCTGATGGACGAGCCGACCTCCGCGCTCGACGTCGCCTCGGAACAGCAGTTGCTTGGACTGATGAACGCGCATCTCGGCGCCGGCGGATTGATCGTCACGGCGACACACACCGATCTGGCTCTTGAAAACATCACCAGTCTCCATCTGCGTACGGCAACACCGACCGAACCGGCGCCTGAGGAGATGCTGTCATGAACGGCTGGGCCATGACCCTGTTTCGGCGCGACATCAGTTTGTCGGTGCGCATCGGCGGCAGTGCGCTCGTCGGTGTCCTGTTCTTCCTGGCAGTTGTCACCGTCATCCCCTTCGGCGTCGGGCCGGACCTCAACCTCCTGGCAAGGATCGGCCCCGCGATCCTCTGGATCGGCGCGCTGCTCGCGACGCTCCTGGGCCTCGACCGTCTGTTCCAGGCCGACCGGGAAGACGGAACGCTGGACCTGATGCTGATGGCCGGGCGGCCGCTGGAAGTGGTGGTTCTCGTGAAATGCCTGGCGCATTGGGTCGCGACCGGCCTGCCGCTCGTCGTTGCCGCGCCCCTTCTCGGCATCTTCCTCAATCTTGATCCGGTGTCCATGGCCGCCGTGACCGCGACACTTCTCGTCGGCACGCCCGCGCTCACGCTGATCGGCGCGATCGGCGCCTCTCTCACCGTATCGCTGCGCCGCGGCGGGTTGCTGCTGGCCGTGCTGGTCATCCCGCTTGCCATCCCGGTGATGATTTTCGGCGTCAGCTCCGCCGATGCGGCAATCCACGATCCAATGCCGTTCATGACGCCGTTCCTGATCCTGTGCGCCCTGACGCTGATTTCAGCCGTCATCGGCCCTGTCGCATCGGCCATCGCACTTCGCTTCGCAGGCGATTGACGGCCGGCCGGACAGGCGCGACGACCACCTCGCGAAGAGTTGCTTTCTGACGTCCCTCGCCTATTTGACCAAACGCAAAGCGAAACTGTGATCCTTCGCTAGATTGATGCTGACGTGAGACTGAAGTAAAAGGCAGTGATGGCATTTTGGGATTATGCAAATCCGACGCGATTTCTGAAGCTGGTGGAGACGGTTCTTCCGTGGCTCACCGGCCTGTGCGTCATTGTGTTCGCTGTGGGTCTCTATCTAGGCTTTTTCGTCGCCCCTGAGGACTATCAGCAGGGCGCGACCGTGCGGATCATGTTCATCCACGTCCCGGCAGCCTGGCTCTGCATGATGTGCTATTCCATCATGGCGCTGTCGTCTCTCGGCACGCTGGTGTGGAAACACCCGCTGGCGGATGTCTCGGCCAAGAGTGCCGCCCCCATCGGCGCGGCCTTCACCTTCATGGCGCTCGTCACCGGCTCGCTCTGGGGCAAACCCATGTGGGGGACCTACTGGGTCTGGGACGCAAGACTGACATCCGTCCTGGTGCTGTTCATCATGTATCTCGGCCTGATGACCCTGTGGCGGACCATGGACGATCCGATCAAGGCCGGCAAGGCCGCCGCGGTTCTGACCCTTGTCGGCGCGCTCAACCTGCCGATCATCAAGTTTTCGGTCGACTGGTGGAACACCCTGCATCAACCGGCCAGCGTCATGCGCATGGACGGGCCGAGCATCGACTCCTCGATGCTCTGGCCTCTTTTCGTCATGGCGATTGCCTTCACCCTTCTGTTTTTCGTGATCCACCTGATGGCGATGCGTAATGAAATCCTGCGCCGCCGCGTGCGCGCGCTGCGCATGCGCGCCGCCAGCGCCGCGCATCCCGGAACGGCCGCCGCGACAGCGCAACCAGCGGAGTAACCCCATGGATCTTGGCCCCCACGCCGGCTTCATCATTGCCTCATACGTCCTGTGCGCAATCACGGTGCTCGGCCTCATTGCCTGGGTCCGGCTGGATCAAGCAGCGCAGGAACGCGCCTTGAAGGAACTCGCGGACCGGGGCATCGGCCGCGCCCGCACCGGCCAGGACAGCAAGTCGTAACATGAGCGCATCCGATAGCGGCAGAGATCAGACCCAGGCCGCACAGACTGAACACGGGCAAGCCACCGGCGAGGAAAAGAAGCGCGGTTTTCCGGTGCTCGTTCTGCTGCCGCTCGTGGTTTTTGCAGCTCTGGCAGGGCTCTTCCTTTTCCAGCTGCTGCTCGGCGACGATCCGCAGGCAATCCCCTCGGCGCTGATAGACAAGCCTGCGCCCCAGTTCGATCTCGCCGCGGTCGAAGGGCTCAACCGGGGCGGGACCGAGGTGCCCGGTTTTTCCAGCGCAGACCTTGAAGGCAAGGTCTCGGTGGTCAATATCTTCGCGTCCTGGTGCGTGCCCTGCCGGCAGGAGCATCCTCTACTTGAGGACCTTGCGAAGGTCGATGGCATCCAGCTTCTCGGCATCAACTACAAGGACAAGCCGGAGAATGCCCGCCGCTTTCTCGGCAGCCTCGGCAATCCCTACAGCCGCATCGGCGCGGACAACAATGGGCGGACGGCGATCGAATGGGGCGTCTACGGCGTGCCGGAAACCTTCGTCGTCGATCGCAACGGCGTGATCCGCTACAAGTTCATCGGCCCCCTCAGTCCCGAGAGCTACCGCAACGAGTTCCTGCCCCAGCTTCGCAAGATCATCGCAGCCGGCTGACGGCAGCGCTGCGTCCCGGACCGAAGCATCTCGAAATCCTTGGAAACCAATCAAGGTCACCGCCTCGTGACTCGCGGTTGAAGCTCGAATTGCCTACCTTGATCGTGTTCGAGAAAGGATCCGATCCAAATGCTGGGCATTACCCAACGGAAAGCCTCTGAGGCTCTCCGCACAGGCTTCGTCGCCATGGTTGTCATTGCCGCCGCCTTCAGCGCCTCCGCGCAGGCCGAGACACAGCCCCGGAAGGTTGTTGAACTTTTCACCAGCCAGGGATGTTCCTCCTGCCCGCCGGCTGACCATCTCGCTGCCCGCCTGGCAAAGGAAAACAAGGATATCCTGACCGTCGTGATGCCCGTCGACTACTGGGATTACCTCGGCTGGAAGGACACGCTCGCAAGCCCGGAGCACTCGCAGCGCCAACGGGCCTACGCGGCCCGTCGCGGCGACCGGTCGGTCTATACGCCGCAAATGATCGTCAATGGCGAGGAACATGTGGTTGGCAGCCGCGAGCAGGAAGTGCTCTCGGCTCTTTCGCGCACCCAGCCCTTCACCACGAGCGTCGAGCTTTCGATCTCCGACATGGTGGTGCAGGCGAAGGTTGAGGGCACTCTGCCCGAAGGAGCGAAAATGGCGACCGTCTACTTCATGCGGCTTCAGGAAGCGGCAACGGTCGATATCGGCCGGGGCGAGAACGCCGGCCGGAAGATCACCTATGTCAACGTCGTGCGAACTCTTCAACCGATGGGCGTATGGTCCGGCGAGACGGAAACCTTCCGCATGCCGAAATCCAAGCTGATGATCGACGGCGAGTCACGCTGCGCCATTCTGGTTCAGGTCGAAGGCCAGGACGGCCCCGGACAGATCATCGGCGCCACCGTTTCCGGTCCCCACGGCAATTTCTGAGCGGCAGATCTCACGGCAGCACCTCTCCGGAGCGCCTCTTCCTCAGCGCAGGAGCGCGCTTGCTGCACAGCCCGCAGACAGACTGACTGAAAAATACCTGTTCGGCGGAACTGGCCGGGGGTATTTGCCTCCCGCTGCCTTGTCACAGGCGAAAAAGCTGTTACCCCTTCCCCGGACTCGCAGGGCTCCGATGGAGCCACCTCCGGGAACCGGATCGAGAGACACGGGCAAATCCTCCCGCACGTACGCAGGTAGCGGGATGACCAGGGGAACGGAATGAAGCTGAAACTCAGACTTCGGATCGCTTTTGCCAGCATCGTTGTCGGCACATTGGTTCTGGGCCTGAAGTCCGGCGCCTATTATTACACCGGCTCGATCGCCCTCTTTTCCGATGCGCTGGAATCGACGGTCAATATTGCGTCTTCCATTGCGACCCTTGCCGCTGTCTGGTTCGCCTCCAAACCCGCCGACAGCAATCACCCCTACGGCCATGACAAGGCGGAATATTTCGCGGCCGTTCTTGTCGGTGTGATGATCGTTCTGGCTGCGCTCTCGATCTTCCACGCGGCGTGGCTCGGCTTCACCGGCGACGACCGGCCGGATTATTCCCTTCTCGGGATCGGGATGAACGTTGCGGCGACGCTGCTCAATGGGGTCTGGGCGCGCTACCTCATCCACCACGGAAAGTCTGGCCGCTCTCCAGCACTTGTTGCCGACGGCAAGCATCTGATGACCGATGTTGTCAGTTCCGCCGGTGTCCTGGCCGGGTTCGTGCTGGTGCTGGCAACGGGCTGGCAGGTCCTCGACCCCACGCTTGCCGTGCTTGTCGGGCTGACGGTCCTGTGGTCCGGCTGGGGATTGGTCAAGGAATCGGTCGGCGGTCTGATGGATGAAGCCGCATCCTCCGACGTTCTCGACAAGATCCGTCTCCTCATCTCCGAACATGGAGAAGGCGCGATCGAAGCGCATGACCTGCGGACACGCATTGCCGGCAAGTCAATCTTCATCGACTTCCACCTCGTGGTTCCCGGCGACATGTCCGTCGAGGCCGCCCATGCCATTTGCGACCGGATCGAGCGGGCCATCGTCGACGACGTACCCGGCGCCCGGATCACCATTCACGTCGAGCCGGAGCACAAGGCAAAGCACTCCGGTATCGTCGTGCTTTGACTGGCGGGCATTTGCCGGGGCCTGAGGCATCGCATTGTCCTCCGGCACAAACCGAAAACCGGCTCTGTCACTTTTCGTCAAAATCTGATTGTTAAAAGGCATTGAGTGCTCAATCGAGCTTTGAAGATCTGAACAAGCGAAAGGCACGGCACATATGGAGTTCGAGGGGATTCTGTTCGACTGCGACGGCGTACTGGTCGATTCGGAAAAGATCTACGTGGCCGTGGAGCGCGAGCATCTCGCCCGGATCGGCCTGCATTATCCGCTCGATGACTATCTGGACCGTTTTCAGGGCCTTGGCAGCGACGATTTCTGGTCCGCACTCGACGAAGACCACCGGGCGCTCGGCAAGGGACCGCTTCCGGAATCCTTCGGACCGGAGCTGGACGCCGCGACCATGGAGCGGATCGAGAAGGAAATCTCCGACATTGCCGGTATCAAGGAGCTACTTGAAGCCCATGAGGGCCCACGCGCCGTGGCCTCGTCCTCACGCCTCAACCGGCTGATCAGCAAGCTGACGCATACTGGGCTGCTCGCCTATTTCGATCCTCATGTCTATTCCGGCGAGCAGGTGAAGAACGGCAAGCCGGCGCCGGACCTGTTCCTGTTCGCCGCATCCCGGCTCGGCATCGATCCGGCGGCAACGCTGGTGATCGAGGACAGCGCGAACGGCGTGAAGGCGGGCCTTGCGGCGGGCATGACGGTCTGGGGCTTCGTCGGGGGCGGCCATACGCATGATGGCCATACGGCGCAGCTTGAGGCGGCCGGTGCCCACAAGGTGGTCAGCAGCCACGACAATCTAGCCGAGCTTCTGACCTCGGGCCGCGCCCTCACCTGAGCCGTCAAGCCCGCGCGCCCCATCTCGAAGCGCCGCGACGCGGAACCGACCTTCATAGCGACAAAAAAAAGCCCGGGTTGCCCCGGGCTTTCCAAGTTTGCGGTCTGAGCCAATAGACCGCCTGGGAGATTTGGATCCGGCTTCCTGCAGTTCGTTTTTCCTGAAACTGAACCGCCAGGCCGGAAAAGCCGGGCACCCCGCAGTGGCGGGGCGCCCCAAGCCCTTTACATGCGCTGGGAGCCGACACCGAACTCCGGATAGGCTTCGACGCCGACTTCCGCCTTGTCGAGACCGATCGCTTCTTCTTCCTCGGAAACCCGGATACCCATGGTTGCCTTGAGGATGAACCAGACGATGGCGGATGCGACCAGCGTGAAGACGCCGTAGGCAACGATACCGATGATCTGCGTGCCGTAGGACGTGTCCGCATTGGAGAGCGGAACGATCAGCGTGCCCCAGATACCTGCAAGCAGGTGGACCGGGATTGCGCCGACGACGTCGTCGATTTTCAGCTTGTCGAGCATCGGAACCGCGAAGACCACGATCGCACCACCGACGGCGCCGACGAAGACGGCAGTCCATACGGTCGGAGCAAGCGGTTCTGCGGTGATGGACACGAGGCCAGCCAGGGCGCCGTTGAGGGCCATGGTGACGTCGACCTTCTTGTACATGATCTGCGTCAGGATGATCGCGACGACCACGCCGGCACAAGCTGCCATGTTGGTGTTGGCGAAGATGCGGGAGATGTCGGAGACGTCACCGATCGAGCCCATGGCAAGCTGGGACGCACCGTTGAAGCCGAACCAGCCGAGCCACAGGATGAACGTACCGAGGGTTGCCAACGGCATGGAGGAACCCGGGAACGGATGCACGGAGCCGTCCGGCAGGTACTTGCCTTTACGGGCACCGAGGATGATGGCACCGGAGAGAGCTGCCCAGCCACCGACCGAGTGAACCAGCGTCGAACCTGCGAAATCGGAGAAACCCATTTCGGAGAGCCAGCCGGCGCCCCACTGCCAGGAGCCTGCGATCGGGTAGATGAAACCGGTCAGGAGAACGGTGAAGATGAGGAACGGCCAGAGCTTGATGCGCTCGGCAAGTGTGCCGGAAACGATGGAAGCGGTGGTCGCACAGAACACCATCTGGAAGAACCAGTCGGAGGCCGTGGAGTAGCCGGTGTCGAGTGCGTCGCCGCCAACGGCATCGAACGCATACGGACCGAAGGATCCGATGAAGCCACCGTCAACGCCGGTGTACATCAGGTTGTAACCGGTGATCCAGAACATCAGACCGGCAATGGAATACAGTGCGATGTTCTTGAGGCACTGCATCGAAACGTTCTTGGAACGAACGAGACCAGCTTCGAGCATCGCGAAGCCGGCGGCCATCCACATGACGAGGAAACCGCCGATGAGGAACAGAAGGGTGTTGAGGATATAGGCGACTTCCGGAGAAACGGGAGTTGCGGCTACGGCCTCGGCTGCAGTGTCTTGAGCAAGCACCGGCAGAACCGAAAGGCCCAGAAAAGCCAGCGATGTCGCGCCCTTAGCGACCAGTTTTTTCATGATACGTTTCCTTACCTAAATCACAGAGCTTCGGCGTCGGTTTCGCCGGTGCGAATGCGTACAACCTGATCAATCGAGTAGACGAAGATTTTTCCGTCGCCGATCTGACCGGTCTTCGCAGCGCCGGAAATCACTTCGACCACTTTGTCGACGGAAGCTCCATCGACGGCGACCTCGATTTTCAGTTTCGGGAGAAAGCTGACTGCATATTCGGTGCCGCGATAAATCTCGGTGTGACCTTTCTGGCGGCCATAGCCCTTCACTTCAGTCACCGTGAGCCCCTGGATGCCGATGCCGGTGAGAGCATCGCGCACTTCGTCGAGCTTGAACGGCTTGATGATGGCCATCACTATTTTCATTGCTCGTTCCATTCCCCTTTTAAGCGCCCCTTCCCTTCGAAGAAGCTCGGCCGACCGCCCCCCAGATGTCCCACCTGTTTTCGTCCCCTCTGGAAGGATCTTCTCAGGTCTTCGGCTAAGCCCACGAACCGTGGAATAGGAGCGGTGTCCGCACTTGCTTATCAAGGACCGTGCCAACTTTGCGGAACCAGCTTACAATTCGCGGAAAACCGGGGCGCACGCGACGGTACGGCCCGGTGGAGACACCACCGGACGGGAGGCAATGATTGATTTTCAGGCAGATTTTTCGCCTAGATAATAGGCGTTATTGAAGGTTTTGCCGTAGAAATAGGCATCGGGTCAGGACTTGGTCACCAAACCGCGCTGCGCAAAAGAGCAAAAATCGGGCAGCGTGTGCGCCGACGCCGCCTCAAAAAACTTACGTTACGTTAGGCGGAGAAGCCACCACTGTCCAGATAAGCCTGCTCTTCCGGCGTTGTTTCCCGCCCCAGCACCTTGTTGCGATGGGGAAACCGGCCGAAGCGGCGAATGACATCCATGTGGATCAGCGCGTAGTGGTAGAGTTCCTTGTCGCCCAGCACACGCGTCAGATCCACGGACCGTTCCTGATCGGCCATGTCTTCGGAATGCTCGAACGGGAGATAGAAGAACCCGCGCGCCTCTTTCGGAAACGCCCTGTCGAAGCCTTTTTCCAGAGCATGGTCGGCAATGGACCGGCACTTCTCGTCGGCGGCGAACGCTTCCGCGGAGTCCCGATAGACGTTTCTCGACATCTGGTCCAGAAGCAGCAGCAGAGCCAGAGATCCGTCCGCCGTCTCGCACCAATGATCGAACTTGCCCGCCTTGGCGTCCTCGATCGCGCCCATGAAGGTCTTCTCGATGGCCTTGTCGAACTTGTCGTCTTGCGCAAACCACTTCGCGGGTCCGGCCTGCCACCAGAAGTCCAGCACATCCAGCGGGGAAATGTCGGTATCGCTCATGTCGTCCTTCCTGGAATCACAAATCTTCTAGAGACCATAGACCGGGTTGCGTCCCGGACGCCACAGAAGTATCTCGGCAGAAGGGGCCGCCGTCCGACCACGCGGCATCCCGCTTTCAACGCCAACCAGGACCGGTGCAGGTGACCGAAACGACACTCGACTTGAAGGGCCTGAAATGCCCGCTTCCCGTCTTGAAGACACGCAAGGCACTGAGCCGTTTGCCGGACGGAGCGGAGCTGGAAGTGCTCACCACCGATCCGATGGCCGAAATCGACATCCCGCATTTCTGCCGCGAGAACGGTCATGATCTGCTGTCTGCCGAGCGGACCGAAACCGGACACCGGTTTCATCTCAAGAAAGCGAGCGCGGCGCCGAAGGATCAGGGATAGAGATAGTATTTCGACCAGTCCCGGTGCGGGATGCGGTTGCCGACGCGCAGATCGAAGTCGGTGACCTTCAGGTGATTGCGGCTCGTCGTGCAGGAATAGGCAAGGTGATACCATTCGCCATGCTTGCGAAACACCGCGCCGTTGGCGTCGAATTTGACGGCGGTATGACTGGGTTCGGAGAACGTATAGGCGATCACCTTGTCGGCATCGAGCCGATTCATCGCCTCCATGTCGCAGCGCTGCTCCAGCTGCTCCGACGGCGGAAGACGTTTCATCTCGCCCTGCAAACTGCCCGCCAGAGCGCTTGTCTGATTCGCCAACCCCGCTCCGATCGCAAGACACAGGGCGAGTCGTCTGGAAATTCTGAAGTTCATTCCTACCAATACCGTTCCGAGAAAGTGCCCCCTTCGCCCGGATCCGAGGCGCTCAGGATGCTCCGGCGATGCCGTCGATTTCTGACGCCAGCTTGAGGTCCAGCGCGCTCAGGCCGCCAACATCATGCGTCGAAAGCACGATGTCAACGCTTCGATAAACGTTTGACCATTCAGGATGGTGGTTCATTTTCTCCGCCGTTATGGCGACTTGCGTCATGAAGCCGAACGCTTCGCGGAAATCCTTGAATCGGAAGGATTTCGAGATGGCTTCACGGTCGTCGCACAGGTGCCAGCCCTCAAGGTCCTTCAATCCCGCTGCCCGGTCCTCGGGTTTCAGTCGTTCCGCCATCTGTTCCTCCTCTTACGTCTGACGCTGGCCGCATTGCCGGTGGCCCTGCGGGTGTGTTCAGGCTAACACCTAGGGATGTCCCGGAGATACCCCATGACCCACAGTGTTCTCTTCGTCTGCCTTGGCAACATCTGCCGCTCCCCGCTAGCCGAAGGCATCTTTCGCGCGCACGTTCTGGAGCGCGGACTTGCCGAGCACTTCAGGATTGATTCCGCAGGAACCGGTTCGTGGCACGCAGGCAATCCCCCGGACCCACGCTCCGTCGAGGTCGCCGCACGCCACGGCATTGATATTTCCGGCCAGCGCGCCCGGCAGGTGACGGCGGAGGATTTCGGCACCTACGATACGATACTCGCGATGGATCGCAGCAACCTGACAACCCTTGAAGATCGGGCAGGAAGCAGAGCCCGCAACCGTCTGCGGCTCTTCCTTGCCGACCCGGCGATGGACGTTCCAGACCCCTACTACGGTGGGCCGGGCGGGTTCGACGAGGTCTTCCGACTGATCCAGGAGGGCAGCGAAAAGCTGCTGGACGCCCTCGCGCATCGGAAACCGGCTTCATAAATCCGTCTCACTGCGCGCTGTATGGAAAGCTGTCGCAGTCGGACAACGTGGCACAACATGAAAATCCTGTGGTGGTCCCTGGCAGCTTTCCTGATCGTGCTCGGCCTGGCAACGATCTGGCTGCCGATTCCGACCGGCGTGCCACTGCTGGCGCTTGGGCTCATCGTGATCGTCGGCACCAGCCGCAGCGCCGCCCGCTCCCTGCGCAGCCGGCGCCGGAACGCGCCAAGGGTCAATGTCGCCCTGACGTGGATCGAGGACCGCTCGCCCCTGCGCTTTGCCCGCATCCTGAAACGCACACGGCCCCGCGCAGGGCCACACTCCGGATCAATGGTCGTTGAAAGCGCTCAGGGCACTGCGGAAGGTTCGGCGCACGCGCAGCGCGAACCGCTGCAGGACCCTCTGCAGCCATCTGCCCCAGACGGTGAACCGTTCGTCGAGCCCGGCATCGGTCACCCGCGGCGGCTCGGTCCTGTAGAGCAGGCGATGGATCGCGAGTATCAGCAGCAGGGTCAGGCCCCAGGAAATCAGTGTGTCTGAAAAGAAGTGCCCCCCGAAAGCCACCCGGTTGACCGACAGGATGACGCACAGCGGCAGCAGGAAGGCAAGCGTCGCCTTGCGCCAGGTGGCCGGCACCAGAAACGCCACCGCGACAAGCCACATGGCCGCAGACGCTTCGCCGGAGACAAAGGAACAGTTGCTGTCGCAATAGTCCGTGATCTTCCACACCGGCTGATAGGGCAGATCGCCACCGAAAAACTCCACGTTACGCGGACGCGGGCGGCCCCAGTTGTTCTTGAGCACCAGATTGACCAGGACGCCGGGCCCGAGGATCAGCGTCGACAGAAGAAAGACGGGCTGTCGCAGCGGCATGAGAGGCGGCAGCCTGGGAACCAGCAGCTTCACCACCAGCACCAGCACGCAGATGACGGCAATCGTGCGCACGAGAAACGGTCCGAGATGCCGGACCTGCCGGAGAAACGGCATGTTCTCGGCCGCAAAACCCTGGGATACGGAATAGAAAAGGCCGCTTGCCCAGGTGTCGACGCCAGGAAACGCCAGGAAAAACAGCGAGACCGCGACGACATAGAGAGCAACCGCGGTCATCGGATGCGTGATAAACCAGCCTCCCATCTTGCGATGGAGTGGCAGTCGATTATGGTTCTGGGTCTCGGGCTGCTGCATGGCTGCTCTTTAACCCATCCGGTCGGCCTCTCCAATCCCTTCCCGTGGGCATGATGGCGGGCGCGCACCCGGGACCTGTTTCGGAGGCTTCAAACGTGAGCGAAGGGTCGAGACCGAACGACACGCAAAACATCGACGGGCACGGATCCTCCGAAATCCGGCAGCCGACCGTCGCCTTCTGGTATGAATTCGCGTCCACCTACAGCTATCTTTCGGCGATGCGGATCGAGACGCTGGCCTCCGAATACGGTGTCAGGCTGATCTGGCGTCCGTTCCTTCTCGGTCCGATCTTTCAGAAGCAGGGCTGGACGACCTCTCCCTTCAACCTGATGCCGGCCAAGGGCCGATACATGTGGCGCGACATGGCCCGTCAATGCGCACGCTACGGTCTGCCCCTTCAGGTTCCGGACCCGTTTCCACAGGCCAGCCTTCTGGCCGCCCGCATCGCTCATGCGTGCCGCGACACCCCATGGATTGGCGCCTTCACCCGCGCGGTCTTCATGGCGGAATTCGGCACTGGCCGCGACATCTCGGACGAGGCGCTCCTTGCCGACCTCCTGCTGGAGGCCGGAGCCCCGGCGAAGGGGATCCTGGAAAGCGCAAAAAGTCCCGGCATCAAGAACGAACTGCGCGACACCGTGAAGGAAGCCGAAAACTGCGGCATCTTCGGAGCCCCGAGCTTCCGTCTTGCTGATGGCGACCTTTTCTGGGGGGACGATCGCCTGGAACAGGCGCTCGAGACGGCAGTACGGATAGACGGCGCACCCGCCTGAACCCGCTTCAGGCCTTGCTGCCGCTCTCGGCACCAGGCGTACCGCCGGCGAACCTCTTGAGGATTTCGTAGAGGGCGGCAGGCGAAAGCGGCTTCGACAGAACGTCCTGGAAGCCCGCCTCCTGAAGCGCGTCCGGGCCGACTGAATCCAGCGCCGCCGTCACTGCGACCAGCGGCAACTCAGCCTTTCCCGATAGCTTGCGCAGCTCTTCCGCCGTTTCCAGTCCGCTCAACCCCGGCATATGCAGGTCCAGAAGCACGGCGTCGAAAGGCCTTTGCGCGGCGACCTCCAGAGCTTCCTCACCGGATCGCACGATTTCCGATGTGACCCCGAAGGATTCCAGAAGAGCGGACAGGAGCCGGCAGTTGGTTTCATTGTCATCGACGATCAGGACATGGGCGTCCAGCGGCCCGTGGGCAGGCGCCCGCGCGCGCTGGGTGACAGCGCCGGGCGAGACCGGCACCGCGGTGGCATCGCCCTGCGCCGGCAAACGCACTTCGAACCGGCTGCCTCCGCCTTCAACCTCCGAAAGCTCCAGCACTCCGCCCATTTCCCGCACGAGTTCCGCTGTTCCCCACAGTCCGAGGCCTGTGCCGGGTCCGCTTTCCCGTCCGTGACGTCCGCGCACGAAGGGCCTGAAGAGACGCGCGCGCTCCTCGGCATCGATGCCCGGACCGCTGTCGGAGACGGAAACCCCGACCCAGCCGTCGCCCTCCGCCCCGCCCGCAGGCGCAACCCGGACGCAAATGCCGCCGCTGGCGGTGTACTTGACAGCATTGTCCAGAAGCGTCGTGACCACGCGGCGCAGTGCCGCCCCATGGCATGTCATGATCTCCGTGACGGCCGGATCCACGACAATCTCGTAGTCGAGAGACTTGGCCTCGGCGGCAATCTGGAAGAGCGCCGCGCATTCGGTGACGACGTCGGCTATCCGGACCGGTGCAACGGCAGAGCTGGTACCGGGTTCGGCGGCTCTCACGAGTTCACCGGTCATCTCCGCCAGCGCGTCGATGGACCTGATCAGCAGGTCGAGCTGATCCCTCTGCTTCGAATTCAGATCGCCCTGGCCGATCAGCTCGGCCGTCAGCCTCATTGCCGACAATGGCGTCCGCAGGTCATGGGCCAGAAGCGCAAGTTTGACGCTGTCGTCATCACGATCCGCCATGTGGCGCTCCTCTCCCTCGAAAAGCGCGTCATCAGGGCTTGCCAGACGGTGAACGACAAGCCACTTTGACCCGCTGATATGTACCTGCGCGTACACAGGCACGCACTTTCGTGCTTACCGTGTAGGTGTATCGCTGTCCATCCTAACCCGTGCAGGGGCGTGGCGGTTCCAACAAGCCTCTTGCCTGCGCGCCCGCTTCCGCGCTGCGGCTCCCCCTGCCCTTCGCCGGCGAACCCGACTGCCAGACCCGAATGCTCGCCCAGACCTTCACGATCGTCACGCCCGTTTTTCTGCTGATCGGCATCGGCTACTGCCTTGCCCGATTTGGCGTCTTCGGCCCCTCGGTCAGCGCTGCGCTCGGTCAATTCGTCTACACGGTGTCGATACCGGCACTGATCTTCCGCACGCTCATTGCCGCAGACCTCTCCGATGGATTGCCGGTTTCCCTGTGGGCGACATATTTTATTGGCATCGCCACCGCCTGGGCGCTCGGCTCGGTGATCATTCGCAAGGGTTTTGCACGCGACGCCCGCGCCGGGGTGATCGGCGGCATTTCGGCAGCTTTCGCCAATACGGTGCTTGTCGGCCTGCCGATCGTCGCTGCGGTCTACGGCGATGCCGGTCTGGTGCCGCTGCTTCTGATCGTGTCCATTCACCTGGCGACAATGACCATCGTCATCGCCGTTGCGATGGAACGAGCCGCAGCGACAGATCGCGGCGAGGTTTCGCCGCCGCTCGCGCAGCTTGTCACCGGTGCCGGCAAAAGCCTGCTGACCAATCCGCTGATCATCGCCATCCTGCTGGCGTTCCTCTGGCGTTTCGGCGGCATGGCCATGCCGGAAATCCCTCTCAGCGTGATCAACCGCATCGGCTCGACCGCCCTTCCGCTGGCTCTGTTGTCGCTTGGCATGAGCCTCGTCCAGTACGGCATGCGCGGCAATATTCTGCCGGGCCTGCTTCTGAGCATCGTCAAGGTGCTGATCATGCCGGCAGTCGTGTTCTGCCTCGGGGCCTTCGTCTTCCACCTGCCCCCGCTATGGACCACGGTCGCCACACTGACCGCAGCCTGCCCGACGGGCGTCAACGCCTATATCTTTGCCAACCGCTATGGCACCGGCCACGCCATGTCGGCCAACACCATCACGATGACGACCCTGTGCGCGCTTGCGACCACAAGCCTCTGGATCTGGTTTCTGGAGAGCTGGTTCGCGTAAGCCTGCGGATCAAAGCCCGATTTTGCGGCGCAGATCCTGATGACTCATGCCGGCCTCCCGCAGGCTTCTGAGGCTCGTATCGCCATTGGACTTCGAGAGCTTGCGCCCATCCTCCCCCAGCACCAGCCGGTGATGCCGATAGCGCGGGGCCGGCAGGCCGAGCAGGTCCTGAAGCAACCGGTGAACGCTGGTCGCGTGATAAAGGTCCTGACCGCGCAGAACATCGGTAATGCCCTGGCGCGCATCATCGACGACGACCGACAGATGATAGCTGGTCGGGGTCTCCTTGCGGGCCAGCACCAAATCGCCCCATGCGCCGGGGTCTGCAGCGATCTCTTTCGGCGCATCGAAAAGCGCCGACCCCTCTGCCCCCGCCTCTTGCCAGGAGAGTGGCCCTCCGACACGCTCCAGCGCCTTCTTCATGTTCAGTCTCAGCGCAAAGGGCGCATCGCTTTCCGCTCGTGCCTGACGCTCGGCATCGCTGAGAACGGCAGTGTCGCCGGGATATAGCGGCGCCCCGTCCGGGTCCTTCGGCCACGTCGCGCCATCCGCCTCGTGTTCACTGACAAAGCGCCTGATCTCGGCCCGCGTCAGATAGGCCGGATAGACCAGCCCCATGTCCTGCAGCCGCTCAAGCGCCTTGCGAT
Organism: Rhodobacterales bacterium; assembly: GCA_008107755.1. Taxonomy (GTDB): domain Bacteria; phylum Pseudomonadota; class Alphaproteobacteria; order Rhizobiales; family Stappiaceae; genus Roseibium. The sequence continues at coordinate 106,731 of VIRH01000090.1, forward strand.
ACTCGGGGAACGCCTCCGACTGGCGGAGGCGAGGTTCGTCCAGAGGAACGCCCAGCCAAGCCAGATCCTCGAACATGTCGCGCTCAAGCTCCGGCGTGCAGCGCGTCTGGTCGATGTCCTCGACGCGCACCAGAAACCGGCCCTCAAGCGCGACGGAGGCCCGGGCATTGAGCAGAGCCGACAGCGCGTGACCGATATGCAGATGGCCATTCGGCGACGGCGCAAAGCGAAAGACGGGCTGTGTCATGAGGACGGGAGACACCCAAACTGACGGGAACGGACTTGACTTGGCGTCTTTCCTAACATTCAGACAGGACCTTGCAAGTGCTTCGACAGGATCTCCGGATATGAAACCCATCGCCACAGCGGAAGACATAGACCGCGAGTTGAAAGCACTCCTTGCACTCGACGACCGGCTTGCGCCGATCGCCGCAGTGGCCGGTCCCCTGCCGCTCAGACGGCGCAGTGCGGATTTCGAGGGCCTCGCGCAGATCGTCACGGGTCAGCAGGTATCGGTTGCCAGCGCCGCCGCGATCTTCGGCCGCCTGCAGGATCTGGTCGCACCGCTGACAGTGGCGCAAATCGGGCGGTTCACGGATGATGACCTTGCCGGCGCCGGTCTTTCCCGCCCCAAGATCAGGACACTGCGCGCTGTCGCCGCGGCCTGCGAGGACGGGCTCGATCTCGCAGCTCTTGCGCAGGCACCCGCAAAGGAGGCCCATGCAGCGCTTTGCGCAATCAAGGGCATCGGTGGCTGGACCGCCGATATCTTCCTTCTGTTCTGTGCGGGCCATCCGGATATCTTTCCGTCCGGCGATCTCGCACTTCAGGTTGCCGTCGGCGATGCCCTTGGAATGGCTGAAAAGCCGGATGGGAAGGAGGTGGACCGGATTGCCGCCGCCTGGTCACCCCACAGGGGCGTTGCCGCTCGCCTGTTCTGGGCATGGTACGGCGCAAACAGAAAGAAGGGCTCGCGCTTTCCCGTCTGAACGGATCTCCATCGCCTGCCGCCACTATTCGGAGAGCTTTCGCTCCAGCTCTGTCTTCACTGCGTCAAGCGTCTGGTCGGGAAGCCGGGCGTCGGCCGTATCATCGATATCGACCGCAAGATCATAGCGCCGGGCAAGCCGGGTTGCGGCAAGATCAGCCAGGCGCAATCCGGTTTCGGCACCCGAGGGAGCATCGCCCTGCACAGGCCGATCGTCGGACAGCGTCGCAGTCGCAAGCGCCCTGACTATCTGCGGACTGTCGATTTCGCGCAGGACGGATAACAGAAACTGCAACGTCACAAGGTCCGCCTTGCCGATGGATGCAAGGAGCTGCGCCTCGGCCCCGCCATCGCCGAGACCCGCAAGCGCAACATCCGCCATAAGCGAGACATGAACTACGGGCGAGGAAGGAAATACCTCGGTCAGACTGCCTCCCTTCGCCTCGCGCACGCCGTGAAGCGTCGCGGCCGACGCGGACTTGTCGCGCGAATGTGCCAGCATCAGGATGGCTCCGCCTGCGACAAGACCGCTGTCGACGGCCTGACGTATCTGGTTCTCAACGGCCGGGTCCGCTTCGACCGCGACGCCTCCGAGGTCGTAGAGAGCGGCCGCCGCACGCGTCGCGACATCGTCGGACACATCCGACAGCGCCCCTGCCAGCGCCGGCGCAGCCGCCGGATCGCCGATCCGGGCCAGCAATGCCACCGCCTCCCTGCGCACGACTTCGCTTTCGTCGGAAAGCGCCGGTTCTATCGCGGGGATGTCGGCAGCCGAGGGCTCCGGCAGCGCACCGAGCGGCTCGTAGTTGCCGGATTCCGCGGCCTCGAACGCCCGTTTCAGAGTGTCCTCATCGTAGGTCTCGGTCACGAGTGACCTCCTGTGCTGAGCTCCGGCGCCCTTCGCGAGCGCGAAAGATGCGACGGCGATTGCCACGACGACGGCGATTGCTGAAACGCGCCGTGTCATGGGTTCATGACATTTGCATGCGCCTTGGGAATGAAGGCTCCGGCTCCCTGTCCGCCGACCATCAGGTCGCGCGCATTTGCCGTGTGCGCGCCTACACCGAGATGATGGCCGATCTCATGAGCGAGGACATGCCAGAACGGCCACGCAAGATCGTCCTCGAGCAGGCAGTTGCCGCCGGCCGTCCCCGCGTCGGCCCCGTCGCCTTTCTTTTCGTCCTGCTCGTAGCGCCAGACGAAAAACACGTTGAGATCCGAAGAGGCATCACGGTTGGCGATGATCCGGCTCCATTCGTCGGTTCCCGGAACGCCGGTCCATTTGACGATCGATCCGAAATTCCCAGCAACCTTGTAGGCCGGATTGACGATGCGTTTGACGATCTCGACGTTGATCTGGTCCTTGAAGATCTTCTTGGCATCATCGAATGTCGGCTGAAGCTCGCCGGGCCTGCGTCTGGTCTTGTGACCGGCGGAATCGCTGACATAGTTGAAAGTGATGGTCACGGTCTTCTTCGACTTGACCGCGACATCCAGCTGAGCGGCAACCGAGGCACCCCGTTTCGCGATGATCTGCACCGTGGACTTGGTGTGGCCCTTGATGATGAATTCGCGTCCGCCGTGCCCGAACGGCTTCCTGACTTCATGCACCGTCGCAACGCCCGTGTTGGCGCTGACGACCGTGAGACCGGCGCCATGCATCAGCCGCACCCGCCGCTCGCCGTTGAGGGGAACCATCTGCCAGCGCGGGTTCACCGTATCGTCGAACCCCTTCAGTTTCTCCGTCGGCTCGAAACGCGGAGCATGTGGGCCAGGCGGCAACGGCGCAACAGGCTGGGCGCCTCCCGGCATTTTCCGGAAGATCTCGTCGAGCCGGTGCAGCGTGTCCTTTCCAACGATGCCATCGACGCCGCAGTCATTCTGTTCCGCCTGGAACTGCCGGGTTACGGCATAGGTCTCCTGTCCGAAGATGCCGTCCATGAACCCGCCAGGCCCCTTGGAATTCGGCAAATTGAAGTCGAGGTCGACATAGGCCTGTTGCACCATAGCGACCGCTTCGCCCCGCTCACCCCATTTCATGTAGGGAGAGTTTCGCGCGGCGGCCTGAAGGCGGGCGTTATTCTTGAACCGATCCGAAGTCAGGGCCATCTGAACCCCTGTATGAAACGCCTTTGAGACTATCCGGGCGATCTCCGGCCTGTCCCCGGATCACGCGCATTACCACAAACTACCGTAACGGAAACAAGCACAAGAGTCGATTATCGGGTCGCGCTGCACGTCAGAGAAGATCGCCAACCAGTCTCGTGAGCAGAGCGATATCCTCCAGCCTCGACAGGCGATGATCTCCGTCGGGAACAAGGGAGAACGTTACGTCGTCCTGCGGCATCGCCTCCACGAGCCGCCGTGCGTGGCTGACAGGAACGTCGGGATCGCGTCCGCCCTGCAGGATCGTGACCGGAACACCGGCATGCAGCGGCTTGTCCAGCAGCAGGTGATTGCGACCATCCTCGATCAGCTTGCGCGTGATGATATAGGGCGCGTCGTCATAAGCGCTCGGCTGCGCCCAGCGCCCCTCGCTCAGGATGGTCTGGCGGATCTCGTCCGTGAACCGCTGCTTCCACATCAGTTCCTCTGTGAAATCCACTGCTGGCGCGATCAGGACAAGCCCGCCGATCCGCTGCATCTCCTTTCTGGAAATTGCCAGAAGAAGCGCGATCCACGCCCCCATGGATGAGCCGACCAGAACCGTTTTCGGGCCGCAGAACCTGTCGAAAACCGCTTCCGCCTCCTCAAGCCAGTGCGAAACGCATGCGTCCTCGAAAGCTCCCTCCGAAAGACCATGGCCGGAATAGTCGAACCTGACGACCTCGCGTCCGCGCACACGCCCGAACGCGGAAAGCGCATCAGCCTTGGTGCCATACATGTCCGACTTGAAGCCGGAAAGCCACAGGATGCCCGGCGTGCGCCCGTCGTCCTTCAGGACGGCGATCCGCCGTTCCGATCCGGTTTTTCCGACGGTTATGAATTGCGGTTCGCCCGTCCCCATATTATGGCTCTCGTTCCATGATTTCTTCCCTGCTGCCGTTTCGCACGTCAGTCATGCCTTTGAAAAGACCCTCCCGGAGGTCCGCTTGGTTCAATTGCCCCCCGACACGACCGTTCTGCAAGTCATTCCGGACCTGAATTCGGGTGGCGCCGAACGGACAACGCTGGACGTGGCCAAGGCTATCGTGGATGCAGGCGGAAAGGCGCTGGTGGTCAGCCAGGGCGGACAGCTGGTCGCCGGACTGGAAACCTCGGGCGCGGAACATATCGTCCTGCCCGTGAAGACGAAGAACCCGATCACGCTCTGGAAAAACGCCGCACGGCTGGCGGATCTCGTCACCGAGCGCGATGTCAGCATCGTGCATGCCAGAAGCCGGGCGCCCGCCTGGTCCGCGCTCTGGGCGGCGCGGCGTACCGGCAAACCCTTCGTCACCACCTATCACGGCACCTATAACCAGTCGAACGCGGTCAAGGCGTTCTACAACTCCGTCATGGCCCGGGGCGACGCGGTGATCGCGAATTCCAGGTTCATCGCCGATCTGATCCGCCAGCGCCACGGCTTCGCGCGCGATCGCATCTCGGTGGTGGAACGCGGATCCGACCTGAAGGCCCTCGATCCGGACAACGTGAGCGGCCTCAGACAACAGGCCCTGAAGGATGCCTGGGGCATTCCCTCCGGCGTCCCGATCATCCTGAACCTTGCCCGGCTTACGGCCTGGAAGGGACAGAAAGTGCTTATCGAGGCCATGAGATACTTGCAGGAAGCCGGCATGCGCGAACCGATCGCAATCCTTGCCGGGGATGCGCAGGGGCGTGACGGCTATACCGCCGAACTCAAGAAGCTGATCGCCGATCTCGGCCTGCAGGAAAACGTCAGGCTTGTCGGCCACTGCGCGGATGTGCCCGCGGCGCTTGCCCTTGCCGATATTTCCGTTGTCGCCTCGATAGAGCCGGAAGCCTTCGGCAGGGCGGCGGTGGAAGCTCAGGCGGCCAGTGTCCCCGTCATCGTGTCCAATCTCGGCGCCGTTCCGGAAACCGTACTCGGCCCGCCGGAAGTCGGCGAAGACATGCGCACCGGCTGGCGGGTCCCCCCCTCCGACCCGAAGGCCCTCGCCGATGCCATATCCATGGCGCTCACGCAGGATACAGTCGCGAAAAAGAAGATGACCGACAGGGCCCTTGAGCATGTCCGCCGCAATTTTTCGGTCCAGACCATGTGTGACCGGACGCTTCAGGTCTATTCGGAGCTGCTGCGGGGCTGATCGCGCGGATCAGGCTGCAAGCGGATAGGCTTCTTCAACCAGATAAGGCCCGCCTCCGACACTCGATCTGGAGGAAAACAGGACGAAGCGGCCGGCGATGAAAGACGGCGCCTGAAAATTGCCGCGCTCACTCAGCCATTTCGCGACATCCTCGTTGCTTGAGGTCTTGCAGCGCGCGATTGTTACATGAGGCATGTATTTGCGCCGCTCCGCGGGCAGGTGAAGCCGCTGGAGAATGCGCTCCTGTTCGGCCTGCAGCTCGGCGAGCTGGACGGACGGCTCGACCCGCGCCCACACCGCGTGCGGCTTTCCGTTGCCGAACGCGCCAAGCCCGTTCAACCGGATTTCGATCGGCTTGCGGCGGATCCTGTCGAGCGCATCGACGACCTCGTCGGCCGTGCGCTCGTCGATGTCTCCGATGAAGCGAAGCGTGATGTGGTAGTTTTCGGGATCGATCCAGCGAGCACCCCGGAGGCCTCCCCGGAGCATGGAAAGCATGAGCGCCGTCTGCGACGGTATCTCAAGGCCTGTAAATAGGCGCGGCATGGGTTTTCCCTCCGCAGTCACTGATGAATCCCATCTGGAATCAACTTCCGCAAAAGCGCAAGACAAAAATCCAAGCCTCTGTCCCTGCTTGCGTATTCTCCCCGGCAAAAACAAAAAATGCCGGATCGGCGTGACACCGGTCCGGCATTCTGGTCAAGCGCTGATTCTCCGGGGAGGCCTGCCCTCCCGGACGACACCAGTCGTTACGGAGCCGGGTTGCCGAACTCCTGATGCAGAGCATCGATCTTCTCGATGACATCGTCGCTGAGCTTCAGATCCGCGGCGGCAATATCCGTTTCGAGCTGGTCCATCTTCGTGGCGCCGATGATCACGGACGTCATGAAACTGCGCGACATGGCAAAGGCGAGTGCCATCTGCGACGGATCGAGGCCCGCCTCGGCAGCCAGGTCCACATAGGCATCGACAGCCTGAAGCGCCCGGGGGTCTTCGTAGCGCTGAAGCCGGTCGAACAGGGTCTTTCTGGCCCCGGCCGGCAAGGCGCCATTACGGTATTTTCCGGTCAGATAGCCCTGCGCCAGTGCCGAATAGCCAAGCAGCCCGACATCCTCGCGCCTGGCAATCTCGGCCAGCCCCGTCTCGAACGTGCGGTTCACCAGCGAGTAGGCATTCTGGATGGAGACGATGCGCGGCATGCCGAGCCGTTCGGCCGCGGCGACGAAACGCATGGTGCCCCAGGAGCTCTCGTTGGAGAGCCCGATATGGCGAACCTTTCCGGATTTCACCAGATCGGCCATCACTTCCATCGTGGCTTCGATGCTGTGCTCGTCCTCGGCAGGGTCCACATCGACCCAGCGTGTCGGGTTCGACCCGAAGCCGGAGACATTCCGGTCCGGCCAGTGGATCTGGTAGAGATCGATATAGTCGGTCTGCAGGTTCTTGAGGCTGCGATCGACCGCGAATTCGATGTTTCTGCGGTCGAGTTTTGCCTTCTCGCCGTTTTCCCGAAACCAGTCCATGTCCGTCCGGCCGACCACCTTGGTCGCCATGACGATCTTGTCCCGGTTTCCGGTCTTCTTGAACCAGCTACCGATGATCCGCTCCGTGCGTCCCTGCGTGTCGCGGTTGGGCGGGATCGGATAGAGTTCGGCGGCGTCGAAAAAGTTGATGCCCTTCTCGAGGGCGAAATCCATTTGCCCATGCCCCTCGGCTTCGGTGTTCTGCTCACCGAAAGTCATGGTGCCGAGGCACAGGGCGCTGACTGCTACATCCGTGCGGCCAAGACGGCGCTGTTCCATCTTGCTTTCCTTTTATTCTGTGAAAATGGGTGCCCCGGAAGCAGGATCGGGCGATCCCGGCTTGCCCCCATCAAGACGACTGGGCTTTCGCCAAAAGCTCTTCGACCTTTGGCAATATGTTCTCGACGATGACGGCAACGCCCTCCGCATTGGGATGCATGCCGTCGGAAAGGTTCAGATCCGGATCGAGAGCGACTCCATCCAGAAAGAATGGATAAAGCAGAGCTTCATGGGTCTTGGCAACCTCCGAATAGATCGGATCGAAGGCATCCGCATACTCTGATCCGAGGTTTCGCGGCGCCAGCATGCCCGCAAGCAGCACTTCGATGCCGCGTTCACGCAGCCTCCGCGTGATTTCCTCGATGTTGCGCCTGGTGAGGTCCGGAGCGATGCCCCGCAAGGCGTCATTGGCGCCGAGTTCCACGATCACCGCATCCGTATCCGGCCCGACGGACCAGTCGAGGCGCGAAAGACCGCCGGAACTGGTGTCACCCGACACGCCGGCGTTGACCACCTCGACGGAATATCCCTTCTCATCCAGCACTTTCTGGAGCTGTTCCGGAAAGCCCTCGTCCGGACCGAGCTGGAAACCGGCGCTCAGACTGTCGCCGAGGACCACCAGTTTCAGATCGGCCGCCTGCGCCTGAAGCGCCATTGGCAGAAGGATCGCAAGGGAGGAAAGAAAACCGAAAAGACGAATGAATCTGTTCACATTATCGCTCGTTGAGGGCTGGAAGATATGGCCTTACAGGCCCATATGGTCGCAGGACTCCGGATTGTCGAGGGCGCACGGCCGTCAGGAGGCCCGGCCAGGACCATGATAAAGGCGGCACTATGACAGAATCTCCTGCGATTACCCTCAAGAACGTTCACCTGACGCTCGGCGAAGGCGCCGGCCGGGTGCATATCCTCAAGGGGATCGATCTGGAGATCGAAAAGGGCTCCAGCGTCGGCCTAGTCGGGCCGTCCGGCTCCGGCAAATCGACATTGCTGATGGTGATGGCCGGTCTCGAGCGCGCCGACGAGGGCACCGTGATCGTGGCCGGGTCCGAACTCGGCCCACTTTCCGAATACCGACTGGCGCGGTTTCGCGGTAGCAATGTCGGCATCATCTTCCAGTCCTTTCACCTTGTTCCCAACATGACCGCACTGGAAAACGTTGCCGTGCCGCTGGAACTGGCGGGCGATGGCAAGGCCTTCGAAAAGGCCGAAGCGGAACTGACCGCCGTCGGCCTCGGCCACCGGCTTCATCACTATCCGGCGCAGATGTCCGGCGGCGAGCAGCAGCGGGTGGCTGTCGCACGCGCGCTTGTCGTCGAGCCGGAAATTCTCATTGCCGACGAGCCGACGGGAAATCTGGACGAGACCACTGGCGGCCAGATCGTCGAACTGATGTTCTCGGCCCAGCGCGAACGCAAGACCACACTGGTGCTCGTTACCCATGACCCCGCCCTTGCGGCCCAGTGCGACCGGATGATCCGGGTCCGCTCGGGCGAAATCGATGACGCCAACGCGGGCTCTGCCGCCGGCCGCGAACAAGAGGTGTCCGCATGAGCGGGTTCGTCTCCGGCTCCGCTCAGACAGGCAACCAGTCCTTCCGCCTCGCCGCCCGCTTTGCCCTGCGCGAACTGCGCGCCGGCCTGAAAGGCTTCTACATCTTCATTGCCTGCATCGCGCTCGGCGTCGCGGCCATTGCAGGCGTCACCTCGGTGTCCCGCGCCCTGACGGAAGGCATTTCGCAGGAGGGCCAGTCGATCCTGGGCGGCGACCTGTCGTTTTCGCTGATCCACCGCGAGACTGACGCCGCGCAGGCCGCATATCTCGCCGATCTCGGCGAGGTTTCCCGCGTCGGCACCATGCGCGCCATGGCGCGCCGGACCGACACGGGCGATCAGGCTCTTGTCGAGCTCAAGGCAGTCGACAGCGTCTATCCGCTTTACGGCACCTTTCAGCTTGCCTCCGGGCAGCCCCTTCACGACGCCCTTGCCCAAAAGGACGGAACCTGGGGCGCGGTTGCAGAAATGGCCCTTCTCGCCCGGCTAGATATCTCGGTCGGCGACACGCTGTCACTCGGCCGAACGACGGTTCGCATTACCGACGTCATCGAGACCGAACCGGACAAGCTTGCCGGCGGAATGGAATTTGGTCCTCGCCTGCTGATCTCCGATGCGGCCCTCCCGGCCACCGGGCTGGTGCAGCCGGGAAGCCTGCTGCGGTGGTCCTACCGGGTCAAGATGACGCCGTCCCCCGGAAATGACCGGCTAGAGCGGATCGTGGAGAAGGCCAATACCGACAACCCGGACGCGGGCTGGCGTGGTCGCTCCCGCGCCAATGCGTCTCCGGGGCTTCAGCGCAGCATCGACCGCTTTGCCCAGTTCCTGACGCTCGTCGGCCTGACCGCGCTGGTCGTCGGTGGCGTAGGCGTCGCAAATGCCATCCGTGCCTATCTGGAAACCAAGCGCGAGGTGATCGCCAGCTTCAAGTGCCTGGGTGCCACCGGCGGGTTCGTTTTCAGGATCTACCTGGTGCAGATGCTCGTTCTCGCGCTGATCGGCATCGCGATCGGCCTCGTTATCGGTGCGCTGATCCCCTTTGCCGCCGGCGCGGCCCTCTCCGGCGTTCTTCCGGTGAAGCTTGCGGTCAACGTCTATCCGGCCGAACTGTCGCTCGGCCTCGTCTACGGCCTGCTCACGGCGCTCGCCTTCGCGCTTTGGCCGCTCGGGCGTGCCCACGACGTTCCCCCGACCGCGCTCTTCAGGGATATCGTCTCCGGCAGTGCAAGTCTCCCGCGAAAGCGCTATCTGATCGCGACCGCAGTCACCGTCGTCACCCTGGCGGCAATCGCAATCTATCTTGCTCACGACAGATCCCTGGCCGGTGTCTATGTGGCAGCGTCTGCCGGCGCCTTTGCGCTTCTGATGGTCGTCGCCAGGGCGATCATGCTTCTGGCCCGCCGGATGCCGAGCGTCCGCTCGACGGAGTTGCGCCTGGCGATCGCCAACATTCACCGCCCGGGCGCCCTGACGCCCTCCGTCGTTCTCTCGCTCGGCTTGGGCCTGTCGCTTCTGGTCGCCCTTGCGCTGATCGACGGCAACCTGCGCCGTGAACTGACGGCAACCATCGCCGACAAGGCCCCCAGCTTCTTCTTCGTCGATATCCAGAGCGCGGAACGCGACGCCTTCGAGACACTTCTGAAGCAGGACGCCCCAGGTGCCACTGTGCAGAGCGTCCCGATGCTGCGCGGGCGGATCGTCAGCCTGAACGGAATTCCCGCCAGCGACTTCGAGCCCGTCCGGGAAGGATCGGACTGGGTGCTGCGCGGCGATCGCGGCATCACGTATGAAACCGGGATACCGGAAAACTCCAAACTCGCCGAAGGCGAATGGTGGCCTGAAGACTATACCGGCCCGCCGCTGGTGTCCTTCGACGCGGAGGCTGCGGGCGATCTAGGGCTCCACATCGGTGACCAGATCACCGTCAACGTCCTTGGCCGCGAGATCTCCGCCGAGATCGCAAGCTTGCGAGAGGTGGAATGGCAGACCCTGGCGATCAACTTCGTCATGGTTTTCTCGCCCAACACCTTTGCCGGCGCGCCGCATGCGCACCTGATGACCCTCGGCTGGGAGGACGACGTTCCTGCGGAAACGGAACTCTCTCTGCTAAAAACCGTGTCCAACGCCTTTCCAACGGTCACGGCGATCCGCGTCAAGGACGCCATCTCGCAGGTCAACGATCTCGTCGCTCAACTGGCCTGGGCGATCCGGGGGGCCAGCTCGATCACGCTGATCGCGAGCGTTCTCGTTCTGGCAGGCGCACTTGCCGCCGGGCATCGCAGCCGCATTTACGACGCCGTCATTCTGAAAACCCTAGGGGCAACGCGCTTCAGGCTGATCGCAGCCTATGCGCTGGAATACGCCATCCTCGGCCTGACGACCGCCGTCTTCGCGCTTGTGGCGGGGGGCGTCGCCGCCTGGTACGTGATCACCCAGATCATGGGCGGCTCGTTCATGATGCTCCCGTTCACGGCCGCGAGCGCCGCTCTTGTCGCTCTCATCCTCACGGTCGGCTTCGGGCTGATCGGCACGTGGCGGGTCCTGGGAGAAAAACCGGCGCCTGTCCTGCGAAATCTCTAGGGCGCGATTGCCCCCCCTTCGCGTTCGGCAGAATACGGCGCACATTGGAACGCGAAGATCTTGCATACGCCGGGCCTGACATGTGCCCGGCAAGAGCTGCGCCCGACCTTACGAAACGCGTGGACGACTTCCCTTGAAGATCCACGTGCGTTTTAGGGAAACCGGGACGCATTCCCGCCCGAAAGTCATGAAATAATCATCACAATCTTAAACATATCGGCAATTCTAGCGAGCCGGTCATGTCAAATGACAAAATTTTCAGCGCTCATGGCTTGTGCTGGGGCTCTGATTTTCCCATATGTTGAGAGACTTGTGTTGCGTGTCAAACGACATGCACAAGCCTAGTGAAAAGGGGATCTTAAAAACCATGTCGACCTTTGACCGTCAATCTCAAGGCGCTTACTCCGTAGCCGGTTCACGCGCCGAGGCCGGCATTGACCAGGGCCTTCGTGCCTACATGCTGGGCGTGTACAACTACATGACCATTGGCCTGGCCCTGACCGGTTTCTTCGCGCTTGCCACCGTGATGCTTGCCACCACGACCGATCCGAACGCCGCCGTCGCCAGCCTCGGCAATGGCCGCATGCTGACGGATGTGGGTGTCGCAATCTATGGCAGCCCGCTGCGCTGGGTCGTGATGCTGGCACCGCTTGGAATGGTGCTCTTCCTGTCCTTCCGCATCCAGTCCATGAGCGCATCCACGGCGCGCACCGTTTTCCTGGTCTACGCGGCCATCATGGGCATTTCGCTGTCCTCGATCTTCCTGGTCTACACGCCGGGTTCCATCGCTCAGGTCTTCTTCATCACGGCCGCCGCCTTCGGTGCGCTGAGCCTCTTCGGCTACACGACCAAGAAAGACCTGTCCGGATGGGGTTCGTTCCTGTTCATGGGTCTGATCGGCATCGTCATCGCTTCGATCGTCAACATCTTCCTGGGCTCCGGCCCGCTGCAGTTCGCGATCTCCGTGATCGGCGTCCTGGTGTTCGCCGGCCTGACCGCCTACGACACCCAGCAGATCAAGGAAATGTACTACGAAGGTGACAGCGGCGAAGTCGCCACGAAGAAGTCCGTCATGGGCGCGCTGCGTCTGTACCTCGACTTCATCAACATGTTCATCATGCTGCTGCAGCTCTTCGGCAACCGCAACTAAGAGCGCATCCGCAGACGAAAAGAAAAAGCCCGGCATCGCCGGGCTTTTTTGTTGCCTTGGTAGAACGCCGATCCGGTCAAAGCGGAGCCCCGGCTCCTGCCGCAGCGGACAGCGACCTCAGACCTCGACGACCCTGAGATGCTTCTTCTTTTCCAGAACACGCAGCACCTGAGTGAGATCGTGACCCCGCTTCAGGATCATGCCTCCGGTCGCCACGACCGCATAAGCGCCCTGGCGACGGGCCAGTTTCGGATCCTTCTCGATCCGGTAAAGCGGCATTTCGGAAGATCTTCGGAAGACCGAGAAGACGGCGCGATCCTTCATGAGATCGATGGCATAGTCGCGCCATTCGCCGTCAGCAACCATGCGGCCGTACAGCCTGAGGATGGTATTGAGTTCACGTCGGTTGAAGGCGACGACTGGTTTGGAAGGGGGAGCCGGTTGGTGGCTCTGCGACGGGGCCCCTGCCCCGCGCTGTGACGAGCTGTCATCGGCTTCGCTCATTCCGCCTCCCTTGAACGCTTTCGGTTTTCGCGGAGGCATACCCGCTGAACAGGCACACCAGTCATTCGGATGTCATGATGCGTGCCCCTCGCCTTTGTGGCAAGCCTGCATTTGACGAAAAGCACCAGATACAAGAACACCATAGGCACATCTTGCAAGGGATCTTCCGGGGGATAAACCGGGATAGAAGGCTAATGTCCTTTGCCCAAAAAGAATGCCTAAATTTCCATGTTTTTGCCTCATTCCAGCCCTTGGCAAGCCATTTTACCCCCCCATATTTGCATCATACCCTGATGGGTATGGCCAGCTGGAACCGAGGAATGCATTAGCCCCCCAGCCCCCCGAGGTTTTTGTTGGCCAGCCAGATTTTATGAGTCAAACATCAGGGCAACTGAAGGGCCGGCTACACGCCGGCCCTTTTCCATTTTTGCGGCACGGCTCTCTTCTGTTGCGTTTTCCAACTGCGGTTCGCGCCCAGCTCCGCGCGACTTCTCACTGCAATGCGGCGCACCACCCATGCCCTACCGCTTCAGGAACTCCTCGAGGAACGCCAGGAACTTCGGCTCCGTGCCATGTGCCACATTCACGCGCATGGCGGCGCGGGTTCCGGGCTTGCGCCCCGGATGGAAGACCGAGCCCGGAGAAATGAAGATGCTCCGGCTGCTGGCCGCCGCACACAGGGCCTCCTCGTCCACCCCTTCAGGAAATTCCACCCATAGATAAAAGCCTGGAACGGAGCTTTCCGAAACGCTGAGCCCAAGCGATTCCATCGCGGCAAAGGCCGGCTTGTAGGCGCCCTCCACCCGGCCCTTCAGCCGGCGCAGATGCCGCAGGTAATGGCCGGACTGGATCAGGTTGAAGACGAAGCGCTCGACATGGTCGGACGAGTTGACGAGCGTGACCATCTTGATGTCCGCAAGGCGCCGGACGATCTCCGGATTTCCTGCAATGAAGCCGCACCGCAAGCTAGCCGACAGTGTCTTGGAAAAGGTACCGAGATAAAGCACCCTGTTCAGCTGATCCAGCGCCGCGAGCCTTGGCAGCGTCGTTGGCAGGATATCCGCCAGCGCGTCATTTTCGACCAGCAGAAAGCCCCAGCGCTCTGCGAGCTGCATCAGGCCGAAGGAACGCGAAGGCGACAGCGACCCCCCGGTGGGGTTATGGCCGTGCGACTGGGTCACGAACATCTTCGGCTGATGGATCGCCAGTTTGGCCGTCAGGTCCTCAAGATCGGGCCCGTCCCGGTCGCGGCGTATCCCGACGATGTTTACCTTCGAAAACGTCAGTTTGGAAAACAGCGGATAATAGCCCGGCTCGTCCACGAACACCGTGTCGCCGGGTTCGGTCAGATGACGGATGATCATGTCGAGGCCATGATTGACGCCATGGGTCAGCAGAAGTCCGTCCGGCTGCACCTCGATCGATCGCTCCAGCAACTGTACGCGCAGCCGGTCGCGCAAGGGGCCGTAGCCCCACGAACTGCCGTAGCCGAATTCGACGGCGTCTGGATAATGCGCCTTTGCATTGCCGAAATGACGGCGCAGCTCCGATCCTTCCATCCAGAACGGCGGCGGCCGTCCGTCGCCGGGACGAACCTCATACTGCTTTTCCAGCTGCTCCCTGAGAAGGGAAACACCATCGACGGCGGCAGTGACATGAGGAGCGGGCGACGGTGAGCTTGGCACGCGGGTCTGGGTCATGTAGTAACCGGACCCGGCCCGCGCCTCCAGAAGGCCGCGGGCGACCAACCTGTCATAGGCCTCGGCCATCGTGTTCTTGGAGACGCCGTGCTCACGGGCGGCCTGCCGGATCGAGGGCAGACGCTCGAAAGTACGATACGCCCCCGCGTCAAGCAGGAGCGCAACCTTCTCGACGATCTGATCAACGCGAGACTGACGTCGGCGGCCACTGATCACTGAAATTGTCCCCATAAAAGGATTGGGACAGTACCGTCTCCAATCCCGCAAACCGTCCCTTGATTGTCCCACAATTTTTTATGACAGTTCGGAACATTAGACCAGAAAGCGATCGCTTCCTAGGGAGGAATAAATGACATCTGTGAATAGACGCGGCCTGCTTGCAGGAGCCGCTTTCGGCGGAGCCGCCCTTGCGGCCTCAACCACTGTCCAGGCTCAGGAAGCCGTGGAATGGCGCATGCAGGCCCTTTGGGACGCCGGCACGACCCCGTACGAATACGAGAAGAAATTTGTCGAGCGCGTCAGCGAACTGACGGACGGCAAATTCAACATCACGCTTTATTCCGCCGGTCAGCTTGTGCCTGCGAACCAGGCGTTCGACGCCGTTCGCGCCGGTGCATTCCAGATGATGAAGACCTTCGACGGCTACGAAGCCGGCAAGATCCCGGCCTTCGCCTTCACGTCTACTGTTCCCTTCGGATTTCCGCAGTCCGACCAGTATGAAGCATGGTTCTACGAAAAGGGCGGCCTTGACCTGGCTCGCGAAGCCTATGGCAAGGCCGGCCTGTTCTACATCGCCCCGACCGTCTATGGCGAAGAACCGATCCACTCCACCGTCCGCATGGAAAGCATCGCCGACATGGCAGGCAAGAAGGGCCGTTTCGTCGGCCTCGCCTCGGCCGTGATGGCGGATCTCGGCGTGTCGGTGACCCCGCTGGCGACGGCTGAAGTCTATTCCGCGCTGGAAAAGGGGCTGATCGACTTCGCAGACCGCGGCGACCTGACGGCAAACTACGAGGCAGGCCTCGGTGAGGTTGCCAAGTTCATCATCCTGCCGGGTGTTCACCAGCCGACCACCGCGACCAGCTACGTCGCGAACCAGGCGGCCTATGACGCCTTGCCCGATGCCTACAAGGCAGCGCTTGAGGTGGCAGCCCGTGAAATCTCCGGCTCACTGCGTCAGCACATCATGGTGCAGGATGTCGAAGTCCTTGAGAAGTACAAGGACCAGGGTGTCGAAGTCATCACGCTCGATCAGGGCGATGTCGCTGAAACCCGTTCCAAGGCCGTCGACTCCTGGAAAAAGGCGACCAAGGGCGACGATCTGGCAGACCGTGTCCTCGAAAGCCAGATGGACTTCATGACGGCCCTGGGGCTGCTCTAGGTCATCCTGCGATCGCAAGACGCAAAAAGATGCTCTAAACACACTTAAAAGAGATCGGCCAGGGGCTTTCAATCGATACCGATTGAGGGTCACCTGGTCAGGAGTTCCTCCCGAAGGACGGCGGCCGGACTTCCGCGTTTCCGGCCGCCGTTCGACCGCTCAGGGCAGCACCTCGTCAGTTCCATGAAATCAGTCTGTACTCTTGTCACCGGTGTAAACCGCGTGTTCTTCCTTTTTGCGGCGGCAATCATCTTTGCCGTCGTTCCGATTCTCCTGTTCGAAGTTGTCGCCCGCTATGCCTTCCACGCCCCGACCGTCTGGGCGATGGAAGCAAGCACGCTCATCTTCGGACCGCACTTCATGCTGGCCGGGCCCTATCTTCTCCATCTCAAGGGCCATGTCGCCGTCGACATCTTCAGCGAGAAGCTGACCGGCAAGCTGAAAATCGCATCCGAGATCTTCACCTACATCATCATTGCGGTGTTCGGCGCGGTCTTCGCCTGGGTGAGCTGGCCGCTGGCCGTCAGCGCCTGGTCCATGGGCGAAACCAGCTTTTCCGCATGGAACCCTTCTGTCTGGTGGCTCAAGTTCGTGGTCCCTCTTGCCTTTGTCCTCCTGTGCGCCCAGGCGCTGGTTGAGGCGATTTCCGCCCTCAGATCCGAAAATGATGCGATCGGAGCAGACGCATGAGCTCCGAATTCGTCCTTCTGATCATGTTCGCCAGCCTCGTCGGCCTGCTGCTGACGGGCCTGCCGCTTGCCTTCACCCTCGGCGCGCTCGCGCTCGTCTTCACCCTGACGCTCTGGGGTCCGGCCGCGCTTTCGGTCACAGTCCTCAATCTCTATGCGACGATGACGTCGGAATCGCTGCTCGCCATTCCCCTTTACGTGATGATGGCCAGCGTCCTGCAAAGATCCGGCGTGATCGAGAGCCTCTATCGCGCCATGGAGCTCTGGTCGCGCCGCCTGCCGGGCGGCCTTGCCATCGGCACCATCATCATCTGCACCGTCATTGCCGCCATGACCGGCATCGTCGGTGCCGCTGTTGCCGCGATGGGCATGCTGGCCCTGCCGTCGATGCTGAAGCGCAAGTACAGCCCGGAGTTGGCCATCGGCACCATCTGTGCCGGCGGAACGCTCGGCATCCTGATCCCGCCGTCCGTCATCACCATTGTCTATGCGGTGACGGCGCAGGCCTCGATCGGCCAGATGTTCATTGCCGGCGTCATTCCGGGGCTCCTGCTGGCTTCACTCTATATCGGCTATATCGTCCTGCGCGCGGTCCTGAACCCGACCATCGCCCCACGTCCGGACGATGACGACGAGGTGACCTGGGGCGAACGCGTCGCCGCGCTGAAGTCCCTGATCCTGCCGCTTCTCATCATCGTCGGCGTTCTCGGCACCATCTACATGGGCATCGCGACCCCGACCGAAGCCGCCGCCGTCGGCGTGTTCCTGGCCTTCATCTCCGCGCTTCTCGAGCGGCGTCTGGACCGGGACCTGTTCGCAGGCGTTGCCCTGGACGTGGTCAAGGTCACGGCCATGATCCTCTGGATCACCATTGGCGCCCGCGCCTTCGTCGCAATCTTCACCGGAACCGGCGGCGCCGACTTCCTGCTGGATTTCATCCAGCACCTGGACGCCAACCGCTGGATCGTCCTCCTCGTCATGCTCGGCATCCTGTTCCTGCTCGGCATGTTTCTGGACGAGATGGGGATCATTCTCCTGTGCGTGCCGGTCTTCCTGCCCGTGGTCGATTTCCTCGGGTTCGACCGGCTCTGGTTCGGCATCCTGTTCCTCGTTTCCGCCCAGATGGCCTACATCTCCCCGCCCTTCGGCTACACCCTTTTCTACATGAAGGGCGTTCTGCCGGCCGGGATCGGCATGGGCACCGTCTACCGCGCGATCGTGCCGTTCATTCTCCTCCAGGCCCTCGGCATCCTGATCTGCGCCCTTTTCCCGGAGCTCGTGCTCTGGCTCCCCAACTCCATGATCAACTAACCGACAGGACATCCCATGAGCGAAGCCAACTCGTCACGCATCGAAGGCTTTCACAAGATGGATCCCGAGGCCCGGCTGCAGGCAGTCGCGCGCCAAGCGAAACTCGACAACGAAGCCGTCGCAACCCTCGCAGATGCCGCCTCCGGCCAGATCACCCTCGCCGACCGGCTTGTCGAAAACGCCATCACCAGCATGGCGATCCCGGTCGGCATCGCGACCAACATGACCGTCGACGGCCGGGACGTTCTCGTGCCGATGGCGACGGAGGAATCCTCCGTGATCGCCGCCGTGTGCAATTCCGCCAAGCGCTGCCGCGCGACCGGTGGCTTCAAGACCTCGACCAGCGGTCCGGTCATGGCCGCCCAGATCCAGCTGCTGGGCGCAACCGACCCGGAAAACGTTCGCCTGAAGGTCTATGAGCGCTTCGGCGAGATCAAGGCGATCTGCGACGAGACCGACCCGCTGCTGCTGAAGTTCGGCGGCGGTTTCCGCGACCTCGACATCCGCGTGATCGACAGCGCCGAAGGTCCGATGACCATCGTGCACATCATCGTCGACACCCGCGACGCCATGGGCGCCAATGCGGTCAACAGCATGGCGGAAGCGCTTGCACCAAAGCTTGAGGAATGGACCGGCGCGCGCACGCTGCTACGTATCCTCACCAACCTGGCGGACCGCCGCGTCGTCCGCGCCCGCGCCGTCTGGCCGGTCGAGGAGATCGGCGGCGAGCAGGTGCGCGACGACATGCTGTCCGCCTATTATTTCGCCGACAGCGACCCCTACCGCGCTGCCACCCACAACAAGGGCATCATGAACGGCATCAGCGCTGTTGTCCTGGCAACGGGCAACGACACCCGGGCGATCGAGGCAGGCGCACATGCCTATGCGTCCAGGGATGGCTGGTACCGCTCGATGAGCCGCTGGGAAAAGGACCAGGACGGCAACCTGGTCGGCATCATGGAGATCCCCATGGCTGTCGGCCTGATCGGCGGCGCCACGAAGATCCATCCGACCGCCCAGGCGAACCTGAAGATCCTTGGCGTCGAAACGGCGGATGAGCTTGCCCGCATCATCGTCTCCGTGGGCCTTGCACAGAACTTCGGCGCCATGCGCGCACTGGCGACGACCGGCATCCAGAAAGGCCACATGGCCCTCCACGCCCAGAACGTCGCGCTGATGGTCGGCGCGGTCGGCGAAGAGATCGACAAGGTCGCTTCGGAGCTGAAGACCCTCGGCAAGGTTCGCCAGGATATCGCCGAGGAAATCCTCGCCCGGATCCGCTCCGGCTCCTGAACCTGACGACCGAAAGGTCCGACCCTTTGCGAGGTGGCATCGTGATTTCTGTCCAGATGCCACCCCGCCCTCGCGGCGTCTTTCGCACCGCCCATCAAGCCAAGCTGGTGGGTTCGCGCGGCGATCTCCTCGCGAATGCCGACTTTTCCTCATCCCTCTGCAAATTGTCTCTTTCCCGGACCGGGTCTTGTTGTATCCTTTCGCAGGATGACTACGGATCTGATCGACCTTCGCGCGGCACGGACCGCGGATTGTGAAGCGCTTGCCGACATTCACAGCGACGCCTGGCTCGGCGCCTACAGGGGCGTCCTGCACGGTGTCGACCTGCAGAAGATGGTGTCGAAGCGCGGTCCGGACTGGTGGCGCGGCGCGCTTGCCCGCGGCGTCGAGATCAAGATCCTCAGCATTGCCGACG
The DNA here is from genome assembly GCA_008107755.1 of Rhodobacterales bacterium. GTDB lineage: Bacteria > Pseudomonadota > Alphaproteobacteria > Rhizobiales > Stappiaceae > Roseibium. Next base: position 126,365 of record VIRH01000090.1, read on the forward strand.
TTCCCGCCGGATACGCGACCTATGGCCCCTGCCGCCTCCGCGGCACCGGCATGGAAGGCGAGATCTACGAGCTTTACCTGAAACCGGAATATCAGGGCCTCGGCTTCGGCCGCACGTTGTTCGACAATGTGCGCGAAACGCTGGAAGGCCGCGGCCTGAAAGGGCTCGCCGTTCAGGTTCTCACCGACAACGAGCCGGCGCGCGCGTTCTACAGGGCCCTCGGCGGTCGCCTCGCCGCCAAGTCCTGGTATCGGATCGGCGGAAAACGGCTGGCTCTGTCGATCTACGTCTGGTCCGTCAGTTCAGACTGAACCCTGCACCCGATAAACATCGTCAGTTCAAGATGCCCGGATTGACAAGGTTCTCCGGCTGGCGTGCGCAATCGAATGTCCCTGCCAACCTGTCCGCCGCCTGACGGGCCATTTCATTGGCGTTGCCGTTGGCTTGCGCATCGATGCGGGCGATCTGACATGTCCCGCCGCCCGGTTTCAGCTGCGTGACGATCAGGACGCTGCCGGTCTTGCTGCCGTCATCACCGAGGCTCGGGAACCAGCGCAGGATCGTCGCAAACGGGACCCCTCCGCGCAGTCTCCATTCCAGCGTCTCGTTGATGGTGTTAAAGTTGGGCAGCGTCTGTCCCGCCGCAGGCTCGTTTGCGGCGTCAGGACCGAACGAGACGAACATGCGCAGGTCACCCTCGGCGACGTAAACCCGCTCGCCCCGATAGCCTTCGCAGGACCAGGCCCCGCCGAAGGTGCCTTCATCCTGATCCGGAAAAGCGGTCTGCGTGCAGTCCTCAAGCCGGATGCGGGTATAGGCGCTGGAGATATCTGCAGCTTCGGAGACTGCCGGGCTCAACGCTGTTAAAAGCGTGGCAACGACAGCAATGCAGATGGAATAAACCGGTTTGTATGTGCGGCAAAAGCCAAGCGGACCCATCGACGTGCCTCCCGAACGCTTTGGTCGCGTCATACAGACACGTTCATCAATTAGGTGCAATGCAAAATTTTGGGCTTGAACTTCCCTGGCGGGATTGCGATAGACCCAGCAAGCATCAACAGGAGTTTTGTAATGCGCATTGACGCCGTGCCGATTGGCAAGAACCCGCCGGAAGACATCAACGTCATTGTCGAGGTATCCGTCGGCGGCGAACCAATCAAATACGAAATGGATAAGGACGCCGGCGCGATGTATGTCGACCGCTTCCTTTACACCCCGATGCGTTACCCGGGCAATTATGGCTTCGTGCCGCACACCCTGTGCGGCGACGGCGACCCGATCGACGTTGTCGTCGTCAACCAGCGCCCGATCGTTCCCGGTGCTATCATGAACTGCCGCCCGATCGGCGTGGTCATCATGGAAGACGAGTCCGGTCAGGACGAGAAGATCATCGCGGTGCCGAGCCACAAGCTGACCAAGCGCTATGACGGCATCAACGAGATCACCGATCTTCCGCAGATCACGATCGCGCAGGTCAAGCACTTCTTCGAACACTACAAGGACCTGGAACCCGGCAAGTGGGTGAAGGTGACCGGCGTGGAAGGCTCCGAGACCGCAAAACGCCTGATCATGGAATCGATCGACCGCGCGCAGAAAGAAGCCGCGGAATAAGCGTTCGCGCATTTCTGAGTACTGATGGGGCTGCCGGATGCAATCTGGCGGCCCCTTCTTTTAGGTTGCGGCGGATGTCCGGGGCAGACGCTGCAATCGGGGGGTGTCCTTCACCTGGCCTCGAAACAAGCGGCACTTCCTTCGAGACAGCGCTTCGCGCTTCCTCAGGAAGAGGTTGGCGATGTGTGGTTGGCGCCAGAACCTGTCCGACTGCCCCCCCCCAACCTCATACCGAGCTGGGCCATCGCCCGGTCTCGATGTCTGGTCGGCAAATGCCGGAGGAGGATAGACAAGGCGTCTCGAACACCTGCGATGACCGGGATGAGCGCCCGCCCATGGCTGTTGGGCTCAGAGGTCCGCTTCGGCCTCGATGCGCTCCATGTCCTGGTCCGACAGGCCGAAGTGATGGCCGATCTCGTGGATCAGCACGTGGCCGACGATATCTCCGAGGGTCTCGTCCATGGCGGCCCAGTAGTCGAGGATCGGCCGGCGGAACAGCCAGATCCTGTTCGGCATCTGCCCGGTGAAGACGGCATCTCCCCCCTCGGTCAAACCCTGCCCCTCGAACAGCCCGAGAAGGTCATGCGGGTCTTCGATGGCCAGCGCATCGAGAACGTCGTCCGGCGCATATTCGGCCATGCTGATCTGGATGTGTCCGCAGCGCAGCAGCAGGTCGTCCGGCAATCCTGCCAGAACTTCGCTTGCCATGATTTCGAAATCGGCAAGATCGGGTGCCTTTCGATCTGACCAGTCGCTGCGGCTGATCGGTCGCACGGACGCCATTCGATTTCCTTCAGTAGTCATGTTTCGACCCGGCTCGTCTTTCGGCGGGCGCCTGGCAACGGCTGCCCTCGCACATGCACGGTCGGTTCAGATGGCAGGCCCGCAACTCGGAGGCCCGGGCGCCTTTCAGCTTAGGTAGGTGATATAGAGGTAAATCACCAGCCCTATGGCGAAGATCACTCCGAGACCTCTGCCGATCCGGCTGCCCCAGACTTCGATCGGGTCATTCGGATCCTTGTCGGCGGCCCCGAGGTGTCCCTTCGTCCTGTCGGCAATGCGCACAAAGGTCGAGCCGGCAACCGTCTCGCTTTCGGCCTGCGCCTTGTGAAGCGTTTCGATCGCCTCCTTGCGGCGTTTCTCGTCAGGCTGTTCCGGCTGGGTCATGCACGCACAGTGCCGTCATTGCCGCGCCATTTCAACAGGATTGCCGCCAGAAGCGCCAGAACGGCAAGACCGGCCGAGGCCACCGCGTTCCATCCTGCGAAGGAAAGGCCAAGCATGCGCCAGCTCGCTTCCGTGCAGCTGACGACACGTACCGACTTGAGCGCATCCAGCATGCCGGCGGCCGCCGTCGGCATGCTGGATGCGCTCAAGTCGGTACGTGTCGTCAGCTGCACGGAAGCGAGCTGGCGCATGCTTGGCCTTTCCTTCGCAGGATGGAACGCGA
>VIRH01000148.1 GCA_008107755.1 Rhodobacterales bacterium
CCCAGAGGCGTCGTTCGGGCATTCTTGTGTGGGTTGTTCATCCTTGAAACCTTCCGGTGAATGTTTGGTCGCAAACACCTTCAGGCTTTCAAACAGGATGAACAACCTTCTCAGAACTCACACCTAGAAGCCTACGCAGGTTACTGCGAAACCTATTCCGAGATGCCGGATTGCCGCTGGTTTGCCGGTGGCCACGGGTTTCGCGATGGCGTGGCCCTGTCCGTGCCTCCGCTTGATCTTCGCACGGTCGACGAAGAACGCTTTGAATCCCTGCGGCGCGATGAAAGGGTGAAGGCGGTCGTTGCGGTCGATCCGTCGCTCGCGCTTGCCTTCAAGCCGGAGAGCCTTGCCGCTCTGGAGGTTCCCGTCACCTTCATCAATCTGGGTGCGCGCGGCACGGTCCCGGTCGCGGTGGCGGCCGGTGACCTTGCCGAGCTGGTGCCGGGTGCCGGGATTTCGAACGTGGAAGGCGCCGTTCACTTCAGCTTCATGCCGGAGTGCAAGGCAAGCGCGGCGGCTTTCATGGCCGAAATCGGCGAACCGGACGCGCTGTGCACGGATGGCGGGACCAGACCTCGGGCAGAGTTGCACCGGGAGCTGGAACGGCTGATCGGCAACGCCTTTGCGGACATGCTGACAAGCCGGTAAGACGAGGCCCGTGCAACAGCCGCTCTCAGACCCTCTCGAAACGGCTTGGGCTCTTCTCGCTGAAGAGCTCGATCTCGAGGCTTTGGGCCGGGCCGTTCGCGGCGCCCTCGAAGGTCAGCGTCGAGCGCGAGCCGAGCGGAGCATTCTCGTTGACGAAGTCGAAGGTCATGACCGGACCGTCCCAGGGCTGCAGCGGGAAGAGGATCGGTTCCGGGCCTGCGGCAAGAACCAGGCCGCCGTCTTCTTCCCTGATTTCGACTGTTCCGAAATAGGGGTTGGCATAGCGGCCGACAACGTCCTTTGCCGGCGGCGGTGGAACCGCAGCTGCAGGGGCGTCCTGCCCGACCGTCCGGCCGCGAATGGTGTAGAACGGTTCGAACAACCTCGAATATCCGGAGTACCAGTTGCGGGTTTCGCGTCCGAGCTGGGCCAGGTCGGTGAAGGAAGCCGCGATGGATTCTGCTGCACCGACAGGTGCAGCATTCGTGAGAACCACGATCCCGAGATCAAGCGACGGGATAAGCGAGAAGCACGTGCCGGTGCCCATCATGAAGGCGCCGGAATGGCTGATCTTGACCCGTCCGGACGGCTCGATGCCCACATTGAAGCCGAAGCCATAAAAGCCCGGCCGAGAGTCCGCATTGTGCGGGGGATCGGAGAAGGCCTGGGGGCTGAGTGCAGGAAGCAGGGCCTTTGGGGCGACGACCTGCGTGTCCTCGTGGTGACCCATGGCAAGCGCCATCTTCATCCAGACGGCCATGTCGTTGATTGTCGAGCTGACCCCGCCGGCCGGCGACTGGCCGTCCGTCTGGCGCTGGAACAGGGGTTGGTAGCTGCCGTCCGTATCGCGCGCATGCGGGATCGCCCGGTTTTCCGCGGCCATGAAGTCGGCAAACCGCGAACTGGTGCTGGCCATGCCGAGCGGCTTGTAGATCACTTCTTCCGACAGTGTGGCCCAGTCGCTGCCCGCAGTCCGGGCCACGGCTTCGGCGGCGGCGGTTATCCCGAAATTGGTGTAGGCATAGGAGATGCGGAACGGTGCGAGCGGTAGAAGACGCAGGCGTTCCAGAACGGTCTGGCGACCAAAGCCGAGATCTTCCAGATCGTCACCAGCATGTGACGGCAGGCCAGAACGGTGGCTGTAGAGGTCGCCGATCGTGAGCTGGGCTGTCACATCCGGATCGGACAGCGTGAACCAGGGCAGAAGATCGCGCATCCGGCTGTTCCAGGACACGACACCCTTGCCGACCTGGGAGGCGACGACCGTGGAGCCGATCGACTTGGAAACGGAGGCGAGCTGAAAGACGGTGTCGGGCGTGATGGCCGCGTCAGCCCCGACCTTGCGCACGCCGAACCCTTTCGCATAGACCGTCTCGCCCTTGTGCACGACGGCAACCGCAATCCCCGGAACGCTGCTTTCAGCCTTTATGCGCTCGACGATGTCGTCAAGCTTCGCAACCGCTTCGGCAATCTGGCCCTCCGGAACCTCGACGCCCGGCGTCTCTGCCGGCGGCAGATCCTGGGCGAAGCTGCGAAACGGCAACAACATCAACGCCGAGGAAGCGGTTCCGAGAAGAAGGCGGCGGGTCAGAGAAGCGGATGTCATGGCAGATTTCCGATTGAGAAAAGATGCAGCGCAACTGAAATGACTAGAGCTATTATCCTTATAAATCCTGAATTTGGTGTCTTCTTCAACCCTCGCGTCGTTAGCCATGTATCTCGTTCATGTGAGGTCGAAGTAACCCACGCAATTTTGTCGAACGCAGCGAAAATGACCGCAGAGTTATTCAGTTTTTGCTATCGTACTTTTCGGGCAGTATGTTTTCGTTCGAGGACAGATATTAAATGGTTTGACCATCTTGGGTCAGATCAGAAAGTTTTTCTGAAGCGATCTTGAAGGCGTTCAGTCATGGCATCCATTTTCCCCGGCGCCGCACGTCGTCCCGCACCCGGCATCCCTAAAATGAAAAAACCCCAAACGCCTATCTCGCAGTGGCCCCCGAAAGGTGCCGTCGAGGGCAGGTGGGCGACGGAGGGCAATTTCTGGACGCACGCCCGCTCGATCGGGCGCCAGAACCCGTGGGATCTGATCATATTCAACTTTCAGACGGAGGATCCGCGCGAAGTGAACTGGTATCTGCAGAACCTTGTCGGGTGTTGGCTCCTTGATCCGAGCGGCAACTTCAAATTTGACAGTTCGCTCACTGCGGACAGCGAAGATGGCATGATCTACCTCCCGCCATCTAGCTGGGTGCCACCATCGCATTACAGCAAAGGATCAGGTGCGGCGACCTTCATGGCGCGTATCAATGAAGCCGCAGCCACAGTCCTCAGGGGGCTGTCCCACAGGATGCCCACAGTGAGCCACGGCGCGACGACCATGCGGGCGCACGATTACAAGACGATTGCCGATCTGATCGAGACGAACGAGATTTCCATTGCTGTCGATCCGGATAGTAGAGGGCAGGGGGGGTACATGGATGAGGACAAGACGATTAGCCTGAGTTTTATTCCCCGGATCGGCAATGCGCGTCACGCGAGCACGCTTGCCAACGAGGCTGTGCATGCTGCCACTCACTACTACGAGATTCCCCATAATGTGCTCAAAAATGAGTATGTCTCCACCATGGCGGGTGCAATTGCCATGGCGGTGACCAGTGAGCGCGTCTTGATGCAATACATCAATCCGCGGCGTTTCAAGAACTGGGGGTATTATTACACGGGCTGGGTCTGGCTCAACAAGTTCAAGCCCCGTGGGATCTGGTCGATCACCCTCAACGATATGGATCACCAGTTCGAACACCCTTACCTATCCACGACAGCCAACGCGAAGAGTGAACTCGAGGCGTCTATGAACGCCAACTATGGCGGGAAAGGGGACGAGGAAATTATTCCCGAATGGGAGTAGCCTTCTTCGTCAAGCGCCTTGCTGCGTGCACCTGACGATGCTCCTGCTGACGGCTTGGAGACGAAGCCTGCTGGTGTCAGGAGGCGATCGTAAGTCTGCTTGCCGCCCTCAGTGGCCGTCACCATGGACGGCCACCATGTCGATCTTCGCCTCGGGAACGGAGATCGTCCTGAAGCTTTCTCTCACGCCTTCTTCATCCAGTTCTCTTTGCACCGCGATCAGCGTGTTTTCCTCGTGCTCGGTGCAAAGGTCGGCCATGAAGCGCAGCTCTTCTTCGGCAACGCCGCGGGCGGCATCCGCGGAGGGAGCGCCGTAGTAATCGGCGAAATGCTGCGCGAGGCGGCCGACGAGAGACTGGAATTCGGTGTCGCTCACGGGGGTAACGGCCACGAAGGTCACCCGTCCGAAGGTCTCAAGTCCCAGCCAGCCGTTGGCAAAAGCCTGGCGGGCCTTTCCCGTCAGGTCCTCTTCGGTCCAGTCGGAAAACTCAAAGCCGCCGGAGATGCACCATTCGCCGGTGCGGGCCGGGGAATAGAAGACGTTGCGGTCGCTGTCGTCCAGATGGATGGCTCGGGCAAGTTTCATCGAAGTTATCTTTCCAAACGGCTCGAAAGAGGGATCAGATCCGTGGTCTCACCGGACCTGAGTAACATCCCGAACCTTTCATCGACACCGACGAATGTGCCGTTCCGGCCGTCAATCTCGATGATCTCGCCAAGGGTGGGAACCAACCCGCGCCAGGTGGCGTGAACAGGCTGGACGCCGTCGTCGAGCCAGCGGTTGATCCAGTAAAGACTATGTCTGACCCAGGCTTCCAGCAGACCGTCCGGCGTGATTTCCGCGCAGCCTTCCTCAAGAAGGCAGGTCCTGTCCGGATCGGCGCCAGGGCTGTCGCCGGTGCCGCGCATCTCAAGCTCCAGACCGAGCACGAACCAGTCCGGAACCTCGTCCGGATCCAGCGTCGAGGCCTTGACGCGCAGCCGGCCGCACAGGGCGCCGTTGACGCGAATTCGGCCGTCCCATTCCAGATGGACGGCCACCTCCGGCGGTGCGAGCGCCCCGAGCGCGGCCTGGAAGCCCAGACCGCAGACCGGAAGCACTGTCATGGCGTCTTCCAGCGGAACTTCCGGGGCGAAGATGAGGCTCGCCTTCAGCGTGTCTCCGGCCAGATTGTAGACGACCGTACCCGGCTCTGTGCCGGCAACGGCCAGACCGATGGCGCGCTCGAACGGTTCGGCCTGACCGGACAACGGCTCGCCGCGGAAAAGGGGCGGGAACTGGAGTGCGCTCACGCGTTGCCTCCGTCAATCAGGGTTCTGGCGACCTTGAGGAAAACCGCCGCTTCGGGGGCCTCGGGTGCCTTGACGGCGACAGGCGTGCCCCCGTCGCCCGCAAGGCGAATATTGAGGTGAAGCGGGATTTCGGCAAGCAGCGGCACATCGAGCTTTGCCGCTTCGTCCGCGACGCCGCCATGACCGAAGACATGTTCCTCATGGCCGCATTTGGAGCAGATATGCGTCGACATGTTCTCGATCATGCCGATGATCGGCACCTGCATCTGCCGGAACATGTCGATGCCCTTGCGGGCATCGAGCAGGGCGACATCCTGCGGGGTCGAGACAATGATCGCCCCATCGACGATGAATTTCTGGCTGAGCGTCATCTGGACGTCGCCGGTGCCCGGCGGCAGGTCGACAATGAGGACATCGAGAGCGCCCCACTGAACCTGCGTCATCATCTGCTGCAGGGCGCCCATCAGCATGGGGCCGCGCCAGACGACGGCTTCGTCGCCGGTGGTCATGAGGCCGATCGACATCAGCGTGACGCCGTGGCCGCGCAGCGGCAGGATCATCTGCCCGTCCGGCGAAGTCGGACGGCCGGAAACGCCCAGCATCTTCGGCTGGGACGGGCCGTAGACATCCGCGTCCAGAAGGCCGACGCGCCGGCCTTCCGCAGCGAGGGCGCAGGCAAGGTTGGCCGCAACCGTGGACTTGCCGACGCCGCCCTTGCCGGAGGCGATCGCAATTACGCGGTCGATCCCCGGCACCTTCTGCGGTCCGGAGGTTCCCGGCTGCGCGGGCCGCGCACGGATCGGCTGCGGCTCGGCCGATGCGGGTTGGACGGGCGCAGCGGCTTGAGGTTCGGCGTTGTCGGCGTGTGCCGTCATGACGACCTGAACGCTTTCGCAGCCGTCGAGCGCAGCCAGGTCCGCCTCGGCCCGGGATTTCAGCGCTTCCATGTCGGCGATGCGGCCGGCATCGATTTCAAGGACAAAGCGGACAGAGCCGCCAGCCACCTTGAGGGCACGCATCATGCCGGAGGCGACCAGATCTTCTCCGGTTGCCGGATCCTTGATCGCCTTCAGCGTCTTCAGGACAGTTTCTCGTGTCAGAGCCACGTTGGGCCTACCCCTCGATCTCGCCCGTCACGACATGCTCGAGGCCCAGTTCCTCGATGGTGACGACGGCCTTGACCTTGTAGGTCTTTCCGGTTGCGGGTCCTGCATCGCGCACGGCAGCCTCGATCGCCTGCTGCGAGGTGACCCCGACCTGTTTCAGGAATTTGCGCATGGACATGTTGAAATCGTCGCTCATCTTATCCTCGTCTTGCAAGTGTGGGTGGATTGACGCTGCAGCGCGGCTGCACCTAACCTTGAGCATCGAACGGGCAACGTGAAGGAGGAGCGCGTGGGTTGCCGGGTCGCCGTCATCTGTCTCGCTGTTCTTATTGCCGGCATCATTCCGCCGTCCGCTGCCCGGGCCGCGACCAAGTCCTTCCGGCTGGAAGCGCCGGATATGCTCGTGGAGAGCGGCCTCCTCAGGTTCCTGCTGCCGCGCTTTACGCTCAAGCACGGTATCCGCATCGAAATCGTAAAGGAAGGGGCTCCTTCCGATGCCAGGCTCTCCGCCAACGCTGAGGGCACGCCGGTGTTCGAAGGGCCGGAGCAGACCTGGTCCCTGTCGCTGACCGACACGGACAACGCATATGCCGACACTTTCGCGGACTGGCTGACCGGTGACGTCGGCCGCAACACGGTCGATGCCTTCGAGGTGAACGGCAGGGCGCTCTTTTCGGCGGCACTGGAAAAGCCGAAGGCCGACGAAAGCGTGATCCTGCCGGGCAATGAGGTTGCGGGCGAAAAGCTGGCGGAGATCCATTGCGGGCGGTGCCACATGGTCAACGAAGCCACCCGTCTGACGACGGTCGGCTCGACACCTTCTTTCGCCGTGATGCGCGGTTTCACGGACTGGCAGACGCGGTTCGAGGCGTTTTTCGTGCTCAATCCGCACCCGTCCTTCACCGTCATCGACGGCGTCACCGAGCCGTTCGACGAAACGCGCCCGTCACCGATGGTGCCGGTGACCATCACCATCGACGAACTGGAGGCGATCCTGGCCTTCGTTTCTCGGATGGAACCGGCCGATCTCGGAGCCCCCATCCAATACCAGTGACAGACGGCCTTCCGGGTCAATGGTCCCGCCGTTTGCTGATGTAGTCGTCCGTGGTGCGCACGCGCGGCCGCTCGCCTCCCGCGAACGGATTGTTCTCGGAATGGTAGACGGCATTGACGCGGCAGTCGTCGCACATCTGGATCAGCCGTGCGGCCTTGTCGTTCTGGAACATGGAATGCTTGCCGGCGAGCTTTTCGGTCAGGCGCTCGATGGTCGAGCGCACGCCGAAGGGCTTGCCGCATTCCACGCAATTGAACGGTTCCTCTTCCTTGAGGATGATCGGCTGCAGCGCGCTGTCGGCAAGGTTCAGCCGCGGATCGAGGGAAAGTGCACTCTCCGGGCAGATGTTGACGCAGATCCCGCATTGCAGGCAGGCATCTTCCTGAAAGCGCAGCTCCGGACGATCCGGGTTTTCCTTCAACGCGCCGGATGGGCACAGGGAAACGCAGGACAGGCAAAGGGTGCAGCTTTCCGTGTCGAGAGCGACCGCGCCGTAAGGAGCGCCCGCCGGAAGCGTGATCGTCTCGACCCCTGGCCGCAGGGCCCGGGCGCTGAGGCGCGTGATCTGGCGTCGGGAACCCACGGGCAGGATCGGCTGTGCGCAGGCCGAGTCCATTCGCTCGCCGTACAGGGCGGTCTCGAGCTGGTCGGGATCGACGGGCTCGATCAGCGAGATCCTGTCATCGCCGGCGATCGCGTTGGCGATTTCCTGCTGCAGCGGCAGTCCGTCCCGTTCCGTTTTCGGCGACAGCAGAAGCGTCACGGAGGCGAAGCCGCAGGCAAGAGCGGCAAGGGCTTCGGCATGGCCGAAAGCGCCCAGTGCGCTCGCCTCCAGCGGAATGACATCTGCGGGCAGCCCCCGGCCGTAGCGCGCGCTCATGCGGATCAGCTCCGCGCCGTGGGTTGCATCATGCACCAGAAGATGCGGTGCATCCTCGCTCAGCTTGCGCCAGGTCGATGCCAGGGTCTGCAGGCGTTTGAACTGGTGGCTGACAGGTGGAGCATCATAGGTGATGGCGCCGGACGGGCAGGCGGCCGAGCAGCTTCCGCAGCCGGCACAGATCATCGTGTCGACAGCCACATGTTCGCCCGCTGGCGTGATGGCGCCGGTCGGGCACAGATCGAGACAGCGCGTGCAACCGGTCTTGCGGGCGCGTGAATGCGCACACAGCTGGGTGTCCAGCTTGACGTAGATAGGTTTTTCGAACGTTCCGATGAGCTGCGACGCTTCCAGCAGTGCGCGCGTGATTGCGGCGGGGCTGCCGGGGTCGGCGCGCAGATAGCCTTCGCGTTTTTCATGGGCCGGAAACAGCGGACGGGCGCCGCGGCTCAGGTCCAGCAGCACGTCGCATTGTGTCCGGCCGCCAGCGCGTGGCTCGGTGAAAGCCGGCGCGCCGCGACCGCCCGGAATGCGCTCCTGCAAGGTGTCGAAAGTGATTGCGAACTGGCCGAGTGCCCCGGTCGCGGACTTGATGCGGCCGCGCACCAGATCGAAACGGCGGTCGTCGGTCAGCGGAGCGTCCGCATCCGGGTCGAGCAGAACCGTCACGCTGAGAAGGTCGCAAAGCTGTTCTGCGGCAGAAAGGGCAGCTTCGGTTTCGCCCAATATCAGGCAGGTGCCTTCCGACGTGACGTCGAGAACCTTCGCCCCCGGCTCCGGCAGCATGGCCTCGGCGATCAGGGCAGCCATCTTTGGCGTTACGGAGTCGGTGTCGTCTGTCCAGCCGGCGCGGTCGCGAATATCCAGAAATGCCGGCGTATCGACGCCGATTTCAGCGGCAAGATCCTCGAAGGTGGCGCTTTCCTGGCGGCAGGCGACTACGGTATCACCCGCCTGCAGCGCCTCGGCGACGACGGCAGCTTCCTTGCGACAGAGTTCGGTGTGGATTTTTGAACAGGGCACACCGGTGGAGTGCTCTATCTCAGCCGCGTCGATTGTCTGGCTGCCCAGGCAATCGCAAAGCAGCAGCCTTGCATGTGTCATTCTTGCGCGTCCTCTCCTCAGAGAACCGACAGCCTTATTCCATTTAACGCCTGCCTGGCAATCCGCGTCTGATCACATGAGCGTGGGAAATGATGCGTCAATTTCGACATTGCCCGCACTTGAAATTAAAGTTTACTGCTTCAGCTTTCGGGAAACGGAAAGTAAACGACCCTCGGGCAAAAGCCCGGACGACGAGACTGTGCGAGAGGAATGCCCCTTTGAATACCGAACGTACCCGTTCCATGCCGGTGGGAATCGTCGTGCGCAGACTGCCCGGCGTTACGCGCTGGCAGAAGTGGAGCTGGCGGGCGACAGCCCTTCTGCCCGGCGCGGGGCCGGCCGATTGGGCGGTGCTGCGCACCGAGGGCGATGCGGTTGAATATCATGCCGCAACTCTCACGCTGGAGCTTCACCGGACCGAGACCGAAGCTTACATGATCGCGATTTCCGACAAGGTGCCGTCCGCCTATGTCATCATGCGCCCGGCGCCGGAGCGCGAAGACGACATTCCGCTGGAGATGCTGCTGATCACCGCGTCCGCCCATGAGGGGCTGGACTACGCCGATTCCAGCGAGGTCATTGTCGAGAAGGTGCCGATGCCGGCCGGGCTGGTCGCCTGGATCCAGGATTTCGTCAATCTTCACCATCAGGAGGAGGTCTTCTACAAGCGCCAGCGCGACATGACGCGTATCGACCTTGAGGAGGACGGCATCGGCGATCCGCGCATCCGGCAGCTCAGCGATGTCTACCGGTCCCCGGGCGGCAGGAAGAAGGATACGATCCAGTGAGTGCGGACGACAGCGGCGTCAAGGGCTTCTGGTCGCGGCGCAAGGCTGCGGTGCGCAAGGCCGAGGAAGCCGAGAGCGCGCAGCAGGAGGAGATCCGGGAGGCGGCGAAGGTCGCCGAACTGGAACAGAAGAGCGACGCCGAGATTCTGGAAGAACTGGGGCTTCCCGATCCCGATACGATGACCATGGAAGACGATTTCAAGCGTTTTCTGGTCAAGACGGTGCCCGAGCGCCTGCGCCGCAGGGCGCTGCGCAGGCTGTGGATCAGCAATCCGGTTCTGGCGAATCTGGACGGGCTCAATGACTATGACGAAGACTTCACGGATATCGCCGTGCCGGAAGGTGGCGTTCGGACGGCGTACCAGGTGGGGCGCGGATTTCTGGATCAATTCCGGGACGACGCGCCGGAAAAGTCGCCTGCAAGCGAAGAGCTGAGAGCTGAGGAGACAGCCGGGCCAGCGGTTGCAGGTGACGTTACGGAGTCCGGGTCGGAGCACGATTCTGCTGCGATGCAAAATACTTATGACGAAAACGGAAGCCCATCTAATCCATTGACGCCGGTGGAAAAGTCGGTGCATTCTGCCGATAATGGAGCAATAGACTCTGAGGAAACGACCCCGGTTGAGATTGCGGACCTTCGCCCCCTAGGGCGGCGCCGATTGCGATTCGACTATGAATAATATCGGTTTCGGCCGAGGGGTGCCTCAGGTTCGGCGTGGCGAGCCATGAAAGGATCGGAGGGACAGATCTGCATGTCCGCAGTGGCAAGAGAGTACATTATCGATCCGGAAGACCAGGCTCGTTCAGAGCTTTACGATTTCCTGGGCCTTGTTCTGGCGAAACCCGCCGATGGACAATTGCTTGCCCAGATCGCTGAACTGCGCGGTGACGAAACACCGCTCGGCTCGGCGCTGTCCACGCTTTCCCGCGTCGCCGCCGTAACGACGCCCGAAACGGCCGAGCGCGAGTTCAACGCGCTGTTCATCGGTCTGGGACGCGGCGAGCTGCTTCCCTTCGCAAGCTACTATCTGACCGGTTTCCTGAACGAGAAACCGCTGGCCAAGCTGCGCGAGGACATGGCCGAGCGCGGTATCGAGCGCGCCGAGGACAGGCACGAGCCGGAAGACAACATCGCATCGCTGATGGAGATGATGGCCGGGATGATCCTGGGCCGTTTCGGCAAGGTGACGTCCGCAGCCGGGCAGAAGACCTTTTTCAAGGCTCATGTCGAACCATGGGCCATTCACTTTTTCACCGATCTGGAAACGTCGGGAACCTCTGTGTTCTACGGCGCTGTCGGATCGTTGGGCAGGCAGTTCATGGAGATTGAAACGCAAGGTTTCGACATGCTGCCGAATTGACACCCCTATCGCAGCCGGGGCGGCGTGCCGCCCATTCGAGGGAGAGGAGACAAAAACGATGAAACGCCCCGACACGGCGGCTTCCAAGGACGGAACCGGACGTCGTGATTTTCTGAAGCTTGCGGCCATTTCCGCGCCTGTTGCCGTCACGACGGTCACGGCGGGAACGGTTGCCGAAGCGGCCGAGCCCGATCTCGCATCCGACAAGATGCAGGACACGGTGCATACGCGCGCCTACTACGACAGCGCCCGGTTCTGACCGGACACTGAGATAACGCCAATGGCCGATGGTTGCGAAACGCCCGAAGGCCGGCACGATACATAACCCAGCCGTATCGGATTTCCGATGCAAGCAAGGTAGGGAAAGATGCTTAGGAAAAAGACCAATGGGGTTGCGAAACGCCCCCAAGGTGCAAGTATCCTGAAAGACGCTGCACACACGTCGGTCGACCGCCGTACGTTCCTCAAGGGATCCGGTCTGGCCGCAGGCGGACTGGCCGCCATCACCGCGACGGGCGGATCGGTCACCAAGGCCAGGGCGCAATCTTCTGACAGCGCTGTCAAAACCGTGAAGACGGTCTGCACCCACTGTTCCGTGGGCTGCACCGTGATCGCGGAAGTCTCCAACGGGGTCTGGGTCGGCCAGGAACCGGGTTGGGACAGCCCGTTCAACCTCGGCTCCCATTGCGCCAAGGGCGCTTCTGTCCGCGAACACGCCCATGGTGAACGCCGCCTGAAGTATCCGATGAAAAAGGAAGGCGGCGAGTGGAAGAAGATCAGCTGGGACCAGGCGATCAACGAAATCGGCGACAAGATGCTGCAGATCCGCGACGAGAGCGGACCGGACAGCGTCTATTGGCTCGGCTCGGCCAAGCATAGCAACGAGCAGGCCTATCTCTTCCGCAAATTCGCGGCCTACTGGGGTACGAACAACGTCGACCACCAGGCCCGTATCTGCCACTCCACGACGGTTGCCGGCGTAGCCAACACATGGGGCTACGGCGCCATGACCAACAGCTACAACGACATCCACAATTCCAAGGCGATCTTCATCATCGGCGGCAATCCCGCGGAAGCCCATCCGGTTTCCCTGCTGCATGTGCTGCGCGCCAAGGAACAGAACAACGCACCGCTGATCGTCTGCGATCCGCGCTTCACCCGCACCGCCGCCCACGCGGACGAATATGTCCGCTTCCGTCCGGGTTCGGACGTGGCGCTGGTCTGGGGTCTGCTCTGGCACATCTTTGAAAACGGCTGGGAAGACCGCGAGTTCATCCGCACCCGCGTGTGGGGCATGGACCAGATCCGCGACGAAGTGTCCAAGTGGACTCCGCAGGAAGTCGAACGCGTTACCGGCGTTCCGGAAAGCCAGGTCAAGCGCGTCGCGCGGACACTGGCCAACAATCGTCCGGGCACCGTGATCTGGTGCATGGGCGGGACCCAGCACACCAACGGCAACAACAACACCCGTGCCTACTGCATCCTGCAGCTTGCCCTCGGCAACATGGGCGTTTCCGGTGGCGGCACCAACATCTTCCGCGGCCATGACAACGTTCAGGGCGCGACGGATCTTGGCGTTCTCGCCGACACATTGCCGGGCTATTACGGTCTGACCGCCGGCTCGTGGGCGCATTGGGCCCGCGTGTGGGAAGAAGATCTGGAATGGCTGAAAGGCCGCTTCGCGACCATCAAGGGTGCGGACGGCAAAGACAAGGACATGATGAACCTCAAGGGCATTCCGGTCAGCCGCTGGATTGACGGTGTCCTGGAAGCCAAGGAAAACCTGGAGCAGCCCGACAATACGCGGGCAATGGTGCTCTGGGGTCATGCGCCGAACTCTCAGACCCGCCTGCCGGAAATGAAGAAGGCGATGGAAAAGCTCGACATTCTTGTCGTTGTCGATCCGTTCCCGACCGTTTCCGCCATCCTTCACGACCGGACCGACGGCTGCTACCTGCTGCCGGCGACGACCCAGTTCGAGAGCCGTGGCTCTGTCACAGCCTCCAACCGGTCCATCCAGTGGCGTGAACAGGTGGTCGAGCCGCTGTTCGAATCCAAGCCCGATCACGTCATCATGGCAAAGTTTGCCAAGAAGTTCGGCTTTGACGATCGGATGTTCCGCAACATCGGCATGGATGGCGAAGAACCGAACATCGAGGACCTGACCCGCGAATTCAACCGCGGCATGTGGACGATCGGTTACACCGGCCAGTCTCCGGAGCGCCTCAAGTCGCACATGGAGAACCAGCATACGTTCGACCGGACCACGCTGCGCGCGGTCGGCGGCCCGAACGACGGCGAGTTCTACGGAATGCCTTGGCCGTGCTGGGGTACGCCGGAAATGAAGCATCCGGGAACGGCGAACCTTTACGACATATCGATGCCGGTCGCCGAAGGCGGCCTGTGTTTCCGCGCCCGTTTCGGGGTGGAGCATGACGGTGACAACCTTCTGGCGGAAGGCGTTTCCAACCCGGGAGCGGAAATCCAGGACGGCTATCCCGAATTCACCATGCAGATGCTCGTGGACCTCGGCTGGGACGGTGATCTCACCCCCGAGGAGCGACGCGTCATGGGCGCCATCGTCGGCATGGAAATTCAGGAAGAGCAGGAGCAGGCGAAAGCCGATGCCGGCGAGGGCGACGAGACGTCGGGCAAGAATGAGGAAGTCGGCGAACAGTCGATGACTTCGGTGCCGTCCGACTTCAAGGAGAAGACCTCCAAGCTCAACTGGAAGACCGACCTTTCGGGCGGTATCCAGCGGGTTGCGATCAAGCATGGCTGTGCGCCCTTCGGGAACGCGAAGGCCCGTGCCGTCGTGTGGACCTTCCCGGATCCGGTGCCGCTGCACCGCGAGCCGCTCTACACGAGCCGTCGCGATCTGGTTGCCGATTATCCGACCTATGCGGACAAGAGCTTCTGGCGCGTTCCGACGCTCTATGCGTCGATCCAGAAGAACGACTTCTCCAAGGACTTCCCGATCATCCTCACGTCCGGCCGTCTGGTCGAATACGAAGGTGGCGGGGACGAGACACGGTCGAACCCCTGGCTGGCCGAGCTTCAGCAGAACATGTTCATCGAGATCAATCCGCGGGATGCCAACAATCTCGGGGTGCGTGACGGTGCACAGGTCTGGGTCGAAGGGCCGGAAGGCGGCAAGATCCGGGTCATGGCCATGGTGACGGAACGTGTGGGCGAAGGTGTCGCCTTCATGCCGTTCCACTTCGGCGGCCACTATGAGGGCGTGGACCAGAGGTCCAAGTATCCCAAGGGGGCCGATCCTTACGTTCTGGGTGAGAGCACGAACACCGCGCAGACCTACGGGTATGACTCGGTGACCCAGATGCAGGAGACGAAAGCGACTCTCTGCAAGATCTCGGCAGCGTAAGGAGAAAACAAATGGCTAGATCAAAGTTCCTTTGTGACGCCGAGCGCTGCATCGAGTGCAACGCCTGCGTCACGGCCTGTAAAAACGAGCATGAGGTGCCGTGGGGCATCAACCGCCGCCGTGTCGTGACCATCAATGATGGCAAGCCCGGCGAACGGTCGATCTCCGTCGCCTGCATGCACTGCTCGGACGCACCCTGCATGGCGGTGTGCCCGGTCGATTGCTTCTACCAGACCGAAGAAGGCGTGGTCCTGCATTCCAAGGACCTGTGCATTGGCTGTGGCTACTGCTTCTACGCCTGTCCGTTCGGCGCTCCGCAGTACCCGCAGGCGGGCAACTTCGGTTCGCGCGGCAAGATGGACAAGTGCACCTTCTGCGCCGGCGGTCCGGAAGAAAACAACTCGGCTGCTGAGTTCGCCAAGTACGGTCGCAACCGTATTGCGGAAGGCAAGTTGCCGCTTTGCGCCGAGATGTGTTCCACCAAGGCCCTGCTCGCTGGTGATGGTGACGTCGTGTCCGCGATCTATCGCGAACGCGTGGTCGCCCGTGGCTTCGGCTCCGGCGCCTGGGGTTGGGGCACTGCCTACGGCCAGAAGGGCGGCTAAATCGGAAAGGGCATTCGGTCGGTTTCGATCGAATGCCCGTCCCCGATCGATGCCGGACATCGCAGCATCCCGTAACCGAAGTTCGCTTTCAGGATGCCAAGGAATTTAAGGCGTGATGGCTGAGTTCGGCGCAAAGGTGCCGGCGTAACAGCTGCGCACAAGTCCCATCGACAGACACTCTGCATGGCCGGGCGGCACGATTGCCGCCCGCTCTGCTTCCGGTGACGTAAACGAAGGAAAAGGATCCGGTCATGAAACGGACGGCATTGGCCATTGTCTTTCTGCTCGCCTTCCTGACCCAGGGCCTCGCACCGGGCTTTGCCCAGGATACGGCGCCGGACAGGTCCGCGACAGGCGGAGCCCAGACCCTTGAAGATATTCTAAAGCGCCAGCGCGGCGAACCGGTCGACGACAGCTTCCGGAGCGACAAGACGGGCGACCCCAACAGCGCCGCTGCAATGTCGTCACAGCTCGGCACGCTCGGCGGTGTTTCCGACCCCGAACTCTGGCGCGCGCTGCGCTACGGCACCGCCGACGTCAAGGTATCGGCAGGCGGCCCTCAGGCGAGGGTCCTGATCCAGGATGGCGGCATGAGCTGGCTTGCCTTCCGCGAAGGACCGCTGGCGACCTACGGCGCCCTTCTGCTTGGCGGCACCATCGTTCTGCTGGCTCTCTTCTTCCTCATTCGTGGCCGGATCAGGATCGACGGCGAGAAGACCGGCCTCACCATCACCCGCTTCAAGGCAATCGAACGCTTCGGGCACTGGCTGCTCGGCGGATCGTTCGTCCTGCTGGCCCTGACCGGCCTGCTGACGTTGTTCGGACGGATGGCAATCATTCCGCTGGTCGGCCATGACGCCTTCGCGCCCTTGGCGCATTTTTCCAAGTGGATCCACAACAACGTCTCCTGGGCGTTCATGCTCGGGCTGATCATGGTGTTCGTCATGTGGGTGGCGCACAACATCCCGAACAAGCTCGACCTGAAATGGATTGCCGTCGGCGGCGGCCTGTTCAAGAAGGGCGTTCACCCGCCTGCCAAGAAATTCAACTTCGGTCAGAAGCTCGTCTTCTGGGGCGTGATCGTGCTTGGGGTTTCCGTCTCCGTGTCGGGGCTGTCGCTCCTGTTCCCGTTCGACATGCCGCTCTTCGCGGCAACCTTCGAGAAGCTGAACGCCACCGGCCTGCCGCAGCTCTTCGGCTACGGAACGTTGCCGACCCAGCTCGCGCCTCAGGAGGAGATGCAGCTTGCCCAGCTTTGGCACGCCATCGTCGCCTTCGTCATGATGGCGCTGATCCTGGCGCATATCTATATCGGCTCAATCGGCATGGAAGGCGCCTTCGATGCCATGGGATCCGGCGAAGTCGAGCTGCAGTGGGCGAAAGAGCACCACGGATTGTGGGTCGAGGAAGTGCGCGAAGAAGAACGGCGCAAGCACACAGAACACGCGGTCCCGGCGGAATAGGCCCGGGCGCGCATGATCCGGACCGCCGTCAGGGGAACCCGCATCACCGTCTCGCCGGCTGGCCTCATGCGAGCCGGCAAGACATGGCTTGCCCTACGACAGCCTTTGGCGGCAGCCACGCTTGTGCTGGCCAGCGCCGGATTGACATCGTCAGCCTCCGCGGCCGACTTCAATACGTTGAAGGGGCATGGCGGGCCGGTGATGGGCATTGACGTCTCGCGGGAGACGGATGCTGTTGCGACCGCAAGCTTCGACAATTCTGTAGGTTTATGGACCGGCCGCGCCCCGCTATGGCTGGAAGGGCATGAAGCGGCGGTCAAGGCGGTTGCCTTCATCGACCGGGATCATCTCGTTTCCGGGGGCGACGACAACGACCTGGTCCTCTGGGACCTTGCGGACGACACCCACAGGAAGCTGGAGGGCCACACCGCCAAGGTTGCGGGGCTGGCCGTTTCGCCGGACCGAAGCACCGTTGCGAGCGCAAGCTGGGATGCCCGCATAGGGCTCTGGCCGGTTGGAGGTGGTGAGCCTGTCTACCTCACTGGGCACACGGCAGGCGTCAACGCGGTTGCTTTCTCCCGCGATGGCAAGCGTCTTTATTCGGCCTCCGTTGACGGCTCCATCAAGGAATGGGATCTCGAAACCCGGTCGGAGCTCCGTGTTCTTGACCGAAACGGTTTCGGCATCAATGTCATGACGCCGGGCGGAGGAGAGGGCGCCACTGAACAATGGCTTGTCTACGGAACGCAGGACGGCATCACGCGGGTCATTGATCTTGCCAGTGGCGAACGCCTGCAGGATTTCTCGTTCGAACGCCGGCCCATTCTCGCCATCACGCTCAGCGCGGATGGCAGCCGGCTCGCGACCGGCGACGGCCATGGCTACATCACGGTGTTCGACACCGAAAGCTGGGCGATCGAAACGGATTTCCAGGCGGCACTCAAGGGGCCAATCTGGGCGCTGGCCTTTTCGAAGGATGGAGACGTTCTGCATGCCGGGGGGATCGAGAACATCGTCTATTCCTGGCCGGTTGCCGAACTGGCAAGCTTTGATCCGATGGCAACGCAGACGCCGACGTTTCTTCAGAAGCCCGAGGAGATGTCGAACGGCGAGCGTCAGTTCGCCCGCAAGTGCTCCATCTGTCACGCGCTCACCCCGGATGGGGGACGTAAGGCCGGACCGACGCTGCACAATATTTTCGGGCGCCCGGCGGGCGCACTGAAGGACTATCCCTATTCGGACACGCTGGCCGCGTCCGATATTGTCTGGAACGAAGACACGATCAACCAGTTGTTTCTGGACGGCCCGGATCATTTCATTCCGGGGTCCAAGATGCCGATGCAGCGGATCGTCAAACCACAGGACCGGGATGACCTGGTCGATTATCTCAAGACGGCGACCAATGCCGCTACCACCGACGGAGACACGCAATGAAAGCGATGCTGATCGCCTTTGCCGCAATCGTGGTTATCGCCGTAGGCGCCAACCAGGCCCTGACCCATATGGGTTTCTCGAGCGCCGACGAGTATAGCAGTTCGTCCGTCCGGCTCGACCACTGAATGCTGGTCGCCGGTGAAATGCCGCGCCTCTTGTTCGAACCGCAAGATCGGTGAAGCCGAGTTCCCCGGCCGGACTATCTGCCGGAGAGGTGATGGGCGGGTGAGGTGTTTTTCAGCCGGCGGCTGATCTTTCGCCGGGATATCGCAGCTCGGGAAAACCTTGCCGATGTCTTCTTGTTGCCGGAAACGGTCTCGGCGGTGGTCCGCCTGAGAGTGAGAAGGGCAGTGGCCTTCCGCAAAAGAAAAACTCCCCCTCCTGCTAGTGGGATGAGGAGAGGGAGCAGAAGAGCGGGTGCGGGAGAAAGGTCCTGGCCCGCTCAACCTTCATTGTTCAAAAAAGCTCAGCTGCCTTTCTTGGCATTCGGGAAGAACAGCTGCTGCCCATCGACCTTGTAGGCGGCGATGGTTTCCTGGCCTTCGTCCGAGAGCAGCCAGTCGATGAACTGCTGACCCAAATCCGCCTTGACGTTGGAATGCACTTCCGGATTGACCAGAATGACGCCGTACTGGTTGAACATCTTCTCGTCGCCTTCGACGGCGATCTCGTAATCACCCTTGTTGCCGAAGGCGATCCAGGTGGCGCGGTCGGTCATGATGTAGGCGTCCATGCCGGTGCCGGTGTTCAGCGTCGCGCCCATGCCGGAGCCGGTTTCGCGGTACCAGTCGCCGGATGCTTCGGATGGGTCGATGCCGGCGGCCTTCCAGAGGCGACGCTCCGCCTTGTGCGTGCCACTGTCGTCGCCGCGCGATGCAAAGGCCGACTTGCTGTCGGCGATCTTCTTCAGGGCCGCAACGATATCACTGGACCCGGCGACGCCGGCAGGATCGGAACTCGGTCCGACGATGACAAAGTCATTGTACATGACGTCAGCGCGTGAAACGCCCTGACCGTCGGCGACGAATTTTTCTTCAGCAGGCTTTGCATGCACGAACAGCACATCGCCGTCGCCATTGGCGGCGTTCTTGATTGCCTGACCGGTGCCGACCGCAACGACGCGCACGTCGATACCGGTCTTTTTCTTGAAGATCGGCAGCATGTAGTCGAACAGGCCCGAGTTCTGCGTGGACGTCGTGGACTGGACGATGATGAACTTGTCCTCGGCGAGGGCCGGGTGACCGGCCATCACGCCTGCGATTACGGTCGCGGCGAGGGCCAGAAATGCTCTTCTGATCAAAGTGATCTCCCTGTTTGGTTATTCATGTTTGGTGTGTTGGACCCCAGATAGATGCGGCCGTCACGCCAGGCGCGGACCGGCTCACTTTCAGGGGCATTCAGGACCCGATCGACGGATCCGATTTCAGCGACCTGTCCGTCCTGCAGAAAAACGACATCCTGCCCGAGGCGCTTCGCCTGGCCGGCATCATGGGTGATGAGGACGATGGTCACGCCGCGCGCATTGGCCTGAAGAACGAGGTTTTCAATCGCTGCGGTGGAGGCCGGATCGAGATTGGAGGTCGGCTCGTCCAGAAACAGCAGTTCCGGGTCGCAGGCGAGCGCCCTCACAAGCGACAGGCGCTGCTGTTCGCCGCCGGAAAGCACCCTGGCCGGACGGCTCGCAAGATGTTCGAGGCCGGCGTCCGCCAGCGCCGCGCGGGTTTTCTCGGCGCGCTCGCTGCCACGAAGGCCGCGGACGGACAACGCGAATTTCAAATTGGCAAGAACGGACCGTCGCAACAGCACCGGACGCTGAAAGACCATTGCCTGGGCATGTCTGGCCGCCGGGGAAAGCGGCTGGCCTTTCCACAACAGCGCTCCACTGTCCGGTCGCAGCAGGCCGTGCATCAGGCGCATCAGCAGGCTCTTGCCGGATCCGTTGGGGCCCATGATGAGGGTGCGTGCGCCGCGCCGGACAATCAGGTCGACCCCTGTCAGGAGGTCGGTCCCGCCGGCCGAAAAGTTGAGGTCGCGCACCTCGAGCAGCGCTTCACGCGGCTGAAGGTGAGGAGAGGTCGAGGGGCAACTTCCCGTGTCGTAGATGGCATCACGCATAGGCGGCCCTCACGGCGGAGGCGCGCAGCGCCATGACGGCTGCGTTGACCGCAAGAGCAATCGCGAGAAGGATCACGCCAAGCGCCAGTGCAAGCTGAAGATTTCCCTTGGAGGTCTCCAGCGCGATCGTGGTGGTCATGACGCGGGTGACGTGATTGATGTTGCCACCAACAATGATGACCGCGCCGACCTCGGCAACTGCCCGGCCGAAGCCTGCGAGCGCAACGGTCAGCAGGCTGTAGCGGGCATCCCAGAGCATGGCGAACAAACGATTGACCGGACCGACGCCCATTGACGCGAACTGCTCGGAGTACTCGCGATCGAGATCCTCGATCACCTGGCGTGTCAGGGCGGCGACGATCGGGGTCACGAGCACCATCTGCGCGATGATCATGGCGGTGGGGGTGTAGAGCAGGCGCAGCGGGCCGAGCGGGCCGGATGCGGATAGCATCAGATAGACGAGCAGGCCGACGACGACCGGCGGAAGACCCATCAGTGCGTTCAGAATGACGGCAATCAGGGTACGGCCGGGAAACCGGAACGTGCCCACCGCCGCGCCGAGCGGGAGGCCGATGAGACAGGCCAGCACAACGGCCGTCAGGGTCACCCGCAACGACAGGCCGATGATCTCCATCAGATCCGGATCGAACGAGAACACGAGCCCGATCGCACCGGCGAGCGTGCTCCAGAAGCTGTCCATTCCTGCTTTTTCTCCCTAGTTTCGGGAAGAAATAACGTAAAATGCACAAAAAGCCAAATTATGCGAGGCGTGCTTGCCCTACAAACCGCTGCGTCATCCTGGCGCGGCCGGTTCGGGCTGGAGCATCTCAACAGATTTTTGGGTATGGAGACGTCAGGGCCATGACCTGACCTGGCCTGGCGCACGCGTTTTGCCCCGATCGATGATGGGCGACCGGGGCACAGGGCTTTGCAGCTTTCAGGATGCGCTCTGGCGCCTAGCCCAGAATGCCGGGCAGGTTCAGGCCCTGTTCCTTCGCACAGTCAATGGCGATGTCGTAGCCCGCGTCCGCGTGGCGCATGACGCCGGTGGCCGGGTCGTTCCACAGAACGCGCTCCAGCCGGCGGTCGGCATCTTCCGAGCCGTCGCAGCAGATGACCATGCCGGAGTGCTGGGAAAAGCCCATGCCGACGCCGCCGCCGTGGTGGAGCGAGACCCAGGTCGCGCCCGACGCGGTGTTGAGCAGGGCGTTCAGGAGCGGCCAGTCGGAGACGGCGTCAGATCCGTCTTTCATCGATTCCGTCTCGCGGTTCGGCGAGGCGACGGAGCCCGAGTCCAGATGGTCGCGGCCGATGACGATCGGCGCCTTCAGTTCGCCGTTGCGGACCATTTCGTTGAAGGCGAGGCCCAAACGGTGGCGCTGGCCGAGGCCGACCCAGCAGATGCGCGCCGGCAGGCCCTGGAAGGAGATGCGTTCCTTCGCCATGTCCAGCCAGTTGTGAAGGTGCGGATCGTCCGGGATCAGTTCCTTCACCTTGGCGTCGGTCTTGTAGATATCCTCCGGATCGCCTGACAGCGCACACCAGCGGAACGGGCCAATGCCGCGGCAGAACAGGGGGCGGATGTAGGCCGGGACGAAGCCCGGGAAGGCGAAGGCGTTTTCCAGGCCTTCCTCGAGCGCGACCTGGCGGATGTTGTTGCCATAGTCGAGGGTCGGGACACCCTGGTTCCAGAAGTCGACCATGGCCGCCACATGCACCTTCATCGAGGCACGGGCGGCTTTTTCAACGGCCTTCGGGGCGCTTTCGGCCTTCTCGCGCCACTCGGCGACCGACCAGCCCTGGGGCAGGTAGCCGTTGAGCGGGTCATGGGCGGAGGTCTGGTCGGTAACGATGTCCGGCTTGACGCCGCGCTTGACCAGTTCGGAAAAGACGTCGGCGGCGTTGCCGAGGAGGCCGACGGATTTGGCTTCGCCGGCGGCGGTCCATTTCTCGATGAGGGCAAGAGCCTCGTCGAGGGTGGTCGCCTTCTCGTCGACATAACGGGTGCGCAGGCGGAAATCGATTCGGGTCTCGTCGCATTCCACCGCGAGGCAGCAGGCGCCGGCCATGACGGCGGCCAGTGGCTGGGCGCCGCCCATGCCGCCGAGACCCCCGGTCAGGATCCAGCGGCCCTTGAGGTTGCCCTCATAGTGCTGGCGGCCGGCTTCCATGAAGGTCTCGTAGGTGCCCTGCACGATGCCCTGCGTGCCTATGTAGATCCAGGAGCCGGCGGTCATCTGGCCGTACATGGCCAGGCCCTTCTTATCCAGCTCGTGGAAATGGTCCCAGGTCGCCCAGTTCGGAACGAGGTTGGAATTGGCGATGAGAACGCGGGGCGCGTCCTTGTGCGTTCTGAAGACGCCGACCGGCTTGCCGGATTGCACCAGCAGGGTCTCGTCTTCCTCAAGGCTTTTCAGGCTGGCGACGATGCGGTCGAAGTCTTCCCAGGTGCGGGCCGCGCGGCCGATGCCGCCGTAGACCACCAGCTCGTGCGGGTTTTCTGCCACATCCGGATGAAGGTTGTTCATCAGCATGCGAAGCGGTGCCTCGGTCAGCCAGGATTTGGTGTTGAGGTCGGTGCCGGTGGGCGGGAATACGTCACGTGCGTTGTGGCGGCGATCAACCATGGTTCGCTCCCCTGGATGCGTTGTTGATAAGGGTTGGCGCGAGGGTTTCCAGCGCGCTCAGAATGTCTTTGAGGTGGAACCGCAGCCGGTCGGCCTTTGCCTTGTCGTAAGCGAAGGGCAGGTCCTCGGTTGCCAGATGCGTCTTTTGCGCAAGTTCCATCTGTATGGCGTGAAGGCCCTCCGCCGGGCGCCCGTAATGACGGGTCGTCCAGCCGCCCTTGAAACGGCCGTTGAGGATGGCGGAATAGCCCTCGGCGGTTTTCGTCCGACTGGCGACGGCGGCCTCGATGTCGGGATCGCAGGTGGTGCCGCTGTTGGTGCCGACGTTGAAATCCGGCAGGGGGCCCTCGAAGAGATAAGGGATGACCGAGCGGATCGAGTGGCAATCGTAGAGAATGGCAACGCCGTGTTTTGCCTTCACCCGCTCAAGCTCGGCGGCAAGGGCGGTGTGATAGGGCGCGTGCCAGGCAAGGCGGCGGGCCTCGATTTCCTGCGCATCGGGCTCGGTGCCTTCGCGATAAATCGGACGGCCGTCGAAGTCGGTCGTCGGGCACAGGCCGGTGGTGTTCTGCCCCGGATAGAGCGAGACGCCTTCCGGATCGCGGTTGGCGTCAATCACGTAGCGGTGGAAGTTGGCCTTCACCATTGTTGCACTGTCAAGGAGACCGGAATAGAGCCGGTCGACGTGCCAGTCGGTATCACCCAGTTTCAGTCCGGTCTCGTTGAGCTTCGCGCGGATATCCTCCGGCACGAAGGTGCCGGCGTGGGGCACGCCGAGGACGACGGGGCTGTCGCCGGAAATGACATCAACCGGCTGCATGGGCGTCTCCGAGTTCGATCATGTGGGTTTGGGAAACAGCGGAAACGAGTGCGCGGGTGCGGACCAGCTCCGCGGCTTTTTCGAGGTCCGGTGCGAGATAGCGGTCCTTTTCCAGCTTCGGCACGTCCCGGCGCAATTCGCTGATGACGGTCTGGAGAGCGGGGCTGGTCTTCAGCGGGGCGCGGTGTTCGATGCCCTCGATCGCGCACAGAAGCTCCACCCCGAGAATGTGCGACAGGTTGGCATTCATGCGTGCAAGGCGCCGCGCCCCATGGGCTGCCATGGAGACATGGTCTTCCTGATTGGCGCTTGTGGGGGTGGAATCCGTCGAGCACGGATTTGCAAGGTGTTTGTTCTCGCTCATCAATGCTGCCGTCGTGACTTCGGCGATCATCATGCCGGAGTTGAGACCGGGGTCCTTCGCCAGAAAGGGCGGCAGGTCGAAGGAAAGTGTCGGATCGACCATCAGCGCAACGCGCCGCTGGGCAATCGCGCCAAGCTCGGCAATGGCAAGGGCGATCTGATCGGCGGCGAAGGCGACCGGCTCGGCATGGAAGTTGCCGCCGGAGACGATGCGGTCGGCCTCGATCAGGACCAGCGGGTTGTCGGTCGCGGCGTTGGCCTCGATTTCCAGAGTGGTGGCGGCCATGCGCAGAAGGTCGATACAGGCCCCTGCGACTTGCGGCTGGCAGCGAATGCAGTAGGGGTCCTGAACGCGGGTGTCGCCTTCGCGGTGGCTTTCCCGGATCTCGGAATTTTCCATGACCGACCGCATGACCCTTGCGACCTCGATCTGACCGCGATGGCCGCGCAGATCGTGGATTTCCGGCAACAGTGGAGCGGTGGAGCCCATGATGGCGTCGGTCGAAAGGCTTGCGGTGACGAGGGTTGCCTCGGCCAGGCGCCAGGCATCAAACAGCGCGATCAGGGCGCAGGCGGTCGAGAACTGGGTGCCGTTGATGAGGCCGAGGCCTTCCTTCGGCCCGAGCACCACCGGCGTCAGTCCTGCCTTTTGCAGCGCGTCGCGGCCGGACATGCGCTCGCCGCCGAACTCGGCTTCGCCTTCGCCGATCAGGACGGCGGTCATGTGGGCGAGCGGCGCAAGATCGCCGGAGGCGCCGACGGAGCCTTGCGAGGGGATGACGGGCGTGACGCCCTTTTCCAGACAATCCTCGATCAGCTTGAGGACAACAAAGCGAACGCCGGAGGCACCGCGCCCGAGGGACAGCAGCTTCAGCACCATCATCAGCCGTGTCGCCGTGCGGTCAAGCGCCTCGCCGACGCCGCAGCAATGGGAGAGGATCAGGTTGCGCTGGAGGGTTTCCGTGTCTTCCGCCGCTATCTTGACGCTGGCAAGCTTGCCGAAGCCGGTGTTGACGCCATAGACGGCCTCGTCTCCGCGGGCGGCCTTGGCGACCCGTTCGGCGGCAAGGTCGATGGCGGCCTGCGCCGCCCGGTCGATGCGCACGGGACGCTCTGCCCGGTAGATGCTTTCCAGGTCCGCCAGGGAGACGTTGCCCGGTGTCAGGGTGAGGGCGCTCATTCAGAGCCTCCGAAAATGCGTTTGTGGAGGGAGTTGAAGCCGATCCGGTAGGAAAGTTCGGCCGGGTGAGTGACGTTCCAGATGGCAAGATCCGCGCGCGTGCCGGGCTGCAATGTGCCCCGATCGGACAGGCCGAGCGCCCGTGCCGCCTCGCGCGTGACGCCTGCAAGCGCCTCTTCCGGCGTCATGCGGAAAAGCGTGCAGCCCATGTTCATGGTCAGGAGAAGCGAAGCGAGCGGCGATGAACCCGGATTGCAGTCGGTGGCGAGCGCGATCGGAACCTTGTGCTGCCTCAGAAGGTCAAGCGGCGGATGCTGCGTTTCGCGCAAGGTGTAGAATGCACCAGGCAGCAGGACTGCGATGGTGCCGCTTTGTGCCATCGCCTTCACGCCGGCTTCGTCCAGATATTCGATATGGTCGGCGGACAGCGCGCCGTAGGAGGCGGCAAGGGCCGCGCCGCCCAGGTTGGAAAGCTGTTCGGCATGAAGCTTGACCGGCAGGCCAAGTTCCTTCGCCTTGTCGAAGACGCGGGCGATTTCTTCCGGCGAAAAGGCAATGCCTTCGCAGAAGCCGTCGACCGCATCGACAAGGCCCTCGGCGTGCGCGGCTTCGAGTGCCGGCAGGCAGACTTCCGAGATGTAGTCGCCTGACCGGTCCTTGTAGTCGGCCGGGATGGCGTGGGCACCCAGGAAACTGGTTTTCACCAGAACCGGGCGCATCTCGCCGATCTTGCGCGCGGTGCGCAGCATGCGGAGTTCGGTGTCGATATCAAGGCCATAGCCGGACTTGATTTCAATCGTGGTGACGCCTTCGGCGATCAACGCATCGACGCGGGGAAGCGCGCTTGCCAGCAGCTCGTCCTCGCTGGCTGACCGCGTCGCCTTGACCGTGGAAACGATGCCCCCGCCGGCCCGGGCGACTTCCTCGTAGCTCGCTCCCTCAAGGCGCATCTCGAATTCGCGGGCACGGTCGCCGCCAAAGACCACATGGGTGTGACAGTCGATCAGGCCGGGCGTCACGAGCCGGCCTTCCAGGTCTTCCGCGGGAAGGGTCGCGTGGTCCGCCGACAGCATGGACGCAGCGCCGCACCACGCGATCGTGTCGCCGTCGATCACCAGTGCGCCATCCTCGATCAGTCCATAGGGCTGTCCATTGTCCAGGAAGGTTGCCAGGCGGGCATTTTTCAAAAGGCGCTTGGACACGGCCACTCTCCGGCTTGATTAGATTGCGATATAAGATAATATGCATGCACATATTAAGGTGTCAACGGAGGAAAGAGTGGCATGGCGGCAGTTTCCGGATCAGTGATATTCGCCGAAAAGGCACTCCTTCCCGATGGCTGGGCCGACAATGTCAGTGTCGCCTTCGGCCCGGATGGCCGGATTTCCTCGGTTGTCGCCGACGCACCGGAAAAGTCGGATGCCGCGACGCAGCGAGCCGCCATCCTCCTGCCGGCGCCGGTCAATCTGCACAGTCACGCTTTCCAGCGGGCGATGGCCGGCATGAGCGAGCGCCGCGGGTCGGAGCCGCGTGACAGCTTCTGGACATGGCGCCAGATCATGTTCCGCTTTCTTGACGCCCTGACCCCGGATGATATCGAGGCGATCGCCGCCTTCGTGCAGATGGAAATGCTGGAGTCCGGCTACGCGGCCATCGGCGAGTTCCACTATCTTCATCACCAGCCTGGCGGCGCGCCCTATGACAGTCTGGCGGAACTCTCCGACAGGATCATGGCGGCAAGCCTGCAAACCGGCATCGGCCTGACCCACCTGCCGGTGTTCTATGAATTCGGCGGTTGCGACAGGCGGCCGCTCGCGCCGGGGCAGATCCGCTTCGGCAATGATTTCGACCGGTTTTCGAAACTGCACGAACTTGCTGCGCGCTCGCTCAAGTCGCTGCCGGACGATGCCGTTCTGGGCGTCGCGCCGCATTCGCTTCGCGCGGTCGATGAGCAAGGTCTCGCCAATGCCGTCACGCTGGCTGGCGGAAATCCGCTCCACATGCATCTTGCCGAACAGATCCCGGAAGTGGAAGAGGTTGTGGCCGCACGGGGCAGGCGCCCGGTCGAATGGCTGCTTGCCAACCACGATGTCTCGGACACCTGGTGCCTGATCCACTGCACGCAGATGACGCCGGAGGAAACGACGGCCCTTGCCGCGACCGGCGCGGTGGTCGGTCTTTGTCCGATCACGGAATCCAGTCTCGGCGACGGCATCTTCGATGGCGTTCGCTATCTGGAGGCCGGTGGACGGTTTGGCGTCGGCTCGGATTCCAACATCCGCATATCCCTGTCGGAGGAACTGCGCACGCTGGAATATTCCCAGCGCCTCCGCGACACCTGCCGCGCCTCCGTTGCCACGAAGGACCGGTCGACGGGCCGCGTGCTCTTCGACGGCGTGGCCGCCGGCGGTGCGCAGGCCGCGGGGCGCGCGTCCGGCGCAATCCGTGAAGGCCTTCATGCGGATCTTCTGGCGCTCGATGGCGAGGCAATCGACCTGGAAGGGCGCCAGGGAGACGAGATCCTGGATGCCTGGATCTTTGCCGGCGACGACCGCATGGTCGCCGACGTCTGGTCGGCGGGGCGGCATCTGGTGCGGGGCGGCACCCATGTGGACGCGGCCTCGATCCGGGCGCGCTATCGGGCCACGATGAAGTCCCTGCGCGACCGGGTCTGAGGGCAACCCTCTTGGCGTTGAGCGAGACGAATTCCTGGACCGGCATCCGCGAGATCCTGCTGCGGCGGATCAATGATCGGGAATGGTCGCCGGGCGAACAGATCCCGCATGAGGCGGCTCTGGCGGAGGAATTCGGCTGCGCCCGCGCAACGGTCAATCGCGCGCTTCGAGACCTTGCCGACAGTGGCCTTGTCATCCGCAAGCGCCGTGCGGGCACCCGTGTCGCGCAGAGCCCGCCGCAGCGGGCAACGCTGACCATCCAGGTGATCCGGGAGGAGGTTGAGGCGCTGGGACGCAGCTACCGCCACAGCCTTCTGGGGCGCACCGAAAAACCCCTGCCGCCCGCGCTGCACGGCGCTTTCCCGGTCGCCCCGGATGCCGACCAGCTCTTTCTCACGACGCTGCACTTCGCCGACGAGCGCCCCTATGCCTATGAGGAGCGCACCATCAACCCGGACGCCGCGCTTGACGCCCGCAGTGTCGATTTCTCAAAGATCAGCGCCAACGAATGGCTGGTCCACAACGCCCCCTACAGCCACGGCGACCTTGCCTTCTTCCCGGTCAGCGCCGACGAGAGGCTCTCCCAAAAACTAGACACCGCCCCCGGCACCGCCCTCTTCGCCATGGAGCGCACCACCTGGGCAGGCGAGACGCCGATCACGCATGTGCGGATGATCTTTGCGGCGGGGTACAGGATGCGGACGGGGATTTAGGGTTGTGCCTCGTTAGACGAACCGAAACTGCGCCCGAAAGCTGACGCTCGGCGTAGATGCAGTGAATTCGCAGTTTGGGCGGGAAGTGGGCGTTCGCTGCGGTCGGAACGAATGACCGAAATGGGATCTGTCGAGTTCACATGGGTAGATGCAGAAGCTGACACTCAACACGATTGCAAGCTATTTTGGGAAACGTCAAACCGGGATGAATAGTAGAGCAGTGAATGAGCACCGCACGAGCACAATCTAAAACGCTAATCTTGACGTGGTTCGATAAGCGCGAGCCGACAGCGTTACAACGCCAGCGATTTGCCGCTGATGTTGATCGCTTCTTTGATGCGCTTGCGAAACGGGCAAACTGGTGTGAGTGCCTCTCTACACTCCTAGATGACGAAGGTGCGGTGGATTTCTCGATGAAGGGATACGAATGGCGCGCCCGACCGAGCGGAAAGGGGCTTGTCGTTAGTTCGATCGTGCCTGGCTGGAGTTTTGGCTGGCGGGGAACTCTCAAGGACGACATTGCCGCCGATGTCCTTGGATGGTTAGGGCATTACGCCCGGCAATATATACACCGGTCCAACATCGCGAAGGTGCTTATGGCTGTTTGGGAGAGGAATGGGCTCGTCCTACATCCATTCGGCACAGGCCTAGCAACGCTGCGATACAGCGATGTTTGGCCAAAGCCGTCGAACAAAGAGATTTTTGCGCAGGCTGAAAGAAGTTGCGCAGACATGTGGGGCACTTTCAGCGCAAAACCACGAGACTATCGTTCCAAGTGGGCATCGAGAAATACTCTCGACCCTGCGATCCATCAGGGCGTTTTCCATTTTCTCCGAGCTCAGAGCTTAATGTCTGCCGAATTCGAACTGGAAGCGTTGGCTGCCTATGATTGTGTACTGCATTCGCTCCAATATTTTGATTGGAGTTGGGCTCCGGGCAATCCGAAGCGTGATCGACGAGACCTTGTTCAGGCGCTCGGGCTTGGTAAAGGCGCAGGAGACCTAGCCGAACATATCTATTTTCTGCGCAACCAATTTATTGCGCATGCCGGCGGCTGGCGATGGTGGGATGCTGTTGAGTATCTCGAAAACGACTTGAGTGCAGATGCCGACCGTTTGGCATCTCGGGCATTGCGTAAGGCAGCGGACATCGAGCCGAAGTATCGACGCATCGACCCGGCCCCATCGGACTGGGCACTATGGTTAGAAGACAATTTCCCCCAGATTTGGTCAGCTATTTGGTTTCGCGATGCCTAAAAGCAGCGGCAGGATTCCGCTAATCCGAAATGGAATCAGAACGTCATGCAGAGGAACGCTAAGCCGCCATTCATTGATACGGTGCCTATGGCAGCTTAGGGCCGAAACCAGCCTGACACTTGATCCAAGCGATTGTACGCTTCCACAATTGACAGGGTCGATACCTGCCCATCCCGTCCCGGACGCCAATGCCGAGTTTGGAAATCGATCTTCTGGGCTACCTGTTCTAATGCCCCACCCTCAACAAAAACGAGCCTGTTTGTTCTCTTTGGTATAAAGCCTGTCACAGCGTAGCGAACGCAGATAAGCCGCAGAGTTCCGCTCGCGTTCAGGAAGGAATTGAACTGATGAAAATATGGGGTCGCATCAACTCCACGAATGTCCGCAAGGTGCTCTGGTGTGCCGAGGAACTGGGACTTGACTATGAGCGGATCGACGCCGGCGGTGCGTTTGGCGTCGTCAGCGGGCCTGAATATCAGGCGATGAATCCCAACGGTCTGGTGCCCTGCCTGAAGGATGGTGATCTCGTCTTGTGGGAGTCGAACGCCATTGTCCGCTATCTGGCGAGGCAATACGGAGAAGGGCATGCTTTCGCCCCTTCCAACGCGGTCGAGTGGGCCGGAGCAGACAAGTGGATGGACTGGACATCGCTTTCGTTTGCGGCGCCTTTCCGTGACGTGTTCTGGAACCTTGTGCGCATTCCGGCTGACAAGCGGAGTGAATCCGAAATTCTGAGCGGCACCGAGAAATGCGCCGGTCTCATGAAAGTGGCAGACGAGGCGCTGTCACAAGCGCCTTATCTGTCCGGCGAGACTGCCGGCATCGCTGATGTTCCGCTTGGTTGCATTGCCTACGGCTGGTTTTCTCTTCCGATCGACAGGCCGAACCATCCCAATCTCGAAAACTGGTATGGGCGTCTTTGCGAACGACCGGCGTATCAAAAGGCAGTGATGACACCGCTGACATGAGCCTTGCAGGGAACAGTCGAATTTCTCCACGTACCTGTTCGAAGTCTGCTCGTGATCCCTCCGTTTCGGCTGGTCAGGCGTGAAAACCTGACAGTCCGTCTCCAGCTACCGTTCTGGATGCATTGGAGGTGTAGTAATCGAATGACGCAAACATAAATTGTGTCATTAATCATCTTTTGACGTCGTGCCCAAAGTTCGAGGCTGTCGTGCATTTTCTTGTTGTTCCTTACGTAAGGTACGGGCTAATATTTACGAATAATTAACCTAATAAAAAACGCCAAGACAGATGCAATCCAATTCTTATTTCCGGAATTTCATGATCGATGTCCTTGACCGGCTGACGCATGCGTCGGCTTGCGGAGAGGAGTTGGAGGTTGCGCAGGACCTCGTCGAGGAACTTGGGGGCGATGCGTTGCTCGTGAGCGGCGTCGACCGGGCAACCGGCACGCCGAACTGGGCGCGCAGCACGATGCGGGAGGATTTCCTCAAGCATTATTTTGCCGAACGCTTCGCCGACACAGATCCCTTCATTGCCCATCTGAAGATGTCGATGGAACCCATATTGGCCGTGCCCGGCAGTCTGGCGAAAAAGCACCGCGTTTCGCCCTTGTCGATGCGGCTGAAGCAGTCTCTTCACGAGGCCGGTTACCGCGCTCTCTACGGTGTGATCATTCCCGGAAGGGATCCGGCGGAGAGGGTGATTACCACCTTCTGTACCACCAAGGGGCCCGAGATCATGTCGATGGAGCGTGACGGGGCGGAGATCCGCGCCGCCCTGACGCTGATCGGAAGTTTCGTCAGCCGGCCGACGTCGCAGGAAGACAATTTCGCGGGTCCCGAATGCCGGGGCCAACTGTCCGAACGGGAGTGCGAGGTCCTTCAGTTGCTCGCCGACGGGCACCGCAACGACAGGATCGCGGGCAAGCTGGAGATCTCGGAAGTCACCGTCCGCAAGCACCTGCGGTCCGCCCGCCGAAAACTGGGCGCCGCGACCCGCGACCAGACCCTGGCGATCGCCGCCAGGTGGGGCATCGTCAAGCTGTGATCTGTGGGAAGGTCCGTGCCGTCGTCGGGGCGCCTCACAAGGCCTGCGGGCCCTTGCAGGGCATCAAGCCGCTTCTCGCTCTGACAGTCCTGCCCTCTTGCGTGCCTTGGGGACGGCCGCATCGCGGCGTGTCCATACGCCCGCTTGCAGCCTGAGCCTGGTATCAGTTTCGATACCTAGATTACGCTGGGTTAATGTCGTAGCCTTACGTAATAAGATCATTCGTAAAAATAAGAATGACGCGACAAGAACGACAAAAAATTTGCTGTCTTGGACATTCAACAACAAGCATTTTAATCGCTGGAATTTTTTAGAAGCTTGGCTTTCGGATTTCCGGAAAGGCGCTGCCGATCCGGAGATCCTGGAAGTAACATGAAATTTTTATCGGCATTTTTTTATTCGAGCGCGCTCCTCTTTTGAAAAAGGAGCGCGCTTTTATCTTTTTTGCAGACCGACAGACGTTCCGGTTGGTCTCGCAAGATCCCCTGCGATCCCGGGTTCCGCCCGGTTCCCTTGATGGCGGTCCGCCAAC
Organism: Rhodobacterales bacterium; assembly: GCA_008107755.1. Lineage (GTDB taxonomy): Bacteria > Pseudomonadota > Alphaproteobacteria > Rhizobiales > Stappiaceae > Roseibium. The sequence continues at coordinate 32,323 of VIRH01000148.1, forward strand.
CCCAGGATAGTGTGACCTTTCCCCGTTGCTCCTGCGGTCCGGCACCCTCATCGAAAGAGGGTTTTCAAAAACAAACCCCGGTCCGGATTGCTCCGGCCGGGGTCTCACGGGCTTTTATTGTTTTTTCGGCGGAAGACCTCAGTCGACCGTCGAGCTTTCGTCATCCCGCTTCATGTGCATGCGTGCTTTCAGGATCCGGCCGAAGACGATCGGCAGGACGAAGCCGATGAAGGCGAGCGTCCAGAGGCCGATGGCTAGCGGGCTGTCGATCAGGGTCCACCAGTTGCCGTTGTCGATGGTGATCGCCCGGCGCAGGTTGTTTTCCATGGCATTGCCAAGGAGGGTGCCCAGGATGATCGGCACAAGCGGCACGTCGAGCTTGCGCAGGATCCAGCCGAGCACGCCGAAGGCGATCATCACCTGCAGGTCGAATGACGAGCCGGAAATGCCATAGATACCGACAAAGCTGACCATGGCGACGATGGGCATCAGGATGCGCGGCGGGATCAGCAGCACACGGGTGAAGAGGCCGATCATCGGAATGTTCATGGCCAGAAGCATGAAGTTGGCGATGAAGAGTGCCGCGATCAGGCCCCAGACAACGTCCGGCTGCTGGCTGAACAAGAGCGGGCCGGGCGTGATGTTGAGGGCCAGAAGCACGGCCAGCAGCACGGCCGTCGTGCCGGAGCCGGGGACGCCGAGAGCGAGCATCGGAACCAGCGCGCCGCCGGCGGCGGCATTGTTGCCCGCTTCCGGTGCCGCGACGCCGCGCGGATCGCCGGTGCCGAAGGTGCCTTCCTTGTCGACCAGCCGTTTTTCCATCGTGTAGGAAATGAACGAGCCGAGCGAGGCGCCGGCGCCCGGCAGCACGCCGGCAACGAAGCCGAGCAAGCTGGTGCGCAGCATGGTCGGGGTGCAGTATTTCAGGAGCGCGAAGCTCGGCATCAGACGGCCGATGGAAACCTTGTGGCCGCTGGCGTCGGAATTGCCGTGCCGATGCTCCAGGAAGAGGAACACCTCCGACAGGGCGAACAGACCGACGATGGCGACGAGGAAATCGATGCCGTCATAAAGGTGCACTTCGCCGAAGGTGAAGCGCGGCACGCCGGTCTGTGTGTCGACGCCGACGGTCGCAAGGCCGATGCCGATGGCAGCGGCGAAGGCGGTCTTTGCCTGGTTTGTCGAGGCGACGCCGCCGAGGGTGGCAAAGGCAAGCGTGAAGAGCGCGAAATATTCGGCCGGTCCGAACAGAAGCGCGATCTTGACGAGCTGCGGTGCCAGCAGGATCAGGCCCCAGGTCGCGATGAACGCGCCGACGAAGGACGCGATACCGGACAGCGCCAGCGCCTCGCCGGCGCGCCCCGCCTTCGCCATCGGGTAGCCGTCGAGACAGGTCATCATCGCCGGCTCGTCGCCCGGAATGTTCAGAAGAATGGACGAAATACGCCCGCCATACATGGCGCCGTAATAGACCGAAGTCAGAAGGATCAGCGACGGGGTCGCGCCGAGGCCGAGCGTGAAGGCGAGCGGGATGAGGATGGCGACGCCGTTGGAGGGGCCGAGACCCGGCAGGGCGCCCATCATGGTGCCGAGGAAGCAGCCCAGAAGCGCCAGCAGCAGGTTCTGCCAGGTCAGGGCAATGGCAAAGCCGTCGGCCAGTGAAGAGAGGGTTTCCATGAAATCGCTCCTTTAAAAGCCGAAGGGGCCCTTGGCCAGCGAAAGGCCGAGGACGAGGTGAAACACCACATAGATGCCCGCGGACGTGAGGCAGCCCGACACGACCGAGGACAGCGGCCGCGTGCCGAGCCGCCAGGTCAGGTAGGTCGCCGCCAGGGCGGTCGCGACAACGAAGCCGAGTTCCGGCAGGAACATCGCGTAGAGCACCATCACCAGAATGGCCGCGCCGACTTCCAGAAACCGAACCAGCGAAGGCCACTCGGGCGATGCGTCCGGGCGGATTATGATTGCAAGGGACGCAAGACCGAGCACGGTCGCGATGATCAGGGGAAAGGCCTTGGGTCCGACCGCGTCGGACAGAAAGCTCTCCTGGATGGCCAGTGCGGCCCAGGCATATCCGATGGAAAGAAGCAGCCCGACCAGTCCAAAAATGCGGTCACTCATGAATACCTTCCTGCAAACGGTCGTCGCCGAGAAGGCGCCGCTTGAAACGGTATGGATACGAAAGTGGTGTGCTGCCGGCTGTCTCCAGGACTTCACGAGATCCTGGGAACCCTCATCCCGAGGGGCAAAACGCCAAGGGATGGGCCGCAAATCCGGAGCGTGCCGCCATGATTTGAAACGGGCCTTCGGCCTTTCGCGTCATGGGGGAGTTCTTGCGGAGATACATCACCAAAAAGGACGGGGACACAGTGGCTCGTGCCCCCCGCCAGTTGCGGTAACGCTGTCTTACTTGATGATGCCGATCTGCTTGGAAATGTCCTGGATCTGCTGCACGGAAGAGGCCACGAATTCCTGGAATTCAGGACCCTGCAGGTCGAGCGGTGCGAGGCCATTGGCGGCCATGACTTTCTTCCACTCGTCGCTTGCATAAAGTTCGGAGATCTTCTGGACCCATGCGTCATAAGCCTCTTCGCTCATGCCGCCGGGCGCATAGAAACCGCGCCAGTTCGCACCGATCGCGTCGACGCCCTGTTCCTTGGCAGTCGGGAAATCGGCAAACTCGCCGTCCAGGCGTTCCGGAGCCAGAACAGCGATCACCTTGATGTCGCCGCTGTCGACAAAGCCCTTGGCTTCGGAGATGTCGCCGGTGAAGGCCTGTACGGAGCCTGCGAGCAGCTGGGTAACAGCTTCGCCGCCGCCGTCGAAGGCGATGTACTTGACGGTGCGGACGTCGTCGATGCCATAGGCATCGGCCGCGATCAGGACCTTCAGGTGATCCCAGCCGCCTACGGCAGAGCCACCGGCAACGGAAACGGATGCGGGGTCGGCCTTGATCTTGTCAAGCAGCTCGGGAAGCGTGTTGATCGGGCTGTCGGCGGCAACGGCGATCACACCGTAATCCGCGCCGATGGACGCGAGCCAGCGGACCTGGTCCATCGTGTTGCCCGGATAGGCGCCCTGCGCCAGACGAGTTGCGGTCGCGGAAGAGGCGGCCACGATCAGGTCGTTGGAGTCGTCGCGCTTGTTGACGACTTCGGCAAAGGCAACACCGCCGCCACCGCCTGCAAGGTTCACGACCTGCATCGTCTTGTCGAGAAGGCCGAGATCCTGAAGGGACTTGCCAACCTGGCGACAGGTGAAGTCCCAGCCGCCGCCCGGGTTGGCCGGGGCAATGCATTCCGGGTTTTCAGGTTTGAAATCTGCCGCAGAAGCAGTCAGCGCGGACGCGCCAAGAAACGCCGCCGCCAGGAACAGGCGGGTCGATTTGAATGTCATGTTGTGTTTCCTCCACATGAGCCGGCCATTTGCAGGCCGTTGAGATCCGCCGGACCGCGAACACGGCTCCCTCCAGCGGACATATGGGGAGACTAGCGCCGAACCCTGTCATCAACCTGTCACGTGCAACCGGCGCGCTTGCAAGGGGCGGGCGGGTTGGGCAAAAGTGTTCGCCAAAGCCCTTTCTGAAAGGGACTGGGAGGGAAGGTTCCTTGCGTCTGCTACTCGTGGAAGACACTTTTGACATGGCCGAGGCGATCATGATCCGGCTGGAGCGGTCCGGTATCGCCTGCGACCTGGCAAAGACGCTGGAGCAGGCACGGGCCAGTCTGGCGGTGCAGGGGTATGACGTGATCGTTCTCGACATCAACCTGCCGGACGGGCTGGGCACCGACCTTCTGAAGGAACTGCGCGTTGCCGGAAGCAGAACGCCTGTTCTCATGCTGACAGCCGAGTTTTCCGTCGACGATCGGGTGTCCTCGCTGAATTCCGGCGCGGACGACTATCTCGTCAAACCGTTCGACCACCGCGAGCTGGAGGCCCGTATCCGGGCGTTGCTTCGCCGGGAGCAGGGGGACAAGGCCGAGGAGCTGACATTGGGCAGGCTGACGTTCAACGCCTCCGCGCGGGTGGCGCGGGTCGACGACAGCCCGCTCAATCTGACACGGCGCGAGTTTTCGCTGCTGGAACTTCTGATCCGCAATCGCGGCAGGACGGTCAGCAAGGAACGGCTCTTCGAAGGCATGTTCAGCTTTCAGGATACCGACGTCAGCATGAATGCGCTGGAGCTCTACGTAGCCAGGTTGCGCAAGAAGCTGGTGGGAAGCTCCGTGCATATCGATACCCAGAGAGGGCTTGGCTACAAGCTGGAGGCCGATGCCTGAGTTCTTCAGAAGGTTTGCCGCCACATCGCTGACCGCCCGCGTCGCACTCGGGATTTCGCTGCTTCTGATCATCGGGGGAACCTTCGTTTCCCTCGCCGCCTTCGCCTACGGTCGGGAGGCCGCGCGCAGTGCTTATGACCGTCTGCTTCTGGGGGCGGCGAACAATATCGCCGCGGCCATCGAGATCCGTGACGGCGTGCCCGAAATCGAGTTGCCGGTGTCGGCTTTCGAGCTCATGGCCTTCGCGCCGGACGACCGCATCGGATATCGCCTGATCGGCCCCGACAGTAGCACGCTGACCGGGTATGACGAGATCGCCCTGCCGCGCGGGCGCAGGGAGCTGGAGGACGGATTTTTCGACAGCAGCTTCTTCGGCGAGCCGGCACGTTTTGCGGTCGTCTCGCGGCGCTTTGCCGAGCGAACGCTCAACGGCACGATCCGGGTCGTCGTCGGTCAGACGCTGCTTGCCCGGGACGCGATGGCCTATGACATCACCACCAAGGCGCTTTATGTGCTTGCGGCGTCCGGCCTGGCGATGGTGCTTCTGGCTGCTGTCGTGGTCCGTTCCGTCCTGAAACCTCTGGAGAAGATTGCCGGTGGTCTTTCGGCCAGAGACCCGCACGACCTGACGCCCATCGACACCTCCGTGCCGAAGGAGACGGCGGTGATGATCAGCGCGCTCAACGGCTTCATGGCCAGGCTCGACCGGCAGATGAAATCCATGCGGCACCTGATATCCGATACGGCGCATCAGCTTCGCACCCCTGTCGCAGCCCTGCGGGCGCAGGCGGACCTCTTTGCCGGGGAAGCTGATCCGGCGCGGCGGGACAAGATCGTGGAGCGGATCGAGACACGCTCGGCAAGCCTCGGCCGTCTTCTGGACCAGATGCTGAGCCAGGCGCTTGTCATCCACCGGGGCGAAAGTGCGCGGCGTGCGCGTGTCGATTTGCGCGACGTCGCCCTTGATGTGTTCGAGGATGGCGATCACGAGGTCCTCAGCCCCGAGACTGACGTTTTTCTTGAGCTTGGCGAAGAGCCGGCGATCGTGCTGGCGGACGAGCCGTCCTTGAAAGAAGCGCTGAAGAACCTCCTTGGCAATGCGCTCAAATACGGTCGCTCGCCGGTCCGGATCGGTGCCGGCCTTCGCGGCGGGCAGGCCGAGATCTGGGTGAAGGATGCCGGCGAGGGGCCAGAACCGGGAACGATTGCGGAGATCGGCGGACGGTTCAATCGCGGTCAGTTCGCCCGCCAGAGCAGCGCCGGGCTCGGCCTTGCGATTGCCCATTCCGTGGCGGATTCCTTCGGCGGCAAGCTTGGTCTCGAAAAGCTGCCGGAAGGCGGGTTTCGGGCGGTTTTGATCTTTGAGGCGGTAACGGAGGGCGTGTCCTGATGAGGCGGCTTTTCTGCCGGCTGCTGCTTGCGGTCTCGATCTTCGGCGTGTGGCCGGCGGCGGCTCAGGCGCAGGAGATGATTGCCTATTACGGTCCGGAAGATGCACCAGAGGTTCTGGTTCTGCGCACGACGACGGATATCTCCATCTTCGGGCCCGTCGTCGAGACCTTTCTGGCGCAGCGGCCGGACGTGGGGGTCAGGTTCGAGCAATGGGGGTCGAACGACCTCTATCATCTGTCGCGTCAGGATTGCCGGGCCGGTGCGCCGGGTGCGGACATCGTGATCAGTTCCGGGGTTCATCAGATGGTGAAACTGGTCAACGAAGCCTGCGCCTCTCCCTATCGGTCCCGTTTGACCGAGCGGCTTCCCGCAGCGCTGCGCTGGCGTGACGAATTGTGGGGCATTAGCCGCGAACCCGCAGTGATCGTCTACAACCGGCAGCTCGTGCCCGAGCAAGACATTCCGAAGACGCGCTTCGATCTGCTGGATCTTCTGCGGCCGCAGGACTCGCCCTATGCGGGGCGGGTCGCGACCTATGACATCGAGGAGTCGGGGCTTGGCTATCTGTTCGCCTTTGCCGACAGTCAGGAGGCGTCGACCTTCGGCGCCTTGCAGGAATCCTTCGGGCGGACCCAGGCGATCTCGACCTGTTGCTCCGTCGATATCATCCGGGGGGTGGCGGAGGGCCGTTATCGGATCGCCTATAACGTTCTCGGCTCCTATGCCCATGGGTACCAGCAACAGGATGACCGTATCGGCATCGTGCTGCCCTCGGACTATACCCTCGTGCTCGCCCGGGCCCTGATGATCACGAAGGATGCGCGGCACGAAACGACGGCCAAAGCCTTTCTCGATTTTCTGCTGTCTTCCGAAGGCACGCTCGCGCTCCGCAAAGCGCTTCTCATCAGCCCGTTGCTGGAGGACGAGGAAGGGTCGGAAGGCGAGAGCCTCAGCTCGACGGCACTGCGGCCGATCGGGTTGACCCCCTCCCTGATGGTGGCTCTCGACGCATCGACACGGGAAACTTTCCTGAAGCGCTGGCGCGCGACGTTTCCCGGACCCTGATGGACAGCCGGAAATCTAATATGAGTTTTTGACTCATGTATTGCGACTGTCTGAAAACTTGATTATAAGCTTCAGGAATTCTCTTGGCGGGTGTGTATACCCCGCACCTTTCCCCCCTGGAGCATCGTCATGACATTCCTGAAAAATGCGCAACTCCCCGGAGTTCTCGTGGCAACCGCATTGGCCTTGGGCGCATTGGCCCTGCCCTCGCAGGGCGCTCGGGCAGATGACGCCGGCGGGGAGGCGGCGCAGCGGATCGTGGCCGTCGGCGGCTCAGTGACGGAGATCGTCTACGCGCTTGGCGAGGAAGACAGGCTGATCGCCCGCGATTCCACCAGCACCTTTCCGGAAGAAGCCGGGCAGCTTCCCGATGTCGGCTACATGCGTGCCCTGTCTCCCGAAGGCGTGATGTCGGTCAATCCGGATCTCATTTTGATGCTGGAAGGAAGCGGGCCGGAAGAAACGGTCGAACTCCTGCACAAGTCCGGCGTCGGCGTTGCCGACATTCCCGACGACCACACGGCAGCGGGCATTCTGGAAAAGGTACGCAAGGTCGGAGATGCACTGGGAGTGCCGGAGAAGGCCGAAGCGTTGACCGAGCAGCTGAAAGAAGAGCTTGCGGCAGCACATGCGGCCGCCGAGGGCAAGACGGAAGGAACGCGGGTTCTTTTCATCCTGTCGACGCGGGGCGGGCGCATTCTTGCGGCCGGCTCCGATACGGCCGCAGACGGCATCCTTCAGCTCGCTGGCGCGGAGAACGCGGTCGCGGGCTTTTCCGGATACAAGCCTCTTTCCGACGAGGCAATCCTGAGTGCGGCGCCCGATGTGGTGCTGATGATGGAGCGTGGCGGCAACCACGGTGCTGAGGATGCTAATGAGCTCTTTGCCCACCCCGCCCTTGGGCAGACGCCCGCGGGTTTGAACCGGCAGCTCATCCGGATGCCGGGTGGCTACCTGCTTGGCTTCGGTCCGCGGACGGCTGGTGCCATCAGGGATCTGGCGGACCGGCTGGCAGAAGCTCGGGGATAGACCGACGATGGACACGGCGACCTCCCGCCGGCAGGAACCATCCGTCCGCATTCCCAAAGTGCTCCGTGCGCCGGATGGCAATCGCGAAACACTGGCCCGGTCGGTGATCTGCCTTCTGACACTGGTTACCCTTCTTGCCGCGCTGGCGTCGCTCGCGATCGGACCGATTGCCATTCCCGTCCTGAAGCTTCTGCCGCAGATGGCAACGCAGCTCGTGTCGCCGGGTGACGCGCTGCCCCAGGACGTTTCCATGCGTGACTGGATCGTCGTCAAGGACATCCGCCTGCCACGGGTGATCCTCGGGTTACTGGTGGGGGCGGCGCTGGCGGTCTCAGGCGCGGTCATGCAAGGGCTCTTCCGCAATCCGCTTGCCGATCCAGGCATCATCGGCGTTTCCGCGGGCGCCGGGCTTGGGGCCTCGATGTTCATCGTTCTGGGCGGTGGCGTGCTTGCCCCTGTCGCCTCTCTTCTCGGCATCTATGCGGTGCCTCTGGCTGCATTCGGTGGCGGGCTTGTCACCACCCTGCTTCTCTATCGGATCGGAACGCGCGGCGGGGTAACCTCCGTTGCGACGCTTCTTCTTGCGGGGATTGCGCTTGGCGCGCTCAGCGGGGCGGTGACCGGGGTTCTTGTCTATGTCGCGGACGATCAGCAATTGCGGGATCTGCAGTTCTGGGGGCTGGGCTCGCTTGCCGGGTCCAACTGGGAGAAGGTCGCCTCGGCGGCTCCCATCATAGGGACCATGCTGGTGCTGGTGCCGTTTCTGGCGCGGGGTCTGAACGGCCTCACTCTCGGCGAGGCGGCCGCCGGCCATATCGGCATTCGGGTGCAGCGGCTGAAAAGCATCAGCATCCTGCTGGTTGCGGCGGCCACCGGCGCTGCTGTCGCGGTCAGCGGTGGGATCGGCTTTGTCGGGATCGTGGTTCCCCATCTGCTCAGGCTGACGATAGGGCCCGACCATCGCTATCTTCTGCCTGCCGCTGCTCTTCTGGGTGGCGTCATGCTGATCGCGGCGGACACGCTCAGTCGCACCATCGTCGCCCCGGCTGAAATGCCGATCGGCATCGTGACGGCCTTCGCCGGGGCGCCCTTCTTCCTCTGGATCCTGCTGCGCAAGCGCGGACTGACGGGGTTATAGGGGGCATGGTCATGATTGATCCTTTCAGGCAGCCATCACAGGGCAGGGACACTGCGCTCGCCGTCGAAAACGTTACGGTCAGTATTGGACGTGTTGCTATCGTGAGGGACGTTTCGTTTCATGCGCACGCCGGACAGGTCCTTGCGATCATTGGTCCGAGCGGCTCCGGCAAGACCACGCTCATGAAGGCAATCTCCGGCGATATCGCTCATGACGGCCGGATCTTCCTCAATGGTGCCGATCTCCGGGGCCTCGGGCCGGAACCGCTGGCAGACATGCGCGGCGTGCTGCCGCAAAGCAGCCAGATCGCCTTTCCCCTCACGGTTGCCGAAGTGATCGGGCTCGGGGTTCCAGGGCATGTCGCGACACGAAACGCCCGCGCCGCGCGGATCTCTGATGCGCTGGAAAAGGTCGGTCTCGGGGGCTTCGAAGGCCGGTCCTGGCCGGATCTTTCAGGCGGCGAGCAGCAGCGCGTGCAGCTCGCCCGCGTTCTGTGCCAGGTCTGGGAGCCGGTGCCGGAGGGGGCGTCGCCGCGCTGGCTGTTTCTGGACGAGCCTGTCTCCAGTCTCGATATCAAGCATCAGTACCAGATCATGGCGCTGGCTGCCGATTATGCGGCGCGCGGCGGGGGCGTCGTGGCCGTGATGCACGATCTCAACCTCACGGCGGCATTTGCCGACACGGTCCTGGTCATGAAGCAGGGACGCAGGCTCGCATTTGGAGCGGGCGAAGAGATCTTCCGGCCGGAGCTGCTGTCACGGGCCTATGACTTTCCGCTTCGGCTTGTGCCCGGGGCGGCAGGGGACAGACCCGTCATCGTTCCGTCGGCGGGGGCGAGCTTCAGCTGAGATCGCGCAGCTTAGCGATCATCTCGGGACTGTCCCAGACGCGCTCGCCGATCGCGGCAAGGATGACTTCGCCGGAAGGACTGAGAACGTAGGTGACGGGCAGGCCGCGAAGGTACCATGTGCCGGGCATGGCCTTGTCGCTGTCGAGCAGCACCGTCAGGCCCTGATGGTCGAATTCATCGATGAATGCTCCGATCCGGTCCTCGCCGTCGCCGACATTGACGGCAAGCACGGCGAATTTCTCGTTGCCAAGTTCGCGGCCGAGCCTGGCAAGCGTCGGCATTTCCTTTCGGCAGGGGGCGCACCAGGTCGCCCAGAAGGAAACCACGACGGTCTTGCCGGCATAGTCCGAAACGTCGTGCATGTTTCCCGCCAGGTCGGGCAAACCAAGTTCAGGCTCAATCGCGAAGGCGGGTTTTGCCAGTCCGAGGGCGCGCAGGTCATCGCTGGCCGCAACGGCCGGGAAAGTGGCGGTCATGGCCAGAGCACATCCGCCAAGAAAAGCGCGCCGATCTATTTTCATGTTGTTTGTTCTCCGGGCCGATACCCCAAGCGTGCAGATGCCCCCGGAGGATGACGGAGTGAGAAGATGTCACCCGCCGGATGCTCTTCTAATAGTGGCAGCGGCACCTTACGGAAAGGGCCGCGCATTCACATTCCCACCACAAGCTGGTGAAGACACGACGAGACGAACCGGGCATTGACCCGGTTCGTCAGGCCACTCACAGATCGTCTGGGCTACGCGCCGTCGATGTAAGCTTTCAGGGTCTCCGCGACGCCTTTGTCGGAGATGCTTTCTGCGGCGGCGCGGAAGGCGGTGAGGTAGTCCGCATTGCTTGCAAGGCTGCCGAAAAGGTCGGGCATCTCGAACTTGTCCAGCGAGCCGCTGTAGACATCCTTTGCCCAGTCCCGCAGGAGGTCGGCATTGTCATCGTCGATCCTGATGTCCTCGCCGTCTTCATCCCTTTCCAGGCAGAACCGGCACCAAAGGGCGGTTTCCAGGGCAAGGCCCGAGACCGGTTGACCCTTGTCGAGGCGGGCCTGGATCGTCGGCAGAATGAATTTCGGCTGCCGGTTGGACCCGTCCAGGCAGAGCCGGGCGATCGTGTCACCGACAGCCTCGTTGGAGAACCGTTCCATGACCGTGGTCAGGTAGTCGGCGAAGCTGACGCCCGGAATTTCCGGAACGGTCGGAATGATCTCGCTGTTCTCGAGCTTTTCCAGATACGCCCTGATGAGCGGATCAGCCATCGCCTCATGGGCATAGTAGTGGCCGAGAAGGGCGCCCGGATAGGCAATGGTCGCGTGACCGCCGTTCAGGATGCGCAGTTTCATCAGCTCGTAGGGCGCGACGTCGCTGACGAATTCGACACCGACCTTTTCCAGCGCGGGACGCCCAAGCGGGAAGGTGTCCTCGAGAACCCACTGCCGGAAGGGCTCGCAGGCCACCGGCGCGGCGTCCTCGATGCCGAATGTCTCGCTGACGAGGTTGCGTTCCCGGTCTCCGGTTGCGGGCGTGATGCAGTCGACCATGCCGTTCGGAAAGGCGACATTGTCGGCAATCCAGTCGGCTGTGGCAGGATCGAGCGCGCGGGCGTAGCCGACGACGGCTTGTTTCGCGACGTGGCCGTTTTCCGGAAGGTTGTCGCAGGACATGACCGTGAAGGGGGCGATGCCCGCCTCGTTGCGCTTCGTCAGGGCTTCGACAAGGACGCCGAAAACGGTTTCGCGGGTGCCCTGGCGGGCGATGTCCGCCTTGATCTCCGGGTGATCGGCATTGAAACCGCCCGTGTTGGGATCAACGAAATAGCCGCCTTCGGTGATGGTCAGCGACACGATGCGAATATCCGGCTGGCAGAGCCGCTCGATCAGGGCCGCCGGACCGACGTCGACGAAGTCGATCATGGAGCCGCACACCCGTGCGCTCAGTCCTTCCGGGTCGAGTTCGACGACCGTCGTCAGCCAGTCCTGGTTTTCGAGCCGCTCGCGCATCGCCTTGTCATAGGGCTTCAGACCCGCGCCGACGATCGCCCAGTCAAGACCCTCGCCGGTTTCGAAAAGACGGTTCAGATAGATCGCCTGATGCGCCCGGTGAAAGTTGCCGACACCAATGTGGACGATCCCGGGGCTCAGGGAGCCACGGTCATAACCGGGCCCCTCGACGTTTTCGGGAAGATTGTTGAGCGCGCTCTTGTTCAGTTTGACGGTCATGTATCAGCTCATCCAATTGCCGCCGTCGACATTGTAGGTCTGGGCCACAATGTAGTCGGCGTCGCTTGAGGCCAGGAAAACGGCCATTCCGGTTAGATCGTCCGCGGTGCCCATCCGGCCGAAGGGAACGGATGCACCGACGGCGGCTTTTTTCTCGCCGGGTTTAAGGCCTTCGAATTTTGCGAAGAGGGCATCAACGCCGTCCCAGTGTTCGCCGTCGACTACGCCGGGGGCGATGGCGTTCACGTTGATGCCGTGTTCGATCAGGTTCAGGCCGGCGGACTGGGTCAGGCTGATGACCGCCGCCTTGGTCGCGCAATAGATGCCGACCAGAGCTTCACCGCGGCGTCCGGCCTGACTAGCCATGTTGATGATCTTGCCGCCCTTGCCGCGCTTGATCATGGATCGCGCCGCCGCCTGCATCGTGAACAGCGTTCCGGCGACGTTGATGTCGAACAGGCGCTGGTAGCTGTCGCGCGTGATGTCGACGATCGGCGCGAGATCGAACAGCGCGGCATTGTTGATCAGGATGTCGATCCCGCCCGCCTTTTCCTCGACCGCCGCGATGGCGTTGTCGATCGAGGACTGGTCGGTGACGTCGAGGCTGACAGCATACGCACCGGAGCCGATATCGGCGGCCGCTGCCTCAGCGCCCGCCAGATTGATGTCGGCGATTGCGACCGTCGCACCTTCCGCGACATATCTTTCGGCAAATGCCTTGCCTATTCCACGTGCCGCGCCGGTGATCAGCGCGGATTTGCCTTCCAGTCGCTTCATGCGAGTCTCAGGTCCTCTTTGTCAAAACGGTGGATCTTGCTCGGCTCCGGCGACAGGTACACCGTGTCGCCGTGGCGGATGCCGACTTCACCGGTAGAGCGAACCGTCACCGGTTCTTCCTGCCCTTCCATGTCGACATAAAGAAAGGTGTCCGATCCAAGGTGTTCCGAGACGCCCACGGTTCCGCGCCACTTGCCTTCGCTCTGCGAGACTTCCAGATGCTCTGGCCGGATGCCGATGGTTTGCGCGTCGTATTCGGCAGCAAAGGCGCCGCTCATGAAATTCATCTTGGGCGAGCCGATGAAGCCGGCAACGAACTTGTTGCGCGGTGTGTGGTAGAGCTCCAGCGGCGAGCCGACCTGCTCGATGACACCGGCCTGCAGCACGACGATCTTGTCGGCCATGGTCATGGCTTCCACCTGGTCGTGGGTGACGTAGATCATCGTTGTCTCGAGCGTCTGGTGAAGCTCGGAGATCTCGAGGCGCATGTTGACGCGCAGGGCGGCATCGAGGTTTGACAGCGGTTCGTCAAACAGGAAGGCAGCCGGTTCGCGCACGATGGCACGGCCTATGGCGACGCGCTGCCGCTGTCCGCCGGAAAGCTGACCCGGGCGGCGGTCGAGATAATTTGTCAGGTTCAGGACGTTTGCCGCGGCTTCCACCTTGGCGTCCTGGGCGGCCTTGTCGAGGCCGGCCATGCGCAGCGGAAAGGCAATGTTCTTGCGAACCGACATGTGCGGGTAGAGCGCGTAGGACTGGAACACCATGGCGAGGCCGCGCTTGGCCGGCGGGACGTTGGTCGCTTCATTGCCGTCGATGACAATCTCGCCGGACGAAACGTCCTCCAGGCCCGCAATCAGGCGCAAAAGGGTGGACTTGCCGCAGCCGGACGGACCGACGAAGACGACGAATTCACCGTCTTCGATCGTCAGGTCCAGCGGCGGGATGACCTGGACGTCACCGAAGCTCTTGGTAATCTGGTTGAGAGTAATCTGACCCATGATCAGGGCTCCTATTTAACCGCGCCGAAGGTCAGGCCGCGAACAAGCTGTTTCTGGCTGAACCAGCCGAGAATGAGGATGGGCGCGATGGCCATGGTCGAGGCCGCGCTGAGCTTTGCGTAGAAAAGACCTTCCGGACTGGAATAGCTGGCGATGAATGCCGTCAGGGGGGCAGCCTTCGCCGCCGTCAGGTTGAGGGTCCAGAACGCCTCGTTCCAGGCCAGGATGAAGTTGAGCAGCAGGGTCGAGGCGATACCGGGCACCGCCATCGGCGTCAGGATGTAGAGGATCTCTTCCTTGAGGCTGGCACCGTCCATGCGGGCAGCCTCGAGGATCTCTCCCGGGATTTCCTTGAAGTATGTGTAGAGCATCCAGACGATGATCGGCAGGTTGATCAGCATCAGGACGATGGTCAGGCCGATGCGGGTGTCGAGAAGGCCCAGCTTGATGAAAAGCAGGTAGATCGGATAGAGCACGCCGACCGCCGGAAGCATCTTGGTCGACAGCATCCACATGAGGATGTCCTTGGTCCGTTTCGACGGGACGAAGGCCATCGACCAGGCGGCCGGTACGGCAATGATGAGACCGAGGACCGTCGAACCGCCGGCGAGGATCACCGAATTCCAGAGAAAGCGCATGTAGTCGGAGCGTTCCTGGACCACGGCGTAGTTCTCAAGCGTCCAGTCGAAGAAGAAGAACACCGGCGGATCGCTGATCGCCTGGGCTTCCGTCTTGAAGCTGGTGAGGATCGTCCAGAGGATCGGAAAGAAGATCAGGAGACCGATCATCCAGGCGAAGACGGTGTTGATTGTCTTGCGGCGTGTGGTGACTTTGCGGGCCATGCTCTTTTCTCCTCACGCGTCCAGGTTCTTGCCGACGATCCGCATCAGGAAGATCGCGACGATGTTGGCGAGAATGATGGCGTAAACGCCGCCCGCCGAGCCGAGGCCGACGTTCTGGCTTTCCAGCACCCGCTGGAAGATCAGGTAGGTGAGTGTGCGTGTTCCGAAGGACCCCTGCGTCGTCACGAAAATCTCGGCGAAGACCGCGAGCAGGAAGATCGTCTGGATCAGCACCACGATGGTGATGGCGCGCGCCAGATGCGGCAGGATGATGTAGCCGAACCGGGACAGAGGCGGTGCCCCGTCCATTTCCGCGGCCTCGAGCTGTTCGCTGTCGAGAGACTGGATTGCGGTCAGCAGGATCAGTGTTGCGAATGGCAGCCACTGCCAGGCGACAATCAGGATGATCGAGATGAGCGGCGCGTTGCTGAGCCATTCGATCGGCTGCGCACCGAAGAACTTCCACAGATGCGCCAGAAGTCCGTTCACGGGGTCCATGAACATGTTCTTCCAGACCAGCGCGGAAACGGTCGGCATCACGAAGAACGGGGCGATCACCAGGATGCGCACGACACCCTGTCCCCACATCGGCTGATCCAGAAGGAGCGCGAGCAGGACACCGAGAACGACGGTGATCAGCAAGACGCCAAGCACGATGACCAGTGTCGTCTGGACGCTCGGCCAGAAGGCGCTCGAGGAAACGAAGCGGACGTAATTGTCGAACCCGATCCAGCCGAGGTCGCCGCCGCGCAGCGGCAGATATTTCTTGAAGGAAAAGTAGAGGGTCATCGTCAGCGGGACGAGCATCCACCCGAGCAGCAGGATCACGGCAGGTGCCATCATGATGCGGGCGGCGGATCGGGAATGCTGGGTTGCCATGGACACACCTAATGGGTTGACAGGCAGATGTCTGGCCTGACCGACGCGGAGGGGGAAAGCTGTCTTGCGAAAAAGATGGAGGGCGGGAACGACCCGCCCTCCCAGTTTTCGGGAGGTTAAACCCTTAGTAGCCCGCGGCTTCCATTTCTTCGGCGGTCAGCGTCTGAGCCTTGGAGAGGGCCTCGTCGGCCGTCTGCTGTCCGGCAAGAGCCGCAGCAAATTCCTGCCCGGTCTGTGTTGCGATGCCCGCAAACTCGGGGATCGCGACGAACTGCACGCCGACGTAAGGAACTTCCTGGACGCTCGGATCGGTCGGGTCAGCGGAATTGATGCTGTCCAGAGTCATCTTCGCGAAGGGAACCTTGGCGTATTCCGGGTTCTCATAGAGAGAGGTCCGTGTGCCCGGAGGCACGTTCGCCCAGCCTTCCTTTTCAGCGACGAGGTCCAGGTATTCCTCGGAAGTCGCCCACTCGATGAACTGCATGGCAGCTTCCTGCTTCTGGGTCCCAGCCGGGATCGCCAGAGCCCAGGCCCAAAGCCAGTTGCTGCGCTTTCCGAGGCCGTTGTCCGGAGCCAGGGCGAAGCCGACCTTGTCGGCAACAGTGCTCTCGTCCGGGTTGGTCACGAAGGATGCCGCAACGGTCGCGTCGATCCACATGCCGCATTTGCCCTGCTGGAACAGTGACAGGTTCTCGTTGAAGCCATTGGTGGAAGCGCCCGGAGGGCCGGCCTCGTTCATCAGGTCGAGATAGAAGTCGATCGTCTGCTTCCACTCGGGGCTGTCGAACTGCGGCTTCCAGTCCATGTCGAACCAGCGCGCGCCGAAGGAATTGGACATGGCTGTCAGGAAGGCCATGTTCTCGCCCCAGCCGGCCTTGCCGCGCAGGCAGATGCCGTAGATTTCGTTGTCCTTGTCGGTCATCTTGCGGGCAGCATCCGCGACGAACTCCCATGTGGGGGCGTCGGGCATTTCCAGCCCGGCCTTTTCCATGAGATCCGTGCGGTACATGATCATGGAGCTTTCGCCGTAGAACGGAGCCGCATAGAGCGTTCCGTCGACGGAGAGGCCGCCACGCATGGCCGGCAGGATGTCATTGGTGTCGTAGCTATCGGGAAGGTTATCCAGGGCTACGAGCCAGTCCTGCTTTCCCCAGATGGGTGTTTCGTACATGCCGATGGTCATGATGTCGAACTGACCACCCTTGGTGGCGATGTCCTGGGTGACGCGCTGACGCAGCACGTTTTCTTCCAGTGTGACCCACTCGACGTCGTGGCCGGTCTTTGCTGTGAAGTCGTCGGTCAGACCCTGCATACGGATCATGTCGCCGTTATTCACGGTTGCAATGGTGATGGTTTCTGCGTTTGCCGGAGCGCAAAGTGCAGCTACAGCGCATGCGCCGAGCAGCGCACGGTAGTGAAATGCCATATTATCCTCCCAAGCGAGATGGGCAATTGCCATTCAAGCGGGCAAATGTTCAACTCAAATGACAGGCTGAGTCAAGAAGGAAAACGCACGAAAAATCAAAGACTTCTTGCTGCGTCGCAAAAAATCCAGTCAAAACAATAACTTGTTAACTGTGAAGAATCGCTCAGGGCTTGAGCAATTGCTCAGCGGTGGTCTCGTCCGTGATCAGGCAATTGATGAAGCGTCCCGTCAGGGCCCCCATCATCGCCGGGACTTTTCCGTCACCGGCGGCCACGCCGTAGACGGGCTTGTCGCCCGCAGGTTGCAATGGCGCACTCGCGACAAGATCGTTTGTCAGTCCCTCGACCAGTTTGCCGGCCCGGTCATAGACCCAGCTGGTGATCTCTCCGACCGCGCCTGCGTTTTCCAGAGCGCGCATCTCGTCAAGACTGACGAAGCCGTCCATTGCAAGGGGGGCCGTCGGGCCCATGTTGCCGACACCGACGAAGGTGACGTCGGCCTGTCGGATGAGGTCGAGGATATTGTGAACGGCTTCCTGATTGTGCAGGAGGTGCAGTTCCTCCCGGGATCGGGCGAAGACGGGCAGGGGCATGGGGTAATGCCGGGCGTTGATGCGGTCCGCAAGACGGATGATGACGTTGTAGGCCGAAGCCGAACCGTCGGACATCATGTTGCCGAGAAGCGAAACAATGCGGTGCTGCGGGCAGTCCATCATCGGCAGCTGGTCAACGGAGGCGCGCAGCGCCCGGCCCGTGCCATAGGCGATGATCTTCGGTTGCTGGGATCGGAAATGTCGTTCCATCTCCACGGCGGCGGCCTGGGCAATGCCGATCGTCGATCCGGGCGCATCCGGGTCGGAGGGGACGACTTCGCAGCTTTGAAGGCCGAAACGCTCGGCCAGGCGGCTGCTGAGTTCCATGCAATGGGCAATGGGATGGTCGAGCCGCACCTTGATCAGCCGCTCGCTGACCGCCAGCGAGACAAGGCGTTGTGCGGACTGGCGCGAGACGCCGAGCTTCCTGGCGATTTCGTCCTGCGTGTTGCCGGCGACATAGTACAGCCAGCCGGCGCGCGCGGCATCGTCGAGACGGGAGACCTCGGAAGTGATCTTTTGTTTCATGTCAGCTGCTGCCGTCTTTCAGGGAGTGGACTCGTTCAAGGGGCCACCCCCGAGATCCGGCCTAAGCTGAAAGAATTTGTCGAAAGATGCAAACACTTGCGCGGCGCCGGCCGCCGCATCCGACGACAGCGCAAGGCTCTTCAGATGCGATCCGCCAGTAAATCGGTAGACCTGCATCCCGGCCGCAAGTCCAGCCTTTATGCCGTTCTCGCTGTCCTCGATCACCAGGCATCGATCGGGCGAAATCCCCCGCTTTTCGGCGGCGAGCAAAAAGAGATCCGGAGCCGGTTTGCCATGGGTGACTTCCGAGGCGGTCGTCGTTCGCCCGGCAAAGAGATCCGTCAAACCGGTGATTTCCAGTGACCGTGCCAGGCGCGGAGGACTGGAGCTGGTAGCAAGGCAGTAATCGGTGGAAAGTCTCTCGATCACATCCCTGACGCCGGCGATCGGCAGCAGTTCCCGGTCGAACGCCGCCAGCAGGCTGGCCCGGTACGCCGTCTCGAATTCGGGGGGCAGGTCGACACCGAATTCCTTGCGGATCTGCTGGAGCACGACCGGATAGCTGCGCCCCAGAAAGTGCTGGGCGACGTAGTCCATGGTGATGTGCACATCACGCCTTGCAAGTTCGGCGACGAGCATGCGCGCGCTGATCACTTCGCTGTCGATCAGGACCCCGTCACAATCGAATATGACGAGGTCGGTTTTTGCAGATGACACGATCTTCTTACCTGGATTTCCTGTCCGACTTTCCGGAGGATCCGAACCAGCGCCTGAACCAGCGGCGGAAGCCGCTGCCGGCAGCCGAGGCACGCTTGTGCGCCTCCGCATGGACCTCGCCAGCGTTCTCGCCGAAATCGTCCATGAACTCGTCGATATCCGCCACGACCGGGTCGATGCGCGTGCGCTTGAAGGCCCGGATCCCCCGGAAGACCAGATACGCTATCGCCAGAAGAACCAGCAAGAAGATTATGTTGAACCAGGGCACGAGGAAGACGTCCGGGCCGGAGACCTGCTGGATGCTGATCGCGTTCGGGAAGATCGTGAACAGCTTGATCCGCCAGCCGTAGTGGGTCACGGCGACCCAGACATCGTCCGGTTTCTTGGCCAGATCCTGCGCCTGGGCCGTGATGTTGCTGCTGTCGAACTTGAAATAGGGCGGCCAGCCCCAGTCGGTGTCCTCATTGCGATAGACACGCGGCTCGCCGTCCGGCCAGACCGTGTTTATGAAGCGGACGTCGCGCGTCCAGTTGTTGTTGGTCCCGGCATCGGGCGCCGCCCAGAACAGGGAAGACGAACCGATGTCCATGCGCTTCACGTCGGTACCGACGATGCGAACGATGTCCCGGCTCGGCAGCGTGTAGTGGGCAAAGAGGACCACCAGCAGCACAAGCGGTATGGCGATGATCCATTTGAGATATTTCATACGCTGTCGTCCTCTTCGTCGCTGGCCGGAATGGCGCCCCACGGTCCCATGTTCCGGCCAAAGCCGAAATCACTGGCGTCCTCATCCTCCATTCCGGGTTCGGGCCCGAAGAGTTCCTCCCGCGTTCCGACCTTGTCGACCATGTATTCCTCGGCCAGAAAACGGACGGCAAATTCCTTCTTGGCGTCGCTCCAGGTCCGGTACTGTGCGTAGAACCGGTCCTTGTGGCAGATGAAGAGCTGACGGAAATCGAGGGGTGTCAGTTCGGTCAGCAGCGTGTTGACCAATTGCTTGTCGCGATGATCCGCGGAGCGGATGAGATAGAAAAACGCCGGGTCTTCGGGGTCGGGCAGGGCGGTGGGCCTGCCCGAGGATGCCTGCCGGACGATACTCTCCAGCGTATGATAGACGGCTGGAAAGTCACCGTGATACTTGCGTTTGATGTGTCTGAGGTCGCGCCGCGACAGGCCTGCGAAATCCTCTCCCTTGCCGGCTGCCGTGTCGATCGCGATGAAGTCCATCTTCTGCCGGAGGATCGCGACGGCCCGCGGGCCCAGGGCATCTGCAAGGGAGACCACGAGCCTGTTCTTCAGGAGGAAGTCGGCGATGGGCGCGCGGTCCTCCAGAGACAGGACCTGATCGACCGGCAGTGAACCGATATCCTCGCCGAGCGGTGATGAGGGGATGCAGGCCGTTTCTCGCAGCGCCTGGAAGATGTAAAGCCCGCCGTAGTGGCTGGTGTGGAAGTTGCCCTGCTCGAAGCCTTCGGTATCGAGCGACAACGGGGTTCGGATGATGTCGCCGGTGTGGCGGGCAAGCTCGATGATTTCGGCAACAAGCACATCGTCCCACCAGGCGTCCGGCTCCTGCATGAAGCGATCGATCTTGCCTGTCAGTTTCCCGCTGGCATCAACATGGGCACCGACAGTATCGGCTTCGATGTCGATGCGGCGCATGTGGAACAGGTCTTCCGGTCGCGAGATGGA
Source organism: Rhodobacterales bacterium (assembly GCA_008107755.1). GTDB lineage: Bacteria > Pseudomonadota > Alphaproteobacteria > Rhizobiales > Stappiaceae > Roseibium. The sequence goes on from VIRH01000148.1 coordinate 52,740, forward strand.
AAAGACCGTATTGAGGAGCTCGCCGACGACGGCATCGCGGATCGTGAGCGCGAAGAGCTGTTCCTCGTTCACATCCACGAAGCGCCTCAGGATGGATCTTGAGGTGGAGAACTTCGCGTTGAGAAGCGGCGCCGTCTTCTGGGCCGTCGACAGGATGATGAACTGCCTGTTGCAGCCGTTCGGGTTCAGGTAGAGAGGATCACCAAGTTCGTCGCCGATTTCGGGCGAGAATCCCGAAATGTCGATGTGAAACTCCTTAAGGGTCGTCCTCTTGCCTGTCAGGTGCTCAAGAGCCCGGTTGTAGCGATTGACGAGCGACGGCGAGGTGACCTCGAAGAGGTTGCCGAACATCAGCCCGTTTTTCACCAGACGCATCATGAGCGGGACATCTCCATGAACCGGCGCTTCGCTTCTTCCATTCGCTGCATGTCGCGAACCGCATTGTCGATGGCGACCTCGTCGGACTTGTCCGCATAGCGGAATTCGCTGTCGGCGTAACGGTTGATCTCCTGGATCACCATGTCGACCGTGATCGGCTGCGCAAGGTCGGCAATCATCGAGCGCTTGGTCTCATAGTCCTTGAAGAGGAACAGCTCCGGATCCTCCATCCACTCGTCCGGCAGCTCGAAATCCATCGCCCGCACCTTGATCGCGTCGGTGATGTTCTTGATCGCGCGGCCCGTGAAGCGCTCGTCCGCCTCCTGGATCGCCTTCAGATAGGTTCCGAGCTTGGCGATCGTGTCCAGGCGCCCGATCCCGGCTTCGACGTTCTCGAAAACCTTCATGAGCGCATCTTCCTGCGGACGCGAGTGGCGATCGTAGGAAGCAGCGACGGCTTTCTTGATTGCCTGAGCCTCGAACAGGTCATGATCGCCGGTCGGGATCGAGTGGTTCTTGCCGATCAGAAGGTGGAGAATGTCGATATAGTCCTCACGCGTCTGGGGACCATCGACGAGGAACCTGGCACCAGCGCGCTGCCGCAGGGCATCATCGACATTTTCCGGATAGTTGGAAAACATGCCGAAGGTGCAGTTTCCCCGAACCACGGTGTTGGCGCCGGCAAAGCTTTCCATCAACACCGCCGTGATTTCCAGCTGGCCGGCCGAGGACTGTCGGTCGCCGCGTTTGCCTGCAAGCTGGTCGATATCATCGATGGTGCCGAAGCCGATCACGTTCGGGTCCGTGACGGTCCTGATAAAGGCCTTGGCGTTCTGCGCGGACTTTCCCTGGTAGCTGTCGATGCTATCCGTCGACAGGTTCTGGTAGCGGAACGGATAACCGGCGTTGGAGCAATAGTCGTTGATGAGGCCGGCCATCATCTGAATCAGGGTGGTCTTGCCGGTGCCCGGCTTGCCGTCGCCCATGAAGGTGAAGATGAAGCCGCCGAGTTCCGCGAAGGGGTTGAGCTTGCGCTCGAAGTCATAGGCCATCAGCATCTTGGAAAGCTTCATGGCCTGGTATTTCGCGATGTGGTTGCCGACCACTTCCTCAGGTTTCTTGAAGGCCATCGCGAGGCTGGTAGAGCGCGCGCGGGCGGCCGGCGTGAAACCGGTTATCTCGAATTCGTCCGCCTCGACCCGGTATCTGGCATCCGTAAAGGGCTGGAGCAGGCTGTTGCCCTCGGCTCTCAGGGCGACCTTCTCCATGAGCTGCTCGCAGAAGGAGGTTACGAGGCCGATCAGCTGCGCATCGGTCTCGATGTCGGCCGAGGCGATTTCCTGATCGAGTTCCCAAAGCGTGCCGTGCAGGGCGAGCTGATCGTTGTCGATCAGGATTTCCTCCACTTCGCCGCACTGGATATCCGTTTCCTGTGAGGCACTCAGGAGACCGGAGAGCAGGAAGTCGGTCATGTTGGCAAAGACGTGCAGCGATATCAGCGCGGAGGCCGACAGCAGTTGCTGGAACCTGTCCTTTCGGGACGCATCAAGCGTGCCGGCAAGATTGCTGCGCTTGAGGTCGGCGAGGCCTGTCTGGTCGCCGAACTGGTCCGAGGCAACCTGGGCAACGGACAGCGCCCGGCGCAGGGACCGCAGAAGGCTTGCCTGCAGCGGCGACGTCAGCGCGTCATCGTTGCTTTCCAGGATCCGCTGGCTGAGCTGCACACCTTCTGGCCGGGCCGTCGAGCGTGTCACGAGACCGGGGGTGGTGGAGCGGAACCTGCGGCGGGTGCCGAGCCCGGGCGAGCGCTCCTGAACGCGATCAGGCTCCCGCTTGGCCGCAATGCGGGGCGTGTGATCGAAGCCCTCGAGCATCGTTTCCGCAAGCGGGTATTTCTCGCGGATCTTGTCTTCTTTCAGTTCCATGAGGTCGTTGGAAGTCGTCACGCGAAAACCTATTTGTAGCTGAGTATTCTGCCGCTCGGACTGACGGCGTATTTACGGATGTCGGCGAACCCCGGCGGGCTCAATTCCTGAAGGATCTGGTAAGGCCGCTGCGGCAGGAGGATGAACCGTTGCTGCGTTGTGTGGCCGACGGACTCCTGCTCGCTTCCGGCCGCGAGGTCGAAAGGGTCGAGCTGGTAGATCTGGCGTTCCACCGACGAAAAGAAGCCCGAGGACTCGAATTCGCTGCCCGAGGCGACGAGTGTCTCCGTCGTCCATGCGAACGCCCAGTCGTCGCCGGGCTTTCCGCCGGCCTGGCTGAGGACATCGCGCAGGGGACCGGTCTGCTGGGTGAACACGTGACTGTACATCGGGCCGACGAAGAACCTGCGCAGCCGCTTGGGATGCAGGTTGTCGAAATCACGGTCGAAGCCGCGCGCGATGGTCACGAGCTTCAGCGAGGCGGAAGATTGCGCGACCAGATGGCTTTGTGCACGTGGCCAGCGGCGTTCGTCCTTCGCCAGCGGGATGCGTCCACTGTCCTCCAGGTCGAGAACATAGATTATCGGGATATTCTGCTGGCTGTCATAGACGGCCCAGTGAAGCCGATAGCCTCTTCGTTCTGTCCCGACATTGCCTGTCCAGCCGATCCTGGGCGTGTTGCGGGCCCAGAAAAGACCGTCCTTCGCCAGAAGGTCGTAGTAGTGGCGCTCCGAGGCGGCGAACTGCAGGTTCAGCGGTACGGTCTGCTCCTGCAGGATATGTCGCACCATCGCGGCCTTGAGCTCTTTCATGTCCGGCAGGGACTTCAGATGCGTCGCGGCCTGCATGGCGTCATTCGCCATCTCCAGAATCTCCTGGTAGACGGGAAAGCCGCTGTCCTGGCGGTCGATATTCAGCAGTTTGGGCAGCTTGTCGGAAACCCGTCCCGCCAGCAGATACTTGTACGAGAGGGCCGTGAACGTGCGCGCAAGTCCGTCGAGATACACCTGAAGGACCGGGATTTCGGAGGACAGCGCCGTGTCTCCCGACACGATGCTGTCGGCAACGCCTTTCAGATGCTGGATGATCCGCTCGAACTTGGCGAAGTAGCGCCGTGTTTCATGCGCTTCCTCAAGTGTCCGGTGATCCAGTGTCAGGTCCACCACTCAGACCTCAGGCGCCGTAGGCGTTCTTGTCGTGCTTTTCGACAATCTGCTCGAACCGGCGGGCAAAGCGCTCGTCCGACTTGGCTTTTTCTTCCAGCACCTTGCGCGCGAACACCATGTGATCCTCGTGCTGTTCCATCATGTCGGCCATGCGCTGGTTGGTCGCCGAACCGATCGCTGCCATCGCCGTCTGGGCCTCCTTGTCCGTGGCGACGCCGATCTCGTTGATCCGGTGCGCGACGTCCTGCTGCTGGGCGGTCTTCAGCGACTTGACGAGAGCGTCGTAGAGTACGACCCGCTGCTTCGTATCCGTCTGCAGCTTGTTGATCAGCACCATCTGCGTGGCTGCCTGGTTCTGAAGGCTGTCCACCCAGGTCTTGCCCTTCTCGATATAGCGTTCAAGGGTCTGGCTTTCAGCCAGCTTGACCTGCTCTTCCTGGGCCAGTTCGTTGTAACGCGCATTCATTGCCGCGAGCTCGCTTTCCAGCTTGGTGCGTGCGGCAGCGTCCGTTTCGACCGAGATCTTGTTCTCCAGGGCGATGATGTCCGGGTCCATCGCGACGAGGCGGTTCTTGACGTCTTCAAGGTGAGCGACCGTCTGCTCGCGCTGGGCAAGTGTGCCGGAGAGGTTGGCTTCCACACGCTTGCTATGCTCGTTCAGCGTGCTGAGCTGCTCCTGAAGAAGCTGGCCGATGACGTTGGACTTGGAAATCAGGTCCTGCAGCTTGTCGTCAATGCTGGCCGTGCGCAGGCGTTCCTGCCGGATGCTGTCGGCACGGGCCTTGGAGAAGATGCCGATGAAGGATTCCCACCCGGTTTTCGTGCGCATTGCATCGAAATCCTTCGAGAAGGTCGCAGTCACGTCGTCGAGGCCCATGATGAGTTCGGCGATGTTGGCACCCATCAGCTCCGTGTGCTTGTGCACATCGTCGAGCGAGGCGTTCTCGATATCGATCGCAATATCCTCACCGGAAGCCAGCTTCGACTGCGCCGTCTCGATCTTCGATGTCATCTCGCTGATCTTCTGCTGCGCTGCTGCAACTTCCTGTTTCGATTTTTCGATCTGAGCGCTGAAATCCGCCATGGGCTCTCCTGAAATAAAATTGAATACCTGTCATTTCATGTAAGCATGAAATGTCGAAACGCCTATAGTCATAATTTCTTGGCGCGATCGTGGCGAACGCGATCGACGTTCGCAAAAAGGATTTTTCGATCAGTCCTTTCGTGCAATCTGAGCGCGTGGATCGAAACCGGGCAGGGACGGGCCCTCGCGAACGACGTCTGCTTTTTCAGTGGGTCGCGACGGCCTTTTCCGTTTTCCTCGATGGTCCCTTTTCCTTGCCGGTGCGCAGGAACAGGATGAAGGGGATCACCGAAGCCGTACACCACATCAGGACGTAGAAGACATCGATGTAGGACAGCATCATCGCCTGTTGCTCGACGGACTGATAAAGGGTTGCGAGCGCCCTTGTGTGTGACCCCAGTTGCTGCGTCAGCGTCGCAATCGTCTCCCGGTAGTAGGGGTTCAGATCATTGACCGTTTCCATGATGCGGCTCTGGTGGAACTGGTCGCGCCGCTCCAGCAGGGTCTGGGTCAGCGAGATCCCGAACGCGCCGCCCAGGTTTCGGAAGAAATTGAGCATCGCCGAAGCCTTGTCGCTGTCCCCCGGCGGCAGGCCGATATAGGCGACCGTGGTGATCGGGATGAACAGGAAGGGAAGGGCCACGGACATCGTGAACCGGCCCCAGGCTGCGTCCGCAAATGTGCTTTCCAGGTTGAAGCCGGAAAACGTATGGAAGGCGAGCGCCTGCATGCCGAAGGCCGGCAGCAGCAGCAGGCGGGGATCGACCTTGCTCGTCACCGCGCCCGATATCGGCATCATGAAGATTGCTATGGCGCCGCCGAAGGTGAGCACCAATCCGGCGTTGTAGGCGGTGTAGCCGTAGACCTGCTGCAGCATCTGCGGAATGATCTGGATGGTGCCGAAGACCAGCATTCCAAGGAGCAGCATCATGATCGTGGCAATTGCCAGGTTCGGTGTGCGCAGCAATTTCAGCGGCACGATCGGGTCGTCGTGATTGAGCTCCCAGACGGTGCCGACGCCGAGGCCGACGACGGCCATGACGATCATGACCCTGATCAGGTTCGAATCCAGCCAGCCCTCGGTCTGGCCCCGATCGAGCGTGATCAGAAGTCCGGCAAGGCCGACGGCCCAGAGCAGGAAGCCGATGTAGTCGACCCTGAGACCCTTCTTCAGACGCTCCTTGCGTTCGCGGATCAGAATCTCCGGCTCGCTGACGAGAAAGTAGACGAGGAAGAGGGCAATGATGCCGACAGGCAGGTTGATCAGGAAGATCCAATGCCAGGAAATGGTATCGGTGATGTAGCCGCCGATGGTCGGGCCGATGATGGGCGCGACGACGACGACGAGGCCGAAGGCGGCGAACGCCTGGCTGCGCTTTTCCGGCGGAAAGCTGTCGCTGAGCATGGACTGTTCGACCGGCGCCAACCCGCCGCCGCCGATGCCCTGGAGCACGCGCGCAGCAATCAGGAAACCGATGTTCGGGGCCATGGCACACAACGCCGAGGAGGCGGTGAACAGGAAGATCGAGATCATGAAATAGCGCTTGCGGCCGATCGCGCGGGACAGGAACCCGCTGATCGGAATGACAATCGCGTTGGCGACCAGATAGCTGGTGACCATCCATGTCGCCTCATTGTCCGACACGCCGAGATTGCCGGCGATATTGGTGAGCGAGACGTTGGCGATCGACGTGTCGAGGATTTCCATGAAGGTCGCGATCGAGACGACGAAGGTCATCAGCCAAGGCGACCGTGTGCCGGCGGCCGAGCGGACGTCCGACCATCCCTGACCGGAAGAGGAGCCAGCCATCTCAGTCGACCCGGATGCTTGGTGTCACGGACATGCCGGGACCGAGCACGTAGCGGTCCGGATCAGGATTGGTCATGGAAATACGAACAGGGACGCGCTGAACCACCTTCACGAAGTTGCCGGTGGCGTTCTGCGGTGGCAGCAGCTGGAAGGCCTGTCCGGCGCCTTTCTGGACCGACACGACCTTTCCCTTGAACTCGGTCTCCGGATAGGCATCGACATAAATGTCGACATCCTGGCCGGGTCGGATCCGGTCGAGTTGTGTTTCCTTGAAGTTGGCAGTCACGAAAATGTCGTCGGGAACCAGCGCCATCAGCGGCGTGGCCTTGGTTGCGAAAGCACCGACACCGACGTTGTTCTGAACGATCGTGCCGGCCTGACTTGCAGTTATGCTGGTGTAGCCGAGCTGGATGCGGTTGGCATCTACCTGGGCCTTGGCCGCCTTGATCGCTGCCGTTGCAGCGGCGACCTTTGCCTCCGCGACGCCGACATTGGTACTTGCGGTCGCAAGGGCCTGTTCGGAGGCTTTTGCCTGAGCTTGGACCTGCAACGCGTTGGCTTGGCTGTCATCGACCGCCATATCCGAGATCGCAGCGGAATTCGACTCGAACAGGCGCTTGTTGCGCTCATAGTTCTGCTGGGCGTTGTCTGCTTTCACGTTGGCCGCATCGAGGTTCGCCTTGGCTTCCGCCGCCTGCTGTTTTGCCTGCGCGACGCTTGCCTCCGCCTGCTGCTTTTCTGCTTCCGCCTGTGCCAGTTGTGCGGTCGCCGTTTCCAGCGCTGCCCTGGTCGGGGCGGGGTCGATTTCAACCAGGAGGTCACCCTTCTTCACGGCGACATTGTTGCCGACCGAGACCTTGATCACCTGACCGGAGATCTGCGACGTGACCTGGATGATGTCCGCATCGACAAAGGCGTCGTCGGTGCTCTCATAGGGCGCGATGTTGATCCAGTAGTAAAGGCCGCCGGCAATGATCGCCGCCAGAAGTGCGAGGAGTAAGATCAGAAAGACGGGACGGCGCCAGAACGGCTTTTTCGCAGTCCTGCCTGTCTCATTCTCACTCTCCGCCTCTTCGGTCATAGGGGAGGGCTGGTCGGCCGTTGCCGCATCGGGTGTCGTGTCCGCATCATCCGAGTCGCCGGAATGGTCGCCCGTGCGCCGATCTGAGTTTTCCATTTGAAGTTTCCCTGAATGGGCTTGTAGAGGATGTTATCCGACACGCGGAAACGACAGGTTGCCGAAGAGGCACCTGCCTTGCTTGCGCTAGTATTCCGCAGATGCGGTTTCATTTCCGTTTATCGGATTTCATACACCCAACGTGTGGAAGAGCTAGCGGTTTCATTCAAATTGATGCTGCGACAACTTGACCGATTCCAGGAGAACCCTCGTCTTTGGTGCAGACGGAGCCATGCCGGTGACTGGCAGGCGGCTCATTGCGGGGTCTGACCAAGGCTCCAGGTGTTGCGAGTGACTGTCATGTAAATCCCGTCGTCCTTGTCCAGAACAAAATTGACGGTGAAGGCGCATGGCTGGTCCTCCCAGCACCAGGTGACCCACTCGCCGAAAACGCCGTAATTCTCTCCCGCGAGGAAGCTGTCTTCGGGGACAGAGGTCAGGATGGCCTCAAGCCGGTAGGAGATCTGCGCATTGAGGGTGCCTGCCATGCTCAGCATGATGCGCGGCAGATCGTCGGGCGGGTAATCCCATTTCCGGTTCCAGGTAACCTGGCAGCGTCCGTCGGGCGTCTTGTCGCTTGGCAACGTCAGCTGGATGAGAGGGTACCCTCCCGCCCGGTCCTTTTCCTCGTCTCCGGTGCGGGACAGGAACCGGGTGCCGGTCATTGGCGCGGAGGGGTTGCCAAGCACATAGGTGCCAATGGAGACGATCCGGTAGTCGGCTGGCAGGATGCGTTCGGCAAGCCCTTCCGATACCGGCTGCTCGAGGCAGGCTCTCTTGAAGGCGTGAAAGATATTCAGGATGCCGCGCAGGTCCGATGCGTGGACATAGGGAAACTCTATCCGCCTCGGCTCTTCGGCACGGCTGGCCAAGGGTTGGAACAGGCAAACGAGTGCCCAGAGCCCGAGGCCTGCCCGGCTGGTGTCTCGCAGACGTCGGTGTTCAATGAGGGTCCGCATCCCGTGTCGCGATTTGTTTGACCCGAGTTCCGGCTCCGGAAGCCTCTCCGGCTAGGACATCGGATCGTTTTCGGCGTTGCACCTCTTTGCACGAAGTCTAGCACACTGCCGCGGATGGGGCACTCCGGTGTACGCCTCGTCTCAGCGGGGCGCCCTCGTTCCAGCGCGGTCCCCGCAAGACAAAACCCCGCCCGGATCGCTCCGGGCGGGGTTTCGTTTGATCCTGGAAACATCGTTCGTCCGTGAGACCTTGCGATGCTTCCCCGCTGTTTCGGGCAACGGATCAGCGGCTACGACTTATTTGTAGTCGTACTGGCCGTCTTTCCACTCGTACCAGACATAGCCCGGCAGGGTGACGTCGCCCTTGGCGTCGAAGGACAGGTCGCCGAGAACGGTCTTGAAGTCGCCGCCGTCGAGGGCTTCAACAACCGGATCGTAGTCGGTGGTGCCAGCTGCCTCTACGGCGTCGGCCCAGGTCTGGATCGCCGCATAGGTGTAGAGCGCGTAGCCTTCAGCGGTCTTGCCGGCGTCTTCCAGAGCCTTCACGACCGGAGCAGCTCCCGGGTTCTTGCGCGGATCCGGGGAGAAGGTCATCAGCGTGCCTTCGCCGGCCGGGCCGGTGATCGACCAGTATTCGTCGGTCACGAGCGCGTCACCGGACACCAGGATGGTGTCCATGCCCTGATCGACCATCTGACGCTTCATCAGGCCGGCTTCAGTGTGGTAGCCACCGACATAGAGAACGTCGATGTTTTCCTGCTTCAGCTTGGAGACGAGCGCGGTGTAGTCCTTTTCACCGGCGGTGTAGGCTTCGTACAGGGTTTCTTCCTTGCCGAGGCTGTTCATGACGGCCTTGGTGGCATCGGCGAGGCCCTTGCCGTAGGCGGTCTTGTCGTGAACGATGGCGATGTTCTTGTCGCCGAATTCCTCTGCGAGGTAGGTGCCGGCCACTTCGCCCTGCTGGTCGTCACGGCCGCAGACGCGGTAGATGCCCGGTCCCGGACGCTCGTCGGTGAAGGTCGGGTTGGTTGAGGCCGGAGAAATCTGGATGATGCCTTCTTCCGCATAGACGGCGGATGCCGGGATCGACGATCCGGAGCAGAAGTGGCCGGCCATGAAGACGACGCCTTTGCCGACCATCTGGTTGGCAACCGCCACGGCCTGTTTCGGGTCGCAGGCGTCATCGCCCACTTCCAGAACAAGCTGTTCGCCGTTGACTCCGCCGGCAGCGTTGATGTCAGCCACGGCCTGCTCGGCGCCTGCTTTCATCTGTGCGCCGAAGGAGGCGTACTGACCGGTCATCGGACCGGCTGTCGCAATCACGATGTCGGCAAATGCGGCGGTGGACATGGCAACGCCAGCCACTGCAGCAACGCTCGCCAAGAGATATTTTTTCATCATCTACTCCCCTGGTTCCAGTTTTCTGGACCACATTGGACAAGAAGCATCTGCTTCCGGTTTTGGCCGAGCCTCGGGCGATGATTATTGTTGTTCACCCCGGTCCCGGCCGGTTCCCCATTGGCGCGGTCAGGCGCCCCTGGTATTTATCCGGCGCGTTGACGCGCCTTTGTTGTTTGTTTCAAGCGGCCGCGACTGCTAGGGCGCGGACGCTCGCAATTCCTGGACATCCGGTTCACAAGCGGGGCCGGGACCGTCCGGCTCGGCGTTCCGCGGGTGCCGGGTCTGGCCCTATCCTTCAGCGTAGCGGTCGCTCGCGCCATCGCGCAACCGCCAAGTGAACGGGCCCGTCTTTTCGTAGAGCCACACATATTGCGTGGTCATCTGACTGGTGCGGGTGTAGCGCCAGCCTGCCAGACCGAATGCCAGCAGGACCACATAGTCCACCAGCAGATAGTGCAGCGACAGGAGCGTCCCGTCGAAGAGGGCGAAGGTCAGGAACCTGATTGCCACCGACAGAAGGAACAGGAACCAGCACAGACGCCACAGCGGTCGCCAGGTGTAGGCCGCGGCCCGCCCGGTCATCCAGGCGGCGCTTCCGCCAAGGGCGCACAGCAGTATGAGAAAAACGCCGAGGCCCGTTTCGTAGATAATACCCATCACGCTCTCCTCAGTGTCTGCCGCCTTCGAGATATGCTGCCTGCACATCTTCGCGGGCGAGCAATTCCGGGCCGGTTCCCGACATGGTGATCTTGCCGTTCACCATGACATAGCCACGGTGCGCCAGCTTGAGCGCATGATAGGCGTTCTGCTCCACCAGGAAGACGGTCAGGCCGTCGCTCCGGTTGAGGTCCCGGATCGCGTCGAAGATCTGTTTGACGATCAGGGGCGCGAGGCCCAGCGAGGGTTCGTCCAGCAGCAGGAGGCGGGGCTTGGACATCAGCGCGCGGGCGATGGCAAGCATCTGCTGCTCGCCGCCCGAAAGCGTGCCGCCACGCTGGTTGCGACGCTCCTTCAGGCGCGGGAACAGGTCGAAGGCGCGCTGGAGACTGCCATCCAGATCCTCGTTGCCAGCGGTCTCCGCACCCATGACCAGATTTTCCATAACGCTCATGCGCGGGAAAATCCGTCGGCCCTCGGGAGACTGGGCAATGGACTTGCGCATGATCTCGTGGGTCGGCATGTGGGTGATGTCTTCGCCGTCGTAAAGGATCTCGCCGGTGGTCGCCTGGGGCGTGCCGCAGATCGTCATCATCAGGGTGGACTTGCCTGCGCCGTTGGCGCCGATCAGGGTGACGATCTCGCCCCGGTCCACGGTCATGTCGACGCCGCGCAGGGCGATGATCTTGCCGTAGTGGGTTTCCACGTTCCTGACCTGAAGCAGATGATCGGAGGGTGTCATATGCCGACCTCCTCTTCCACGCCGTCGACTTCCTCGTCCGGCACGCCGAGATAGGCGGCAATCACCTTCGGATCGTCCTTCACTTCAACCGCGCTGCCGTCGGAGATCTTCTCGCCGTAGTCCAGCACCACGACGTGGTCCGAAATTTCCATCACAACGCTCATGTCGTGCTCGATCAGAAGGATCGAGGTATCGTGTTCCTTGCGGATATACTGAAGCAGGGCGTTCAGCTCCGCGCTTTCCTTCGGGTTGAGACCGGCCGCCGGTTCGTCCAGGCACAGGAGTTCCGGGCCCGAGCACATGGCGCGGGCGATCTCCAGACGGCGCTGGTCGCCGTAGGGGAGGTCGGCCGCCGGTGCATCTGCGCGGTCGATCAGGGCGGTCTTGTCCAGCCAGTAACGAGCCCTCTCGACCGCGTCGCGCTCGGCCTTCTTGAAAGACTTCAATCCGAAAATGCCGCCGATCGTGTAGCCGGATGCCAGCATCAAGGGGTTGTGCTGGGCCACCATCAGGTTTTCCAGAAGGGTCATGCCGCCGAAGAGACGGATGTTCTGGAAGGTTCTGGCGACCTTGGCCTTCGCCGAGATCTGGAAGTCCGCCATGCGTTCGAGCAGGTAGTGCTCGCCGTTCGACCGGTTCATGATGATCCGGCCCTCGGTCGGCTTGTAGAAGCCGGTGGCGCAGTTGAAGACAGTGGTCTTGCCTGCACCGTTGGGTCCGATCAGGGCGGTGATGTCGCCGCGCCCGACGTTGAAGGACAGGTCATCGATCGCGACCAGTCCGCCGAAGCGCATGGTCAGGTGCTCGATCGTGAGGACGGGGTTGTTGTCCCAGGAGTTCATCCGTGGCCCTCCTGAACGAGATCGGCGCTTATGCCCTTTGCCTTCTTGCCGCTCAGGGTGATGGAGGGCGTGCGGGTGGAGATCAGGCCACGCGGCTTCCAGACCATGATGATGACCATCAGGAGCCCGAAGACGAGCATGCGGTATTCCTCAAGGCCGCGGAAGAACTCGAAACCGCCGATCATGACGACAGCCGCGATGACGACACCGATCTGGCTGCCGAGGCCGCCGAGAACCACGATCGCCAGGATCACCGCAGATTCAATGAAGGTGAAGCTTTCCGGCGAGATGAAGCCCTGACGGGTCGCAAAGAAGGAGCCGGCGAACCCGCCGAACATCGCACCGAGAGCGAAGGCCGTCAGCTTGGTATTGGTCGTGTTGATCCCGAGAGACCGGCAGGCGATCTCGTCTTCGCGCAGGGCCTCCCACGCCCGCCCGACCGGCAGCTTTCGAAGGCGCATGGTCACGAAATTGGTGATCAGGGCCATGGCCAGAATGACGTAGTAGAGGAAGATGATGCGGTGGATCGAACTGTATTCCAGGCCGAAGGTATCCGCGAACCCGCCTTCGCCGCGATTGAATTCGATGCCGAAGAAGCTCGGGCGCGGAATGCCGGAGATCCCGTCGGGACCGCCGGTGAAATCGTACCAGTTCAGCAGAACGATGCGGATGATTTCACCGAACGCCAGCGTGACGATGGCGAGATAGTCGCCCCTGAGGCGAAGCACCGGAAAGCCGAGGATGATGCCCCAAAACGCCGCAAGAATGCCGGCGAGCGGCAGGCAGATCCAGAAGGAAAAGCCGAAATACTCTGCGAGCAGTGCGTAGGAATAGGCACCGACCGCATAGAAGGCGACATAGCCGAGGTCGAGAAGGCCTGCCAGCCCGACCACGATGTTGAGGCCCCAACCGAGCATCACATAGGTCGTCACGAGAATGGCAAGATCAAGATATTGCCGGGACCCGCGCGACCCATAGGCCGACATCAGGAGGAAGGGCAGAATGACGGCAAGTACGAGAAAGACCGGCATTGCATATTTGGCGAGCGGTGCCAGCGTCTGGGTGCTCGGGATCAGCCGGCCTGCCGTCTGGGTGACGGGTGTACCGGCCTTCCAGACAAAGAGGTTGAGCAGGAGCCGGCCGGCAAAGACGACGGCCACGGCGATGGCGACAGCGCCCCAGCGGTACTCGATGCCGAGCTGTCCGCCGAGGCCGCTGGCGACTTCCGCCTTCATGCCGATCAGGACGCTGAAGAGGGCGAGGGCGATCAGACCGCCGATCGCCGCATCCTTCAGCGAATCTATGAATAGATTTCCGGATTTCGCAGACATGGACTCAGACCTTCTCCACTTCCGGCTTGCCGAGCAGACCTTCGGGCATGAAGATCAGCACGATCGCCAGAATCGAGAAGGCGGCGACGTCCTTGTATTCAACGGAAAAGTAACCGGACCAGAAGGTCTCGATGAGGCCGATCAGCAGGCCGCCGAGCATCGCGCCGGGAAGCGAGCCGATGCCGCCCAGAACGGCCGCGGTAAAGGCTTTCACGCCGGCCAGGAAGCCGATGTAGAAGTCGATCACGCCGTAATACAGCAGGAACATGAGGCCGGCGACTGAGGCAAGGGCGGCGCCCATGACGAAGGTCAGCGAGATCGTGCGGTCGACATTGATGCCGAGCAGTGAGGCCATCTTGCGGTCCTGCTCGCAGGCGCGCTGGGCCCGGCCGAGCGATGTCTTGCTGATCAGAAGCGTGAAGCCGATCATAAGCGCTGTCGTGACCACGATGATCAGGATCTGCGAATAGGACAGCTGGACGATGAAACCTTCACCGTTGGGTCCGCCTTCGGTGAGGGTGAAACCGCCCGGGATCAGCGGCTGCAGCGGCTTGTTGCGCGCACCTTGCGAGATCTGGACGAAGTTCTGCAGGGCGATGGAGGCGCCGATTGCGGTGATGAGCGGCGCCAGCCGGAACGATCCGCGCAGCGGACGATAGGCGATGCGCTCGACGGTCCATCCCCAGACGGCCGTGAGGGCCATCGATACGATCAGGACCGCGATGAGCGCGAGAATGAGCAGGGCAATCGGCAGCGAAGCGGTGATGCCGAAAGTGACGATGAATATCAGCGCGATGAACGCGCCAACCATGAAGATGTCACCGTGAGCGAAGTTGATCATGCCGATGATGCCGTAGACCATCGTGTACCCGATGGCGATGAGGCCATAGATCGACCCGAGCGTCACGCCATTGATCAGCTGCTGAAGAAAATATTCCATTTTGTTGTTGTTACCCCCGAGGCATGTCGATTTCCGACGAGGCTTTTCGCCTTCATTATCGTTTTCTTACCAAGCGTGATTGTGCAAGACAATTCCTCTCGTCAGGACCCGCTTGGAAAGACAGCAGATTTCGAGTTGGCTGAAAAGCGGAAGAATTTTCCCCTAAACTCATGCGGAGAAGCGTTCTGTTTCCGGCAGATGTGCGCTCAGTTGCGCATTCAGGCGACGGTTTTCCTGACGCAGGAAGGTTTTGGCGCGCGATTTTTCGGTGAAAAATGGAAAGCCCTCTCGAACCGGAAGCGAAACCCTGCGGGCGTACCCTAGCGGAATCGCGATTCCGCATTTCGATTGCAGGCTCAGGTTGCGACGGGAAAATCAGCAAGGCAAGAGGGGGAGCTGTTTTTTGCGGTGGACCATGTCCGGGAGAGGCAGGCCGCACATGAAAACCCCGGCCGTCCTTTCGGGCGGCCGGGGGATCAGGCACAAATTTCCTTTTCAAATACGGCAGCACCTGCGTGGAAGCGCTTCCCATTCCCCCGCTGGCGAGGCCTCCCCGGCGGGTGAACGAGCTATGTCGGATTAGTTCGGCCCCTGACGCAGGTTGTCCGGCAGCCATGTCGCAAGATCGGGGAAGAGGATCAGCACGAACACCATCACAACCATGATCAGGAACATCGGCACGGCGGTACGCGCTATGTAGCCCATCTCGTGTTTGGTCATCCCTTGAAGAACGAAGAGATTGAAGCCGATGGGAGGCGTGATCTGCGCCATTTCCACGACCACGACGATGAATATGCCAAACCAGATGAGATCAATGCCGGCCGCCCGGATCATCGGTTCGACCACGGCCATCGTCAGCACCACGGACGAGATACCGTCCAGGAAGCAGCCGAGGATGATGTAGAAGACCAGGAGCACCATCAGCAGCTCGAAGCGGCTGAGGTTCCAGTCGGCAATCAGGTTGGCAAGTGCGCGCGGAAGCCCGGTGAAGCCCATTGCCAGCGACAGGAAGGCAGCCCCGGCAAGGATGAGTGCGATCATGGCGCTGGTACGGGTTGCGCCCATGAGGCTTTCGGTGAAGGTCTTCCAGGTGAGAGACCCCTGGCTCGCGGCCAGAACGAGACCGCCGATCACGCCGAAGGCTGCCGCTTCGGTTGGTGTGGCATAGCCGAGATACATCGATCCGATGACGACGATGATCAGCGCGAGAACCGGCAGCAGGAAGCGGGAGTTCTTGACCTTCTCCATGAAGGGCATCGGCGGCTCCATGTCCGGCTGCCACCTTGACGAGACCTTGGAGTAGATCGCCACATAGGTCATGAACATGAACGCGAGGAAGAGCCCCGGCATGATGCCGGCGAAAAAGAGTTTGGTGATGCTCTCGTTGATGGTCACCCCGTAGACGATCAGCGTCAGCGACGGCGGGATCATCAGGCCGAGCGTGGCCGCGCCGGCAAGGGTGCCGATGACCATCGTTTCGGGATAATTTCGCTTGCGCAGCTCCGGGATCGACATCTTGCCGACGGTGGTCAGCGTTGCGGCCGACGAACCGGATACGGCGGCAAAGACCGTGCAGCCGACGATGTTGGTGTGGACCAGGCCGCCCGGCAGACGGGCCATCCAGGGCGACAGACCCCTGAACATGTCTTCCGACAATCGTGTTCGGTAGAGAATTTCACCCATCCATATGAAGAGCGGCAGCGCTGTGAGCGTCCAGCTGGACGAGGCGGTCCAGATGGTGGTCAGCATGACGTCGCCGACGGGACGGGTGGTGAAGAGTTCCATGCCCACCCAGGCAACGCCCATCAGCGCGAGGCCGACCCAGACGCCGGTGCCCAGCAGCGTGAACAGGACGAACAGGAACAGGATGATGATCGCGATGTTTTCCATTGATCCTATTCCCCCTGGCTCTGGTCGACCAGATCCTGCCTGATCCGGTTCTTGCCGTTGGCGACCACGCTGATCAGGTGGTCCGTCAGGGCGATGGCCAGAATGATGCCGCCGACCAGAACCGCCATCTGCGGAATCCAGAGCGGCGTGCGATCCTGACCCTGGCTGATGTCATTGAATTTCCAGGACCAGTAGACGAAGCGGCCGCAGTAATAGACGAAATACCACGCGATGGCTGTGCCGATGGCGAAGCACCAGGCATCGATCCATCGGCCAACGTTCTCGGGAACCGCATTCAGGAGCAGCGAGACCCGGATGTGTGATCCGTGGTTGAGGGCATTTGCAAAGGCCAGGAAAGAGGCGGCTGCCATCGTGTAGCCCGCATAGTCGGGCGCACCGGGGAACACCTCGCCGGTCCAGCGAGCCAGCATCTGCAGGACGATCAGGCATAGAATGCCGATCAGGCACAGGGCCGCGGCAACGCCGGCGGCCAGATAGACAAAGTCGAGACCACGACGAAGTCCCCGCAGGAACGCCATCACCCACCTCATTCGTTCGTGTTATGAAAGGGCAGTCGCCCCGCGTGTGCGGGGCGACGTCGGTGGCAACAGCCTAGTTGCTGGTCGACTTCTTGAACTGGTCGACGATGGCCTTGCCCTCGTCGCCGGCGTTTTCAAGCCATTCGTTGGTCATCGTCTCACCGATTTCCTGCAGCTCTCCCTTCATCTTTTCCGAAGCGGGAGCGACCGTCATTCCGCCGTCGCGCAAACCCTGAAGGGTGAACTGGGTGTATTCCTTGGCGCGCCATGTGCCCGCGTATTCGGCAAGTTCCGCGCAGCCCTTGATCACGTTCTTGGACTCCTCGGAGACGCCGTCCCAGACGCCCGAGTTGACCATGATGTAGTTGCGCGGCAGCCAGGCATCCACTTCGTAGAAGTAGTTCAGGCTTTCCCAGACCTTGCGGTCATAGCCGGTCGCGCCGGAGGAGATCATGCTGTCGGCAACGCCGGTGGCGAAGGCCTGGCTGATTTCTGCCGCTTCGATCGTCACCGGCAGCATGCCCGTCAGTTCGGCGATCCGCGAGGTGGCATTGGAATAGCTGCGGAACTTGACGCCCTTCATGTCCTCGACGGAATTGACTTCGTTCTTGAAGTAGAGCCCCTGGGGCGGCCACGGCACGGAATAGAGCAGCGTCAGGTCCTGGCTGGCCAGAAGGTCGGTCATCGGCTGCTTGGCGGCGTCCCAAAGCTTTGCCGCGTCATCGAAGGACGTGGCGAGGAAGGGAATGGAATCGACGCCGAAGAGAGCGTTCTCGTTCTCGTGGCCCGACAGCAGGCGCTCGCCGATCGGAACCTGGCCGGTCTGGATTGCGCGTTTGATCTGGGCGCCGGGAAACAGCGAGCCGGAAGGATGAACGACGATGTCGATGTCGCCTCCCGTGCCGGTCTTAACGCATTTCGCGAACTCCGTCGCCGTCACGGTGTGGAAGTTGGAAGCGGAGTACGCCACCGGCATGTCCCACTTCTCGGCGGCGGCCGGGGCGGCAAGCACCGCGGTCATCGGAAGGGCCGCGACAGCGGCCTTCAAGGTGTATTTAAGCTTTGTCATGTTCCACTCCGTTGTTTTTGAAGGCTCTCTTTTTTTATTATGTTTGGTGAGCAGACATTTTGCCTGATCACATGGAAGAAAAACGGTCCGGCGCATACGGGCTGAGGTCGAGATTGACCGGCTGGTTGGCGACCAGCCCGGCCACAAGGCGACCGGTCTTCGGCCCTGCTGTCAAGCCGATATGATGATGGCCGAAGGCTGCATAGACGCCGGAGCCCGAGATTTCCCCGATCAGGGGCAGGCTGTCGCTGGGCGCGGGACGGTGCCCGAGCCAGCTTTCCTCGCCGGAATACTTGAGGTTCGGGAAGGCGCTTTTGACCTTCTTGCGGAGGAGGTCCAGCGGCGCCTTGCTCGGGCCGGCCTCCAGTCCTCCGAATTCAACGACACCCGCACAGCGCAGGCCGGCCGACATGGGCGTCGCGACGAACTTGCCTGAAGCCACCATGGCCGGGGCTGTTGGGGCACCCTCCGGATTTTCGAAGACGATATGATAGCCGCGCTCCGTCTCGAGCGGGATCTTGAGGCCCAGCTTCTTCATCAGTGGAGCGGACCAGACGCCTGTCGCCAGAACAACCCTGTCGCAGGCGACGGGCCCTTCCGAGGTCAGCACACTGGAAATACTGCCGCCGTCCAGAGCGAAGTCCTTCACTTCGGCCTTCATCACCTTTCCGCCAAGCGCCTCGAAATCCCTGGCAAGGGCGGCGACGTATCCGCCCGGGTCGAGCACGTATCCATGCTCCTTCATGGACGCGAGAAGGTTGATCGACGGTCCGAAGGCAGGGTCATATTCCCGAACCGCCTCGCCCTCGATCAGCTCGGGTGCGAAGCCCGTTTCCTTGCGCAGGTTCCAGACATAGGCATCGCCCTCGAAGGCGGCGCGGTCGGTATAGGCGAAATTGTAATCGCTTTGCCTGACGAATGCGGCCGCCGAAAGCCCATCGGTGAGTGACAGGTGCTGCAAAACCGTATCGCTGACGATCGGGCTCAAACCGGCCGCGATGCGTTTCGTGTCCGCATCGTTGGCGTGGCCGAGATACCGGACGAGCCAGGGGAACAGCTTCGGAAGGTAACTCCAGCGCAGGAAGAGGGGAAAATCCGGATCGAGGAGCAGCTTCGGCCCCTTCATGATCAGTCCCGGCGTGGTGACCGGAATATTGGAGCAGGCCGCCAGGACACCGGCATTGCCGTAGGACGTTCCCTGTCCGGGATCGTTGCGGTCGATCAGGGTGACGTCGAGGCCCATCCGGCGAAGCCAGATTCCGGTGGATACGCCGACGATTCCGGCACCGATGATTGCCACGGTACCGCTCATTGCGCGGCCCCGCAGGCGCTTTGAAAACCCGGCCCTGTCCCCATTCGCTGCGACACTCCCTGCCTGTTGTGCCAGCCACTTTTGATCTGCCCGGTCGCGCTTGCTTTTTAGCAGCTTTCAATCCGGACCGAACATAACCCGTTGATACTAATGCATCGATTCACGATGGGTTCAATAGGCAAAGTGAATGACGTTCTGTGCTTGACGCTGTAGTTTGAGCTGTATACAGACAAAAATACAAAGTCAACAAGCCCTCGTACAGGGCAGGCGGGAGATGGAACGTGGCAGACCAGACCAAGGCGAACACCATGACCGGAGCGGAAGCGATGGTCCGAATGCTGGAAGCGCACGGGGTGAAGCACATATTCGGTCTGTGCGGGGACACCACGCTGCCTTTTTATGACGCGCTTCACCGGCTGGACCACGGTATCGAGCACATCCTGACGCGCGACGAGCGCTGTGCCGCCTACATGGCGGATGGCTATGCCCGGGTCACCAGGCGGGTGGGCGTTTGCGAAGGGCCGTCCGGTGGCGGTGCGACCTACATTCTGCCCGGGCTGGTCGAGGCGAACGAAAGTTCCGTTCCGATCCTTGCCATCACCTCGGATGTCGGCACACGTTCCAAGGGGCACTATCCGCTGACCGAGCTGGATCAGGAAGGATTGATGCGCCCGCTGACCAAATTCAACACCGTTATCCAGCATGCGGACGCCATCCCCGACGCCGTTCGCACCGCGTTCCGCACCATGACGACGGGCCGGCCAGGCTCTGCCCATCTCGGCCTTCCGATCGACGTGCAGCGCGGCCAGGCCAACCCGGACAGCATCTGGGCGGACCCGGCCCATCAGAGCTACCCGGCCTATCCGTCGGGCCCCGATCCGGAGGCGGTCGAGGCTGCGCTGGACGCGATCAGGTCTGCCCGGTTTCCTGTGGTCATCTGCGGCGGCGGGATCGTGCTTGCCGGCGGCGAGAGCGAGTTTGTCTCCTTCGTCGAGGCGCTCGATATCGCGGTCGCGACGACGATTTCCGGGCAGGGATCGATTCCCGAGACCCATCCGAACTGCATCGGCGTGGTCGGGTCCAACGGCGGTGTGCCGGCAACCCGCGAACTGGTGGAGAAAGCCGATCTCGTCGTCTTCATCGGCTGCCGGGCCGGGTCGGTGACGACCGAGCTTTGGCGCTACCCGACCAAGGCGACGCGGATCGTCCATATCGACAGCGATCCCGAGGTGATCGGAGCCTCCTACCGGACGGAAGTCGGCGTGGTGTCCGACGCCCGTCTTGCGCTGAAGGCGATGAACGCGGAAATCGCCGTGCGGGATCTTCAGCCGGGATTCGGCGGCGCCAAGGCCGTGGTCCCGCTCAAGGCGAAGAAATGGGATGTGTTCAACCGGTTCTCCGGGTCGGCAGAGACGCCGATCCGGCCTGAGCGCACGATTGCCGCCCTTCGCAAGGTTCTCGATGACGATGCGGTGATCGTTGGCGATCCGGGTACGCCGTGTCCCTATCTTTCCGCCTATTATGAACTCAACACCACGGGCCGGACGCTGTTTTCCAACCGCGCCCACGGCGCCCTCGGCTATGCGCTTTCGGCCGCCATGGGGGCAAGTGTCGGTGCGCCGGACAAGAAGGTGGTGTCGCTGATGGGCGACGGCAGCTTCGGCTTTACCTGCGGCGAACTGGAGACGGTGGTGCGCAAGAACATGCCGATCACGTTCATCGTCTTTTCCAATTCGGTCTATGGCTGGATCAAGGCCGGGCAGAAGACCGGCTTCGATGAGCGCTATTTCTCGGTCGACTTCAACCGGACCGACCACAAGGCCGTGGCCGAAGCCTTTGGCGTCAAGGCATGGCGTGTGGAGAACCCCGAAGATCTGGAGAGCGTGCTGCGCCAGGCGGTTGCTCATGACGGGCCGACACTTGTCGACGTGATCAGCCAGCCGCTTCAAGATGCGAATGCCCCGGTCAGCGAGTGGATTGCGTGATGTCGGAACACAAGATTTCAGCCCTCAAGGTTCATCGGGTCCTCATTCCCGCCAAGGCGGTTCATTCTCACGGGTCCGGCGACGTCTCGGGCATCGACGCGGTGCTTCTGGAGCTGACGACCGATACCGGACTGACAGGCTGGGGGGAGGCCTCGCCTTGGCCGGTGTTCACCGGAACGTCAGAGGCAAATGTCGCGGCGCTTCATGTCTATTTCCGGCCGTTTCTGATCGGGGCCGATCCCGTTCAGGTGGAAGTGTTGATGAACCGGGCCGACAAGGTTCTGGTCGGAAATCCGGAAGCGAAGGCCGCGCTTGAAACGGCGCTTCTCGACCTGACCGGACAGATATCCGGGCTTTCCATTTGCGAACTCGTTGGCGGCCGGTTCCGGGACGAGATCCCGATGAGCTTTTCCATCGCCAATCCGGACTTCGGCAACGACCTTGAGGATGTTGCCGGGCAATGGGCGGATGGTGTTCGGATCTTCAAGCTCAAGACGGGCTTCAACGACCATTCCTTCGACGTCATGCGCCTTGAAAAGCTGCGCGAGATCTATGGCGAGGAAGCGGACCTGCGCATCGACTACAATCAGGGCCTTGCGGCCTATGACGCGATCCGGCGGGTCCGTGATCTGGAACGGTTCGCGCCGACCTTTGTCGAGCAGCCGGTCAAGATGCATGAGCGCGAGGTGATGGCGGAGATCACGCGGGCCGTCGACGTGCCGGTCATGGCGGATGAATCCGTTTTCAATCCACGAGAGGCATTGCGGGCGGCCTCGAGCCGGACGGCCGATATCTTCTCGCTCAAGATCGCCAAATCCGGCGGGATCCGCAGGGCACTCGAAATCGCCGCGATTGCGCGCGCGGCGGGTATCGAGGTCTATGGCGGCTGCATGTTCGAAACGTCCATCGCCCATGCGGCGGGGGCGCATCTCATGGCGGCCGTGCCCGATCTCAGGCTCGGTTGCGAGTTCTACATGTCGAACTACTATGCGGAGGCCGATATCGCGGTGGAGCCCTTCCAGGTTGCCGGCGGCAACGTTCAGGTGCCAAAGGGACCAGGCCTGGGGACAAGGCCCGATCCGGACAAGCTTGGCCGCTACAGGCTTGAATTGCTGTCTTGACCCTTGAGCAAGGGTTTCCGAAAAGCAGTGGTGTGATGGCCGATGGCAATGCTGTGAAGACAAGTGCTCCGTGGCAGGAGCCATGCGGGCAGACGCCTGGCAGCCGGAGAGTGTGGGCGCATCTTTCGCCTGCGGGAGAGTTGAATGAGTGAAACTCGGGTCGAGACCCTTTATGCGCGGGTCAAGGACATGGCGGTCAGCTTCAAGCTGCGACCGGGCGAGCGCATCAACGAGGTCAGTCTGGCTCGTGAACTGAATGCCAGCCGCACGCCGCTGCGCGAAGCGCTCAACCGGCTTGTCACGGAACAGCTGCTGTCTTTCCAGGCCGGCAAGGGCTTCTTCTGCCGGGCGCTGGACGCGCAGTCCGTCTTCGACCTCTATGAACTGCGCGCAAGCCTTGAGGTTCTGTCGGTCCAGCTGGCATGCGAGCGCGCCTCAGACGAGGGCATCGCAGAGCTGAAGGAAAACGAATTCGTCGATGGAATGCTCTATGCCGGCCGGACGATCGGCGAAGCCGGGGCGGGAGACGAGGCCTTTCACGTCAGCATCGCACGGCTCAGCGGCAACAGCGAACTCGTCACCCAGCTCGAACGGATCAACGAGCGGACCCGCTTCATCCGCTGGGTCGCCATGGCCGAAGCCGTGGTGCGAACCAAGGGCGAGCATCAGGTGATCATGAACGCGCTGGAAGCGCGCGATGCGGTCAAGGCGGCCGAGGTCATGCGCGGACATGTCATGCGGCGGATGGACCAGATCGTTGCTGCCGTGCGAGAGGGCTTTTCGAATATCTACGTGTCCGGTCCAGAAGAAATTTTCGAGCGCAAGCTCGCCGGTGAGGAGTTGACCCAGTGAAAGCGTCCGGTGGTAAGGCGGTCTACGGCGCAAGCCTTGGAATTCTGATGTTGCATGCCCGGTTTCCGCGCATTCCGGGAGACATGGGGAACGCCATGACATGGCCGTTCCCGGTGCACTACAAGGTGGTGCGCAACGCGACCCCGGACCGGGTGGTCCGCAACAATGCCAGCGGGCTGCTCGAGACATTCATCGTTGCGGCGCGGGAGCTGGTGGCGGACGGTGTCGACGGCATCACCACCAATTGCGGGTTTCTGGCGCTGTTCCAGGACGAGCTTGCAGAGGCGGTTCCCGTGCCGGTTCTGACGTCGTCCCTGATGCAGGTGGCAACAGTCAATCGCACCCTGTCGCGCGGCGAGCGTGCTGGCATCCTCACGGTTTCGGCATCGTCCCTGACGCCGCTCCACCTTGAAAAGGCGGGCGTCCCCGAGGGAACGCCGATCGGGACGACCGAGGGCGGGCGAGAGTTCACGCGCGCCATTCTGGACAATGAAATCGAGCTGGATGTCGACCTGGCGCGCCAGGACAACATCGAGGCGGCGTTGAAGCTGGTCGCAGACAACCCGGACCTCGGCGCAATCGTGCTGGAATGCACCAACATGATCCCGTATGCCGCCGATATTCGCCGTGCGACCGGGCTCCCGGTCTACTCCATCGAGAATTTCGTGCGCTGGTTCCAGGGGGCGCTGGTTCCCCGAACGTATCCGGATCCGTGGTAGTCTGGCGCGGTCTCACGAGGAGCCGCGTATTTCGCCTGACGCGGAAACAGCCCTGCTGCTGAAAGAAGACGTCATCCTGAGGAGGGCCGAAGGCCCGTCTCGAAGTACCGAATGTGCAGCCCATCCTTCGAGACAGCGCTCACGCGCTTCCTCAGGATGAGGGCATTCGTGCGTCATCCTGGAGCGCAAGAGAATTGCCCATCCGTCGAGACGCGAGCAAGCTCGCTCCTCAGGATGAGGTCGAATGTGCTGCGCAAACCAGTGCGCTGCCGTCCGGTGCCGCCGTTACCGCATCTGGCCGCAGGCGAGCGTCACGGAATGGGCGGCGGCCGTGACCAGCGGGGCCAGGGTTTCTTCTACCTGATCGGGGCTGTAGCGGCTGGCGGAGACGCCGATGTTGATGGCGGCTGACGGGCGCCCGGAGCGGTCGAAGACGGGCGAGGCGACGGAGAGGTCGCCTATGAAACATTCCTCAAAGGCGGCGGCGTAGCCTTTCTTGCGGGCAAGGGCCGTCTTTTCGAAAATGCCGTCGATATCAAGGATCGTGTGCGGCGTCATCGGCCGCAGGTCGGATCGCGCGAGCATGTCTCTCTGCTCGGCCGCCTCGAGGCCCGACAGAAGGGCGCGGCCAGGCGCCGTGCAGAAGGCGGGCAGGCGGGTGCCGATGACGACGTCGTTGTTCAGCATGTGCCGGCTCATGAAGCGCGAGACGAAGACGATGTCGGTACCGTCGAGAACGGTCAGGTTGACGGTCTCTTCCGTGGTCTTGCTCAGATGCATGAGGAAGGGCATGGCCTGGGCGACCAGTCCGCTCGACCGGGTGTACTGGTAAGCCAGTTGCAGTGCCTTGACGGTAAGCTCGAAATGACGGGTCTGGGCGTTCTTGGCCAGATAACCGAGCTTGCAGAGGGTATGCGTGAAGCGCTGCGCGGCGCTGATGCCAAGACCGGTCTCTTCCGCGATACGCGAAAGGCTCATCGACGAATGGGTGCCGTCAAACACCCCCAGCACACGAAACGCCTTTTCGACCGAATTGACCATGAGGGGATCGCGCGACGTCTCTGCCTCGGTCTCTGTTTTCTTTTTGGCCATAGTCCAGGTGGTTTCCCTGTTTTCTACAGTTTGTGCGCAAAGCAAAGTCGGCGCGCCGCTCCCGGATCGCTGCTTCGATTTGTGCTCTCGCTTGACAAGGCGCAGCAAGACGGCCTTACTGCCTATCATAATGTAATAAACATTATTGTATTGCAATAATAACTTCCAGTGAGGTCAAGATGGAACAGTTCGTTCTCACCGACAGGCAGGATGCGGTCGGCATCATCACTTTGAACAGGCCGGAGGTGATGAACGCCTGGCACAGCGCCATGCGCAACCAGCTGGTCACGGCCCTGAAGGAGATGGAAAAGGACGAGGTCATCAGAGCAATCATCCTGACGGGCGCGGGAGATCGGGCCTTCAGCGCGGGGCAGGATCTCAACGAGACCAAGACCTTCACGCCGGAACGCAGCAAGGAGTGGGTCGGCGAGTGGGAGGCGCTTTATGAAACCATCCGATCTCTCTCCAAGCCGCTGATCGCCGCGCTCAACGGTGTTGCTGCAGGCTCTGCCTTTCAGGTTGCGCTGCTGTGCGATTTCCGGGTCGGACATCCGGGCGTTCGCATGGGGCAGCCGGAAATCAAGTCCGGTATTGCCAGCACGACGGGTCCCTGGATCATGAAGGAGATCCTCGGGCTTGCGCGGACCATCGACCTGACCCTTTCTGGCCGGCTCATGGAAGCGGATGAGTGCGAGCGGATCGGCATCATCAACCGGGTCGTGCCGCAGGAAAATGTGTTGGCCGAGGCCAAGGCGCTTGCAAACGAACTCGCCGCACTGCCTCCGGTCGCCATGCGCCTAGACAAGCAGCGCTTTCGCGAGATGACCGAGGCGTCGTTTCGCGATTGCCTGGAGGCCGGGGTTCGCATTCAGCAGGAGGCCTATGCCTCCGGCGAACCGGCGCGGATGATGGAAGCGTTCCTGGAAGAGCGACGCAAGCGCAAGGGCTGATCGCATGACCCGGACCATCACCGAGCTGGCATGTTTCGTCCGGGCTTTCGCCGAAAAAGCCCGGACGTCACCGGAAAAGGTCTTCGCGACCTTTACCGGCACGCCGATTACCTTCGGCGAACTCGATGCCATGTCCGACACGTTCGCCGCGCATCTGCGGCACAAAGGCCTGAAACGAGGCGACGCGGTTGCCGTGATGATGCGGAACTCGCGCTATTCCCTTGCGATCCTCTTCGGGCTCGCAAAGGCCGGTATCGTCTGGGTGCCGGTCAACGCCCAGCTCAAGGGCGAGGGGCTTGCCTATATCCTTGAGCATTGCTCCGCAAAAGTTGTCATTTGCGATCAGGATCTGCTGGATGTCATCGGGGCTTCGGGCGCGGAGACGTCCGCGTTCGATCTGATCGTGGCGGGCGATCCTGACGGACCGCGTGCGCTGGAGCCTGTCTTCCGCCAGACCCTGCCGTTTGACGAAGTGTCGCCGGATCCGAGCGATCTCTTCGCGGTCATGTACACCTCCGGAACGACCGGCCGCCCGAAAGGCGTGATGGTTACCCACGGCATGATGCGCCTGTCGGGCGAGGCGGTGAAGCATCTCTCAAGGGCAACGGACGGCGATGTCTTTCTGGTCTGGGAGCCGCTCTATCATATCGGCGGCGCCCAGCTGATCATCCTGCCGCTGCTGGCCGATATCGTGCTGGCGATGGTCGAGCGCTTCAGCGCCAGCCGCTTCTGGGACGAGGTACGCCGATCCGGCGCGACCCATATCCATTATCTTGGCGGCATCCTTCAAATCCTCCTGAAACAGCCGGAACATCCCGATGACCGGAACCACGGGGTGCGGGTTGCCTGGGGCGGCGGATGTCCGCGCGAGATCTGGACAGCTTTCGAGCAGCGCTTCGGCGTGGAAATCCGCGAGTGCTACGGCATGACCGAGGCCTCCAGTCTGACCACCTGCAACGACGAGCGCATCGTTGGTGCCGTGGGACGACCGATGCCCTGGTTCTCTGTCGATGTGGTCGATGACGAGGGGCTGCCGGTGCCCATCGGCGAAAAGGGGGAGATCGTTGTGTCGACCTCGCTTCCCGGTGCCATTTTCAACGGGTATCTCGCCAATCCGGAGGCGACGGCGAAGGCGCTTCGAGACGGCAGGCTGCACACAGGCGACCGGGGCTCGATCGATGCCGCGGGTGTGCTCTGGTTTCACGGTCGCCTGACCGACAGTGTGCGCTGCAAGGGCGAGAACGTCTCGGCCTTCGAGGTTGAGACGGTCGCTGGCCGACACCCGTCCGTCGAAGATTGCGCCATGATCGGCGTTGCCACGGATGTCGGCGAGCAGGACATCAAGCTCTTCCTCAAGCCGAAGGCAGGACAGACCCTGGATCTTCGTAGCTTTTCCGACTGGCTCGGCGAAAGGCTCGCCTCCTATCAGATGCCGCGCTATCTGGAACTGGTCGAAGAATTCGACCGCACCCCGAGCCAACGCATCATGAAACACAAGCTGAGCACGGATGTCGCGCAAAGCTGGGACCGGCTGGCGACACGGTAGACGAGCGGACTTTCAACCGAATTCGACACCGGTGGACATGCTGCCGGATGTGGCTGTGGTCCGGTCAGATCCGTCCGATCGAACCGCGGCGCATGACTGCACCGCGCGGTGCTTCCGGGATGGTCTTGGCGGAACGTGTGCCGCCGTTGCGGCGGCCTCTCGTTCCGCGCGCGAGCGGGCGAAAACAGGCGCTCCAGCTACCGTGCCAGGAGCGGCCGACGTAATGTGCGTTCCAGTACGTGAGGCCGAAGGGGACCGTGACCAGGCCGATAGATCGTGCCGTCGCCGGCGTCAGGTAGACCTGCCGGTTGTGGTAGGTCACCTCCAGGTCTTGCGAGGCAACCCAGCCACGGTTTTCGCCAAAACCGACGTCGCACCATGCAGCATCGTCCGTGCAGCCATAGATGAGAACCTTCGCATTGTTCGGGATTATAGTGACGACAGGGAATTGTCTCCCCGGGCCAGCGCGCAGGTTCTGGTCGATTACCGTAATCCCGTCTGTGATTACGGCATGGCTCTGCGTCACGGCGCCGAGGCGCATGAGGAGGTTGTTAGTGGCGGAAAGCGTACGTTCGATCAAGCTTCTCATCGTGCATTCTCCAGGTTTGTAACCGAGGCGCGAGTGGCGTCGCGGTAACCGGAGTTGGCCTAACTCCCTGATTCGCGACGTTTTTCCCGTCGGCCACATGCAGAGGTAGGCGATGCAGTTGACCTGCATGTAAAAGGCGTGTTGAGAATTGTTTCAGTTTGTATCAGCTCAGGAAGCCGCCAAATTGTTTTCCGGAAAGCGAAGAGACGGCGGTGATATGCAATCACAGCGTCTTCTGGGAGGCGGATCGGATCAGCCCCGGCGGTTACCGTAATTTCGGGTGCCGCCGACGTTGCGGGTGCTTGTGCCGGACCGCGATCTGCTGTTGTTTCGTGCATCGCGGGCTCCGCGAGAGAGCCCGGAGACCTCTGCCTTCGCAGACCGGTCGTTTTCACAGCCGTTTCCGACCTTCCCGGCTTTCAGGTTGCCGTTCCGGTCTTTCCGGATAATGACGCCCTCGCACGCGTACAAACAGCGCCTGGCGATCTGTTTCGTTTTGTAAATTCGCTGAACCCCCGGCAAAAAGGCCGCCCGCATGAGCTGCTCGACGCAAGGGCGGGACGACCTTACGGAAAGCACACCAGAAATGGTGCGTCCTGCCCGAGAATGACCTTCCGGAAATGTGGAGGAGTGTTCAGGGAGACGTTATGTCAGGCCGCATAGAGCGGCAATGTCACGATCGCCCGGCCACCGCCGCCGTGCCTGTTGCACAGCTTGATTGTACCGCCATGGGCTTCGACGAGTGTTCTTGCCACCGCCAGCCCGAGCCCGGCGCCTCCGGTGTTTCTGGCGCGAGAGGGCTCGGCCCGGACAAAGGGCTCCAGCAGGAGATCCGTGTCGCCGCTGCCGAACCCTTTGCCGTCGTCATCGATCAGGATCTTCGCGACAGGTTCCTCGCATTGCAGGCTGACCCGGGCGATCTTGCCGTATATGACGGCGTTCTCGATGAGATTGGTGAGGATCCGACGCAGGGCAACCCGGTCTCCAAGCACATCGACGGGTGCCGGCACGGTGCCTTGCTCATACGAAACGTCGAGGCCGACGGAATTGAGGTCGGAGATCTCGAACGGTAACCACTCTGTCAGGTCGAGCAACTGCTGGTCGAGTGCGCCGAAGCCGGCCCTGGTCGTGAGAAGGGCATTGTCGAGCAGGCTTATCATGTCGCTGATATCGGCGATTGCCCGTTCTCTTTCATCTTCATCCGGCAAGGCCTCCACGCGCAGCCTAAGTCTCGTCGCGAAGCTGCGAACGTCGTGCTGGATGCCGCCGATCAGGCTCAAGCGGGACCTTGTGAGCGACTGAAGCCTCATCTGCAAATGTTCGAAGGTTTCCCTGAGGACGTGAATTTCCGGGGTCGCTGCGCGAAAGTGCGGCAGCGGAACTGCGTCGCCTGCAGGGTCGAATTTTTCGACGGCTGCGGCAAGTTTTTTCAGCGGATTGATTTCCCTGTGAAAGAGCAGGAACGCAAAAAACGCGAAGATCGGGCCGATCAGACCGGCACCGACGCCTGCCGGCAGACCGAAGGGGGAAATGATCAGGGAAACGTTGGAGCGCACGATCAGGACCGACCCGTCGTCAAGACCCAGCCAGAAGGTCAGGGCGCGCAGGGGCAGGGCGAACGTCCCCGAACGCGGGGCAATGTCATGAAATCCGCCGTTGGCAAATCCCGGAAAGGTTGTCTCGACATGCAGCAGCCGATCGCCGAGCGCCTGAAGGTATGGCGCTCCTATCGCGTGCTCTCTCAGTTCGTAGTTCTTGTCCCGGGCAGCGGCTTCCTCGCGCGTCAGACTTTCAAGTTTGAGTGTCGGCGACCGCATCATGTCCAGAAACCGCTCGCGTTCGCTCGCGGGCGTCTGCGAGAGCGTTTCCACGATCAGGGTGAGCCTTTCCGGCGGCGGATTGATCTCGTCTGCAGTCAACTCGTTCCTGATGTAGTAGGAGATAACCAGCATCGTCCACAAGATCAGGCTCAGGCTGATGAAGATGAACGAGAGACGGAAGCTCAGGCTGGCCCGCATCGCTTGTCTAGCCTATCTGTTTGACGGTCGGGGTGAACAGATAGCCGCCGTTGCGGACAGTGGAAATCAGGTTGCTTCCGCGCTTCAGGGGATCAAGCTTCTTGCGCAGGCGCGATACCAGGATGTCGACCGTGCGGTCGAATGGATCGGAGATGCGCTTGTGGGTCCAGTCCAGAATCTGCTCGCGCGAAAGCACGCGGCGCGGGCGCAGGATGAAACAGGTCAGCAGCTCGAACTCCGCGCTCGTCAGCGGAACTGGATCGCCGAACTCCGTCTGAAGCAGTCGGGCATCGAGATCGGCGATGAAGCCATCGAAGGAAAAGCGGCGGGTCAGCGGCTGCTGGCTGTGCATGCCGGAGCGGCGCAGGAGTGCGCGGATGCGCGCCAGAAGCTCGCGTGGGGAAAACGGCTTGACTACATAATCGTCGGCGCCGATTTCCAGACCGACGACGCGGTCGGTCTCTTCGCCCTTTGCGGACAGGAGCAGGATCGGGACGGTCTGGTCGGACCGCAGCCGGCGGCAGATCGACAGGCCGTCCTCGCCGGGCAGCATGAGGTCCAGAACGATGAGGTCCGGCCGGACCCATTCCAGGATTCCGTCCATCTCCCGGCCATCCCCGGCCAGCTCAAGCTCAAAGCCTTCGTTCCGGAGAAATCCCGCCACCAGGCGGCGGATTTCCGGATCGTCGTCGATGATGAGTATGGTTTTCTTTTCTGTGTTCATGATGCTGACGGAAGCGATACCACCTCTGGTGCCGTTCGACGTGTGCTGTGCGGCACAGGGCGGTACAGGCAGGATGCGAAAGAGAGCCCTGCAAACATCCACGATGCGGCGGGATAGGAGAGAAATCGGCGTCGATCACACTCACTCCGCACAATGACGACATGAAGCGTGGCTGCACCGGGTGGGTTGCGTGTTTCCGGACGGTTCCGGGTTGTCGAGATTTGTATCAGAGCTTCTGGTTGAAGATCAACATGACGCCGTGCGAGCCTGCACGCTCCTAGCCGACTTCCAGCTCGACTTTGTCTTTCCGGGTGTCGACGATCAGCGGGGGAGACGTTTTGTCCTGCCTTCCCCTTTTGAAGTTCGCCGGTTCCGGGACTTAGAATGTCTCTTCGATGCCGGGTTTCAAAATTCGCTCCCGGCAGCAGATCGAACGGCGGGAAGAGCGAATGGAAAAACTGTCTCTCGACAAGGCCTTTACCCTGATCGAACCGGGGCCGGCGGTGCTCGTCACCACCCGTGATGGCGAAAAGGCCAACATCATGACCATTACCTGGACAATGGTCCGGGGATTTGCCGCGGAGTTCGCGATCACCACCGGCCCGTGGAACCATTCCTGGGAGGCGCTTCGGCGAACCGGGGAATGTGTCCTCTCCCTTCCAACGGTCGATATGCTCGACACGGTGGTCGGGGTCGGGATGTGCAGCGGAAGCGATACCGACAAGTTCGAGGAATTCGGCCTGACATTGCTTGAGGGTGAGGTGGTCGGCGCCCCGCTCATCGGCGAGTGTCTTGCCAATATCGAATGCCGGGTGGAGGACATCATCGACCGTCACTCCATCGTTCTGCTTCGTGGCGTGGCGGCATGGTTCGACAGCGGGCGACAGGAGCAGCGGATGCTGCATTATGTCGGCGACGGCACGTTCATTGCCGATGGAGAACGGTTTGACCGGCGTGAGGCCATGCGCGAGAAGATCCCTCCTGGTGTTTGAGGCCTGCCTTCCGTTTCACGTGTCGCCGTCCTCGATTTCCTCTGCGATGTCCGCGATCAACTCGCGCCGGACATTTGCCTTGCGGCCGAGCCGGTTGGCGACGGCGCTCGCCAGAAGCTGACCCATGCTGAGAACCGTGGTTTGCGTGATCTCGTTCCAGGGCGTGGAGATGTGGCAATTGAGGACAGTCGCCTCCTGCCTCTGGGCCTTGCCGGCGCTGGTCGGGTCGGTGATGACGATGGACTTCAGCCGCGTGGTCTTGGCGAAGGCCAGGATGGTCGGGATCTGCCGCGGCCAGGGGCGCAGCGCAATGATGATGAGCGCATCGTTTGGCCCGGTGGAGGCAAACTCTTCCGGCCAGGTGGCGGCATTTTCCGAAATCAGGTGAACCCCGGGCCGGACCCGCGCCAGCAGAATGCGCAGGATACGGGCAATGCCGTTCTCGTTTCCAAGTCCCGCCACCCAGACGCGGCCCGCATTGGCCACCTGCTCCGCGGCGTTGTTCAGAACGTCGGTTCTCAGTTCCTCGAAGGTCCGGGTCAGGTTCGCGTTTTCCACCTGAAGGTGCATCGGAAGCGTCATGGCCTTGCCCGTGGTGACCTGGGGCATCGGTATCTGCTGCACCGGCCCGGTCCGGTTGCGCTCCTCGCGGGCCTGCAGGCGCACATCGTTGAAATCCGAATACCCGAGGCTTCGGAAAAGGCGGGCTGCGGTCGCCTTAGAGACGCCTGAATAGCGCGCCAGTTCAGTCGCGGACGACGCGAGGATTTCGTCCGGCCGGTCCAGCAGGAACTGGGCGAGCTTTTGCTCCGACGGCGTCAGCTCGTCGTATCTTTCCTGAATGCGCAAGGCCAGGCGCGTGCCCATGAACCGATTCCCTCAACTCCTGTCCCGCCGTGATAGCAGACTTTTCGCGGTGCAGAAAAAATGCGTGACAAGCTTCGGGATCTATGAAACCTTTGTTTCAGAAATTGTCAATCAAGAAACAAATGGATCGAAGCGTGACCAAAACGAAAATTGTCCGGGAGAAAATCTGGTCGAAACTCGACGACGTCGCCTTGCCGGATTCCCGCTTTCACAAGAACTTTGCCGAAGTCATTCCGGATTTTGTCGGCTCGCAGACGGCGACCGATCATTTCGTGAAGCAGCCTTTTTACGAGAACGGCTCCTACGCCTTCATCACGCCGGACAATTGCCTCGTCGACCTGCGCAAGCGGATGCTGGAAGCGGGCAAGAGCATGGTCGTCTCGACTTACGGCATCTATCGCGGCTTCTGGCTGCTGGAGCCGGGCATGGTTCCCAAGGGCCAGGAACTCTTCGCTGCCTGGCTCGACGGGCTGGAGCATTTCGGCCGTCCGATTTCCCTGGAAGAGATTGCCCGCAAGGGCCGGTTCGACTTCATGGTCACCGGGGCCTCGGCGGTGTCCGTCGACGGCGTTCGCTTCGGCAAGGGTCACGGCTTCTTCGATCTGGAATGGGGCATGTTCACCGAACTCGGCATCGTCGACGACAAGACGCCGGTGACCGCCATGGTGCACGAGGTGCAGGTTGTCGAGGACAAGCTGTTCCCGAGCCCGACGGATATTCTGGTCGACTACATCGCGACGCCGGGCGGGTTCCGGACGGTGGAAGATCGCGGCGTGCGGCCGCGGGGCATTCACTGGAACCTGCTCGAGCCGGAGCAGATTTCCGCAACACCTCCGCTTCAGGAACTGCGCAAGATGCGCGGTCTCGACGGCTGACCTTCCAGAACGTACCGGTCGCAAGCTAGCCGACCGGCCGAGAACAAAGGGGAACGTATCATGTCAATTTCGATCAACCGACGCCGTTTTCTGCAGTCTGCAGCCATTGGAGCGGCCGCGCTGTCCGTGCCATCCGGCATCACGCGTGCGCTGGCCGCCACGCCACTGACCATGCAGGCGGCCTGGATCAATGATGCCGAATTCTGCGGCTATTTTGCCGCGCTCGATGAAGGCTACTATACCGATGCCGGCCTCGACCTCACCTACCTGCCGGGCGGTCCCGACGTCATTCCGGAAAGCACGCTGATCGCCGGACGCGCCGACCTTGCCCTGACGACCCCGGACACGACCATCAAGGCGATCGTGGACCAGGGCGCACCGTTCAAGATCATCGGTGCGCAGTATCAGAAGAACCCGATCGGCATCGTGTCGCTCGCAAAGGCGCCGATCAAGTCGCCGGAAGAGCTGAAGGGCAAGACGTTGGCGGTGCCGCCGGTCAATGTCATCTCGGTCGAGGCGATGCTGGAAATCAACGGCATCGACCGGTCTGAAGTCAACATCGTTCCCTACGCCTACGATCCGACCCCGCTGCTCAAGGGCGAGATCGATGCGTCGCTCGATTTCACCACCAACGTGCCCTATACGATCGAGCAGCAGGGCGAAGAGGCCTACAGCTTCCTGCTCTATGATTTCGGCTACAAGACCTACAACGACACGGTCGTCGTGACCGAGGAGACGCTGGCGGAAAAACGCGATCTGCTCGTCGCCTGGATGCGCGCGAGCCGTCAGGGCTGGAACGCCAACTTCCAGGATCCGGCAGCCTATCCGCCGAAATTCGCCGACACCTGGTTCAAGGGCACCGGCCGCACCGTCGAAAACGAGATCTTCTTCAACGAGGCCCAGCAGCCGCTGATCGAAAACCCGAACGGCATCTTCGCGATGGACGACGCGGGCATCGACGCAAATATCGAAACGCTGAACCGTATCGGCATCAAGGCGTCGAAGGACATGTTCGACACCAGCCTTCTTGCGGAAATCTAGAGCGGACATGCCGGGACATCCCCGCAAGGGGTGTTCCGGACCCTGGCCGTCATGCGACTTTTCTGCTGCCAAGGGCGGTCTGTAACGACAGACTGATTCAGGATCATCGCCAATGCAGGGACTTCCCCTTTCCTTCAACGACGTATCGAAGGCGTTCACGATCAAGGGCGAGGCCCTGCGTGTGATCGACGGGATGACGCTTGAATGTCCGGCCGGCTCGTTCACCGCAATCCTCGGGCCGTCGGGCTGCGGAAAGTCGACGCTGCTTCGGTTGGCGCTGGCACTGGAAGAGGACGACGGCGGCTCCGTGAAGGTCGGCGGTGACGATCCTGTTCTGGCGCGTCGGTCCGGCGCCGTGGGCGTCGCGTTTCAGGACGCGGCCCTGCTGCCATGGCGGACGGTGCAGGACAATGTTCGGCTACCCTTCGAGGTGCTGGGCCGGACACCTGACCGCAAGCAGATCGGCGATCTGATTGACCTGGTCGGCCTCAAGGGATTCGAGAAGGCAAAGCCCGGCGAACTTTCCGGCGGAATGCGCCAGCGCGTGGCGATCGCACGCTCGCTCGTGACCGACCCGCGGGTTCTGCTGATGGACGAACCTTTCGGCGCGCTGGACCTGATCCTGCGCCGGCAGATGAATCTGGAGCTTCAGCGCATCTGGTCGGCAAAACGACCGACGACCCTGCTGATTACCCACGGCGTGGACGAGGCGGTCTATCTCGCCGACCGTGTGGTGGTTCTTTCGCCGCGGCCCGCGCGGGTGCTTGCCGACATTGACATTCCCTTCGAGCGGCCACGCGGACCGGAGCTGCTGCGTGATCCCGCCTTTCATGAATTGTGCGACGAGATCGGCGCCCATCTCGACAGCGGCCGCGGGGACGCATGAACGAGGCGAAACGGCACCTTGTCACGGCGGCGTTGATCGCCGGTCTTCTGATCGCCTGGGAGGTGACCGGCCAGATGAAGCTGGTTGCCGGCGGGACACTGCCTGCCATTTCCGCGATCCTGTCCCGCCTGGTTGCCGAGTTTCCCGAATATCTTCCGCATCTTGCGGAAACCCTGAAGACAGCCTCGACCGGTTTTGTCATCGGCAATGTGATTGCCGTCGCGGCGGCATGCCTTTTCTGCCTCTTTCCCCTGACCGAACGGCTGTTCCGGGGGATCAACATCACCGTTTTCACGGTTCCCCCGATTGCACTGGCGCCGGTTCTGGTCATTGCGATGGACGGCAACGCCGCGCGGATCACCCTGGCGGCGCTTCTGGTCTATTTTCCCACGATGACCGCTGCCCTGACCGGACTGCAGACAGCCGACCCGCGGGCGATCGACCTGGTTCATGCCTATGGCGGGGGGCGGTTCAAGGCCCTGTGGCTGGTGCGTATTCGGACGGCGCTGCCAGCCGTCCTGAGCGGGTTTCAGATCGCGGCCCCGGCGGCCGTTCTGGGTGCGATCCTGGCAGAGTTCGGCTCCGGGGCGCGCTGGGGCCTCGGCAGCTTTCTTCTCGGCTCGCTCGGCCGGGCCGAACCGGACAGGTTATGGGGCATCGGCCTCACCGCAACGGCCATCTCTGCGCTTGGCTACGTGGCGGCAGCGCTTGCGGCAAAATGGGTCACCGGTGAAAACCGGGCTCTCGGCCTGACAGTCTCCCAGGTTCGCAGCGAGCCCGAGCGGGGGCGGCTGCACAAGGCAGTGATGGTCGTCGCCGCTCTGGTCTTTCCCTTTGTCATTTGGCAGGTGCTGATCTGGATGTCGGGGCTGTCCCCGATCATCGCGAAAACGCCTTACGGCGTGTTCGAGTATCTGTTTCTGGGCCGCGGGGCAGAGTCCGCGCAGACGAGGCTGCTCGTCGCCCTGGGTGAGACGGTGCCGGTGACGCTGCTCGGCATGCTTGTCGGCCTGCTCTTCGCCTTTCTGCTCTCGCTGATCTCCTTCCTGTCGCCGACGATCATGCGGGCGATCCTGCCGTTTGCCCTGTTCACGCAGACGATGCCGCTGGTGGCGCTGACGCCGCTTGCCGTGCTGATCTTCGGCAGGGGACTGACCGTGACGCTGGTGATCACCACGTCGGTCACCTTCTTCGCGGCCTTCGTCGTGCTTGCGCAGGGCTTTGCCATGATCCCGAAATCGGCCTTCGATCTGGTCGATGCCTATGGCGCGTCGGTGCTGCAGAAGCTGCGGCTGATTGCGATCCCGGCATGCGGCAAGTGGATTTTCGTGGCCGGCCGGCTTGCGCTGCCGAAGGCGCTGCTCGGGGTCATGATTGCCGAATGGCTCGCGACCGGCAAAGGGCTCGGCAATCTGCTCAACCAGTCGAGAGGCTATCTCGACTACGGCATGATCTGGACTGTTGCGCTGGTCTCGATTCTTCTCTCCGTCGCGCTTTATCAGCTGGCGGAGCTGGCTGAAAAGCTGGTCACTGGCGGCCGCTCGAAAAAGTAGCCGTCCCGTTTGGCACCCCCCGCCTCGCGCGGGACGCGCTGCGTCATTTCAGGCCTGAGGTTGGGTCTGATCAGCGGGGGGGCATTGCAAGCCAAGATTGTTCCTTTTTCCTGCCCCACGCGTGCCCCAATCATCGGCTCCATTGCGATTGCTGCGGTGCGGTGGCGCGATCTTCCGGGCGGCTACGGTCTCGCGGGCGAGGCTGCATCGGGCGTTGGAAACAGCGACCAGACACTATTTGGGATCTTATGCGAAAACTCTTTCTGTATACCGTTCTGCTCACAGGTCTGACGCCGGTTGCACCGGCCATTTCCGAAGACCTTTCCAAATTGCGCGGTGAGCCGCAGCCCTTCGGCTTCAACACCGTTATCGATCTTGCAAGGGATAGTGCCGCATCGCCCTATGTCGAGGAAGAGATCCGCTCCGGTGATACTCTGGAAGCGATCGATTACGACGCGCACTGGAAGATCGCCTTCAAGGAAGAGGAAACCCTCGAGATCGCACCCGGGCTCCCCGTGCAGTTCTTCCATCTCGGCCGGTATTTCAAGCAGCCGGTGAAGCTGCATGAAGTGAGCGAGGGCAAGTCTCGCGAGATCCTCTATTCGGAGGATTATTTCTCGATGCCTGACGACAGCCCTGCGAAGGACCTGCCGGCGGATATCGGGTTCGCCGGTTTCCGCGTCATGCGAGAGGACCTCAAGACGGACTGGATCTCGTTCCTCGGCGCATCCTATTTCCGCACGGACGGTCAGTCGCAGCAGTATGGCCAGTCCGCACGCGGCCTCGCAATTGATACCGGGCTGGCCAAGGCAGAAGAGTTCCCGCGCTTCAAGGAGTTCTGGTTCCAGGCGTCGGAGACGACCGAAGGCGCACTGGTGGTCTATGCATTGATGGACAGTCCCTCCGTTGCCGGTGCCTATCGCATGGAGATGCAAAACGAGGATGGCGAAGGCCAGGTCATCGACGTCGACAGCCATCTGTTCTTTCGCAATGGTCTCGAACGGCTTGGGGTCGCACCGCTCACGAGCATGTTCTGGTATTCGGAATCGAACCGCCTGAAGGGCGGCGACTGGCGTCCGGAGGTGCATGACACCGACGGTCTTGCGATGATCGGCGAAAGCGGCGAAGTCATCTGGCGGCCGCTCAACAATCCTTCGCATATCCGCACTTCCACCTTCCGGGCGGACAACGTGCGGGGCTTTGGTCTTGCACAGCGCGACCGGGACTTCGAGAATTATCAGGACGACGGCGTCTTCTACGACAAGCGGCCTTCGGTCTGGATCGAGCCGACCCGTCCGTTCGGTGCGGGATCGGTTCAACTGGTGGAACTGCCGACGGACGACGAGATCTACGACAACATCGTTGCCTACTTCCTTCCTGACGATTTGCCCGGCCCGGGTGACGAGCGTCGGTTCTCCTATCGCATGCACTGGAAGGACGAGCATCCGCTGCCAGACGCCGGCGCTTACGTTGTTGCCACGCGCACCGGGCAGGGCGGCGTTCCCGGCCAGCCTCGCCCAGCGGACCAGATCAAGGTTGTTGTCGAGTTCGAGGGCAGCACGCTGGACGGTCTGACACGGGAAGACGAGATCGAGCCGGTCGTCGAACTGTCGAAAGGCAAGGCCATCAACCCGTATCTTCTGCCGGTCGTCGGCACGGAAAGCTGGCGGCTGATCTTCGATACGAAGCTGCCGGACGGCGAGCCTGTCGAGGCGAGGGTCTATCTCAAGAACGGCGAAGACGTGCTGAGCGAAACGTGGCTCGGACAGCTTTCCAGGGACCATCTGGCCAGGAACTGATCGCGTCAGCCAGCCTGGTTCGATGCTACCAGGAGCGGGTGAACCGGGCTCTGAAGACAGAGCTCGGTGTATCCGTCTGGACTTCAGCGATGCTGGCATGCAGGCTGACGGAGCGGCTGACTGGCTGATCGATCGCGAGCCTGGAATGCCATACGCCTTCTTCGCTGCGGGCGGTGTTGACCGCAGCGGAAAAGCGGGTTCGCGTCTTCTTCAGCGAGAATTCCACCGTCTTCGTGGTGTTCCAGTCGATGTCTTCGGTATCGAACTGGGCGGTGGAGAAAGAATAGGTATCGCGGAAGGTCAGGTCGAAGCGGTCCGCAAAGTTGAATCTCTTGCCGGCGGAGACATGCGTCGATGTGAAGTCGGACAGCGGATCGTAGCGCATGGTGAAGGCTGTTTCGTCAAGGCCGGGCAACTTCTGCTCGCCGGCGAAACGGAGCCTTGTCCAGAAGGTCCCGCTCGGCACGTAGCTGCGCGGCGCGTTCATGACGTGCCGGGGCAGGGCGGAGGGCAGGTCCAGATCGGAGCCGAAGGCAAGGCGTCCGGCAAATGGAAGCTGGGCGCCGAAGCTCATGTGATACTTGGCCTGGCTCGGTTTGGAAAACGCCCAGACATACGGCTTGAAATCGCCTGCACGCACGGGGGTTACGGCCATGAGCATACCTGCCACAGCGATCAGAAAGAGACCCCTTGATCTTCCAGATGCCTTTCGGCAGCTCAGTCTGTCCATTGTCTCAGCCCGTTTTAACGATCGGCTTTTTGTCTTTGAATTCGATGGAACAAATCTGGAAGAATATGCTTCCCGAAATGTTAACGCGGCAATAGCTGATGCTACTTACACGCGCTCGCAAAGGCGTGGCACACTGCTCCCCGGAAGTGCATTTCTGGCGGTTTTCCGAGGTTTTTCTGTTTTGCCTGAGGCCCTTGCGCATATTTTGTGCAGGGCGTCCCTTGCGAGGGAACCGTTGCAAATTGCACACAGTCCCGATCTCCGACCTGTGAATATCAAGGTCGGTAGAAGAGCCATTATCTGCGGCAGGGAGACGGTCGGCGTCAGTTCAGGACGCGCCTGATTCCGTCCCGGGTCTTCAGAAGAGCCGGCAGAAAGTCCTCGATCAGGGGGGCGGGGCTGGTGCCGATGGCCGCCATGCCCGTGTTCAATGCGGCGACGACGCTGCCCTTCGCATTGACGACCGGAACGGCGATCGAGCGCAGGCCGATTTCCACTTCCTGATCGATGACGGCGAAGCCCTGCTCTCGCACGCGCGCCACCTCGGCCATGATGTCGTCAGGCTCGGTGAGGGAGCGCGGGGTCCGCGGTGTCAGGTCGGAGGCGTCAATCAGGGCGCGTGCCTCCGGTTCGCTCAGGGTCGCCAGAAGGATACGTCCCATGGACGTGCAATGGGCCGGCAGGCGCGAACCGGGCATGAGCCCGATCGACATCACCCGGCGCTGCGCGGCGCGGGCCAGATAGACGATCTCCGTCCCGTCCAGAATAGAAACCGAGCACGACTGACCGATCTGTTCGGACAGCTGGTCCAGCCAGGGCTGTACGATCTGGGGAAGGGGCAGGGCGGCAAGGGCGCCCATGCCGAGCCTGAGGACCCTTGGCGTCAGACTGAAGAACTTGCCGTCGTAATCGGCATAGCCAAGCTTGTGCAGGGTCAATAGGCAGCGGCGCGACGTTGCCCGGTCGAGCCCGGTCGCTTCGGCAACGTCGGACACAGCAAGGCGCGGGTGTTCCGCGCTGAAGCACTCCAGCACACGCAGCCCCTTTGCGAAGGACGCGATGACATCCGTCTTGTTCAACATGCGAACGGGAAATCACGGAATGCGAACAAAAGTCAATATGTGAACGAATTCGCTTGCCTTGAAAGCACCTCGGGGAGACCAGATTGTCATATTTTTCTCCAAGCGGGAGACCTGAATGGACAAGACACTACCTTCCCTCAGCGAGGCTGTGGCCGGTATCGGCGACGGCTCCAGCATCATGATCGGTGGTTTCGGCGGCTCGGGCGCGCCGATCGAACTGATCCATGCCCTCATCGATGCCGGACCGAAGAACCTCACGGTGATCAACAACAACGCCGGGAATGGCCACGTCGGCCTGGCGGCGCTGATCGAGCAGGGCCGGGTGGCCAAGCTGATCTGTTCTTTTCCGCGCTCGGCCGACCCCAAGGTCTTCACGGACCTCTACCTTGCCGGAAAGATCGAGCTGGAAATCGTGCCGCAGGGCACGCTCGCCGAACGCATCCGGGCGGGTGGCGCAGGCATTCCCGCTTTCTACACGCCCTCGAGCTACGGAACGGATCTTGCCGAAGGCAAGCCTGTCGAGGAATTCGACGGCAAGCACTACGTGCGCGAACGCTGGCTGAAGGCGGATTTCGCACTGATCAAGGGTGAACTGGGCGACCCCTTCGGAAACCTGACCTACCGCATGGCCGCGCGGAACTTCAATCCGCTGATGGCAATGGCCGCAGGCCAGACGATCGCCCAGGTGTCCAAGATCGTTCCGGCCGGCGAGATCGATCCCGAACACGTCGTTACCCCGGGCATCTTCGTCGACAGCGTCGTGCAGGTGGCCGATCCGAAGCAGGAAGAAACTCTCAACCGCGAGGGAGCCGTCTACCCATGAGCGATGCACTCGACACGATCAAGCTGTCCAACGCGCAGATCGCGTGGCGCGCGGCGCAGGACATCGAAGACGGCGCCTATGTCAATCTCGGCATCGGTTTTCCGGAGATGATCGCGACCTTCCAGCCGGAAGGCCGTGAGGTGATCTATCACACCGAAAACGGCGTGCTCGGTTTCGGCAAGGCGCCGGCAAAGGGCGAAGAGGACTGGGACCTGATCAATGCCGGAAAGAAGGCGATCACGCTCAATCCCGGCGCGGCCTTTTTCCATCATGCCGACAGCTTTTCCATGGTGCGCGGCGGCCATCTCGATCTTGCCGTGCTCGGCGCGTATCAGGTTGCGGAAAACGGGGACCTGGCGAACTGGTCGACGGGCAAGGGCGGCGTGCCGGCCGTCGGCGGAGCCATGGATCTCGTTCATGGCGCCAAGCGTGTTGCGGTGATCACCGATCACGTGACCAAAAAAGGTGATCCAAAGCTGGTGGAAAGATGCACCATGCCGCTGACAGGCGTGGGCTGCGTGACACGCGTCTACACGTCGCTTGCTGTCGTCGACATCGTGGACGGTCATTATGTCCTACTGGAGAAGCTGCCGCAAATCTCTTTCGACGACCTGCAGGCAGTGACAGGCGCCGTGCTGAAAACCGGCGAGACCATTGCCGATCTCGTCGTGCCGGAAGTTTGAGGGTTCAATCATGACTGATGTCTTTATCTGCGACTACATCCGCACGCCGATCGGCCGTTTTGCTGGCGCATTGGCACCGGTTCGTGCGGACGATCTTGGAGCCATTCCGCTTCGGGCCATCCTGGAACGCAACAAGGGCCTCGACCCGAAAGCGGTGGACGAGGTCTATTTCGGCTGCGCCAACCAGGCGGGCGAGGACAACCGCAATGTCGGACGCATGAGCCTTCTGCTGGCAGGTCTTCCGGTCAGCGTTCCCGGCACCACGATCAACCGCCTGTGCGGATCGGGCATGGATGCCGTCATCATGGCCGCCCGCGCCATCAAGGCCGGCGAGATCGAGCTGGCGATTGCGGGCGGTGTGGAATCCATGTCGCGCGCGCCTTTCGTCATGCCGAAAGCCGAAGCGGCCTTTTCGCGCAAGGCGGAGATCTTCGACACGACCATCGGCTGGCGCTTCATCAACCCGCTGATGAAGAAGCAGTACGGCGTCGATTCCATGCCGGAAACCGGTGAGAATGTCGCCGAGGACTTCAACATATCCCGTGCCGACCAGGACGCCTTCGCCCTGCGTTCGCAGGAAAAGGCCTCCGCGGCGCAGAAAAACGGCCGTCTGGCGCAGGAAATCGTCTCCGTCTCGATCCCGCAGCGCAAGTGCGATCCGGTCGTTGTCGAGAAGGACGAGCACCCGCGTGAAACATCGATCGAGGCTTTGTCGGGCCTGCGGGCGCCGTTCCGCGAAGGCGGCAGCGTCACCGCCGGCAATGCTTCCGGGGTCAATGACGGCGCTGCGGCGCTGATCATCGCATCGGAAGCTGCCATGAAGGCCTACGGCCTCACGCCGATCGCCCGCATCTCCGGCGGCGCGACGGCGGGTGTCGCCCCGCGCATCATGGGCTTCGGCCCGGCTCCGGCCACGAAGAAACTCTGCACACGCCTTGGCGTGACGCCAAAGGATTTCGACGTTATCGAACTCAACGAGGCTTTTGCGAGCCAGGGCATCGCCGTTCTGCGCGATCTTGGCATTGCGGAGGATGCGGAACACGTCAACCCGAACGGCGGCGCCATTGCGCTCGGCCATCCGCTGGGAATGTCAGGTGCGCGCATCACCGGGACAGCGGCGATTGAATTGAAGGCACGCGGGGCAAAACGGGCCCTCGCGACCATGTGCATCGGGGTTGGACAAGGTATTGCCATCGCCCTTGAAGCGGTCTGAAAATGGCTGGGCGGTGTTTCGCCCAGTTCGCGACACCCGCAACCGACCCAGAATTCAAAGCCACCGGGAGACCTCTCCCGGTGGCTTTTTTGTTCGGCTTTTGACGAAGACCACCTTCCGCACGGATACTGCTGCGGAAGGTGGCGAGGATGGAAAGATCAGCGGCCGGTGCCTTCGCTGAGCTTCTTCTCGATGGCCGACAGGTTGAAGGAGCCCGGCGACTGACTGGGCGGGTATTCCGCCATGGTCTGGAGAAATTTGGCCGCCAGTCCCTGGATCGGGACGATCACGAACGGGCGTTCCAGGAACC
Source organism: Rhodobacterales bacterium (assembly GCA_008107755.1). GTDB lineage: Bacteria > Pseudomonadota > Alphaproteobacteria > Rhizobiales > Stappiaceae > Roseibium. The sequence goes on from VIRH01000148.1 coordinate 96,412, forward strand.
AGTCGTCATACGTGTTGGCGTTGTGCTGCGCCTTTTCGAACGGGTCCCGGCGCAGGTTGAACAGCAGCGGCACGCGCAACTCGGTGAAGGGTTCGCGCCAGACGCCGAACGCCTCGCCCCTGTTTTCAAGGAAGACCACTTTCCAGTCGTCATAGCGGGCAGCCACGACCTGTCCGTCGTCGTTCACGTACCAGAATTCGTGACGCGGACTTTCGCCGGAGCCTTTCAGGTAGTCGAGCTGATTGTAGCCGTCGATGTAATTGCGATATTCGCGGCCATCCAGTTCGACGCCGTCGCGCAGCTGTTCCTTGATCTCGGGCGCACCGGCGATCGCGGCGAAGGTCGGCAGCCAGTCTTCATGGGCAACGAGGCCGTTCAGCGTCTCGCCGGCCGGGAACTGGCCGGGCCAGCGGACGAAGGTCGGTACCCGGTAGGCCCCCTCCCAGTTGGAGTTCTTTTCGCTGCGGAACGGTGTGGTGCCGGCGTCGGGCCAGGTGTTGTAGTGCGGGCCGTTGTCGGTCGAATACATCACCACGGTGTTGTCGGCGACACCCAGTTCGTCGATCAGGTCGAGCAGCTGTCCGACCTGCCCGTCATGTTCGACCATTCCGTCGTGATAGGTGTTGCCGGATGGACCGGAGATGCCTGTGTTTTCTTCCGTGACATGGGTGCGAAAATGCATTCGGGTCGCGTTCCACCACACGAAGAATGGCTCATCGGCCGCCACCGCCTCGCGGATGAATGCCTTCGCGGCGTCGTTGGTTTCCTGATCGACGGTTTCCATGCGCTTTTTCGTGAGCGGCCCGGTGTCCTCGATGCGCTGTTTTCCGATCTTGCCGAAGCGCGGCTGTTCGGTTTCGTCCACCGTGTCGGTCGCCCAGGAATGGATAACGCCGCGCGGCCCGAATTCCTCAAGGAACGTTTTACCGTCAGCCAGCACCATGTCCCGGGGATAGTCGCGGTTTTCCGGCTCTTCTTCCGCGTTGAGATGGTAGAGGTTGCCGAAGAACTCGTCGAAGCCATGGTTGGTCGGCAGATGTTCGTTACGGTCACCCTGGTGGTTCTTGCCGAAGTGTCCGGTGCGATAGCCCTGCGATTTCAGGACGGTCGCCATTGTGACGTCGGTTTCCTGCCAGCCCTGTTCGGCCCCGGGAAGCCCGACCTTGGTCATGCCGCTGCGCACCGGCACGCTGCCGCCGATGAAGGCCGCGCGGCCGGCCGTGCAGCTCTGCTGGGCATAGTAATCGGTAAAGGCCAGACCTTCTTGTGCGATCCGGTCGATGTTCGGCGTCTCGTATCCCATCATGCCACGATTGTTGTGGCTGATGTTCCATGTGCCGATGTCATCGCCCCAGATGACGAGAATGTTCGGTTTCTGCTGATCCTGATCCTGTGCCTCGGCGGTAGCCGCAGCGGCGAGCGCCGTACAGCACACCAGGGCCATGCGCGCCAGGTTCCTCTTCAACATGTTCATTCCTCCCTTGGAAAATGTCGTCGGGACCGGATTGCGTTCAGAGAGATGCGCTTTTCCGGTCGATGGGGCTCACGAAAAAACTTCTTTGCCGGGTCGGGCGATGTTTGCCGTGTTTGTGTCTTGAGTTGTCGGTTGTGTTGCCGCAACGTAACTCCATCATGGATTTCGGGTTCAAATGCTTGCATCAGACATCAGAGCGGGTCGCTGGTTCGGCCCTTGTTGTTTTCGATCCACGTCCGGCTCCTGCGCGGGGCTCTTCGTCACGCTTGTCCTGGGCACCGTTGAAGGCGCTGTCATACAGCTCACCCGCAAGAGAAGGGCCGTCCGCAGGCTAAGGGCCATGCCGTCTGTTCTCCGCTGTGGTCACGGTTGCAGTATCCATTCGCACCGGACGCTAGGTAAGTTGGACCTTGGGGCAATAGCCAATGTCGCTGAAGCTGCCGCCTGCCTGACATCGCTGGCAATTGTCTTGTGTGCATACTTTCCGGCTGTCGCGGCTCCCGCGGCTACCCCGGACAAAGGACAGCGGGTCCTGATCCTCTATGAAAACGAAAGCACGCTGCCGGCGATCCGCGAAATCGCCCAGGGGCTTCATGCAACCCTCGAGAGTTCGGATCCGACCGGCATCGAGTTCTACAGCGAGTTTCTCGACATCGTACGGTTCGAGACGCCCGCGTACCGGGCGCTGATCTCGGAATTCCTGCAACGCAAATACGCCGGTCTGGACATCGATGCGGTGGCGGCGATCGGGCCAGGTGCGCTGGGCTTTGCAGTGGAAGATCTGGGCTGGATCAACACGCGTGTTCCGGTGGTTGCGGGCGCCGTCTCGAAGAGATCTCTTGAAGCGCGCAGCCTTCCGCGAAATTTCTTTGGAGTGGTCAGCAGTTTCGATGTTCGCAGGACCGCAGGGCTCGCCGCCCGCCTTCATCCCGACAGGCGGGAACTCGTGGTGCTCGCGGGCTCCTCCGACTTCGACAGAAACTGGCTGGAGACGGTTCGGGTGGCGCTGGGGCCGGAATTCGAAGGGCTCAAGGTTTCATTCCTGACCGGCCTGACACTCGATGGCTTCAGGCAGGCGGTCGCCACGCTTGGCAGTCGCAGCATTCTTCTCGTCCTGACTGTTTTCGAAGATGCGGACGGACGCAAATTCGTGCCGAGGGATGTGGCAGGGGAGATCCTGCCGGGTGCATCGGCGCCCTCCTACAGCGTCTACAGCTCGTTCATCGGAACGGGCATCGTCGGCGGTGAGCTGGAAACCTTTACCGGGATCGGAAACGACGTCGGCGCTCTGGTTCGACGATTGCTGCAGGGCGCCACGCCAGAGCAGAACTTCGTGCCTTCCTCCGTCGTCCCCATCCTCGATTGGCGGCAGGCGAAGCGCTGGTCTGTCGATCCCTCTCTCATCCCGGCAGATGCCGTGCTGAAGTTCTACAATCCCCCGGCCTGGGAGCGGTATCGCTGGCAGATCGTTCTGGGGCTCACGATCATCGCGCTTCAATCAACGACGATCTTCGGCATCCTCCTGGTGGAAAGACGGCGCAAGCGCATGGCCAAGGAACTGGCGCTCGGGCGACTGCAGCTTGCCCACATGTCCCGGGTCTCCCAGCTCGGACAGTTGTCCGGCTCGATCGCTCACGAACTGAACCAGCCGTTGACCTCCATTCTGGCCAATGCCGAGGCGGGCGTTCGCATCGTTGAGCGAGACGATCCGGACATCGAGGAAGTTCGGGATATTTTTGCGGATATCGTCGCCGCGGACAAAAGAGCCTCGGAGACGATTGCCAATCTTCGCAAGCTTCTGACCAATCGGGAAATCGAATTTTCGGACTTTGACCTGAACGTTGCGGTTGCCGACACGATCAAGCTGGCACGCAGTGAACTCGCCGCGCGCCGGACGCGGGCCGATGTGGTGTTCAGACAGGAGCCCTTGCCCGTTCGCGGCAACTTCTCCCAGCTTCAACAGATCACGCTGAACCTCATCCTGAACGCATGCGATGCGATGAGCGATCTTCCGGCGTCCCTGCGAAAGATTGATGTCGAGACCGGCCTGAAACCTGACGGGACGCGGTATCTGTCTGTTGCAGATGCGGGGCGGGGCATGCCGCAGGAGATGCGGGAGGCTGCGTTCAAGCCGTTCATCAGCCAGACGAGCAAAGGAATGGGGCTCGGCCTTCCGATTTGCCGGTCGATCGCAATGGCACATGGTGGTGATCTCGAATTCGATGAAGACAGACAGGAAGGCGTCCGGATCGTCCTGACGTTGCCCAAGGTGGAGGATTGAGCGATGGCGCAGACCCATCCGGCGGAGACAGTGTATGTGCTTGATGATGACGCCATGGTCCGGTCGGGACTGTCGCGCCTCCTGAGGACCGAGGGATATCGTGTCGAATGCTGTGCCACCGCCGAAGAATTCTTCAGGGCACGGGGAGACGGGACGACCGGATGCCTGATCCTGGACCTGGAGATGCCCGGGATGGACGGGTTCGAGGTGCAGGACAGGCTTGGCGCTGCGAGCGGGACATGCCAGGTGATCTTTCTGACAGGCCACGGAACGATCCAGAAAAGCGTCAGGGCCATCAAATCCGGAGCCGCGGATTTCCTGACCAAGCCGGTTGATGCCACCATGCTTTTCGAAGCGGTCAGGACAGCGCTCGACCGGAACTGCGAGCTGCGCATGGAAAACCGGAACCGGGCAGCGTTTCAACAACGCCTCGACAGTCTGACACCGCGCGAACGCGAGGTCTTGCAGCATGTCGCCAGCGGGCGGCTGAACAAGCAGATCGCCGGCGATCTCGGCGTGGCGCTGAAGACGGTCAAGGTTCACAGGGGCCGGATGATGTCCAAGATGGGCGTGCGCCGCGTGGCCGATCTGGTGAGGGCCCTGACGCTTTATGCATAGGACCCAAGGCCAACTTCACCCGAGTGGCGATCTCGTCTAAAGGTTCGCGATGGACGACACTCCTCCCATCGTGGCGATCATCGACGACGACGAAGACGTCCGCCGTGCCCTTCGGCGGCTGCTTGCCTCGCTCGACTATCGCACCCGGGAGTTTGCATCAGGAGAAGCCTACATCGGCGGCGACGGCACAGGCCCTGTCCATTGTGTACTCGCCGATGTCCATATGGACGGAATGTCGGGGCTCGATGTTCTACGGCTGATCCGCGAGCGCGAACCCGCCCTGCCGGTCATCATGATCACCGGGTATGACGAGGACGGTCTGCGCGAGAAATGTCTCCTCGCCGGTGCCGTCACCTATCTCGTCAAGCCTCTCGAACGGGCTGTCGTGCACAGGTCGATAGGAGAGGCTCTGAACCTGGCACCAGGTCGTTAGTCCGGCCTATTTCAGGAACAGGAAGGTCACCGCCGCCCGAGCGCCAAAGCCTTCGGGACCATTGTCCGAGCTTGCCGCGTAGTAGCGGACGCCTGCCTGAAGACTGATCGGCTGCTTGTTGACGGTCACCAGCTTGGCAACCATGGCGTTGATCGGAATCGATCATTCGTCGCTCGTCCAGTCATAGGTCGCCTCCGAATTCAGCGTGAATGTCCATGCGGACGGCGTGGTGTAGGAGAGGAAGGGCTGCAGGAAGGTCGAGTTGACATCGCTGCGGTCATCTTCGCCTGCAAAGGACCAGATGTGGTTGGCCAGTGCGCCATAGGTCCACGGGCCGGACTGGCGCAGGGCCACGCCGGTCGGTCCGGTTCCCTACTTGCGCGTGCTCAGAAGGTCGTCCGTGCCCGTCGGCACCAGAAAGACAGGGCCAAGGCCCCATAAGATGCCGGCAGAAGGTGGCTCCTTGGGCGAGAGGAAAAGGCTCTGCGTCACGTCGCCAAGACCGAATTGCGTTCCGGAATCTCCGGTAATGTCGTTCTGCCAGACAACGGGGGCAATGGTGCGGGAGATAAGGTTCCAGTGCTCGTTCAGCGTCACCTTGTCTCCGTCTGACGGACCGAAGCCGTGATCGTAGTTCCACTGGAACGGTACGCTGATCAGGGAGGCAACCGGGTTGGAGAGTTTCTTGGCAAGGTCGGCATCCTGTGCCAGCGCGGAGGGGGCCAGCCACGAAAGAAGGGCTGCGAGGAGAAACGTCGGATACCTCATTTCGGTTCTTCCTTCCCGTGTGCTGCTTCTGCAAATAAAACCCCGGTTAGGGCGCATCTTCCGTGCCTCCCCCTGGATCAGCGGGACAACTCGCTTCTGTAGGTCTCCAGGATCGGATCGCCGGGATTGGCGAGAAGAGCTTTTTGCAGGCTCAACTGGGCTGCCGCCATGTCGCCTATCGCCATCCGGATCCTGACCAGCATGACCCAGGCATCGACCAATTGCGGATCCAGCCGGGCTGCCTCTTCGAAAGCGGCCAGGGCGCTCTGCGGGTTCCGCAAGACCAGCGCCGTGCCGCCGATGACCAGATGGACCTCCGGAAAGTCGGCCTTGTTCGCGAGGGATTGCTGCCATTCCGCCGTGGCGCTTGCCGTTTTGGCCGCCAGTCTGTCTGGCATGTGGGCCACCGGCGCGCCGAGAAACAGGCGGGCGGCGGCAATGCGGACGACCTTCGCAGGGTCGTCGAGCGCGGGTATCGCGCGCTGGATCCGGTCTGTCGGCACGGCCCGCTGCTGCAGCGCCAGGGCCGCCGCACGCACCAGGGGATCGGGATCGCCGATGAGATCGGCGGCGGCGGTGGCAATTTCGGGCGTTGCGGCCGGCATCATCAGATCAAGCGCCGAGGCACGCAGGATGCCCGGAAAACTGGTCTGGTTTGCTATCTCGAGAAGGTTGCCTGCCAAGGCCGAAGGGTTCTCGCGGGCGGGGGCGAAAACCTCGCTGAAATGCGGTCCGCGGTGTCGGCTGTCGGGAAAGCGCCTTGCAAGTTCGCCGGCGGCCCAGGAGGCCGGCTTGTCCGCGTGGCAGTCTGTGCAGGCGTTGGGTGTGCCGAGCTTGTCGGAAAGGTCAGGCCGGGGCACGCGGAACGAATGATCGCGCCGACCGTCGATGCCCATGTAGACCCTCTCGATCATGTGGCAGGAGCTGCACTGTGCCCCCGGCGTGCCTGCCTCATGGAAATGATGCGAAGGATCGTCGTAGAGCCCTGCCCGCAAGGAGGGAAACGCCTCGTTGCCGGCGGTGTTGTGGCACTGGGTGCAGGCCGCGTTGCCCTCGGCCCGAAGCTGGCCGCCGTGAGGCTCGTGGCAATTCGTGCAGCGTACGCCCTTGGCGTACATCTTCGACTGGAGGAACGAGCCGTAGACATAGACTTCGTCCTGGATCTGCCCGTCTGCATGGTAGAGCCCTTCACGCAAGGGAGAAAGGCGATAGGCATCGTGAAACGGCGTGCCGGGCAGGGGATTGCCGTCGCCGAAAGCCTCGCGCCGGGAATGGCAGCCGGCGCATTGTTCGATTTCCCTGTTCGGTGCGCCGTCAGAAAAGCCGACCGTGAGGCCGCCTGGTCCCGTACCGGGAAAGGGGCTGCGTGAGTAGGCTTCTGCGTCCTTTGCCCAACTCACATGGGCTTCGCCCGGCCCGTGACAGGCTTCGCAGCCGACACCGATCTCGGCCTGTCGGCTGTGATAGGTGCGGGTGGCCGGATCATAGTTCTTCTCGAACCCGGTTGCGTGACATTCGGCGCAGCGCCCGTTCCAGTTCTTGTAGGTTCCGGTCCAGTGGAACCCTTCGCCCGGCGCGGCGGCATCGTCGCCGTAGAGATGATACCAGCGCTTCTTGTCCTGATCCCACACGACATCGAAGGACTGGATACGGCCGGGAGCCGTTTCGACCAGATATTGCTGAAGAGGCGCGATGCCGTCGACGCCGATCACCTTGAACGTTTCAGGGCTCTCGGAAACGTCGGTCGTCTCAATGAAATAGTCGCCGTCCTTCCTGAAGAAACGACTGGTCCTGCCCTTGTGGGTGAAGGTCGTGTCCGAAAAATCGCCGTCGACGGTCTCCGGCCCCGGGTCCATCCAGGCCTGCGCGTGGTGGGAGACCCGCCATGCGTCAGCCTCCTGCCGGTGACATCCCGCGCAGGTGGCCGAGCCGACATAGTCCGGCACCGGTGAGACCGGCGGCTGCTGCGCATGCGCAGTTGCTGCCCAAAGCGGCAGGAGGAGAGCGATCAGGCACTTCAGAAACGGCATGTGGCCTTACCCTAATCGGCGGGAAAAATCTGCTTCCAGTCATTCTTCATGCTGATGATGTGCCAGCCTTCCTTCGAGGCATTGTCGAGGCCCTTGTCCAGCTTGCCGAAGTGGGTATCGCGATCATAGGCATATTCCCGTTCCGCGTCGTCATGGTGAACGAACATGCCGAGGCGTCCCGTCGCGCCGACGGTCGTATACTGCAGCATTTCGTAGTCGCCGTCGGAATTGCCGAATGCGGCAATCGGCTGTTTGCCGATGTGGGTCAGGATGCCGACGGGCTTGCCGGCCTTGTCATCGACGAACGCAATCTTCGGCGTCCGCATGAGGCGGGGCTCGCCATCGATCATCTTGAACTCGGTGACGATCGACGAGCCGACAACCTGTTCCGGCGGAATGCCATAGGCCTCTTCCGTCCACGGACGCATGAATTCGATACCGCCGCCCGAAACGATGAACGTGCGAAAATCATTGTCACGCAGATACTCCAGAAGCTCGATCATCGGCTGGTAGACGAGTTCCGTGTAGGGCCTGTCGAATTTGGGGTGTCTTGCCGTCGCGATCCACTCGGAGACGATTTTCTCGAACGCTTCCGTGCTCATGCCGGCATGGGTTGCCGCCAGGATCTCGACGATGCCCTGTTCGCCCGCCGCGCCCAGAGCTTCCATGTCGTTTTCCAGAACGGCCTGGAACGGCTGGGTCGTTTTCCATTCCGGGTGTTCGGGTGCAAGCGCCTTCACCCTGTCCAGCGCAAAGGCAAGCTGGGTGTATATGGGATGCTCGACCCACAAGGTGCCGTCATTGTCGAAGGTGGCGATGCGGTCGGCCGGTGCGACATAGCCGGAACCGCCTTCGCTCGTCACGTTTTCGACGAACGTAACGAGTGCCTGTTTGGCGGCGCCTTCGTTCCAGGAGGGCAGGGGATCGCTTTGCGCCAGTGCGGCGGTCGCCCAGACCGCCGCAAGTGTCGCAACGAGCCCGGAGGCGAACCTTGGCAGGAGCGATTTAATGGACACGGAACTATCCTTTCGTTGTCAGTCTGGACAGGAGAAGCTCCGTTCCGGCTTGGCGGAACGGAGCCTTCTTTCACTGTGATCGCGATCAGTTGCCGGTCGGCAATCCGATGCTGAAGCCGTCCTTTGCCAGCGCTTCCTGCACGTATTTGAACCGCTGGTACTGGGTCAGCGTTATGGGCCCGGTGTAGACCTCGCTTTGCAGTTTGCGCGGCGGATACTTGACGTAGGATTCCACCAGCTTCTTCACTTCCTCGTTGATCACCGGCAGGTACCAGGTCCGCTCGGTGAAGTTGTTCATGAACATGTCGTAGCGCTCCTGCGGATCGGCGAGCAGGTTGAAGATCTGCGGCACGGTTGCCACGTAGCTTTCCGCCCCTTTCCAGCCGAGGTTGGTGTCGACCGCGAGCCCGCCGGTGGAGGCGCCGTCATCGCCGCGCAGGTTGAAGACCGCCTTGTAACTGCCGACGCGCGCCGCGCCCCGGCGTGCAGCTTGGCTGGGCATAGAACTGGGTGAACATCATGCCGTCTTCGGCAAGCTTGTCGATGTTCGGCGTTGGCATGCCCCGGGTTTCACCGCCGAGGTAGGGGCCCGTGTCGCCGTAGCCTGTGTCATCGGAGACGATGAACAGGATATTGGGCTTCTTTTCTTCCTGCGCGATCGAGCTGGCTGCCATGGTGGTACAGGTCAGGCCCGCGACCGCCATACTGGTCAGAATTCTGGAGAACATCCTTTTTGGCTCCCTTTAGGGCTGTCACAAGAGGCGACCTATCCGGTCTCCCCGGTATCGTTGCTTCCGATCAGGAAGCCGGATATTTCCCGTTCGAGTTCCTCAATGATGGCCTTGTAGTCGGCTGCCTTGTTCTCATCTTCGCTCCAGCGCGCGAGGGCGCAACATGCGGTTGCGTAGTCCTCACACAGTGCCGCGAAAGCCGGGACCCTTGTCAGGAGACGGCGGACGGCGAGTTCGTCTGCGTTGAAACGATCCATGATGAGAGCTGTGGTCGACATGACAACACCGCCCGGTTGTGGATGTGTTCGGGATATCCCAACCATATGCCGTAAGGGAATCAAGTGTTTTTCAAGGTTTGAACAGGTACGAACAGGAGTCGCTACTCGTGTTGGCTGTCCTGACCGGCAAATTTCTACCCCGGGGGATGGCAGGCGCGGGACTTTCGCACTATCGTTCTTGTGAGCTTGTTTTTCGGCGAACACACGGGTATCGGAATGCCGTCTGGAGTTCAGCGGGAAGTTGCACTGGAGGGGGTAGCGTTCGACTGTCCGCAGAGAGTTCGCGAGGAAGTCTCCCGTCTGTTGGACAGCGAGCAGTTTCGAGCCACGCCGAAACGGCGCGAAATGCTGAAGTTTCTGGTTTACGAGACGCTGGCGGGACGGGCGGATACGCTCAAGGGATATACGATCGGGCTTTCGGTCTTCGGGCGGGACGAGGATTTTGATCCGCAAGCCGACCCGATCGTCCGTCTGGAGGCGCGGCGTCTGCGCCACGACCTCGACAGCTATTACATTGCCGAAGGAGCCGGCAACCCGATCAGGATTTCCATCCCGAAGGGACAGTACGCTCCTAGGTTCCACGACCAGCGACAGGATCCGGCTTCCCTCGCACCCGAGGGTGGCAATACGGACGCGGACACAACACCATCCGACGGCTTGGTGATACCCGCTCAGAAGGAGACTGGGCGCCGGTACCAGCAATTGCCCTGGGCCATTGCCGCGCTGGCGACGGTGGTTGCGATCCTTGCGCTTGCCGGATGCCTCTTTCTTTTCTTGTCAGGTGACACTCCGGCACGCCCCGACGCATCGGCGCCGAGTGTCATGGTGCTGCCTTTCGAAGTCGCGTCCGTCGATCCGAAGGAGCAATTGCTGGCGGCGGGGATCTCGGATCAGATCATGACGGCGCTCAGCCTGTTTCCCGATTTCAAGATCTATCTCCCGCCGTCGCAGGATCTTTCATCCGGCAGGATCGATCCCATCGAGGTCGGTCGCGCGGAGGGGGTTTCTTTCGTCATTTCCGGGTCGGTCGGGTCGGATCGGGGGCGGATACGGGTGAACGCCAGGCTGGTTCATGCCGAAACCAAGCGGGTCCTGTGGTCCGGCAGCTATTACCGTGCGCGCAATGCCGGCACGCTTCTCGATATAGAACACGATATCGCGGGGGAAATCGCCGGCATCGCCGGCCAGGCCTACGGCGTCATCAAGACACAACTCGCCCAGGCTCTGCCGCGCGTCGAGGCCGCCGGCAAGGACAGCTTCGAATGCGTTCTGCGCGGCTATGTTTATCGGAGGAACTTTTCGAATGAGCTGTATCCGGTCGTCAGGGGCTGTCTTGAGGAGGCCGTGCGTCGAGACCCTGGATACGCGGAGGCGTGGGCGATGCTGGGCTGGATTTATCTGGACGGCGCGCGCTTCGGGATTGGTCAGGAGGGCAACCCCGAGCTTGCCTACGACAGGGCTCTCGATGCGGCGTCCCACGCCCTGACGCTCGACGCCGGCAACGTTTTGGGGCTGAAGGCGATGTCCTCGATCAATCACTACATGGGCAATGTCGCCGAAGGGGAGCGATTTGCCCGAAAAGCGCTTGAACTCAACCCCTACGACCCGGACGCACAGGCGCAACTCGGCTGGCGTCTCGCCGCAGTCGGCAAAATGGGCGAGGGCATTCCTTTGCTGCGGCAGGCGATCGAGCGGACGTCCAATGCGCCGGGCTGGTATTTTCACATGATCGCCATCGATCACCTTCTCAATGGCCGCTACCCCGAGATGCTCACTGCGGCGAAGAAGGGCACGGTCGACGGCTCCAGCATCAGCTGGTGCCTGGTTGCCATCGCCCAGGCGGAACTGGGCAATCCTGCCTCTGCCGAATTGGCCCTGCGCAAGGTGGCCGAGATTTCACCAGAGCTTTACGCCGATCCGGCAAAGGTCCTTCGAAGCCATCAGGTCGAAGAGAAGACAATCGATGCGTTGCTGACGGGGCTCAAGAAGGCAGGCTGGTCTGCGCCGCAAAACGGCTGAGTTCGCACACGTTTTCCGGCGTGGTGGTCTTTTGCCGATTGCTGCCGTATCGGTTCAGGTACGCCGCGCTCTGGCGGTCTTGCCAGTCTCCGGAAATTCAACCACTATGTGTTCCACCGCCCCGCGCGGGCCCATTTTTCGTCGGTCCCGGATGGGCCTTTCCCAAGACATGAAAGCTGTCGCGATGGTCACCGTTCCGTTTTCGATCCTGTGGCGCGAAAGCTCCGCCGAGCGGATGGAGGCTGCACCGCTGACGAGATCTCTCGATGTCGATCTTCTGATCGTCGGGGGCGGTTTCACCGGCACGTCGGCAGCACTTGAAGGCGCCCGCCGCGGTGCGAGCGTTTGTCTGCTGGAGGCGGAAACCTTCGGACACGGCGGATCAGGGCGGAATGTCGGTCTCGTCAACGCGGGGCTCTGGCTACCGCCGGATGCGGTGATCGAGCAGATGGGCGAAGCGGCGGGAACACGCCTGAATGACGCTCTCGGAAAAGGACCGGGAGACGTCTTCTCGTTGATCGAGCGCGAAGACATCGCCTGCGAAGCCACGCGGAACGGAACACTCCATCTTGCGCATTCTCCCGACGGGCTGAAGAACCTGGAGGACCGGTACCGACAGGGCAACCGTCACGGCGCGCCGCTTCGTCTACTGGATGCCGACGAAACGGCCCGGCGAACCGGCACGAACGTCTTTCACGGATCGCTTCACGACCCGCGGGCCGGCACCGTGCAGCCTCTGGCCTACTGCCGTGGCCTTGCGCGGGTCGCCATCGCCCGGGGCGCGACCTTGTGCGAGCATTCGCCGGTGACGTCTCTGCAGCGGCAGAAAGACATGTGGGTCGCTGAAGCGAACGGCCACACTGTGCGTGCCCGCAAGGTTCTGATTGCGACCAACGCCTATCATCTCGGCATCGAAGCTCCGTTCAAGCCGGCCTTCATCCGCTTCAACTACTGCCAGTTCGCAACGACCCCGCTCTCTCCGGAGCTTCAGGCGAGGATCCTGCCGGGCGGTGAAGGGTGCTGGGACACGGCAATGGTGATGTCCTCCGTGCGGGTCGATGCGGCCGGCCGCCTGATCATCGGCGGCATGGGCAGCCTGGAGGACCCGGGCAAGGGCTTTCACGAAAGCTGGGCACGGCGCAAGCTGCAGGCGCTTTATCCTGAGCTTGCCGACATTGATTTCGACCACGGCTGGAGCGGCCGGATCGCGATGACAAGCGATCACATCCCCAAGGTCGTGGCCTTCGGTCCAGGCGCTTATGCGTGCTTCGGCTATTCAGGCCGGGGGATCGCACCGGGCACCGTTTTCGGCACGGCGGCAGCCGCCGCTCTTCTGGATGAAACCGAAGCGCTGCTTCCCGTGACCCCGATCGAGAGCCATTCGGAAACATTCACGGAGGCAAAGGCGGCGTACTACGAATTGGGTGCCAAACTCGCTCATGCCGTTTCCGCCCGCTGACGTCGGGCGGACAACCCCGGGGACCGTCTAATCCAGCTTGTCGAGAAATTCGGCGACCACCGTCATGCAGGCGTCGCGTTGCTCGACATGGGGCATGTGGCTGGAGTCTTCGAAGATGGTCCAGCTGACATTCGCGATGTTGTCGGCGAAGGGCTGGACGACCTTCGGAGTTGCCTCGTCGTGGCGACCGGAGATGAGAAGGGTGGGGGTCTCGATGTTGTGGAGGCGATCGATCACGGACCAGTCCTTCAATGTCCCGATGACATGAAACTCCGTCGGGCCATTCATGGCATTGTAGACGGTTGAATCTCCGTCCATGATCTGGAAGGTGCGCGAGACTTCAGGCGGCCATGGATCAAGCCGGCAGACGTGGCGGTTGTAGAAAACGCGTGATGCGGCCTTGTAGGCCTCGCTGTCGATCGTTCCTGCCGCTTCATGTTCCAGAAGCGTTGCCTGGACGTCCTCGGGCAGATCCTCGCGCAGACGATTGGCTTCGGCGACCCACAGCTTCATGCTGGGGGGCGAGTTCGCGATGACGAGGCCCTTCAGACCTGAAGGTTTGCGGACCGCATGTTCACTGGACAGCATTCCGCCCCAGGACTGGCCGATCAGAATGTAGCCGCCGCCGATCCCCAGATGATCGATGAGGTTATCCATTTCCCGCAAGAACAGATCGACGGTCCAGAAATCCTTGCCCTTGTCGGGCAGGCGCGTGGAATTGCCGTTGCCGAGCTGATCGTAGTGAATGACCGGCCGCCCGGTTTCGGCAAGGTCGGCAAAGGCGTCGACGTAATCGTGCGTGCAGCCGGGGCCGCCATGGACGACGATGACAGGCGTCTTTCCGGAGGCGAGATTTCCCGTGATCCGGTACCATGTCCGGTGGGTGTCGAAGGGAGCGTAATTTTCGATCATCAGCATTCAGGGCCCTGCCATCTCGTGTCAAAGCGGAAAAATCGGCAAGGGCAGGGTAATGCGCCGGGCAGGCGCCGGATAAGCTCTCAATTCTTATAGGAATGTCGGATCACGTCATTCAGGCCGAAGCGTCTTCAGCGTCAATCGTCCAGCAAGCGGTAGTGATTGGCCAGCATCACCGCGTGAAGGCGATTGCGGGCGCCGAGTTTCCTGCTGGCTGAATTGATGTGCAGGATGACGGTTGGAACGGACCGACCGATCCGGAAGGCAATCTCCTTCGCCGTCAGGCCTTCGGCCGAATACAGCAGGCATTCGCGTTCGCGCGGGGTAAGGCGCGGCACGCTGCTGCGGCGCTCGTCTTCCGACAGAAGCGGAAGGGCGTGCTCGTGGAACATCTGCCCCAGCAGGCCGAAGTCCGCCAGATGCTCGCGTGCATCGGCGACGAAATCCCGCCCGGCACCCCGCCGGATGGCGGTGAAGGTTGCCATGTCGCCGCGCGTCCGGTGAACGGGAACCGTTACGCCGCAGGTGAGGTCCGCATCGTGAAGATAGCTGACGACAGGTGCGTGATCCTGCCGGATGAAGGATGACAGCATCGTTCGATCCCGCTTCTGGCGATAGGACCAGATGAAGGGTGTCGTCGACCTGAGCGCCATCAGCTGCACCGGGTCTTTCTGGTAATAACCCGCCTCGCACCAGAGCGATCGCATGTCGTCGGGAACATTGCGCAGGCTGAGATGGGACGGCGTCATCAGGTTGCCGTCGAAGCAGGTTGCGACAGGGGCGTAATCATAGATGAGGGAGGTGTAGCCGAGCGTTCCGAGAGAGGCCATCACGGCCTCGATCTTCTTGTCGAGGGACTGAGGCGCGCCGAGCAGCGCCTCCAGATTGTCCAGCATTTCAAGCATCAGAAAACCCACCCGCACCGTGAAAGGGATGAACCGGGCTTTTTGTTTGCCTCTTTCTTGTTCATGGGCACATACTAGTCAAATTTACGGAAACGGCAACGGGTCGGCCTTTCTATAAAAATTGATAGCTAGCGGGGACGTGGTCTAGCTCCTAGCCTCGATCCCATCAGAAACCGCAGGAATATTCGCATATGTGGCAGGAGCTCGAACCGGACCACGTTCAGGACGTCACTGTCGACGGTTATACGGTCAAGACCTACAGCTTTGGCGAAGGCGAGGATGTCGTGCTGTGCCTGAACGGCGGGCCCGGACTGCCTTGCGACTATCTGCGAGAGGCTCATTCGATCCTCAGCCGGCACGGGTTTCGCGTCGTTGCCTTCGACCAGCTCGGCACCGGTAAATCCGACCGGCCGGACGATGCCTCGCTCTGGACGATCGGCCGCTACGTCGAGGAGGTCGAGACGGTGCGCAAGGCGCTGGGGCTCGGCAAGGTTCATATGCTTGGACATTCCTGGGGTGGCTGGCTGGCGATCGACTACGCCCTGACCTATCCGGACGCGCTCAGCTCGCTGATCCTTGAGGATACAGTTGCCGACATGCCGCATCTTGCGCAGGAGCTCGACCGGCTTCGCTCGGCGCTCGGCTCCGAAACCGTTGCGATGATGCAGCGGCATGAGGCCGAGGGAACGATGGATCACCCCGAATACCAGGCGGCGATCACGATCCTGAACTACCGGCATGTCTGCCGGCTAAGTAAATGGCCGGCACCGATCAACCGTTCTCTGGACGACTGGAACATGGGGCCCTACGAGACCATGCAGGGGCCGAACGAATTTCTCTATGTCGGAAACCTGAAGGACTGGAACCGCATTCCGGACCTGCCCGGCATCGAGGTTCCGGCCCTGATCACCACTGGGCAGCACGACGAATTGACGCCGGCTTGCGCGATGAAGATGAAACTGGCCCTGAAGGACGCGGAGCTGCACGTCTTTCCGAACAGCAGCCACATGCCCTTCTACGAGGAACCGGACGCCTATTATCCGGTGCTTCTCGACTTTCTGAACCGCCGCAAGGCCGGCTGAGACGAACCCTGACGCTTCCGGAGTGCGGGATGCTGGCCCTTGCAGCGTCTTCGGGCCCGGCGCGGTCGGATGTAAAACAGGCGAAGGTCACCTTTGAACCGATATCGTTTCGTTCTTTATCGACCGCTTCAGCTGCTGCCCGTCCTCGTGGGCATCAGCATCATCACCTTTGTGCTGATCAGGTCCATTCCCGGCGATCCCGTCCGGGTCCTTCTCGGTCCCCGCAGCACGCCCAGTGCCATTGAGCGTATTCGCGAGCAATTCGGCCTCAATGAGCCCCTGTGGGTCCAGTATCTCTACTTCGTCAAGAACCTCTTTCACGGCGAGATGGGACGATCGATCCTCTACAAGGTCGATGTCCTGAAGCTGATCGTGTCGCGCATCGAGCCGACGCTGGTGCTGGTCGGCGGAAGCGTGCTGCTGGCGCTTGCCATCACCATTCCGCTCGCGACGATTGCCGCCAGACGCCGGGGTTCGCTGGCCGATCACGTGATCCGCCTCGTCAGCACCGCAGGGCTCGGCCTGCCGGCCTTCTGGCTCGGGATCATGCTGATCATTGTGTTCAGCGTTCAGCTCGATCTCTTTCCCGTCAGTGGCTATGGCCGGACCTTTCTCGACAAGCTTCATCACATGGTGTTGCCCTGCCTGACGGCGGCGCTTGCGCTTTCCGCGGTCCTGACCCGGAACCTGCGAGCGAGCCTGCTGGCGGAGCTCAATTCCGACCAGGCAACCGCTGCAAGGGCGCGGGGACTTCCGGAAAACCAGGTCTTCTGGCGGCACGTCATGCCGAATTCCCTCGTGCCGACCATCAATCTCCTGGCGATCAATATCGGCTGGCTGATCAGCGGCACGGTCGTGCTGGAAAGTGTCTTTGCCATTCCGGGCATGGGGCAATTGCTTGTCCGCGGCATCTTCACCCGTGACTACATGGTGGTGCAGGGCGTTGCCATGTGTTTTGCCCTCGCAACGGTCATGGTGAACTTTCTGGCCGATATCCTGACGGTCACCGCCGATCCGAGGGTGAAGCTATGACGGCGATCCTGCGCACCGGAACCGGCCGCACCGGCTTTCGCCTGTCCTTCGGCGGCGGGCCGCTGCCGCTTTATCTTGGCGGAGCGATCATCCTCGGCTGGTTTGTGCTGGCCCTTCTGGCGCCGGTCGTCGCCCCATATGATCCGATCTATCAGGATGTGGCCGCCCGGCTGCAGCCGCCCAGTCTGGCGCACTGGTTCGGCACGGACAATTTCGGCCGGGATATTCTTTCCCGCGTCATCTGGAGCGCGCGGATCGATCTGCAGATCGCGCTTTTCGGCGTCGTCTTTCCCTTCATCATCGGTACCGTTCTGGGCAGCTGCGCCGGCTATTTCGGCGGCTGGATCGACACGATCCTGATGCGCATCATCGACGTGGTCCTGGCCTTTCCCTTCCTTGTCCTGATGATGGCGATCATCGTCATTCTCAAGCCCGGCCTCTCCAGCTTCTACGTGGCGATGGCGCTGGTTGGCTGGGTATCCTACGCAAGGCTGGTGCGGGCGCAGATCCTGGTCATCAAGTCGTCCGACTTCGTGGTTGCTGCCACCAGCCTCGGCTACAGCCACAGCCGCATCATGTTCCGCCATCTTCTGCCGAACGCCATTCTTGGCTCGGTGGTCTTTTCCATGTCCGATGCGGTTCTGGTGCTCCTGAACGGCGCAGCGATCAGCTATCTCGGGCTTGGCGTGCAGCCGCCCACCGCCGAGTGGGGCATCATGATCGCCGAAGGCCAGAGCTTCATCACCTCCGCCTGGTGGATCACCACCTTTCCAGGCATCGCCATCGTCACGCTGGCCATGGGATTCAGCCTGCTGGCCGACGGCCTCGGTGAAAAACTGGGGGTGCGCGAATGAGCGATACTGTTCTCAGCGTTCGCGACCTGACCGTCGTCGTCCATGGGGACGGCCCCCCCGAGGCGATTGTCGACGGCGTTTCCTTCGACCTGAAGCGCGGCGAAATTCTGGGGCTCGTTGGCGAAAGCGGGTCCGGCAAGAGCGTCACCTCGCGCGCCCTGATCCGGTTGCTGCCGGGCGCAAGGCTTGGCATTGCGGGCGGTAGCGCCGTCCTCGGCGGCCGGGATATCCTTGCTTTGGACGAGAATTCCGTGCGTGCCGTGCGCGGCGGCGAGATTGGAATGATCTTCCAGAACCCCTCCAGTCATCTCGATCCGGTGATGACGATCGGGCGGCAGATCGCCGAAAGCATCCGTTTTCACAGGTCGGTTTCCCGCGGCGAGGCCCGCCGGCAGGCCATCGACATTCTGCGTCAGGTCGGCATTCCCGATCCGGAACGCCGGTACGACGCCTATCCGCATGAATTTTCAGGCGGGATGCGACAGCGTGCCATGATCGCGGTTGCGCTGGCGTGCGATCCGGACGTCCTGATCGCGGACGAGCCGACCACGGCGCTTGACGTCACGGTGCAGGCACAGATTCTCAAGCTGCTGATGGATCTGCGCGACACGCGCGGCGTCTCGATCATCTTCATCACCCATGATCTCGGCGTCGTCTCGCAGATCTGCGACAGGGTTGCCGTCATGTACGGCGGACGGATCGTTGAAGTGGGCGACAAGCGCGACATTATCGGCAACGGCCGGCATCCCTATACGGCCGGGCTGGTCGCCTGCCAGCCGGCGGAAGGCCATCCGGGCGAGCGGGTACGCACGATTGCCGGCCAGCCGCCGCGTGTCGGGCAAATGCCGCCGGGATGCCGGTTCCACCCCAGATGCCCGAAGGCGGATGCCGTTTGCATGCAAACGAGACCGCCCCTCGAAGCTTCGGGCACAGCCCACCTCGTCGCATGCCATCATCCGGTCCTGAACGCGCAAGAGGTGGCGTCATGAGCGTAAAGGCATCCCCGCTTCTGGAAGTGACCGCGCTCAATGTCCATTTCGGCGGCACTTCGCTGATCCCGGCATTTGCCGGGCCGACGCTGCGCGCCGTCAATGGGGTTTCGCTGACCGTCATGCCCGGCGAGACGCTCGGACTCGTCGGAGAATCCGGCAGCGGCAAGAGCACGCTCGGTCGCGCCATACTCAGGATCGGCGATCTGACCTCCGGCGAGATCCTCTTCGACGGAACAGACATGGCCCGCGCCACGGTTGGCGATCTGGCAAGGCTCCGCCGGCAGACCGCGATGATCTTTCAGGACCCCTATGGCGCGCTCAACCCGCGCATGAGGGTCGGTGAGGCGATCGCGGAAGTGCTGAGGGTGCATCGCAAGGTCCCGCGCGACAAGATCGGCGCCCGGGTGGCGGAGCTTCTCAATCTCGTCGGCCTCGACGAAGGCTATGCGCGCTCCCGCCCGGTCGACCTTTCCGGCGGCCAATGCCAGCGTGTCGGCATCGCCCGCGCGCTTGCGGTCGAACCGAAGCTGATCGTCGCGGACGAATGCGTCGCGGCGCTCGATGTCTCCATTCAGGGGCAGATCATCAATCTGTTGATGGATCTGCGCGAACGGATCGGCATGGCGATCATCTTCATCGCCCATGATCTTGCCATCGTCCGGCGTCTCTGCGACCGGGTCGCCGTCATGTACCTCGGCCGGATTGTCGAGATCGGTCCGACCGAACAGGTTTTTACCGACCCGAGCCACCCCTATACCGCCTCGCTTCTGCGCGCGATTCCGGACATCGACCCCGACAAGGGGCTGCCCGCGAACCCGCTGACCGGCGAGCCGCCAAGCCCGCTCGCGCTTCCTTGCGGATGCGCCTTTCATCCCCGGTGCCCAAAAGCCCTTCCACAATGCAGCACCGGCGAGCCGCCTTCGCTTGAAGGCGTCGGGCCCCACAGGGCCGCATGCATTCTCCCTCCCGGGGAGATCACGATCTGAACCTAACTTTCATAATAACGGGGAACAGAAATCATGATGAAACGCAGACTCCTGCACCTTGCGGCAGCGACCGCCCTGTCGGCGCTGACCTTGGGAACCACACTGGCCGAAGCCGCTGGTGTGCTGACCATCGGCCGCCGCGAGGATTCCTCAACATTCGATCCGATCAAGACCGCCCAGAACATCGACTTCTGGGTCTTCGCCAACGTTTATGACGTGCTGGTCCGTGTCGACAAGACCGGCACCAAGCTTGAGCCGGGCCTCGCGGAAAGCTGGACCGTTTCCGACGACGGCCTGACCTACACCCTGACCATGCGCGACGCGAAGTTCTCGGACGGCTCGCCGATCACCTCCGAGGATGCTGCCTATTCCCTTCAGCGTATCCGTGATGACGAGGGATCGCTCTGGAGCGATTCCTACCAGGTCATTTCGGACATGAAGACCCCGGACGAGAAAACCCTGGTCATCACCCTGTCGGAAGCCTCAGCGCCGTTCCTGTCCTCTCTCGCCATGCCGGGCGCCTCGATCATCTCCAAGGCGGGCATGGAAGAAATGGGGCCGGAAGCCTATGCGGAAAAACCGATCGCCTCGGGTGCCTTCATGGTCGACGACTGGCTGCGCGGTGACCGTGTGATCCTGGCCAAGAACCCGGAGTTCTGGGAAGCGGATCGGGTCTCGCTGGACGGGGTCGAGTGGATCTCCATTCCCGACGACAATACGCGCATGCTGAAGATCGAGGCGGGCGAACTGGACGCAGCCATCTTCGTGCCGTTCTCGCGCATCGAGCAGCTCGAGCAGAACCCGGATCTCAAGGTTCATCTCGATCCGTCGACGCGGGAAGATCATCTCCTGATCAATCACGAGCATGGGGAACTGTCGAAGAAGGAAGTCCGCCAGGCGCTTGATCTCGCCATCGACAAACAGGCGGTCGTTGACGCGGTGACCTTCGGTATCGGCGAGGTCGCCTATTCCTACGTCCCGAAAGGCGCGCTCTATCACTATGCCGACAATCTCAAGCGCCCTTACGATCCGGAAAAGGCGAAGCAGATGCTGGCCGACGCCGGCGCTGAGGGCATGACGCTGGACTATCTGGTCAATGCCGGCGACGAAGTTGACGAGCAGATCGCCATCCTGCTGCAGCAGCAGCTTGCACAGGCCGGCGTGACGGTGAACCTGATCAAGATGGATCCGAGCCAGACCTGGGACATGCTGGTTGCGGGCGACTATGACCTGTCGGTGATGTACTGGACCAACGATATTCTCGACCCGGATCAGAAGACCACCTTCGTGCTCGGTCACGACGCCAACATGAACTACATGACCCGCTACAACAACGAGACGGTCAAGCAACTGGTGGCCGACGCGCGGGTGGAGATGGATCCCGCGAAGCGTGAGGAGATGTATGTGGAGCTGCAGAAGACCGCCAAGGACGACGTCAACTGGATCGATCTCTACTACAGCCCCTACCGGAACGTCTCCCGGGCCAATATCGAGGGCTTCTATCAGAACCCACTCGGCCGGTTCTTCCTGGAAGACACCGTCAAGAACTGATCCCGAACCGCACTGCGGTTCCTCATGAAGAGCAGGCCCGCGTCCGAAAGGACGCGGGCATTCTTGTGGGTCCACACCCCAGGGCTGTCTTGCAACGCTGATTGTGTCTCGTCTGCAAAAGTGCGATATTGAGGAGTGCTGAACGCCTCGATCGCCGGACCGATTAGTCCGGTGACAGCTCTCGTTTTAGGGTGCTGAGGCAATTAGATTTTTTTCTTAATTACGAGACCAAACATGACAATCTTGATTACAGGCGGCGCCGGATTCATTGGGTCGCATTGCTGCGTGACGTTCCTCGAAGCTGGCCATGACGTGGTCGTGCTCGACAATCTCACCAACGCGAACAGTGAAAGTATCGAGCGTCTCAAGGAGATTACGGGCCGCAATATCATCTTCGAACACGCGGATATCCGGGATCAGGACGCGCTGGAGCTCATCCTTCGGCAGCATCGCTGCGAGGCGGTGATCCACTTTGCCGGGCTGAAGGCGGTCGGGGAATCCACACAGGCGCCGCTGCTCTATTACGACAACAATGTCGCTGGCACCGTACGTCTCCTGTCGGCGATGGACAACTGCGGCGTCCGCGACCTGGTGTTTTCGTCTTCGGCAACGGTCTATGGCGATCCGAAGTTCCTGCCGCTGACCGAGGAACATCCGCTGTCGGCCGTCAATCCGTACGGGCGCAGCAAGCTCATCATCGAGGAGATGTTGCGCGACCTTTCGGCAAGCGACCCAAAGTGGCGCTTTGCGATCCTGAGGTACTTCAACCCGGTGGGAGCCCACGAAAGCGGCCTGATCGGCGAGGATCCGCTGGGCATCCCCAACAACCTGATGCCCTTTATCGCGCAGGTCGCGACCGGGCGCCGCGAGAATCTCTCGATTTTCGGAAACGACTACGACACCCACGACGGAACCGGCGTGCGAGACTATATCCATGTCACCGATCTGGTGGACGGGCACCTCAGGGCCTATGAGGCGCTGAAGACACGGCGGAAGGGGGATGGCTGCTTTGCGGTCAATCTCGGCACCGGGACGGGCTACAGTGTCCTCGACATGGTCAGGGCCTTCGAGCGGGCGTCGAACAAGAAGATCGAGTACGAGTTTGCGCCGAGACGCTTCGGCGACGTCGCAGCCTGTTTCGCCGAGACTTCCCTTGCGGAACGCATCATCGGGTGGAAGGCGCAAAAGGGCCTTGATGCAATGTGCCGCGATACCTGGAACTGGGTGTGCAAGAACCCGAACGGCTTCAGCCAACCCGCTGAATGACACGCCGGACCTGCCGTCTGGCCGTTGATGCGGATCAGCCCAGGGCACCCGCTCGATCCGCATGACGCCAGTCCGGCTGGGGAGAGCCGTGTCAAATCCTTCGGATCATGCTTCGGCATGAGTCCGCAGGCTCCGGGTCGCTCTCCTTTGCCGGATGGCTGCAACGTAGCTGACGTTTACGGGCCACGCCCTAATAGCTTCTGCCGACACTTGTGTATTCGAAGCCGCGCGTGGTCATGTAATCGGTGTTGTAGATGTTGCGCAGGTCCACAACCTTCGGCGCCTTGACCAACTGCTTGACCCGGTCCAGATCGAGC
>VIRH01000044.1 GCA_008107755.1 Rhodobacterales bacterium
ACAGTGCACGATTATACAGAACCGTCCCATCGGATCCGACCGCACAAACCTGAAAGCTGCCTTTTGCTAAGTCGATCGCCAAAATGCTGATCTTCGATGTCATTGATCCGCCCTCCGCTCGGTGAATATAGAACCGTCTTGGTATACTCGATGCCGCTGGGTGGGGGCATCCACCGCATCAGTTCAGTTGTTTCAGGAACGGGCCAAAGACGCATTGGGTGAACGCGGAAGCATGCCGAGCCGGTCTGCTGTTCCTAATCCAAGCATTGCCTTGAGGATTGAGGGGGATTAACCGGTGCCGACGGCGCGGCCCAGGACTACGGCGCTCAGGAGGCCGTTGCCGGAAAGGTAGCCGCTGTCGCCGCTTCCCGACACACCGCACGCGGCGCCGCCGGCGGCAAAGAGGTTCGGGAACCGGCTTCCGTCGGTGGCGAGCACCTGTCCGTTGGGAGCGACGTCCAGTCCGCCCTGTGTATGGAACAGCGCTCCGGTCACCTTCACCGCGCAATAGGGTGGTTCCAGGGGCGGGCCGGAAAACCGGCGACCGAACCTGTCCGCTGTGTCCCGAGGGATCGCCGAAAGCGAGGCGATCAGCTTATCCGGATCAAGGCCGCAGATGCTGGCCAGCTCTGCAACGGTCGCCGCGTGGCGAATGGCGCCCTGGGCCTCGGCCTCCTTGAAATCAGCGAACTGGCGGGCGATGTCTGCGATGCGGTTGTCGAAGATCGTCCAGGCAATGCCGCCGGGCTGCGCCAGAACCTGGCGGGCGGCCTCCGAATAGCCCTGGCTTTCGTCCCAGAAGCGCAGGCCGTCCGCGTTCACCTGAACGCCGCCTTCGGTGATCACAGCCCAGGTGATCAGGATGCCGTTCGGATGAGCAACGTTGCCGTGGCCCTGATAGGCGCCGAGGTGCCGCGTGGCCGCACCCAGCTGCTCGGCCCAGCCGACTGCCTCGCCCCGGTTGCCTTCATGACCGAACCAGACTGCCCCGGCGATTTCCGGCATGTAGGTCCGGACGAGTTCCCGGTTGCCGCCAAAGCCGTTGCAGGCAAGGATCAGACGCTTGCAGCCGATCCTTTCCTCGCCGCCGTCGCCACGCGTCGCGATAACGCCGGTGATCTTCCGGCCCTCGGCAAGGAGGGTGCGGACGCGCCGCCTGCAGACGATGTCGATGCCTTCGTTCTCGCAGGCGCTGCGCAGCCGGTCGACGAGCTCCCGGCCTGATCGGCTCGCCAGCCCGTGCATGCGACGGCGAGAGTGGCCCGGATAATCGAAATCGTCGACAAGGGAAAAGGGCAGGCCGTAGCGATCCGCCAGCCATTCGATCGCCGGCGCGGCCCCTTGCGCGAGCGCATCGACGAGGGGCAGGTCGTTCTCTGCTTTTGCCTTGGCCTGGATGTCGGCCGCGAAGATCGCCGGCGTGTCATCGATGCCCGCCTGTTCCTGAAAACGGGTGCCGGCGGCCGGAATCAGGCCCGCAGAGAGTGCGGTCGAGCCGGAAGGTGTGGCATCGGCTTCCAGCACGAGGACGTCCTGACCGGCTTCATGGGCGGCGAGGGCCGCGACCATGCCACACGCACCGGCGCCGATGATCAGCGTCCCGGCGTCGAAATCCGTCTCCTGCGAGGGCAGGACCTGCGGTTCAGTCTCCCGATCCGTCATAGCGCTTCCCCGTTGCCAGCATGTCCGCGGTGCCAATCAGATCGTTCAACCCGGAAAAATCGAACATCCGGTCCGAGAACGGGCGGTTTGACCCGTGCTGGCCGAGGCTGGCGTAATAGTCTACCGCGGTGCGGGCGAGGGCCCGGACGATGCCACCCGGAAAGATCACGATCGAGAAGCCTGCTTCCTCGAGGTCCCGGGCGGAGCTTATCGGCGTGGCTCCGCCTTCGACCATGTTTGCGAGCAGCGGGATGCGAGTGCCGAAGCGGTCGGCGATCCTGGCCATCTCTTCGCCCGAGCGGGGCGCCTCGATGAAGAGCGCGTCGGCCCCGGCCTCGACATAGCGTTCGGCACGTTCGATCGCCGCCTCAAAGCCCTCGACTGCAATGGCATCGGTGCGGGCGATGATCAGGGTGTCGGTGCTGGCGCGCGCGTCGGCCATCGCCGTGATCTTGCCGGCCATTTCCGCCGCCGAAATCAGGGATTTGTCGGCAAGGTGACCGCAGCGCTTTGGATAGGTCTGGTCCTCCACCTGAAGGGCGTTGGCGCCGGCACGCTCGTAGATGCGCATGGTCCTCTGCGCGTTGAGCGCATTGCCGAAGCCGGTGTCCGCGTCGATTATCACCGGCAGCTCGACCCGGTCGCGGATCAGCGCCATGGTGTCGGCCATCTCGGTGACCGACGTCAGCCCTATGTCCGGCCGGCCGAGCCTTGTGTAGGCGACTGCGGCACCGGACAGGTAAAGCGCCTCGAAACCGGCCTGTTCGGCAATCGCGGCGGTCAGCCCGTCGTAAACGCCGGGCGCTGTCAGGATCCGGTCCTGCTGGAGGCGCTGCCTTAGGCTCATGACAGGGCCTCCACCGCTTGCGCGCAGGTCATGATGTCGGTCACGGATCCGAGCGAGACGAGGGTGGCTTCATGCACCTCCGGCTTGAAGGCGGCGCAGCCATCGCTCAGGACGATCGTGTGAAGGTTCCTGAGATGGGCATCGCGCACTGTCGAGGCAACGCCGCCGTTGGTCACGATGCCGCCAATGATCAGCGTATCGAGGTCAAGGGCTCTGAGAATGTATTCGAGGCGGGTCTGGTAGAGCGCCGAATAGGCGACCTTTTCCACGACGTAGTCAGCAGGCGCCAGGGTCTCGACCAGCGCATGTCCGAAAGCGCCGGGCGCGAAGTCGCCCTTGCCGAGGAACGGTCGCAGTTTCTTGAGGTGCGACGCGATCAGCGGTTCTCCGTGCGGACCGGGCACGAGGGTAAACTGTGCGGAGATGTAGGTGCCGCCCTTTGCCCTCAGGGCATCGACCACCGGGCGGATACGCGCAGGCAGGGCGGTGATGCTGTCCGCCGTCTGCCCGGCACGTCCATAGGCGCCTTCCTGATGCAGGAAGTCGTTCTGCAGGTCGATAGTCAAAAGTGCGGTCCGGGACGGTACGATGGTCTCGCTCATGCGCGTTCCTCCACACGGGTGATGATGGTGTTGCCGTAAGCGTCGACCTGCCCGGTCAGGCCAGGTTCGATCAGCACCGTGGTATCCGGCTGCACCAGGATTGCGGGGCCGTCGACTCGGGCGCCAACGGGCAGCGCCAGGCGGTCGTAGATCCGTGTCTCGTGCCAGGCGTCGCCGAAATGGACCTTGCGGCTTCCAGTGCAGGCAGCTTCCGCGCTGCCCTGGCCGGTCGGCGCCAGTGTGGTCAGATCGAACTTCGGCCGCCGGCCGATGACCGAGGTGCGCAAATTCATGATCCGGCGTACGCCTTTCGGCAGGAGCCTGCCGTAGGTGGCATGATAGGCCGCGTCGAAAGCACTGTCGATCTCGTCTATCGTCGGCGCAGCAACCTTGCCGTCCCTGACTGAAACGGGCAGGGGGACGGCGACGGTGTGCGTTTGGCCGACGTAGGCCATGTCGAGCTCGAAAACCGTATCGCGCGCTTCGAACCGGGTGCCGGATGCGCCCAGAAGTGCCATGCCGTCATCGATATGTCGCTGCATGATGCCGGCAAGCGCCGACGGATCAACCGCGGAGGTCAGCGTATTCAGCGTCTGGACAAAATCCTGGCGCATGTCGGCGATGACGCAGCCAAGGGCGCTGGTGACGCCCGGATAACGCGGGACAATGGCGCGGCCGATGCCCACCTCGCTCAGCATGGCGCCGGCATGAAGGGCTCCGCCGCCGCCGAAGGGCATGAAGGCGAAGCGCTTGGGATCGAAGCCGCGCTCGATGCTGACCAGCCGGATCGCTCCGGCCATGCGCGAATTGGCGACCTTCAGGATGGCCTCGGCCGCCTCCAGGGTGTCGAGCACCAGCGGCTTGCCGACATGTTCGTCGATGGCCTTCGCCGCGGCGTCGACATCCAGCCGGTCGAGCTTGCCGCCGATCGGGCGGTCCGGATCGATGCGGCCGAGCACGACGTTGGCGTCGGTCACGGTGGGGTGGGTGTTGCCCTGACCGTAGGCGACCGGCCCCGGTGTCGATCCGGCGCTTTCCGGGCCGATGTTCAGGAGGCCGCCCTTGTCGACCCAGGCGATGGAGCCGCCGCCCGCGCCGATGGTCGTGATCTCGATCATGGGAGTGCGGACCACCAGACCGTAGTCGATGGAGGTCTGCGGGCTGAGGACGCTGCTGCCGCCGGCGATCAGGGAGACATCGAAGCTCGTGCCGCCCATGTCACCGGTGATCACGTCCGGAAAGCCGGCTGTCTCGGCGATGTAACCGGCGGCGATGACGCCAGCGGCCGGGCCGCTCAGGGCGGTGCGCACCGGCAGGCGGCAAGCTGTCGCGGTGTCCATGACCCCGCCGTTGGACTGAACGATCATGAACTCGCCGGCAAAGTTTCCCTTGCGCAGAGCATTGTCCAGGCGGTCGAGATAGCCACTGACCTCCGGCTGTAGATAGGCGTTCAGCGCAGTCGTCGAGAACCTCTCGTACTCGCGGATCTCGGGCAGGATTTCCGAGGAACACGAGACATGCGGGTTGGGCCATAGCGCCCGCACCGCCTCGACCGCGCGGGCCTCGTTCTGCGGGTTGGCGTAGGCATTGGCAAACAGGATCGCGACCGCGACGCAGCCCTTTTCCAGAAGGTCCGTCGCAGCCTCGCGCACTGCGTCGAGGTCGACCGGCGTGCGGATCGTGCCGTCCGCCAGGGTCCGTTCGGGAACCTCCAGCCTCAGGTCGCGGTCGACAACCGGTTCGAAGTTGCCGCGCAGCCCCCAGGTGCGAGGGCGGTCGCGGCGGCGCATTTCGAGGACGTCCTTGAGACCTTCCGTCGTGATCACGCCGATCCGGGCGCCCTTCCGTTCCAGAAGGGCGTTGGTACCGGCGGTCGTGCCGTGAACCACGGCGGCGACGGTCGACAGGTCATCGACCCTGCGGCCGATCCCGTCCAGAAAGCCGCCTGACTGGTCCGGCCGCGTGGTCGGAACCTTGGCGACCTCGGCAGTGCCGGTGCTTTCGTCCAGCACGAAGATGTCGGTAAAGGTACCTCCGACGTCGACCCCGATCATCCGGCTCATTGTTCAGCTTCCTTCCAGGCAGGGCCATAGGTTTGCGTGGCCGCGTCGGCGCTGACGTATCCTTGCGCCACGTCGCGTGCGATGGCAGACGGGTCTCGCTGCTCGGACGGCCCGTATCCACCGCCGCCAGGGGTCATCAACCGCACCCTTTGGCCTTTCGTCAGACGGATGCCGCGCATCTTGGAAACCATGGGCGGCTGGTGCCAGCCATCGTCCTGTTCGTATTCGAAGACATTGGTGGTGGCGCTGCCGCCGCCGGCAACACCGCGGGGAGGGAACCGCCCGCGTTCGCCGAAGAGGAACGCTTCCGCCTGTTCCTCGAGAAGCTCGATTTCGTAGGTTGCCCCCAGGCCGCCCCGGTGGGTGCCGGCGCCGGCGCTGTCTGCACGCAGGGCCCATGTCCGGAACATGACCGGATAGGCCGCTTCCAGGATTTCAAGCGGCGGGATGGTTGCGGTCGAGATCGGCGCATTGCCGTGGTTCAGGCCATCGCCATCGGACGAGCCGCCGTGGCCACCTCCGTAGAAGCTGAACATCACCCAGGATTGGCCGTTGGCGCGTTTGCCGGCGATCGACAGGGCGTTGATGGTTCCGTAGGCATTGGCGACGACCCGCTCCGGTGCCGCCTGGGCGGCGGCCGAAAAGATCACGTCGATCATCCTGAGGATGGTTTCGGTGTAGCCGCCTACGGGTGCCGGAAACTCGGCCGCCAGCAGGGATTTCTCCGGAACCCGGATCTCGATCGGACGCATGACGCCGGCGTTGGCCGGGAGATCCGGGAAAATGTGCTTGATGGCGACGTAGCAGCAGGCGACCGCCGTTGGCAGCGCGATGTTGACAGGGCCCGCGGTTGCCGGCGCCGTCCCTTCGAAGTCCAGCACCATGCGATCGCCGCTTATCTGAAGGGCGACCCGGATCGGCAGTGGAACATCGGTGATGCCGTCGTTGTCGAGGAAGTCTTCCGCTTCCCAGCGGCCGTCGGGCAGCGTCTCCAGTTCGGAGCGCATCAGCGTCTCGGCGCGGTTGCCGAGGGCGTCGAGCGCCGCCGAAACGGTGTCGGCTCCGTATTCGTCGAGGAGTTCGTCAAGGCGCCGAGCTCCAAGATCGAGCGCGCCGAGCTGGCCGTTGAGGTCGCCCATGGCGGACTGGGGCAGGCGGGTGTTGCGCATCAGGATGTCGATGATGTCCTGCTGCAGGGTGCCGGCGCGCGCGATACGCACCGGCGGCAGGATGAAGGCTTCCTGAAAGGCTTCCGTCGCTGCCGGATTGTAGTTGCCGGGAACGGCCCCGCCGACATCGTGCCAATGTCCGACCGAGGCGAGATAGCAGAACAGCCGGCCGTCGCGGAAATAAGGGCGCACCAGTCGCATGTCGCTCAGGTGCGTGCCGCCAAGGTGGGCATCGTTGAAGATATAGATGTCGCCATCGGCGAGGTCGCCGTCGGCGTGCGCCTTTTCGATCACTGCCTTGACCGCGAAGCTCATGACGCCGACGAAGATCGGCAGGCCCGACTTGCCCTGGACCAGCGTGTCGCCCGTCGCCGCATGGTAGAGCCCATGGCTGGCGTCGTGGGCTTCGGCGATGATCGGATTGAAGGCGGCGCGGAACAGCGTCGCGTCCATTTCGTCCGTGATCTGCTCCATACGCCCGGCGAGAACCGCCAGCGTGATCGGGTCGATGCTCTGATCTGTCATGCCTTGCCCCTGATTTCGGCTATGTCGTTCCAGACGTCCTGGCGGATGATGCTGTTGGCCTTCACCTCGAAGCGGTCGATGAACCGTATGTCGGAAAAGGCTGTTCCGTCCGGCCATTCGCCGGAGAGCGTACCGCGGGTGTAGACAACCGCTCCGCTCTCGCCCTGAAAGGCCTCGACGCCCGTGTAGGTCTTTTTTACGAAACGGTATCGCGTCCGGGCCCAGTCGATCAGTTCCGCAAGTGTGGACATCTCGCCGGTCCCGGGAAAGACCATCGCAAATCCGTCTCCGAGAAGAGCTTCAGCCTTTGCCAGATTTCGGTCTTCCATCGCCTTGAGATAATCGAGGACGATCGCGGCCGGGTCTTCAAGGGCAGGCGCCGGTGTGCGCTGCGCGCCACCGCGCATGTACCCGGATGGCGGGACCTCGTTCAGAAAGACTGTCACTGCGTCGGGGGCGGCGGGTACCACAAAGCGAACCGCGTCGGTCAGCGCCTTCATGAGGCGGGTTTTCTCGTCAGGAGAGTATCCCTCCATCAGATGGACGTGGACGCTTGGCATGGATTGGCTCCCTTAATTTGTATTTTTTGTAATACAGATTTCTTCGATTAAAAAGACAAATTTTTGATCTCTTTAAGACCTTTGTTCTTGCTTTTCCGCAATCTGTCGCTACCGTTGGCACTCTATCCGAGGAGAAGCGGCGTGAGCGAACAGCAGCAGACAGGTTTGCCGGAAGGCGGCAAGGCTCGCAGGGTCTACCTATTGCTGCGCGACGAAATGGCGAGTGGCGCGCTCGCTGAAGGCGCCGCCATTCCGGCAGAGCAGAAGCTCGCCGAAATTCACGGTGTCTCGCGAGTGACCGTGCGCCGGGCGCTCGATTCGCTCGCCGCCGACGGCCTTATCGAGAAGCGGGCCGGGGCGGGCTCCTTTGTCCGTCCGCGGGCCCAATCCGCCGCACCGATCACAGGCGACATGGCGTCCCTGATGTCACAGCTCGTGGAGATGGGGCGCACCACCACGGCGCGTCTCATTTCCTTCGCCTACGGTCCGGCGCCGGCCACCGTCGCCACCGCCCTCGATCTTGTACCCGGCACCCGTGTCCAGACGGCCACGCGCGTCCGACTAGTGGACGAGACGCCTTTTTCCCATCTGACGACCTATGTGCCGGAGGAAATCGCCACCCATTACGACGAGGCCGATCTGGCGACCACACCGCTTTTTCAGCTGCTCGAGCGCAGCGGCGTCAAGGTGGACAATGCCCATCAGAGTGTCTCTGCGACGCTCGCGGCCCCCGATGTCGCCGAAGCACTCGGAGTTTCCGTCGGCGCGGCGCTACTGTCGCTGCGGAGGGTGGTTCGCGATGCCTCCGGGCGTGGCGTCGAGTATCTTTCCGCCTACTACCGCCCTGACATGTTCCATATGGAAATGTCCCTTGCCCGGGTCGGCTCCGACGATGAGCGTCACTGGCAGCCGGTCGTCGGGCCACAAGCGCAGGACGGATCGTGATGCCGGCTCCGTCCACCCTGTTCGACAAGATCTGGGACCGTCATATCGTCGTGCCGGGCGCGAACGGCCGGGCGCTTCTCTGGGTTGACCGGCATTTCGTACATGAAGGGTCCCATCACGCCTTCGCCAAGCTTGCCTCCCGGGGTCTGAAGCTGGCCGAGCCGAAGCTCACGTTCGGTGTCGTCGACCACTACGTTCCGACGCAAGGAGTGCTCTCGCAGGCCTCCGCCGATATCCGGCGGATGGTGCGCACGGTCGAGGACAATGCCGAGACCTACGGCTTCACCTGCTTCGGCCACGGCGATCCGCGCCAGGGTATCGTCCATGTCATCGGACCGGAACAGGGACTTACACTGCCCGGCCTGATCATCAACTGCGGTGACAGCCATACCTCGACACACGGTGCGTTCGGGGCGATCGGCTTCGGCATCGGCGCGACCGAGGTGGCTCATGTCCTGGCGACGCAGACCATCTGGCAGTCGCGGCCGAAGCGGATGCGGATCACATTCAGCGGCAGGCTTGGGCCGGGTGTCAGCGCGAAGGACATGGCGCTCAACTGGATCGCCGAGCTCGGCGCGGACGGAGCCCAGGGGCATGCCGTCGAGTACGCCGGATCAGCCGTCAGGGACCTCTCCATGGAAGGGCGCATGACGCTTTGCAACCTGTCCATCGAGGGCGGGGCGCGGTTCGGACTGGTGGCGCCTGACGAGACGACTTTCGACTATCTTCGCGGCCGGCCCCATGCGCCCAGTGGCGATGCATTCCGGCGAGCCGTGGAAGACTGGTCTAGGCTCGCCAGCGACGGGGACGCCGACTTCGACAGGGATGTCACTCTGGATGCCAGCGACATCGCGCCAATCGTGACCTGGGGCACGAGCCCCGAGGACGCCCTGCCGGTAACCGCCCCGGTGCCGGATCCGGAGCGCCTGCCGCAGACGAAGAGACAGCGTGCACGCGAGTCGCTCGACTACATGGGGCTGGTGCCGGGCCGTCCGATCTGCGGAACCCCGATCGACCTGGTTTTCATCGGATCCTGTACCAATGCGCGGATCGAGGACCTGCGGGCTGCGGCAGCCGTTCTCGGCGGCCGGAAGGCGAAGGTTCCGGGTATCGTTTCGCCGGGATCGCGCAGCGTGAAGGCTCAGGCTGAACAGGAAGGTCTGGACCGTGTCTTCAGGGCGGCCGGCCTGGAGTGGGTTGGTTCCGGCTGCTCGATGTGCGTCGGCATGAATGGGGATACGGTGGGCGAGGGGCAGCGCTGCGCATCGACCACGAACCGCAACTTCAAGGGCCGCCAGGGACGCGGGGCGCGAACGCACCTGATGTCGCCGGCAATGGTCGCGGCGGCGGCCGTGACCGGCGAGATCACCGATGTTCGTCCCTTGCTGGAGGGTCGCGCATGAGCGGATGGACGCGTCACGAAGGCCTTGCCGTCGCACTGCCGCTGGAAAACGTCGACACGGACCAGCTGATCCCGGCGCGGTTCATGTCCGCGCCGCGCAGTCAGGGCTACGGCTCCTTTCTTCTTTATGATCTTCGTCATCGTGGCGACGGTGAGTTTTTTGCCGAATTCCCGCTCAACCGGCACCCTGAAGCCAGCGTGCTCGTGAGCGGGCGGAATTTCGGCTGCGGATCCTCCCGCGAGGCTGCGGTCTATGCGCTGGCCGACCACGGTGTCCGGGTCGTCATTGCACCGAGCTTCGGGGACATTTTCGCCGCCAACGCCGTCAACAACGGACTGCTTCCCGCCCGCGTCAGCGAGGACGTGGTCGAGGCGCTGATGACCAGGCTCGGCGACGACGTTGCGGAGACGAGCGTCGACCTGTCTGCCGGCATCATCCGGATCGCCGGCGAAGACATCCCGTTGGACCTTGAGGAGGAGAAGCGGGCCAAGCTGATCGACGGTTGGGACGATATCGATCTGACGCGGTCTCACGCCGAGGCGATCACGGCGTTTGCGGATGAATATCGCAAGCGCACGCCCTGGGCCTGGCCCGCGGGCATATGAAATTTCGCGTCGGTTACGGCGCGAAGAAAAGAGGAAACGGGTCAAACCCGTTCCGCACAAAAGGGGTTGGCCTTCCAGCCTCGGGGAACATTTGGAGAGACTGATGAAGAAGCAAGTGATCGGCGTGCTCGTCGCCGGGTCGGCCCTGTTCGGGGCGACCGCATATGCAGAAGAGACCGTGACGGCGGTACATGCGTTTCCGGAAACCCTGATCTACACGAAAAGCTTCCTGTCTTACGTTGACAAGGTCAACGAAGCCGGCAAGGGGGTCGTGCAGATCGAGGTGCGAGGCGGTCCGGAGGCAATCGGCATGTTCCAGCAGCCCGACGCGGTGCGCGACGGGATCGTGGACATGGTCTACACGCCCGGGTCGTTCTACGGCGGCTCCCTGCCCGAGAAGGACGCATTGGTGACGTCAAACCTGACGGCGGTCGAAACGCGTGCCAACGGCGGCATCGAGCTGATCGACCAGGTCCACCAGGAGAAGATGGGCCTGAAATATCTCGGCTGGTTCGATTCAGGTGTCTGCTACAATCTATGGACGCGCAACGCACCGGAGTTCGATGACAAGGGCAACCTCAAGGTCGAGGGCCTGAAACTGCGCGGCAATGCAGTCTACAACGCCTTCTTTTCAAACTACCTGGGCGCACAGGTCATCGATCTGCCAACCGGCGAAGTCTACGCCGCCCTGCAGCGCGGGGTCGTCGACGCCACCGGCTGGACCCAGATCGGCCTAATCGACCTGAAATGGAACGAGTTCATCAACTACCGCGTCGAACCGTGCTTCTTCTCCACAGACCTCGGCGTGATCGTCAATCTCGAGAAGTGGGACAGCCTGAGCCCCGAGGCCAGGAAGATCCTGCAGGACGTTGCAATCCAGCAC
This sequence comes from Rhodobacterales bacterium, assembly GCA_008107755.1. Classification (GTDB taxonomy): domain Bacteria; phylum Pseudomonadota; class Alphaproteobacteria; order Rhizobiales; family Stappiaceae; genus Roseibium. Next base: position 11,265 of record VIRH01000044.1, read on the forward strand.
GAGAAGGACAGCGCGGAAGCTCTCCGGGCCAAACGCGACGAGGAGTTCGCCAAGCTTGAGGAGCAGGGCATGGAGGTCGTCAGCCTGGAAGGCGAGGCGAAGGCGCAATACCTGCTCGCGGCCCGGGAGACGACCTGGGAACGCATGAAGGAACTGATGGCCGAACAGCCGGGCGGTACCGCCAACTACGACAAGCTTATCGAGCTGTTCTACGACCCGGCTGCCGACAAGTAAGGCCTATGGCCCGGCGCGTGTCGCGCGCCGGGCCTCTCGACGTTTGGACGGTACGGAGGGTGTAATGCGTCTGATAACGCGCGTTTACGACAGGCTGATCGATTTGATGGCCCTGGCGGCGGCGCTGTTGCTGATCTGGCTGATGGTGTCGATCGTCATTTCGGTCACTATGAGAAACATCGGCATCCAGCCGTTCTCATGGCTGTTCACCTCCTCGGAATATGCACTCCTCTATATGACCATGCTCGGGTCCCCGTGGCTGGTGCGCAAGAAGGGCCACGTGCACATCGAACTGGTGACCGCAAAACTCCCCGAGACCGGCAGGGTCATTGTCAGCCGCCTGGTCGCGCTGCTGTGCGTGCTCGTCTGTCTTGTGCTTGCCTGGAAGGGATTTGACCTCTTCCAGACCAATCTCGCGCGCAACGATTATGACGTGCGCGCCTATTTCTACCCCCGCTGGCTGCTGACGATCTCCTTCCCGATCGCCTTCGGAGCGATGGCGATCGAGTTTTCTCGCTTCGTCTTCGGGGACAACTTGATACATACCGGCGAGGCGGGGATACACGAATAATGGAATGGTACGAGGCCCTCGCGATCCTGCTCGGCAGCATTGTCTTCCTCATGGCTATCGGCATGCCGGTGGCGCTGGCGTTTCTCGCAGCGAATATCATCGGCGCCTGGATGTTCATGGGCGGCGAGCGAGGCATCAGCGCGCTTCTCAACAACGGTTGGGGTGCGCTGACGACCTTCGCTCTGGTGCCCATCCCGCTATTTCTGCTGATGGGTGAAGTCTTCTTCCACACAGGCCTTGGCAACCGCATGTTCAACGCCATCGATCGGCTCATGGGCAAGCTTCCGGGACGACTGAGCTATGTCACCGTGCTCGGCGGAACAGCATTCTCCACGCTGTCGGGGTCGTCCATGGGATCGACGGCGCTGCTTGGCTCGCTGATGGTGCCGGAGATGAAGGCACGCGGCTACAAGAGCCACATGTCCATTGGCCCGATCCTCGGAACCGGCGGGCTGGCGATCATCATTCCGCCTTCAGCCCTTGCCGTCCTCCTGGCGACGCTCGCCCAGATCGACGTTGGCGCGTTGCTGGTGGCCGGCATCATTCCCGGACTCATTCTCGCCGGCTTCTATCTGCTGACCATCTGGCTCCAGACAAAGCGCGATCCCGAGGCCGCGCCCGCCTATGAAGTCGAGCCCATGAACGGCGCTCGCAAGCTGGGCCTTCTGATGAGCGACGTGGTTCCGCAGGTCGGGTTGATGATCGTCATCGTCGTGCTGATGATCAACGGTTTCGTCACACCGTCGGAAGCGGCCGCCTTCGGGGCACTGGGGGTTTTCATTCTCGCAGCCCTTTACCGTTGCCTGACCTGGAACGCGATCAAGAAGTCGGTCTGGGGGGCACTCAGGGTAACCCTGATGGCCTATCTGATCGTGTTCGGCTCGGCGACCTTCAGTCAGCTGTTGGCTTTTTCCGGTGCGTCCCGTGGCCTGATCAACTGGGCGACCGGGTTCGACCTGGCGCCCACGATGATGCTGCTGGTCATGTTCGGCGTGCTGCTGCTGCTCGGCATGTTCATGGAGCAGATCTCGATCATGCTCCTGACCGTGCCGATCTTCTTTCCGCTGGCCACCAGCATCGGCTTCGATCCGATCTGGTTCGGGTTGGTGATGCTGCTGTCGCTGGAAATCAGCTTCACCACGCCACCCTTCGGACTGCTTCTGTTCGTGATGAAGGGCGTCGCACCGCCCGGAACCACGATGAAGGAGATCTACAGCGCGGCGATGCCGTTCATCCTGTGTTCGCTCGCGGTCGTGGCACTCCTGGTCCTGTTCCCGGCGCTCGCCACCTGGTTGCCGTCGCAGGGTTAGGTGTATGGGGTACAACGAATTGTTCTTGCCGCGCCGAAAGTGGTGACCTTGTCGAGATTGGCGGACAGGCCTTCTTGCAGCACCGATCACTGCCAAGCGCGTCGAACACGTCTGCAATCCGGACAGACACTCGTTTGATCTGACGTGGTACCCGTCAGGTCAATCCCTTCAGGAGCCCGTCTGTTTCCGGCATGCGTTTGAGGCTGGCGGCGATACCCCGGCGCCAGGCGGAGCCGCGCTCGATTGCGTCCTGGTATGCTTCCGACAGGTCTTCCGGCCGCGTGTCTGCCAGCGCCTCGATCAGAAATGCCGCCTGCGCACGGTCCTTGTGCGCCTTGAGGGCGTCGGGTCCACCTTGCCGACGATCGGCGATAATCAGTTTGTGAACGGCATAGCGTTCCGGCCGTGGGACCTGGACGAGCACGCCGGCGCGATAGAGGAACGGAATGCGGATGGGGTCCGCGATGAGATAGTTCAGGAAGTGCAGACTTTGAGCATTTACGCCGAGGGCAGGAAGATCCCGGATCGCCTCGTCCTCTTCGAATGACGGGGTCAGGAACTCCACAAGTGTTTGCCGCTCCGTCTGGCGCCAACGCCAGGTCTTGCTCCGGTCGGTCGCCGGCAAGGGATCGAACTGGAGCTCGGTGAAGACGTCTGCGAGGGGAGGGTCAACGGTGTCGTCAAGCGCGACGGACAGGCGCTCGAAACTGGCAATGTCGATATCATCGGTCATGGCAGCCTGATCGAAGGCGATCCGAACGCCAAGCTCGCCCTCATAGCATCTGAAGGCGTGGGTACCGACGATTGTCCCTCCAAGCCGGAAGACGCCGGCTTTCGCCATCGCCGATACGATCTGCCCGGTTCCGACATCGGAAAACAGATAGCCTTCGGCACGGAGGACCCGCATAAGGCGCGCCCTCTCGCGCTCGGCCTGTTTTGCGCTTCTTGCGATCTCCGCGTGCCGCTCGAGACGCGCGCGCAGTTCAGGCGAGTCCTCGCCGATATACTGGTCGACGGTTTTGCTGCCGATGCGAAAGTGATCGTACCAGTAGGTTTTGCTGCCCACCGTTTTGGAGCGCGGCGTTCCGCGCAGGCCCGAGACGGCACCGTCGATCAGGGATCGACGCAGGTCGGTCCAGGCGGATGTTCCAATCGGGCTGTGATAGGTGATGGTCATCCCTTACCCCACAAAGAAATTCATGTGGGGTAAATGTAACATAAAGGCTCTACCCCACAAAAGGTTTTTAGTGGGGTAGAGCGGCCGCCAATGCCACAACAGGATTCGGAGCGATCTACCAAAGCCAGGACGGATCAACACGTTGGCAATGTCCGAAAGGAGGAATACCGCGACGCAGCATGAAGCGACAAAGGCCTGCGCACTTCGCACTGGCCTCCTGCCCAGCCAGGATGCCGATGATCTACTCATCCGTGAAACGCGTTCGCTTCATTGTCCGTCCTCAAATGGGGCCGGACTCTAATCGAGGGTGGTGAAAAAATCGCGTTTCAGGTCAGCCTGCCTGGCCGGCCAAGTGGCGCCACGCAGTCTGGTACCCCGCGTCGCCCAGTGACACGTTCCTGGTGGAACGGTCTTATTTGTTGAGGTCGGTATCAGGATGCGCGATCACATTTCTTCGAACTGAAAGCCCATTTCTCGTTCGATGGCCTCGCGTACAATCACCTCACGATCGAAATTAACGCCGTCGCTCCCAACGACCTCGTCGAAAGCGTCCAGCCCCAGGCACAGCGCAAGCATGCGATGCGCAGCGTGATCTTCATTGAGCGACTGCGAAAGATCACCCTGGGCATTCGCCTCAGCTAGCGCAGAGGCGATCACGTTCTGCCAATGCAGCAGCTCTTCACGGACCGCCTTGCGGACGCTTTCATCCATCCGTGCGGAGGCAAGCGCATCACGCCAAAGGCGCTGAATCAGCACATGCTGCTCATTTTTGGGTCCTGCAATAAGCACGGCAAGCCGCGCCAGCGGCTTCAGCGTCTCCAGATCATGCATCAGCGCGGGGGTCATACGGCGCCAGGCTTCCCGAAACGCCTCGGCGCGCAGTTCATCAGCTGAGCCGAAATGATGGTGGATCTGCCCTGGCGATGCTTGCAGGGCTTCCGCCACGGCGCGAACCGTTGCAGCTCCGAGACCTTTTTCCCATACCAGGCCTACAGCTGCGTCCACGATCGCGACGCGCCGCTCCTTCCTCGACATGTATTTCATGCATCCGCTCCAATAGATCGGCGCTCGGTGGCCCCGTTGATATTTATATAACGAGCGAACTGGACACGAGTCCAATTCTCCTTCCCTGTGTGAGTTTGGTCAAATTGGTGACATCCATGATGCGAATTGCTTTGCCGATTGCTGTTCTTGGCGCGGCTGCCCTTTTTCTGTACGCCTATGGCTCGGCTGGCAGCGGTGATGCCACGGCTGAGAGTGTCGCCACGCCGCCGCCTGCCGAAGTCGGTGTCATCAAGGTCGTCGCACAGGATATCAAGGTCGCGGCGGAACTGCCCGACCGTATCAATCCCGCTCGCATCGCCGAGGTTCGCCCTCGGGTCGGCGGCATCATTCTTGAGCGCGTGTTCGAGCAAGGCAGCAACGTGAACAAGGGCGACGTGCTGTTCCGGATTGATCCCATCACCTACGAAGCTGCTGTCGAAGCGGCGCGAGCAGGGGTCGCACGGGCAGAAGCGGTATTGCTGGATGCGACGCAAAGCGAAAGCCGGATTTCGCAGCTCGAGAAACGCAAGGTGTCGAGCACTGCCGAACTCGATCGCACGAAGGCCGCGCGCCTCCAGGCGGAAGCGGAACTCGCTGCCGCCAAGGCCGAGCTGCACCGCGCCGAGATCGATCTGAGCTTCACAAAGGTTACTGCGCCAATCACCGGCCGTATCGGCCGCGCCAGTGTAACCGAGGGTGCCCTTGTGTCCGCTGGCGGCGCCGAGGTGATGACGACGATCCAGGCGCTGGATCCAGTCTACGCGGACATCCTTCAGCCGGTGTCGGAGCTTCTCGCGCTGCGCCGCGCCCTGGAAAGCGGGGCGTTGAAGGAGCTCGAGCCGGGCGTCGCGCAGGCTCGTCTCTATCTGGATGACGGCGGTGCCTACCCCCATCCCGGCCGTCTCCTGTTCTTCGAAGCGACCGTGGAGCGAACCAGTGGACAGGTCATTCTACGCGCCGAGTTCCCCAACGCCGGAAACGTCCTGCTTCCCGGGATGTACGTCCGCGTCAAGGTCGACCAGGCCATGCAGAGCGATGCCCTTGCGGTGCCGAGCCAGGCTGTACAGCGTGACGCGTCCGGTGCGGCCCAGGTCTATGTCGTTACCGATGAGAACACCGCGGTGCTTCGACCCGTGACCCTTGGCCATCCAGTCGGCAACCGCGTCGTGGTCCTTGCAGGCCTTGAGGAGGGAGATCGTGTTGTCGTCGATGGGTTTCAGAAGATCCGCTCTGGTGCAGCGGTGAAATCGGTGCAGTGGATCGACCCGACCACATCCGTCGAGACGCGGGTCGACGATAGCGCGCAGGCCGCGTCCACCCCCGCCTCGAACTGAGAACGGAGATCCATCGATGGCACGCTTCTTCATCGATCACCCGGTTCTCGCCTGGGTAATCGCGATCTTCATCGTTCTGGCCGGCGCCTTGGCACTGCCCAATCTACCGGTTTCTCAGTATCCGGACGTCGCACCGCCGCAGGTATCGATTCAAACCACGTTTCCAGGCGCCTCGCCTGAGGACCTCTATCGTCAGGTCACGCGGCCGATCGAAGAGGAACTCAATGGCATCGAAGGTATGCTCTATTTCGAGTCGACTTCGGAATCGACCGGCGCTGTCACGATCAACGTGACCTTCGCGTCCGGCACGGACGTCGCCTTGGCCGTGGTGGACACACAAAACCGGCTGAAGCGGGTGGAGTCGTCGCTGCCGCAGCAGGTGCAACAACAGGGTGTGACCGTAGAAGAGGCGAGCACCAGTTTTCTCATGATGATCGCCCTGACCGCAAAGGAGGATGCTGGCTTCGACGCCGTCGGCCTCGGCGACTATGCGGCGCGTAACGTCCTGAATGAAGTCCGCCGGGTGCCGGGCGTCGGGCGCGCCCAGCTCTTCGCCGCCGAACGCGCCATGCGCGTGTGGGTCGATCCGGACAAGCTTGTCGGCCTCGGCCTCTCGATGACCGACGTCACCGACGCGATCCGCGAGCAGAACGCCCAGGTTGCCGCCGGCTCGGTCGGTGCCGATCCCAATCCGATCAGTCAGCAGACCCAGGCCACGCTTCTCGTTACCGGGCAGTTGTCGACGCCTGAGGAATTCGCCTCGATCGTGCTCCGCGCGGAGGACAACGGCGCCCTGGTGCGTCTTTCCGATGTGGCGCGCGTGGAGATCGATGCAGAGACCTTCGCGTTCAACACCTATCTCAACGGCGATGCTGTCGCCGCCATCGGTGTCCAGCTCTCGCCCACGGGCAATGCACTGGCGACTGCCGAAGGTGTGCGTGCCGTCCTGGAGCGCCTGGAGCCATTGTTTCCGGAAGGCGTCGCCTATGAGATTCCCTACGACACCACACCGTTTGTCGAAGCGTCCATCGAGAAGGTGATTCATACGCTTCTGGAGGCGATCGCCCTGGTTTTCGTGGTGATGTTCATCTTCCTCCAGAACTTCCGCTACACGATAATCCCCACGTTGGTCGTCCCCATCGCGCTGTCCGGTACGCTTGCCGTCATGCTTGCGGCGGGCTTCTCGGTGAACGTCCTGACGATGTTCGCGATGGTTCTCGCCATCGGCATTCTCGTCGACGACGCGATCGTGGTGGTCGAGAACGTCGAGCGCATCATGTCGGAGGAAGGGCTTCCGCCGATGGAGGCCTCGAAGAAGGCGATGGGGCAAATCTCCGGCGCCATCGTTGGCATCACGCTTGCCTTGATGGCGGTTTTCGTACCGCTTGCCTTCTTCCCCGGCTCCGTGGGCATCATCTATCAGCAGTTCTCGCTGACGATGGTGGTCTCGATCTTCTTTTCGGCCTTCCTCGCCCTGTCGCTCACGCCGGCTCTCTGTGCGACGTTTCTGAAGCCGATTCCGAAAGGGCATTCGCACTCCAAGGGTGGTGTCTTCGGCTGGTTCAACCGCAATTTCGACCGGGCAGCGCACGGCTATGGGAACGGCGTGGGCTGGCTCATCACGCGTGCCGGGCGGATGATGATCATCTATGTGGCTCTGCTGGTCGGGCTCGGCTGGATCTATGTAAAGATCCCTTCGGCCTTCCTGCCTCAGGAAGACCAGGGGTTCCTCATCGCCGACCTGCAGGCCCCGCCGGCCGCCACATCCAATCGTTTGCGGGAAGTGACAAAAAAGGCAGAAGAACTCGCCTTGTCGCTCGAGGGCGTGGACTCGATTCTCATCATCCAGGGCTACTCGTTCTCAGGTCAGGGCCCCAACTCCGGTCTCGCCTTTGTAACGCTTGAAGACTGGGGCGAACGCGAGGAAGAGGGTCAGAGCGCCGCGGCGCTGTCGGGCACTCTCTCAGGCATGCTCATGTCGCTCCGTGATGCCATCGCCTACGCTCTGTCGCCTCCACCGATTCAGGGGCTGGGCCAGAGCTCTGGCTTCGCCTTCCGGCTGCAGGATCGAGCCAACCTCGGCGACGCGGCGCTCAGGCAGGCGACGCAACAGCTCCTCGCAGCCGCGGCGGAGAGCCCCGTCATCGCCATCACTTATACGGAAGGTTTGCCACCCGGACCGCAGCTGAAGCTGAACGTGGATCGCGAAAAAGCGAATGCGTTCGGGGTCACCTTCGGAGAGATCAACCGCACCATCTCGGCCGCGCTCGGCTCATCCTACATCAACGACTTTCCGAACCAGGGTCGCATGCAGAGAGTCATCGTGCAGGCCGAAGCGCGCGCCCGCATGTCGGTTGATGATGTCTTGAAGCTCAATGTGCGCAATGCTCAGGGAGGAATGGTGCCGCTCTCCGCCTTCGCCAAGGCTGAATGGGCCTTCGGACCGGCTCAGCTCGTCGGCTATAATGGCTACCCCTCCATGCGGATCGGCGGATCGGCCGCCCCAGGGTACTCTTCCGGCGACGCGATCGGAGAGATGGAACGCCTCGCCGGCGCGTTGCCGCAGGGTTTCGCCTTCGAGTGGACAGGGCAATCGCTCCAGGAGATCCAGTCCGGGTCACAGGCCCCGTTGCTGATCGGCCTGTCGGTCGTCTTCGTGTTTCTCTGCCTTGCGGGGCTCTATGGCAGTTGGTCGATACCCTTCTCGGTCATGCTGATCGTGCCGATGGGCGCGATTGGCTCGGTCGCCGCGGTCACACTCGCGGGGCTGTCGAATGACGTCTATTTCACCGTCGGGCTCATCACGATTGTCGGCCTGTCGGCCAAGAACGCCATTCTCATCGTCGAGGTCGCAAAGGACCTGATGGCCGAGGGACATTCGATGCGCGAGGCGACCATCACGGCGTGTCGGTTGCGCTTTCGGCCGATCCTGATGACCTCGCTCGCCTTCACGATGGGTGTCGTGCCGATGGCGATCGCCACCGGAGCGAGCGCGGCGAGCCAGAACGCGATCGGCATCAATGTGGTCGGCGGAATGATCTCGGCCACCGTTCTGGGTATCATCTTCGTACCGGTGTTCTTCTCATTCGTCATGAGGCTGACCGGTGGCGACAAGAAGTTCGTTGGAAAGCGCTCGGGCACTGCGCAAGATGATGAAGAGCCCGGAGAGGGTGGTGCACCGGCTGTGCCGTCCTCGACGTAGTGTCGGAGACGGCGCATGATGACCTTCAAAAAATGACTTCAAGGGCCCGCACTTCTAGGTACGGCTGACTGTGCAGGCAGTCAGCCGGCATTTGCGCTATCCGCTCGGCTATCTGGATATGGAAGAGAGGTTCCGCGAGGGCGGCCTTGACGTCGACCACAGCGCCGCCAACTGCGTGAGAGCAGCAATTGACGCCGTTCGTTTCAGCTATTCTCGTTGCCTTCTGTTTCGGCCTGTTCAACCGCCCAGGCGCTCGCAGCTTCCACGGCAACCGGCGAGGCCGTCGGCGTGACGTTGAGATAGCTTTCGGTCTGGCTGGCGGGAATAGGGGCCCGTTGGGTCATGCGATACAGCGCATAAAGAGCGATCACCGCGAAAGTGACGCTAAGGACCAGCCAGAAGGCGAACGGTCCGGCCCATTCCATGGCCCAGCCTGTGACCAGCGGACCGATGATCGCACCGAGCCCGAAGGTGAATACGAGCCCCCCCGATGCGGCCGGCATATCTTCCGGCGCGAGAAAATCATTCGTATAGGCCAGGAAGAGCGCATAAAGGGGCGTCGTCATTCCGCCAGCGAAGAAGGCAGACGCCATCAGTGGCCACAATTCGTCACCGGTCAGAAAACCGCAAAGGCCTGATACTGCGCCAGCAAGCGATGCCGCGAAGATCAGTTTGCGCCGATCCATGCGATCCGAGATCCAGCCGATCGGATACTGCAGGGCAATCGCGCCCGCGAACAGCATTGCCACGAGCAGGGATATCTGGTCCGCCGTCATGCCGATGAGCGAGCCGAAGACAGCGCCCATCCCCGACTGCGTCGCATAGACACTTCCGAGAAAAAATATTCCGACCGTCCCGAGCGGCGATTGGCGGTAAAGTTCGCGCAGCGTCATCGGTCGCGTGACCTCCGTGCGGGGGGCCTGCCCAACGGTCAGCAGGACTGGAGCGAACGAGATCGACACGAGAATGGAAGCGCCGATAAAAAGCACGGGGGTCTGAGCGTCGCCAAGCGTCAGCAGCCCCTGGGCGCCGATAATGCCGAGCGTTTGCGCGATCATGTAGGCGGACAGTATCTTCCCGCGCGTTTCGTTGGTCGAAGCGTCGTTGAGCCAGCTTTCAGCCGTGACGTAAATGCCCGACATGCAAAAGCCGATGAGCACTCTCAGCAGCGTCCATGCCCAGGGCTCCACGATCAGGGGAAAGGTGATCAGCCCGGCCGACATGAAGCTGCCAAGCGCCGCGAAGACCCGCACATGTCCGACGTTGCGGATCAGGGCCGGGGTGTAGCGGGCGCCTGACAGAAAGCCGATGAAATAGCCGGATGTCACCACCGCTAGCGCCGTGGCCGAAAAGCCCTCCAGTCCGCCACGCAGGCCGATAAGGGTAAATTGCATGCCGTTGCCGAGCATGATCAAAACAATGCCCAGCAGAAGAGCCCATATGCCTGAAAAGACCTTGACCATCGCCATACCCTGAGAGCGGATCCGCGTAGTGCGTCCTGCAACAAGAAGTCTTGCATGTCTGACCCTTGGGAAGGTGTCTCATTTGCGTACTGGAAATGACACAAACGCGCCCAGGGCCTGTCGGGGCCATATTTTTCATGCTGCAAATAGAAACAGGCTTTTTCTTCGGCAACGAGCGGCAATTCTGCGAGCCGAGGGATCAAGTGCGGTTCCTGATCAGGTCCTGGACGATCCGCAGAAGATTTCAGCGCCTGGTGGCTATTTCCGCGCAAGGATAGACAGGTCAGGGGAGGGCAAGTTGCATTTCCAGAATTCCCTGCATCGATTGGCGCGTTGACGCCCGGTTTTCGATAACGCCCGGAGTTTCAGAGGCGCGCTTGCGGGAAAACTGTTAGATCCTGTTTGATTAATACTGCAGGAAAGCTAATAGTAGGCGCGAAATAATCGTTTGCACCCTAATATCGCCAGAAAGACGCTCGAAAAGCGCGTTCGATAGACAACCTGCCCGCAAGGAACAACATGACCGATACACCAGAGAACGACGCCACTCAGGACGCAGCCTTCATTGAACTGACCAGCGATATCGTTTCGGCCTATGTCGCCAACAACACGATCGCCGCGCCTGAACTGGCGGGCTTGATTGCCTCTGTCCATACGGCGCTCAGCTCGACCGCGAAAAAGGCCCTGGAGCCGGAAGTCGTGGAACTCGTTCCCGCGGTCCCGATCAGGAAATCTGTCGGTGACGACTTCATCATCTGCCTGGAAGACGGCAAGAAGTTCAAATCACTGAAGCGGCATCTGCGCACCCACTATGACCTGACCCCGGAAGACTACCGCGCAAAGTGGAACCTGCCGGCGGATTACCCGATGGTCGCGCCCAACTACGCCGCCGCCCGCTCCGAACTCGCCAAGAAAATGGGCCTCGGTCAGCAGCGCGCCAAGCCGGCCAGAAGGTCACGAAAGGCGTAAGGCTTAAGATAGGGGAGGGCAGCATCGCTGCGGCAGTGAGCCTGGTCCCCGTTGTACAATTCTTTCAGGATCTTGGATGATTGGCGCATTTGCAAACCCGCACCCGCTAGCTTAGGCGTCTTGGCTGATGAGCTGGACGGAGCGGTTGAAGTCGTCGGCTTTCATGTTGACTTTGGCGAAATAGAACGCGCCACCGCGTGCGATGAGGGCGGCGACGGCCAAGGTGACCAAATCCCGTTTCAAGCGCTCGTCGCGTTCTTCAATGCGGTAAGCGAGGCCGGAGAGAAGGGCTGTTTCTGAGCGGCACCTGTGATCGTTTTAACCTGTTCCCGCAGAACCCGAACTTCAACAAAAGCGCCTATCGCCGGTGGGAGGTGTCCCTCCGGTGAAGGCGGTCTTCATGGTGGCGACGCGCTCTGTTACGATGCTTTTGCAGGGTAACGCCAAGGCATGAGTTCGTTGATGCGATTGATCTTGTGGTCGGCGATTTGTGCCGGAACCCAGGTCAGCCAGGCTTGCGGGTCGATGCCGTTGAGTTTGGCGGTTTCGATCAGGGTATAGGCGATAGCCGCGGATTTGCCGCCGCCTTCTGAGCCCATGAAGAGGTAGTTTTTTCGTCCAAGGGCGATCGGCTTCATCGCCCGCTCCGCGCAATTGTTGTCCAGTTCCAGATGCCCGTTGCCGAGGTACGGCCGGGCTTTCGGTAGGCAGCTGAGTGCATAGCGGATCGCTGCGGCCAGCGGTGATTTTCCCGATATGCGCGTCAAACCGTGATAGGTCCAGATTGCGTATGTCCGGTAACTCGTCAGACGACGACTTCCACTGCCTTTTGCGCACCGACATCGAAGACGCGCTTGTAGCGTTCGATCTGGTCGTCCGGGCCCATGGCCTTGTTCGGGTTGTCGCTGAGCTTGACTGTCGGGCGGCCGTTCGCGGAAACCGCCTTGCACACCAGGGAAAAGGGGGCGAGGGCGTCGTCGGTGGTGAGGCCGCGAAAATCGTTCGTCAGCAGCGTTCCCCAGCCAAAGGACGTCCGGACGCGGCCCTGGAACTGCTTGTGCAGCTCGATGATTTTGTCCGTGTCCAGCCCATCGGAAAAGATGACGAGCTTCTGAGTTGGGTCCTCGCCGCGTGAGCGCCACCAGTCGATCGCCGCTTCTGCTCCCTGTGCAGGGTCGCCCGAGTCGATACGGATGCCCGTCCAGCTGGTCAGCCAGTCAGGCGCATGCTCTAGAAATCCTTTGGTGCCATAAGTATCCGGCAAAATGATGCGCAGGTTGCCTTCATGCTCCTCGTGCCAGTCTCGCAGCACATCGTAGGGGGCGGCGGCGAGTTTCTCGTCCGTCATTGCGAGAGCAGAATAGATCATCGGTAGCTCGTGGGCATTGGTGCCGACTGCCTCCAGATCGCGTTGCATGGCAATGTGGCAATTGGACGTGCCGGTGAACTTGTTGCCAAGGCCTTCGATCATCGCCTGAACGCACCAGTCCTGCCACAGGTAGGAGTGCCGCCTGCGGGTGCCGAAGTCGGCAATCTTGAGACCTTCGAGCGGTTGCAGGCGCTTGATCTTTTCCCAGAGCTTGGCCATGGCCCGGGCATAGAGGATCTGAAGTTCAAACCTCTTCATGGAATTGAGCACGGCGCGCGAGCGCAGTTCCATAAGGATCGCGAGGGCCGGGATCTCCCAGAGCATCACTTCCGGCCAGGCGCCTTCGAACGTCAGTTCGTACTGTCCGTCCCGCTTTTCCAGATGGTAGGGCGGCAGGCGCAGGTTCTCGAACCATTCCATGAAGTCGGAACGGAACATCTGCCGCTTGCCGTAAAACATGTTTCCGCGCATCCAGGTGCTCTCGCCTCGGCTGAGGGAGAGCGAGCGTACATGGTCGAGTTGCTCGCGCAGTTCGCCTTCATCGACCATCTCGGCCAGGCGGACGGACCTGGAGCGGTTGATCAGGGAAAACGTCACTTTGGTGTCCGGCTTGTTTCGGAACACAGACTGACACATCAGGAGTTTGTAGAAATCCGTGTCTATAAGGGACCGGACGATCGGATCGATCTTCCATTTGTGATTATAGACGCGAGTAGCAATATCGACCATGTCCCTGGTTTTCCTCCTGTAATGGCGCGCATAAGGTAGGAGAGGAACCCGGATTGCAAGCCCTTGGCCGGGTTGAAGTGACCTGCCCTTAGGTGAGGAACTGCACCAAGCGGGCACACGCTGAGGCCCCGCAGTGGCGCCCGGAAGTCCGGGGTCAGCATGAACGGAGACATGTCCGGGCACAAGTGGTCAATCCAGAAACGTTGCATCAACGCGGCAGCGAGGTGCGCGATCAGAAATCCAGTAGATGGTCAATCAGACGACGACGCCTGCTGGTGCCGAGAACAAGCCCGCGCTGCAACATTCAAAAGCGAGCCGGGCAATGGGCAAGAAGGTCAAGGGCCGCAAGCGCCACATCGTCACCGATACGCTTGGGGTGATGCTGTTCGTGCTTGTCCACGCCGCCGACATCTAGGGCCGGGACGGTGCGCCCGATGTTCTGAAAGCCATCCGGTACCGGTTCCCCTGGCTGCGCCATGTCTTCGCCGACGGCGGCTACGCGGGTGAAAAGCTACGCGCCGCCCTGGTGGGCAACGGCAAGTGGACGATCAAGATCATCAAACGCTCCGATGCAGCCAAGGGTTTCGAGGTCCTGCCCCGCAGATGGGTTGTGGAGCGCACATTCGCGTGGCTGGGCAGATGTCGCCGGTTGGCCAAGGACTGCGAGGCGTCAATCGAAAGCTCCACCGCATGGGTAAACATCGCCAGCATCAGGATCGTGACACGCAGGCTCGAAACCTATTTTGCTATCTCATGAACTTTTGAATCGGAACCTAAAGGCCCGTTTGCATTGTTCCTTTCAGAGCAGTTATCCAGCCCTGTTTCTTGGTCAGGCTCCGGTTTTGATTTATGCACGCCATCCGACAATGCCCTTGATCTCAAGGAAATCATGAATGCCCCAATCGGCGTATTCCCGTCCATTCCCGGATTGCTTGTAGCCTCCGAAAGGGGCCATGGGATCGTGGTCGGGATAATTGATATAGACTGATCCGGCCCTTAATTTCCTCGCCATGCGTCTCGCGCGCGGAATGTCACCGGCCTGGATGTAAGCGGCAAGGCCATAGACGCTGTCGTTCGCCAGAGCGATGACCTCTTCATCAGTCTCGTAAGGCAGGATGGCGAGCACCGGTCCGAAAATCTCGTCCCGGGAGATTGTCATGTCCGGCGCAACGCCGCCAAATACAGTCGGCTTCACATAAAACCCGGTCTGCATCCCGTCCGGTCTTCCAGGCCCTCCCGTCACCAGGACAGCGCCTTCGTCCTGGGCGATCGAGATATAGGACTGGATCTTGTCAAACTGCACTTGGCTGATGACGGGCCCCAGGTCGTTCGACGTATCCGAAGGTTCGCCGACTTTCAGGGAGGCGGCCGCCTGTTTCGCGATTTCAAGCGCGCGTTCATACTGGGCGCGCGGAACGTACATGCGGGTTGGCGCGTCGCATGATTGTCCGGAGTTACTGAAGCATGATTGAACGCCCATGGTTACGGAGCTCTCAAGGTCGGCGTCATCCAAGATGATGTTTGCCGATTTGCCGCCGAGTTCCTGGGCAACGCGCTTCACGGTGTCGGCGGCCGCTTTCGCCACGGCCACGCCCGCCCTTGTGGACCCTGTGAACGAGACCATATCGGCCTCGGGATGTTCAGCCATCAGTTGACCGGCGTCCGGTCCGGTCCCGTTGATGAGATTGAAGACACCGGGTGGCGTTCCGGCCGCGTCCATGATCTCTGCAAATATGATCCCCGACATCGGAGCGATCTCCGATGGCTTCAGGACGACGGTACAACCTGCTGCCAGAGCCGGGGCGACCTTGCAGACGATCTGGTTCATCGGCCAGTTCCAGGGCGTGATCAATGCGCAGACGCCGATCGGCTCTTTCGCAATCAAGGATGTGCCCCGTACCTCATCGAAGCTCATGTCGCGCAGAACCTTTATGGTCGCATTCAAATGCGCGACGCCAACGGCCACCTGCTCGTCCCTTGAGAACGAAATCGGACACCCGAGCTCGCGCGTGATTGCCTGCGCCAGGTCTTCAGCGCGCTTCTCATACTCGACGCAAATTCTCTCCAGCAAAGCCACGCGCTCTTCCTTCGTAGAGAAGGCAAAGGTTTCGAACGCAGCTCGCGCGGCCTTCATCGCCCTGTCCACATCTGCGGATCCTCCCAGTGCGATCTTGGCGAACGATTTTTCCGTTGAGGGGTCGACGACGTCGAGTGTGATGTCCGTCGAGGAGGGCGACCACGCGCCATCGATGAAGAAATTCAGGTCGTTCTTGGTGTACATATCATCCACTTTGTCATGTTGAAACGTTGCCCTCAGGCGCTCTCGAAGCCCTGAAGCACCGCGAGCACGTTCTCGCCGACAGCCTCGACCGCGTAACCGCCCTCCATCACGAAAAGAGTCGGCAGCCCCATTTGCGCGATCAGTGCTCCCGTCTGACGGAAATGCTCTTTCCGCAGTTTGAAGCGGCTGATGGGATCGCCTTCGAACGTGTCGACACCCAGGGAAACGACAAGCCTTTCCGGCGAGAACGAGCGAACCTCCCCAAGCGCGTGTTCGAGGGCTTGCGACCAGGCAGACCATTCCGTGCCCGCGGGCATGGGATAGTTGACGGTGAAGCCCAGACCTGGACCTGCGCCTTTTTCTTCCGCCGCACCGATGTAGAACGGATACTCGTAGCTGGGATCGGCATGCAGGTTCACGACTTGAACATCATCGCGTTCGTAAAAGATTTCCTGCGTCCCGTTGCCGTGATGATAGTCGATGTCAAGGACCGTGACGCGGTCGGCACCCGAGTTGCGCAAACGCTGGGCGGCAACAGCCGCGTTATTGATGAAACAGTACCCGCCTGCGAAATCCGGGCCGGCATGATGTCCAGGTGGCCGGCAAAGGGCGAATGCAGCGGGGTTGCCGGCACTGACGATATCGGCGCCTGTGAGCACCGTGTCGTGCGAGGCCTTGACGGCCTCCCACGTCCCGCGGACGAACCCGGTACTCGCATCGAAGGAGTAATAGCCGAGGAGACCATCAAGGCTCGTAGGCCGCACGCGACCACGTAGTCCGCGGCTCGGCCAGGCGTATGGAAGCGCCGTACCTGAGCGGCCGTCTCTCTCCCACATGTCCCAAGCCTTCGAGAGAAACTCAAGATAGTCGGGCACGTGGATCTGCCTGGCCGTTTCCAGGTCGTGTGTCTCCGGTTCAAGGACCTGACCGAGGTCCGCCCGCTTGAGACTCGACAGGATGAATTCCGACCTGGCGTGCGTCTCGAAACCTGGCACGAGCTCGCCGTTATAGAGTTCGTGATGGTCACGATGCCCGAGTTGCTTGTTCGAAAAGATCGTTTTCATGTGCTGACCGAATAACCTTGGAAGGAGGTGTCACTGCTTTCGGCGACCGCTCGATTGCAGGATGAAGAAGACGGTGACGACTATGATCGATAGCAGCAGGAAGATTGCTGATATCGCGTTGATCTCCGGGGTCACAGTTCTGCGAAGCTGACCAAGCATGTAAGTCGGCAGCGTATCCTGGCCCGGAGACTTGACGAACTCGGTGATGACAACATCGTCGAGTGAAATCACAAAGGCCAGCATGAAACCTGCGAGAACGCCAGGCAGAAGCTGAGGCAGGGTGATGTGGAGAAAAGCTTCGAAGGGACGGGCGTAAAGGTCGCTGGCTGCCGCTTCCAGATTGATGTCCATCGTTTCCAACCTAGCCCTGATCGGCAGATATGCAAACGGGATGCAGAACGCGGTATGCGCGATAATGAGATATCCGAGTCCAATATATCCGGTCCAGGACTTAATCGCCGCGACAACGATCAGAAGAGCGACCGCAGTCACGATCTCTGGCACCATCAAGGGAAGGCTGATGAGCGCATATTGGAACATCCAGCCCTTGTAAGGGGCCGTGCGTGTCATCGCGATCGCGGCCGGAATGGCTACTGCCGTGGAGATCAAAGCAGATGTGAAGGCTAGCTGCAGGGACAGGATCGATGCGTCGACGACCTGGGGGTTCTCCATGGCACTCCAGAACCATTTGGTCGAGAACCCTTGCCAGTCCGCCGAACTCAATCCGGCATTGAACGCCAGTACGACCAGGATCAGCAACGGCGCATAAAGGCAGAAGAAGGTGACCAGCGCGATGGTGTTGAAGCCGCGCTGGCGGGTTACCGAGAATTTCTTAGCCATGAGCGCCTCCCTTGGGTCCGCCCGCTCGCGCATAGATCAGAAGAGCGGCCATCACGATCGTCATGAGGACGATGGACACGGCCGAACCATAGGGCCAGTCCTTGCCCTGGCCGAATAGCAGCTCGATGTAATTGCCCATCATCAGCCTTTTCCCGCCGCCCAGCATGATAGGTGTCACGTAGGTGCTGATTGCCGGGATGAAGACCAGGGTGCTTCCAGCGATCAACCCGGATCGGGAGGACGGCAGGATCACGTTCCAAAGAACGGAGCGCGGTCTGGCATAGAGATCAGAGGCAGCCTCCAAAAGCCGACTGTCGAGCTTTTCCAGGCTCGCGTAGACAGGCAGCACCATGAGAGGCAGATAAACATAGACCATGCCGATGAGGACTGCGGTGTCGGTATACAAAATCTGCAACGGTTCCGACACCATGCCGAGCTTGATCAAAGCCGTGTTGAGAAGGCCTTCCTGTCTGATGATGTCCTGAATAGCGAAAGTTCTGATCACGAGGTTGGTCCAGAAGGGGATTGTGATCAGCAACAGCCACAGATCACGGCGCGTTCGCGGTCGCGTGGCGATAAAATAGGCGGTGGGAAATCCCGCCAAAAGCGTGATGATTGTCGTCACGAGGGCGAGCCAGATGGACCTCGCAAAAATCGTAAGATTACTGGTCGCCAGGGTGAGTTCATCGCTGAACAGATCTCGTTCAAAAAGAACTTTGACCCAGCTGTCCCAGGAAAACTTCCAGGTCACGCCGCCATATGCCCCTGGCGTCAGGAAAGAATAGACAACGACGATAAGCAGAGGCCCCGCGGCGGCGGCGAGGATGATCGTCAAAGCCGGAGCGGTCAGTATCCACTTCCGTCCCGGGGCGCCGCGTCCTTTGAAATTCTGTGCCATGGCCGGGTCAACCCCTCAACAGCCGGACGGCATTGGGCAGAAATTCCAAGGTCACCAAAGCCCCTACCTCGAAGTCAGTCTCCGCTCCATCAAGGCTTTGCTGACGCACCTTAATTTCCTCGCCGCCATCGGAGAGCACAACGGTGTAGAACGTGTCCATCCCGTTGTAGGTGACCAGTTGTACAGTGGCTTTCGGGCCGGACGATTGGCTGTCGGCTTGCAAGATACGCACCTTCTCGGGCCTTATCGCAGCGGTCACCTCTCCCGCTCCGCTATCGATGTCGGGATCCTGGACCTCTACGGTACCAAGTCCTGGGACGTTCACCGAGACGTTCGCTCCAGCGCGCTCGCCAACGGCGGCAGGGAGAAAGTTGGTGTCGCCTATAAAATTCGCGACGAACCGATTGGCCGGACGGTCGTAGATTTCCCGCGGAGAACCGATCTGAACAATCTCGCCGCCTGACAAGACGGCGATGCGGTCCGACATTGAGAGGGCTTCCTCCTGATCATGGGTCACGAATATGAACGTGATCCCGGTTTGGGCCTGGAGGGCCTTGAGCTCGACCTGCATTTCCTTGCGGAGCTTGTAATCCAGCGCCGAGAGAGATTCATCCAGAAGCAGGACCTTCGGTTCGGGAGCCAGTGCTCTTGCCAGCGCGACGCGCTGTTGCTGACCGCCCGACAGCGCATCTACGTGACGTGTCGCTAGATGATCCAGCTTGACCAGCTCGAGCATCTCACGAACCCTGTCATCCGCTCTCTTGCGAGGATATCGTTTCATGCGCAGCCCGAAGCGCACGTTCTGTTCAACCGTCATGTGCGGGAAGAGAGCGTAACTCTGGAAGACCGTGTTGATTGACCGCATGTAGGGCGGCATGCCGCCGACCTGCTCGTCGTTCAGGTGTATCGAGCCACTGGTGGGAAATTCGAACCCACCGATCAGTCGTAGCAGGCTTGTCTTTCCGCAGCCCGACGGCCCGAGGAGAGTGAAGAATTCGTTGTGCCGGATTTCAATCGAAACATCTTTGACGGCATGGACTGCTACCGGTCCCACACCATATGTCTTGCACAGTCCGTCAAGACGGATTGCCGAAGTCGTGTTCATCGCAATTTCTCCACCAGTGCCTGGACGCCACCAGGCCTGCGGCGAACATGCCGCCGGACCTTGGCCGCGTCCAGGCCACCGCTTATTTCTGGATGTCGAGCCAGATGCGGCCGTACAGTGCGGTCGTCTCGGGATCGCAAAGGCGGAGCAGTTCTCCGTTGCCGCGAACAGCTGCGGGGATAGACAGTTCGGGCGCGCCCTTCATGTCGTCTGGATAAAAGTCTTCAGCACCTTCGATAGCTGCGGGATAACGTGTATAGGCGGAGTTGAGTGCGGCGTTTTCGGGATCCATGAGGAAGTTCTGGAAAAGCTTTGCGTTTTCCATGTTGGGAGCATCCTTGAGCACGACGATGTTGTCGGAACCGTAGGTAAAGCCCTCTTTGGGAAATCCAAACGCGATTTTCGGATTGCCGAGCCTGCGCTTGAGCGCGGACCCACTCCAGTCGAGCGACGCCGCGATATCACCCGTACCGATCTTCTCGATCCCGCTGTAATCGATGGAGGCCCAATATTGCTTCGCGTCTTTGAGGAGCGTGTGCACCTTCTTCAGCAACGCCTTGTCGTTGGAACACCACTCGCCGCCCGAATACCGAATTGCGGCGTACATAATGTCGTTCATCTCGGGTACGATATTGATCTTGCCTTTGAGGCTCTCCGGTGGGTCGAGTACCAGTCCCCAGGTGTTCACATCGCCGTCGTAGTTCTCGGTGTTCACCGTTACGCCGGAGGTGTACCAGAGCCACGGCACTGAATACTTTCGCCCCGGGTCGAAATCGGGATTGGCCCAATCATCCGCGATGTTCTTGCCATTTTCCATCTGACCAGGATTGGTTTCCGCGATCAGGCCCTCGCCGATGTAAATGGGCATGAAGCTCTGCGAGGGGACCACGACGTCAAATCCGGTGTAGCCTTGGCGAATTTTGGCCAGTGCGGTGTCGTTGGAGTCGAAGTCAGTGATGGTGACGTCGACGTCATATTCTTTTTCAAACTTGGTAATCAGCTCAGGGCTCGTGTAATTGCCCCAGTTGTAGATGCTCAGTTTTCCTTCGGCCGACGCAATCGTGGTCGACGCGGCAAATGCCAACGTAGCCAATGCGATGGAATGCAATTTCATAGGTTCCCCAATCAATGTTTGTGTTTTCATTGAACGCGCGATATCGCGAGGGCCACTTGACGGCGGCGAGCGGGTGTCAAAGGTCGACTGCCTCGGCAGGTTCTCGTTGAACTCCCGCGACGACACCAGCGGTCACGTTTTTGTAGGCGGACTAGTGGGGGGGCGCTATCCACCTCTCAGGGGGGGCGCTGCACAGAAAGCAGGCAGGGCGAATATCAGGTTTTTTCAGATCCTTGAGGGGGAACGATGGATATCGCCGCGACTGGCAATAGTGATGTCGGGCTGTCCTTGGCGTTGCGAACAATGACGCGCGTTGCTGGAGGCAATCATCGACCTTCTTTTAACGTCGTAGACGGCGTTTCGCCGAAAAGCAACTTGTAGCGTCCTGCGAAGCGGCCCCAATGCATGAAGCCCCAATCCATCGCAATTTCAGACACCGATTTTCCTTGTTCCCGGGCCAATATCAAATCCCGTCTTGCACCGTTCAGGCGCAAATAGATCAACATCCGGTCGAGGGGAAGCCCTGCATATTCGCGGCAGACCCGACGGAGCTTATGCGTTTCGATGCCAAGATCGCTCGCAAGCGAGCGAACGCAGGGAATGTGCTCCGGTGTAAAATCCTCTAGACGATCACGCAAACGCCTGTAAATCCGTTCTCCCTCGACGATCCCTGGAGGCTCTATGAGTTGGCTGTTCTCCGCGAGAAGGTCAAGTCGATCCTGAATCAAACCCGGCAGCACATTCTTCATCGACATCTGCTGCCGATCGCAGCTAGTGATTTTCGCGATTTGGATCAATGAGTTCAGCCACTCGGCCAGAAAGTCCGCCTGGTCCGACATCGGCCCGCAGACGAAACCTGAAAAAGCTGAGGGATTTTTTGCGATGTCGGGTTGATCTACGACGACCATCAACAGATCGCTGTTGGTATCCATGATTCCAACACGGTCGATCCAATCGAAGGCGAAGCCTGCCTTCGACAACATTTCTTCGCCCTGGATCAGCTGCGTCATATCGTTTTTGGGATAGTAATAGAAGACCATGCTGCCTTCCGGCGCGGAGTAGACCTGCTCTGTCGCAACGTTGATCTGTTCTCTGTAGATTTCGACGCCCGGCATGCGCAAGGCCAAGACCTGACCGTCATAGGCGCCGGTTGAAATTTGCCTGTATTCCTGATGCCAACGCGGTAGCGCGGACTCCTGTTCAACTGCATCGTTATAACTGTACCGATAATACATCGCGTCTCCTCTTCTCTCCCCCTCCCGACACAGCGCAGTTCGCATTGCCATCGAAAACAGTACCGCCTCCAATATCTCTCCCGGTGCGGGGCGCGGCAACAGCTGCCGAAAAATAAGGCACGCGATACCGCGTGGCTGGATAGATCGGCACTATGTCTCTCATCTAAACGACGGTGGACGACATGAATCCGGAGAGACCGATGTCACAAACAGAAAATACCGTGCCCGCCGTCAATGTCGAAGCAACGTCCGATGACGTGGAAGACTTCGCGCTGCTGCAACCGGCACCCGTGGCAAAGGAGATGGGTGCGGAGCGACGAGGCCGAATGGTCGAAAGCGACGGTATCTACGTTACAGACACCGAGGGACGACGTTTGATCGACGGCCCTGCGGGCATGTGGTGCGTTAATCTGGGCCATCGGCATCCGACACTTGCCGATGTTCTTCGAGATCAGGCACTGTCCCTTACCTATACATCTCCATGGTACACGAGCAACTCGCCTGCCGAAAGACTGGCAAGAATGCTAGCTGACCGAGCACCCGGCGACCTCAACCACGTGTTCCTGACCACTGGCGGATCGTCGGCCGTTGAGACCGGACTGCGCCTCATGCAGTTCTACAACAATCTTAAAGGGCGGCCAGAGAAGAAGCTGATCGTTTCGCGCGATGGCTCCTACCACGGTTCTACCTACCTTTCGGCGTCGCTGAACGGCAGGCCACGAGACCACGACTGGATGGACGGCGCCAGCGAAATGGTCCGCAAGCTGACCTGCCCGAATCCTTTTCACCGGCCAAGAGATATGACGGTCGATGAATTTGAAGACTTCCTCATCAAGGAGTTCGAAACCCTCATCGAAAAAGAGGGCGCGGACAAGATCGGAGCGTTCATCGCCGAGCCGATTCAGGCGAGCGGCGGCGTCCTCATGCCGACACCCAATTATATCAAGCGTATGCATGCTCTCTGCCGCGAGAACGACATCCTCTACATCTCCGACGAGGTTGTCACGGCCTTTGGCCGCCTCGGCCACACCTTCGCCTCCCAGGATGTTTTCGGGATTGAGCCCGACATGATCAGCTTTGCCAAGGGAGTGACGTCTGGTTATTTCCCACTTGGCGGCTTGATGGTCTCCGATCGGCTGCTCGCGGAGATAAGAAAGTCCAATCATCCTGACGCCGGGTTCGTGCATGGTCTCACCTACTCCAGCCATCCCATCGGATGCGCGGTTGCGATCCGGACCATCGAGCTCATGGAAGACGGCCTGCTGGAGCATGTGCGAGAGATCAGCCCGTACTTTCAGGACAGTCTGAAGACGCTGGAAGAGCTTCCTCTGGTGGGTGAGGTCCGGGGGCAAGGGCTCATGGCCGGCATTGAGGCAGTCGCCGACAGGGATTCCAACAACCCGCTGAATCTCGACATGCGGGTGGGACAGCGCATCGACAAGCATTGCCAGGAAGAGGGCCTGCTGTTGCGGCCCCTCATCAACATGTGCGTCATGTCCCCGCCACTGATAATACAGCGCGATCACATCGATGAGATGACCAGAATATTGCGGGTTGCCATAACGCGGACAACTGACGAGTTGGTCCGAGAGGGATTCGAACTCGCGTGAGCCGGCGCGCGTGCTGATGCCTCGCCTGGTCGATTTTCCAGCCATCTGATGACTGACATTCAGCCTCCCAAAGCGGCCCCGGTGACCTCCGAACGTCACCGGGGCCGTAAAATCCGGGCTTGCCTCGCGTTTGTCCGATTGCCGCCTGTTTGCTAGCACCCCTTGGATTGGGGTCCATTCGCACTTGGCAGATAGCCAAATTGTCAATCGGCATTGAATGTTGGTTCTGACTCATTCCTGATGATGTTTGGGATTCAACTGGCACGGTTTTCGAAGGGGTTCTGTCGCAATTTTTTTGCCCCAAGTTCCCTTTGATAGTGCCGGCCTTTAGAACCCAGGTTTCCAATCAGATTTCT
Source organism: Rhodobacterales bacterium (assembly GCA_008107755.1). Classification (GTDB taxonomy): domain Bacteria; phylum Pseudomonadota; class Alphaproteobacteria; order Rhizobiales; family Stappiaceae; genus Roseibium. The sequence goes on from VIRH01000044.1 coordinate 35,170, forward strand.
CCAGGTGCACAGCGTTGATCAGTTTCAAAGGAAACCATTTCCCAAAGGATGTCACTCTTTTCGCGGTTTTCTTTTATGTCCGCTACTCGGTTTCCTATCGGGATCTGGAGGAAATCATGCAGGAGCGCGGCGTTGATGTTGACCACGCCACGCTGAACCGCTGGGTCCTTCGCTACAGCCCGGCGATCGCCGCAAAAGCCAAAGCCAGAAAGCGGCCGGTTTGTTCATCCTGGCGGATGGATGAAACCTACCTCAAGGTCCGGGACAGATGGGTCTATCTCTATCGCGCCATCGACAAATACGGCGATACGGTTGATTTCATGCTGTCCGAGGCGTGGGACGAAGCGGCGGCAACGGCCTTTTTCGAGAAGGCCATCGGGACCAATGCTCTGCCGGAAAAGGTTGTGATGGACAAGAGCGGCGCCAACCTGGCGGGCTTGACCAACGTCAACATCTATCTGCTTCTCACCGGCTGTTGGTGGTCCTTCATCGACATTGTGCAGGTCAAATATCTGAACAACATCGTCGAACAGGATCACCGGGTCGTCAAGAAACTGACCAGACCGATGATGGGCTTCAAGGCTTTTCATTCAGCAAGCGCAACACTGGACGGGATCGAGACGGCTCACATGATCCGCAAGGGGCAACTGAACCAAGCCGGCGTTCCCGCCTACCAACAGTTCATGGCGCTCGCAGGATAACTGCATCCAGAGGGAGACACGACCCTGCGCCAACCAAAAGTTTGCGACAGAACCACGGGGAGAACCGATATCGTCCACCGCATTCCCGTTGCCGAAATGCAGCGCGAATACAATGAGGTCGTCTTTGCGCTCGGCGACCAGAGCAGCCTTCTGTTCGATGCCTTCTTTTCCACGGTAGAAGCTTTTCGCAAGGATGACGACATCATCCTCGACCCCTGACCTGTCAGCTGTTTCAGCAGACGAGCCTATCCTGTTCCGGGAGTATATCCAAGGCTTCGCCCATAGGATCAAACCCAGCTCGAATGAAGGCGCCATCAACGCGAAGTGGCCCCTCAGATCACCATCCGCCTCGGCTCGGCGATCAGTCCTGCATAATACCCGAGAAATCTTGCCGCGTCGGCGCCGTTGATGACGCGGTGGTCGTAGGAGAGGTCGAGGGGGACCTTGGGGACCGGGCGGAAGGTCTCGCCATCCCATTCGGGCACGATGGCCGTGCGCGTGATGCCGAGGATGGCGACTTCCGGCGGGTTGACGATGGGGGTGAAGGCTTCGCCGCCGATGCCGCCGAGGCTCGAGATTGTCATGGAGGCTCCGCCCATTTCCTCTGGCCGCACCTTGCGTTCCTGTGCACGGGAGGCGATGTCGGCGATGTCGCGGGCGATCTGCCAGAGGCCCTTGCGGTCCGCGTCGCGGATGACGGGAACCATCAGGCCGTGGGCCGTGTCGACGGCAATGCCGATATGGACGTAATCCTTCAGGAAAAGCATTTTGCCGTCAGCGCTGAGCGAGGCATTGAACTTCGGAAATTCGCGCAAGGTCCGCGCCAGCGCCTTCACGTGGAAGCCGAGCGGTGTCAGCCTGACACCGCGTGCCTGGGCTTCCTCTTTCAGCTCCTTGCGGAAAGCCTCGACGGCGGAAACGTCGGCGCTGTCGTGATGGGTGACGGCGGGGATCAGCGTCTGGGCGGCGGCCATGTTCTGCGCCGCGACCTGAGCAAAGCGGCTCATGGGCTCCGCGCTGACCGGGCCGTATTGCGCATGATCGACATCCCAGTAGGAGGTTTCCGTCGAGGCCGACGGGACAGCCCCGGCCGATGGACTTCCAGCGGAACCGCCGCCTTCCACGTCCTCGCGGGCGATGGAGGTCCGGCCGATGTCTTTCGCCAGTTTCTCGATGTCGATGCCCTTCTGGCGGGCAAGCGCCCGGACGGAAGGCGGTGCGATGACTTCGGGCATGATGCGCTCCCCTACCAGCTTGCCGAGATATACTGGGTCTCCATGAACTCCAGCATGCCTTCATGGCCGCCTTCCCGGCCAAGACCGGACTGCTTGGTGCCGCCGAAGGGGGCTGCCGGATCGGACACGAGACCCCGGTTCAGCCCGACCATGCCGTAGTCCAGCCGCTCGCAGACCTGAAGGCCGCGTTTCATGTTTTCGGTAAAGACATAGGCGACAAGACCATATTCGGTGTCGTTGGCGCGGCGGATGACGTCCTCCTGATCGGTGAAGGTCTGGATGGCAGCCACGGGTCCGAAGATCTCGTCATGGACGCAGTCGGCGCTTTCCGGAACGTTGGACAGCACCGTCGGCGGATAGAAGAAGCCCTTGCCGGTCGGCGCCGTACCGCCGACCTCGATCCTGGCGCCCTTCTCGACAGCATCGGCGACGAATTCGGCGACCTTGTCGCGGGTTTCCGCGTTGACCAGAGGGCCTACGTCCACGGCAGGGTCCGCGCCGTCGCCCACCCTGAGCTTTCCCATCGCCTCGGCAAAGCGCTTCGTGAATTCGGTGGCGACTTTCTCGTGCACGTAGATGCGGTTGGCGGCCGTACAGGCTTCTCCGAGATTGCGCATCTTGGCGAGCATCGCCCCTTCCACCGCTACATTGATATCGGCGTCGTCGAAGACGATCAGCGGCGCGTTGCCGCCCAGTTCCATGGCAGGTTTCAGCACCTGATCGGCCGCTGCATGCAGGAGCTTGCGGCCGACGGCGGTGGATCCGGTGAAGGAAACGACGCGCACGCGGGGGTCGTGCAGCATGTGGTCGACCAGGGCGCCGGTGCGTTTCGACGGCAGAACGTTGACGAGGCCTGCCGGAACGCCGGCTTCTTCAAGCAGCGGCATCAGGGCCAGCATTGTCAGCGGTGTTTCGGAAGCGGGTTTGATGATGACCGCACAGCCGGCGGCCAGCGCGGGAGCGATCTTCCGGGTGCCCATGGCGGCGGGATAATTCCAGGGCGTTACCAGAACGGCGAGGCCCGCCGGCTTGTGCTGAACCATGATGCGCGCGCCGGACGCAGGGGCGTGGGTTATCAGACCGTCCGCGCGCACCGCCTCCTCCGCGAACCAGCGGAAGAATTCGGCCGCATAGGTCGCCTCGCCCATGGCGTCAGACCTTGCCTTGCCGTTTTCCAGTGTGATCAGGCGGGCGAAGTGTTCGAGCCGCTCGGACATCAGTTCCCAGGCCTTCCGGAGAACCTCGGAGCGCTGGCGCGGCGTGCGCGCCGCCCACTCCTTCATGGCCGCCTCGGCGGCATCGAGCGCAAGATCGGCATCGTCGATTTCGGCGGAAGCTACGGTCGCAAGCTCGGCTTCCGTTGCCGGGTTGATGACGGCAAAGCGTTCGCCAGAAGCGCCCGAGCGCCATTTGCCGCCGATATAAAGATCCGTGTAGTCCATGACACTCTCCCGGAGGTCAGAGCAGGTGGCGGAGCGGCTGCTCCATCCGGCCTGCGAAATTTGAAAGAAGGCTCACCGCTTCTTCGGCGGCAAGGTGATGGCCGGCGCATTCGAGTATCAAGCCGACGCCGCTTCCCGATCGTACGATGCTGATCACCGGGCAGTCTTCGGCGCCAAGCCCAAGCGCGCTGATCCGGCTGTGCCTGAGATCGCGCACCTTCAGGTCTGGCGCGGCGTCCGCCTTTGCTTTCGACACCTCGCCGAGCCGGGCTGCAGGCACGGTATAGGCGCTCGCGCGGCCGGCGCTTTCGACCGCAACCACGGCCGGCAGGCTGCCGAAGCTGACAGCCGCCAGTCCCGCGATCAGTGCATTTGCATCGCGCAGGCCCGCACTCTCTCCGGCCCAGACAGCGAAGGCGTCGAACCCGTCGCCGTCAATTTCGGCCGAGAGGTGGCGGACCGGAACGGCCGCCGGAGCCGTGTCGGGCCGGGCCGGTGGCAGCGCCTTCAAGGTCTCGAGATCCTTGACGTGGTAGGGCTGTTCACGGCCGGCCTCGGCGAGGAGGGCGAGATCGAGCCCCTGTTCCCGCGCCAGGCGGCGCGCCTTCGGCGAGGCTAGCACCCGTCCTCCGGACGATGCGGATTGAGCTGCAGGTTTTCCCGTCTTCTGCGCGACAGGCGAAGGCGCAGCGGGTTCCGGCTCATCTTTTTGTTCTGCCGCGGCGGGGGGCGGTTCAAGGTTTCCAGCCGCGCCGGTTGCCATGCTCCTTTGCACCGGTTTTTCCGGTTTTTCCGCGCTGATGATGGCGATGGTCTGCCCGACAGGCACCTCTTCGCCTGCCTCTGCCAAAAGGGCTGCAACGAAGCCGTCGAACCCGGCGTTGACTTCAACCGCGCTCTTGTCGGTCTCCACCTCGAAGAGAACATCATCCGCGCCCACCGCCTCGCCGGGCGCCTTGCGCCAGCCGATCAGAAGGCCGGTGTCCTGCGCCATACCAAGGGTCGGCATGATCACCGACTTGCCTTCCGGCAATGCGTCTTCCCCGGCATTGGGCTCTGAAGGCGTTTCCGGCGCCGCGCCGTTCGAGGAAGATGCCGCGCCGCTGTCTTCCGGCGTCTCGGAAATCAGCGCGATGACCTGTCCGACGGGAATATCCGTGCCTGCCTCCCCGGAGACATCCGTCAGATATCCGCCGGACTGGGCCTCCACCTCCATCGCGGCCTTGTCGGTTTCCACCTCGAAGAGCACGTCGCCTGCGGAAACCGCCTCCCCCGGCTTCTTGTGCCAGGCGAGAAGCTGACCGGTGTCCTGGGCCATGCCGAGGGCAGGCATGATCACCTCATGCGGCATGGACCAGCTCCCCGCGGCAGATCCTGCGCGCGTTTTCCACGACACCGTCCGGTGTCGGAACCGTGATATCCTCGAGCGCCGGCGAGAACGGAACCGGCACATCCATTGCGCCCATGCGAATGACCGGCGCATCGAGATGATAGAAGGCCTTCTCGCTGATCCGGGCCGCGATTTCCGCCGTGACGCCGAAGCTCTGGTGGCCTTCATCTATGACAATAGCCCGGGAGGTCTTCTTCACCGACTGGAGGATGGTTTCCTCGTCAAAGGGCACGAGCGTGCGCGGATCGATGACCTCTGCGCTGATGTTTTCCCTAGAGAGGATCTCGGCCGCCTTTTCGGCGACCTGGACCATTGATGAGGTCGCTACCAGCGTCACATCGCGGCCTTCCCGCTTGATGTTCGCCTTGCCGAAGGGGATGAGATACTCCTCTTCCGGCACCTCCGCCTTGTCGTTGTACATGAGCTTGTCTTCAAAGATCACGACCGGGTTGTTGTCCCGGATCGCGGTCTTCATAAGACCCTTGGCCTCATAGGCGGACGACGGCATGGCAACCTTCAGTCCCGGAACATGGGCGACAAGCGCCTGCAGGGACTGGCTGTGCTGGGCCGCCGACCGGCGTGTCGCGCCCATATTGGTGCGAAGGACGAGGGGAACGTTCAGCTTGCCGCCGGACATGTAGTGGGTCTTGGCGGCCTGATTGCAGAGCTGATCCATGATGAGATAGAGGAAATCGCCGAACATCAGGTCGACGATCGGCCGGCAGCCGGTCATGGCCGCGCCGACGGCAATGCCCATGAATCCAGGTTCTGAAATCGGTGTGTCGATGATCCGGTCCATGCCGAATTCCTCGACTAGGCCGGAGAGGACCTTGAAAGGCGTGCCGGCTTCGGCGACGTCCTCGCCGAGCAGAATGACCGACGGGTCGCGGCGCATTTCCTCGGCAATCGCCTCGTTGACGGCTTTGGACAGGGTGATCTGGCGTGTCATTGCATCCCTCCTCAGGCCGCCGTCTCGGCAAAGACGTGCATGGAAACCTCGTTGACGTCAGGGTATTTGGCGTCGAGCGCGTATGTGACGGCAGCTTCCGCGTCTGCGGAGATCTCCTTGTCGATTTCCACCAGCTCGTCCGCGGTCATGATCTTCTGCTCCATCAGCCACTTGCCGAAGTTGGTGATCGGATCGCGCACCTTCTTCCACTCAGATTCCTCGTCCTTCGAGCGGTAGTAGTCGCGGTTGATGTCGCCGACGTGGTGGCCGTGGTAGCGGTAGGTTTCCAGCTCGATGAAGAACGGTCCTTCGCCCTTGCGGCAGCGCTCAGTGAGTGAGCGGGCAAGCTCGTTGACGGCGAGCACGTCCTGCCCGTCGACCTTGTGCGCCTCGATTCCGAAGGCCTCGGCACGGGCCGTCAGCGACCCTGCTGCGATTTCCGCGGTTTTTGTGTACTCGCTGTAGCCATTGTTTTCGCAGGCGTAGATCACCGGCAGCTTCCAGAGCGCGGCCATGTTCATGACCTCATACCAGAGGCCCTGCGCCGTTGCGCCGTCACCGAAAAAGCAGACAGTCACATGGCTTGTGCCGAGGTATTTCGCTGACAGCGCGGACCCCGTGGCAATGCCCATGGAGCCGCCGACGATGGCGTTGGCGCCGAGATTGCCGTTGGCCTGATCGGCGATGTGCATCGAACCGCCCTTGCCCCGGCAATAGCCTTCCTCCTTGCCAAGGAGTTCGCAGAACATCTCCCTGAATTCGGCCCCCTTGGCGACGCAGTGACCATGGCCGCGATGGGTGGAGGTGATCTTGTCTTCCGATGTCAGGGCCTCGCAGATACCGACGGCGACCGCTTCCTGACCGGAATACATGTGCGTCAGGCCGGGCATCTTGGCGGAGAGATATAGCTGGTTCGCATTGTCCTCGAAGGCACGGATGCGGACCATTTGCCGGTACATGCGCAGATAATCTTCCGTGTTGTGCTTCGCACTCATGACGTTGTCCCTCGGAAAAGGGCCCGGCCCAAAGTGGCCGGGCAAGTTGGGGAGGATGGGTCGCGGTTCAGTAGCGGTTGGCGATCGGCAGCTCTTCTGCGGGAAACAGGCTGATGACCTCGACGCCGGTATCGGTCACGACCACTTCCTCCTCGATCCGGGCAGCGGAGTAGCCATCCGCCGCCGGACAATAGGTCTCGAGCGCGAAGACCATGCCGGTCTTGATCTCCATCGGGTGATCGAGCGAGACGGCGCGCGAGATGATCGGACGCTCGTGAAGGGCAAGGCCCAGTCCGTGCCCGAACTGCAGGCCGAAGGCCGTTTCCTCGTTCGGAAAGCCGAATTCCTCCGCCTTTGGCCAGACCTCGGCGACCTTGTCGGTGGAGACGCCGGGCCGGATCATCGAGATGGACGCGTCGATCCATTCACGCGCCTTGACATAGGCATCGCGCTGCGCGGGCGTCGCCCGGCCGATGTTGAAGGTGCGGTAGTAGCAGGTCCTGTAGCCCTGGTAGGACTGCAGGATGTCAAAGAACGCCTGGTCCCCGGGGCGGAAATAGCGGTCCGTGAAATTGTGCGGATGCGGGTTGCAGCGCTCGCCGGAGATCGCGTTGATCGCCTCCACGTCATCCGAGCCCATCTCGTAGAGCATCTTGTTGGAGAGCGCGACGATGTCATTCTCGCGGATGCCGGGCTTCAGCTCCTCGTAAATCATGTGATAGACGCCGTCGACCATCGAGGCGGCCTGGGTGAGAAGCTGGATCTCGTCCCAGTTCTTGATCTCGCGGGCCGCCAGCATGATCTGCTGACCGTCGATCACGTTCAGCCCCTCTTCCTTCAGGGCATGGAACATTGCCGTTTCGGCGTAATCGACCCCGACCGGCATGTCGGCCATGCCCGCGTCGCGGATGAGGCCGGCGATTTCCTTGGCGTATTTTCGCATCAGGCCGAATTCCGGCGGGATCGTGCCGCGCATTCCGACAACGCCCGCCCGGCAGTGATCGGGCTCCAGCCAGTCGGAGAACTTCTTGTGGTGGACGGCGGCGGAGCCGAAGTCCCAGACGTATGGGGAATCGTCACCGGTCAGCAGGCAGAAGCGGCACATCTTGTCCCGTTCCCATTCGCCGATCTTGGTCGCCGAGACATATCGGATGTTGTTGACGTCGAAGAGCAGCAGCGTGCCTGCATTCGACGCCTGAAGGGCCTGGCGCGTCCGGCTCAGCCGATACCGCCTCAGACGGTCATGGTCGATGCGTCGTTCGAAGTCGACGGAGGTGTGTCCCCAGGCGGGCAGCCGCCCCTCCCAGCGCCAATTCGGCTCCAGGTCGGCGGGGGTCAGGATATTAGGTGTGAGTGCGCGGTTCATGGCATCTCCTTCAGGCGTGCGAAAACAAGCCTGCTGATTGAAAAGATCGTCTGATTTCAGTGCGCTACTGGATGCACCAGCCGCCATCGATGTGGATCATCTGGCCGGTCATGTAGTCGCTGTCGGGGCTGGCAAGGAACGACGCGGTGCCGGTGATGTCGTCGGGATAGGAGACCCGCTTGATCGCCAGTTCGTTGGCGGCGATGTCCTCATAGGCCTGGCCCTTGCGTTCCTTGAATCCGATCTCCACTAGATCCTTGTCCAGTTGCTCCCAGAGCGGCGTCACCACGACACCCGGCGCGTAACCGTTGACGGTGATATTGTGCTCGGCCAGCGAGACGGCGCCGCAATGGGTCAGTGCCAGGCAGCCGTATTTCGATGTGCAATAGACGGTGACGTCGATCAGCGGCTTGCGCGAGGCGATGGAGCCGACGTTGATCAGCTTGTAGGGGTAGTCCTGCGGCCCCTGCTTGATCATCTGGCGTGCGGTTTCCTGCATACCGAGCCACATGGCCTTCGTGTTCACGCCCATGATGAGGTCCCAGTTGTCCTCATCGATGTCCATGAAGAACCGCGGCTTGTTGAGACCGGCGTTAAAGACCCCGACATTGATGCTGCCGAAAGCCTCCACCGTTGCGGCGACCGCCGCCGCGTTGTCCTCGCGCTTCGTCACGTCCATGCGGACCGCGATCGCCTTGCCATTGCCGCGGGCGTTGATCCGGTCGGCGACTTTCTGGGCCTCCTCCTGGTCCAGGTCACCCAGACAGATGTTCGCACCCTGCTCGGCGAAGTTCTCGGCGTTGGCCGACCCCATGCCGCGTGCGGCACCGGTTATCAGTATGTTCTTTCCCTTCAGGCGATTGGGGTCCATGAATTCCTCCCGTTAAAGTTTTCCCGCCTCCCGCATGATCCTGTCGGCACGGTTCTGCGCTGCCTTCAAGGTAGCTTTGGGTGACTGCACGCCACGAAGCATGTCGTGGCACTCCTCTCCGCAGATGCGGATGATTTCGTTGATTTCCGGGACCGGCGGTCTTGGCCAGAACTGCAGCTCATCGCGCCAGGACATGGAGTCCACGGCCTCGAAGATCGGCGAGAGGCGGCTCACTTCCGGGTCGGCCCCGACCGAATAGCGCGGATTGGTCCGGCTGCCGTGCTCCACATAGAGTTTCTGTGCCTCCGGCGAGGTGAAGACGATCAGCGCCTCGATGGCTGCCTCCAGTCGCTCCGGGGCAATGTTTGCCGGAATGCCAAGCAAATAACCGCCGACCGGTGCGATGTTGGGGGCGCCGAGACCGGATGGATGCGGCAGATAGCCGACATTGCCATGGGCTTCACATGTCGGGTTCTGCTCGAAATAGGGTGCCAGGAGTGTGTAGCCGTAGGCCAGGGCGACCTTGCCGCTGGCGAAGGGACGGACACGTTCGTACCAGGACATCGACAGGATGTCGGGCGGCGAATAACGCAGCAGCGCCATCATGTACTCGAGCGCCGCAAGACTGCGCTCGGTGTCGATGGTCGGGCGGTAGCTCGTGTCCGCGAGGCGGGTCGCATCGAAGCCGCCGGCCTGCCGTGGAAGATCCAGAACGGGCTGCCCGAAGGCCGCGCACATCATCATGAACGTATGTCCGAGCGCGGTGCCGCGCGCGGCATTCCAGGCGATGCCGTAGCGGCCATGTGTCGGATCGTGCAGTTCGGCGGCGGCAGCAAGAAGCGCGTCCGTCGTTAGCGGCGGCTCAAGTCCTGCCTCGGCCAGGAGATCCTTGCGGTAGAACAGAAGTTCCGGCGTCGTCTGCGACGGGACGCCATAAGGCTTGCCGCCCCAATGTGCCGCCTGCCAGCCGGCTGTGTGAAAGTCACTCGGCTGAAGCCGTTCCACATCCAGGATATCGTCGAGCGGCAGCAGGTGGCCGCTGCCGGCGAATTCTCCGAGCCATGGAAGATCGAGGGCAATGAGATCGTAGCGGCTTGTCGGACGCTGCGCATTTCGCACAGCTTCCTCGTGGAGACGGTCGATGGAAAAAGCCCGCTGCTGGATCGAACAGCCGACAACCTGCTCGAACTGACGTTTCAGACCGTGCATGACCATGAAGGTCGGATCGCCGTGCACGAGCACGCGCAGGCCGCCGGCAACCTTGAGCGGTTCCAGCAATACCTGAGGGGGCTGAATGGTCTGCGCCTCCAGATAAGAGCCGCCGAAATAATAGTCCTGGGTATCCGCGCGCCTTTCCTGCGTGCCGAAGGACTGGGCGGCCAGGCGGCGAATTCGCCCACTGAACTGGGTCCAGGCCTCCAGCATTTCGGCACTCGGGTGGAGAGAAAAGCTCTTGCCCGTCGATGTACGCGCGCGCTGCTCGATCAGGCCGCAGTCAATCATCTCCTTCATCCGGCGGTTGGCGGTCGCGTAGGGAACGCCGGACGCACCGATGAGAGAGGTCGGGGTCACGGCCTTGGCTTCGAGATGTCTTTTGACGAGGTAGGTCGACATTTTGACATAGGGGTTCGGGGCGGATATCTCCATGAAGCCGTCCATCTCGTCTTCGAAATTCTCCAGAAAGGACAGAACCTGAAGAATTTCCGTCTTCGCCTGTTGCGTGAGATAGGACGCGCCCTGAACCAACTCTCCCTGTTGCTGGTTCATCACGCGGCTCCAGTTTTCCGGACGGGACGAACCACCGTTACGTTTCCTCAATTTGGATATTTTCTGGATCGACATTGACTGTCCTTCCCAAGGGTGTGCGAGGCGGTGGTCTTGCAACACCGCCAAAAGATCCGATCTGGACATAAAAACATCCATTTTGGATATTTTCGAGGGCGCGTTGAACCGCAGCGAGGTGCAGGGTTTCCATCGACGCTCATCGGGAGCGCATTCGCGTCTGGAGGGACGCGGTCCAAATTCGGCCGATCAACGGTCGCTCAGGGAGGAGTATGATCATGACGAACACGTTTCGTTCGTTGCTTGCCGTCTCAACTGCTGTTGCTGGTCTCACACTTGCGGGTTCCGCATCCGCGGAAACAATGAAGATCGGCATCACCCAGAACAACGTCGGCGTAGACAGCTATCAAACAACCTACGAGAAGGCCTTCATCGAAGCCGCGGGCGCAAATCCGGACGTCGAGACCGTTGTGCTTGACGCAGGCGGCGACGTCGCCCGTCAGATCGCGCAGATGGAAGACCTGATTCAGCAGGAAGTCGATGCCATAATCATCTGGCCGACCAACGGCGAAGCTGTCATCCCCGCGGTGCGAAAAGCCCAGCAGGCCGGTATTCCGGTTATCGTCACCAACTCGAACATTGCCGAACAGGGCTTCGAATTCGTGAAATCCTTCTCCGGTCCGGACAACATCACGCAGGGATCGCGTTCTGCGGAGATCATGTGCGACAAGTTCAAGGAAATGGGCATCGACAAGGAAGCCAGGATTGTCCAGATCTCCGGCCAGCCCGGCTACACCACGGCCATCGAACGGGCCAAGGGGTTCGAAGACCGGCTTCCCGAAGTCTGTCCGGACGTGACGCTCATGGAGACGCAGCCCGGAGACTGGAACCGCGAGAAGTCTCAGAAGGTCATGGAGGCCTTTCTGGTAAAATATGACGATATCGACGGTGTCTACGCGGGCGACGACAACATGGGTGTCGGCGCGCTCAACGCCGCCAAGGCGGCCGGACGCGACGGCATCATCTTCGTCGGTGCAACCAATTTCGCTGTCGGCTACGAGGCCATGGAACGCGGCGAGTACTGGGGGTCCATCTACCAGTCGCCGGTCGATGACGCGGAAGCCGCGCTCCAGACCGCAGTCGACATTCTGTCCGAAAAGGACGTGCCGTTCCTGAACTACTTCGACACTCCGAAGATCACCCAGGACAACATGGCCGAATTCGACAAGCCGGTCTTCTGAGACGGTCGCTCTGGAACATCCACGGGCGCGAGCTGAGGGTCGCGCCCGGCCTATAACAACAACAAGATGACAGGGAGGAGACCATGGGCCGTGTGTCCGGGCGTTCCTGTATTGTGACCGGTGCGGCAAGAGGAATCGGTCGTGCCATAGGCGAAGCGCTGCTCAGCGAGGGGGCCGATGTCTGTTTCGCCGATATCAACGGCGACCAGGCCAGATCCGTTGCCGAAGCCAACCGCCGGCGGGCGGACGAAAATGCGGCAGGCGTCACCTGGGCGAAGGTCGATGTGACCGACCGCCAGCAGGTCCGCGACATGATTGGCGAGACAGTGGACACCTTCGGCAAGCTGGACGTGAAGTTCAACAATGCCGGTGTCAACAAGCCGATGAATTTCCTCGATGTCACCGAGGAAAACTGGAACTTCATCATGAACGTAAACGGTCTCGGGTGCCTGATCGGCATGCAGGAGGCCGCCCGGCAGATGATCGCACAGGGGCAGGGCGGAAAGATCATCAATACCGCGTCGATAGCCAGCCGGCAGGGCTTCGACAATGTTGCCCCCTATTGCGCGTCGAAGTTCGCCGTTCTGTCGCTGACCCAGTCAGGGGCGCGCGATCTTGCGCGGCACAACATCACTGTGACGGGCTTTGCGCCCGGCGTCGTCGCAACGGAAATGTGGGAGCAGGTCGACCAGGATCTAATGAACATCGGTGCGGCGGAACGGCCTGGTCAGGCGATGGATGAATTTTCTTCCGAAATCCTGCGCGGTAGAGTTGCCTCGCCTGCGGACATTACCGGCACCACGACCTTTCTGGCGTCCGGCGACAGCGACTACATGACAGGACAGATCGTGATGATCGACGGCGGCATGACGCTCGTTTGAGGCATCAGCAGATTAGGGAGGATCTGTTGTCCGACATATCAACCAAGGCAGCCCGCGTTCCAGGCGGCGAAAAGGAGAAAACCATGCGGCCGGACCGTTTGTCGGGCATCGGCGCCTTTCTGGCCAGGCAGGGCATCCTGATCGCTTTCGCCCTGTTCATGATAGGCTTCACCATCGCCAACGGGCGCTTTCTGGATCCCGATAACATCATGGGCGTGGTCCGCTCGTCTGCTATTCTCGGCGTGATGGCAATCGGCGTCACCTTTGTCGTCATCAGCGGGAACCTCGACCTTTCCGTCGGTTCGATGATGTCGTTTGCAACCATCGTGGTTCTGGATCTTCATGACAAGCTTGGTCCGGTGCTCGCGATCCCCTCCATGTACGCGATGGTTTTGTGTCTCGGAGCCTTCATTGGCTTTCTGGTCGGCTATCTCAGGCTCAATTCGCTTATCGTGACCCTCGGCATGCTGTCGGCGATCCACGGACTGACGCTGATGTACTCCGGCGGCAAGAACATGGATATAGCCGACAAGGAAGGTACCTGGTTCAGCGTGTTCGGCCAGTCCGACTTCGTCGGCGTTCCGGTGCCGATCCTGCTGTTCGCGCTCGTTGCATCTGTCCTCGGGATCGTTCTTGCGAAAACCCCGTTCGGACGCAAGGTCTACGCTGTCGGTGGCAACGGCACGGCGGCTACCTTTTCCGGCATCCGCAGGGCTCGCGTCGTCTTCTTCTGCTACATGATTTCCGCCTTCTGCGTCGGCACGGCCGGGCTGATCCAGGCGAGCCGCTCACTCGGTAGCCAGAACACGGTCGGTCAGGGGCTCGAGCTGGAAGTTCTCGCCGCCATCATCCTGGGTGGAGCCTCGCTGATGGGCGGGTCCGGAACGATCTTCAAGACGGTCATCGGCGTCCTGATCCTTGGATTTATCCAGAATGGACTGCTTCTGGTCGGCCTCCAGTTCTACGTCCAGTACGTGGTCACATGGATCATCATCATTCTTGCAGTCTGGCTCGACATCGCTGCAAAGCGCGGCAAGCTCTGGTCGCCCATCGCGTGAGGAGAAAAGCATGGAACCCGGTACCCTCAGCACATTCCTGAAACGCGGCGCGATCTGGGGCTTCATTGTCCTTGAGCTGGTTTTCTTTTCCGTTGCCGGCGAGTTCCTGTCGCTCAGCGACAAGGCCTTCATGGATGTCGACAACATGCTGCTTCTCTTCAAGCAGTCCGCCCCCATCGGCATCATCGCCATCGGCATGACGATCATCATGATCAATGGCAACATCGACCTGAGTGTCGGCGCCACCTTTGCGCTCAGCGCCGTCGTGCTTCTGGACAGCATGACATGGTCGGTCTTCGCGGGGCTCGGCGACGGCGTCATCCCGATCGCCTGGGGCCTGGCGCTGATGACCGGTGTGCTTCTGGGCGCATTGAACGGCCTGATAGTCTGGAAGACCGGCGTTGACGCCTTCATCGTCACGCTCGGCTCCATGCTCGGCTACCGCGGGCTCGTGTTCATGTATCACGGCGAACAGCCGACTTCGCATCTCAACTGGACGCTGGTCGATTTCGCGGAGGCCCAGTTCCTTGGTCTGCATACGGCAACCTGGTTCCTGATCGCCGTCACGGCCGCGGGCTGGTATCTCACGAACCGCTCGGTTCACGGCCGCAACGCCTATGCGATCGGCGACAACCGGACGGCGGCGATCAACGCCGGCATCAGGGTCGGCCCGCACATGATGATCAATTTCATGATCATCGGCTTTCTCGCCGCGCTTTCCGCAGTGGTCTTCTATTCGGAATCTGGATCTGTGAACCCCAACGACGGCGAGCTCTATGAGCTCTGGGTCATCACCGCTGTCGTTCTGGGCGGCACCAAGCTGACCGGCGGCGCCGGATCGGTGCTGTCGACCCTCGGCGGGGTTCTGGCGATTCAGCTGTTGCGGAAAGGGCTCGGCCACATCGGTGCGGATACGGAGACGGTCAATCTTGTGATCGGCCTGATCCTGATCGCGGTCCTTTTCCTCGACCGGCAACTCAATCTCAAGGGCAGAGAGGCATTGCGCATATGACCGAACAACTCCCCGCACTGAGGCTGGAAGGCATCGTCAAGACCTTTCCCGGCGTCCGGGCCCTCGACAAGGTCTCATTCTCCGTCATGCCCGGTGAAGTCCATGCCCTCATGGGCGAAAACGGCGCCGGAAAATCCACCTTGATGAAAGTCCTCGGTGGCATCCACCAACCGGATGAGGGGAGTATCATCGTGGAGGAAACCCCCGTCGTCATGACCTCTCCGCTGCAGGCGAAGGGCAAGGGCATCGTTTTCATCCACCAGGAATTGAGCCTGGCCGAAGAACTGACGGTCGCGGAAAACATCTATCTGGGCGAACTGCCGAAAAAGAGCTTCGGGCGTGTCGACTGGAAGACGCTCTTCGACCGGACAGACGCAATTCTGGCGAAGCTGAAGGTCGGCTTCACCGCCAGGACGCGCGTCGGTGACCTATCGATCGCCAACCAGCAGATGGTCGAGATTGCAAGGGCCCTGACGGTCGATGCCAAGGCAGTCATCTTCGACGAACCGACCGCCTCGCTCACGGACGCGGAAAAGGTGGTTCTTTTCGACGTGATCGCAGACCTGAAGACCCACGGCGTCGGCATCATCTACATTTCTCACCGCATGGAGGAAATCTTCAGGATCACCGACCGCATCAGCGTCCTGAGAGACGGTCAGTACCGTGGCACGCTGACGACAGCCGAGACAGGCGAGGATGAGATCACCCAGCTGATGATCGGCCGCAAGCTGGACCTTTCGCGCAACGCCAGTGATCACGAGATCGGTGATGTCGCGCTCGAAGTTCGGAACCTCTCCTGTGGCCGATTGTTCAAGGACATCAGCTTCGAGGTTCGCCGGGGCGAAGTGGTCGGTTTCTACGGACTGGTGGGGGCCGGCCGGACGGAAATCGCCGAGACGCTGTTCGGTCTCCGGGAGCCAAGCCGCGGCCAGATCCTGCTTGACGGCGAGGAAACCGTCATCCACTCGCCGGCCGATGCGATCGCCAAGGGCATCTCGCTGGTTCCCGAGGACCGAAAGGGCCAGGGGCTGGTCCTCGGCATGAACTGCCGGGACAACATGACCCTGCCACAGGTGGGCGACCTGAAGGCCGGACCGTTCGTGGCGGAGGGCGCTGAGATAGCCATCTTCGATCAGTACCGCGACAAGCTGGACATCCGCACACCAGGCTGGCGGCAACTGGTCGGCAATCTTTCCGGTGGAAACCAGCAGAAGATCGTCATCGGCAAATGGCTGTCCATGCATCCGAAAGTCCTGATCGTCGACGAGCCGACGCGCGGCATCGACGTCGGCAGCAAGTCTGAGATCCATAATCTCATCCGCGATCTTGCCAGACAGGGATATGCGGTCATCGTCATCAGTTCGGAGATGCCTGAAGTGCTGCATGTCAGTGACCGGATCGTCGCCATGTACAGCGGGGAGATCATCAGGAGCTTCACCTCCAAAGAGGTGACAGAAGACAATCTCATCCAGGCGATTTCCGGCATTACCCCCGACAAGGCGGCCTGATGCGGGTCGGCTTTGCGGGACTTGGCCGGATGGGCGTGCGCATGGCCGCCAATCTGGCACGGGCGGGACATGAGGTGATCGTCTGGAACCGGACGTCGGAAAAGGCTGAGGTCTTCACGAAGGTCCACGGTGCCAGGAGCGCCGCAACGCCCCGCGCGCTCGCCGAACAATCGGATGCGGTCATCTCGATGCTGGCGGATGACGTTGCGCTTGATGCGGTTTATTCCGGCCCGGACGGTATTCTGAACGCCGCGGGCGGCGCCATGGTTCTCGCCGAAATGGGCACCATCTCGGTACCGCGGATCCTGAATCTTCACGAGGTCGTGCCGGCTTCCGGTCGCCGGTTCGTCGACGCGCCGGTTTCGGGTGCGACGCAGGCCGCGGAAGCTGCGCAATTGCTGATCATGGCGGGTGCTGCGGAAGGAAGTGCACCTGAACTCGAACCCCTGTTCGCAGCCATGGGCAAACGGACGATCTGGCTCGGAAAACCCGGAACGGGCGCGGCGATGAAGCTCGGGGTCAACATGCTGATCCACGGTCTCAACCAGACCCTCGCCGAGGCTTTGTCGCTTACGACGGCTGCCGGTATCGATCCGGAAGCAGCCTATGAGGTTCTGGAAAACTCGGCCGTCGCCGCGCCTGTTCTGTTCTACAGGAAAGGGCTCTATCTGGACGAGGCCGCCCATGAGGTCAGCTTCACCGTCGCGCTCGCCCGAAAGGACGTTGGCCTTGCGCTCGATCTTGCCCGCGCCAACGGCGTGGTGATGCCTCAGGCGGAGCTCAACAAGGCGGTTCTGAAAGCCGCCGGCGAAGCCGGCTTCGACGCGCGCGACATGGCGTCCATCCTGTCATTTGTGAAACGAGGTCTTAAATGAAAGCGGTGCTTTTTGTCGGTGGCTGGGAAGGTCACACGCCGACAGCGTTCAGCGACTGGTACGAAGCGCTCCTGAAGGAGAACGGCTTTGACGTCGATGTCTACGACACGATGGAGCCGCTGGAGCGCCCGGGCGACCTTGCGGACGTCGACCTGATCACGCCGATCTGGTCCTCAGCGCGCTCCGGGCACCAGCAGGAATTCGGCAACATGACCAAAAATCAGGAGGACGGGCTCCTGCAACTCATCGCCAACGGCTGCGGCATTGCCGGCTGGCACGGCCATATGGGCGATGCCTTCCGCGACCGGCCAACCTACCACTTCCTGATCGGCGGCCAGTTCGTCGCCCATCCGCCGGGCTGGCCGGATAACCTGCAGCCTCGGGAAGACTATATCGACTACGACGTCACCATCTGCCGGCCCGCCGACCCGATCGTCCGGGGCATCAGGAGTTTCCGGCTGAAGACAGAGCAGTATTTCATGCTGACCGATGCCTCCAACGAAGTTCTGGCGACGACGACCTTTTCCGGAGACCACCTGTGGTGGATCGAGGGAACGGTTATCCCGGTGGTCTGGAAACGTCGCTGGGACAAGGGCCGCGTCTTCTACTGCTCCATCGGCCACGAACTGGACGACCTGAAGGTGCCTCAGGTAACGGAAATCATTCGCCGCGGAGCTCTTTGGGCCGCGGAAGGAAAGACACTCGCAAACGGCGATCATTCGAGCATGTCGCAAACCTCTCAGTAGGCTGAGCCCAACCTGCGATCAGCAGCGTTTCCGTGCGTCTTTACCCTTTGGAAGTTCGTAGAGGCGCACGAGCAGTTCGGTGTGACCTTTGATCGGCTAGGTCCACTGAACGGGGCAAAGTGTGAATTCGCTGTGCTCGAGCGCGTGAGCGCTTTAAAACGTCAGTACACCGGGTGATCCCGCGTTGGCATGATCAGGTTGGTCGGCCGCGCGCGCCTTTCAGCCGCAGTCCGTCGCGCATGTTCAAGCCGAGTAGCACGATGTTCAACGCCCCCACGATCAACTCGACGGCCTGCACGGTATAGAACCCGGTATCGAAGGCACCTGCCTCCGCTTTAAACGAAAGATAGAGCGCCGAGGGAACCAGGATCAGGATACCGTTGGCCGCGATGAAGGGCATGCGTTTCTGCTTCGAGGCGACCAGCGGCCCTCGCATCTTCCTGGCCAACTGGAAGCCCGTTCCGCCCGCTGCGACAAGCGCCGGGATCAGGATGAAAAATCCCCAAGGGATAGTGGTTTTGATCATTGTGACGACCGTGTCGCTCGCAAAAATCTCCGACAGGGCAGTGGACAGCCAGAAAGTCAGGATGGTGACGAGGGCGATGCTGCCCGCGACAGGGTGGATGATTTTGGTCATCGTTGCTCTCCATAATATAGCACGCTATGTATCATTGCATAGCTTGCTATACAAGTGTTATCGGAAGGCATGAAATTCGATAAGGACCAATCGGCGGGGTATCTCGTAAACCACGTGGCGCGGCTCTTCGCCCGGGGGCTGAGCGCACGGATCAAGCCGCTGGGTCTGACCACCGGCACATTTCCAGCCTTGCTGGAGTTGTGGGAGATCGACGGGCTAACGCAAAAGCAACTGGTCGAGCGGCTGGACATTGAACAGGCGACCATGGCCAACACGCTTGTGCGAATGGAACGAGATGGCCTGATCATTCGCAAGAAGGATGAAAGCGACGGACGCGTGCAGCGCATCTGGTTGTCCGAGCGGGCGCGCCGATTGCGCGATCCGGCGATCCGGGCGGCCATCGCCGAGAACGCCGAAGCCGCTTCTGACCTGTCCGAAGACGAATTGCGTCAGTTCATCACGCTGATGCAGAAAGTGATCGCCACCAAGAAGCGGCGGGCAGGTCCCGGGACAGCTTAGGGTGTGGACCCATAAAATTAAGCTCTGAGGTCGATCCGAAGGACGCCACTCCGGTTGCGGAGAGCCACGTCAAAGCCCTTGCACCGTGCACTTTGCGGACTGTCATACGATCGCACCCGGGGCCGCACCCTAGCTGCACTTCTTGACGTCGGCGTTCAAGCAATGCGCTGCATCCGTCCGTCATGTTGGGATCGAAGCGGACCTCGGTCGTCTTTGACCTGAAGGGCTCCAGCGCACGATCTAGGTCAGTTGAGCAGATAGCGGCCGTTTGCGGTCGGATAAAGGTTGCGGCTCTGACGGTGCGAAAGCCCCTGCACAGTGTCACCAGGGATTTCCGGCAAGTCTGGAATGCCCTCAGAACAGTGAGAAATACTCCCGCTGTTCCCATTCGGAGACGGTCATCAGATAGCGCGCCCATTCGGCGTGCTTGATGCGCGAGAGATAGGAACAGAGTTCGGATCCGATCGCCTGAGGGTAGAAGCTGCTTGCGTCGAAGTGCTCGAGTGCGGCAATCAGGCTCTTGGGCAGGCTGGCTGCTTCGCTTGTGTAGGGGTTTTCGACCGGGGCAGGGGCCCGCAACTCGCGTTTGATCCCGTCATGACCTGACACGATCTGCGACAGCATGAAGAGATAAGGATTTGCGGTCGGCTCCCCGACGCGGTTCTCGATCCGGCTTGCCTTGTCGCCCGGTGCCATCAGCCCACGGATCATGGCGCCCTTGTTGTCGCGGCCCCACTGGATGCGGTCGGGGGCGAGTTGATACGGCTGGTAGCGTTTGTAGCCATTGACCGTCGGCGTCGTCATGAGGCAGCTTTCCGCCGCATGCTCCAGCAGGCCTGCGATCCAGCTGTCGGCAATCGGCGTCAGCCCGTCGGCGGTCTCCGGTATCATCAGATTGGCCCCCGTCGCCACATCGACGATGGACTGATGCATGTGCCAGCCGCTGGGGATGATCCCTTCCAGCTTTGGCCGGCACATGAACGTCGCATGCAGGCCCTTGCGGGCGCAGATCTGCTTGACCGCCGAGCGGAAAAGCAACGTGTCGTCCGCATTTTGCAGCGGTGAACCGGGCTCGAAGGTGAATTCGCACTGGCTCGGACCGAATTCCGCCTCCATGGAACGCACCGGCAGTCCCAGTGCCTGGCACGCCCGGCGCAGGTCGTCCATGACCTCTTCGAGCGCGTCGTAGCGCGCCTCCGTCAGATACTGGTAGCCATGGGAGATCAGGCTGGTCTCGGGTGGTGTGGCCGGCATGCCGGTGTCTTCATGAGAGAGACGGGCGTTCTCCATGCGGAACACGTAGAACTCGAACTCCAGGCCGCACTTGAGGGCATAACCGTCCCGAGCGAGATCGGCCGTTGCGTCCTTCAGGGCGGTGCGCACGCAGAAGGGCATCTTGCTGCCGTCCTTGTAGCGCACGTCGCACAGCATCCAGCCGCTGTGCGGTGACCAGGGCAGAACCTTGAACGTCGACGGATCGGGCAGGACCAGAACGTCGCCCGCGCCCGTCAGCGTGTTGGTCCCCAGTCCTATATCGTCCTCCCAGACGGGAAAAACCGTTCGGTGGGAGGTGTCCTTCAGCAGCAGCGTCGAGGTCATGGCCATGCCGCTGCGAAAGGCGGACGCCAGCCCCGAGGCAACGATGGTCTTGCCTCGCAGGATGCCATGCTGGTCCGCGAAGGCCAGGCGCACAGTTTCTAGGCCTTTGGCGTCGATTTGATCAATGACGTCGGCTGCCATCCGCAGCTCTTCATCGCTGTACCAGCCCTTGTCGGACTCAAGATCTGCCGGCGTGGTCTTGGAGGTGGCGCCCACGATTCAAACTTCCTTCGATTGCTCGGAAAACGTTGCAAGAACCTCGGTGATCCACGGCAACGCCAGGTCTTCCGGCATGTCGTCGCCGGAGGCATCATGCGTCATGCGCTCACCGATCTGGGTTGCGCCGCATGCCTTGAGGAGGTCCGCGAGCCTGATGGACCCGTGGGTGAATGTCTCGGCATATTCGGCATCGCCCAGTCCGAACACAGCAAAGGAGATGCCAGACAGGTCTGGCCGGTTCTGTTCAAGCGATTGCGCAAAAGGCCGGGCGGACTCCGGCAGTTCGCCGTCACCATAGGTGGAGCAGACGATCACGTGGAAAGTCTCCTTGCCCAAGTCGGCGGGATCGACATCGCAGAGGTTTGCGCAATCGACCTGGTGGTCGTCGCTCAGCGCCGTCTCGATGTCATCGGCGAGCATTTCCGCATTCCCGGTTTCGGTCCCGTAGAGGACGCAAATCTTCATGAAGTCAGTCCCTCTGTCTCGCAGCATGGAGGAGGTCGTCGGTTGAGGTGAATTTCCGCCGGCAGCGGGATGGCGCGGCAAGGGCCTGTTCCGCCGCGTCGATGCGTTGCCAGCCGGCGAAGTCGATCAGCTCGGGGAGGCCCGCGAAGATCTCGTTGCCGACACGTGCCGGATCAATGCTGAGCTCTTTCAGGATCATGGCAGCGGTCGCCTGTGCGTCGGAGCGGCTTTGCGCGATGGTGCCGCGTGGTCCATGTCGAAACCAGCCGGCGCCATATAGACCGTCATCCAGTTTGCCATCGGGAAGGGCGCCGCCGGAAAGCAACGCCTCCCGGCCCAGGTCGCCGGCGGACGCAAAGCCGATGGCGGTAATGATCGATGTCGCCTTGATGACATCCCTGCCGCCCGTGCCTTCCACCGCAAGCCCGGTGACGCGGTCCACTCCCTCAATGGCAGTCGGCTGCAGTCCGAAGCGGAAGACCACACGGACAGGGCCTTCGCCATGACCATCGATATCGGTCAGTGCCTGTTGGCGTTTCTGCGTGTCCGGATCGTCGGACGGCGCGAATTTCTCGACTTCGATGCTGACATTCGACAGCTTGCCGAGTTCCCGCACCATCACCGGGTCGAACTTTGCGTGCGCAGCGGGCGAGCGGCCGACGATCGTCAGACGTTCAATGCGGTTTGCTGCCAGCCATGCGGTTGGGCCCGGCCCCAGGTCCGAACCGTCGAGCTCCGCGGGCGTCTTGCACATGAGACGCAGCAGATCGAGGGCGACATTTCCGTTGCCCAGGATCACGGGATGAGATCCGAGGTCCGGCAGGGACACAGCCTGCGGGTGCTCGTTGAGTGCGCGTGTCAACTTGGCGGAGCCATGAACGCCAGGCAGATCCTCACCGGGAATATTCAAACGCCGGTCTGCGGAAAGCCCCGCTGCCAGAACCGTTGCGTCGTAGGCCGCGCGCAGCTGCTCAAGCGGCACATCCCGGCCGATCCGCAGATTGCCGAAGAAGCGGGCGCCCTGGCGCTCGAAGATGCGGGAAAACTGGCGTGTCACGGCCTTCGTGCCCTGATGATCGGCGGCGACGCCGTAACGAGCTAGCCCGAAGGGGACGGGGAGGGCGTCGATCAGGTCAACCTGCAGATCCGGGCGGCTCTTCAGCAGAGCCTGTGCCAGATAACATCCGGAGGGACCGGCTCCCACGATCGCTATCTTGCCTGACACTATGATGGAGCCCCTCGTCTCAGCCATCCGCAGACGGACACCTGCCGCAGGCAGCTCCGTAAAACTGTCCTGAGGGGATATCCCTGCTTGCATTCAGCCAGCCCGTCCCGGCCGATTGACTCCATTCGAGAATGAAGTATGTTCGATATTCGAACTTATGTTCGTATAACGCACATATTCTTAGTCGTAAATCAGATTGTGTCAATCAACGAAACGCGCAGCGCAGAGAGAGTGGAACGACTATGGGGGCTGTCATGGAGAAAAGCACGGAAGAGACGAATGCGACGCCGCCGGATGCATGGGTCAGGGCGGCTCTTGCAAGCGACCTGGACATCCCGCGTCCTGTCATTCCGATCACCCTGTTCGGGCAGTCTCTTGTTCTTTTCCGTGACGACGAGGGCGAACTCGGACTGATCGGCCGCCATTGCCCGCACAGGGGCGCGGATCTGTGTTTCGGCCGACGCGAGGACAATGGTCTTCGCTGCCCCTTCCACGGCTGGCACTTCGACCGCACGGGTCAGTGCGTCGAACAGCCTGCCGAGCCGGAGGATTCCACCATGTACAAGACTATCAAGCTTCCCAGCTATCCGCTGATGGAAAAAGATGGTGTCATCTTCACCTATATGGGCAGGGGCGAGCCGGACGATGACACGGCCTTTGCCGATCCGTCCCTCACCTGAGCCACTTGCACATTGACGTGCCGGCGATGCATCGGGCGCGCCGAGAGATCGAAGGACAATCACATGATCACTCAGAAGCTGAACGATCAGATTACCCGCGTCGGACCGGGAACCTCCGCCGGCGAAGTGTTGCGCCGATACTGGCAGCCGGCCGCCCTCGTCGATGAGCTCACCGAGGAGCGCGCCCTCGTTCCTGTCAACCTGCTCGGAGAACGGCTGGTGCTTCTGCGCCAGCAGGACGGCAATCTCGTCCTGAAGACCCGCATCGCATCGGCAGATGAAGCCCCGGCCTTCTATCCGGAGCCGGATGCGATCGAGATCGTGGAAGACAGCCCGGCCTATCCCGTGATCGAGAAGAAGGGCATGTACTTCGCCTACATGGGCCCGGGCGAACCGCCCGCTTTTGCAAACTTCGACTGCTTTCGCGCACCCGACAGCCATGTCTTCGCCTTCAAGGGACTGTGGCAATGCAACTGGTTGCAGGCGCTGGAGGTGGGCATCGATCCGTCGCATGCCTCCTTCCTGCATCGCTTCCTGCAGGACGAAGACCCGGAAAACAGCTACGGCCGGCAGTTCCGCGACAAGGCGGCCCACACGGACATGCCGATGACCCAGGTCCTGCGCGAATATCCGCGCCCGGACATCGAAGTCGAGGAAACGGATTTCGGCCTCAAGATCACGGCCCTGCGGCACATGGATAATGATCTGACCCATGTGCGGGTCACCAACCAGATCTTCCCGGAAGCGATCTGCATCCCCATGTCGCGGGAAATGACGATCACGCAGTGGCACGTGCCGATCGATGATGAGAACTGCTACTGGTACTCACTCTTCACCAGTTTCGCCAAGCCGGTCGACAAGCAGGTCATGCGTGAGCAGCGGCTGACGGAGCATCGGCTGCCCGACTACGCCCCTTTGAAGAACCGCGCCAACGACTACCATTTCGACCCGGAAGAACAAGCATCGCTGACGTACACGGGCATGGGGCTCGACATCAATGTGCATGACCAGTGGGCGGTCGAAAGCATGGGCTCCATCCAGGACCGGACCCGCGAGCACCTGGGGCGCGGCGACGCGGCCATCGTCCGCTACCGCCTGATGCTGCGCAAGGCAATCAAGGCGGTCGAAACCAGTCGCGAGGGCGCGCTTCCCATGCGCGATGAGGCAACCACCGCCATCGTGGGGCCGCTGTCCAATGACGCCATCACCGCTACGGGGGAGTGGCTGGCGGCCAGTCAGGCAGCCGATCACGAGCGCCGCGCCGAGTGTCCGTGGGATGCGACGGTCTGAAACACGCAAGTGCCGCCGGACGGAGAAAGCCCGTCCGGTTTTTCAGTTTGACAGCGGAGTGAATGACCATCGCCTGTGATCCGGAACTGCGTTCGCTCAGCGGACGCCCGTTCGAAGATATCCTCGACGGATATTTCCCGTTGCGCGAAAGCGTGAGGCAGCTTCTGCAGCGTCAGGGGTTCAAGGCCATGTGGATCACCCTTCTGCAAGCGCCTATCATGCACATTGAGGGGCTGGCACCCGAGGCGCCCGTGCCGCTGCACCTGCGCAAGATCTATTCCGGCATGATCGATCACATGCTTCTGCTTGCCGTTTCATCCGCGCCCGATGGGGCCGGTGGGACGGGAGAGATGCAGCTATCTGGTAAAGGAGACTGGTTCTTCGCAGAGGCAGAAGAGGATCGTGACGTCTTTCCCGATCTCATTCGGCTCGGAGAACCGGCGTTCGTGCGCGGGATTGGCATCTCCGGATTTGAGACAGAAAACGAAAAAACCGGTCTTGCACTGACTCAGACCGACAGCCGCGAACGGTCCATTCAGGCCGCTACTGCCCGGCTTGGCTGGACGGGCGGGCTGGGCTTCCGCCTTGGATCAGCCGAAGGCGCCATCTGTCGGCGATCAGGCCTGGACGGCCAGTTCATCCCTTTCGGATCGGTTCCCGGCGCGTTCCAGGACCGGCCCGAAGAATGGCCTTTGCCCTTGCCGGACTTCCTGAGACCCGCCAGCTGGCTTTTGCTTGATACCAGCCAGGGCGCGTTTGATCGCGAAACGCAGGAAGTGGCAATGCGCCTCTGACGCTGCCTTTGTAGCCAGTGCTCGAAACCTCCCGATCCGGCGTCTTCTTGTGTTTTTGCAGGCCGACCCATTTATTGTCACGCAAATCGTGACTATTCAGAGTGACGTAGAAGCAAGCACACAAGTGGACCGGACCGGCAATGCCGACGCGGGCCGCCAAAAGGAGCAGCCAGACATGCAGGCGGACGCCGGGGAGCGCAAGATTCAGGACCGTGACATCTCCCTGACCTTTGCAAAGGGCATGGCGGTCTTGAAGGCGTTCGACACGAGCTCGACCCATCTGACCCTGCCGCAGATCGCCAAGATAACGGGACTGGACCGGGCCACGACGCGCCGACTGGTGCTGACCCTCGTGCACCTTGGCTATGTCAAACAGGAAGACAGGGTGTTTTCCCTGACGCCGCGCATTCTGGTGCTGGCGGGCGGCTTCCTGCAGGGTCGCCAGTTCGGCAAGACCATCGAGCCGGTCATGCGCAGTTTCTCCAACCAGATCTCGGAGCCGATTTCGATGGCGATGGTGGATGGCGATCAGGCTGTCTATGTTGCCCACGCCGGAGCAAAGGCCAATTCCGTCAGCATCGGATTTACCGTCGGCTCCAGGCTGCCCCTGCTCAGCAGCGCCATCGGCCGCGCGCTCCTGGCCGGATTTCCCGCAGCGGAAGCCGAAGAACTGATCGCCTCGGCGCCGCTGACGCCTTATACGGATGTCACCAACCTCGACCGGGCCTCCATTTCAGCTGACGTGGCGGAGATTTCGCGTCGCGGATATTCCTCTGTCATTGGCGAATTCGAGGCCGGGGTCGCGGCCATAGCGGTCCCCATCCGCTCGGACAATGCCGAACCCGGCGCGATCGGCGTTTCAGGGGACGCCTCGCGTTTCGAAGATCCGCAAGTGAGGCAGAACATCATTGCCACACTGCGCGAGTGCGCCAAGGTGCTCGCAGGTCTGCTTTGAGCGGCAATTGGCGATTGCCAATCATCTATGCATGCCTAAAAAAGCAACGCGAAACTGGAAGGTTTCGTTTGACAGCGAAGGCTTGGATGATACCATTTGATCAATAAACAATAATTTGCGCGATAATCGCACAACTTTGATGCGAGTGCTATCACCAACCATTCGGGGAATTCCATGAAATTCAAAGTCCTATCCGCAACGCTTGTCTCCCTCGGCCTGTTCGCCACGGCATCAAAGGCCGAGACGCTTCGCTATGCTCACTTCATGCCGGCACAGAGCTGGCAGCAGAGCACCATGTTTGAAGCCTGGGCGGATGCTGTCGACAAGGAGTCCGACGGCGAACTGAGCGTGAAGATCTTCCCGGCCCAGACACTCGGCAAGGCCCCCAGCGGCTACGACAACGCGAAGAATGGCGTTGCCGACATTGCCTGGACGGTCCAGGGCTATACGGCCGGCCGTTTTCCGCTGAGCCAGATCATGGAACTGCCGGGTTTGTTCAAGACCGCCGAAGTCGGCTCCTGCGCCTTCCAGAAGCTTTATGAATCCGGCGCTCTCGATGAAGAATACAAGGACACCCACGTCCTCTTCGTCCACACGCATGGCCCCGGCCAGCTGCACATGGGCAACGAGCCGGTGAAGGCCCTTGGCGATCTGAAGGGTCTCAAGCTGCGCCGCCCGACTGCGGTGATCGGCACGCTTCTTGGAGAGCTGGGCGCAGAGCCTGTCGGCCTGCCTGCGCCGGCCATCTATGAAAACCTCGAACGCGGTGTGATCGACGGCTACATGCTGACCTGGGAGTCCGTGGAAGCCTTCCGTCTGGCGGAACTGACAAAATATCACACTGACTTCGGCTTCTATTCGCTCGCCTTTGTCACCACGATGAACAAGCGCAAGTATGACGCCCTCTCTCCCAAGGCCAAGGCGGCCGTGGATGCCAACTCCGGCATGAAATGGTCGCTGATCGCGGGCAAGGGGTACGACGACGCGGATGCCGCCGCCATTCAGTCCCTCAAGGACAGCTCCGAAACCTTCGAGATTCCGGAGGCGGAAATGGCGGAATGGCAGGCAGCCGCTGCCCGCGCAAAAGACATCTACCTGAGTGAACTGGATGGGAAGGGTCTTCCGGGTACGGAAACCTACAAGGCGGTCCAGGGCTACGTCAGTGAGTGTCAGTCCGAACTGAACTGATCAGCAGTACTGATCGAGAGGGGCGGGGGCCCGGTGACAGTCTGCGCCGGGTTCCATCGATTTGTCGCGGGACGGGACGGAAGCGAGATGAGCAGATCGGCACATCATCACGACCTCATGTCGCGGGTGGTCTCGGTCACCACGCGCGCATGCGAGGTTGTCGCAAGCACGGCCATTCTGGGGCTGTTTGGCGTGGTTGCGATCAATATCCTGATGCGGGCACTGTTCGATGCCTCGGGCGCGGAGATCAATCTGATGATCCCCGGCGCCGTGGAACTGGCGAAATATGCGCTGTTGATCGCCGTCTTTGCCGCCCTGCCGGCTGCGCTGGAAAACGGCCTGATCCGGGTGGATGTCCTGACCGGCTTGATGTCGAGGCGCTCGCAGGCGCTCATCGACCGCTTCTGGTTCCTGGCGCTTTTTCTCTTTGTCGCCGCTCTGGTCTGGCTCTTCGCTGCGCAGGGTGTGGAAACCTGGGAGCGGGGCGAGGTCACGCAGGACTGGGGGATCCCGCTCTGGATCTTTTACATGGTCATCGCTGTTGAATGCGCAGCCTTCGCGGTGGTCTCGCTCGCCGTCACCCTCAACCCTGCCCTGATCAAATCGGAGCCGGCGTAATGGATCCTTTGTTTGTCGGCCTGGTGTCCATCGCGTTTCTTTTCGTGATCGTTCTGCTTGGCGCTCCGGTCGGATTGGCCATGGCCATTGTCGGTGTCGGCGGTTTCGGCGTGATCGTCGGTTTTGACGCCGCATTCTCGGTGTTGCAGACATCCGCTTTCGAGACGGCTTCCAGCTATTCCTTCACCCTCGTGCCGCTCTTCATGCTGATGGGCAACCTGATATCCCAGTCGGGCATGGCTGCCGATCTTTTCCGCGGTGCGGAGCGGCTGACCCGGGGACAACCGGGCGGGCTTGGGGTCGCAGGTGTCACCGCAAGCGCGGTCTTTTCCACGGTCTCCGGTTCCTCCCTTGCCACAGCCTCGACAATGACGAAGGTCGCCTATCCGGAGATGCTGAAACGCGGATATGATCAGCGTCTTGCGGCCGGGTCGCTGGCGGCCGGCGGCACGCTCGGCATCATGATTCCTCCCTCGATCGCCCTGCTGCTTTATGCGCTGATCACCGAACAGTCGGTGGGCGAGATGTTTCTGGCCGGCATCCTCCCGGGCGTTCTGGGGTATGTTCTCTACGTGATCACGGTGCAGATCATGGCACGGATCTGGACGGGTGAGGGTCGCGAGGACCTTTCCGGATCGTCCGGGCTTGCGGGCTGGCTGGAATGCGCGAGGCTTTTTGCCCCCGCCTTCTGCCTCTTCGGACTTGTGATGGGCGGCCTTTACGGCGGCTTCTTCACGCCGACGGAAGCCGG
The DNA here is from genome assembly GCA_008107755.1 of Rhodobacterales bacterium. Classification (GTDB taxonomy): domain Bacteria; phylum Pseudomonadota; class Alphaproteobacteria; order Rhizobiales; family Stappiaceae; genus Roseibium. Next base: position 64,162 of record VIRH01000044.1, read on the forward strand.
CGGAGCAGGAGCTGCCTTTGCCCTTGTCTATGCGATCTGGAAGGGCATGCGCTGGGACGGTTTTCGAAAAGCCCTGCGGGGGACGGTCGAAACGACGGCAACGATCTTCTTCATCCTGATCGGAGCCGAAGCCCTAGGCTTTCTGATCTCGACCTCGCAGGTGTCCTTCGCCATGGTCGACATGATGCGCGACCTCGGCCTCGGGCCATGGCAGGTGCTCATTTCCATCATGATCTTCTATGTCGTTCTGGGCTGCTTCATGGAAAGCCTGGCGATGATCCTGCTGACGGTGCCGATCTTCTTCCCCGTCATCGCCGACAGCGGGTTCGACCCGGTCTGGTTCGGCATCATCGCGGTGGTGACTGTCGAGCTTGGGCTGATCTCGCCGCCGGTCGGCATGAACCTCTTCATGGTCAAATCCGTGGCAACCGATCTGCCGCTCAGGAACATCATGCTCGGCGTGATCCCGTTCATCCTTGCGGATATCGTACGCTTGGCAATTCTGATCGCTTTCCCGGCCATCGTCCTCCTGCTCCCGGGACGTCTGTAGCCACCCGGTTCGTCTCCGAAAAAGCAGATGAGATCAGGCTTTAAGGCTGCGGCGCGATCGCCGTGCACAGCGGTGCTGCAACAGCGACATCAGATGACATGGATCGTCCGAAACCCTTCGAGACAGGCCCGAGCCAAAACGACGTCAGTTGGATGAACTGTCGCCCGCAGGTCTGGCTCCGTCACGCCGACGGCTATTCCTCTGGCTGCTCTCTCCGCTCGGCCAGGATCTCGCGCTTGCCCACGTGATTTGGCGCGCCGACAAGGCCCTCGTTCTCCATTCGCTCGACCAGCGTGGCAGCGCGGTTGTAGCCGATCCCGAGACGGCGCTGGATGTAGGAGGTGGAACAGCGCTTGTCGCGCAAGACGATCTTGACGGCATTGTCGTAGAGGTCGTTGCCGTCTTCGGAGGCAATCGCGCCCTTGTCGAAGACAGCAGCGTCCTCTTCTTCGTCCTCCTCCTCTTCCGCGGTCACGGTCTCGAGGTAGGCGGGGCGTCCTTGCGACTTCAGATGCGCGACCACCTGTTCGACTTCCTCGTCGGAAACGAAGGCGCCGTGGACACGATTGATACGGCCGCCACCGGACATGTGCAGCATGTCGCCCATGCCGAGCAGCTGCTCTGCGCCCTGCTCGCCGAGGATTGTACGGCTGTCGATCTTCGAGGTGACCTGGAAGGAAATCCGGGTCGGAAAGTTCGCCTTGATCGTGCCGGTGATTACGTCCACGGAGGGGCGCTGCGTGGCCATGATGAGATGGATGCCGGCAGCACGGGCCATCTGCGCCAGACGCTGGATAGCGCCTTCGATCTCCTTGCCGGCGACCATCATCAGATCCGCCATCTCGTCAACGATGATGACGATGTACGGCATCGGGGCGAGATCCATTTCCTGCTGCTCGTACAGCGGTTCGCCCGTCTCCTTGTCAAACCCGGCCTGCACGGTCACGACGACCGGTTCGCCCTTCTGGCTGGCAGCGGCGGCGCGCTGATTGAAGCCGTTGATGTTGCGCACGCCAAGGCGCGCCATCTTCCGGTACCGGTCCTCCATCTCGCGGACGGCCCATTTGAGTGCGGTCACGGCTTTTTTCGGATCCGTCACGACGGGAGTCAGAAGATGCGGGATGTCGTCGTAGATGGAGAGTTCCAGCATCTTCGGATCGACCATGATCAGGCGGCATTCTTCCGGCCTCAGCCGGTAGAGCAGAGACAGGATCATGGTGTTGATGGCGACGGACTTGCCCGAGCCGGTCGTTCCGGCAACCAGCAAATGCGGCATCTTCGCCAGGTCGGCGACCACCGGCTCGCCGCCGATCGTCTTGCCAAGACTCAGCGCGAGCTTGCAGTTGGTGGCACGGAAACTGTTCGAGTCGATCATCTCGCGGAAGAAGACCGTCTCGCGCTCCGTGTTCGGCAGTTCGATCCCGATGACGTTTCTGCCGGGTACGACCGCGACACGCGCCGAGATGGCCGACATGGAGCGGGCAATGTCGTCCGCGAGATTGACAATCCGGGAGGACTTGATGCCCGGTGCAGGTTCGAACTCGTAAAGGGTGACGACGGGCCCGGGCCGCACGTGAATGATCTCGCCGCGCACCTTGAAATCTTCCAGCACGCTTTCCAGAAGCCCGGCGTTGCGCTCCAGTTGCTCCTGCGACATGCAGAAGCCGGGGCTCTCCTCGGGCTGCTGAAGCAGTTCACCTTCGGGAAACTCGTAGTCGCCACCGGACGCCGGCCGCGCATGCGCTCCGACTGGCGGAAGGGCCGGAGACGCGGCGGCAAACGTTCGGGACCTGGCGTCCGGCATCGAGACAGGCGCCTGTGCCGGGACAGCGTTGCGGCCGACGCTTTCGGTTGCTTTGTGCGTCGAACGGGTATTCGCCGGGGCGGGATGTGCCGGCCTTGCCGCACTCGGATCTGCACCGGCCAGCTTCTGGCCGGATGATCTGCCCCCGGAGCATTCGATGACCTTGTAGAGCGACGCGATGCCTGTCGGCGCAGGGGCCGCCTGGCTGGCTACCGGAACCTCCTCATATGACGGTCTGACGGGCACTGACTTTTCAGCGACTGCCTGTCGGGTTGGCACATGGGCCGGCTGCGATGCGGGATCCTCATCGGACATGAATTCGAAAAAGGCGTGATCGGACAGGAAGCCGAGGTGCGCCGTCGAGCTGGCACTGGCGGCGGCCGCCGTCTGCCCATTCCGGTCACTGACGTCGCCGCTGTGATCTGACAACTGCACAACGGGCGCAGATGGGGTCGTTTCCTGGCGGGGAGGGAGCGCAGTCAGGGGGGGCTGAGTGGCGGGCGCCGGGTCCCCTTGGGAGGCGATGGTGTTCCCAGGGTTAGCCTCGGGCGTTGCGGTAGCGTCTTCGGGCTGAGAGGCGCGCTGCCTTGCCCCACGGTCGGGCGTCCGGGTGAACCGCACGTTGGGCGCCAGAAAGAAATGGCTCTGACAGGTTTCCTCCTGCGGTGTCTCCGCGTCCCCGCTTTCATCCGCCGTCACGTTCTGCGAGCTCACGGTCACTTGCGGCAAGCGACGTGCGGCATACGCCTCCTCAACCTGGGCAACGACAGTTTGACCGCACTGATCCTCGTCCGGCACGCGCCGTACCGTTTCATCGGCAGGAGCGACCTGATCGGGATCGTTCGAGTTAGCGATCGAGAAATTCTTCCGGGAAATACGCATGGACTGAGAAGACTGGTTTTTCGTGGTGAACGCCTTTTGAGAGCATTAGGAAAAGAAGGTTAATAGTTTCTCTCCAAGACCGATCACTCCTGAAATCGCCAACGTATTATCGTCGGCTGGCCTGGGCCGGATTTTCCTGGTTCAACGCACGAAGCAATGTGGCAGCGTGAACTGGGCCTTGGTTCCCTGCGGCTCTATGCTGTCGAGCGTGAATTCGCCTTCATGAGCCTTGACCAGACCTGCGACGATATTGAGGCCGAGGCCCGATCCGCTGACATTGCCGGCGTTTGAGCCTCTTGCATAACGGTGTGTGAGCATCTGCCGTTCGGTCTCCGGAGTTCCGATCCCGCCGTCCTTGACGGCAACCGTCAGCGACTGCCCCTGGCGCGTGACGTCGATCTGGATGTCGCTGGCGTCTGGCGAAAATTTCACGGCATTATCGAGCAGGTTGGCAAGCGCAATCGCCACCATGCCTTCATCAAAGAAGGCCCGGTCCTGTTGGTCGATGTGGTGGAAGTCGAGATGGCAACAATGGCTGTCGTGCATGGATTGCGCGCGCGCTACGACCTTCCTGAAGTGTTCTTGCACAAGAACCTCCGAGCGTTTTGCCACGGTTGTCGTCTCTTGCATCCGGCTCCGCTCCAGAGATGTCTGCAGGACGTCGACCAGGTCGGCGGTTGCCGCTTCTATCCGGCCGATTCTTTGCAGGTTGGCGGTATCGCGTTTGGGCAATGTGCGGGTAAGCGTTGCGGCGCAACTGCGGATGACTGCCAGCGGCGTCTGGTACTGGTGACGAACGATGTCGATGAAACGTAATTGTTCCGACTGCATCTGGCGCTCTGCCTGCAGGGCCGCCTCAGCCGTATGCTTTGCACCCAGCAGTTCGCGGGTCCGTTCGTTGACCATCACCAGAGCCCGATGTTCCGCACGCCGCGATTGTCTCAGCGCCGAGGTCGCCTTCTTGTATTCTTCAAGGCGCCGTCCGCGAATAATCATCGACAGCAACATGAGCAATGTGAAGGGAACCATCGGGATCCAGTAATTTATCTCCTGCAGGCCGATGATGTCCGTCCCGCCAACCATCACCAGAACGTTCAGGAGCGCGAACCCGGCATAGATGGCCGAGGCCAGAAAGGCCGTGAGCCGCCCAAGATCGCGATGTCGCCTGAAGAGAACGCTGTTCCGGCCACACAGGAGCAAGAGAGCCAGAAGTGTTGCGACGTAAAGGGGGGAGGCGACCAGGAAGTAGGGTATCCGTTCGGTGAAAAGTGTCACGAAGGCCAGGGCGTTGAGCACGAGAACGATGTTGAAAACTCGGTGCAGGCGCGGGAAATTCAGCTTCGTCTGAACGTAGTCGCGCACGAACATGATGTTGGCGAAGGTTGCCAACAGGGTTTGCATGCCCGTCACGATATCGTTGAATTGGCCACCGGTATTGAAACTGTTGACAATCAGCAGCCCGCCTCCGCACCCCACCACATAGGCGTTCGAAAACATCAACAGGGCGAAGCTCAGGAAATAGCGTCTTTTTGATTGCGTCCAGAAGAGCAGGCTCAGCGCGATTGCAAGAAGGGAGATGATCAACAGTCCCGAGACAGTCGCCGTCCGGAAGATCGCGTAATACATCATGCCCGCAGGGGTCGCGATCATGGCGCGAAGGTTCACGCTACTCGTGCTTTGGAGTCTGAAATAGAGTGTGGCTTGTGAAGCGTCCGGCAAATCCAGTCGAGACCAATAAAACAGATTTGCAGCGCCTGCCTGCTCGTCGAGATGATGATCGCCCCGTATAATGATCTCGAAATCGTCTCGTGACCGTGGCTGCGCGACCTTCGGCACGAAAACCTGAAGGTCGTCCACATAAACAGGCAGCAGGATGAGACCCAGATCACCGGCGTCCGTCTTGTTGTAGAGCAGGGTCACCTTGATCCATACCGTGTCGCTGGTGTACCCCAATGCGAGATTGGGCTCTACTGGCACGAACGCCTGATCATGCGTACCCAATATGACATCTTCGGCAGTCAGTTTTCCGGAATCATCACGCAAGAAAGACATATGATCACGAATGGAAACGAGCCCGTTTCTTGCGTGCATATCGGGCAAGTCGATGAAGCGTGATCGTGGCCCGGCTTCAGCACACGGTGTCCCGATGATGACAACTGCCATCATGGCCACCAGCAGTACAAGTCCCCTCCCGGCGAGCATCGTGACCGCGCAGGCCGCTCTGGCCCCTTCGGAGAAGCTCACGGGCAGGGTGAAAATTAAAGGCATAAGGCTTTGAGTGTCGTTCTGGTCGAGGACAATGTTCAGCTGCGAAACAGCATCACTGATTTTTTGACGGTGGAAGGCTTTGACGTAACGACGGTGGGCAGTGCCGTTGAGCTTTACCAGATGATTTCCGAGAAGCAGTTTAGTGTCGCGGTGGTCGATATCAATCTTCCCTATCACGACGGCTTCGCTATTACCCGCTATCTTGCTCGAGAACAATTGTGCGCGGTGATTATCACCTCGGTTCGCGACTCAATCGAGGACCGGGTTGAAGGATATCGCTCCGGTGCGGACATCTACATGGTCAAGCCGGTTGATCCGCTGGAACTTTCTGCTGCGATAGAACGCTTGCGCAAAAACAGGCGCAAGATCGAGTCGTCGACAAAGCCGGAAACCCAAAAGTGGCTTCTCGATGCCGACAAGCTCTGTTTGTGGGCCCCGAACAACAAAGTCGTTCGCCTGTCCAGACGCGAAGCCCTGTTGCTGGGGTGTCTCCTGGATGCCGACGGCGCGGTGGTCAGCCGGCAGGCCCTACAGACGCTGTTGGAAGAGCCCGATGATCAACAGCGCGGCAGACTGGATACAATGCTCAGCCGGTTGCGGCTGAAGGTACGCCGGGAAGCCGGAGTGGAGATTCCGATCGTGACCTTGCATAATGTGGGCTACAGCTTTTCTCCTGCCGCTCACTGAGCTGCCACCACTTGCGGGCTGACCAGCCGATGAGAGCGTCGGGCGTCATCCAAGGTCCAATACCAACCTCAACAAACAAGAGCCTGTTTGATGGCTTGTTCAGGTCTGGCGGCAAGGAGCCGGCTTGCAGGTCGGCCAAGCGGCGCAACGCGGCCCGGTGGGCCCGAACAAGTCACCGAAGGCCGCGACATGAGGCGGTTCCATCAGGAGCGTCTCGTTGCGTTTGTTCGGCATAGTGACACAATCGAGTCGGTTGGGATCACAGACGACCATACACAAGCAATAAGATGCGATCCTCTCACCAGAACTGAGGCGAATTCCAGTTGCGTCTTCGCAACGAACCTCCTGCCAAATCGAGCGCGAAATGTAAGAAATCTGGCAGCTCGCCACCCACTGTCTTGCAGGCGGAAATCAGAGTTCCACGTTTTGTGCGGTTCGTGCCGATCGCAACGCAAGATATCTTTCAAGGTGCTCCGCGCAGTTGCTATTTGCCCGATATCTTATTGTTTTTCTTCGCCATTTCTCATGCCATACCGGCACCAGTTACACACGAGAATGGACAAGATCCTATGAAACTTCATGTTGCATCTTTCGCGGCGGCTCTTCTGCTCTGCGGTGCGGCCCACGCCGAAAACCTCTTCCCTGCCGGCGACGTACCGTCGACCTCTATCAATTGGACAGGTGCACACGTAGGTGCCAACGTTGGTTACGGCTGGGGCAATGCCGACGCGTCTAACGTCAAGGTCGGGGGACAAAGCTACAACTACACCGGCTCTAACCCGGACCCGGACGGTTTCATGGGCGGCGTGCAAGTCGGCTACGACTATCAATTCACGAACGGTGTCGTCCTTGGTGTCGAGACCGATTTCTCCTTTTCGGGCCTGGAAGACAAGAACGAAGAGAACGATGAGGTCTCCGTGAAATATCTCGGAACAGCGCGTGCCCGGTTGGGCTATGCGTTTGGTCGTTTTCTCCCTTACGCCACGGCTGGATTGGCCTATGGCCAAGGAGAGTTCGAAAGCTATTACCAGCAAAACAACACGACGTACAAAGATGAGAACTGGCAAGTCGGCTGGACGGCTGGCGCAGGTGCCGACTACGCGATTACCGAAAACGTCTCGTTGAAGCTCGAGTACCTTTATACCGACCTCGGTGACGCGACATATGAAATTACAAACCCTGACGGCTGGCGTATTTCGTCGGATATCGACTCGTCCTTCAACACGGTCAAGGTCGGCCTGAACTACCGCTTCTAAGTAGAGCGTGTCGCGCTAAACCGAAGATCTCCAGCATCGCTTTTTGCCTTGAAGGCTCTGATTTCAAACAGCGAAATGCGATGCCGGAAAACGGAAGCTGTTCACAGCTTCCAGGAATTTATTTTTAGTTAGTCAAATACCAGTTGAGTTTGTCTTAGGGCGTTGCACGATCGCTTGTTTGGAGGTCGTGCAACGTCAGCGTCTTATCCGCGAGACTATTCATGGTCTGACGTCGGCTGGCCGCCGGATTGGCGCTGCATTGCTGAATTTTGTGAGCTCGGACCCAAGGCAAGAAGCAGACAATGACTGCCGTTCATTCACTATGGCGGCGAAAGCCTGCACCGCTGACAGCATCTGCATGCGGCTGTGCCGGTCGTGATTGTCCCTGAGCTCGACGACCATCGCCCCAAAGCGTTCGCATTGTCCTCAGACAGCGATCAAGATGCGGAACCTGGCGGCATCATCTCACTCGGCCCTGTCGCACCTGGTTGCCGCCACCTAAATTCGGCGGGCGATGTCGCATTGCCTGACGCAAACAGGCTCCGGAGGATCCGGAGCCTGTGTAGATAAGCTTCAGTGCGATGAACTTTAAGTACGCCTCATTCTGGTGGCAACTGCCGGAGCGTATTTCGAGTTCAGGTGTCTAACCCGGGTTGGCGGATTTTCTCAGGCGCCAAGCCAACGCATGTAGCTTTCCGTTCCGCCGTTGCGGGTGTCGGCCAGTGCCGCTTCTTCATCGATCTTGGCAACGTCCGCAGACGTCAGCACTTGCGGCAGCGCGTCGCGCACGAGTTCTGCCTGACCCGGCATAAGGTTGCAGGGGTCGAGCTGAAAGTAGCCCTTTTCGGTTTCGTGGCCGCGCACGATAATCGGCGGGTCGTAGCTCCCGAACGCAACGGCGTATTGGGCTGCGCTTGCGCCGGCCGTTGCCGGGTCCACGTGAACTTCCAGACGCTCCAGAGGATTTCCGGTCGGGTCCGGTATGCGCTTGGCATCAAAACCCGGCAAGCCGTCGATGGCGTCCTTCCACATTTCCAACGCAGCGGTTTCCGCCGCACGGATGGCGTCATGATCGCGCTTGAGCCACTGGGTCATTGCCATGATGGCGCCGGCAATGCTTTCCTTGCCGATCTTCATGCCCCGGCCAATGCCGATGTTTTGCAGGTAGGCAGCGCGTACAAGATCCTTGCGCCCGGCGACGATGCCCGAGGTCGGTCCGCCCATGAACTTGTGGCCCGAATAAATGGCGATGTCGGCGCCTGCGGCAATGAAACCCTCAAGATCATATTCCGATGCCGCATCGACGATGACCGGAACGCCCTTGGCATGGGCAATCTCGCAAAAGCGTTTCAGAGGTATCATGCCGTAGTCGACGACATGGTGCGATATCACGTAAAGCGCGGCGGCAGCGCCCTCGTCGAGAACGGCCTCGAGTTGATAGTCCTTGGCCAGCGTGGATTGCCCGACGATGCGCACATGACCGCCGACCATTTCGATGGCCTGGGAAACAGGCGCGCCATATTCGCAAAGATGGCCCATCTGCACCGCGACACCGGACTTGTCGCCCGGATTGCACGGCAGGTCTTCCGCACGGGCCGGGTCGAGGCCGGTGATGCAGCCGGCCACGGAAAGAGAGATGCCCGCACTTGCAGATGCGGTCAGGAAACCGGCTTCGGCTCCGGTCAGTTGAGCGATGATGCCGGAGGCCTTGGCTTGCAATTCGTGCATACGCGCAAACCGCGGCATTACATCAGCGGTTGCGTCTGCCACCCGCTGGCTCGCAATCGAGCCTCCCAGCGAGGTCATCGTACCGCAGACATTGACCATGCGGCTCATGCCCATGGAATCGTGCCACGACCAGTCAATGCCATAATCGTCACGCTGTGGTTGCTTATTGTCCATGATATTGTCCTCTACTCTTGCGAGCATTTCCATTATTGTGGCATAGAGGCCATAGTTTTGGCCCCCGAAATGAGATGATGTTATGGATATGGAAGTGCCTCGCAGGACCCGCACCAGTGCGCTGACGCGGAACCTTCAAATACTCGATATCCTGACTGAAAGACTCGTTCCGATGACGGCTTACGAGCTGGCGAAAGCCAGTGGCGCCCCGGCATCGACCGTTTACAAGCTCATTGACGAATTGTGTGAATGCTCGATGCTGAGCCGCACCGCCGACGGCCGGGTCTGGCTTGGACCGCGCCTCATGCGGTACGGCCTCGCCTATCGCACGCGGATGAACGCCTTTACCGAGGCGCGCCGCGCGATGATGGAACTGAATGAGCGCACCGGTGAAATGATCCAGATCTGCACCCGAGACGAAGGCCGGATGAGTGTGATCGACATGGCGGAAGGTTCGGGCGCGTTTCGCGTGACCTCCGATGTGGGCACCCGGGTGCCTTTGAACTGGACTGCGTCCGGGCGCCTTCTGGTTGGTCATCTTCCCGATGACGAGCGTTTGGCGATTTTCGAGGCCTGTGCCGAACCATCGCACACCGGACTGGCGGAAACGGACCCGGAGAAACTGGCAAAGATGTCGAGGGAGGCCTTTCTTGAGGGCCTGTCGGTCCAGATCGACACCTCCGAGGAGTCCGTCGCCTGCATTGCCGCCCCGATCCGCGACCAGCAGGGAGCGTGCCTGATGACCCTCTCGGTCGTCATGCCCAAGCACCGGGTTGCCGACCGCTTCGAGAGTATTGCGACGGAAGTTCGCACTGCGGCGCAATCTGTCGAACGGGCGCTCGGAAATCATTAGAGGGCCCGGCCGGCACTTTGATGCGGGGCGTCGTCGGATAGCTCGAATATGGCCTCGACTTCCACGGTGATCTGGTTTGGAAGAGAACTGACGCCGAACGCCGAGCGCGCATGGCCGCGACTGTCGCCGAAGATACGTGCAAGCATATCTGAAGCACCGTCGATGACGTGAGGATGGCGCTCGAATTCCGGTGTCGCGTTGACCAGGCCCAGGAGTTTGACCACGCCACCGACGTGGTCGAGAGATCCGAGAAACTGCCTGAGCGCCGCAATGATGTTGAGTGCGACCAGCTCGGCATGTTCCCTCGCCACTTCGGCGGTAATTTCGCCGCCAACCTTGCCTTTCAACAACGTGCCATCCGGCAGGACAGGTCCCTGACCGGACACATAAAGCATCTTGCCGGAACGCCGCACGTTCTTGAATGCCCCGATGGGTGACGGCGGGCTGTCAGGCAAGGGACGGCCGAGTGCCTTCAAGCGTGTCTCCGGCGTTTCGGCGCGTAGTTCAGTTGTCATTTAGGACCTCGATTTTCTTGCAATAGCTGACATGACGGTCAGCAATGACAACGGGTTCGGGCAGGCCATCAGCACAAATCGTGTCGGCATGTCGACAACGTGTCCTGAAGACGCAGCCTGATGGGGGATTGAGTGGGGAGGGAATATCGCCCTCAAGAAGCTCGCGTGACAGCTTGGCACGCGGATCGGGCAGCGGGATCGCGGAGTTGAGCGCCCGCGTGTACGGGTGCATGGCCTTCTGATAAACGGCCCGCGACGGCCCGATCTCCATGAGCCGCCCCAGATAGAGCACAGCGATCTGATCGCAGAGATACTCGACAACCGACAGATCGTGGGCAATGAAAAGCATGGTCAGGTTCCGCTTTTCACGCAAATCCAGCAGAAGATTGAGCACCTGTGCCTGGATCGAAACATCGAGCGCCGAGACGCTTTCGTCCGCGACAATGAACTCCGGTTCCAGCGCCAGGGCACGCGCGATGCCGATCCGCTGACGCTGACCGCCGGAAAATTCATGCGGGAAGCGGTTCAGGTGATCGCCCGAAAGCCCGACTTCTTCCAGAAGCACCGCAGCACGATCCCGGCGCTCGCTCCGGTTGCAGATTCCGAATGCCTTCAGGCCTTCCCCGATGAGATCGGCGATCCGCAATCGCGGATTGAGCGACGACATGGGGTCCTGAAAGATGATCTGCATCCTGCGGCGCATCTGGCGCATTTGTCCCGCGCTCAGCATATTCAGGTCGGTGCCATCGAAAATGGTCTGGCCGCGCGTCGGTTCGACAAGCCTCAGCAGGCTGCGCCCCAGCGTGGTTTTGCCGGAGCCGCTTTCACCAACAAGACCTGTGATGGACCCGCGTGGAATATCGAAACTGATATCTTCCAGCGCGTGAACGGGGCCGCCGGCCGTTTCAAACGTTTTCGTCAGGCCGCGTATCTGAAGAAGTGGCTCGCTCATAAGGCCACCTCCTGGTCCAGCATGCAGGCCGCCAAATGTCTCGGGGCTTTCGTCTGCAACGCAACGGGGTTCTTGCACGCCGGCATGGCATAGGCGCAACGCGGCTCGAACGCGCAACCTTCCGGCAGCGCATTGAGCGGCGGCACGGATCCCGGGATTGACTTGAGCCGCTCGCCTTCCGGCCGATCCGGACCGGGGATCGAGCCGAGGAGACCGCGTGTATAGGGATGCATCGTCTGGTCGAAAAGATCGTTCACGGGGGCCTGTTCCACAACGCTGCCCGCATACATCACGGCCACATCGTCGGCCATTTCGGCCACGACGCCCATATCGTGCGTGATGAAGAGGATCGACATTTCGCGCTCGCGTTGAAGCCTGCGCATCAGGTCGAGAATCTGTGCCTGAATGGTCACATCCAGTGCGGTCGTCGGTTCATCCGCGATCAGGAAGGCCGGATTGCAAATCATCGCCATGGCGATCATCACGCGCTGGCGCATGCCCCCGGACAATTCATGCGGATAGGTGTCGGCACGCTTCGCCGCGCCCGGAATCTCGACCATTTCCAGCATCTTGATGACGCGTTTGCGCCTCTCGGCGGCATCCAGATCTTCATGCAGCAGAAGCATCTCGCCGATCTGATCGCCAATCGTGAAAAGCGGATTGAGCGACGACATGGGCTCCTGAAAGATCATGGCAATCTCGGAGCCGCGAATACCGCGAAAATCGCGGGCCGACAGGGTTGCCAGATCGACCGTCTTTCCGGACCGTCCCTTGAATGTCAGCTCACCGGACAGGATATGTCCCGCAGGCGGCAGCAGCCCCATCAAGGCAAGCGAGGTGACCGACTTGCCGGAACCGCTTTCGCCAACGAGCGCCAGCGTACGGCCCCGCCCGATCTCGAAACTGACATCCCGCAAGGCCGTCACCTGCGACGATCCACTGCCAAAGCCGACACGCAATCCGTCAACCTTCAGGATCGCGCTGTTCTCCATCACGGAAGCCTCCGGCTCGCGGTCTGGATATCAGCGCCGAGAACCGTTGCGCGCGGCTCGAAGACCCTGTCCATCACCATCGTGTTGCCCTGGCTGTCGAGCACTTCGATACCGGCTTCTTCCAGATCGAAGACCGTGAAGTCCGCACGCATGCCGGCCGTGAGGCCGTCTCTGCCGGATAGACCGAGGATCGAGCGCGGAGCGGCACAGCTTGCCTGCACGACGTCTTCGAACGGCAGGCCGACTGCCAGAAGTTTCGACATCGTCGTCGCCAGATCGTAGACGGGCGATTCAATGGACACCTTGTGCAGGTCCGTGGAAATGGAGAACGGGCGCAGCCCGTCGGCAATGGAGGCGCGCGCCGTTTCAAAATTGAACGACGCCCCGCCATGACCGATATCCATGCGAATGCCTCTCTCGGCCAGATCCTGCGCCATGGCGAAGAGTGCAGGTGTATCGCGGATGGAGCCGGCGGGCTTGCCGTTGAAACAATGCGTGACGATGTCGCCTTCCGACAGGATGTCGAAAACCTCATCGATAAGGGGGGGCGGCTCACCGACATGGACCATAAGCGGGAAGTTGGTCATTTCCGCAACGCGCTTGGCGATCTTGGCCGGTGTGATGCCCCAGCTGCCGACGATCACTCCGGATGCGCGTACCTTGATGCCGCAGATGACGTCGCGATTTTTCTCGATGACCTCAAGCGTTCTGTCGATATCGATGGAGCGCCAGTCGATCAGTTCCGGCACGCGGTTGCAGGCAACGAGTCCGATCGACCCGATATTGAGAAAGGCCTTGATCGTCTCGGCATGCGGATCGATGACATACTCCCTGAGACCATGGAAGTTTGCCTCGCCTGCCGAACCGGCATCGGCCATGGCGGTCACGCCCGTTGCGCGGCCGGCCTCGCTGGCCCGGATCGAGATATCGGTCCCGCCGTGCCAGACGTGCACATGCAGGTCGCACCAGCCCGGAGACAGATAGGCGCCCTTCAGATCCACCTGTTCGGCGTTTTCGGGCGCTGCGTCGAGCAGCGTGCCGTCATCTGCAATGTGGATGGAAGCCGCGGCGCTGTCGAAGCCGACCGCGGTGAAATTGGTCAGAGTAAGCGCCATTCAGGTCTCCTTGTTGAGTTTGGGGTCGAGTGCATCGCGCAGACCGTCGCCGACAAGTTGGAGCGAGAGGACTGAAAGCGCGATGGCGATGCCCGGGAAGAGAATGAGGAAGAAAGCGGTATCGATGTATTGCCGTCCCTCGTTGACCATCGCGCCCCAGGTAGGCGTGGAAGGGTCGACACCGACACCCAGAAAGGTCAGGCCCGCTTCGGCCAGCATCGCATAGGCGAAGATGAAGGTGGCCTGAACCAGGATGGGGGACAGGATATTGCGCAGGACGTGCGTGACCATGATCGTCAGCGTGCTGGAGCCGAGCGCGCGTGCCGCCTCGACATAAGGCAATTCGCGCACGACCAGCGTCGAGGCGCGCACGATGCGGGCAACCCTGGGGGTGTAGACGATGGAAAGCGCCAGGATGACATTGCCGACGGTTCCGCCGAAAATCGCAACAAGCGCGAGGGCGAGAAGGATATCGGGAAACGCCATCATGGCATCGATCAGCCGCGACAACGGTGTGTCCAACCGCCTGAAAAAGCCCGCAATCAGACCGATGACTATGCCCGCAGAGGACGACAGGATCGCCACACCGAGACCGATCTGAAGCGAGGTCTGGCCCGCAATGAGAAGACGGCCGAGCACATCGCGGCCGAACGCGTCTGCACCCAGAAAGTAGTCGGCGCCCGGCGGTGTGAGCCTGTTGCGTACGGACATTCCGCCGATCGCGGTCAGATCGAGCGCCGGCAAGAGGAAGCATGCCAGGACAATCAGCACGAAACACACAAGAGCGACCACGGTCGAGCGGCGCGCCATGAGCACGACGCGAAAGCTGGGCGGCTGATGGAGTTGAGATACGGAGGCCATCAGTATTTCACCCGCTTGTCGATGAAGAAATAGAGAAGGTCTGTGGCCAGATTGATCAGCACGTAAATGGACGCGACAACGATCAAGGTGCCTTGAATGACCGGGTAATCACGGCGAAGGACGGCGTTGACGACCAGATTGCCCATGCCGGGCAGATTGAAGACGCGTTCCGTAACCACTGCACCCGAAACGAGAAGGGCGAAGGTCAGACCGACGACCGTGATGATCGGGATACCGGCATTCTTCAAGGCGTGCCGCAAGATGACACGTGCTTCCGGCATGCCCTTCGCCCGGGCGGTGCGCACGTAATCCTCCCCCAGAATGTCCAGCATGGATGCGCGGGTAAACCGCAGGATCAACGCCGAATTGGTAATGCCCAGGGTGATGGAAGGCAGAATGAGGTGCCCGAGACGCACCCACAGGTCAGCGTCGGGGCCGCCGTAGCCGGCCGTTGGAAACCAGCCGAAATTGGTTGCCAGAACGCGCTGGAACACCAGCCCGGTCAGGAAGCTGGGTATGGAAGCGGCCAGCATTGCGGATGTAACCGAGCTCTGATCGAGCAGGGATCCGCGTTTGTATGCCGCATAGATCCCGATCGGTGTGGCGATGAAGAGCGCGAAAAACAGCGACATCAGCGCGAGAAAAATCGTCGGCTCCGCACGGTCCGCCAGAATGGAGGTCACGGGACGATTGAAGAACAGCGACTCGCCCAGATCCCCCTTCAGTGCGTTGCCGACAAATTTCGCATATTGCACGATGATCGGGTCATCGAGACCAAGCCGCGTGCGCAAGTCCGCGGCCTCCTGAGGCGTTGCATCCGGCCCCAGCATCAGGGCTGCCGGGTCGCCAGGGGCGAGCCTGACCAGTACGAAGGTGATCGTCAGAACGAGAATGATCACCACGAACATCCCGACAACGCGCCGAAGAAGATAGTTTGCCATGAAACCCTGCTGAACAGCGATTACGCGTTGAGAGGCCGCGCCTGGAGAGTGCCGGCGCGGCCCACTTCACAGATGCTTACTTGGAGACCTGTGCATTCCAGAAAGCCGGCCAGGGCGACGGGCTCACGCCGGTCAGACCCTTCGCCTTGCCCTGGAGGGCATTGAAGTCGCCAACCTTGATAAAGCCGACATCTTCCAGAACGATCTTCTGCAGCTCACCGAAAATGGCCTTGCGCTTTTCCGGATCGCTTTCGGAGGTAAACCGATCAAGGATCTTGTTCTTCTCCGGATTGTCCCAGCCTTCACGCGCGGAGGAAAACAGGCTGGAAATCAGCGCCGGTTCCGGCAGGAAGGGCGAGTGTGTGATGTAGATATCCCAAAGGTCGGGGTTGTTGCGGTTCTGGGCAAGCGTCGCCCAGTCGACAACGTCCAGCTCAACCTTCAGTCCGGCCGCTTCCAGTCCTGCCTTCGCAACTTCGGCCATCTGATAATGGAACTCGTACTGATGCGAGGTGAGAATGCGCAGCGGCGACCCGTCGTAATCGGCGGCCTTGAGATATTCGGCGGCCTTTTCCGGGTCATTCTGGTTATAGAGTTCCACACCCTCATCGCTGTGCCATGTCCAGCCTTCCGGATAGAGCGCACCATCAGTCTTGAAGAACTTGTCATTGCCGAAGCCCGCAAAGAGCATGTCGTCAAAGGGCAGAGCAGCCTGAACAGCCTTGCGAATGTTCAAGTCCGTCATGATCCCCTTTTTGTGGTTCACTGCAAATACCGGCCAGCCGAAGGGTTCCAGCAGAACCGGCTCAGCGACGTCCGACGCTGCCAGACGGTCGTAGGTTTCCGTCGAAAGACCGTCGGCATAGTCATATTGACCGGAGAGCAGGCCTTCGGCGCGTGTGTTGCCGTCGGGGACCGGGACCAAGCGGATTTCGTCGGGAACCTGGTTACGCTCGGTCGCGCCTGTTGGCTGGGTGTAACCGTCGAAACGGACGAGCTGCGTGTACCGGTCAGGCTCATGGGCCTCGATCTTGTACGGGCCTGTGCCGACAACCGTGTCGATCTCCGGCGCAATGATCTCTTCGGGATAAACAACCGCGGCGGAGTTGGAGAAGGAGAGCAGCGACAGGAGCGGCGAATAGGGCTCCTTCATCGTGATCGTCACTTCGTAAGGACCGGATGCCTCGACACCGGCCACCTTGTCGGCGACTGATTTGCCTCTGCTTGAAACTTCAAGCCAGCGCTGCAGCGACGCGACCGCATCGGCACTGTCCATGGAGGAGCCGTCATGGAAGGTTACGCCCTCGCGCAGCGGGATCTTGTAGGTGAGACCGTCGTCGCTGATTTCAGGCATATCGGCTGCCAGCAGCGGGACAACGGCCCAGCTCTCGTCAAATGTGTAGAGGGTTTCGACAAAGTGCTGCGTGACGATGCTCACAACATCTTTGGTCGAGACCATTGGATCGAAAGTATCGGGTTCGCCGATGATGGCGACATTGACCGTTCCGGCAGCCAGAACAGGAGAAACTGATAGCATCAGCGCGCTGGACAGCGCGAACACAGATTTGCGGACAGACATCGGAAGTTCCCCATATTTCATTATTGTGGAATATGCTCCACTATTATTACTATGGAGCCTGTTTCCGATGATTGTCAACGGAGGTTTCTGCCGGATTTGAAAATGAAGCGTTGGTGAGGTGTCGTGTCACCCGTGCCCTCAAAGCCTGAGGGAATTCCGGACGCCCTTGCCGGGGCCTTTCTGAAGAGGTGATGTCGCGGGATTGCCGAAGCGCGCAGCGTACCGGCAGCAAGCTCACGCCCCGAGCGCATTGGCGAAGATCTGATCCTGATCGAAACAACGTCGCCGTCTGTTCCGGTCCATTCAATGCGGCCGGAACGAACGCCAAGGCGGCTTGGTCCCAACGGAAAGGGTCAATGGGTTCTAAAGGCCGGCACCATGAAAGGGAACCTGGGGCAAAAAATTTGCGACAGAACCCTTGCGGCTTCTAGCTGGGCACACGGTTGTGCCAGGGAGATACCGTCGGCAATCCCACGCCTTTCGGTCAACCGGTTTGGCGGGTAGTTTGCGGCCTGAAAAATATCCGGGCGGACCTGTCGGTGTCCGACGAAACGAAAAGATAGTCGGAACATATCGATGCCGCAGAAATCCGAATCCCGTGGGCCGGGCGCAGAAGCGAATCCGCAGATCACGCGCCTCTCCATACCGCAAGGGTTTGTATCGTTGATCCTCAACGCCGTTGCCGGGTGGATCGATGCGGTCGGATATCTTGCCATGCTGGCCTCGATCCAGATGTTTCCGTCTTTCATGAGCGGCAACCTGACCAAAATCGTGACTGGTGTCGTGAATGGCAACGGTGCGACATCTTTGAAAATTGCCGCTGGGGTTCTCGCGTTCTTCGCGGGGGGCGTTGTTGGTCGCCTTGTCAACGCGGGCGAAGCGCGGCGGGATCCGGCGTCGCTGGCGCTGGTCGCTGGGGTGCTTGGTGCCTCGGCGGTCAATCTGGTCATGGGCGGCGACGCCTATCTGACACTGGTGGCTCTGGCGGCTGCGATGGGCATGATCAACCATGCTTTCAGCGGGCACATGGATTTCCATGTCCGGACGTATCTGAGCGGGATGCTGGTGACACTGGCAGGAAAGGTGGCGGATGCGATCGCAGGGCGCGGGAACTGGTGCGAGGCGGTGGGCCCGGTGGTGACACTGCTCAGCGTCCTGATCGGGGCCTTAGCCGGGGCGTTGATGGTCATCCATGCGCCGCTTGTCGTCTCCATCTCGTTGCCGGCCGCCGTAATCGCGGCCCTCGTTATCGCTTTGCTGACCGGGTTGGTCGGACCGTAGGAAGGAGGCATTTGAATGGCCAGCGAAAAAACGTCCTGGAGCCTTGCATCGCTGGGACAGTGGCTGTGGGACTTTATCTTCGAGGGATCGCCGGTGCCGCTTCGACTTGCATTAGGTACGACCTTCGCGACCTTTGCACCGGCTGTCATCGTCTTCCTTATTGTCCCGCATATGACACCAGTCCCGTTTCTGGGTGCACTTGCGATGATCAATGGAATCCGGGGATCGGGCTACCGGATGGCGACCCTTTCCATTCTGGTGGGGGCATGCGCCATCTATCTGGTGCTGCTCTTCGGGGCATGGGCACCTTTGATCGCCGCCGCCCTGGCAATGATTTCAGGCTTGTTCGGCAGTTTCGGCCACGCGCGCCCGATGATCGTGGTCTGCATCACCTGGTCAGTTTTCACCGGACAGATCATTCCGGAGAACAATCCGGAGCTTGTTGTGGGGCTCTATTTGAGCGGTGCGCTCGCCTCGTTTCTGGTGGCGCGGCTGACGTCGGCCTCAAATAGCTTTCCGTCCGAGGATGAACGCTCGCGTACCCATGCTCTGATCCTCGGTGTCCTGTTTGCCAGCGGTTTCGCATTCGCAACCTGGTTCGGGCGGCAGTATTTCGATCTGCTCGGCAATCACGGCTATTTCTTTCCCCTGGCCTTCGCCTTCCTGTGCCTCCCGCCACATTCGCTTTTCTTTGGCAACGCGATCAAGAGGTGCCTGGGCACGGGCCTGGGCTGGCTCGTTTCCATCGGTTTGAACGATCTGTCGCTTCCAATATGGGGCAGCGTCGTTATCGGCGTCTCCTGTTTTTTCCTGTTCCAGTGGTTGCTCTCGTGGTCCAAGCTGATCGCGATCATGTTCGTCACCACCGCGATTATCGTCCTGATCGGCATTTTCGCCCCGGACAAACCCATTGCGGAGGAGCGCATGGACGCCGTTCTTGCGGCAGCGGCCATGGCGACCGTCCTGGCGTTTATCGCGATGGGGGTGCTGAAGGTCGTCTCGCCAAAGGCACTGCGGGAACTTATCGGAGCCTCGTCGAACTCCTGACGAAGTCGAAGACGGTCCGGTTCTCAAGAGCAAGACCGGAAAGGGCCGCGTGGTTGCGGGGCAGAGGCCTTGCCCAGGCGGTCGGCCCTTCGGCGGGTTTTCGATCCGCAGAAGGAAAGATGGGCCACGATCAACAGGAAAGTTGATCGCTGCCCACCGTCTTTTGGTTTCAGTCCTTGTTGCTTTGGTAGACCGGTTCGAAGACGTGGCTCTGGATCAGCGCGCCCACGTCATCGGGCTCTTCGACACCGGCCAGACCGCGGTCGAAGATGTTCCGCGCAACGGCAACGGCGATCCGAAGCTCGGTGGCCAGCATGTCTTTTTGCGGCGGGAACAGCATGCCCTTGTCGCGGGCCGAGTCCGAGACCTGCCCTGCGCACCCCCGGGCAGCTGCGATAAACATCTCGCTGTCGATCTTCGTCGCCTTGGTCGCGTAGGCTGCAAGACCGAGGGCGGGGAAGATGTAGAAGTTGTTCGCCTGTCCGGGGTGGAATTCCTGTCCGTTCACCTCGAGGTCGGGGAACTGCACCCCGCAGGCCACCAGGGCCTTGCCGTCGGTCCAGGTATAAGCGTCCTTGGGCGTGCATTCCGCGTTCTCGGTAGGATTGGACAGCGGAAAGATGATTGGCCTGTCGCAGTGCTTGGCCATTTCCTTGACCACACCCTCGGTGAAGAGGCCGCCGACGGTGCTGACCCCGATCAGGATTGTCGGTTTGACCTCCTTGACCGCGGCCTCGAGGTCCTTCGTGTCCTTGAGATCCTTGGCGAAAGGTTGCTGATAGGTATTGAGGTCGTCGCGCGTGCTGGTCAGCAGGCCGTTCACATCGAAGAGCGTGATGGCCTCCTGCGCTTCGGACCCGCTCAGGCCTTCGCCCTGCATCGCCTCTGCGATCATCTCGGAAATCCCGATTCCGGCGGACCCGGCCCCGGCGAAGAGGATGCGCTGATCCTTCAGCGCCTCGCCCTTGATCTGCAGCGCCGTCGTAAGGCCCGAGATGGTCACGCTGGCAGTGCCTTGAATGTCGTCGTTGAAGATCAGGTAGTCGTCCTTGTAGCGGTGGAACAGGCGCAGAGCGTCGGTGCCTTTCCAATCCTCGAAATGGATGCAGATGCCCGGGAAGACCTCGTTCGCCGCCTGCATGAATTCGTCCATCAGGGCGTCGATCTCATCGCTGCTCGCAACGTCCTCGTGCAGGCCGGGATATAGCGGGTTGTCGCGCAGATCCCGATTGGTCGTGCCGATGTCCATGTGGATCGGCAAGAGGGCATTCGGGGGCACGCCCGCGCAGGCGGTGTAGAGTTGCAGCTTGCCGATGGGGATCGGCGCGCCGTTGGCGCCGATGTCGCCGAGACCCAGGATGCGCCCGCCCGAGGTGATGCAGATGAAGCGGATATCGCGCGTCGGCCAGTTGGACAGAACCTCCTTGAGCCGGCCTTTCATGTGCTTCGTCAGATACATTCCACGTGGCCGGCGAAAGATCTGCCCGTATTCAAGGCAGGCCTGAGCGATGGTCGGGTCGTAGACGATGGGAACGAACCGCGCCGGGTCCTGCATGAGCACCGCGTAGAACAGCGTCTCGTTCCGGTCGCACAGACCCATCAGGTAGATATAGCGTTCGAGGTCCGTACCCTTGGCTTCGAGATGGGTGTGGACCCGCAAAATCTGGGTCTCAAGCGTATCCACATGGGCGGGCAGCAGTCCGGTTAGACCCAGCTCCTCACGCTCCTCCTCCGTAAAGGCGGTACCCTTGTTGAAGCTCGGGTCATTGAGCAACGTCGTGGTCGAGGGCGACTTGGCTGTGGTCTTGGGGCGCATGTGGTTGTCCTTTTCTGCAGACCGGTTGGGAGGGTGGCGTCGGTTAACGCCGCTCGGGATAGGGATGGTCGATCGCGTCGCGGTCGGGACGGTGGAAGAGGAACGTCAGAATTACCGAAGAAGCTCCCAGCCCGGCGAGAATGAAGAACGCCCGCTCAAAACCGCCACTGCTGCCGACCACCCAGCCGGTGATGGCAGGCGCGGCAAAGCCCGAAACAGCAAAGAAAAAGTCCATTATCCCCAGCGCTGTGGCCGACCGGTCCGGGGCCACGTCAACGTTGACGGCGTAGTAGACCGCGTTCGCCCCCATGGAGGCCGCGACCGCCACGCTGATCAGTGCCAGAGCGACCCAGAGTGTCGAGGTGAAGGCGACGGGCAGGATGACGACGGCGGCGATCAGCTGCGTGATGATGATCTGCCAGCTGCGCGAGATCCGAAGGCTGTGGGTTTTCTCCAGCAGGCGGTCGGACAGATTGCCAAGCAACAGCAGCACCAGGCCAGCGACCGCCCAGGGCACGAAGGAGAACCAGCCCACATTGGCAACCGATACCGAAAACTTCTGTTCCAGATATCCCGGCAGCCATGTCATGAAGAAGAACAGGAAATAGCCGAAGACGAAGAACGCCCAGTAGTTGGAAAGAAGCGTTCCGTTCGTGAACAGCCGCTTCCAGCTTGTTTCGGTCGCGTTGTCGGATTGGGCAGGAACGACATTTCCGTTGCCACGGTCTGTGTCGGTGTCCTCGACGGCCTTGTGCTGGATATGGGCCAATTCGGTTTTGTTCACTTGAGCCGATTCTTCCGGCCGGTTTCGGAACAACCAGAACCACAGCGGAAACCAAACAAGGCTTGCGACGGCGAGGATCCAGTACAGCGAGCGCCAGTCGGTAAAGGACAGGATGCCGCTGACGACAGGGCCGCCGATGGCCAACGAGAGAGGCACCGCTGCCAGTGAAAAGCCTAACGCGCGAGCGCGTTCACGCGGTGACAGCCAGTTGGCGACGGCACCGGTCAGGCCCGGAAACATCGGCCCTTCCGCAAAACCCAGCAGCGCGCGCAGGGCCAGGAGAAGGAAGAAGCTGGAGGCGATGGCGGTCAGCGCGCTTGAGACCGCCCAGAGGATGACTGCGGCAGTCAGGATGATGCGCGGACCGAAACGGTCGGTCAGGATACCACCGATGAAGGTGGTGAACATGTAGCCAACCCCGAAAGCCCCGAGGATGAGCCCCTTCTGGCTGTCCGACAGGCTCAGTTCCTTTGAGATCGGGTCGATGGCGTAGGAGATCGCCGAGCGGTCAATGTAGTTAATCACGACGATGGCGAAGAGAAGCGCGACGACGAGCCAGCGATAGTGGGTCATGGCTCCGTCAGAGCGGGAGGTTGGGGCTGCCATTCGTATCACTCACGTCTTGGCGTTGCAGTATGCGCTGCGCTGACCGCCCACCACCGGCAGGACCAGCCCCGCTGCGCACTCGTTTCATTTCCGGATATATTTGATCGTGTTTCTTTCCTCTGCCGGTTCCCAAGATCAAATAAATGTAAGAATTCGGCCGGTTGGTTGGGGGCTCATCTGAAGAGGTTGCTGGTGGCCAGTTTCACGATCTCGTCACCGCGTCCGTTCAGGATCGCGCGCATGCCATAGAGGCTGAAGCCGATGGCCGCGTCGGCCTTGATGGTCGGCGGCATGGCCAGTTCTTGCCGGTTCGACACCACGTCGATCAGCGCAGGGCCATCGTGGGCGAAAGCGTCCTGCAGCGCGCCCTTGAGATCGTCGGCCTCCTCGACACGAATACCCTTCAGGCCGATGGCCTCAGCGACCTTTGCGAAATCTGGGTTCTGCAGGGCGACATTCTCGGGCAGGTAGCCGCCGGTTTTCTGCTCCAGCTCCACGAAGCCGAGCGTTCCGTTGTTCAGCACCACGATCTTGACAGGCAGCTTCAGTTGTACGGCTGTCAGCAATTCGCCGAACAGCATCGCCACCCCTCCGTCTCCCGACATGGACACGACCTGCCGGTCAGGAAACGCCGCCTGGGCCCCCAGCGCCTGCGGCATCGCGTTCGCCATGGAGCCATGGTTGAACGAGCCGATCAGTCGCCGCTTGCCGTTGGTCTTGAGATAGCGCGCGGCCCAGATCGCGGGCGTGCCGACATCTACGGTAAAGACCGCATCCTCCGAGGCCACCTCGTTGACGATCGAATAGATATGCTGCGGGTGCAGAGGTTTGCCCGGCTTGCTGGGGATCGCCAAAGCGTCGAGGTCTTCACGCGCCTTGGCATAGTGCTTGAGCGCCTTGTCGAGGAACTCTCGCGGTCGGCCTCCGTCGATCTTCGGCGTGATCATGCGCGCAAATTCCACAACGTCGGCTTCGATCCCCATTGTCAGGGCCACACGCTTGCCGAGCGCGCCGGGCTCACGGTCGACCTGGATGACCTTGGCACCCTCGGGATAGAAATTCCGATAGGGAAAGTCGGTGCCGAGCATCAGCAGCGTGTCGCATTCCTTCAGCGTGTGATACCCCGACGAAAATCCGATCAATCCGGTCATGCCCACATCGAAAGGGTTGTCCCATTCCATGAATTCCTTGCCGCGGAAGGCGTGCACGATCGGCGCTTTCAGTGCGTCGGCCAGCGCCACGACCTCGTCATGCGCGCCAACGGTACCGGCCCCGGCCAGGATTGTGACGTTGCGGGAGCCGTTCAAAAGCTCCGCTGCGGCGGTGATATCGTTATCGACCGGCACGCGGCGCACCGGTGAGGGCGGTACGAAGGCCGGGGTGTCACCGTCGAAGTCCAGCAGAGACACGTCGCCGGGGATCACGATCACCGAAACGGTGTTCCGGCCGATGGCCGTGCGCAGGGCCCTGTGCAGGACGCCCGGCATCTGCTTGGGCGTGGTGACGAGCTCGCAGAAGTCGCTGCATTCTTCGAACAGTTTCGTGGGATGGGTTTCCTGGAAGAAGCCCAGCCCGATCTCGGTCGATGGGATATGCGACGCGATGGCGAGCACGGGGACCCGGTTGCGGTAGCAGTCGTAAAGCCCGTTGATCAGGTGCAGGTTGCCCGGCCCGCAGCTGCCTGCGCAGACCGCGAGCTTGCCCGTAACCGCCGCCTCTGCACCGGTGGCAAAGGCTCCGGCCTCTTCGTTGCGGACATGCATGAACTCGATCTCACCGTTCTCGCGCAGGGCGCCGTCAATGGCATTGAGGCTGTCACCCGTCACGCCCCAGATCCGCGTTACCCCGGCGGACGCGAGCGTTTCGACAAGAAGTTTGGCAAGAGTGGTCATCTGCAGGTCCTTTCGGAAATGGATCAGAGGCGCCCTCGGGAAGGAGGAGCGCCTTTGCGGGACAGGGGGTCGGCTATGCTTGGACGGGTCGGGATCAAGGTTATGGAGAGTGTCGCAGAGTTCGTGGAGAGCTTGAATAGGGAGACAACAATTCTGGTGTGAAAGCCAAAATCGTAACCCCATTGTACGTTGGGTATTTCGCCAGTGAGACAATCAACCCGAAAGTGAAAAATTGGACATTCAGACCTGCAGCAGTGGAATGAAATTATCTGGCGAGAAACTTTGCAACACGCCCGGCTCCGCCTTGTGGAAGGGCCATCCGACCGGTTTTGCAGGGGCCTCTTATGGTAGGCGTCCGGTGACGTATTGTGCTTCGCCCTGGGCGAAGCTCCAGTCTTCCTCCCGATTGGTGAACACGGAAATCAGCAAGTCGTTGGGATTGAGGCCGCATTCCTTTTCGAGGCGGTCAGCAAGAAGCTCATAGACCTTTATCTTTTCGACATGCGTTCGCGGACTGGTGAAGAACTGGATCGAAACCATCTGGTTTGAACGCGTGAAGCCTAGTCCGGTATCAAGGAACACCATGCGTCCAGGCTTGTGCTCATGGACGATCTGATAGCGGTCTGAATCAGGTACGCCAAAGGCGTCAACGACGCAGCTCTGGATGGTGTCGAGAAGGGTCTGAAGCTGCTCTTCCGAGCGGCCTTCGATCATGTCAATTCGCAGTAGAGGCACTTTTTATTCTTTCTTGGAGAGATCTGTTTTTGCTTTTACACTAATCTATAACGCCCCGCCTACCGGACTGGTTCCCTGTCTTTCTTGTTAAAGTGTGCTTTGTCTACCACCTACTTCCTTTAGGGTATCGGAAAGTGAAAGCAGTGAAGCCA
The DNA here is from genome assembly GCA_008107755.1 of Rhodobacterales bacterium. Classification (GTDB taxonomy): domain Bacteria; phylum Pseudomonadota; class Alphaproteobacteria; order Rhizobiales; family Stappiaceae; genus Roseibium. Next base: position 89,632 of record VIRH01000044.1, read on the forward strand.
TTTCCAATGGTTCGTGTCTGGTTTCCGGATCTGAAGATGACGTTTCGAACGCTCGAAACGAGGGCGCGAAGCTTCCTGGCAGGGTATTTTAAGACGTTCTGAATTGCCTTGAAGGTGGTTGCGTGGGTGTGTGGGTGCGTTGCAAAGGAGTCAAACGAGGAGCCAGCAACTTTCAGCGAGGGGAAGTTTGCTTGGTCGGCGCTGCGAAGAAGGCTGATCTGGCGGCCAACTGGAACCGCCTGAGCCAAAAAACGTTCCTTGCAAAAAATGAAAGTTCGACAGAGTTTTCAGATGCCATTTCGTCTTCATTTATAGGTCCGCACCCTTGGGTGTCACAGTCGAAGGAAAGTCAAACCATGACCGTTCACGGACAAAAACGGCGGGGGTCCGTATGAACGTCGGTCTCGTCGTGATCCTGTTCCTGCTGGCCACGGTGATCAGCAGTCTGCTGTCGCGAGTCGTTCCCGGACTGCCACGACCCCTGGTGCAAATCGCGCTCGGAGCGGCCATCGGAGCGCTGTCACCTTGGAACATCACGCTCGATCCGCATCTCTTCTTCCTGATGATTGTTCCACCGCTCCTGTTCTATGACGGCTGGCGCTTGCCGAGCGATGATCTGGCGCGTGATGCGCCGACGGTGCTGAGCCTGGCGCTTGTTCTGGTGTTTGCCACCGTCGTGGCAATCGGGCTCCTGATCCACACGGTCGTGCCGCAGCTGCCGCTTCCCGTGGCCTTCGCCCTAGCCGCGGCAATCTCGCCAACCGATCCGGTTTCCGTCTCGGCGATCACCTCCCGTGTGCCCATGCCCCGCCGGCTGATGACGGTGTTACAGGGCGAAGCGCTGCTGAATGACTCCGTCGGGCTGGTGTGCTTCAAGTTCGCTGTGGCGGCGATCGCTTCTGGCGGATTTTCGATCTGGCAGGCCGGGGGCGAGTTCCTTTGGCTGTCCTGCGCGGGCGTCGGGATCGGTGTCGCCGTGACGTGGCTGAGCATCTGGCTGACTGCAAAGATCGACGATCACCTGGGCGCGGATGCGGGCTCGACGGCCCTCATTACGGTGCTGATTCCTTTCGGTGCCTATATCGCGGCCGAGCATGTTGCGGCATCGGGCGTCCTGGCCGCCGCGTCCTCGGGTCTGTCTCTGACATTGCGCCATTCGGCGAAGCTTGGCGGCGGGGTCCACCGGCTGGAGCGGCGCGCGATCTGGAACCTGATCAGCTATACGCTGAACGGCGCGGTCTTCGTGCTGCTGGGCGAGCAACTGCCAAGACTGTTGGAGCGCGGGTTGAAGGTGTCCGGCAGTGCCAATCTCCAAGGGGTGGAAAGCTTGGTCGTTAAGATCGGCCTGATCCTGATTGCGCTCTACGCGGTCAGGCTGATCGTTCTCGGCATCGTCTTTGGCGTGCTGCCGGCCTGGCGAAACCTGCGCGCGGGCGAGGCTGGCCCGAAGTTGATCCCGCTGCTGGTGTCGATGACGGTGGCCTCACCGCGCGGCGCGCTGACACTCGCCGCAATTCTGACATTGCCCGCAACGTCCTCTGGCGCGATTTCTGCAGAGACCCGAGACCTCGCCATCCTCGTCGCCGCCGTGGTCATCGTAGCCACCACGACCCTGACGGGCCTGCTGCTGCCGGTCTGCCTGCGGTGGCTCGACTGGTCGGGGGCCGGATCGCCACGGGATGACCTGCGGGAGATCGAGGTCGGAATGGCGGAGGCAGCCCTGTCGGCGCTGGAAGACGCGCGCTCGGAACGGGCAAAGGGCATGGAAGACACCTCCGCCCTCGACGCGGCGTCTGGCGAAATCATGCAAATCTACCAGCGCCGGCTCGACAGCTTGCATCACCAATCCGATGCGGAGGACCGGCAGGCCGCCGCCGAACTGCGCCGCGATCTTCACCGTGCGGCCCTGGAGGCGGAGCGACAATTCTTGAAGGATCAAAGAAACGAGGGCGAGATCACCGTCAGCCAGGCGGTGGAACTTGACCGGCGCATCGATCTGGAGAGCGCCATCAAGTCCCGGCGCTGACGCGGCCTACCGGATGCGCGATGGCCACATTCTGACTTTCCGCAACCCGCATTTCCGTCTCATAGCGATCGCAGCCCTCTGTGGCCGCGATCGCTATCAGGGTTCTTTGGATCAGACCTTGCCCAGTGTCTGCGACGGATCCTCTACGTAGTCGTCCACATCCTTGTCCTTCACGGGCACGCCCGTCAGGTGGGCGCATTGAAACGCAAGGAAGCGGACACCCAACTTGTGACGCACCTCCAGAGAGTTGCGTTTGCGGAAATCCACGAGGCCCTGACGTTCTTCTTCACCCATGTGATCGCTATTGGCGACCTCGCAGGCCGCAACTGCCGAGAACCACTCCGGCGACCCCACCTCGTATTTCTGCACCTCTTCGCCCGTATCCCGGATGTCGTTGTGATCGCCGATGGCGTCGCGTGTCTCTTCCTCCGCATCGTCGGCATCAGCGGCACCGGCGCCCGTTTTCAGCAGGTCAGGATAGAAAAAGCGCTCCTCGGCCTCCGCATGTGAATCCAGCAGAGCTTTCAAGCGGCCCCAAATGGCCGTGAGGGCTTCGGTTTCGCTAGGGTCGATCTCGCTGATTGCAGCAAACAGACGACGCTGTTCGGCGTGATCGTGCAGAATGATCTGTGTGACGTCCATGGTTTTTCCTTCGTTTTGAAGCCAGGATCTCGAAACGTTGCCAGAACAAATCCCTTACCGGTCGGATGATTTCAGGGTATCCAGCTTCTGGTTCAAGTCCCGGTCAAGAGACGTGAGAGCTGCACCCATCCCTGAATTCGGACTGCTCCGGTGGGGCTCTGAAAGCCGGGGACGGTGGGTCGAATTTCCATCGTCTTCCAGGTTTGACGATCTAGCCTTGGAGGCTTCCGGTCACGGGTCAGATCCAGCATGCAGGAGTGCGGTGCAGGCACTCGACCAAAGATTAGTAAGAAACCATTAACACTGGCGCAAGGGATTGATCGGCGATAAGTAAGTAAGAATAAATACTGACGCTAGGTCGTGGCCGTAAGGTAATCAATAGATTGTCGCGGGAGGGTTGCATTGACCAGAAAAAGAAGGAAGACAAGATGAACAATCGACTGGCGAGCCTTCTTGACCTGTCAAAGCGGGCCATCGTTCCGATCGTCGCAGCGGTTGCACTTCTGCTCGCTATTGTCATGGGATGGTTCTGGTTCGGACTGGCAATGGCATTGGTGGTTATTCTCGGACTGTTCGACGCGTTCCAGACCCGCTGGTCGATCACGCGAAACTATCCCGTGGCCGGCCGGATCAGGTGGCTTTTCCACGATCTTCGTCCCTATCTTCACAGCTACATCGTCGAGGATGATCTTGGCGGTACGCCCTATTCCCTGGCGGCACGGCGGCTTGTCCATGCGCGCGCCGACGGTATCACGGACACGCAGCCGTTCGGCACCGAACGCAACACCGACGAGGACACTTATCACTGGGTGGTACATTCCATCGCGCCCACCGAGAACCCGATCAGTTCGCCTCGGGTGGATGTCGGCTCCGACCAGTGCAGCAAGCCCTACTCGGCCTCGGTCCTGAACATCTCCGCCATGAGCTTTGGCGCGCTGTCCGCCAATGCCGTGCGCGCACTGAACCGCGGGGCCAGGCTGGGTGGATATTACCACGACACGGGCGAAGGCGGGCTTTCTCCCTATCACCTGGAAAACGGCGGCGACATCGTGTGGGAGCTCGGGTCCGGCTATTTCGGAGCGCGCGACAAGGATGGCAAATTCGATCCGGAGAAATTTGCCGAAACCGCGCAGCGCGACGAGGTCAAGATGACCGAAATCAAGTTGAGCCAAGGCGCCAAGCCGGGTCACGGCGGCTTGTTGCCCGCCGCCAAGGTGACTGACGAAATTGCCAGGATCCGCCAGGTTCCGGCGCATCAGGATTGCCTGTCGCCGCGCGGTCATTCGGCCTTCTCCACGCCGATCGAGATGTTGGAGTTCGCCGCAAGGATGCGTGAGCTGTCGGGCGGCAAACCCGTCGGTCTCAAGCTGTGCATCGGGCAGCCGCATGAGCCCTTCGCCATCATGAAAGCGATCCTTGAGACGGGAATTCACCCCGATTTCATCGTTGTCGACGGCGGCGAGGGCGGCACCGGGGCCGCGCCTCTGGAACTGTCCGATTGGGTCGGCATGCCCCTGTCCGAAGGCCTGATCCTGATGCGCAACGCCCTTGTGGGCGCGGGCGTCAAATCGCAGATAAGGCTTGCGGCAAGTGGCAAGGTCTATTCCGGTATGGGGCTGGCGCGAAACATTGCGCAGGGAGCGGACTGGTGCAATGCGGCGCGGGCCTTCATGTTTTCGGTCGGCTGCATCCAGGCGCAGCGCTGCCATCTCGGCACCTGCCCAACCGGTGTGACCGCGCAGGACCCAAGCCGTCAAAGGGGCCTCGTGCCCGAAGTCCAGGGAGAGCGCTCGGCCCGGTTCCACGACAAGACCGTCAATGCCTTGATGGAGATTGTCGCCTCGGCCGGACTGGAGCACCCGAGCGAGCTCGAGCCGCACCATCTGATGCATCGCATCGGTCCCGAAAAGGGGGTTCCGATGGATCGGGTTCATTCCTTCCTCACGGAAGGGGCCCTTCTGGATGCCCCGGAAGACACCATCTACGCCGATTTCTGGCGCGCTGCGCAGGCGACCAGTTTCCGCCCCGCAATCGATCTGGCACGGGTGCGCGCGAACTAGACCAGCTTATCAAAATAGGAAATACGAAATGACCAGGGTTGCCGACAGTGTCGTTGCCGTCCTTATGGAGGCTGGTGCAACGCGCTGCTGGGTGATCATGGGCGACACGATCAATCACTTCACCGATGCCGTGCGCTTGTCGGACCTGCGATAGAGCGGGAAGAAAGCGGCCCGTGCAGCCAGATGCAAGACGAGAGAAGCGATGAAGGTCTCGATGATTGCCGGCTGGGGGCTGCTGGGTGGGAGCATTCCGGCTGCGGTCTTTGTAACGGTTCTTCTGGAAGCGTTCGGAGTGCCACTGCCCGGCGAAAGTGCGCTGATCGCCGCCTCTGCCGCCGCAGGGGCGGGCGAGACACGTCTGCCGTTGGTATTCCTGGCGGCCTGGGCGGGGGCCGTCATCGGTGACAGCATCGGTTACGTCATCGGGCGTCGATACGGCCAGTCACTGGTGGCGCGCTATGGCGACCGCCTTGGCCTGACACAGGCGCGCTACGAGCGCGTCGAGGCCGCGGCGCGAAAATACGGCGCGGTTATGGTCATGTTCGCGCGGTTCTTCGTCGTGCTGCGCCAGTTCAACGGACTGGTTGCGGGATCGACGGGGATGCCCTGGCTTCGGTTCCTGATTGCCAACATCGTCGGCGCGGCGGCCTGGGCAGGGCTTTGGACCACGCTCGGCGACAGGGCCGCGCGTTGGCTGACGCACCATCCGAACGCGATGCATGCGGTTCCGCTTGTCGCAATCGTTGCGGTGGTGATTTTCGTCGTCATTTGTCTGTTTCGAACACGGCACACGCGCTGACGGCTGCGCTGGAGGATAAGGCAAAGAGTTCACACAGGATGTCCGCTTTCGGTTTGCGTGAATTCCTATCGTTCAAACATCTTCGCGGCTCCGCCCTCTGAACAGCGGCCCCTTGGAGCGGTAAGCCTTGCCGGCAGGCGGTGTAGCGAATTTACCATATGACCAGATGTTAACTTGATCGAGATCTGAATGACGCGGGTGGTGTCTCTGCGTTACCTTCAAGACTTCGATTTGTTCTCGCCGCACACAGGAGACGCTGTCCAATGCGTCCTGATCCGTCACCTCAGACATTCGAGGACCGCGAAAAGGTCGACGGCAGTTTTCAAGGCGTCCTGCGTTTCTGCTGTGCGACCGCATGCCCTCCTTTTTGGCGGAACGGTGACAAATACCGGGGGCCGGCCGCGTTGTTGCGGGCCCATCGCCGCCATACGATCACGAACTGCACCTCGGCCCGCCCCAAGGGGCTGAACCCGGCCAAGGCGATCGCAGAAATCAAACGCAAGCTTGCCCAATGCCGCTGAGGACACCATGACCAATAAAGCCACTTCTGCGCAACACGTGACAAAACGCGGCATCGATCTGCTGGATGATCCGCTGCTGAACAAGGGCGCCGCCTTTCCCGAGTCTGAACGCGATGCGTTCGGTGTGCGCGGGTTGGTGCCGCCACATGTAGAGACGCTGGAAGACCAATGCGCCCGCGCGAAATCCGCTCTCGACGAGGTGGACGCGCCGATCCAGAAATATCTGCGGCTGCGCCAGATGCAGGACGACAACGAGGTTCTGTTCTACAAACTCATCTCCGAACATCTCACCGAAATACTGCCATTGATCTACACCCCGACCGTGGGCGAGGGCTGCGAGGAATTCTCGCGCCACTGGGAGCATCCGCGCGGTTTGTTCCTCTCGCCACCCGATCAGAGCAAGCTTGATGATATCTTTGCCGATCCGCGGTTCGACGAAGTGGAAGTGATCGTGGTGTCGGATGGCGAGCGGATACTCGGTCTTGGGGATCAGGGCGCCAACGGGATGGGAATCCCGATTGGAAAGCTGTCGCTTTATACTGCCTGCGGCGGGATCGAACCCAGCAGGACGCTGCCGATCCTGCTCGATACCGGCACTGACAATGAAGAGAGGCGCAACGATCCACGCTACATCGGCTGGCGTCACGAGCGGGTCCGCGGCAAGGAGTATGATGAGTTCGTCGAGGCATTCGTCTGTGCCGTCAAGAAGCGCTGGCCCCATGTCCTGCTGCAATGGGAAGACTTCGCTCGGGCCAATGCGCTGCGCCTGCTGGAACGCTACAAAGACCGGCTGTGCACCTTCAACGACGATGTCCAGGGCACAGCGGCCGTCGCGGCGGGCACATTGCTGGCGGCAAGCAAGGCAAAGGGCGAAGGACTGAGCGATCAGGTTGTGGTGATCTTTGGCGCGGGATCTGCCGGATGCGGGATCGGACGTCTGATCCTGCGGCTGATGCAGGACGAGGGGCTGAGCGAGGCCGAGGCACGCGCGAGATTCTATGCGATGGACGCCAACGGGCTGGTTCTGGACGACGCCGATCTGCAAGGTTTCCAGAAACCGTTTGCGCGCTCGCGTGACGATATCTCGGATTGGGGGTGTGCTGACAAGGACCGGATTGATCTGATCGACGTGCTCCGCAATATCAAGGCCACCGTCTTGCTGGGCACTTCGGGGCAGGCTGGCGCATTCGATAAAAGTTGCGTCACCGAAATGGCCGCGAAGGTCGAGCGTCCGATCATCCTGCCGCTGTCCAACCCGGTCTCGAAATCCGAGGCCAGGCCGCAGGACATCGTGGATTGGACGGATGGCAAGGCGATGATCGGCACGGGCAGCCCGTTTGATCCGGTCAAGGTCGGGGGCAAGACTTACACGGTCGATCAGACCAATAACGCCTATGTTTTTCCGGGCGTAGGGCTTGGGGTGCTGGCGGCGCGCGCTTCCCGCGTGAGTGAGCAGATGTTTGTCGCTGCCGCCAAGGCACTTGCGCAAACCGCGCAGACCAGCACCGAGGGGCCGGGACACATGCTGCAACCCACCTCGGAATTGCGGCGCGTTGCCGTCGAAATCGCCAAAGCGGTTGCGCGCTCTGCTGTGGCCGAGGGGCTGGCGGTGGCACAGGCGGTTGGCGGGGCCGCGCTTGAGGATGAGGTAGAGGCCCGGATGTGGCACCCGGTCTATCGCGAATTCAAGACGGAGTAGCAGGGGGATGGCTTCCTCACCGCCGCGAATTCAAGAAAGGACTGGACTGCAGGCGATGCAAACATTTCCCATTGTAATTGTCGGTGGTGGGGCAGGCGGGCTGGAGCTGGCAGTGGGACTTGCCAGAAACGGTCATTCGGACCTGCTTTTGATCGACAGGACCCCGACCCATATCTGGAAACCGCGCCTGCATGAGGTGGCAGCCGGTAGCGGGCCAGGCGAGATCGACGAGATCGCCTATGCGAGTTTGGCGGAAAAATGGGGCTTTGCGTTTCAACAAGGCAGTCTGGCCGATGTTTCGGCCGAGGATCGCACGATAACGCTGGCGGAGATGACGCAGGATACGCAAAGCCATGTCGTCCCGCCGCGCCGGATCGGCTATCAGGCACTGGTGCTTGCGATTGGCGGTGGCACGCCGGATTTCGGTGTCGAGGGCGTGCGCGAACACGCTGCGATGCTGGATGATGTCGAAGGCGCCAAGGCGTTGTTTTCCCGGCTGTCGCACCGCCTGCCGGCGCATCACGCCAACAACACTGACCGCCCGTTTCAGATTGTTGTTGCAGGATCGGGCGCCACCGGTGTCGAGCTTGCTGCCCATCTCAAGACTGATCTTCGCTGTGCTGCGCTGGCGCCGCATTCGGATTTGCCACCCGTCGATGTGACCATTCTCGAAGGAGCCGATCAGATACTTGGCGGTGTTGATGACGAGGTGCGCTCTGTCGTGAAAGACCAGCTTGAGACAACCGGTGTGCGCGTCGAGACAGGTCAGCAGATCTGCAAGGTCATGGCGAACGTGGTTGAGACCAGATCGGGTCAGACGTTCAAGGCCGATGTGACCATCTGGGCCACGGGCACTTCTGGCCCTGCGATTGCCGGTGACATCGCTGCGCTTGAGACCAACAGGAAAGGCCAGTGGCGTGTCAGGCCGTCCCTGCAGACCACACGATCGGATGCGATCTTTGCGCTTGGCGATTGCTGCTCGAATACGGACGCCACGGCTCCCACAACCGCGCAAGCTGCCAGCGAGCAGGCCGAACATCTCATCGATGCGCTGCCGCGCTGGCTTGAAAATGAACCGATTGACGCGTTCGAGTTCCGCAACAAAGGTACCTTGCTGTCCCTGGGCGACGCCGGAACGGTCGGCACTGTGAAATCATGGTTTCACACCGATATCTCCATCAACGGCCGCCTGGCTCACGCCGCCTATCGGGGTCTGTATCATCAGCACCAGTTCCGGATATTGGGGCCGCTGAAAGGCTCCGAACAATTTGCGGCAGACCTGTTCGAGCGCGCCGCAGGTCCTCGGCTGAAGGTATACGGATAAGCCGGTTTCAGAACGTCAACGGACGTCGCCTTCCGAAATCAATGAAGAAAGTGGCCAAGAACGGCGCGACGTGGGCCTCCGACAAGCCCCCCCCCATGAGACGGCAGACATTCTCTGGTCTCGAAATGCTTTCCACCCAAGAAGCGGTCCTGAGTGCCGGGCATACGCCGGCATTGCTCTCCAGTCCGGGGGACGTATGTTGATCAGGACCCGGCTTCGGTCTGATGCCGTCTGAGGAAGTTTTGCACCATCAGACGTGCCATTTGATGCTGTCCGGCGCGCCAATCGGGCGTGTCGAGGTTTTGCTGGAAGATGACAGACAGGGTATGCACATTGGACAGATGGAACTGGTTGAGCGCCACCATGGTCACATAGACATAAAGAGGATCGAGGCCCGCCCGGACTGTCCCATCACTCTCGCCGCGTTCGAGCAGCCGCGATATCGCCTGCAACACGGGTGACGCCATCCCCGCGACGCGCTTGGATGTCTTGAGGGTCTTGGCTTTCAGGATGTTTTCGCCGGACAACAGCCGCACCAGCTCTCGATCCTTGGCGAAGTGCGAATTCATGAAGTCGAAAAGCTGCATCAGGCCCTCGACCGGGTCGAGATGCTCGACATCGATCTTGAGTTCCTGGCGTCTGAGGTCGCCCAGAGCCTCTTCTAGAACAGCGAGATAGAGCCCGGACTTGCCTCCGAAATAATGCGATATCATTCGCGGGTTGGACTTGGCACGTGCGCAAATGCGTTCGGTCCTTGCCCCTGCAAATCCGTTCTGCGCGAATTCGGCCCGACCAGCCTTGATCAGTTTTTCGCGGCTGTCTGCAGCGTTGCGGGTGCGTTTTCGCGGTGCCTCCCGGTCGGCTGTCGTGCTTACGGTCACTGTTGATCCTTCTTCATTCATGCGGGCAACCGGGATGCGCAGGAGAGAAGCGCGAGATCCGAACCCGGAGCGCCGATGAGCGACGGCGCGATGTCTGTTTTATCAGCTGCCATTGGCAACTGTAGTTGGGGCATGCCGCAGTGTCCGGCAATGGCATTGAGGCCCAGGGCGATGCGATAGAACTTCGCAAGCGAGGACGGCACCACCTTGCGGGGCAAACGGCGCTGCGGTGACACGGGAAGAATGAGCGCCGTCGTGGGCGGGCAAAGTTCCGCCATCCGCTCTCGCAGCCGATCCCGCACCTGCAGCGCAGAGGCGACCGCAGCGTCGTCAATTGATAGCGCGCCAGAAAATCTCTCGGCGATGGATGCGCCGAAGCGTGGTCTGAGGCGGGTGATGATATTTCCGAGAGCCGACTTGATGCCGGCAGCCTGCAGGCTCTGATAGGCGCTTGAAATGTCCTCAAGTGACACGTGGTCAAAGATCTGCACCGGCGCATCCGCTGTGAACCGCGATGCCGCATGCATCATGTCGGAGGCGACGTCATCGTCCACACTGTCGAGGCTGTCGGAGACAAGCCGGATGGAGCTGATTGGCGGCGGCGCCCTGGTTGGCAGAAGCACCTCGCCTACGGCTTTGAGAGTGTCCATCTCCGGCGCGAACCAGCCCACCGTATCGTATTCGGGCGCAAAAGGGGTCACCCCGTCCATGGCAATACTTCCGGAACTCGGGCGAAACCCGGCAAGACCGCAAAAGGCTGCCGGGACGCGCACCGAACCACCCGTGTCGGTTCCCAGTGCAAAATCGCAAAGCCCCGCTGCAACGGCGACGGCCGACCCGCTTGAGGAGCCACCGGAAAGCGCGTCGGGGTAGCGCGGGTTGACCGGTGTGCCGTAATGGTCGTTGCGTCCCTCAAGACTGAAGGCCAGTTCGTCGGTAAGCGTCTTGCCGATCAGTGTCGCACCGGCATGCAGCAGCCGGGATACAACCTCAGCGTGGCGGGGCGCTGGTGCGGCTGCAGCAAGCCAGTCCGGATTTCCCGATCCGGTTTTATGGCCGGCGATGTCGATCAGATCCTTTGCGGCAAACCGTTTGTTCGCAAGCGGTCCTCCGTTGGCCCCTTCAACCAGAAACCGACCGCCTGGAACAAAGGCGCCATGATCAGATCCGGAGTCGTCTGTGGCCAGAGGGCTCATTTTGGCAGCGCTGCGATCACGTCCTGAGAGGAACAGACAAAGCCGAAGCATTTTTTCACGTTCCAGATGGTCGCCTCGGTGCAGAAGTCGGGCGAGGAGGTGGCGCAACAATCCTCCACCATAAGACAACCATAGCCGAGAAAATTGGCATCGGTCAGGGAGTGAAGCACACACTGATCGGTGTTGACGCCGGCAAAGAGGATGGACCGGACGCCCAGGTTCTTGAGGATGGAATCGAGCGGTGTGTCCCAAAACCCGGAGATGCGGTGCTTGTCCACCATGATGTCCTCGGGGTGAGGCGCGAGTTCGTCGACCACGGCCGCTGCCCAGGAATCTTTTTGCAGGACGGGAGCGCCATTGGCCGGCAAGGGATCGCCAAGTCCGATTCCTTCGCCGGAGTTCTTGTAAAGATGGATTTGATTGGGCGGCATGTTCATCAGGTCCGGGCGGTTGCCCCAGTTGACCCAGATGACCGGGACATCGTTGTCACGCAGTTTCGGAAGCAGGGCCTGAAGAGGCGCGATGGGCGCGCGATCATGGGTGTAATCGCCGCCAATGACATCGACCCAACCATCTTTGGTGCAAAAGTCGTTTTGCATATCGATGATGACGATCGCCGTGCGCGCGAGATCCAATGTCACGGATTGAGGTTGAGCCGGGATCGTGGTGACCACGGATTGCACCTCGGGCAACGTCATATCGACATTGTCCTTGGTTGCCCACCACCGTGTGGTCTTGCCGACGCCGAGAGGCCCGCCAGGCCGATGTTCGTTCTGCATGTCGCTCATTTCCAGTCTTCGCCAATACGGTTGCCTTCAGATGCAAACTTCATAGCAACCAGCGTGCCAACACCTTGGAGCCGGATTTCATTCACCTTTTCACCAGGCACTTTCGGCACGTGCCGACAGATTGCGCAAAGGCGCGAACTGGCTGGTGGATAATTAATCAGTTACTTACTTATCATGAGAGTGCATACAAAGAAACGTCAATCAAATCAACGGAAGCCAGCGCTGGCATGGGAATTGCTGTTGATCGTTCGGGGCGCATGCTTCACGAAAAACACGAAAGGGGACGTCAATGGCTACTCGCCGTATTTTCATTCAGGGCTTGCTCATGGCCAGTCTGCTCGCCAGCTCGGCGCCTGCAGCTCTGGCACAGGATCCGCTACAGGTCGGTATTCTCATTCCAGGTTCCAAATCCGATAAAGGCTGGATGGAGTCCGGCTATGATGGCCTGATGGCTGCGGAAAAAGAGCATGGCGACGAGATCGCCGTGCAGATGATCGAAAACATTTCGTACGCGGACATGGAGCAGGCCATTACCCAGCTCGCTTCCAGCAACGAGCTGGTGATCGGTGTTGGTGGTCAGACCCAGGCGGCTATCGTCAAGATCGCGCCGCGCTTTCCCGACACGAAATTCTCCATCGTCGGCGGCAATGCCGGCATCGAAGTCGCCAATGTGGCCGGTTACGATGTGAAACAGGCCGAAATCGCATTCGTGGCAGGTGCTGCCGCAGCGATGATGTCGGAAACAGGAGCCGTCTCTTATGTCGGTGGGCTCGAGATCCCGTCGATCGTCAATGCCGGCACCGAGTTCGGCAACGGGGCGCGCTACATCAATCCCGACATCAAGTACTTCGAAAGCTATACCGGGGATTTCGACGATGTCGCCAAGGCAAAGGAAGCGACACTGGCTGCGATCGCCCAGGGCGCCGACGTTCACTATCACATCCTGAACCTCGGCCTTCGTGGCATGGAGCAGGCGGCCTCCGAGAAGGGGACCCATATCATCGGTTCCTACACCGATTACTGCGGAACGGACGACCTCTACCCCGCCTATTCGATCACCGGAGTTGGATATCAGGTCCAATATGCCATCGAACAGGCCGTTTCGGGAGACTGGAAAGCTGGCTACAAGCCGTTCGGTCTTGCCATGGGACCCGAAGCATCGGGCATCGCGGTCTGCGATGAGGATCCTGAAATGATTGAGAAACTCAATCAGATCATGGAAGACATCAAGGCAGGCAAGATCGAGGTCCTTGAAGGATGATCATGCGATCAGGAGGCGCGTCCAGTTCGGGCGCGCCTTTGGCGAACAACGAGGCTAGCCTCCCCAAGCTCGAACTTACCGATATAGGCAGGGATTTCGGATCATTCACGGCGCTTGATGGCATTGATATCGCCTTCAGGACCGGCGAAGTGCATTGCCTGCTTGGCGAAAATGGCGCGGGCAAGTCCACGCTTTGCAATCTGATATTTGGTGTTCATCAGCCAACGCGCGGCTTCATGACGCTGAACGGCGCGCCATATGCGCCAAACGGCCCCCACGCCGCCCTGGCGCAGAAAGTCGCGATGGTCCATCAGCATTTCAGCCTGATCGATGAGCTGACAACGGTCGACAATCTGTTGCTCGGCCGAAAATTCGGTCTGGTCGACCGCAAGGCCGAGGCTGCAAAGATCCTTGCCTTGGCAGAAGAATTCGGCCTCGACATAAAGCCGCACGCAGTGGTTGGCGATCTGTCGGTTGGCCAGAGGCAGCGCATCGAGATTGTGAAATGTCTTATGCAGCGCCCGGAAGTCCTCATTCTCGATGAGCCGACGGCAGTGCTCCTGCCAGATGAGATCGAAGCGCTTTTGAAGGTGTGCGCCGACGTTGCAGCGCGTGGTAGCGCCGTCGTGCTTGTCACCCACAAGCTTGCCGAAATCAGAAAAATCGCCGATGAGGTAAGCGTTCTGAGAGCCGGCAGAATTGTCGCCCGGTCCACGCGTCCCGCCGAAGACATGAACGACCTTACCACCGCCATGATCGGGCGCTCGGGAACCGGCGGTGCGTTTGGTGTTGCCTCACTGCCACCACGAGCACCGCACGCGCGGTCCAGAATGGTCCGCGAAGCCCTGCAGATTGATGGTCTGTCATTTTTCGATCAGACGGGGGCAAGACGTCTCGACAAGGTCACACTGACCGTCGATCAGGGTGAAATCATCGGGCTGGCGGGCGTCGAGGGCAACGGCCAGAGCGAACTGGGCTCAATCCTTGCCGGGCTGGACCATCCGTCCGAAGGCCGCTGGTTCGTCGGTGGCAAGGAGCTTACCCATGCAAAACCCCGCGCGATCACGGCGGCCGGTGCGGGCATAATCCCCGAGGACCGGCATAAGGTTGGCGCCGTCAACGCGATGACCCTCGCCGACAATCTCTATCTCAACCAGACAAAAAGCCTGACGCGCTGGGGCCTTATCGATCGGAAGCGTCAGACTGAAGGTGCAACCTCGCTCATGAAGCAGTTTGATGTGCGCGCTCAGGGGCCGGCCGCGCCTTTCTCCAGTCTGTCGGGTGGCAACCAGCAAAAAGCCGTGCTGGCCCGGGAACTGATGACGCCGAACCTTAGGTTCTTGCTGGCGATGAATCCCACACGGGGGCTTGATATCGGTGCCATCGAAGCTGTTTACCGGTCAATTCGCGAGGCGGCGGACAAGGGCATCGGGGTGTTGCTGATTTCCTCTGAGCTCGACGAACTGCTTGCCGTCGCCGACCGCATCTCCGTGATCTATCGCGGGTCGATCGTCGGGACACGCATGGCCTCTTACGACAACCGTGCCGCCATCGGCAGTTTGATGTCGGGGACCGCGACACAATGAGTATCTCTGCATATATGTTTTCGGACAAACGCCTTGCCGGGTTCAACGGCGTTCTTGCGAGGCTGGCCGTGCCTTTGGCTGCGGTTCTGGCTGCCTTCACCATCGGGCTGATCGCGATCATTGCCATGGGGGTGCCGCTCGGCGACGCCGTGGGTGCCTTCATGCGCGGGGCTCTGGGATCGCCCTATGCGATCTCCGCTTCCCTCAATCGAGCCGTCGCGCTCGGTCTGGTTGGCATCGGTTTCATTATTGCCCAGCGAGCCGGGCTGACCAACGTCGGCGGCGAGGGACAGATCGCCGTGGGCGGCATGATCGCCACCGCCTTGTGCCTTGTGCCGGGTATGGACGAGTTGCCGGCAGGGCTCGCATTCATCCTGCCGCTTCTGGGGGGCGCAGTTGCCGGTGGGCTCTGGGCGGGAATAGCCGGTGTCCTGAAAGTCCGGGCGGGAACCAACGAAGTCATATCCACACTGCTGTTGTCCTTCATTGCAACCTGGCTGGTGTATTGGTCGGTGCAGTCGGAAAACCTGTTGCGACAGCCGATGACGAATTCGGCCACTCTGCCTGAATCCCTGCCGATCCCTGCGCCCACACAGGTACCGCTCCTGACCGGTTCTTATGCGTCGCCGGTAACCTGGGGACTGCCCATCACGATCGTCATTGCGATTTTTGTCGCGATCATGCTCGGGCGGTCGATCTTTGGATTCCGACTGAAGGCAACGGGGCTTAATCCCGTCGCCGCCGCACGCGCCGGCATGCCGGTCAACAAGCTATTGGTAGGGGCGCTGGTCTTCGCCGGACTGCTTGGTGGTCTGGCAGGTGCGCTGATGCTGCAGGGCGAACAATATTCACTCAAATCCGGGTTCTCATCCGGTTACGGCTTCGATGGCCTGGTGGTCGGCTTGCTGGCGCGCGGCTCGGTTACGGGCGTGATTGCAGGGGCGCTCCTTTTCGGATTCATGCGCTCGGGCGGTATCTCGATGGAGATGGCGGCCGGAGTTCCTTCCGCGCTTGTCGGCATCATGCAGGGTCTCATCGTCGTCATGATTGCCGGCGCGGCCTATTATCTGGACAGGAGCGCAACGCGATGACCCTGGAACTGTTCATGGTGTTCGTGGCATCGACCATACGCCTGTCCGCCCCGCTTTTGCTGGCGGCCAGCGGGGAATATGTCAGCGAGCGTGCCGGCATCGTCAATATGAGCCTAGAGGGCATGATGCTGATGGGCGCCTTTGGCGGTGCTGTTGCGACGGCATTTACCGGCTCGCCCTATTTGGGACTCGCCGGAGCGCTGGTGGCGGTCCTCCCGATCGCCCTTCTGCAAAGCGTCCTGACGAACACCTTGAGAGCCAATCAGGTTGTCACGGGCCTTGGCATCAATATCCTCGTTCTGGGGCTGACGACACTCGGCTATCGCGAGATCTTCGGGTCTCGTTCGCGCGAGATGATCGCTGGCTTCGATCCGATCTCTCCGCCAATCCTCGGCGATTTGCCCCTTGTGGGAACCGTCTTTTACCAGGCCGGGCTGCTGTATTTTGCAATTTTGATGGTGGCTCTCATCGCGTTCGTCGTCTCCCGAACGGGCCTTGGCATCATGCTGAAGGCAGCGGGCGACAACCCTCATGTCACCGCGATTTCCGGAACGCCCGTGATGGCAATCCGCCACGGAGCGGTGTTCTTCACCGGCGCAATGGCAGCTCTTGGAGGAGCTTTCCTCTCTATCGTTGATATCCATACGTTCACCGAGGGAATGACGCGGGGCGCAGGATATCTCGCCATCGTTGCCGTCATCTTCGGCAATTGGCGCATCGGGCGTGTAATGGGCGCGTGCCTGCTGTTTGGTGCGGCGACCGCATTGCAGTTTCAGCTGCCCGCCATGGGCATCCAGTTGCCAAATGCCCTGCTGATCATGCTGCCTTACGTCCTTGCACTCCTGGCCGTTGCCGGGCTCGTCGGCCGCCAGACGGCGCCTCGCGCGCTTTCTGTACCGTTCTGGAGATAGCTGAGCCCCTGCAGCAGGAACGCGCCGGGATCTTCTCCCATCCTGACAATCCTCCTTCGGCGGTCCCCGAAAATGCGCAACCCTCTTCCTTGAGGTCGAAATTGGAGATTATGCGGGGACCTTTCTCGGGCGGGTCCGCTCGAGGGCGGCCATGGCGGCGCCACCGAGCACCAGGGGCAGGGCCCAGATGAACGACGGGGCCAGCGGAAGATGAAAGATCAAGAGGTCGGCGAGGACCGGCCAGATCAGTGCGACATATTCAAACGGTGCCAGGCGTGAGGCTTCGGCAAAACGGAAGGCAAACGTCATGGCGATATGGGCAGCGCCGCCGAAGAGGCCGGCCAGGCAAAGAAAAACGAGCATTTTTCCTTCGGGCATCACCCATCCGAAAGGCAGTGTGAGGATCCCGCCGATCATGGACACGACGACGAAATAGAAAGCGATCGCGCCAGGGCTTTCGGTGCGGTTGAGCGAGCGTATCATGATGAGCGCCAGCGAGGTCAGTATGGCCATCAGGAGACCGAAGCCGTAGCCCGCGATCTGGCGCATGTCCGTCGTGGTCCCTCCGAGCTCGGGCCAGACGAGGGCGGCGACGCCGGCGACACCCAGGGCAATGCCGCCGATCCGCCAGACGGACAGGCGCTCGGAGAGGATTGCGGCCCCGGCGATAGCCGTGAACACCGGGGTCATATGGGCGATCAGGCTGGCCTCGGCGACCGGCAGACGGGCGATGGAGGCGAAGGAAGCGAACATCGCCGCCGCCCCACATCCCGATCGAACAAGATGGCCCAGTGGGCGCCTGGTTCTCAGGCCTTGCGGAAATTCCGAAGTCAGACAGAGGAAGGCAATCAGCGGGATCAGAGCGAATAACGAGCGGAAGAAGACGATCTCGCCGAGGGGGACGTCGGCACTCAACTCTTTCACGCAGACAACCATGGCCGCAAACAGAAAACCGGAGAGAAGGCGGAGAGTGATACCGAGAGACGGATTGTCGGAAGAGGTCACGGTTGGAGGTATTCCCTGGAAAGAAGATCGCGTATCGAATCGCCGGTCAGGTTTATCGCCTGAACCGTGAACAGGATAGCCAGACGCGGCCACAACAACTGCAAAGGTGTGGATCCAAGGCGAAACGCGCGATGCCCGACAGGTCGGGGCAGGGCAGCTTGCACCTTCGGGAATTCCTGTACGGTTTGGCCAAGAGAGGCCCCGCGCTCATGTCGCGAAATGGCCCAGGGTACGCATCAGACCTGATTGAGATCCCGATTGTGTTGCCGCCGCAAGGTGCGGGTGAGCCCGAACGGGACGAGCTTTATGGCGGTGTCCTGCCGTGAACGAATTCTTTTCTGTTTCGTTGCTATTCGGGCCCCGGAAAGGTCGACGCAGGTTTAATACCCTTAACTCCTGCGTGTGAAGCCTGGTTCAATTTTCCAGGAAGTCTGAAGTGACCATGGAGACATGGCCCGACACTGAGGATCGCGCGAACGGTGCTTGTTTTCTATCTATCTCTGATTGCCGGTCTGGCGATCGGATTGGCTGTCTATGCGTTTGTTGGCGCGATCTCCAAAAACCTTTATCAGGTTTTTCTTCTCTGCCTGCTGCTGCAAGTGATGAATTTTGCGGTTTCGTACGAACAAGGTGTCTTGCGACAATTCCACCTTTATCCAGAAGGACTGTTTTTTCTGGTCTCTCTATTTATAAGTCTCATGAACAGCAGTCAGTTCCATCTGCATTTCAAATCCTCTCGGCAAAGAAAAATTTGAAACTGTTATTGAGATCCGGGTCGCAACGGCCTGGAAAACTTGGCTAAATGGCTTGGGGCGACCTTCGCCGACCGTTCTGCATTTTCCCGGAAACGAGGTTCCTGGCGTGCTGTGTGACCTCGCAAGACGGGGTCTGACCTGGCGGAGCAGGCAGAGACCGGACGGAACCTGTAATGGAGCTGGCGAAGCGCATGTCGGGGTCAGGCCCATTGCCCGACCTCCAGCAACACTCGTCGCAACCATTGATGTCCCGGATCGGCATCATGTCGCGCATGCCAGGTCTGTACCACCTGAAATGGCGGAATCTCGAGCGGCGGCGGGAAGAGCCTGAGCGGAAGCCGGTCAGCCAATGGTGCAAACAACCGGCGCGGCTCTGTCGCCACAAGATCAGAGGCATCCGTTAGCATCGGCGCCATGAGGAAATGGCCGACCGTTACCGCGACAGTGCGTTTCAGCCCTTTTTCGGCAAGGACGGCATCGACGTAGCCGCTTGGATTGCCTTTCGTCGAAACCTGCAGATGTCGAAGCGACAGGTAGCGGTCGAGATCAATCGTCCCTTCTAGGCTGGAATGATCGCCACGGACAGCGCAGACGAAATCTTCCTCGTAAAGCAGTTCTTCCCGCATATGCGACGGTGGGTCGGGGAAATTCCCCGCGATCAACTCAACGTCGCCATTTTCCAGCATGGGCAGACCAATGCTGTGACTTGTGTTGCGCACCACGAGAGAAACGCCAGGCGCTTCGTGGTCGAGACGCGCCGTCAGGCGGGGCAGAAGAACAAAGGCCGCATAGTCCGAGAGGCCGAGCACGAATTGCCGAGTGCTCTGCGATGGGTCGAAGGTGCGTCCGCCGAGCAACACACCTTCAACCTGTTCAAGAATGGACCGAACGCTCGGCGCGATATCCTGCGCCAGCGGCGTGGGCACCATGCCGCGCGGCGATCTGACAAACAGCGGGTCGCCGAACAGCGCCCGAAGACGGTTGAGGGCGTGGCTCACGGCAGGTTGTGTCAGACCGATGCGCTCGGCCGCGCGCGTGGCGTGGCCTTCGGCGACAAGAGCGTCGAAAACGACAAGCAGGTTGAGATCGACGCTGGCGAGATGAACGGGCTTCATGGCCGCGATACTAATAATGAATTGGATTTATCACAAGGCTGGTGGCATGAAGCCAGCGCATTGCAAATCAATGGCACGTGCCGGCCGCATGTCGGCGGCACGGAGCTCGTCATGCAGACGGCGGTCCATGCCCGGTTTCCACGCGCGATCAACAGCCATGACGCCGCGCAGGCGGTTTTCTCATGAAGTCGAAGACCGCTTCTGGCCGGAACAAACAAGGAGCAAAACAATGCAGCGACGAATGCTTGGCCCTGACCTTTCGGTATCCGCCATCGGTCTGGGATGTATGGGGATGAGTGAGTTCTATGGCCCGCGAGACGACGCGGAGTCGCTGGCAGTCCTGCGCCGCGCGGTCGACCTGGGGATCGACTTTCTTGATACCGCTGACACCTATGGCCCCCATCATAATGAAGAGTTGGTCGGGCGCTTTCTTGCCGACAGCGGTGCGGACGTGAAGATCGCGACCAAGTTCGGCATCGTGCGCAAGCCTGGCGAATATACCCGCAGCTTAGACAACAGCATCGCGTACATGCGCAGCGCCTGCGAAAGCTCGCTCAAGCGGCTCGGGGTCGACCGGATCGATCTCTACTATGTCCATCGCATCAACCGCGAACACCCAATAGAAGAAACCATGGAGGGGCTGGCCGCACTGAAAGACGAGGGCAAGATCGGTCATATCGGACTTTGCGAAGTCAGCGCCGAAACGCTGCGCCGCGCGCACGCCGTTCATCCCGTGACGGCGGTCCAGACCGAATACTCGCTCTGGACCCGCGATGTGGAAGCCGAAGTCTTGCCGACGTGTCGTGAGCTGGGTATCGGCTTCGTCCCGTATTCTCCGCTCGGGCGCGGGTTTCTGACCGGTCGCTTTCAGGCCGGATCACAGTTTGAGGATGGTGACTTCCGCGCGAGCCTGCCGCGCTTTGCGCCGGACAATGCCGCAGCCAACGGAGCCCTGGTCGACGTCGTGCGCGATATCGCAGCCCAGAAAGGATGCACGCCCGCACAAGTGGCATTGGCATGGTTGTTGGCCAAGGGCGATGACATCGTTCCGATCCCGGGAACGAAGCGGATCAAGTATCTCGAAGAAAACGCCGCGGCGGCGTCGATCGCGCTCACCGAAACGGAGCAGAGCGGTCTCGAAAAGGCTCTGTCCAACCTGCCAGTTTCCGGAGAGCGCTACACCGCCGAAGGCATGAAGGGCGTCAACGCTTGAAATCCGGCAGACACAGTGGCGCCGCCTGGCGGCCCGCTTGACCGTCACGGCGGTTCGCCGGCAACACTCGCGTCGCCCGTCCAGATGCTTACGCGTGCCGACGAACCGCTTCAAGATTTTCTACCTTTGGTATCCCAGCCGAATACGGATACCGGCGGCTTATTTTTGTTCCATAACGTAAATTATCAGAAAATAGTTTATAGCAGGGTGCGCGCTATTCCCAAGTGCGACTTCTGTTTGAAACCAATAGGTTACCAAACAGGAGGATTGTGTCATGGGATCAAAATACAGCCACCTGACGCTGGAGGAGCGCCGCAAGATTGAACGCTGGCGCCAGGCGAAAGTGTCACCTTGCCGAATGGCGAAGATCCTTGGGCGGCACCGATCAACGATTTTTCGAGAATTGAAACGCAACCATTTTCAAGATGAACAGTTGCCGGACATCGTCGGCTATTTTGCTGTGGCGGCCCACCAGGAATGCGCCACGCGTCGGTCACGAAAACGAAAACTGATCAAGCATTCGGATCTGCGTCATCTTGTGACCGATCGCATCAAGGATGGCTGGACGCCGGAACAGATTGCCGAACGCATGAGATACGAAGGCGCCTCCAACCGGGTCTGCCAGGAAACGATCTACCGTTATATCTATTCGAAGGAAGGCCTGGCCCAGGAGCTGTGGTGGTACTTGCCGACACATCGAAAGTCTCGAAAGCCCAGACGAGCGAGAAAGCGCCTGCCACCCAAATTTCATCGTGACGTCAGCATCTTGTTCCGGCCAGATGCCGTGGCACATCGGCAGGAGTTCGGGCACTGGGAAGGCGATTTAATGCTGTTCAAACAGCACTTTGGTTCTGGCAACGTTACGTCCCTGGTGGAACGCGTCACCCGGTTCACCTTGCTTTTGAAGAATGACAACAGAAGATCACATTTGGTGCTCGGCAAGGTCATCGATGCGATCCGCCACCTGCCAATCCGTTCCCGAAAATCCATCACGTTCGATCGAGGAACCGAGTTTGTGGCCTGGCCGCATCTTCAAGCGGAAATCGGTACACAAACCTGGTTCTGTGATCCATCTGCTCCCTGGCAGAAAGGCACCGTGGAAAACACCAACCGGCGTGCCCGACGATGGCTTCCCCGCAAACTCAATATGAGCCGGGGCACCGATCTTGAGTTGAAAGGGATCTGTGACCGGCTCAATGCGACGCCCCGGAAATGCCTTGGTTGGAAGACGCCGGCCGAAGTCTTCAGGGAGAAGATGCTGGCGCAATGAGTCAACGCCCCCTACCCTTGCAATCCGCAGAAGTCGCACTTCAAGTATCGCTCACATTGAAATAAAATATACCATTCTTTATCGACGCGCCACTTGGGCGGCTGAACCGCGCCGGGTTTGCCGGAGGCTCCAACTCCTGAGTAGGATGGAGCACGATGAGCAAAACGACGAACAAGTTTTCCCCTGAAGTACGCGAGCGGGCGGTTCGCCTTGTGCTGGACAATGAAGGCCAACACGGGTC
>VIRH01000027.1 GCA_008107755.1 Rhodobacterales bacterium
AATACATCAACGGCTTCTACAATCCACGTCGCCGCCACTCAGCACTGGGCTGGAAAAGCCCGGTCGCTTTCGAACGAAAGGTGGCCTAAACGAGCACTTGGGGCGGCACAAAACCGCGACAGGTCCAACCGGTAACCTTCGAGCGGTTCAGCTTCTTCTCGGCCACACGAAGATGGACAGCACCGTCCGATACCTCGGCGTGGAACTCGAAGACGCGCTAACGATCTCTGAAGGCGTAGAGATATGATGAAAGGGCCGGTGGCAACACCGGCCCGGAGCTGTCGTTCGCCTGGTTCCACTTCGCTGTGGTGCGGCCAGTTGCAGGAGACATTCGCTGCAACTGCTCAACCAGGTAATTCGGCAAGGTCGGCAGCGCGAGACGAAACCGCCATCTAGACAGTTTCTGCCAATGCCCGCTCTTAGGAGTTACCAAAGCGTAGGCTATCTCGCACATGCTCGTTATGTGCGTTCGCCGTTAGAAAGAAAAAATGCCAAAGGTTCGTGAGTACCCTGATCTTTTCACCTATCGCAAGAGTTCGGTTCTGTCCGAAGATGTGCAGAGGGCCGCTCGCGACCTAGGGGTAGCCTTTCAGAGAAAGGCCGTAACGGCTGAGCTTGTGTCAGCGTTCAGAAACTCATTGCGCGGCATACCTGCAGAATCCGTGCCGCGTGGTGCATCTGAGATGAGAGAAATTGCTCAGATGAACATAGGCTACGGTCACAGAGAACCAGTTGGGATTGGCTCAGGCCTTTTGCGGTCGTTTGGTATCAAACGTAAAAGTCCGGACACTGCGCTGCAAGATCACCCAGATCTGGGCTGGCTGCTTATGTTTCATGAAAGTGGATACGTGCGACAGGCTGCTATGGAAGCCTTAACGACCTCGCCGAATTGCCCGTTCGAAGTCGCGGCTGTGGTTTATCGTTTGAATGACTGGGTTGCTAATGTCCGCGCCGCGTCCATGAGTTATGCGAGAAAGTCTCTTGTGACCGCGGGTGCGGAGGCCATTTGTGAAAGCGCGTTCTTTCTTCTCCCACAAACGACTTGCCTGCACAGATGGGACGACGAAGGGCTTTCGATTGTGAAAGATACCATCTACCGGCCAGATGTTCTAAACAAGTTGAGAGAGCAATTTCTTATGCCTCGCAGCGGCGAAGTTGGTCAAAGTCTTAGGCTCATTTTGCAACGGGCTGACTTTGATAGCAGCATTGAGCAGTTAGCCTTAGACGCGAAGCTGCCGACCGTGAGAGCAATTGCTATTGAGGCGCTTCTCATGAAGCGTGCTCGGTGGTTTGTCGGGTATCGCCGAGAATGGGTGAATAAGGTCTATGGCGTCAGTCGGCGTGTTGCGGAATTTGCGGAACGTAAAGTGGAGATCGAATTCGAGACGATTGATATTCTGGAAGCTGCTGCGCAGGACAAATCTTCCACGGTTCGGAGAATTGCGGCGAATTTCTTGATTTTAAATCGAGAAGAATTAACCCCGAAGATGGCTGAAATCTTAGAGGCGTTAAAGCGCGATAGATGTGCGGCCGTCCGCTCAAGGATAGACTTTATCGCCAGAAAAATGGCAGAGGCCTGATCGAGCAAATGTCGACATTCGCTGTCTTGCCGCAATTCGGTAACTTGGGCTCTAAACAGGCTTGCGGCGGCGCCACAGCATCCCGTGTCCGATTGGCTGCGCTGGCTTCGCCATCCGGCCATTGCCGTCATTGAACACCTGTTGATTCAATGGCTCTTTCGCGCGGCCATTTCGGACATCGCAACTCCAGGCGCAGTATTCGAAAGCGGTTGGTCTTATCAGCGGCAGGCCGAGGTTGGACTGACCAAATCCGTGCGGTACTCAGGGCTGTAAAGAGGCGCTCTCGGAAAAATCCTAAATAGATGAAACAACTGGATTAACGCGGAGAGCGCGCTTTCCGATTGAAAACCCCGGGAAGGATCCAGGCGGCCCTTTTTATTGGCCGTGTTGGAGGGTATCCAGACATGATCCAACTCGCCTGATCTGTCCCGCCTGGAAACCTCATGCCGATTACACCAACGTCGCTCGAACGCATTTACCTGATTTGGGACAATCTGGCCGACTACGACGTCGGGGATATCCATGCCTCCCGCCGGCTCCTGCTTGAGACGGTCTGCGGCCTGATTGACGCGCAGAACGCGGATTGGATCGGCTGCGTGCGCTTGACCTCGTCCCAGTCGCGCGATCCGATGAAGGGCTGGCGTCCGCGCACGCTTTTTACCCTGAACCCGTGCGACCACACCAGTGCGGCGATTGACGCTGCTTTCCAGGAAATGGACAAGGGCAAACCGGACATCACCACCACGCGCAACGTGGAGCTGGCCGGGACGTTCCGGGTCCTCAGCCTGAAGGAACTGGCCACGCCCGAGTGGTTCGAAGGGCCTTCCTACAAGAACTACTACAAGGCGCTCGACCGGCAGGATTCCCTTTGGGCCGGCATCCCGATCAACGAGGATGCGGAAATCCAGATCGGCTTTCATCGCAGCTTCGCCAGAAAGCCATTCACTGCGGACGATCAGGAAATCGTCTCCCACGCGCTGCGCGGCATTCGCTGGTTCTTCAAGCACCAGATGCTGGGCGAAGGCGTTGGCGTGGCAACCGCGCCGCTGACCCCGGTCGAGCAACTGGTTCTGCAAGGTCTGCTGCTTGGCCTGCCGGAAAAACAGATCGCCGAACAGAACAACCAGAGCCCCCACACCACCCACGACCACGTGAAGCGGATCTTCCGCAAATACGGCGTGTCCAGCCGATCGGCGCTGATGGCGCTCTGGCTTGGCAAGGGATTGATTTCAAACAATAACCCCTAATCAGGGGATACTGATTCCTTCGCTCCGAGGTCAAAAGACGGGCCATGACACAATTTGTGCCCTGGACACTCAATGCATCTGTTACTCGTACCTTGTTTTTTTAGGCAGGCCCATCGCGGTCCTTCGCGCATCAAGCGCCGCAATGCGCTGCCCCTGGCGACGGCCCTGACAGGCAGCCTTGTCGTTTCCTCAGCTCAGACAAACCCGGCATGGGCACAATCGATTGTCGTCAACAATGGTCAGACCGCCGTCTTCGGTGCTTCAAGAACATTGAACTCCGTGACCAACAACGGCGGAGTGGTCTCGGTCGAGGCAGCCGGCGTGAACAACGGCACGCTGAATGTCAACGTGACGGCTACCAACGCCGGGGCGCTTCGCCAAGTGATCCCGGTTGAAGGTTTCCCTTGCGGCAAGACCCGGCTTGCCTGACTATGTTCAACCAGCGCAATTGTCGGCCGGATGATGCACGCGGCGGACCGGAGGTTGGGTGTCATGTCGAAACGCTTTGCGGTTCTCCTGATCAAGCCGTCGCATTATGACGATGAGGGCTACGTCATTCAGTGGATGCGGGCGCCGATCCCGTCCAACTCACTGGCCTCCGTCTATGGTCTCGTGCGCGACTGCGCCGACCGCAGGGTGCTGGGCGAGGATGTCGAGATCGAAATCGAGGTCATCGACGAGACCAACACCCGGGTGGATGTCGGCAGGCTTGCCCGGTCGCTGAAACAGGCGGAAGGGTGCCTTGTCGGGCTGGTGGGTGTGCAGACCAACCAGTTTCCCCGGGCGGTCGATCTTGCACGGGAATTCATCGCCGCCGGCGTTCCGGTGGTCGCCGGCGGGTTTCACGCCGCCGGCAGCATCGCGATGTTGCCGGAGCTTCCGCCGGAGATCCTTGCCGCGCAGGAGATCGGCCTCTCCATCTATGCCGGCGAGGCCGAGGGGCGGATGGAGGCGCTGCTGAAGGACGCCTTCACGGGCGATCTGAAGCCGCTCTACAATTTCATGACCGATCTGCCCGGGCTGGAAGGCGCGGTTCATCCGATCCTGCCGGCCGATGCCGTGCGCAAGATGGCGGGCGCCTATACGAGCTTCGATGCCGGCCGCGGCTG
Organism: Rhodobacterales bacterium; assembly: GCA_008107755.1. GTDB lineage: Bacteria > Pseudomonadota > Alphaproteobacteria > Rhizobiales > Stappiaceae > Roseibium. Next base: position 3,937 of record VIRH01000027.1, read on the forward strand.
CCCGTTCCAGTGCTCCTTCTGCACCATCATCAACGTGCAGGGGCGCAAGTCGCGCTTCCGCTCGGCCGATGACGTCGAGGCGATCATCCGCGCCAACGCGGCGCAGAACATCCATCGCTTCTTCATCTCCGACGACGATTTCGCCCGCAACAGGAACTGGGAGGTCATTCTCGACCGGCTGATCCAGCTGCGCGAGGAGGAGGGGCTGAAGTTCAAGCTGACGCTGCAGGTGGACACGCTCTGCTATCGGCTGCCGGGATTCATCGAAAAGGCGGCCCGTGCCGGCTGCGCCCGCGTTTTCATCGGCCTTGAAAACATCGACCCGGATGCCCTTGCCGGCGCGAAGAAGCGCCAGAACAAGATCTGGGAATACCGCAAGATGCTGCAGGCCTGGAAGGATGCCGGCGTCATCACCTACGCCGGCTACATCCTCGGCTTTCCCGGGGACACGCCGGAGAAGATCCGGCGCAACATCGAGATCATCAAGAAGGAACTGCCGCTCGATCTGATCGAGTTCTTCTTCCTGACGCCTCTACCCGGCTCCGAGGACCACAAGGTGCTGGCCTCGAAAGGTGTCTGGATGGATCCGGACTTCAACAGGTATGACCTCAACCACCGGGTCACGCACCATCCGGACATGAGCGACGCCGACTGGGACAAGGTCTATCTGGACAGCTGGAAGCAGTTCTATACGCCCGAGCACGTGGAAACGGTCCTGCGGCGAGATGCGGCGCGTGGGGCAAGGACGAAGGCGCTTTATTCCTCCATGGTGCATTTTCTAGGTGCGATCCTGATCGAGAAAGTCCACCCGCTGGAATGCGGCATCGTCCGGCGCAAGCACCGCACCCAGCGCCGCTTCGGCATGAAGCTGGAACATCCGCTGGTGTTCTATCCGAAGCGCGCGGTCGAGGCCGTGTCGGTGGGCATCGCCTGGGCGCGGCTCTTCCTGAAATTCCGTCCGGCTCTCAAGCGGGTGCTGGCGGACGAGACCCGCAAATCCTACACCGATATTGCCTTGATGCCGGTCAGCGATGGCGATGAACAGGACATGGAACTCATCCAGGTTTTCAGGGACGCGATTCCGAAAACCCACGGCGCGCCCGAAAGGACAGGCAAGATCGCCGCGACGGTGAAATAGGCCGCTCTGCCGCACAGGACACAACGCCTGCGTTCTCTTGACGGATCGACATTCTGACGTTGTGTGACCTGAAGCACATCGGCGTTTTTTGCACTGCAATAGCGTTTGACTAACGTAAGGTTAGTTTTACGCGAGGCAGGTGACCCAATGGAAGACAGAGAAAAGATCGAGCAGCACGTCAGGGCCGTTCCGGCCTACCTGAACGACCAGCGCATGAGCGATGTTCTGAAACAGATTCCCAATCTCGAAAGGAGGCTCTACTGCCTGCACCGTTATATCAGGTTGCTGGACAAGCGCGGTGCCAATTGGGTCGACGACCGCTGGGCCTACACCAAGGATGAATACAAGGAATGGCGGAAGACGGAGGATTTCAAGCTTCGCAAACGGGAGATCCGTGCGATCCAGAATAAGTTCAAAGCCAGCAATCCGGGCTACTGGCTGATCGCAGGCAGCAAGCACAGGCCGCTTCCCGAACAGATAGGGAACTGGAACAAGAACAAGTCGGTAAGGCTGAACTCCGAAAAATACTACGAGGCCATGGAGAAGGAGGTGCGAAAGCCGATCTATCTCTCTCTCGACGCCATGCTGGAAGCCCCGACGCCCAAATGCCGGGAAGGCGAGGGCGCCTCGATCCGGGCGTTCTATGACTTCCTGAACAGGAAATCTTGGCCCAAACCCAAGCTGATGGTGGCAGCACCCGGCCTCTCTGCCCATGGCACCGGACTTGCGATCGATTTCGTGGTCCGGAAGGAGGGCGGCCCCAACATCGTCACCGCAACGAATGCCGAAAGATGGATCAACACCGGGTGGGCCGGCAGGCTCGCGAACGCGATGCGTGGCGCGGCGCATTTTTCCGGTCCACTCAAGCAGCCGAACGAACCCTGGCACTGGACCTTTGATCCGGACTGAAGGCGATGTCGCACGAAGATAACGCGCGCGCAGGTTGGGGGAACCAAACCTGCAGCGCCGCGTTTGAGATCCTGTACATCATCGGAAAATATCAAATGATCGGTTGTCGCCACATGGCAGCTTTCAAGTGAGCGGTTTCCTCGGTCTGAGTGAACCGGTTGTCGCTCTCGTCATTCTCGCGCTTCTTTTCGTCTCTTTCGCGATCGAGAAATATCCTCCCGAAGTCACCGCCACCGGTGCCGCTGCGCTCTTCATCGCGCTGGGTCTGGTGCCACAGGACAAGGTCCTGGCAGTCTTCTCCAACCCGGCTCCCATCACGATCGCCGCGATGTTCATCGTCTCCGGCGCGCTTGTGCGGACCGGGGTGCTGGACGCGCTCGCCAATCTGGTGATCGGGCGGGCGAAATCGCGGCCGCTGCTGTCCATCGGGGTGTTCATCATCGCCACCATCGGCGCCTCGGCTTTCATGAACAACACGCCTGTGGTTCTGGTGCTGATCCCGGTGGTCATCCGCCTGGCGACCAACCTCGGCCTTGCACCGACCCGGCTGCTCATTCCGCTTTCCTATGCCGCGATCCTGGGCGGCACCTGCACCCTCATCGGCACGTCCACCAATCTTCTGGTGGATGGTGTGGCCCGCGACAACGGTCTCGACGGGTTCTCGATCTTCGCCATCGCGCCAGTCGGCATATGCGTTGCCCTTGTCGGCGCCGGCGCAATGCTGCTGCTCGGCCCGCTCCTGCTGCCCTCGCGGGCCTCAAGCGAAGGTGTGGCCGGGCCGGCGGAAACCGTCTTCCTGTCCGAAATCACGATCCTGTCCGATTACAGGCAGATCGGCTCACGGCTCGCGGATATCGCAGATTTCCAGCGACCGGGCATCCGCGTGACAGGCATTCGGCGAGGCCAGCGGATCGAGCGGTCGGATCTGCCGGACATGGTGCTGCAAAAGGGCGATGCCATCATCCTGACGACAACGACGTCGGAACTCCTGACCTTCGCCGAGCAACCCGGCATGCGCGTCGGCATGCGCCGAAGCGTCGAGCTGGATCCGGAAGCGCAGGTCAGCGTCGCCGAGGCTGTCGTGACCCCGTCGCGCCGCAGTTCCGGTTTGCCGATTTCCGATCTTGCGCTGGGCCGGCGGGCCGGAATGCGTGTGCTTGGGGCGTTTCGTCCCCGCCACGTCGTTCCCGGCGCCGACCTGTCGAGCGTGCGCCTGCGCCCGGCCGACAAGCTGCTTCTGGAAGGCACGGTGGAAGGCTTTGAGGAACTTGCCCGCTCGGGCGACCTCGTCTCGATTACTTCGCCCGGCGGACGCGCCTTCCGTCGCCGGCAGGCGCCGATTGCAATCCTGACCCTTGTCGGCATCGTTGGACTGGCCGCGTTCAACGTCATGCCGATCGGGCTGCTGGCCATGATCGGCGTTGCCGCGATCCTGCTTCTGCACTGTATCGAGAACGACGAGGCCTGGCAGTCGATCGACGGCTCCATTCTCGTGCTGATCTTCGCCATGCTGATCGTCGGCGCGGGGCTGGAGAACACGGGCGCGGTGGAACTGGTCGTCGAGGCGCTGACACCCTGGCTGGCGGAGCTGCACCCGTTCGTTCTGCTTCTGGCGGTCTATTTCCTGGGATCGTTCCTGACCGAAGTCGTCACCAACAATGCGGTGGCGGTCATCTTCACGCCGATTGTCATATCGCTGGCGACCCAGCTTGGCGTGGACCCGCGTCCCTTCGTCGTGGCGGTGATGTTCTCCGCCAGCGCCAGCTTCGCGACCCCGATCGGCTACCAGACCAACACGCTGGTCTATGGCGCCGGCAACTACGCCTTCGTCGATTTCCTGAAGATCGGTGTTCCGATGAACATCATCGTCGGCCTGGCATCCGTGGTGGCGATCCAGTTTTTCTTTCCGATCCACCCGCTTTGAGGCGAGGGCGCTTGCGCCCTGCGCCTGGTTTGCGTTTGGCCTTGCGCCTTGATCGGATCAGATCCCCAGCATCTGCCGGATCTGATCCTGATCGGTCTCGCCGCCGGCAAAATCGTCGAAGGCCTTGTCGGTCACCTCGATGATGTGGCTGGCGATGAAGGGGGCGCCTTCAGCTGCGCCCTGCTGGGGGGACTTCAGGCAGCATTCCCATTCCAGCACCGCCCAGCTGTCGTAGCCATATTGGGCGAGCTTGGAGAAGATGCCGGAAAAATCCACGTGACCATCGCCCAGCGAGCGGAACCGGCCGGCCCGGTTCACCCAGCCCTGGTAACCGGAATAAACCCCCTGTCGGCCGTCCGGATTGAACTCGGCATCCTTCACATGATAGGCGCAGATGCGCTCGTGATAGATGTCGATGAAGGCCAGGTAGTCGAGCTGCTGCAGCAGGAAATGCGAGGGGTCGTAGTTGATCTGGCATCGACTGTGGCCACCGAGCGCCTCCAGGAACATCTCGAAGGTTGCACCGTCAAAGACGTCCTCGCCCGGGTGGATCTCGTAGCCGACATCGACGCCGTTCTCGTCATAGACGTCGAGGATCGGCTTCCAGCGCGCCGCGAGTTCCCTGAAGGCCTCCTCGATCAGCCCAGCCGGCCGCTGCGGCCACGGATAGAGATAGGGGAAGGCGAGCGACCCGGTGAAGCTCACCGACGCATCCAGACCGAGTTTCCGGCTGGCGACCGCGGCCTTTTTCACCTGGTCCACGGCCCATTCCTGCCGTGCTTTCGGGTTGCCGTGAACCTTTTCCGGCGCGAAGCCGTCAAAGGCGAGGTCGTAGGCCGGATGAACGGCGACGAGCTGACCCTGCAGATGGGTCGAGAGCTCGGTGATCTCGACGCCCGCATCCGCACAGATGCCCTTGACCTCGTCGCAATAGGTCTCGCTCTCGGCGGCCTTGTCGAGGTCGAACAGGCGACTGTCGAAGGTCGGGATCTGGATCCCCTTGTAGCCGAGATCCGCTGCCCACTTCGCGATGGCGGGCAGCGAATTGAAGGGGGCTTCGTCGCCCCCGAATTGCGCCAGGAAAATCGCTGGTCCCTTGATCAAGCCGGCCATGACACTCTCCTCAGATTGGTTATTCGGTCTCGCGGGTTCACACCCTAGTTGCGCGACGGGCCCTTCCGCTCAGCCGAAGCGGCCCACAGATTGATGTCGGCTTCCCGCGTCGTCTCTTCGATTTCGGCAAGTTCGGCATCGGTGAAGTCGAGGTTCTCGATCGCTTGAACGCAGTCGCGCACCTGCTCCGCGCGGCTCGCACCGATCAGCGCCGTCGTCACCCGCCCTTTGCGAAGGACCCAGGCGATCGCCATCTGCGCCAGCGTCTGGCCACGCCTTTCGGCCATGGCGTTGAGCGCGCGAATGGTCGACAGGTTGTCTTCGGAAAGAAACTGCTCCTTCAGCGACTTGCCCTGCGTCGCCCGGCTGCCTTCGGGAATGCCGTTCAGATACTTGTTCGTCAGCATTCCCTGCGCCAGCGGCGAGAACGCGATGGAGCCGACACCAAGCTCCTCCAGCGTGTCCAGAAGACCGTCTCCCTCGACCCACCGGTTGATCATGGAATAGCTCGGCTGATGGATCAGGCAGGGCGTTCCGAGGTCCTTGAGGATCGCGACGGCCTCCCGCGTGCGCTGCGAATTGTAGGAGGAGATGCCGGCATAAAGCGCCCGGCCGGAGCGCACGATCTGGTCCAGTGCGCCCATGGTCTCTTCAAGCGGCGTGTCCGGGTCGAAGCGGTGGGAATAGAAGATGTCGACATAGTCGAGACCCATCCGCTTCAGCGACTGGTCACAGGAGGAAATCAGGTACTTTCGGCTGCCCCATTCCCCATAGGGACCAGGCCACATCAGGTAGCCGGCCTTGGAGGAAATGACCATCTCGTCCCGATAGGCGGCGAAGTCGGTTCTCATCAGGTCGCCGAAGGCCTGCTCGGCGGCGCCCGGCTCGGGACCATAGTTGTTGGCGAGGTCGAAATGGGTGATGCCGAGGTCGAACGCGGTGCGGGCGATCTCGCGCTTCGTCTCGTGCGGCGTGTCATTGCCGAAATTGTGCCAGAGCCCCAGCGAGATTGCGGGCAGCTTCAGCCCGGATTTGCCGCAGCGGCGGTATTTCATGGTGTCATAGCGCGACGGCGCTGCGGTCCAGCTCATTGAAAACTCCAGTAAATTTGCATTGGATTCGATCCGAGAGGCGAGACCCGATTGCTGCGCCCGCCGGGCCCGATTGTCAAATCCCGATTGGGTGTCAGGACGCGCATCTTGGGTTTTCCTTTGCCGCAAGGCCGCCGGATTGCGGAGCCGCGTTTGGTGTCCATTCGGATCTCCCCGGGGATGAGACATCCAGTTATCGCCATGTCCCGAGAGCGCGCCGAGGCGCTGTCTCGAAGGTGGAGCCACTTGCTCCGTCGCCTGCCGCCCATCCTTCGAGACGGGCCTTTGGGCCCTCCTCAGGATGAGGCCGAGGTTTGGCCGACGCCAAGACGTTCAATTCCTCAAGACCCGCAAGGCAAGAGGCTATTCCCCGAGCTTCTGCTACAATCTCCCTATCCCTAGGACAGTTGCCCGCCCAGTTCTCTCTTTCCCGGCGGCAGCCTTTCCGCCCCTACTCCCTCATCCTGAGGAAGCGCGGTCGCGCTGTCTCGAAGGGTGGGCCGCTTGTTCCGGCGTCTGCCGCCCATCCTTCGAGACAGGCCTTTGGGCCCTCCTCAGGATGAGGCCGGGGTTCGGCCTGCGCCCCTACGTTCATTTCCTCAAGACCCGCAAGGGCAAGCGACTTTCCCGCGACGCTGTGCCCATTTACCCGGGACCGATGCCCTCAATGTCCGTCATTCCCTGCCGCAGCTTCTCACCTTCCACCTCCCTCATCCTGAGGAAGCGCGGTAGCGCTGTCTCGAAGGATGGGCCACTTGCTCCGGTGACTGTCGCCCATGCCTTCCGGAATGACAGGCCGGTCATGCGCCAATGCGTCGTCACGCCACGAGCAGCCCCCGCGCCGCGTCCGGGTCCAGGGCCTCGGGCCGCTCGCAGGTGGTTTCGATCTCGATGAACCTGCCACTTTCGCCCGACGACAGGATCGAGGTCATGACATCGACCACATGGAGCGCGAACTCCAGCGAGCAGCGGTGAGGCCGATCAGCCAGGATCGCCTGGGCCATGTCCGCAAGCCCCGCCGTCCGGTAATTCGCATGTCCCCGGTCGTTCGACTTCGCGAAGGGGTGGTGCCAGGCTTCCGAAATGTTCACGAAGCCGTTCTTCTCGGTCATGCGCACCTCGCCGCCGAAGAAGTTGGGATCCGGAACATGCAGCGTGCCGTTGCGGCCATAGAGCTCCATGTTGGAATGACCGTGCTGCCAGACGTCCCAGCTCGCGCAATAGGTGATCTGCGCGCCGGAATGGAATTCCATCACCGCATGGATCGTGGTCGGGGTCTCAACCTTGATCTTCTGCCCGTAGCGGGGTTCGGAGGTGATCGTGCGCTCTTCGGAGCCGGAGGAGCTCATCGCCATCACCCGCTTCACCGGGCCCAGCAACTGCACCAGGTTGGAGATGTAATAGGGACCGAGATCGAGGATCGGACCACCACCGCGCTGGAAGAAGAAGTCCGGATTGGGATGCCACATCTCCATGCCCGGGCTTTGCACGAAGCAGGTGCCCGACGTTACCTTGCCGACTGCATCCGCATCGATCAGATGACGGGCGAGCTGATGTGCGCCGCCCAGGAAAGTGTCGGGAGCGGAGCCGATCCTCAGGCCCTTGTCAGCGGCGATGGTCGCAAGCGCCTTGCCTTCCTCGACACCGAGCACGAAGGGTTTTTCCGAGTAGACATGCTTGCCGGCATTGAGGACGCTCTGCGACACTTCGAAATGGGCTGCCGGAACGGTCAGATTGACGATGATGTCGATATCGTCGGCGCCCAGCAGGCCGTCGACGGTTTCGGCCCGAAGGCCGAATTCCTCGGATCGTGCCTTTGCCGCCGTTTCGTTGAGGTCGGCGCAGGCCCGGACCTCGATGCCCCGGAAGAGGGGTGCCAGCCGCATGTAGGCAGCCGAAATGTTGCCGCATCCGAGGATGCCGATACCAAGTGTGTTGCTCATGGTGGGTCCTCAGTAGGTGCGGAAGGCTTCGATCGACCGTTTGGCGAAACGGGCCGCATCGGACGGCTTGTCGTGCTCCATCACGAAAAGGTCGACACCGGCTTTCCTCAGCGCGGCCATGATGCCGTTCCAGTCCATGGTGCCCTGCCCGACATCCGCCCAGCCGTCTTCGTCCGCACACTCGCCTTCAGGCGCGATGTCCTTGACGTGGGCGGTGGTCAGACGATCGCTGTATTTCTCGATCCATGCGAGAGGATCCTGGCCGCCGCGGACGATCCAGGCGATATCCGCCTCCCATTCGATGGAGGGCGCCGCCTTGAGCAGGATGTCCATCGGCAGACGGCCATCGGCGCAGGCCTTGAACTCGAAATCGTGGTTGTGCCAGCCGAACCGCAGACCCGCGTTGCGGATCTTCTCGCCGATCGCTTCAAGGCGCTCGCCGACCGACTGCCAGCGCTCGGCATCGGGCGCGCGCTGATCGGGCGGCAGGGCCGGAACGAAGATACGGCTCATGCCAAGGATGCCCGCGGTTTCGATAACCTTGCCGATATCGTCTTCGAACTGTTCCATCGGGAAGAAGTGGCCGGAGGGCATCTTGAGGCCGTTGGCGTCGAGAAGCGACCGGAAGACCTTCGGGTCCTCATAGACCCCGCCGAAGCCCTCGACCTGGGTGTATCCGAGCTTTGCCAGATTCTTGAGAACCGGTTCCCACGGCGTGAACTCGCGCGCGGAATAGAGCTGGAATGAAACGTCCATTGAATGTGTCCTTGAGATACTGAAGTGACGTGTCCTGTCGGCTCAAAGCCGATCTTCGCTTGCCTTGTCGAAAAGATTGGCCCGCTCGGGATGGAACCCGACCGTGATGGCGTCGCCATGGGAGATTTCCGCCTGACCGTCGAGGCGGATCCAAAGAAGTTGCCCGTCCACCAGAATGCGAACGAGCGTGTCGGAGCCGAGCGGCTCCACCAGCTCGATCTGACCGTCGAGACGGATAGGCATCTCCTGCGCCGCCTCGCCCGCCACCATGTGTTCGGGCCGAATGCCGAACCAGGCCGGCCCGGTTTTCAGGCCAGCATCCCCGAAGGCGTAGCCGTCCAGGGAGAAAGAGCGCTCCCCGGTCATGAAGCGGACCGCATCGCCGGACACGATCTCGCCCTCGAAGAAATTCATCGTCGGTGACCCGATGAACTCGGCGACATACTTGCTGGCGGGCCGGTTGTAGATCTCGTTGGGCGACGCCAGTTGCAGGATGCGCCCGCCGCGCATGATCGCGATCCGGTCGGCAAGGGTCATCGCCTCGATCTGATCATGGGTCACGTAGATCATCGTGTTGTGAAGCTTTTGATGCAGCTGCTTGATCTCGACCCGGAGGTCGGCGCGCAGCTTCGCATCCAGATTGGACAGCGGCTCATCGAACAGAAACACGTCCGCATCGCGCACGAGCGCCCGCCCGATCGCCGCGCGTTGGCGCTGGCCGCCGGAGAGGGCCGCCGGCTTCCGGCTCAACAGCGGCTCGATCTGGAGAACTCGCGCCGCCCTGTTGACCCTTTCCTCAACTTCGGCCTTGGGAACGCCGGCATTCTTCAGCCCGAAGGAGAGATTGCCGGCCACCGTCATCTGCGGATAGAGCGCATAGCTCTGGAACACCATTCCGATGCCCCGCTTGGAGGGTTCCTCCCAGGTCACGTTGCGCCCGCCGATGAAGATCTGGCCACCGCTGACATCCAGAAGTCCGGCAATGCAATTGAGCAAGGTGGACTTGCCGCAGCCGGACGAGCCCAGAAGCACGAGGAACTCGCCCTTGCCGATATCGAGATTGAGATCCTTCAAGACGTCGAGGGCGCCGAAACTCAGGGCAAGGTTCTTGATGGAGATACTTGTTTCCATGGGTCTGTCTTCAGCCTTTCACAGCACCTGCGGCGATACCGCGGACAAAGAGTTTTCCTGAAATGAAGTAGACGGTCAGGGGAACGAGGCCGGTGAGGATCGTTGCGGCCATGTTGACGTTGTATTCCTTCACGCCCTGGGTCGAGTTGACGATGTTGTTGAGCTGAACCGTCATCGGGTAGAGGTCCGGCTTGGTGTAGACGACCCCGAACAGGAAGTCGTTCCAGATGCCGGTCACCTGGAGGATCATCGCGACGACGAAGATCGGCAGGCTCATCGGCACCATGATCTGGAAATAGATCCGCCAGAAGCCCGCCCCGTCGACGCGCGCCGCCTTGAAAAGCTCCTGTGGCACCGAGGCGAAATAGTTGCGGAAGAGCAGCGTCAGGATCGGCATGCCAAAGATCGTGTGGACGATCACGAGGCCGGTGAGACTTCCATAGAGGCCAATCTCGCGCAGCATGATGACGATCGGGTAGAGCATGACCTGATAGGGAATGAAGGCCCCGACGATCAGGATGGCGAAGAAGGTCTCCGAGCCCTTGAAGCGCCAGTTGGCGAGCGCGTAGCCGTTCACCGAGGCGATGATGATTGACAGGATCACCGACGGCACGAGGATCTGCACCGAGTTGAAGAACCCGCGCGACAGGCCGTCGCAATTCAGGCCCGTGCAGGCTTCCGACCACGCCTTGACCCAGGGCTGGAAGGTGATCTCCAGCGGCGGCGCGAAGATGTTGCCGACGCGGATTTCCGGCATGCCCTTGAGCGACGTCACGATCATCACGTAGAGCGGCAGCAGGTAATAGAGGCTGACGAAGATCAGCGTGCCATAGACGATGATGTTGCGGCGGGAGAGGAATGGGCGCGGCTTGCGGCCGGCAGGCCCCTCTTCGAGCCGGACTTGCTGAAAGGGCGACTCCGCAGGGCGCAGGGTCACATCGCCGTCGTTGGCCTCCGGCTCCGCAGCGTATCCGAGAGAGTTCTTCATGAGATGGGGTGCCTTGGTCACTGGCGCTTGCCTCCGAATTCGAGGTAGGCCCAGGGCACGACGATGATGACGACCGTCAGAAGCATCATGGTGGAGGCGGCAAAGCCCTGTCCGAGGTTCTGCGACAGGAACATCGCGTCATAAACGTATTTGGCCGGAACTTCCGAGGAGATGCCGGGCCCTCCGCCGGTCTGGGCGACGATGAGGTCGTAGACCTTGATAATGCCGGAGGCGATCAGCACGATGGCGGTGATGAAGATACCGCGCATCATCGGGATGACGATGAAGAGATAGGTCTTCCACATGGGAATGCCGTCGATCCGGGACGCTTTCCAGATGTCTTCATCGATCCCGCGCAGCCCGGCCAGCATAAGGCACATGATCAGGCCGGTTTCATGCCAGAGCCCGGCGATCAGCACGCCGTAGATGACGATGTCCGGATTGTAGAGCGGATCGAAGGTGAAGCTTTCCCAGCCCATGGATCGAACGATGTGCTGGATGCCGAAGTCCGGATTGAGAATCCACTGCCAGGCCAGTCCGGTGACGATGAAGCTGAGGGCGAAGGGATAAAGGAGGATCGTTCTGAACGTGTCCTCGAAGCGGATCTTCTGATCGAGCAGCGCCGCCAGCAGAAAGCCGATGACGAGAGCGAAGATCAGCGAGAACACCCCGTAGATCGCCAGGTTTTCAAGGGAAATCAGCCATTTGCTGCTGCCCCACAGACGTTCGTACTGGTCCAGTCCGACGAATTTTTCGCGTGGTAGAAGCTTGGAATTGGTGAAGGAATAAACAACCGTCCAGACGGTTCCTCCAACGAAGACCACCATCGCGGTGATGATCATCGGAATTGCCGCCACCTTGGCACTGAAGTTGCGGTGCCATCTGAACGGGCGCGTTGCTGCGTCCATGTCTGGAATGTCCTCGTCGATCGTTGCCTGAAAACGCTGTAATCCTGGCCCGGCGCGCGGACGAGCGCAGGGTCGGACCACGCCGCTGCGAAAGACCTGTCGGCCTGCGCAGCGGCGTGGTCTCTCTCAGGTCAGTCGGCGTCTGCGACGAGTTCGGTGAACTTCTTCTGCGCTTCTTCAGCCGTCATGGACGGAGTGTTGAAGAACTCGACGAACAGGTCGTTCACCTGGGTCAGGCTGTCGGCCGACATGAGCTGGTCCGGCGACTGGATGACGTTGCCCTGGGCCAGAATGTCGAGGCCCTTCTTCATGCAGTCGTTGGCGGCGTTCAGGTCCACGTCGCCGCGCACCGGAAGTGAGCCCTTCTTCAGGTTGAAGGCAACCTGGGTTTCGGGAGCCAGCATCACCCTGGCGAGTTCGCCTTGCGCTTCGGTGATTTCCGGGTCGTCCACCTTGGGGAAGTAGAAGGCGTCGCCGCCTGTCATGATGACCTCGTTGACGCCAAGGCCCGGCAGACACGTGTAATCTTCACCGGCCACAAGGTCGGCAACCTGGAATTCGCCCTGTGCCCAGTCGCCCATGATCTGACCGGCGGCCTTGCCGGTGATGACCATCGTGGTGGCATCGTTCCAGCCCTGGACGTTGGAGTCCTTGGACATTTCGCGGGCGGTCGCGGCGGCCTGGAACACCTTCGCCATTTCCTCGCTGCCGGCAAGGTCGGCGTCTTTCTCGCCGAACACCTTGGTATAGGCTTCAGGCCCGGCGAGGGCGGTCAGGAGCACCTGGAAGGCAAGCGTGGTCTGCCAGGGCTGCTGGCCCATGGCGAGCGGGATGATGCCGGCTTCTTCCAGCTTTGGCGCGGCGGCAGCGAACTCGTCCCAGCTGGTCGGGACTTCCAGGCCGTTGTCCTCGAACACCTTGTTGTTCAGCCACAGCCACTGCTGGGAGTGGATGTTGATCGGCACGCAATAGATCCGGCCGTCCAGGGTGCAGCTGTCGAGCAGGGTGGACGGGTGGATGACCTCTTTCCAGTTGCCCTCTTCCGCAATGTCGGTGAGGTCGCGCATCAGGCCGGCTTCCACCAGCTCTTCCGCCTGCCGGCCGTGGTTGAACTGGGTCGCGCCCATCGGGTCGCCGCCGGTGATCCGGCTGATCATGATCGGGCGCGCCGTGCCGCCTGAACCGGCGATGGCACCATCGACCCACTGATTGCCCGTTGCGTCGAAGGCTTTCGCCAGTTCGGCAACGGCAGCGGCCTCACCGCCCGACGTCCACCAGTGGGTGACTTCAAGATCCGTGGCATTGGCTGCGGTTGCCGCGCAAAGCGCTGTGGTTGCCGCAAATGCTGCGCGTAATGCTCTCATGTTTTCCTCCCGTCGGCGTTGAATCCGAGTGTCCTCGCCGAATGCGGCCTCCACCGCATTCTGTAATCGATTGCATTTCAGATAATTGTGGTATGTAATCGATTACATTCATAATTCGCGGGAAACGGGCTTGTGTCAACCCGAATTGTAGGCCCGCTATGCAAGCCGCCGAAAAAGCGCGGTGCCGGGGGAGGTTGTGGTTCAGAAAATTACACGAATAATGGACGTTGCCAAGGCTGCAGGCGTTTCTACTGCAACGGTAAGTCGAGCCTTGAGCAATCCGGACCTGCTGACCGAGGCGACCCGCGAAACGGTTTTTGCCGCGATTCGCTCCACGGGGTACCGGGTCAACAGGACGGCCCGCAATCTGCGCACCCGCCAGGCCGGCGCCGTTCTGGTGCTGGTTCCCAATCTCGGCAACCCTTTCTTTTCCCAGATCCTGGCAGGCATCAGCGAAACGCTGGGCGAACGGGAACTTTCCGTTCTCATTGCCGACACGTCGGATCCGGCCATCAGCGACAAGCCTTTGGTCGACTATTTTCTGGATTCCCAGATCGACGGCATGATCAGCCTGGACGGCGGACTGGACGAATGCGAGCTGCAACGGTTCGATGACAACGGCTTCTCCGGCCGCTTCGTCTTCGCCTGCGAATGGGTGCACGGCTCGGGACTGCCGTCGGTGCGGAGTGACAATGGCCGGGGCGCACGCCTTGCCGTCCGGCATCTTCATGCGATGGGGCATCGCAAGATCGCCCATCTGACCGGGCCCGAGAACAACGTCCTGACGCATGCCCGGCGCGAGGGCATGATCGAGGAACGCGCCCGGCTCGGCCTGCCGGCACGGGACGAATGGATCATTCGCGGAGACTTCTCGCTTCAGTCCGGCCAGATGGCCGCACAGAAGATCCTTGCCATGGACGAACGGCCCTCCGCCGTCTTCTGCGCGTCCGATCAGGTCGCCTTCGGTCTGATGTCGACCCTGTCCGCGGGCGGGTTGCGTGTTCCGGAAGATATTTCCGTCATCGGTTTCGACGATATCGAGCTGTCCGAGTTCTACGTTCCGCCGCTCACGACCATCCGGCAGAACCGGAGGGCCCTCGGGTCGAAGGCCGCAGCGCTGCTCCTGGAGCGCATCGACCCGGAAACTGCAATGGCACAGTCCCGTGACGCTTCGGCTGGCGGGTCTTCGGTCGGTCGGGCCCCGCCCGAAGAGACCCCGCTGGATCAGTCTCAGGCAGGCCACTCGCCGGTCGTGGTTGATGTGGAGCTTGTCAACCGCAGCAGCGTAGCCGCGCCCAGCGCCTGAGGCAGCTGACGCCATTGACCGCACCCGGCCGAACGGCCCGCCTGGCGCGGCGCGCGCATGACACATGTCAAACCCCTGCAACGAAGGATGTCATACTGTCTCTATGCCACGTGGGCCCGGCCGGGCTTTCGCTGGCGCTGCAGTTGTGCGCCGCGGGATTTCAAGCCTAAGATGATTTCAGGCGGGGAAGGTCCGGGGTGCCTGCGGACCGGTACGGGGTCCAAAGGGCCGACCGGGACTGTTTGACTCAGGTTTGCGAGAGGGTTGTCGATGCTCGTTTCCCATACCCGGATTGTCGATATTGTCGGTGACATCATCCGGATCGAGGTCTCGTCGTCCCGGAATACGTCGGAAGGCCGGCCGTGCCTCGGTGATCTCGCGGTGGTCGAAGCAGGCGATGGCACGGCTTCTCTGGCCCAGGTCATCAATATCGACCACGACATGGTGTCGCTTCAGGTCAACTCGGGCACGAAGGGTCTCGCCAACAATTCCTCCGTCCGCTTTCTGGGCGAGGCGGCCAAGGTCACCTATTCCGAGAATATTCTGGGCCGTGTGTTCGACGGGGCCGGACAGGCCATCGATCAGGGTCCCGACCTTTCCAGCGATCCCTCCGTTCCGATCGGCGGCCCCTCCGCCAACCCGATGAAGCGGGTGCTCGCGTCTCGCATGATCCGCACCGACGTGCCGATGATCGATATCTTCAACTGTCTGGTCGAGAGTCAGAAGATCCCGATCTTCTCCGTCTCCGGTGAACCCTACAATCCGTTTCTGGCCCGGATCGGCATTCAGGCGGACGCCGATATCGTGGTCTTCGGCGGCCTGGGCCTGATCTTCGACGACTATGCCTTCTTCCGGAAGCAGTTCGAGGACGCTGGTGTCTTTCCCCGCACGGTCATGTTCATCAACCAGGCCTCCGATCCGGTGGTGGAGCGTCTGCAGGTTCCCGACATGGCCCTGGCGGTTGCGGAAAAGTTCGCGGTCGAGGAAGGAAAGCGCGTGTTGGTGCTGCTCACCGACATGACCGCCTTCGCAGACGCCTTGAAGGAAGTGTCCATCGCGATGGAGCGCGTGCCCGCCAACCGGGGCTATCCGGGCGACCTCTATTCGCAGCTCGCGCGCCGCTATGAAAAGGCCTGTGACTTCAAGGGCTCGGGCTCGGTGACCATCCTGACGGTCACGACCATGCCCGGCAACGACGTCACCCATCCGGTGCCGGACAATACGGGGTACATCACCGAGGGCCAGTTCTATCTGCACAGCGGCGTGATTGACCCGTTCGGCTCGCTTTCGCGCCTCAAGCAGCACGTCATCGGCAAGGTGACGCGGGAGGATCACAACCAGATCATGAACACCATGATCCGCTTCTATTCCGGCGCGCGCGACGCCGAGCAGAAGCAGTCCATGGCGTTTGAACTTTCCGATTATGACCGCCAGCTGATCAGGTTCGGCGGGCTGTTCCGCAAGCGATTCATGGACATCGATGTCTCCATCCCGCTGGAAGAGGCGCTCGATCTCTGCTGGCAGACGCTTGCCGAATGCTTCGAGCCGGCGCAGTTGCTGATGAAGCAGGGGCTGATCGACAAGTACTTTCCCAAGGACAGCAAATCGTCCGAAACCTCCGATGATGAGGAGGCAGCCTGATGACGGGGGGCGTGAGGAGGAGCCATGTCGGATAGACTGGCGCTCAACAAATCCTCGCTGGCGCGCGAGACCACCCAGCTCGCCGAATACCGGCGCTTTCTGCCATCGCTCGAACTCAAGCGGCTGCAGATCATGGCTGAACGCGCGAAGGCGAAGGAAGCGTTCGGGAAACTGGAGGCGGAGTACCGCAAGCTTCTTGAAGATCTGGCGGCAAGCCTGCCGATGCTGGCCAACGACCATGTTCCTCTGGAAGGGCTCGTCCGGCTGACGGGGGTGACCCGAGGTCAGCAGAACCTGTCCGGCACTCTCCTGCCTGTGCTTCAGGACGTGGAGATCGAGACCGAGCCTTATTCGCGTCTTGCCCGGCCTCACTGGGTTGACCCCTATGTGGACGGCATGAAGGCGCTTGTGAAATTGCATCTGGAGCGGCAGGTCGCCGAGGAGCGGATAGAACGGCTGATCGAGGCCGAGGCGGTCATTTCGCGGCGGGTCAATCTTTTCGAAAAGGTGCTGATCCCCCGGGCCGAAGCCAATATCCGGAAAATCCGCATGGCGCTGGCTGATGGCGAGCGTGATGCCGTCGTCCGGGCGAAGCTGTCGAAGCGCAAGACGGCGGCGCGCGCGGCGGAGGAAAGGATGGCGGACCTGTGAGCATCGTCCCCCTCGTCAAGGTCAGCTTCATCGGGGTGCTCGATGACAAGGACAAGGTGCTCGAAGCCGCCCAGGCGTTCGGCGCCTTGCACCTGATCCCGCTTTCCCCGGCGCAAAAGGAGCTGGAAGCGGTTCCGCCCGGCACGGGACGGGAGGCGGTTGATGCGCTCCGCTGGCTGACGGACTGCCCGAACCAGCGCCGGGCCGTCACCGAACCCGTTGCCTTTGACATCGACGCGGTCGTCGCCGCGACCCTGAAGAACCGCAAGGACCTGAAAGCCTGCGAGGACCGCATTGCGTGGTTGGCTCAGCGGATTGCGAATGTCGAACCCTGGGGGGAATTCAGTTTCTCCGATCTTGCCGAGATCGGCGACACCAGGCTCTGGTTCTATGTCGTTCCGAACGGAAAGCTGAAGGAGATCGATCCGCAGGACAACGTCCTCCAGATCGTTCACAGGGAGAAATACCGCAGCTACATCGTGATCCTCTCGCCGGAAGAACCGCCGGCCAGCGCCATGCCGGTGCCAAGGGTGCATGTCGGCGCGGAGGCGCTTTCCGCGCTGAAGCGCCGTCAGGAAGAAGCATTGATCGAGCTGGAGGAACTGGAGCTCGAACGCCAGCGTCTCACCAAGTGGCAGTTCCTTCTGGCCCGCAATCTGGCTGCGGCGAGGGACCGCTCCGCCCGCCACCGGGCCGGGCTGGAGACGGCGGATGTGGACCGGGTCTTCGTGCTTCAGGCCTGGGCCCGGCGGGACAGGACGGACGAGATCCTCAAGCTGGCCGAGAGGCTGGGTGTTGCCGCCAATATCGACGAAGTGGCGGAAACCGATGTTCCGCCAACCCTTCTTGAGAATGCCAAGCCGGTGGAAGCGGGCGAGGATCTGGTCGAATTCTATCAGACGCCCGGATACCGCGACTGGGACCCCTCCGCGATCGTCTATGTGTCCTTCGTGATCTTCTTCGGCATGATCATGACCGACGCCGGTTACGGCCTCTTGCTGCTGGCGCTGCTCTTCATCTTCCGCAAGCGTTTTGCCGGCTCAGCGCTCGGGCGGCGCATGTTCCGCATGTCGGTCTGGCTGATGATCTCGACCGCGGTCTTCGGCGTTGTGACGGGCAGCTATTTCGGCGTGACGCCGCCCGCGGAGAGCTTTCTCGGACAGTTGAAGATCATGAACCTCAAGGATGTGGACGCGATGATGAAGGTGACGCTGACGATCGGTGTCCTCCATATCGTGCTCGCCAACCTGATGCGCTTCATCAACGCGTCCACCCCCAGCGGCCGTTATCAACCGCTCGGCTGGTGCCTGGTGGCGCTGGGCGGCCTTGCGACCTTCCTTGGCGCCGGCACGTTTCTGGCCACCGCCGGACCCGTGGCTGTCGTCGCCGGGCTACTGACGGTTGGCTTCTTCGGCAGCGACCGACAGGTGGTCTCCCTGAAGTCCGTCGGCTTACGCCTCTTTGATGGCCTCGCGGCGCTTGCGCGTGTCGTCAACGTGTTTTCCGACGTGCTCAGCTACATGCGCCTGTTCGCGCTCGGGCTTGCCGCCGCCTCGCTGGCGGAAACCATCAACTCGCTCTCCGGACAGTTGAACCACGCCGTCCATGGGGTCGGCCTGCTGATCGCGATCGTGGTTCTGGTCATCGGTCATTCGATCAATATCGGTCTCGGGCTCATTGCCGGCTGCGTGCACGGCCTGCGCCTGAACGTCATCGAATTTTTCAACTGGGGTTTGAAAGACGAAGGCAAGCCCTTCCGCCCTTTTCAGAAAGAGGAGACACGCCTGTGAGTGAATTCGTAGTGGCTCTCGGCTGGTTTGGGCTGTTCGCGCCGGTCGCGCTTGGCGCGATCGGAAGTGCCTGGGGCTGCGCGCTCGGCGGCAGCGCGGCCATCGGCGCCATGCTGGACAGCGAGGGCGGTTACGGCCGCTATATCGGCGTGTCGCTCATGCCGTCCTCGCAGGTGATCTACGGCATCGTCATCATGTTCTCGCTGCAGCAGACCAGCGTCGATGCGGCCAACGGGGCGGCGCTGTTCGGCATCGGCGTCCTGTCGGGCGCCACCATGCTTTTCACCGGCATCCGCCAGGGCGAGGTTCTCGCCTCGGCCATTCATGCATCCAAGGCGAAGCCGGAGATCTTCGGCATCTCGCTCGCGCCGGCTGCGGTGCTGGAGGGGTTCTCCGTCTTTGCCCTGGTCTTCGCGCTGGTTCTGGCCGGTTCGATCCCAACCTAGGAGGCGGTCATGAGCAAGCACGACCAGACGGCTGATCTTGAGAAAACCGCCGGCGCGGGCGTTCAGGCGCTGATCACCCGTTTGAAGGACGAGGGCGTCGCAGCCGGCAAGGTCGAGGGCGACGCCATTCTGGCGCGCGCCCGTGATAAGGCCGAGGAGATCGTTGCCGATGCGCACAGAAAGGCCGACGCACTGCTGGCGGATGCAAGGGCCGAGGCCGCACGGGAAAAATCAGCGACCGAAGATGGCCTCAAGGTTGCGGCACGTGATCTCGTTCTCAGCCTGCGCAACGACCTGGGCGAGCGGATCCAGAACGAGGCAGCGCGCCTTGTCGGGACGACTCTTTCCGACGAGGCTTTCCTGCAGAAGCTGATCCTGGCCATGGCCGCGAACGCACGGGACAACGCCTCCGTCAGCGAGACCGAGCCGATGGAAATCGTGCTGCCGGAAAAGATCGTGACCTTCGAGGAACTGAAACAGTCGCCGGAGGCTGTCGAACCCGGCACACTGACCCATTTCGTCATCGCTCTTGCCGGAGAGGCGCTGCGCGACGGCGTTACCTTTTCGACCGCGCCCGGGTTTGACGGCATTCGCGTCAAGCTGACCGACCGCAACGTGACGATCGACCTCACGGAACAAGCCGTCGCCGTGCTCCTGAAAAAGCACCTTCAGCCCCGCCTGCGGGCGGTCATGGAAGGGGTGCTGCGGTGAGCATGTCCCGCCGGCATCAATACATCACGCTGGTCTCCAGCCTGCCGCACCTCGGCAAGCTGTTTTCGCGCAAGGAGGTGCCGATTTCGGAGTTCCGCCTGCGCCAGCGACTGACGATGCTGGAAGCAGACCATGCCCGGCTCCTGAAGGAAATGATCGAGGTGACGGCCTGGGCCGGGGTTGCCCGATACCGGAACGATCTGGATATCATCCACCGCGCCCGCGACGTCGTGGCCGATCTTGTTGACTATCCGGACCTGCAGCATCTGGTCGGTGCGCGCATGGAGACGCGGACCCTGATCGCCGCCTTGCGTCGCCGCCGGGACGGACAGGAGGTGGCGGGCGACATCTCGTCCTGGGGCTATGGCCGCTGGTGCGCGCGCATCGCCGAAAACTGGAGCGACCCTGCCTTTGGTGTCGGTCACTTCATGCCATGGGTCGGCGAAGCGCACCGGTTGATGCGCGCCGGGGATCACATCGCCGTGGAGCGCCTCGCACTGACCGAAGTCTTCCGCCAACTGGATCACTACGGCAACCTGCACGAATTCGATTTCGAGGCGGTGGCGATCTACGCGCTTCGGTGGATCATCGTGGAGCGGTGGTCCCGCTACGACGAACAAAATGCGCGTGAACGGCTGCAATCGCTTCTGGATGCCGCGCTGCGCGGTGCGCGCGGCAGCGGTTCGCAGGAACACGATCTCTTGTCGAACGACAATGAAACTGCCTGAGGGAGCCCTTTCATGACCAGCCATGTCCAGCTTCCCGAACCGACCGCGGAAATCGTCGCGGTTCAGGACGACCTCGTCACGCTGACGCCTTTGGGCGACGCGCCTCTGATCAAGAACGAGGTCGTCTATATCATTCCGCACGGGCCTGAGCGCGACGGCAAGCCGCGCGAATATCTGAAGGCTGAGGTGCTGCGGGTGCGCGGCAAGCTGGCGGAAGCGCAGGTTTTCGAGAGCACATCCGGCGTCCGGGTCGGGGACAGGGTCATCCAGAGTGGTGAGATGCTGTCCGTCGCGCTCGGGCCCGGCCTCCTCAGCACCGTCTTCGACGGCCTGCAGAACCCGCTTGCCGAAATCGCCTCTCAATACGGCTTCTTCCTGCCGCGCGGCGTCATGACCAACGCGCTGGACCAGACACGCAAATGGGCGTTCGAGCCGACCGTCAGGTCCGGCGATACCGTCCGGGCCGGGGATACGCTCGGCACGGTTCCCGAAGGCCGTTTCCAGCACAAGATCATGGCTCCCTTCACCCTGAAGGGGGAGTGGACGGTGGAACGGGTGCGCACGGGAAGTTTCACGCTCAGCGAGACCGTCGTGACACTGAAGGACAGCGTCGGCGCGACCCGCGACCTGACAATGGTCCAGCACTGGCCGGTGCGCCGCGCCATTCCCGAGCGTCTGTTCGACGAAGGCCTGGCCGAGCGGCTCTATCCGAGCGAACCGTTGATCACCACCTTGCGTCTCGTCGATACGTTCTTCCCGATCGCACGCGGCGGCATGGGCTGCATCCCCGGGCCATTCGGGGCAGGCAAGACGGTGCTTCAGTCGCTGATCTCACGGTATTCTGCGGTCAACATCGTCATCGTCGTTGCCTGCGGCGAGCGCGCCGGCGAGGTCGTGGAGACAATCACCGAATTTCCGCACCAGCCCGACCCGTCCGGGGACGGCACCTTGATGGATCGCACCGTCATCATCTGCAACACCTCCTCCATGCCGGTCGCTGCGCGCGAAGCCTCGATCTACACGGGCATCACCCTCGGCGAGTACTACCGGCAGATGGGATATGATGTTCTCCTGATCGCCGACAGCACGTCCCGGTGGGCCCAGGCCATGCGCGAGACGTCGGGGCGTCTGGAGGAAATTCCCGGCGAGGAGGCGTTTCCGGCCTATCTCGACAGTGCCATCAAGGGCGTCTACGAGCGCGCAGGCGTGGTGCGCACCGCAAGCGGCGAGACCGGCAGCCTGACGATGATCGGAACGGTTTCGCCGGCAGGCGGCAATTTCGAGGAACCCGTCACCCAGTCGACACTTGGAACGGTGAAGACCTTCCTCGGGCTTTCCTCCGAGCGGGCCTACAAGCGGTTCTATCCGGCGGTCGACCCGCTCTTGTCGTGGTCCCGCTACCACACCCAGCTCGACGACTGGTACCGCCGGAATGTCGGGCCGGACTGGGTTGCCCGCGTCGGCGAGATGATCGACCTTTTGCGCAAGGGCGACGAGATCATCCGCATGATGCAGGTGACCGGCGAGGAAGGCGTTTCGACTGAAGATTTCCTGCTCCAGCAGAAGGCTCTGTTTCTCGATATGGTCTACCTGCAGCAGGACGCCTTTGACGACGTCGACGTTTCTGCGCCGCTTGCAAGGCAGCAGGAAACCTTCGACCTGGTCTACCGCATCGCCGGAACCGACTTCGACTTCCAGGACAAGGCCGCCGTGCGACGCTTCTTCACCGAGCAGACATCGCTCTTCAAGAACCTCAATTACGCGGCCGACGGCAGCAGCGAACGCAAGGACCTTCTGGACCGTATCTCGAAGAACGTCGCATCCGCCCCGACCCGCATGACGGGATGAAGGCGCACGAGGCAACTGTCCCGGATCGACCCGTTGAATTTACCCTGCGCGAAATAAAGTCTGCCAAGCCGGCCCTGACTAAAAATTGTCCTTGACCAAAGACGCGCCAGCTTCCTAGATTTTCTTGACCAATTGGTCAGGCGAGCGCGTGCCAAAAAACAGAACACCTGCGTGCTTGTGGTGGCTGGTCTGCCGGGTTTGATGGATGCGGGTCACTCGCATTCGGTCGAGCCGGCGGAGGTTGGAGAATTCCAGAGAAAGGGCGCACAGCCCGTAACCAGTAGGGGAATGGATATGAAGGCACTGAAACACTTGGCACTTGCGACTGTCTTGGGGTCGAGCCTGATGTCGGGAGCCGCAAACGCCGCCGACGAGCTGACCCTTCAGCTGAAATGGGTCACGCAAGGCCAGTTTGCCGGCTATTACGTCGCCAAGGACAAGGGCTTCTACGAGGAGGAAGACCTGGATGTGACGATCAAGCCGGGCGGTCCGGACATCGCGCCGCCGCAGGTGATCGCCGGTGGCGGAGCCGACGTGATCGTTGACTGGATGCCGTCTGCCCTGGCATCGCGCGAAAAGGGTGTGCCGCTGGTCAATATCGCCCAGCCGTTCAAGAAATCCGGCATGATGCTGACCTGCCTGAAGGAAACCGGGATCACTGGGCCGGAAGATTTCAAGGGCCGGACCCTCGGCGTCTGGTTCTTCGGCAACGAATACCCGTTCCTGTCCTGGATGAGCCAGCTGGACATGCCGACCGATGGCGGCGATGAGGGCGTGACCGTTCTCAAGCAGGGCTTCAACGTCGATCCGCTCCTGCAGAAGCAGGCCGACTGCATTTCGACCATGACCTACAACGAATACTGGCAGGTCATCGACGCCGGTATTCCGGAAGAGGATCTCGTCGTTTTCAAATACGAAGACCAGGGCGTTGCGACGCTGGAAGACGGCCTTTACGTTCTTGAAGACAGCCTCAAGGACGAAGCCATGGTCGACAAGCTGGCCCGTTTCGTGAAGGCTTCGATGAAGGGCTGGGCCTATGCTTCCGAGAACCCGGAAGAAGCTGCCGAAATCGTTCTGGAAAACGATGCCACCGGCGCGCAGACCGAAAAGCACCAGATCCGCATGGTGAAGGAAATCAACAAGCTCGTTGACGGGTCCGACGGCACGCTCGACATGGACGCCTATGAGCGCACCGTGAAGTCCCTGCTGGCCGGCGGCTCCGATCCGGTCATCACCAAGGAGCCGGAAGGCGCGACGTCGACCGCTGTTACCGACAAGATGTAAGACGGCTTTGGCAAAATGCCGATCCGCAAGAGGCCGCCCCACCGGGCGGCCTTTTCTTTGGGGTGAACGTGTCGGCTCGGTTCCTGAACTTCTGCCCCCCGATCCCTATTCTCTTGCCATTGCATTTCACCTCATCCTGAGGAGGGCTGTCAGGTCCGTCTCGAAGGATAGGCCTCTTGCACCTGCACCTGCCGCCCATCCTTCGAGACAGCGCGTTGCGCTTCCTCAGGATGAGGTCATCGGATTTGGCGTCGTCTGTTTTCAGCTCATTCGCACTCTTCAGATCAGTCGCCCTGGCACCTGACCGCCTCTCCGCCCATTTCGCCTCATCCTAAGGAGGACCGACAGGTCCGTCTCGAAGGATGGGCCCCTTGTACCTGCGCCTGCCGCCCACCCCTCGAGACAGCGCGTTGCGCTTCCTCAGGATGAGGTCATTGGATTTGGCTGCGTCTGTTTTCAGCTCATTCGCACGCTTGGGATCAGTCTCCCTGGTTTCTTTCCGCCTCTCTGCCCATTCCGCCTCATCCTGAGGAGGACCGTCAGGTCCGTCTCGAAGGATGGGCTGCTTGCACCAGCTTTGCCGCAGCCTCTCCCGCCACAATGCGGTCATTTGCGTTTTACACCTCTCCCGCGCAGGCCTAGAACTGAAACAGCAGATCGGGGTGGAGGCGGGTGACATGAAAAAGGCGGTTGTTCTCGGCGCTTACGGTTTCATCGGCGCGGCCTGTGTCAGGGCGCTGCAGGCGAACGGCTATGCGGTCTGCGGTGTCGGACGATCCATGGACGCGGCCCGGCAGGCTTTTCCCGATCTTGTCTGGGTGCTCAAGGATATTTCCAGGACCTCCGCGGAGGAATGGGCCGAAGTCTTCCAAGATGCGGATGTTGTCGTGAATGCCGCCGGCGCGCTGCAGGACGGTGCGCGCGACAATCTGGAAGCGATCCATGTCACTGCGGTCGAGCGGATGCTGCAGGCCCTTGAGGGCCGGACAGTTCGTTTCATTCAGATATCCGCCGCCGGCGTGTCCGAAGATGCCCCCACGGATTTTTTCCGGACGAAGGCGAGGGGCGATGCATTGGTGACGGGATCGGACACCGACTGGATCGTGCTCAGGCCGTCTCTCGTTCTGGGGCCTCATGCCTATGGTGGTACGGCCCTGTTGCGGGCCGCGGCCGCCACGCCGCTTGTGGGGGGCAGAATTTTCTCGGACGCCCGCGTTCAGACAGTTCATGTCGATGATGTTGCCGCAGCAGTCGCGGAAGCGGCTGCCGGCAAGCTCGGCAGCCGTTTCGCCGCCGATCTCAGCGAGGGGGAAAGCCGCTCTTTTCCCGAGCTTGTCGGGAAAGTGCGCACATGGCTCGGGTTTCCCCGCTGGGCCGCAACTCTCGCCGTTCCCGAAAGCCTCGTCGAGCTTCTCGGCAAGGGCGCCGATGCTCTCGGGTGGCTTGGATGGCGATCGCCGCTGAGAACCAACGCGCTCGCGGCCCTGCGGAACGGGATTGTCGCAAATCCGTCGGAATGGCGGGAGCGCGGCGGGGTGCCCATGCGGGCCCTCGACGAGACACTGGCCGCCATGCCGGCAACCGCACAGGAGCGTGTCTTCGCGCGGCTCTATCTGCTTCTGCCCTTCGCGATCGCATGCCTCTCTCTCTTCTGGGTGCTTTCCGGCGTCTTCGGCGTCATCTCCTTGGGCGCGGCGCGGTCGGTGCTGACAGAGGTTGGGGTCTCGCCGTTCCTTGCCGGGGTGGCGGTTCTCGGCGGATCGGTGGTCGATATTGCGCTTGGCCTTGGCGTCCTCGTCAGGAGGTGGTCCCGCCTTGCCTGCCTCGGCATGGTTGCCGTATCGCTCGTCTATCTGCTGATGGGAAGTCTTCTGACGCCGGCCCTCTGGCTTGATCCGCTCGGCCCCTTCGTCAAGATTCTGCCCTCTGCCATGCTTGCCGTGCTTGTCGCTCTGGTTCTGGAGAAGCGGTGATGACCTATGATTTTCTGCGGTTTGTGCACGTCATCGGCGCCTGTGTTCTTCTCGGCACGGGCGCGGGGATCGCCTTCTTCATGCTGGTCTCGCACCGCACCCGCAATCCGGTTCTGATCGCCCATGTCGCCGGCATTGTCGTTCTCGCCGACACGCTCTTCACGGCAACGGCCGCGATCCTCCAGCCGTTGACGGGCTATCTCCTGACGCAGGAAGTCGGCTGGCCGCTGCTGGAGGGCTGGGTGTTCGTGTCGCTGTGCCTCTATGTGATCGTTGGCGCCTTCTGGCTGCCCGTCGTCTGGATCCAGATCAAAATGCGCAATCTGGCCATTGAGGCGGCCGCCACCGGAGAACCTCTGCCGCCGGCCTATGATGTTCTGTTCCGCATCTGGTTCGCCTGCGGGTTCCCGGCCTTTGCCGCGGTTCTCATGATTGTCTGGCTGATGCTGACCAGACCGGAGATGTGAAAACGCCGGCAACGGGAGGCCCCTTGCCGGCGTGTTGAACTCGGAGCGGCTTCGTTTATTCCGCCGCTTCCCGGACTGCCATCGGGTTGTTCGGATGGGTGGTCCAGTTGGCGTAGTCCTTCTCGACAACCTTCTTGGTGCGCGGGTCGATGCTGCCGGGGGCCATTGCCTCCATGGTGATGCAGTTTTCGACCGGGCAGACATTGACGCACAGATTGCAGCCGACGCATTCCTCGTCGATCACCTCGAACTTGCGCTGACCATCGACCATGTTGGTGATCGCCTGGTGAGAGGTATCTTCGCAGGCGATGTGGCAACGGCCGCATTCGATGCACAGATCCTGGTTGATCTTGGCCTTGGCGATGTAATTGAGGTTCAGGTACTGCCAGTCGGACATGTTCGGAACGGCCCTGCCGACGAACTGGTCGACCGAAGTATAGCCCTTCTCGTCCATCCAGTCGCTGAGGCCGGTGATCATGTCTTCCACGATCCGGAAGCCGTAGGTCATCGCGGCGGTGCAAACCTGTGCCGTCCCGGCCCCGAGAGCCATGAACTCGGCAGCGTCCCGCCATGTGGTGATACCGCCGATCGCGGAAATCGGCAGGCCGTACGTGGCCGGGTCGCGGGCGATCTCGCCGACCATGTTGAGCGCGATCGGCTTCACGGCCGGGCCGCAATAGCCGCCATGGGCGCCCTTGCCGTCAATCACCGGCGACGGTGACATGACGTCGAGATCCACGCCCATGATGGAGTTTATGGTGTTGATCAGCGACACGGCGTCCGCCCCGCCGGCCTTCGCGGCCTGCGCAGGCTTTCGAACATCGGTGATGTTCGGCGTCAGCTTGACGATACATGGCATGCGCGAGTGCTGCTTCACCCAGCGCGTGACCATCTCGATGTATTCGGGAACCTGCCCGACGGCCGATCCCATGCCGCGCTCGCTCATGCCGTGCGGACAGCCGAAGTTCAGCTCCACGCCATCGGCGCCGGTGTCTTCCACCTTGCGCAGGATGTTGATCCAGTTTTCCTCTTCGCACGGCACCATCAGCGAGACGACGAGCGCGCGGTCCGGCCAGTCGCGTTTCACCTGCTTGATCTCGCGCAGGTTTACCTCGAGCGGCCGGTCGGTGATCAGCTCGATGTTGTTGAGCCCGATCAGCTGCCGGTCCTTGCCGTGGATCGCGCCGTAGCGCGGGCCGTTGACGTTGACGACCGCCGGATCCTCGCCGAGCGTCTTCCAGACCACGCCGCCCCAGCCGGCCTTGAAGGCCCGGACGACGTTGTATTCCTTGTCCGTCGGCGGCGCGGAGGCCAGCCAGAACGGGTTCGGCGACTTGATGCCGATAAATTCTGTACGCAGGTCAGCCATGATGACTCTCCCTCAAATTCGTGACGACGGACATTCAGGCGCTCAAGGATGCATTGATGCTTTCGGCGGCGATCTTGCCGTCTTCGACAGCGGCAACCGTCAGGTCTTCGCCGTCCAGCACGCAGTCTCCGCCGGCCCAGACATCATCAAGGCTGGTCTTGCGGTCCGGTCCGACCACGATCCGGCCCCTCTCCAGGGTCAGCTTTTCCTCAAGGCCGGTCTGGACCAGCTTCTGGCCGACTGCCTTGAAGACCATGTCGGCCGGAAGGGTGATGATCTCGCCGGTTCCTGCCAGTGAGCCATCCTGCTCCTGCGTACGCTCCAGTTCAATGGCGCTCAAGGCCCCATTCTCGCCGACGAGCGTTCTGGGCTGCGCCCAGGTGAGGATCTTGACGCCATTGGTCTGGGCAAGGTGCTGCTCGTATTCCGAAGCATTCATCCGGTCCTGGCCGCGCCGGTAGGCAATGGTGACGTCTTCCGCGCCGAGCAGCCGGGTCTGGACCGCGATATCGACCGCCGTCATGCCGCCGCCGATCACGACGACGCGGCGCCCGACCGGAAGCCTGGAAAGGTCCTTCGCCTGCCGCAGGTCGGCAATGTAGTCGACCGCGTCCAGGGCACCCTCCTTGTCTTCGCCGGGAACGCCGAGAGCGTTCACGCCGCCAAGACCGATGCCGAGGAAGACCGCGTCATATTCGGTGCGCAGTCGGTCGAGGTCGAGATCGTCGCCAAGGCGCATGCCGGTCTTCAGCTCGATCCCGCCGATGGACAGGATGAATTCGGCTTCGCGCGCAGCGAAGTCGTCGACCGACTTGTAGGAGGCTATGCCGTACTCGTTGAGGCCGCCTGCCTTTTCGCGAGCATCGAACAGCGTCACCTCATGGCCGTGCACCGCCAGCCTGTGGGCGCACGAGAGCCCTGCCGGGCCGGCGCCGACCACGGCGACCTTCTTGCCGGTGGGCGCGCCGCGCTGAAACGGGGTCGTGTCGTTTTCGGCCATGTAGTGATCGGTGGCATAGCGCTGCAGCTGGCCGATCTTGACCGGTTTGCCCTCGGCGACTTCCCGCACGCAGACCTGCTCGCACAAGGTCTCGGTCGGACAGACGCGCGCGCACATGCCGCCGAGAATGTTCTGCGAAAAGATGGTCTTCGCGGAGCCGGTCGGGTTGCCCGTTGCGATCTGGCGGATGAATTGCGGAATATCGATGCTGGTCGGGCAGGCCTGCATGCACGGGGCGTCGTAGCAGAAATAACAGCGATCCGCCTCGACGGCCGCCTCATGCGGATCGAGCAGCGGATGCAGGTCGCCGAAATTCTCTGCGTAGGCGTCGTCAGGCAGACGTCCGGCGGCAATGTCCGGGCCGGCTTTGGTCTGGGTCATGTAGATCTCCGGAAGGTTGGCGATCATTTTCAAGGTGGCCTCCTTCGTTTGTTGAGGAAGCTCTGAGGACATTGGAAGAAAATTTGAACACTTAGTCAAATATTTTTAGAAGAGTTCAAAACTTGACATTTGAACTCATGAAATAAAGACGTGACCAATCAGGATCTTAATTGGAAAGAAGGCAGGTGATTAAAAAAACGCCATGGCTGGAAACTGGTCTCGGAAGAGCCGCTTCAGCCAGGAAAGGCACCGGAACACGCGTCGGTCGCGACGGGACCGAGTACAGCAGGGAGGGAAAGAGGAGGGAAGGAGGAGCTTGTTCAAGAACGGCTGCGTCGGCCGCAGCCAATCGCCAGGGCCCCGGCCCTGTCGCAAATGGACGTCAAGCGGGTCGCCGAAGCCGGACGGATGCTGTTATCGCGGTGTGTGCGAAAACTTCAACGGGACGGAGCGTTTCGAGACCGCCTTGTCCTGTCCTGCGTTGGCGAAATAAACCGAGAGGCTGAGCACCACTGTGGTGACCGGCCAGAAAACGGCGGCTACAAGGACACCGGCAAGGCGCGCGTTGGAGCTGACGCCGCTTTGGAGGAGTTCTGCCGCTGACCGAATGAGAAATACCAGCGTGACCGCGCCATAAAGCACGGCAGCCAGCACGCCCGATATCAACATGTTCAGTCCCACCTTTTGTTCCCCGGTCGCTGACTTTGCCCCTTTAGCGACGGGTACCTGCGTTGACGTAGTCATGCTCAACCAAGGATATGGTGCAAATGTGGCGTGCACGACCACAGGTAGGTTGTGTGCGGATTGTATTCGCCGAAAACTCAGATTCAGATGGCAGAAATGACAATGAATTCGGGAGGGGCGGGACCCAAGGGAAGTTTCAGCCGTGCGATCAGCCTCGGTAAAAATACCCGGAGTGGTTTTAATGGCGTTCCGGCGCGCTGTCAGTCTGATGCAGGCGCCGGGTACCAGAGTTTGGCCTTGGCTGCATCTCGCTCGATGATCACATGGCCGTTGGCAAAGACTCGGTAGCTATGGCTCCAGTCTCCGTCCGGCCACTTGATCCGGACATTGGCCCGCTCGGCGACGCCAAGTCCGAAATGCACGAAGCCAAGCTGGCCGGAGGCGTGGCCTGCGCCGACCTGAATGTCCTTCACGACCGTCCGGTTGCCGGTCTTGACGCTGATCCTGGCGCCAACGGCGCGATCGTTCGCGCGGCCCGGCTGCCGGACCTCGACCGCAAGCCAGTTTCCGAGCTGTTTCGGCTTGTCGGCCGTTCCCCGTCCCGTGTTCCGGAACAGGCTGACGTTCGCCCCCCGATTCACCACCACAAGGTCCAGAAGGCCATCGGCATTGAAGTCCGCAAGCCCTGCGCCACGGCCTCTCCTGTCGAGGGCAACTCCCGCCGTGTCGCCAACTTCGGCAAATTTTCCTTCCCACTGGCCCAGCAACAGGTTGTCCGGGTCATAGGCGGCGAAATCCGGCATCGCCTCCACGTTCCCCTTGGCGATGAAGAGGTCCCATAAGCCGTCATTGTTGACGTCCTGGAATTCCGAATGCCATCCGGTGGAGGGTTTCAGGTCATCTCCCGCATAGGGCCGATGTGCTGTGACGCCGAGGTCGAAGGCAATGTCCTGGTAGATAGGCAGAGTCTCGTCGGCTTCGCTGTCCAGCTTCTGCAGCTTGGTGTCGCCCATGCTGGTGAGCGCGTATTCTGGAAAGCCGTCAACATCGAGATCGATCGAGGCGATGCCCATGCCCCAGATCTTCAGATGTTGCCAGCCGTCGGATTTGCGATAGGGGCGCGGTGCCCGTCCGGGCGGTACGGCCCAGAGTTGCTCTTCGCCGCCGCGATAGTATTGCCGGTCGTTGGATATCCGCAGAGCGGCCTCGCCGGATCTGTTCCAGTCCGTGAACAGCATGGACAGGGCGCAATACCCCGGCGAAAGCCGCGTTGGCTCCGGATAGGAGACCTTGCCGTCTTCGCCCGTCTGTGGCCGGAACAGGAAATTGTCATGGCAGGTCCCCCATGGAGAACCGGGTGCGGACCGGTCGACGTAATTGCCGAAAGCCAGCGTCGGAAACGCCATGTCGGGCTCGAAGGTCGCCGAAAAGGCGGTCGACCATTCGCGCCCGCCGTCAAAGCCGAGGGCACGGTTCGCAACCTCGAAACGGCATTCTCCCTTGCCTTCCAGCAGAAGGTTTTCGCCAAGCCGCAGGACTGCGAGATCGATGACGCCGTCATTGTTGAAATCAACCGGATAGGCTCCGAGAACGTTCTGCGCCTGTTTTTCGCTCATCCCGCTGTCGGTGAGCGCGAAGTTCAGCTGGCCGCCGGTGGGGCTTTCATTGCGATAGAGCTTCGCCGGGTTCTTGCCGCCGGCGGCGAAGATGTCAGGGCGTCGGTCACCGTCGCAGTCGAAAATCGCCGTGCCCCCGCCGACGAAAAACTCCCAGGCGCCATCATAGACATGATCGATTCCGGCTGCCTCGGCTTCCTCGACGAAGTTCGGAACCGGCGCGAGGGAGGCCGGCTTGCCGTTCGCAAATGCTGGGGCCGGCAGAAGTGCCGCGCAAACGGCAACTGCTGCCGATAGGGAAGGACCAAGAGACTTCATTCGGCAATCTCCAGGCTGCGCAGAAAGGCGATGACGGCCTGCTGATCATCCTCGGACAGCGCCGCATAAGCCTTGCGGCTGTCCGTGCCTTCACCGCCATGGGCAAGAATCGCCTCGTTGAGCGTCGTCAGATCGCCCCGGTGGCCATAGGGCGCGGTGCTTCCGATCCCCCAGAGTTCGGAGGTAAGAAAGACGTCGCGAGCGACGAACCGCTGCGCCAGCAACTCGTTGCCGAAGGTGTCGTTGGCGGCATCGGCGATCGTGTGACGTTTCAGGTCGCCGAACAGAGGAACCAGCACCCGGCCCTTGTCGTCCCGAGGCAGGGCCTTGACCCAGGCAAGCGTGCCGAGATCGAGCGCGAGCGTCCGGTCGACATCGCTCTGGCGCAGGGTGCCCGCCGTGTCGAACGGGCCGGGGTCATGAAAGACGAGGCTTTCCAGCGGTAGGGCCGGCCGGTGGCAGGCGGCACAGCCGATGCTGGAAAAAAGTCGTTCACCGTCCTCCGCAGCCTTCTGCCAGATGTCGGGCAATTCGGCCTTGCGCGTCGGAGCCGGCAAGGTTGCCTGAAAGGCGACCAGGGCGGAAATCTGGCCGGTGGACACCTCGTCGCCGTGATCGTCGGCATCGAAATCCGCCGTCCCGGTCCAGTCGGCTCCGAAGCGTTCCAGCGCCTGCATGCCGTGATGGTCGTTCATCGCATTGACGGTGAACTGGCGCAGGGACGCGAACACACCCTTCTGGCTGAAGGGACGGATCGTCAGATCGTCGTCGACGCCGTCGAGAGCCGACACATCCAGTGTCCCGTCCGGATAGGCGGTCAGGCTGCCGAACGACACGCCCTTCGTCTCCAGGTCGATGGTCTCCGGCTTTCCGCTGGCGCGCGCGCTGGCCAGCACGTCGCCGCGCTGGCGTCTGAGATCGGTTGTCATTTCCCGGCCGAGCAGTTCGATCAGCCCGGCGCCTTGAACCGCAACGGTGTTGCGTTCGTTGGAAAACTGCGGATCGGTGGTATCGAAATCCGCGCTCTCGAAGCCTTCCGATACGAACACATTGGCGGTAAAGGCGCCGGCGCCGCCGATGACCGGTTCGTTGTGGCAGGACGAGCAGCCGTTCGCGTCCATTCCGGCGAGGCGCTGAAAAACCTGGGAGGGGCGGCGCCGTGCCTTGGTCGGCACGATCGCGCGTGTGGCATCCGGGCGGCCTGCGCCGTCCAGCGTGGTGAACTTGGCCTTGAACAGCTCTTCCCCGATCGGCCGCAAGACCTCGATCGGGTCCTCGTCCGATGCGGCAAGCGCGTCGATATCCACGTCCTCCCGCAGGGCGTTTTCACTCCACGGAGGCAGGGTATCCGCAGCCCGGACCGGCAACGGTGCCAGAAGCGAGGCGGCAAGGATTAAGCCGGTCAGGGCCGCAAGGCGTCTCATGCGGGCACCTCAGTGCTGTCGGGCCGCGCCAAACGGCCTGCGGGGCGGCTGGCATTTCCCAGAAAATCCATGTCCAGTCGCTCCATCGACTGGGCAATCAGACCGCTGCGGATGAAATCCTCGTTCCACGGCATCACATCGAGCGCGAAGTTATTGCGCAGGTCTTCCACGAGAGCCTCCTCAAGCCCTTCCCACATGCCTTTTTCCATGAAGGCAAAGGCGCGCATGGCAGCGCCGGTCAGGACGATGCGCCGCGGGTCTATCATCGCAATGACCCGGGCAAGGCCGTATCCGAGCACACGTCCGGCTTCATGGAACGCCTTGCGGGCATTGTCGTCGCCGGATCCGGCAAGCTCGATCAGCCGCGCCAGTCCGTTGACGCCGGCATCGATCGAGACCGGATCCGTCTGTTCCGGCAGGTGGGATGCGGCCCGCACCAGCGCATAGTCGGACAGATAGGCCTCCAGACAGCCCTTCTTGCCACAGCGGCACAGGGCGCCGCCCGGAATGTGGTTGGCGTGGCCGAATTCGGCCGCGGTGCCACTGGCCCCGGAAAAGAGCCGGTTGTCGAGGTAAAGGCCCATGCCGACACCGTAATCGAGCATGATCACCGCAAAGGTGCCGCTGTACCGGCTGGGGTCGGACCAGTGCAGTGCCTCGGTGATCATGTTGGTGTCGTTGGAGATGTAGCAGTCTGCATCGAAGGCTGCCTGAAGCGGTGCCACAATTGGTATCCTGCGCCCGCCGAAAGCCGGGCTCCAGGCGACCTGACCCGTTTCCGTCTCGACGACGCCCTGGGCCGCGACGCCGATTTCACGCACGCGGGACGCGCTGGTGCCTGCTTCCAGCAGGAACTGGTGGATCGCTTCGACAAGCGTTTCGGGAAAGCTGTCCGCATCGGCGCCGGCACTGCTGAAATGGATGCGCCTGTCGCAGGTCACGTCGCCCGCGAAATTCACGAGAGCCAGATCGATATTGTTGACCGACAGGCGAATGCAGATCGTAAAGACCGCGTCGGGATTGAGGGTGAGCAGCGTGCGCGGCCGACCGCGCGCCTGGGGCGCTTTCTGCTCTTCGCTTTCCAGGCTCAGGATCAGGTCCTGATCCAGGAGATCGGAGGTGATCGCCGTCACGGTAGCGGGGCTGAGCCGCGTCACCTGACCCAGATCGATACGCGCCATGGGGCCACTCCGGCGCAGCGCCTGGAGCACTATACTTCGGTTTTGCCGCCGGATTTGATCCCGGTCCGCCTTGCGTGCCATCCTCGCTCAGCTCTTCCCAAGGTGTTTCCTCAATCCCGGGTTTTTCCCGGTTTCCTGCCCTCCTTTGGGGGTGTCTAGGCCCGCGGAGCAGAGTTTTGCAAAACCATGTTGACAGGAGCCACGCTTTACTGCAACTTTTTTTCGGGCACTAAAAAAAATAACAATAGCACTGTCCTTTTCCCGGTATTCGGGGAGACGTTATTAAGTAGACGTATTTTTAGGTGCAGCTTTTTCGACGTGGCTGCGCCAACTGGAGGAAACATCGCGATGCGTAAGATCACCACTTTGCTGGCGGGCGCCCTGCTGTCCGCGACTGCCTTGACCGTTGCCCACGCGGAGGACGTTGTTGTGGGCGTGAGCTGGTCGAATTTTCAGGAAGAACGCTGGAAGACGGACGAAGCCGCGATCAAGGAAGCTCTTGATGCCGCCGGCGCCAGCTACATTTCGGCAGATGCGCAGAGCTCTTCTGCAAAGCAGCTTTCCGACGTTGAAGCCCTCATCGCACAGGGCGCAACCGCACTCATCATTCTTGCTCAGGATTCCCAGGCCATCGGCCCGGCTGTCCAGGCTGCTGCCGACGAAGGCATTCCGGTTGTCGGCTATGACCGCCTGATCGATGATCCGCGCGCCTTCTACCTGACCTTCGACAACGTCGAGGTCGGCCGCATGCAGGCGAAAGCCGTTCTGGACGCTGCCCCCGAGGGCAACTACGTCATGATCAAGGGATCGCCGACCGATCCGAACGCCGACTTCCTGCGCGGCGGCCAGCAGGAAGTCCTGCAGCCCGCGATCGATGCCGGTGACATCACCATCGTCGGTGAAGCCTATACCGACGGCTGGCTTCCGGCCAATGCACAGCGCAACATGGAACAGATCCTGACGGCCAACGACAACAAGGTCGATGCGGTCGTCGCCTCCAACGACGGCACCGCCGGCGGTGTTGTTGCCGCCCTGACCGCCCAGGGCATGGACGGTATTCCGGTTTCCGGACAGGACGGCGATCATGCCGCGCTGAACCGCGTCGCCAAGGGCACGCAGACCGTATCCGTCTGGAAGGACGCACGTGAACTCGGCAAGGCGGCCGGTTCCATCGCGGTCGAACTGGCCAGCGGCAGCGACATGGGCGACATCGAAGGTGCACAGACCTGGACGTCTCCGTCCGGCACCGAGCTGACCGCCAAGTTCCTGGCTCCGCTACCGATCACGAAGGACAACCTGAACGCGGTTGTCGACGCGGGCTGGATCAGCAAGGAAGATCTGTGCCAGGGCGTCGAGAACGGCCCGGCTCCGTGCAACTGATTTAACCAGGCATCAGTCAGGGCCCCGACCGGTTTCGGCCGGGGCCTCTCAACTGGGAACGCCCAAGCGGCTCCCCGGGATGGACCACCCGATGCGAAAGCGAAATGGTCTCCAAGCAGGAGTAACCCCGATGTCCGACACCGCACTGCCAGGGTCCAAAAACCCGGCAGCACGTAATTTCTTTTCCGCGTTACAGCTGGACACCCGTCTTCTTGGAATGATCGGAGCGTTCGTCGTTCTGTGTCTCGTGTTCAATGTGGTCACGGACGGCCGCTTCCTGACGCCGCGCAACATCTTCAATCTGACAATTCAGACCGTCTCCGTCGCGATCATGGCAACCGGCATGGTGTTCGTCATCGTGACGCGCCACATCGACCTGTCGGTCGGCTCGCTGCTGGCGACCGTGGCCGCCGTCATGGCCGTGGTGCAGACCGATATCCTGCCGGATTATCTCGGCCTCGGGCATCCCGCCATCTGGATCCTTGCCATCCTCGCCGGCGTCATCGTCGGGATCGTGATCGGCGCCTTCCAGGGCTGGATGATCGGCTATCTCGGAATTCCGGCCTTCATCGTCACTCTGGGCGGTCTCCTGGTCTGGCGCAACGTCGCGTGGTTCATCACCGACGGACAGACCATCGGCCCGCTCGACGAGACATTCACCAAGATCGGCGGTATCGGCGGCACCATGGGGGAAACCGCCTCCTGGATCGTCGGCGTGCTCGCGGTCGTCGCGGCTATCGGGTTGCAGCTGGCCTCCCGTCGCCGGAAGGCTTCGCACGGGTTTCCGATCAAGCCGGTCTGGGCGGAAGCAACCATGATCGCGATCACGGGCATCGCCATTCTCGGTTTCGTGTGGATCGTGAACGCCTATGACATTCCGAAGGCCCGCCTGCGGCGTATCTTCGAGGCTGCCGGCGAAACGATGCCGGACGGCTTCACCACCGGCTACGGCATTCCCTATTCCGTGCTGCTGCTGATCGTGGTCGCCGTTATCATGACCGTCGTCGCCCGCCGCACCCGTCTCGGCCGATATATTTTCGCAACCGGCGGCAACCCCGACGCTGCGGAACTGTCGGGCATCAACACCCGCCTGCTCACGGTCAAGGTCTTCGCGATCATGGGCGGTCTCTGCGGTCTTGCCGCGGCTGTCGCTGCTGCACGTCTCGGCTTTTCGACCAACGACATCGGCACGCTCGACGAGCTGCGCGTGATTGCCGCGGCCGTTATCGGCGGAACCGCGCTCGCCGGCGGTGTCGGAACGATCTACGGCGCCATTCTCGGTGCCCTGATCATGCAGTCGCTGCAGTCCGGCATGGCCATGGTCGGTGTGGATGCACCGCTGCAGAACATCGTCGTCGGCACAGTGCTCGTCCTCGCCGTTCTGGTCGACATCCTCTATCGCAAGCGTACGGGAGAGTAAGACATGACAACGCCTCTCGTTGAAATGAAGGACATGTGCATTTCGTTCGGCGGCGTGCACGCCGTCGACCACGTGTCCGTCGATCTCCATCCGGGAGAAGTGGTCGGTCTTCTCGGCCATAACGGAGCCGGCAAGTCGACCCTGATCAAGATCCTGTCCGGCGCCTACAAGGCGGACAGCGGACAGATCCTGATCGAGGGCAAGGAAGTCCATATCCATTCGCCCCGCGATGCCCGGCACCACAACATCGAGACGATCTACCAGACGCTTGCGCTGGCGGACAATCTCGATGCCGCGTCCAACCTGTTCCTTGGCCGCGAACTCACGTCATCCCTCGGCTTCGTCGACGACGATGCCATGGAGGCGGAAACCCGCAAGATCATGGGTCGGCTCAACCCGAACTTCAAGAAGTTCCACGCGCCGGTGAAGGCCCTTTCGGGCGGTCAGCGCCAGTCGGTCGCCATTGCCCGTGCGGTCTACTTCAACGCGAAGATCCTGATCATGGACGAGCCGACCGCAGCGCTCGGCGTCCACGAGACGCAGATGGTGGCCGAGCTGATCCAGGAGCTGAAGAAGCAGGGCCTTGGCATCTTCCTGATCAGCCATGACATCCATGACGTCTTCCAGCTTTGCGACCGGCTTGCGGTGATGAAAAACGGCCAGCTGGTCGGCACCGCCAAGACCTCCGACGTGACCGACGACGACGTGCTCGGCATGATCATCCTCGGCAAGTGCCCGCCGGGTGCGGTACCCGGCCCGGGCGCCATTGCGGAGGAAGCGGCAAGCGGTTAAACCCGAAGGACCCCGTGGGCAGCCTGCCCGCGGGGTCCATGGGCCTCCCCTGAAACGCCATGACGTAACGGCGGCGAGGGGCAGCTCATCGATGTGCCGAAGCCGGCCGACGGCGCTCGGCTTTCTTTTTGAAGATTTTTGAGGAACGCACCTCATGTATATCGGTCTCGATATTGGCACCAGCTCCGTCAAGGCTATTCTGCTTGGCGAAGACCAGTCGCTGATTGCTTCGGCAACGGCGGATCTGACGGTCGAACGCCCCCACCCGGGGTGGTCCGAGCAGGATCCGGACAGCTGGTGGCAGGCCTGTGAAACGGTTCTGGATGCCCTCAGGCAAAAGGCCCCGAAGGAACTTGCCGCGGTCAAGGGCATCGGCCTGTCGGGTCACATGCACGGCGCGACGCTGCTCGACGACGCCGGCAAGCCCTTGCGCCCGTGCATCCTTTGGAACGACGGCCGCTCCGGCAAGCAGTGCGCGGAGCTCCAGGCGGCCGAACCGAAGTTTCTGACACTTGGCGGCAATCTGGTGATGCCGGGCTTCACGGCGCCGAAGCTTCAGTGGGTGCGCGAAAACGAGCCGGATATCTTCGCCCGCACGGCCATGGTGCTGCTGCCGAAGGATTATGTCCGCTTCAGGCTGACCGGCGAATATGTGGGCGAAATGTCCGACAGCGCCGGGACGCTCTGGCTCGATGTTGCAAGACGCGACTGGAGCGACGAGCTGCTCGCCGCGACGGGCCTGACGCGCGAGAACATGCCGCGCCTTGTCGAAGGATCGGAAAGCTCGGGAACTCTCAAGCCGGATCTGGCCGCACGCTGGGGCTTCGACACGCCCCCGGTGGTGGCCGGCGGGGGCGGCGACAACGCGGCATCGGCCTGCGGTGTCGGCGCTGTCGATCCCGGATCGGCCTTCGTCTCGCTCGGCACTTCGGGCGTCCTCTTCGTGACCAATGACCGCTTCTCGCCGAATGTCGACGGGGCGGTCCATGCTTTCTGCCATGCGGTACCCGAAACCTGGCACCAGATGGGCGTCATCCTGTCGGCGACCGACAGCCTGAACTGGCTGGCGAAGATCTTGAAGAAGACGCCTGGCGAGCTGACGGGCGCACTTGGATCGGTCGCCGGTCCGTCTGATGTCTCGTTCCTGCCCTATCTCGGCGGAGAGCGCACACCGCACAATGATGTCGAGATCCGCGCGGGCTTTGCAGGCATTTCGCATGGCACCGACGACAGCGAGCTGACCCATGCCGTCCTCGACGGTGTCGCCTTCGCCCTGAAGGATTGCCTGGAAGCGCTGACTGTCGCCGGGACGAAGATCGACCGCGTTCTGGCGGTCGGCGGCGGCTCTCGTTCGACGGTCTGGCTGGAAATCATCGCCAGCCTGCTGGGGGTTACCGTGGACGTTCCGGTCGACGGTGATTTCGGCGGGTCGCTCGGTGCTGCCCGCCTTGGCCAGGCCGCCGCGCTCGACACCACGGACGGCATCTTTTCCAGGCCGGCGCTGCAGGCGAGCATCGAGCCGGTGCTCGCCCTCATGGACCCCTATGCCGAGGCCTACGGCCGCTGGCGGAAACTTTATCCGGCGTTCAAACAAGCCGGTTTCTAAAAGAAACAACCCAAGGAGAGACTAGAATGAGCACTGGCTTTTTCGGCGATCTGCAGCCCATCGAATTCGCCGGGCCGGACAGCCGCGACCCGCTGACCTACCGCCACTACAACAAGGACGAGATCGTCCTCGGCAAGCGCATGGAAGATCACCTGCGACTCGCCGTCTGCTACTGGCATTCGTTCTGCTGGCCAGGTACCGATCCGTTCGGCGGCGAGACCTTCCTGCGCTCCTGGCAGGCCACCGGCGGTGATCCGATGGAACAGGCGAAGCTCAAGGCCGATGTCGCCTTCGAGATGTTCCAGATCCTGGGCATGCCGTTCTTCACCTTCCACGACCGGGACATCGCGCCGGAAGGCGCGACGCTGGCGGAAAGCAATGCCAACGTGAATGCCATTGCCGACATTTTCGAGAAGAAGATGTCAGACACAGGCATCAAGCTTCTCTGGGGCACGGCCAACATGTTCTCCAACCGCCGCTTCATGGGCGGCGCGGCGACCAACCCCGATCCCGACGTCTTTGCCTACGCCGCGGCGCAGGTCAAGAATGCCATGGATGCCACCGCCCGTCTTGGCGGTGAGAACTACGTCCTCTGGGGCGGACGTGAAGGCTATGAAACGCTGCTCAACACCAATGTGAAGCAGGAACTCGACCAGCTCGGCCGCTTCCTGAACATGGTCGTCGAGTACAAGCACAAGATCGGCTTCAAGGGCACCATCCTGATCGAGCCGAAGCCGCAGGAGCCGTCCAAGCACCAGTACGACTATGACGTCGGCACCGTTTACGGCTTCCTTCAGGCCTATGGTCTGGAAGAGGAAGTGAAGATGAACATCGAGCAGGGACATGCGATCCTTGCCGGTCATTCGTTCGAGCATGAGCTGCACCTGGCGCGCTCCTTCGGCATCCTTGGCTCCGTCGACATGAACCGCAACGACTACCAGTGCGGCTGGGACACGGACCATTTCGGCATGAACGTGCCGGAACTGGCGCTTGCCTACTACGAGATCCTGATGGATGGCGGCTTCACCACTGGCGGCACCAACTTCGACGCCAAGCTGCGCCGCCAGTCGATCGACCCGGTCGATCTGATTCAGGGGCATGTCGGGTCCGCCGACGCGATCGCCCGCGGCCTGAAGGCTGCTGCCGCAATGATCGACGACGGCCGTCTGAAAGGCTTCGTCGACGAGCGCTATGCGGGCTGGCAGAAGCCGGAAAACGCCGACATCCTCAAGGGCGGGTCTTCCCTCGAAGCACTTGCCGAACGCGTCCACGGCACCGAGCTGGAGCCGCAGCCGAAGTCCGGCAAGCAGGAATACCTGGAAAGCCTGGTCAACCTGTTCGTCTGAGCAGATTGAAACGAAATGAAGGCCGGGGAACGG
Source organism: Rhodobacterales bacterium (assembly GCA_008107755.1). Lineage (GTDB taxonomy): Bacteria > Pseudomonadota > Alphaproteobacteria > Rhizobiales > Stappiaceae > Roseibium. The sequence goes on from VIRH01000027.1 coordinate 44,597, forward strand.
GCAATGTCCGTCCCCGGCTTTTTCGTGCCGCAACCATCTCAGGCACGGACCCTTCTTGCGCCCGGACCGGGCGGAGGATTTCAATAAGTGGCGCTCGGTGTCGTTGATCGAGTGACCCCTGACGCGAACGAACGGACAATCAGAGCCCGTCGAAGAACCGCGCGCCGTCCGGGTCGGCAAGGGTGTGCAGCCGGTTGGCCGCGTTTCGGGCGAAGCGCAGGGTGACGGACTTTCGCGTTGCCGCGGCAAGCTTGTGCTCGGGCGCCTCGCGCAGGATTTCCGCGCTGAAACCGTCGGAGACGATCAGGCCGGCCTCCTGCGGAAAGATCTCGAGCGGCACGTCCGGGTGGGTCGCGAAGTAAAGCCGGTCGCAGTGCTGGCGGTAGTCCGGCCACTTGCTGTCGGCCCTGAAATCGGCGACCGAGGATTTCACCTCGACGATCCAGAGTTCGTGCTTCGGGCCGAGCGCCAGCAGGTCGGCGCGGCGGGCGGAGGCGAGCGTCACTTCCGCAAGGCAGGCAAAATCAAGCTGCCTCAATAGGCGCGCGGCACCCCGCCAGACCCGCAGGGCCGTTTCGGACTGGCGACCATCCTTGAGGGGATCATCCAGTTGAAGCCTGCCGGGTTGGTGTCGAATGTCGTGCTGCATCCGTTTTTTGTTCCATGTTTGTTCGTTTTTTGCAAGCCCCGCGCACGTCACCCATTGACGTGGGCGGGCAAATTGCGTGATCTATCGCCCGCAAGACCGGGTATGGCCGAAGGGGGGACAAAATGGCTGGAGATCTGATCAAACGAGGCGCCTTTCTGGCAGGACTGCTGGTGCTGTCCGGCGCCCCGGCGCTGGCCGCCAAGGGCGACCTGAAGATCGACGTGCCGAAATCCGCACCGCTGTTGCAGGGCAAGTCGCTGGACCTGCGCTTTGCGAGCTTCGCTCAAGGGATCTGGGTCGCCGAGCCGCAGGAATGCCCGCCGGCGAGCATTGACCGCGGCGCGCCGGGCGCAACCCTTGCAATCCATCGCGGCCTGATGGAAATGCCGGGCCGGATCTGCCAGGTCTATGGCGCCGAGCGCGACGGCGGCGAAACCCAGCGTGCGGCGATCAATTGCCTGATGGACGACGGCGGCGAAACGATCCAGCTTGTGACCGTTCAACCCCGCGGAACCGGCGAACTGATCGTGCAGGAAGGCGAGCGCGCTCCGGTGGAGTTCCGTTTTTGCGAGAAGATAAGCCCTGTCTCCAGGACGGGCGCGGCCGAGTAGGCCGCTTGAGTGGGCGCAAGCCCCGTCGCCTCAGATCTGGGGCCCACTCCACACGTTCGATTGCGCCACCTTCTTGGGCGTGCGGCTTTCCGAGATATGGGCCGTCAGCGGGTCCAGCGTGCACAGCGCGTCATACTGGCTGAGAAACACCTTGCCGGTCAGATGCGACAGGAAATCAGCCTTCTTGAGCCGGTCCATCACCGGCCCTTTGACCTCCGACAAGTGGAACGTCACCTTGGAGTCGGACAGCCGGTGATTGATTTCCTCAAGACTTTCCAGGGCGCTGGCGTCGATCGCGTTGACCGCCGGGCACATCAGAACGACATGTTCGATATGAGGATTTTCCGCGACCAGTGCGTAGACCCTGTCTTCCAGAAAGCGGGCATTGGCGAAGAACAGGCTTTCGTCGACCCGAAGCGTCAGCACCCGGTCGCCCGTGACAACCTTGTGCCGGTCGATGTTCCTGAAGTGCTCGGTGCCCGGAACGATGCCGACGATCGCCGTGTGCGGCCGGCTGCTTCGGAACAGATAGAGCGCGATCGACAGCACGACCCCGGTTACGACGCCCTGCTCGACGCCGAAGAACAGCGTGACCAGGATCGTCGCCGCCATGGCGGCAAAGTCGCTTTTCGAATAGACGAAGGTCCGCTTGATCGCGCCGAGATCCACCAGTGACAGAACCGCGACGATGATGGTCGCGGCAAGGGTCGCTTGCGGCAGATTGGTCAGGAGCGGCGTCAGGTAGAGCGTTGCCAGCGCAATGCCGACGGCGGTGAAGGCACCCGCGGCAGGCGTGGCCGCGCCGGCATCGAAGTTGACGACGGACCGGGAGAAGCCGCCGGTCACCGGATAGCCGCCGGACAGGGCGGAGGCGATGTTGGACGCACCGAGACCGATAAGCTCCTGGTCCGGATCGATCCGCTGGCGTTTCTTGGCTGCAAGCGTCTGGGCGACCGAGACGGATTCGACGAAACCGATCACCGAGATAAGGAGGGCCGGGCCGGCAAGCGCCAGCCAGAGCTCGCTGTCGAAGGTGGGAAGCTGCGGCACTGGCAGGCCGGAGGGAATGTCGCCGACCAGTCGGACGCCCTTCTCGCCAAGGTCGAAAACGGCAGAGATCGCCGTCGTCACCGCGACCGCGGCAACAGGGCCCGCCTTTGTCAGGAGATCGGCGGCAAAGGCATTCAATCCGAACCCGAGCAACAGTTTCTTCAAACCCTTGCGGACCCAGAACAGGAACACGGTTGCGGCCGCGCCAATGGCGAAGGTGATCCAGTTGATGTCGCCGAGATGGGAGCCGATGGAAACGAGGATGTCGTAAAGCGTTTGGCCGTTGGCGCGAACGCCGAGGATGTGCTTGAGCTGACTGGAGGCGATCAGAAGCCCCGATGCGGTGATGAAGCCCGAGATCACCGGGTGGCTGAGAAGGCTTGCCAGAAATCCGAGCCGGAACATTCCCATCGCGAGCAGCATCAGGCCGGACAGCAAGGCCAGCACGATGGCGGCGCCGAGATATTCCGGCGTTCCCTGCTGCGCGAACTCGCCGACCGCAGCGGCGGTCAAAAGAGAGACGACGGCAACGGGACCGACCGCGAGCGCCCGGCTGGTTCCGAAGATGGTGTAGGCGACCAGAGGCAGGATGGACGCGTAAAGCCCGACCTCCGGCGGCAGGCCCGCGAGAAGCGCGTAGGCGAGCGACTGCGGGATCAGCATGATTGTCACGATCACCGCGGCCACAAGATCGCTTGTCGCTGTCTGCCTGTCATACTGCTTTCCCCAGTCGAGGATCGGCAGGTAACGTTTCAGCACGTTCATTCTGAAGCCTTCGGTCATCAAGAATCGAGCCGGTTACCCGGCTCAGATCAGTATCGGTATCCAGCGGCCCGCGGGACCGGTTCAGGCCGCCGAGACTTTCTCCGGTTTGGCGAGCCATTCCTTGCCGCGCAGCATGGCGCGCCAATAGACAGGCGGCAATATGCGTTCCTTCAAAAGCCAGGCAGTCCGCGTCGGTCTGGTTCCGTCCACCAGCCAACGGGGAAAGCTCGGCAGCAGTGTGCCGCCGTAGCCGAATTCGGCAAGGACAATCTTGCCGCGTTCGACGGTCAGCGGGCAGGAGCCGTAGCCGTCATACTGCGCGACCGCGCTGCGCCCCTCAATGTCGGCGACGATATTGGATGCGATCACCGGTGCCTGCTTGCGTGCGGCGGCTGCCGTCTTGGCGTTCGGCGCGTTCATGACGTCGCCGAGCGACCAGATGTTGTCGAAACTCTTGTGGCGCAGGGTCGCCTGATCGACGTCGACCCAGCCGGCAGCGTCCGCAAGCGGCGACACACGAATGAAGTCCGGCGCCGTCTGCGGCGGCGTCACGTGGATCATGTCGAAGTCGGTCTCGATCCGGCGCACGTCCTTGCCCTGTTCCGACACCTCGAAGACCGCTTTCTTTGCCGGACCGTCGATGGCGACCAGATTGTGAAAGAAATTGAGCTGCGCCCGGTATTTCTCCACGTACTCCATCAGGGCCGGCACATAGTCCTTCACGCCGAAGAGCACGCCGCCCGCATTCATGAATTCGATGTCGATCTGTCCGAGACGGCCGGAGCGATGCCAGTGGTCCGCGGAGAGATACATCGCCTTTTGCGGAGCGCCCGCGCATTTGATCGGCATCGGCGGCTGGGTAAAGATCGCGCGGCCCTTTTGAAGGTCTTGCACGAGTTTCCAGGTGTAGGGTGCAAGATCGTAGCGGTAATTCGAGGTGACGCCGTTCTTGCCCAGCGTGTCGACGAGACCTTCGATGCCGTGCCAGTTCAGCTTCAGACCGGGGCAGACAACGAGCCGGTCGTATTTCACGACCCGGCAGCCATCCAGAATGACGGCATTGTCCTTCGGTTCGAAGGCCGCAACAGCGGACTTGAGCCAGTGTACGCCCTTGGGAATGAGCGAGCCCATGGTCTTGGCCGTGTCGGCCGCATCAAAAATGCCGCCACCCACCATGGTCCATCCCGGCTGGTAATAATGGACGTCGGCCGGGTCGATGATGGCGATGTCGAGATCGGACTTGCGGCTCAGCAGGCTGGAGGCGACGGAGATGCCGGCGGCACCGCCACCGACGATCACCACGTCGAAGCGCGCGTCCTCGGCAGTGTCCGTTGGCGTGCGTCCACCATTGGCGATGCGGCGAACGACGCCGGCCATGTCGTATCCGGCCGCCTTCGTCTGGGCCAGAATGTCGGCGACCGGCTGTTTGCCCGCCTGGGAGAGGGACCACAAGGTTGCCGATCGCGTGCCCGTCCGGCAAAAGGCCAGAACGGGCTTCGGCAGCTTGTCTAGGAGGTCGCCGAATGCGTCGGCATCCTCGTCGCGCACCTTCCCCGCGACGATTGGCTGGTACCTGGCCTCAAGACCGAATTTTGCTGCAGCCGCCTCGATTTCCTCGAAGGTCGGCTGGTCGGCGCCTTCTCCATCCGGCCGGTTGCAGATCACCGAGCGGAAGCCCTGCTGGACGATGTCCGCCAGGTCCTCCGGCCGGATCTGCGGCGACACCGATATCTGTGCGTTGATGGCATTCGTCATGGACCTTGCCTCCCTCAGGTGGTCTCTCGATTCAGAGCCTGTTGACGGGCACCTTCAGGAAGGTGTTTCCGTCTTCGTCGGCAGGCGGCAGCTTGCCGGCACGCATGTTCACCTGAAGCGACGGAATGATCAGTTTCGGCATGTCGAGCTGCGCATCGCGCTCGGTCCGGAACTTGACGAACTCCTCCTTCGTCTTGCCGCCGCCCACATGGATGTTATGCGCCTTTTCCGAACCGACCGTGGTTTCCCATTCGATGTCCCGGCCGTTGGGGCCGTAGTCGTGGCACATGAACAGGCGCATTTCCTCCGGCAGGGAGAGCACTTTCTGGATGGAGTCGTAAAGCGTTCCGGCATCGCCGCCGGGGAAGTCGGCGCGCGCGGAGCCGCCGTCCGGCATGAACAGCGTGTCGCCGACAAAGGTCGCATCGCCCATGACGTGTGTCATGCAGGCGGGCGTGTGGCCGGGCGTGTACATGGCGAAGGCGGTCAGCTCCCCGATCTTGTAGGTATCGCCGTCCAGGAACAGCCGGTCGAACTGGCTGCCGTCGCGCTGGAACTCTGTGCCTTCGTTGAAGACCTTGCCGAAGGTTTCCTGAACCACGGTGATCTGGTCGCCGATGCCCAGCTTCCCGCCCAGCTGCTGCTGGATATAGGGCGCGGCGGACAGATGATCGGCATGCACATGGGTCTCGATCAGCCATTCCAGCGTGAGATCGTTCTCGCGGATATAGGCGATGATCTTGTCAGCATGGTCATAGGTGATGCGGCCGGCGGCGTAGTCGATATCCATCACGCTGTCGACGACGGCGCAGGAGTTGGATGCGGGGTCCTTGACCACATAGCTGATCGTGTTGGTCGCCGGGTCGAAGAACGGGGTGACCTCGGGTGTGACGGTCATGTCCACGGGATAGTTTGACGTACTCATTTTGAACTCCAGTTCCGTTTCGGCGAGCCGACTCACGCTTTGGCGGCCATCTTGCCGACATTCATCGAGATCAGGCCACGCGCCGTCAAGATACCGGCCGCTATCGCTGCTGCTGTCAGGATCGGCCCGGTAAGGCCGAGCCCAAGCACTGGGATCAACCCGCCCGGGCAGAAGCCGCTCAGGCCCCAGCCGATGCCGAAGACGGCGGACCCGCCGATCAGCCTGACGTCCAGGTCCTGCCGCGTGGGCAGGCTGAAGGACGAGGCCAGTAGCGGCTGATCCAGGCGGAAGACCAGGCGATAGCCGATTGCCGTCACCAGAAGCGCGCCGCCCATGACGAAGGCGAGACTTGGATCCCAGGTGCCCGCAATGTCGAAGAAGTTGAGCACTTTCGCCGGATTGCCCATGCCGGAGATCAGGATGCCACAGCCGAACAGAAGGCCAAAGGCAAAGGCGGACAGGATTCTCATGGTCTTATCCTCCGAAAACGTGGCGGGTCAGGAACACCGTCGCACCCGCTGTTGCCATGAAGGTCAGGGTCGCCACGATCGAACGTGCCGACAGACGGGACATCCCGCAGACGCCGTGTCCGCTGGTGCAACCGGAGCCGAATGTGGTTCCAACGCCTGTCAGGAACCCGCCCACCGCCAGAAGCGCGGGCGATGAGGGAATGGATATCTGTGGCAGTTGCCCGGTGACGCCCAGAAGCACGAGCGGGCTGACGACCATTCCTGTGAGAAACGCGGCCCGCCAGGCCCAGTCCTGATTGAGCTGGGTCGTAAGAAAGCCGCTCAGGATGCCGTTTATCCCGGCGATCCGGCCGTGAACGGCCATGAGTGCCACGGCGGCAAGCCCGATCATGGTGCCGCCAGCGAAGCTGAGAAAAGGCGTGAATTCCGTCATGCTGGTGCTCCTGAATTATTATTTTCGAATATATGAATATACGGAAAAAATAGCAAGAGCAGACCCATCGACGCGGTTGCGTCCGATCGCCACAGGGTGCTCGGGAAAATTCAGATAGCCGCGATGAGTATCCGTCCGCCGACGGACCCTATTGCCCGTCGGTCGGGGCGGGCGCGACGGCTTCCGGCGGCAGCGGACCATTCAGGATGGCCAGCACGACACTGCTGCCGTCTGTCCGCGTCCTGACGACGGCGCTCGGAATGAGCAGGGCCGGATTGTCCGCGACCGGGGGCGTTTCAACGTCCGTATCGGGCCCGGAAAATTCGCCCATCGGGCGCACGATGTGCTCATGGACGACGCTGCCGACATAAAGGTCGGTGAGACTGCCGCCTTCCAGGATCTGAAACCGGCTGGGCCAAAGACGCAGCACCCAGCGCCCACCTTCCGTCGTGTCCGGACCATCGTCCTTCCTGATCAGGACGAGGGCTGGCTGGCGCCCGTTCTGTGTGCGCGGCAGGATGGGCAGGGAGTCGGACGGCGTTTCACCTTCGACGAACCCTCCGGCAGAGGAAAGCGACCATTTCGGCGGCCGTTGCCAGTTGGCCAGTTCCGCAAGTCTGGCGAGATCGTCCAGATTGCCGGCCAATTGGACGACCAGAGGCTCGCCCTCGTCACCGTTCAGCTCGATCCGTCTGGCAGGTACCGTCTGCCAGCCGTCGCCCTGCCATCCGGTGACGGTCATGATCTCCTTGTTGGAGCGCGGTTCGTAGACCTCAAGATCATGCTGGTAGCTCTTGTGAAGATGCCAGCCGCCAAAGCCTGCGAGCGTCAGGACCGCAAGGGCGGCAACCGTCCGGCGGCCGATCTTTTCGTTGTGAATGGACCCGAAAATGAAGGCGAAGGCGGACACCATTGCCGTTCCGAACAGGAGCCCCGCCATCACGTCGGAGAGCCAGTGAGCGCCAAGGTAGATCCGTGAGAAGCCTATGGAAATGACGTAGGTCGCTGCGACGGTGAAGATGCTCGCCTTTGCCCAGCGGGACAGATCATGGGCGATCAGGACGGCGCAGATGCCGAAGAGTACCGTGTTGAGCGTCGCATGGCCGCTCGGAAAGCTGTAGGAATGCGCGCCGGCATAGAGTTCCATCGGCCGCGACCGTTCGAGCATGGTCTTGAAGACCGGAACGAACAGGGCGGTTCCACCCATTGCGATGATGAAGCCGATGCCGCGCCGCCAGGCTTTCTTGTAGAACAGATAGGCGGCGATCACGGCGCTGACCACGGCAACGACAATTCCGTCACCGAGCGTGGTGATGAACACCATGATCCGGTCGCCACCCGGGGTGCGAAGGCTGTCGAACAGGTTGAGGATCGCAAGGTCCGCCCGCACCAACGGCTCGCCCGGCGCCACTTCGCCCACGAGCCAGAAAAAGGTTGGCATCGTGATGAGAAGCAGCAAGGCCGACGCGAGCATGCCGAGCGAACGGGGATGCGCCGGATCGAAATTGCGTGCGATCCACTGCGAGCCCCGGTCGGTGCGCCGTGCGAACCACTGGATGATGGCTGCGTGCGCATTCGGGAACAGCGGGATCACGATCAGGATCAGCCACCGCCCCAGCATGACGATCAGGAAGATGACGACGAGCAGGGCGCCGAGCACCAGCGCGAGGCGCCCGCTGACCTGGCCAACCGCATTCAGCCCGTAGCCGGCGAGAATGCCGGGGGCCAGGTGGGCGATCGTCCAGGCAAAGGCCGAGGAGATGTTGACCACCGAAAAGCGGGCGAAATTCATGCCCGCCATTCCGGCGATGCCCGGCACCACGGATTTTACGCCGGGCACGAAGCGGCCGATGAAGATGCTCTTGCCGCCGTGGTGCTCGAAGAACTTTTCGCCGCTGGCGACCATGCTGGCATATCTGTTGAGCGGCCACATGGTCTTCAGCTTGTCCTTGAAGGTATAGCCGACCCAGTAGGAGATCGCGTCGCCAACCGTCGCTCCGAGGCTGGTCCAGATGAAGATCGACAAGGCGTCGAGCTTTCCGAGACCGACCAGCGTGCCGGCTCCGACGAGAACGACGGTGGACGGAACGAAGAGGCCGATCAGAAAGAGGGCTTCGCCCATGGCGGCGAGAAAACAGATCAGGCCCGCCAGCCCCGGATTATCCGCAATGAAGTTCAGAATGGGGTCGATATATTCGGTCACGGATTGGTTTCGTCGCCACGCATTGCCGGAAGTGGATCTTGATGGGCAACACGCCCGATAAAATGTTCACGGTGTCATATAAGCGTCCGGGCGATCCTCCAACAGGAAAAACTGTTTCGGCCGATACAGCTGAAATTTTACGAGGACATGGCCTTTTCCTGCAGGCTGTTTCAAGATGCACCTTTGTGTTCGCTATCCGGAGGGTCCGATGTTCGAATCGGCACGACTGCCTCAGAAGATCGACAAGAAAACATTCAAGAAAATGGAGCCGGAGCTGCGGGAAGCTCTTCTGTCTGCCCAGTTGCCGCTGGTAGAGAAAAAGCCATTCTCCACATTGATCCTCGTTGACGGGCTGGATGGCGCGGGCAAGGGAGAGTCGGTTGCCCGGCTCTACGGCTGGATGGATGCGCGGCATCTCGTCTGCAATGCCTATGGCGAGCCGATGGACGAGGCCCGGCTTCGCCCGCCGCTCTGGCGCTACTGGCGCGATCTCCCGCCGAAGGGCGAAACCGCGATCGTGTTCGGCAGCTGGTATCAGTCCGTCCTCAGGGACTGGATCTACAAGAAGATCGACGAGGACGCCTTTGAAAAGGCACTGGCCCGGATCCGGCGGTTTGAGGAAATGCTCTCCAACGAGGATGTCCTCATTCTCAAGTTCTGGTTCTTTCTGCCCAAGGATGTGCAGAAGGAACGGCTGAAAAAGATCAAGAAGAAGAAAGCCGCCCGCCATGTGCTGGCCGACTGGGCGGCTCTGAAGCATCACAAGAAGGCGAGCGAAGCGGGCGAGAAGATCATCCTCGAAACCAGCAAGGGCTATGCGCCCTGGTTTGTCATTCCCTCGCAGGATCCGGAGTACCGCGACGCGGCTCTGGCGCAGACCGTCGCGCGCTCGATGGAGCTGAAACTGCGGGATGGCGAGGAACCGACCGTTGCGGCGCCCCCCGTCGTCAGCGGCATCCAGCGGGAGACAGCCGTCGACGCCATCGACCTGACCGCCAAGCTGGACAAGTCGGATTATCAGGACAAGCGCGACAAGTATCAGAAGATCCTGTCCGATCTGTCGGACCGCAAGTCCCTGACCAAGACGGGGGTCGTCCTGGTCTTCCAGGGGAACGACGCCGCGGGCAAGGGCGGCGCGATCCGGCGCGTGATCCGGCCGCTGGATCCGCGCATCTACAAGGTCCATCCGATTTCCGCACCGACCGACGAGGAAAAGGCGCGCCCTTATCTCTGGCGCTTCTGGCGTCGGGTGCCCGCCAAGGGCCATTTCGCAATCTTCGACAGATCCTGGTACGAGCGCGTTCTCGTGGAACGGGTCGAAGGCTATGCCGGCCATGACGACTGGCTGAGAGCGTATAACGAGATCAACGAGTTCGAGCAGGAGCTCACGGATTTCGGATACATCGTCTGCAAGTTCTGGCTCGCGATCTCCGAGGAGGAGCAGCTTCAACGCTTCAAGGCGCGCGAGGAGACAGCATACAAGCAGCACAAGATCACCGACGACGACTGGCGCAATCGCCTGAAGTGGGACCAGTACGCCATCGCGGCCGGAGACATGATCGACAGAACCTCGACCCACTATGCGCCCTGGCACCTCGTCTCGTCAGAAGACAAGCGCCATGCCCGGGTCGAGGTGCTGAAAACCATCTGCGAGCAACTGGAGGAGAAGCTCTAGCGGCAGCCGTCTCGCCAGGTCAGAGGGCCTCTGAAAGATAGTCGATGGCCGCCTGCACGCCGCCCTTGCCGTGGGGGATGTCGAGCCTTGCAAAGCCGAGTTCGATGGCTGACAGCGCCCCGAACAGCATGACCGCGTTGACATGCCCCATATGGGCGATGCGCAGACCCTTGCCGCTGAGTTCGCCGATCGTCCCGCCGATGGTCACGCCGCAGACGGTCTTGGTGAAGTCTCTGAGAGCCGCCACGTCTCCTTCGCTGATCCGCACCACGGAAACCGAGTTGGATCGGGCGTGCGGGTCGGTGATGTTGAAGTGAATGGCGCCATCGCCGGACCAGGTCGCGATCGCCCTGCGTGTCGCCTCACCCAGAAGAGCATGCCGGTGCCAGACCTTCTCCAGACCTTCCTCGAAAAGAATTTCCAGTGCCTTCCTGAAGGCGAAGAGAAGGTGCTCGGGCGGCGTGCCGCAGTATTTCTGGTAATGCTCGGGTCCCTGGCGGAACGTCCAGTCCATGTAGTTGGTCCGAAGGTTTGCCGTCTCGTGAGCCTTGTCGGCCTTGGGCCCCGCCGCGACGAAGGACAGGCCGGGAGGTGACATCAGTCCCTTTTGCGAGCCTGTCAGCGCGACATCGACGCCCCAGGCGTCCATTTCGAAAGGCATGCAGCCGAGAGATGCGATCGTGTCGACCATGTAAAGCGCCGGATGGCCTGCCGCATCGATCGCCTTGCGCAGGGCAGCGATGTCGTTCCACACGCCGGATGCCGTATCCACCTGCACGACAATGATGGCCTTGATCTCGTGGGCGCTGTCCTGCCGCAAACGGTCCTCAAGACTTGCCGGGTCGACGCCGCGCTCCCAGGAACCGGAGAGAACCTCGATATCGAGCCCGTTGACCCGTGCCGCCTCACCCCAGCCGATGGCGAACCGGCCGGACTCAAGGACCAGAACCTTGTCGCCACGGTTCAGCGTGTTGCTGAGCGCGGCATCCCATGCGCCGTGACCGTTGGCCGCATAGATGTAGGTCTTGCCCTTTGTCCGAAACAGCTTCTTGAGGCCTTTCAGGCAGAAGTCCGTCGTTTCCAGAAGGGGGCCTTCGTAGATGTCGACCGCGGGCCGGTGCATCGCGCGCAGCACTTCGTCCGGAACATTGGTGGGGCCGGGGATCATGAGAAATTCTTTGCCATTGCGCAGCGACATCGGGTCCTCGATCGGAGAGTGTCAGGTCTTTTGGTGTGAAACCGGGAGGTCAGTCCGTCAGACTGAGGGGTGAGATATTCTTTTGGGATAATGCTCTTTCGCAGACCCGCGTCAAGAGACGCCGACCCGGTTCCGCGGTATGATAGCATCCCTTCCCCCGCTCGCAGAGGCGACCGGCTCGGCGACGCAAATTTCCAGCTTCGATTATTACCTGAAATAGGCTAAAATACCTATGGGTAAGGTATCATATTGAATTATATGAATATTGTTCGACTTCTGGAATATATGCGATCTTTGTGACTCATTACTGGAAAGTTTCAGCCTTGTTTCCGTTAGGTAATTTATACAAATTGTCCGTCGGTTTGGTTCTGCGTTCAGGCGTTGCAGCATGATTTTGGTCAAGGAAGGACAAAGTCCGCTCATTCTTTGTCTCCCGCACAGCGGGACGGATCTGCCGCCTGCCGTGGCTGCCAGACTGAACGCGACAGGCCGCCTTCAGGCGGATCTCGCGTGGCGGCTTGAGCGTGTTCTGGATTTTCCGGCAGGTCTCGATGCGACCATCGTGCGCTCCAGCGTGTCGCGATACGTCATCGATCTGGACAAGGATCCGACGACCCCGCTCAGTGCGGCCTGGGACCCCGCACAAGCGCTGTGCCCGGTGACAACACTCGACCGCAAACGGATCTATCAGGACGGCGAGGAGCCCGGGCCGACCGAAGTCGAGCAACGGATGCTTCTCTTCTATCAGCCGTTTCATCTGGCTCTGCGCAATCAGATCGAGCGGGTGCGCAGACTTCACAGCAAGGTCGTCGTGCTCGATTGCCAGTCCGTCCGCTCCCAGATTAGGGGCGTGACCGACAGCGGATTGCCTATGGTGAACATCGGCAGCGGAGAGGGAACGACGACCGATCCGGATCTGCGCAATCTGATCGTCGGTTCGTTCCATGCGCATGAGGGGTTGACGGTCGGTGTCGACGGTTTCGCGAAGGGCGGCTTTGTTACCCGTTCCGTCGGGCGGCCCGATCAGGGCGTTCATGCCATGACACTGCTTCTGGCTCAGCGCAGCTATCTTCGTCATGAATCACCGCCGTTCGAGCCGGACAAGACCCGGATGGGGCGCCTGAAATCCGTTCTTCTCGATACATTCGGCCGCCTCAATGACTGGGCGGACATGCAGGGCGGGACTGCAACGCTTCCGGCACCGGTCGCGTCTCCGGCCCCGATACTCCCTGCGGAGCCGGCACCCGTTGATGATCAGGCCGAACCGGTCCCCGGGCCGGAACTCGCTATCGGCAATCAGGATAAAAGCTGCGAGCCCGTTGAAGCGGATGATGGTCTTCAGGAAAAAGAGTGCGAACGCCGCAAACAGCCAGCCGTCGACCCTCTCGACACGGCGTCCCTGACCCGCGTGCAGCATTCACGGACGGGCAAGGTCGAAGAAGAGCCGGTCACACCGCTTCTCGTTGCGGAATAGGGTGCCCGCCGGTTTCGCACGACCGGCGTGGCGGCATTTCGGGGTCAGGCGCAGGGCGGGCTGACGTCAGCCGCCGGCCTGCACCTTGTCCTGTCATCTGTTTTCTTAAAAGAATGCCTGCAGGCCGGTCTGTGCCCGGCCGAGGATCAGCGCATGAATGTCATGCGTGCCCTCATAGGTGTTGACCGTTTCCAGGTTCTGGGCATGGCGCATCACATGGTATTCTTCCTGAATGCCGTTGCCGCCGTGCATGTCGCGTGCCTGCCGGGCAATGTCCAGAGCCTTGCCGCAGTTGTTGCGCTTGATGAGCGAGATCATCTCCGGGGAGACCTCACCGGCATCGAACAGCTGCCCGACACGGAGAGCGGCCTGCAGGCCGAGCGTGATTTCCGTCTGCATGTCGGCAAGCTTCTTCTGAAAAAGCTGCGTCTGTGCCAGAGGCCGGCCGAACTGCTCACGATCGAGACCATATTGCCGTGCCCGGTGCCAGCAATCTTCCGCCGCACCCATTGCGCCCCAGGCAATGCCGTAGCGCGCCCGGTTGAGGCAGCCGAACGGCCCCTTGAGGCCCGAGACGTTCGGCAGCAGTGCGTCTTCGCCGACTTCGACACCATCCATGACGATTTCGCCGGTGATGGAGGCGCGCAGCGACAACTTTCCGCCGATCTTGGGGGCACTTAGCCCCTTCATGCCCTTGTCGAGGACGAAACCGCGGATCGCACCGTCATGGGCTTCTGATTTGGCCCAGACAACGAAAACGTCGGCAATCGGCGCGTTCGAGATCCACATCTTCGATCCGGTGAGCCGGTAGCCGCCGTCGGTCTTTTCAGCGCGCGTGCGCATGCCTGCCGGGTCTGAGCCTGCGTCCGGCTCGGTCAGACCGAAGCAGCCGACGAATTCGCCGCTCGCCAGCTTTGGCAGATATTTCTGGCGCTGTTCTTCCGAGCCGTAGGCGTAGATCGGATACATCACCAGCGAGGACTGAACGCTCATCATCGAGCGGTATCCGGAATCCACACGTTCCACTTCCCGGGCGACGAGCCCGTAGGAGACATAGGACGCGCCTGCACAGCCGTATTCTTCGGGAAGGGTGACGCCAAGGAGGCCGAGCTCGCCCATTTCATTGAAAATGGCCCGGTCGGTCTTTTCCTCGCGGTAGGCCTCGATCACCCGGGGGAGAAGCTTTTCCTGCGCATAGGCGCGGGCGGTGTCCTGGATCAGCTTTTCGTCTTCGCCGAGCTGAGCGCCCATGCGGATAGGATCCTGCCAGTCGAAGGTGCCGCCGCCGGCGGGTGCGGATTTGACATTTGCCGGTGCATTCATCACGGGTCTCCCGAAAATGGGGCCGCTGCTTCCAGGGCATGACGGCCAAGATCATTCTGTTTGTTCAAGACATAGCGTGAAATAAATAGCGGAAAAGGGAATTCTGCTCCATCGTTCATGACAAAATGGAATGATTCAAGGAATTTCGAGATGCGCCGTGCCTTCGTGCCGCCGGCAGATACGCTGATCGCTTTCGAATGTGCCGCCCGCCACCTCAGTTTCACCCGGGCAGCGGAAGAGCTGCATCTGACCCAGGGTGCGGTTTCCAAGCAGGTCCGTCATCTGGAGGACAGGCTCGGCGTGGAACTGTTCCGACGGGTCCGCCAGCGTATTGTCCTGACCGACGCGGGACGGCTTTATCTTCATGACATTCGCGGCGCGCTGGAGCAGATGTTCGCGGCGACCCGGCAGGTCATGTCTTATGCCGGCAGTGCCGATGTTCTCAATCTCGCGGTCTTGCCAACCTTCGGGACGCGCTGGCTCGCCCCGCGTCTGGCATCTTTCGCGCGGCGGTATCCCGATGCAGGCCTCAATCTCAGCGTTCGTTTGCAGCCCTTCGATTTCAACGAGGAACCATTCGACGGTGCGATCCATCATGGCGATCCCGTCTGGGCGGGCGCCATCGCCGAACGTCTTTTCGACGAGGATGTCATCGCGGTCTCTTCGCGTGCCTTTCGAGACCGTCATGACATTCGCGTGCCTGCCGATCTGGCGCGTGTTCCCCGCCTGCAGCTTGCAACCCGGCCGCTTGCGTGGCGGCAATGGTTCGACCTGGCCGGGGTCGAGACCGACAGCGCTTTCCAGGGGGCAAGGTTCGAGCAGTTCGTGATGATCTCCGAAGCGGCCATCCATCATGCGGGTGCAGCCCTTATCCCGCGTTTCTTCGTGGAGGCGGAACTGTCCGCCGGACGCCTCGTGAGCCTGTTCGACCTGTCATTACAGCAGACCAGCGCCTATTATTTCGTCTATCCTGAAAATCGAACCATGCGCCCCGTGGTTGCCGCATTCCGCCAGTGGCTGATGGATGAAGCGCGTACCGCGAGATCAGGGAGGGAGGCCATGCTGCCCGGGTAGCCGGGTGCAACGTCGCCGCGAGCTGGAATGCAGTTCGCGTCGCTCCGGGAACATTCTGCGCGTTGCAGGCGTTAGCTATTGGGAGTTTCTCGTCGACAGACCAATGCAAGTTGTCCGGAGGCGGCAGGAAACGGCCCGCTGACGCCGGTCATCACGTGCCAGCAGTATAAGTTCATGCTTTGATGCCCCCGTCGAGGCGGACGGACGGGACGGTGCCCGCCGGATGTGGGCTTTCTGGATAAAAAGGAATGCCCGACAAAATGGCATTTGGAGCCAAACAGCACTTGCGTCTGATCCTGAATGGAAAATCGGCCGATCGGGAAGACGTCAGAAATTCGGTAGAGGCAGTGCGCCAGATGGGGCACAAGATTTCAGTCCGTGTCACCTATGAGGCGGGTGACGTCAGGCGTCTTGCAGGTGAAGCCTTGCGCGACCATGAGGGCAAGCCCATCGACACGGTTGTTGCCGGCGGCGGCGACGGGACACTTCAGGAAGTTCTCGACGGGGTCATGCAGAACCTCGGGGAAGACGAGACCCCGCCGTTTTCATTTGCCGTTCTTCCGCTCGGGACCGCAAACGATTTTGCGAACCAGATCGGTCTCGACCCTGCCGATATTCATTCCTGTCTGAGGTTCGCAGCTCTCGCCGATCCCAAGCCGACCGACATCGGCAACGTCAATGGAAGCGTCTTCCTGAACATGGCGACAGGCGGTTTCGGCACGGAAGTCACCGCCCAGACAGACCCGCAGCTGAAGCGTGTTCTGGGTGGGGCGGCCTATCTTTTCACCGGCCTCAACCGTTTTTCGGAACTCTCCGCGTGTGAAGGCCGGATAGAAGCCGATGACTTCTCCTGGGAAGGCTCCTTCCTCGCGATCGCCGTCGGCAACGGCCAGCAGGCGGGCGGCGGCATCCGCCTGTGCCCCCACGCAAAGCTGGATGACGGTTTCCTCGACCTGACGATCGTGCCTTTTCCGAAATCGGGCACCGTCTTCGACCTTCTTGCGGTTCTTCTGGAAAGCGGCGTGGAGGAAACACACACGCGTTTCATCCAGCGCCGGGTGCGCGACCTCAAGATCAAGACCGAAAAGAACTTCCAGTTCAACCTGGACGGCGAACCCAAAAATGGACAGGACTGGCAGATTGGAATAAGGCAGCACCGGATCAGGATGAGGCGCTGACCCGCCTCACCGCTATGCGAGCACGGTCTTGTGCGCAAGACTTGGGATACCCCGTGAGCGCATGCCTTGTTTGAAGGCTTAGCTTAGACCCACCAACCGCGCATACGCCGCGCAGACACCTTCTTCCGAATAACTCTCCCGAAGAAATGCACCGGCATTTGTTGTGAGGTCCGTCGTCATGTGCGGCGAGTTGATAATCCGGGTGATGGACGCGCCCAAGCCATCAACATCCGCACAGGGCGAAAGCAGGCCTGTCTTGCCGTGCTCGATCAGCCAGCTTGGCCCGGGCGATGCTGTTGCGACAACGGGCAGACCAGCGTTCCAGCCCTCCAGGACGACGTTGCCGAGGGGTTCGGCGTCGGCGGGGCAGACGAGGATGTCGGCGGCCTTGAGGAAGGGCGCGGGGTCACGCTGCCAGCCAAGGAAGTGGGTGCGGTTGCCGACGCCGAGGTCGGCTGCAAGGGCCTTCATGTCGTCCATCAGGTCACCATCGCCGATCAGCCAGGCGTGGACGCTCTCTGGCAGCTTTGAAAGAGCCCTGATCAGAAGGTCGAAGCGTTTGCGTTCCACGAAGCGGCCAAGAGCGATGAGGATGGTTGCATCCTGCGGCGTGTCGAAGGCGCTGCGGTCGACAGGTTGAAGATCCGTCGGCAGCGGATCAACGAAATTGCTGATCATGTGCGCCCGGTCCGCCGGCCATCCCATTTCGACTGCCTGGCGCACGATTTCCGGCGTGTTGCCGATCAGGTCTTCCACGTTGCCATAGGTGTGGAACCCGTCCGGAAAATCGCCGAGACGCAGGAAGGTGCGCATGTCGGGACCGGGCTTCGGCAGCCATTTGCTGGCCGGGCTCATCCAGCCGAGCGTCGCACGGGCACCGAATTTGCGGATCTCGCGGGAAATGTGCCAGCGCACGAAGTGACGCTTGATGTGGGAGCGGCTGAATTTCAGCTCGCGCACGTCGCAATGTTCGGCGAGTTCGTCGCGCCAGGGTCGGTTCGGACGGATAAACGCGATCTGCCTGACACCGCGCTTGGCGAGTGCCCGCGACAGGCGCACGAAAAAACGTTCGGCGCCGCCGTCGACGCCAAGGTGAATATGGGCGAGCCGGCCGGGGGTGGATGGCATCTCAGTGGCCATCGATCACATCGTAATAGCCGTGGGTGCTGCCCACGAGGCCCCGCAGGTTGCCAGAGCCTTTCATGAGGCGGATCAGGCCATAATAATAGAGTTTCTCACCGCGCCGCCTGGCGAACGGCTTCATGACAAATCCGACCACAGTCGCCAGCGTGCCGAAGAACATGCGCCGGAAGGACTTCGGGATGAAGTGCAGGGCCGCCTTGAACCGGCCCTCACGCAGCACGACGTTGTACGCGCCGGAGGTAGCGGCCATGTGCATGCGGCTCATGAGGCGGCGCGGCGTGACGCGAGAGGCGGGAATATCTTCCTCCACCCAGGCGTCATCGACCCAGATCATCTTCGCTCCGGCAGCATGGGTGCGGCGGAAGAAGTCGATGTCCTCGCTGCCGAAGGTCAGGCGCTCGTCGAAGCGCAGTCCGAGCCCGTCCGGACGAACGATCCTGGCATGAAGCAGAACGTTGTTGGTCGGGGCTTCGGTGATGATCGTGCCCGTCGGGCGCGGCTTCAGAAGCTGCGATTTCCACCAGTGTGGCGCGGGCTGTTCATAGATCCGGCGAACCGGCCCGTTGCCGACCTCCGCCTGGTGCTCTCGGCAGGCGGACAGCAGTCTTTCGATCCAGTCCGGCTCCGCCCGCTCGTCATCGTCGATCAGGGCGATCCAGTCAGGCTGATGCTCCAGCGCCGCTTCGAGCGCACTGTTGCGGGCAAATGGGATGCCCTTGCGCGGTTCGTGGTAGAAGAACACCGGGAGCGACAGTTTCGCTTTCGTCTCTTCAGCGGCGGTGCCGGTGAAATACGGGGCGGGATCATTCTCCACCACGACGATCGACAGTTCCGTTCCCTCTGGCTGGGCCAGACCGTCGAGGCTTGCAAGGCATGCCTGCAGCATTTTGGGCCGCTGCGCGGTGCACACGGCGATGACCAGTTTCTGGGTCATGTCAGGGTCTCGGATCGTTGGTGGGCGTCTCGCCGGTTCGCGCAGGGTTTGGCCCAACTCCCTTTCCGTGTCAAAGGATTTCGCCCGGCGTTTTGCCGAAATTTCCTTTCCAGCATCCGGCCCCCGCGCTACGCTTTGTCTCTGGCCCTTTGAAAAGCCGCATCGAAGCGGGCCGTGTTTTTGGGAGGAAACACATGAAGGGAATGATGATGCACCGTCCGCTGAACATTGCGGACCTCATCACCTTTGCCGCGGAAAATCATCCGCAGGGCGAGATCGTTTCCGTGCGCACGGAAGGCGACATCCATCGCACCACCTATGCGCAAACGGCAGGGCGCATCGCCCAGCTGGCGCACGGCCTGAAGCACCTCGGGATCGCCCGCGGTGACCGGATCGCGACCCTTGCCTGGAACGGCTATCGGCATTTCGAGCTTTATTACGCGATCTCCGGCATCGGGGCGGTCTGCCACACGATCAATCCGCGTCTGTCGGCGGAGCAGATGACCTACATCTTCAATCATGCAAAGGACCGGATGCTGTTCGTCGACACGACATTCTTGCCGATTGTCGAAAACCTGCGGGATCTTTTGCCGACCGGTCTCAAGGTGGTGGTTCTGACCGAGCGCGCGCACATGCCCGACACGACGCTTGAGGGCGTGCTGTGCTACGAGGATGTGCTGGACGGCGAAGACACGTTATTTTCATGGCCCGAGATTGCCGAAGATGACGCGGCCGGGCTTTGTTACACCTCCGGCACCACGGGCAATCCCAAGGGAACGCTCTATTCGCACCGCTCGACCGTGCTGCACGCGCTTTATACCTGCGTCTCGATTCCCCGCCCGCTGAAGGCAGGCAACCGCATTTTGCCGGTGGTGCCGCTGTTTCACGTCAATGCATGGGGGCTGCCCTACAGCGCACCGCTTGCCGGGGCCAGCCTGATTTTTCCAGGCGGGGGCCTGGATGGCAAAAGCCTGTTCGATCTGATGGACAGCGAAAAGGTCTATTCGGCCTGGGGCGTGCCGACGGTCTGGCACGGCCTCCTGAACGAGATCGGCAGGCGGGGCCGACTTCCGGACGGCTTGAAAGACATTGTGGTGGGCGGCTCCGCCGCAACCAGGTCGCTGATCGAGGACTTCGAGACCCGGGGTGTCAATGTCTGTCACGCCTGGGGCATGACGGAGATGAGCCCGCTCGGCACCCAGTGCAATCTGCCGTCCGCTCTGGCCGACATCCCTGTCGAGGAGCGCATGCAGCGCAAGCAGTCCCAGGGACGCAGGGTTTTCGGGGTGGAGATGAAGATCGTCGATGATGCCGGCAGACGTCTGTCGCATGACGGCAGGACGCCCGGCCATCTTCATGTCCGGGGCAATACGGTCACTGCCGGCTACTACGAGGACCCGGAAGCCTCCGCGAAGGTCTTCGATGATGACGGCTGGTTCTGTACAGGCGATATCGCCACCATCGATTCCGATGGTTTCCTTCGGATCACCGACCGGTCCAAGGACCTCATCAAGTCGGGCGGCGAGTGGATTTCATCGCTCGATCTGGAGAACATCGTCATGTCGCATGAAGGCGTTGCCAATTGCGCCGTCATTGCCGTTCCGGATCCCAAGTGGGAGGAGCGTCCCCTGCTCATCGTGCAGCCACGCGAGGACGCCCAGCCGCAAAAGGAGGATCTCCTGTCGCTGCTTGGCAGCCATGTCGCCAAATGGCAGCTTCCGGACGACGTCGTCTTCGTCGAGGAATTGCCGATGACCGCGACCGGAAAGGTTTCCAAGCTGAATCTCAGAAAGCAGTTCCGTGAGAACCGTGGATGACAGGGCTCCCAGCGCCGGATGGAAAGGCAACGCATCTCGCATGACGACAGACAGAGAACTTCCCGCCGCTCTCGCCAATCTCAGGATCCCGGTGGTGGCGGCGCCGCTTTTCATCGTGTCCTCCCCGGACCTGGTCATAGCCCAGTGCAAGGCCGGCGTGGTTGGCAGCTTTCCGGCACTCAATGCGCGCGACGAGGCAGGCGGTTCCGCCATGCTGGAGATCTGGCTCCAGCGAATTACGGAAGAACTCGACAGACACAACCAGCAAAATCCCGATCGTCCCGCCGCGCCTTACGCCGTCAACCAGATCGTCCACCGGTCGAATGAGCGGCTGGAACGGGATGTGGAGATCTGTGCGCGCTGGAAGGTGCCGGTGTGGATCACGTCCATGGGCGCCAGGGTGGAGGTGAACGAGGCGGCGCATTCCTGCGGCGGCATCGCTCTGCATGACGTCGTCAACAACACCTATGCCCGCAAGGCGGTGGAAAAGGGCGCGGACGGGCTGATTGCGGTGGCAGCTGGCGCGGGCGGCCACGGCGGTCCGCAGTCGCCCTTTGCCCTTGTCGCCGAAATCCGGCAGTGGTTCGACGGCCCGCTTCTGCTGGCCGGCGCCGTCTCGACCGGTGCGGCATTGCTGGCCGGGCGGGTGCTTGGTGCTGACCTCGGCTATGTCGGCACCCCGTTCGTGGCGACCCGAGAGGCCAACGCAGAGGCGGCCTACAAGGACATGCTTGTTGAGGGCGGTGCGGAGGACATTCTGAATTCAGCGATCTTCACCGGACATCCGGCGAATTACCTGAAGGCGTCGCTGACGCGGTCAGGCCTCGATCCCGCATATCTGCCGACAGACTGGGTCGCATCGGTCCTGCCGGATGACAGCCCGCGGCCGAAGGCCTGGAGGGATATCTGGGGAGCCGGCCAGGGCATCGGCGCGATCACGGCGGTCACGGATGCCGCCGGCGTGGTCGAAAGGCTGGAGCGGGAGTACCGCGCCGCCATGGAGCGCACACGCGAACTGACATCAGCATGAGATCCAGACAGACGCTGTTGCGCAGGCGGGCCGTCGGCAGCCTCAAGGCTTCGGCGAGGCCTTGGGCGAAAACTGACAGCGGTCGGGCTTGATGTCGACAAGCGGCGTGCCGCTCAGGCAGTCGAGGCCGCGCACGATCAGATTGGGCCCTTCCACCGAAACAAGCTTCGCCTTGACCGTCCCGATAGGGTTAGGCCGAACGGGCGAGCGCAGGGCAAAAGTGCCGAAAGTGTCTTCGCTATGCCCCGGGTTCTGGATGACGAGGTCGCGGCGGGATTTGTCCAGCCAGTAAAGCAGTTCGACTTCATCGTAGGCCTCAATGCCTTTCAGGGCCTGTACCCATGGCTCGAATATCTCCACGCGGCATTCCGGTCCGTCCTGGCGGCCCTGGCGGGGGCAGTCTTTCCGGTCCGTCCAGGGCGTATGGATCCTGCCGATGAAGTAGAGGCTGGCATCTTCGGGCTCCGGGAGCGGAAACTTGATTTCGTGCGGACGAATATCGCTCATTCAATTGTTCCATTCATCAGGCTGACAGCCAGCGAACCGTGCCCGTGTCGTCAAGAGCATAGCCGCCGAGAGACGCTGCCTTGTCCCGGAAGTGCTGCGTCCGGGCAAAAGCGAAAAGAGTTTGGACCGGCTCTTTGAAATAGGATTTGCGATCGATCAGAAGATCGAACTTTTCCTGCCGGAGCGGCACGAAAGCCAGCTTGAACTGTCGTGCCATCGCCTCAAGGCCAAGTGTCGCCTCCGCCTCACCAGCGGCGACGGCGGCCGCGGCATCGCTCTCCGTATGGGCCGGCCCGTCGCTGCATCTGAAATCGTCCTCCGCAAGGCCGGCCTCCGACACCAGCTGCGAAAACAGCACGCTGGTTCCGGCACCGGGCTGGCGCAACGCGACACGCCGCCCCTTCAGATCCGCAAGCGAGTGGATTTCGGCCGCAGATTCCTGCGCAACCAGCAAGCCTCGTCGGCGTTCGGCCCAGGCGACAAGAACCGCGTTGGTAAGCGGCAGCGCGGAAACGGACGCAATGTTCCAGTCGCCCTCCTCAGGCAGGTGAATGCCGGCGAGGGCTGCATCTCCAGCGGTGAATTTCTCAAGGCCGTCCCGACTGCCGTTGCACAACGTGGCGATGCCGCAGCCAGAGGCGCGAATGGCCCAGTCCAGAAGCGGATCGTGCGAGCCGGCCAATACGTTCGGTCGATCCCGACCGGCCGGCTGCCCGTTGCCCTCGATCCAGGATTCGATTTCATTGGCGGGAAAAAGCAGCTTGCCCGTAATGCGCCGGTGCGGAATTTCTTCGGCCGCGGCAAGATCGTAGACCTTGCGCTCCTTCACCCTGAGAAGGTTCGCAACCTCCCGGGTCGTGAGATATCGCGGGTCATCGTTTTCGGAATCTTTCACGCCACGTCCTGCCATTTCCTGAAATCTAGCCGAGTGCTGCGACCACGTACAGCGAACAGTGACGGAAACGTCGGTCGCTGTCATCCACGCGGCTGCGTCATCTATCACTCTGATGGTAAAAGGAAAACGCCTCCCGGCGAACCAGCCGGAACTTCCGAAGGGGACGATCGCGCTGCATGAGCCTGGCTGCCTTTGCACCTTGAGCTGGCGCCGTGCCGTCCCGCAACGCCCTGCTGCAGGCGATCGTTCGGGACCGACAGTTATTTTCACCGTTCCGCGTATTTCCTTTTTTTTATAGATTTGCCGCACACTCTGCGCGGGTGCGAACGGACGACGCCAACGGGGGAATAAAAATGCCTGCACCTGCTGAGGGCGTATCAGCGAAATCGGACATGCCGCAATTGCTGCAGATGGACCTGGACATCGGAGACTTCTGCTCCGACTGGTCGCACTGCGATCTGATGTCGGGCTATGTCGCGCGCATGGTCAGTCACAACAGGCTGGATTCCGTCCTTTTCGCAAACCTTTATTCTTCCGCCTTGAACGAATTGCTCGAAACGGTCTTCCGGGTGCATGGTCAGACCGGCACGCTCCAGTTCTCAGTGCAGCGGCAGGACAATCTCGACCGGGTGGAGCTGGTCTTTCCAGCGGACGACGCCATTTACGGCGTCTACAAGGACGCTGTCGCCAAGGCGTCCCACGACAATGCGGAAACCCTCTATCTAGAGGCTCTCTTCGCCGAAACCGAACCCGGGCCCGGCCTGGGGCTCCTGGAACTTGGTGTGGACTACGGTGCAAGACTGTCCACCGATCGTCACGACGACGGGCGGATGTGTCTGATTGCGGAATTGTCTCTTGAGGGCGAAAAAGAATGATTGCCGAGAATGCGGCCCTGGCATTTGCATGGTCTTACAATGACAACGATCAGGAATTTTCGCTGAAAGGGAGTCTCCGCCCGCAAAAGTCGGATGAACTTTCGCTCTGCATGTCCGAACTGGAAGGCTCTGTCGCCAAGGTCAGCGGCAAGTTCTATGTCAATGTGCGGCGACTCGTGCGGATGAACAACGTCGCCTTTCACGCCCTGGCCTGCAAGATTCTCGACCTTGTCCGCGAACGGGCTGATCTCAGCATCCACGTGACGACATCGAGCGTTGTCGGCTGGGCGACACGGAAGTTCGCCGTCCTGGAGGCGGTGTCGGACAAGATCACTGTCAGCGAGTATGACAGCGAGTTCTATCCCGGTCAGACGTTTCTGGAGGAGGGCGGGTTCATCCCGATCCTGCGGACGCAGACAAAGCTGACCTGGCATCACGAGCGCACACTCCTGGCCGACCATGGCCTGAAGCCGGACATGGAGGTTGCCGACATCTGCTGCGGCATCGGTGACTTCGCCGTGCTGCTGCAGAAGGAATACCGGCCGGCGCGGCTGGTGGCTCTGGATCACAGCCGCTCCAGCCTCGATTATGCCCGCAAGGTTGCGGGCGAATTCGGTGTGCGCGGTATCGATTATGTCTTCGGCGATGCCTCCGAGATGCTTCTGGAAAGCGACCAGTTCGATTTCGTCACGTGCCGTCATTCCCTGCAGGTCTTCGACAGGCCGGAGCTGATCCTCAGGGAGCTGTTCCGCATCTGCAAGCCGGGCGGACGGGTCTATGTCACCAACGAAAAGAACTCCCATTGCCTTGGCGAGCCGAGGGCGGAAACGATCCAGAAGACCTACAACGAGGTCGCACGGCTCTGGGCCCATTTCAACATGGATATCGAACTGGGCCCAAAAAGCCGCCGTTACCTGATCGAGGCGGGCTTCGATGATATCCGGATGGAATCCTTCATGGTGACCAACCGCGACGGCAACCCGCAGGACTTCGCGGATATCATCCAGTCCTGGGAGAATGTCTATGCCGGGCAGATGGCGGTCCAGCGCGGCGACAGCGAGGAAGAAATCCGCGCCCTGCGCAAGGGGTTCCAGGATCACATCTTCGCCGCCCTTCATCCCAAGGGATATGCGGGCTGGCCCGTGTGGGTCGCCTCGGGACGGAAGCCGGCATGAGCATTGCGCATACCGACGGCAGCAAGCCGAAAGCCGGTGCACCGGAAGGCATCGGACGGTTCTCCAGACACAGTTTCCGTGCCAAGTTCATCCTCGTCGTCAGCGCGGCCGTCCTTTTCGACCTGATGCTCGCCGGGGGCGTGGCCATCTGGAACGTGCACCGCCTGTCGAAGGATGCGACTGAAAAGGTGGAGACGGGCCTGACGGCCGCGACCGAGGAATATCTGCGCACCTATATCGAAACGACGGGGCTGCGCACCGAACTTCTTCTCGACCAGGTCTTCTCCGAGGTGGAAGCGCTGGGCGGCGCAATGCAGACGCTGATCGACAACCCCGAGACCGGGCGGATCGTCGGGGATGCGGTCGAGAGCGACGCCAGTCTCGGCGACAGGCTGGTCTACAATGCCGAGGCAGGCTGGTCTCAGAACGAACCCGGCGAGTCCGTCGTCAGCGTCTGGGGGTATCTGCTCGGCAGCGACGGCAATCCCTTGCCTGAGGTGGCAGAGGAAATCTCCGACAGCTCGGCCTTCAACCTCGTGGCCCCCGGCATGATGAAGACTGGGTCGCCGAAGCTGCAGCTCTATTATGTCGGGCCCAGGGACAGCCCGATCATGCGCACGACGCCCTATACGGACCAGGCGCAGACATTCGACAAGCTCTACCCTGGCCACAACGAAGCCAATTTCTGGGACTTTTTCTTTCCCGGTCTCTACGAGGGGTGGCAAAGCTGGATCGAGAGCCCGGCAAACCGTCCGATCCCGAGGGATGTCGTCGGAACCGATCCCTATATCGACGCGATCACTGGCGCACGCATCGTCTCCTTCTTCTACCCGCTGTGGACCGCCGACCGCACCGAGGTTGCCGGCATGACCGCCGTCGACATCACGCTGGACCAGCTTTCCAGCCTGGTGGAGAACGTCAAGATTGCGGAAACCGGCTTCGGCTTCCTTACGTCCTCCTCCGGCAATGTTCTGGCCGTCAGCGAACAGGGGGCAGAAACCCTCGGGCTCGTCTCTGTCGGGGGCGAGGGGCAGGGCGTCACCGGCATCAATCGGTTTCTGGACAAGAGCCGCTATCCGGCGGTCGCCAATCTGAAAATTCCACATGACACGGGCACGGTGATCAACAACATCACCCTGAACCCGGACGATCGGAAGGACGGTGTCGGCGAAGGCTACATCGTCGTTCTGAAGGAACTCGCACCGATCAACCTGTGGGACAGCGAGAAGATCGTCGCAGAGAACCTGACGCTCGGTTTCATGGTCGCTCGTGACGAGATCTACGCCCCGCTGACGGCGGTTCGCATTGAACTGTCCGAGGCGACGGAGCGGATCGTGTCCTGGCAGATCGCGGCCCTGTTCGTCAGCCTTCTGATCGTCACGCTGGCCGTCTATGCCATTTCCGGCCGCATCACCATGGGCCTGTCGAGGCTGGCGGAGGCCGCGACCGCGCTGCAGAACAAGGACTATTCCGTTCGCGTGGAGATCCCGACCCGGGACGAGGTGGCCGCCGTGGGCTGGGCCTTCAACCGAATGGCCGAGGAAATCAGGTATCACACCGAGAACCTGGAAAACCTCGTCGAGGAGCGAACCTCCAAGCTGGAGAACGCCAACAAGGAGATCGTCGCGCTGAACCAGCGGCTGAAAACCGAAAACGTGCGGCTGGGGGCGGAGCTCGACGTTGCACGCCGGATCCAGGAGATGGTGTTGCCGCGCCACAGCGAGCTGGAGGATATTCCGCAGATCGAGATTGCCGGCTTCATGGAGCCGGCGGACGAGGTCGGCGGCGATTATTACGACGTCCTCTTCGACGACAGCCACATCAAGGTCGGTATCGGCGACGTGACCGGTCACGGGCTCGAAAGCGGGGTCCTGATGCTGATGGTCCAGTCGGTGGCCCGTGCGCTTCAGGAGCAGGGCGACCGGGACCCGGTCGCCTTCCTCGAGGTCTTGAACCGGGCGGTCTATAAGAACATCGAACGCACGAAGTCCGACAAGCACCTCACGCTGGCCTTCGTCGACTATCAGGACGGCAAGGTGACGCTGTCCGGTCAGCACGAGGAAGTCCTGATCATCAGGGCCAACGGCGAGAGCGAACGCTTCGACACGATCGACCTCGGTTTCCCCATCGGGCTCGAGGAGGATATTTCACCGTTCGTCGCAACACTTGACGTGGGGTTCGGTCCTCAGGATATCCTGGTGCTGCACACGGACGGGATCACCGAAGCCGAGAACGCGAACGGCGATCTCTACGGGCTCGACCGCTTGAGTGACTGCGTCCACGCAAACCGTGAGAAGTCGGCAAAGGGAGTTGCCGAGGCGGTGATCGCCGACCTGAAGGCGCACATCGGCGGCCACAAGGTTTTTGATGACATCACGCTCGTTGTCCTGAAGCATAGGTAGATCATGGTTGAGGAATTTGGGAACACAGGCCAGGTGACCGGCTCCGAAGCGACCCGGTTCTGTCTGACGCTCATGGCCGAACCCCTGGAACTGAGCTGGCATCACAGCGGCGTCACCTCCGATTTCATGGGTGAGTATTTCAGCCGGGCCTGCACAAAGGGGATTGATCCGCTGGATGCGCGCCATAGCATCAGTTACATGATCAATGAAATTCTGGAGAATGCGATCAAGTTCCGCCACGGTGGCGATGTCGAGATCAGCGGCAGCCTGGAAGCGGAGACATTCGAGGTCAGGGTCGTCAATGTCATAGACGAGGAGACTGCCAGAACGTTCCGGGGACACCTGAACGATCTGCTGGAGCGCGATCCCGGCGAACTGCTGCTCGAACGCATAGAGGCAAATGCGCTCGACCCGGACTCCAGCGGTTCCGGTCTTGGCCTGCTGACGCTGATGAGTGACTACGGAGCGAAAATGGGCTGGTCTTTCGCGCCCGGGCGTGTAACTGAAGGCGTTGAATTGACGACGATTGCCTCATTGCGACTTTCCTGATCGCTGACAAGTTCCGAAGGAAGTAACCAAAATGGAAATCAGCACGAACGATTACCGCGTTTGGACTGAAGGCTCGACGATCCACTATGAGGGGACCATGCGGCTTTCGGGAACGGACGCCTATGCACCCGTTCTGGAGATCATGAATTCCGTTCTGGAGTCCAAGCCGGAAGTGATCACGCTGGACCTGACCAGTCTGGAGTTCCTCAACAGCTCCGGCATCAACCTGCTGGCCAAGTTCACCATCGAGATCAGAAAACAGCCGGATGTCGGCGTGCGCGTTCTCGGCTCCAAGTCGATCCCCTGGCAGTCCAAGTCCTTGCGCAACCTGCAGCGTCTTCATCCCGCCCTGGAACTGACGATCTCCTGATCCGATCGCGGGCTGCGACAGCCCGCTTCCAGGCCGGGACCAAATACTGCCGCATGGTCACCTGCGCGCCGCCCGGTACGGCGCTTGAA
This sequence comes from Rhodobacterales bacterium, assembly GCA_008107755.1. Classification (GTDB taxonomy): domain Bacteria; phylum Pseudomonadota; class Alphaproteobacteria; order Rhizobiales; family Stappiaceae; genus Roseibium. The sequence goes on from VIRH01000027.1 coordinate 73,166, forward strand.
CTGATCGGCATCTTCGCACAGCCGCTCCCGTAGCATCGCTTGTGCCTCGGTTTTCTTCGGAACTCTCGTCCCCTCCGTGAATTTGCATCATGTCGGGGGCCAAACCGGAGAGAAACAAATGCCGAAAATGAGCGATGCGAAAATCCTGATCATGGCCACCAGTGGCTTCGAACAGTCCGAGCTTGAAGTGCCACTTGAAAAGCTGAAGGAAGCAGGCGCGACCGTTCACGTCGCCAGCCTTGACGGCATGCCGATCAAGGGATGGGACGAGAAGGACTGGGGCCGCGAAACTTCCGCGGATCTGAAGATCGCCGACGTCAAGGTCGATGACTACATCTGCCTCGTGCTGCCGGGCGGTCAGATGAACCCGGATATCCTGCGCGCCGACGAGGATGCCGTGAGCAAGGTTCGTGAATTCGTTGAAAACGACAAGATCGTTGCTGCGATCTGCCACGCCCCGTGGCTTCTGATCGAGGCAGGCGTCGCCAAGGGCCGCGAAATGACCTCATACAAGTCCATCCGCACGGACCTCGCCAATGCGGGCGCCAACGTGGTGGACAAGGAAGTCGCGATTTCCAACGGTATCATCACGAGCCGTCACCCGGGCGATCTGGATGCCTTCGTGGCAAAGATCATCGAGGAAGTCCGCGAAGGCGAACACCACCGCAATGCTGCCTGACGCTCTTGCGCGTCAGTCACGACTGTGGAGAGCCCGGCCCGCCATGTGCGGGCCGGTTCCCGTTCAGGGACCTTGATCCGCGTGAACATACGGCTCTCTGCTGCTTTAGCCCCGTCGGTTGCCTGAAAATGTGCGCGGCGGTTCGGGCAAGGTGATGCTCTCTCCAGTGTCGCCTGGAAGCAACTGAAACCGGCCGCGCTCCCGGTCGTCCTGGATTTCGCCGATTTTTGGCGTTGATCGTGAGGACCTCGAAACGGTGTTCCGTCAATCGGCGATAGCCGAACGGGTTGATTGTTCTTCCACCTGGGGCTGAGAGTTCGTGCCGTCGATCACATGATCGAATTCCGACAGCATCGCGATGGTCGAGAGCGCAGCCCTGCCGAACTTGCTCGGTGTCGCGAGCAATAATCTCTCGCTTGCGGCGGCCATAGCCGCTTTCTTGACAGCGATCTTGGAGAGGTCGAAATCCATCACGCGGCCTTTCTCATCGACGCCGGAGCAGGCAATCAGGGCGTAGTCTATCCGTAGCCCATTCAGCTCCATGATGATCTCCTCGCCGACCAGCGAGCCATCCTTGCCGGCCATGCGGCCGCCGAGGACAGTTACGTTATGCCGTTTCGGATCAAACGCGAGAGCGGCGCGGATGCTGTTGGTGAAGACCGAAAGGCCTTTTCTGTTGTTCAGTTGCCGGGCGGTGAATTCCACCGTCGTGCCGACATCCAGATAGAGACTTGCACCGTCTGGAATGCGCTCCGCAGCGTGTGAGGCGACCTGTTGCTTGTCAGCCACCCGCACATGTTCCTTGCGACCGTGATCCAGCCGCAGGGTCTCGGACCGGCCTATGGCGCCGGCGCCCCCGTGAAAGCGCTGCAGGTGTCCTGCCTCCGACAGGAAAATGATGTCGCGACGGATGGTCTGGGTCGAGACGTCGAACTCTTCCGCGAGCCGTTCGATCGTGACGAATCCCTGCTTTTCCGTCGTCTCCAGGATGCGTTTTTGACGATCGCTCAATTCCGAAAGGGAGGGCTGGAGTTTCATGAAAGTGTCATGCCTTGAAAGTATCGATGTAAATTATCTTACATCAGCATACGAAAGACGCCAATGTCCGCTCCGCAACTTTTCCTCTCGGGCGATGAAATCCATAGCAAGTTTGGTCGTCTGGATCCTTGGGACTGGACTTGGCGTGGCGGGAAATTGCCCGACACGGCAAAGCCGGTCACCTCGGTCGATGCGCTGTATGTTCTGAAGAAGACGCAGTCCATGCGCAAATTCCCCGTCGGGGTCATCGGTCCAAGAGAGGCCAATGAGGCGCAGCTCGATGCCGCGAGAGAGGTCGGAGCAGCGCTGGCCGACCTGGGTCTGACGATGATCTGCGGCGGCAAGTCAGGTGTCATGACGGCCGCGGCAGAAGGATGTCTCAAGGCTGGCGGCCTGTCCGTCGGTCTTGTGCCGGACCATGAATGGCGCGCTGCAAATCCCTACATTGCCCTGCCGATCGCAACTGGCCTCAGCGAAGCGCGCAACATGATCATCGCCAAATCGAGCGAGGTGCTTGTTGCGATAGGCGGATCCTACGGAACCCTCTCGGAAATCGCCTACGGGCTTCACTTTTCAAAGCCTGTGATCGGGCTGTGCGGGGCAGCTCGGGTGGAGGGTGTCGAAATGGTTGCATCGCCTTCCGATGCCATCGATCGGGTCGCAGATCATCTGTTTGTGCGGGTGGAGTCGTCATAAAACTTACATCGATACGCCTATAGATGTGAATAAATTTACAGAAACAACGAAAAGCAACATGACCCGCTCTCCGGTACTCGAACTGCGCGGCTTGTCCCGCAGGTACGGGCAAACAACAGTCTTGAACGACATCGACGTCACGATCCCCGAAGGAAGCTTCACTGCGCTCCTCGGGGCCTCCGGCTGTGGCAAGTCCACCACCTTGCGGATCATGGCGGGGCTGGACCGCCCGTCCGAAGGTGAGGTGCTGCTTTCGGGAAAAGACGTTTCGCAGAAGACCACCCACCAACGCAACATTGCCATGGTGTTTCAGTCGTATGCGCTTTACCCGCATCTGACCGTGTTCCAGAACATGGCGCTGCCGCTCACCATGCGACACCTGTCGTCGTTGGGACGGATGCCGTTCGTAGGTGCCGTGGCTCCAGGCAGTTCGAAAGCCAGAAACCTCATTGCGGAAAAAGTCGGTGCGGCAGCCGAGGTGCTCGGTCTGACGGACCTCCTGCATCGCAAGCCGTCAAGCCTTTCGGGTGGGCAGAAACAGCGGGTCGCCCTGGGGCGTGCGATGGTCCGCGATCCGGTCCTGTTTCTGCTTGATGAGCCGCTTTCCAATCTGGACGCCCGGCTGCGGGTCAAGATGCGCGCCGAACTGGTTGCCTTGCACAGGCGAACCGGAAGGCCCTTCGTCTATGTCACCCACGACCAGTCTGAAGCCATGGCGATGGCCGACCAGATCGTCGTCATGATCGGCGGCAAGGTCGCCCAGGCCGGCGCGCCTCGCGATCTCTATGACCGGCCGGCGTCCCGGGATGTTGCGACCTTCATCGGCCACAACGCAATCAACCTGTTTCAGCCAGCTGACGGAATGCCCGGCCTGCACCCTGCGGCCGACGAGGCGGTGATCGGTCTGCGTCCGGAACATCTGTCGCCGGCTGCGACGGGTGCCCTCGAGGCGAACCTGGAAACCGCTGAATACCTTGGTTCCGAAATCATCCTCGCGCTGCGCAGCGAGCGGGGGACGGAAATCCGGGCCATTGCGCCCGGCGATTACGCGATCCCGGCGCCCGGGTCACCGGTCCGCCTGGGTTTCGAACCAACGCGACTGCATCTTTTCGACGAGCAGACCGGAAAGCGGCTCGAGGTGGCCTCGTGAGACGCCTGTCGATCACCCGCCGCGAGGCTCTGACCGATCTCTGGCTGGCGGGGCCGGCGACGCTCGTCATGGTGCTGTTCATCTTCCTGCCTGTTGCCATCGTCGCGGTCCTGTCCTTCACCGACTATCAATTCGGCGCCCCGAGCTTTGCCTGGATTGGCTTGGAGAATTATTCCAAGCTGTTCGGCTCCACGCTCGGCCGGCGGGCAATTTCCAATACGCTCATCTATGTCGCGATCGTCATTCCGGTCTCGGTCGGCCTCGGCCTTGCGGTCGCCCTCGGTCTGCATCGCATGATGGCCTGGGCGCCATGGCTCTCCCAGTTGCTGCGCACGATCTACTTTCTACCGGTCGCCGCAACCCTGGTCGCCATGTCCGTTGCCTGGCAGATGGTGCTGCACCCCTCGCTCGGTGTCGTCAACCAGACCCTTGCGGCACTGGGCGGCACGCCGCAGGACTGGCTGAGCGACCGGGGGCTTGTGCTCTACACCCTTGCCGCGATCGGCATCTGGCAGGCCGTCGGCTACAACATGGTCCTGTTCCTGGCAGGACTGGTGGCCATCCCGCCGGAGCTTTACGACGCTGCGGAAGTCGACGGCGCCGGCCATGGCTGGTCAAGGTTCTGGACCGTGACCTGGCCGATGCTCGGACCGACGACCCTCTTCGTGATGGTGGTGACGGCGACCAATGCCTTCCGTGTCTTCGAAACAGTCGCAACCCTGACCCGGGGTGGTCCGGCCTTCGCTTCCGACACGCTCGTCTACGCGCTCTACCGGGAAGGCTTCATCTACTTCAAGGCCGGATACGCGAGCGCCATCACCATGGTGTTCTTCGCCTTCCTTCTGATCCTGACGCTGGCGCAGTTCCGTATCGTCGAAAAGAAGGTGCACTACCGATGATCCGCTCCTTCATCAGCCGTGCCTGGTCGACGTTGTTTCTTGTCGCTGGCGCCGCGGTCATTCTCCTGCCGTTTTTGTGGATGCTGTCGCTGGCGTTCAAGCCCCGTGACGAAATCTTCAGTGCCGATATCCAGCTGCTGCCGTCGCGGATCGAATGGAGCAATTTCGTCGTCGCTCTGACGGAAACCGACGTGCCACTGTTTCTGTGGAACGGCTTCGTCGTGGTTGCCGGTATTCTGGCCTTCCAGATCCTCTTTGCCGTGCCGTGCTCCTACGCTCTCGCCCAACGCCGCTTCAAGGGGCGCACCTTCGTCTTCGGCATGGTGTTGGCGGCTCTGCTGGTTCCGTTTCACGTTACCGCGATCCCGATCTTCCTCGGCTTCGCCAAGGTCGGCATTCTAAACTCCTACGGCGCCTTGATCCTGCCCTTCGTGCCGACGGCCTTCGGCATATTCCTGTTCCGTCAGTTCTTCTCGCAACTACCGTCGGATCTTTTCGATGCCGCACGGGTGGACGGCCTGAGCGAAACCGCGATCGTCTGGCGCATCGCCTTTCCGCTTGCCATGCCCGCGGCAACGGCATTTGCGATTTTCTCGGTCACCGCGCACTGGAACGACCTGTTCTGGCCCTTGATCGCGACGACCGATCCGCATCTGGCAACACCGCCGCGCGGCATCCTCTATTTCCGCGACGAGGAATCCGGTGACGACGTCGGCCCGCTCATGGCGGGTGCCGTCATCATCACAGCGCCGCTGGTTCTGGCGTTCCTGCTGGCGCAACGCAAGTTCACCCAAGGTCTCGCTGCAGGGGGACTGAAGGGCTGAAGCCAAAAAGTGACGACAGGCGCGGAGCCAACCGCGCCTCTTCCCCACATGAGTTTGGAGACAAGATTTATGAGAAATACACTTCTCGCGGCGGCATTCGCACTGACAGCGACCGCCGCCCACGCGCAGGAAACGGAAATTCGCGTTCACTACGCCATTCCGACAATCTGGTCAGACACCCAGAAGGCGCTTGCGGATGCTTTCATGGAGAAACACACGGAGATCAAGATCACTCTAGATGGTGCGGCGGAAAGCTATCCCGATGGTGTTCAGCGACTGTTGCGCGAAACTGTTGCCGGCACAGCACCGGATGTCGCCTATGTGGGGCTCAACCGTTGGCGTATTCTGGAAGACCGTGGTCTGACCCAGCCGCTCGACGGCTTCCTCGGTGACAATCCGGGAGAGCAGGGCTACACGCCGGCCCTACTGTCGCTGGGCCGCTTCGAAGACAAGCAGCACGCGCTTGCAACCTCAGCGTCCACGCTGGTCATGTACGTGAACCCGGATCTGGTCGAACAGGCCGGTGGATCCATGGACGATTTCCCGACCACATTTGACGGCGTGATCAAGCTGGCCGCAAAGATCAATGCGCTCGGCGACACAATCGACGGCGTCTGGATCGGCCGGCACGACTGGCGCTACCAGTCTCTGCTCGGTTCTTTCGGCGGCCGCCCGATGAATGAGGACGAGACCGACATCACCTTCGACAGCTCCGAAGGCATCGCGGCTGCCGGCCTTTACCAGCGCTTTGCCGAGGAAGCAGGCATGAAGTCCTACTCCGAAAACGACGCGCGCCAGGCGCTTCCGGCCGGGACGCTCGGCATCATGTTCGAAAGCTCCTCCCTGCAGTCGCGCTTCGAGGAAGGGGCGGGCGACGCCTTCGACCTGACCGTGAAGCCGCTTCCGATCGCGGCTGCCGACAAGGAAAAGGTCTACTTCCCGACCGGCGGGTCAGGCGTCGTCATGCTGACCGGCGATGAGGAAAAGCAGAAGGCGGCCTGGGAGTACATCTCCTTCGTCACGAGCCCGGAAGGCCAGAAGATCATCGTGGAAACCACCGGCTACGCTCCCGCAAACGCCAAGGTGGTCGAGGACAAGAGCTATCTCGGCGCCTTTTATGAGAAGAACCCGAATGCACTCACCGCCCACTCGCAAATCGCCAACTATGCCGGCCCCTGGTACGCCTATCCAGGAGCGGAAGGCGTTGCCGCAACCGACCTGATCGCAGCCTCGATGGTCGAAATCACCGAAGGCGCGGATGCCGAGAAGACCATGAAAGACCTCGCCGAAACGCTGCGCGTTCAGCTCGGGATGAAATAAGGTTTCAGGACCTTCATCAAATCAACACCCCCGGTTGCCGGGGGTGTTGAATAATCTGCAAAAAAGCTTGCTCGATAGGGCACGCGCAACAGAATTTTCTGGATGACGATTTCACAGTGGCCGCAGTCAGGCGCACGCGCAGTCGAGCGTGGATGCGAGCCCGGTCGGAGCCTGATGGCAGTAGCGACCCTTGAGGCGGCGATTTTTTTATAGGATTGGCGCACCAGGAAGGAGAAAGTTTAAACTCTCTCTTTGAGGCGCTTGAAGAGTGGGAACGCCATCTCAGACATTTAGATACTGACGGTCTGAGGTGCGACGATGAGCCATCCGGACCGTGAATTCAACAGGTTAGCGGCTCCCGAGAAAGAGCCCAAATATCCCCCGCCCTTTTCGTTGCGTCTGACTTTTGCAGAACGTGCCAAGCTTGAAGAGCTGGCGGCTGGTATGCCGCTTGGAGCCTTTATTCGTGAGCGCTTGCTTGGCGAGCATGTTGAAAAACGCCGCACGCGCGGCAAGTTTCCGGTCAAGGATCACGAGGCTCTTGGGCGTGTTCTAGGCCAACTCGGCGCGTCGCGCCTATCGGCCAACCTCAACCAACTGGCGCGCGCCGTAAACACTGGCATTTTGCCTGTTACACCGGAAACCGACGAATCTTTGAAGGAAGCTTGTGCAGCCATCGAAGATATGCGCTGCGCTCTTATGGAAGCGCTCGGCAAGGGGCCGGAGGGTGGCCCATGATCCTGAAGGCCTCTCAGCGCGCAAACCCCACCCAACTCGCCGGGCACCTGCTTAACACGCAGGACAATGAGCATGTGGATTTGTATGAGCTGCGCGGCTTCCTGAGCGAGGATTTGCATGGCGCGCTGAATGAAGCTGAAGCCATCGCCAAAGGCACGCGCTGTAAACAGTTTCTATTCTCCCTAAGCCTCAGCCCCCCGGAAACGGAAAACGTACCGGTTGAGACATTCGAAACCGCGATTGAAATGATCGAGCAAAAGCTCGGTCTTGATGATCATCCGCGCGCCATTGTCTTCCATGAGAAGGAAGGGCGACGGCATGCGCACGCGGTGTGGTCACGTATCGATGCGCAGACCATGACGGCCAAGAACCTCCCCTTCTTCAAAACCCGCCTTATGGACGTTTCTAAGGAACTCTATCTCGAACATGGCTGGGAGTTGCCTAAGGGCTTAATCGACCGCGAGCTACGCAACCCACTCAATTTCAGCCTCAAGGAATGGCAGCAGGCCAAACGCATCCAGCAAGACCCGCGCTTGGTCAAAGCCATGTTTCAGGAAAGCTGGCAACGCTCCGATAGCGCCAAGGCCCTCAAAGATGCTTTGGAGGAAAAAGGCTACTTCCTCGCCAAAGGCGACCGGCGTGCGGTGGTGGCGGTGGATATACGAGGCGAAGTCTATTCGCTGGCACGTTGGTCGGGTGTGAAGACCAAAGATATACGGGACCGTTTCGGCCAGGGCATGCAGCTTCCTTCCATTGAAGAGGTGAAAGCGATGGTGTCTGAACGCATGGATGAAAAGCTGAAGAGCTTCATCCGTGATGTGGATCTGAACTACCGCCGAATGCGCCCCGTAATCGAATATCAGCGCACCCAGATGGTTGCTCGTCAGAAGAAGGAGCGCGCCCTCCTCTCGGAGAAACTAGACAAACGCCAGCTTCAGGAAGCTCAACAACGCGCCGCAAAGCTCCCCAAGGGCCTTGGAGGGTTATGGAGCCGTGTGACAGGCAAGACGCGCCGCATTAAACAACAGAACGAGTATGACGCTTGGCAAGCTTATCGCCGCGATGCTTCTGAAAAAGACAGGTTGGTTGTTCAGCATTTGGAAGAGCGTCAACGGCTTCAGCAAAAAATCAAAACTCTTCGCCAGCAACGTAGTCAGGAACTCGCCGACCTTCAGCTGGAAATGGCTAACTACCTAAAGGCTTCGGAGAAAGACATTCGCAATCACAAAATTTCAAATAAACCAGAGCCGAAAGCGCATCCAAGACAAGAAAACACACATGAACCAAAATCTAACTCAGGACCTAATTTAGAAATGGACTAATTAATTTTGCATTTTGCGCTTCAAAAATGATACAATTTACGCATATGTAAAACCATGAATTTTATAGCGTAATTTGAGTATGGAAGATTATTTTGGGGAATTTAACGATAAGTCCGGCGCAGCCGAGGAAGTTCGGCAACGACTAGACTTTGAGGATGCTCAGCGGGAGGCCGCTGGCATTGAGATTGGACGTATTCCCCGTTTCCTGAGCAGTGATGCACGAGAGGCGATTGCCGAGCGTTCCGGCAATCGGGCTTCGCGTTCTTCGCTGTCAGCTCTGGATATCCTGCTTCTCAACGATCCCGAATATGCGCAGATCCATCAAGCGGCCTTGGATGAAAACCGAGCTGCACAGGCAGCCGTGACCGATCTTCAAGATCGTATCGCACAGGTCATGGGTAAATTGGATACGAAGATCGAAGAAACCCTCGATCAGGCCGTAACTCTTCCCGATGGCCGCAAGGCTTTCATGAACGAGAATGGTGAGGTCTACACCGCCGATGGTGAGCTGGTCGATCCGGCTATTACCGAAGGCTATGATTGGGAAAGCCGCCCAACTCACGAAACCTACCTATCTCTGACGCAAGATCGCGCAAGGCTTGATGAGCTACGGAACGAAAGCCAACGACACAGTTTGCGCCTGGGCGAGATCCTAGATGCTTTGGAAGATGAAGACGATCCGGCTACCAAGGATGAAATACACTCGCTTCGCCGAGAGCAAGACGGAATTTCCGAACGCGCTCAGGAGCTGGATGGCGAAGTTTCCCACATAGAAAACAACTTCGGCGGTGCAACAATTGATGCGCGTCCCGATCAAACACAAACCATTTCATCAATTCCGAAAGCGGAGGATCTAACCTTCTAGGTCTATTCGTATTTGAACGAGCCGCATTTGCGCTCGGCTACAGCCAGAATGATGGCGACCGGATGATGATCCGGATTTTTCCTCATTACCCCAAAGATGTAATCTTCAGCGCCAGTTCGATTCTGGTCATACCATTTCCCAAGGCATTCAGACTGACCCGCATTGGTTTCTTTAGAAATCAAAGTTGCTGTCAAAAGCGATATGCGAACATATGAAGATCTGCTGTCCGCATCCCATTCCAGAAAGTCTTTAGCCAAGAACCGGTCTTCTGCATATGATGGCATGCTGAAAAGCCAAATTCCCATGGAAATACTTGCAGTTAAGGTTCGTTTTATGCCGATCATAATCCATGGATTATGATATAAGAACGATATGTCGAGACGGATTTTTATGCAAAATTGAAAAGGCAGGATTTCTGCCGTTTTTGAAATTTGACGAGAGGGGAGAAACCCTTCCACTTCGCTTGTTCAAAAAGGATGGTTTTTGTGAAGCGGAGTACGCGTCATGATCGGAGAAAATGGAGAGGGTCGCCGCATCGGCTATGCCCGTGTCAGCACCAAAGATCAGCGTCTTTCCATGCAGCTCGACGCTCTTCAGCAAGCGCAATGCGAGCCCATCTACAAAGATCACGGCGTGTCGGGATCGAAGGGAAGCCGCCCAGGCCTGGACGCAATGCTTTCGGACATCAAACCCAATGATACGGTCGTCGTTTATAAACTCGACCGTCTTGGGCGCTCTGTGCTTCACCTCTCCGATCTTCTCGTAAAGTTCCAAGAGGAAGGCATACACTTCATGTCACTGTCCGAGGGGATAAACACGGCGACACCGGGCGGCAAACTCGTTTTTCACCTCTTTAGCGCCTTTGCCGAATTCCAGCGCGATACGATCCTCGAGAACACCCTCTGCGGCCTCGAGGCCGCGAAGAAGCGGGGTAGTCGATTAGGTCGCCCGCGCATCCTGGGTCCGCAAGCCATTGTTGAAGCCCACCGTCTCATCATGGCCGGAGAACGCCGCGACGACATCGCAGACATGCTTGGTGTATCTCGGATGACGCTGGACAGGGCTATTAGGCGCTTGGGTTTGGATTGTGCGGCGTGATGATAGATTCTGGACAATACTTGGGAACTAAGAAGTACGCGCTGTGAAAAAGCGGTATTTCTCAGCGGCCTTTGCGTCTGGTCAAATCAAGCAGCTCTGTTTGAGACTTGCAGTACTTGTGAACAAACAGCGATAGGGCCGTGCTCGTGGTTGCTTGAGGATTCCACATTCTTCAAAAAGGGCTGTTGCCCTTCAAGCATTTGAGTTTGCTTCTTGTTATTTCGGATAGTAGTTCAGAGGAAAAGTCGACAATATATTTTTTGGGATCGACCTCAAAGTTGTGATCAATTGTAATAGTCAAATTTTCATTGATTTTGTAAACGTCATCTTGTTTGATTTCTCGTAAGCTCCTGAAATGATATTCGCTGTTATATCGAAATTCAAAAAGACGCTTGATTGTATTTCCATAAAAATTTACATAATTTGCAATAGAGATATCACTGTATTCGAATTTTATGAAACACGGGCTGCCCGACATTTTCAAACCAATCTGAACCTCAAGCGCTTCAGAAAGTGCGACAAACACGTCTTCTGGATTGAATTTGAGACACGCGACATACTGTTCTTGTGCTGCGCCGATTGGTCGCTCTGAAACCCCTTTCCAAACGTGGTTGAGTTTTCCACGGAATGCTAAGCCACGGCTCCCTTTCCCATCCTCTGTCCGTCTCATCACGGATATGTAGACGGTTTCCAAGACTTCAACGTCTAGATTATTTACGTTTGCTGTCTCGCAACTCAAATGCCACTCCGGCTCGGAAATAAAATGCTTGTCTAGTGGCAACGGTTCTGCAATGCGCTCTTTCTCGCTTGTCCATTGGTTGAAATAGCTTGCAGAAATTGCTCCGGCGCTAAAAAGGAGAGCTATCGCGGACAACACCAAACACCACCGTCCTTGCGCCGGAACAGTAATGGGCTTTGGAAGTTTTGCTGTTACTATGACAAGCGGTATGGATTCTATTGAAAACCCCCGCCACGCTACAAATAGCAGCAGGAATAAGCTAAACGACATTGCACTAAAGGCAAGCAATAGCTCTGAAGTCATTCGCCCCAATCCTTAGCTAAAGTTCTTCACTGTCCATGAGTTCCTTCAACTTCTTTAGATAACTCATACGATTTTCGCCTCGGCCAATCTACCGATTTCTAACGGCAAACAGCGAGCGTAGGTTATGTGCCCCCTCCAAAATCCCCCACTTTGAGTTAGAGTTTTCTGCGACAATTTTCCTGGCTAGGAAGGAGCGGAATTGATGGAGGCATCGAAGTTTTCGGATGCGCAGAAGGCGTTCATCGTAAAGCCGGAGAAGAAGGTGTTTCCTTTGCAGAAATCTGCCGTGAAGCCCGGATCAGCCAGGCGACATATTTCAACTGGCGAAAGAAGTCTGCGGGGCTGATACCGTCGGAGATGAAGCGGCTCCGGGAGCTAGAGCAGAAGAATGCGCAGCTCAACAAGATCGTCGCGGACCTGTCTCTCGACAAGTAGATGCATCAGGACATCCTCAAACGAAAGCTCTTAAGCTTGCCCGGAAGAGAACGCTGCTCGACGAGATGCGGTCGGGCGGGTCGGTGTACATTCGCCGTGCGTGCGCGGTGATACGGTTTGATCCGCCGACCTATCGCCATAAATCCCGGCGAGGCGGCCTCGCGGTCATGTCCAACACGGGTGAGCAGATAGGCGAACTGGCGCAGGCAGGCACTTGACGGCAGGCCACGTTCGGTCAGGACGAATGCGTAAAAAAGACGGGCATTCCCGAGCCCATAGGCGGATCACTGGCCTCCTCTAAACGCCAATTCAATTCATTGCAGACAACGCAACGTTCCTGTTTTCCCCGCTCTTTCGGGTCTAAGGCATTTCGGTTCTGGCATCGGCTGATCTGCGAAAGACAAGGAATGCTGCGCTTTCCTGCTCCACGTTTGATGTTACGCCCCCTAACGGGTGTCCCGCCGCGCAGCCCCTGCGCCTCCCGATCCCATGACGACCCGAACGGTTCGGGTCCAAAGTGAAACGGAGGTTGTTATGAGAGGATGGATTGAACAAGACGCACTGCGAAGACTGCGCGATCAGGAGCTTTATGGATTACGCTCACTGCTCTTTCGCACCCTGGCCTGCCCGCAGATTGCCCCTGCGGATCTGCCTGCAATCCGCGCCAAGTTGGCCGCTATCGAGGCCGAATTGGCACGGCGCAGCCGCGCTCCGTCTCCTGCGCCTTAGCGCTTAAGTAGACGCCAGATAATCGAACTTACGGATAAAGGCTTCTTGCAGCTGTTTGTCCGTCAATAACTTCTGGCCGTACTGCTCGATGTAAATGTTGATGGCTTCTTGAAGATTGTCCCGCCACATAATTTTTCTGTTTGCGTCGATGATTTGGCTTCCCGATGCCCAGACTTTCCAGCCATTTTTTGTTGCTGCCTCATGCAAAAGACCACAACGAATATTGCCGTAGAAATCTTCGGCTAAAGCTCCTGTGAAGACGCCCGAGAATGGCGGATTTGTCGAAAGAAAATCAACAAACAGATCGCGGCTTCTTGAGTATTCGTGCGGCCCGAGGGGCGGATCGCCCCGTTTAAGGTACCGGTAATTACATCCTTTTGTTAGAGCGGCTAAAAACTCTATGAGCGTGCATTGAATTGCGACAATTGAGAAACCTTCCCCCCGAAAAGTTCCGTGATCTTGAAGCATTTTGATTGGTTCAAGATATCGCAAATTCAGCCTTGCTTTGAAGTATTCCTCGAAGGCTTCCGCCCACACTACTTCATCCGCATCCGCTAATTTAGTTTTGAAGTCATGCCAGTCCTGAACGGTTCGATTACCAGCAATGTAATTTTCGGCGTTTGAAATATCTGTCATGAAAATTTCCAGCGTTGCAATTGAGAATATAGGTATGAAGTAAACTACATATATTTATTACTTTTTATCGGGGTGTTGTCACTTACTATTGTAATTTTTCTCCTTACGCGCAGCGATAGATGAGAGGGATGCCGGCGATCACGATGTGGGCATGATCCATTTCCAGATCACGGGCAATCGCATCGTAGTCAATGTAGAACTGTAGCGGCTCAGGAATGTCACCAAACAGGCCTTCGTCAACGAACTGCTCGGCAAGTTTCCGCATATTGGCGACTTCGTAGATGTCTACGTCCAGAATATCTACATCATTGTTTGCCGCATCAAAGTCATACCCGCATTCTCCGACCGCAATGATGTAGGTGAATTTCTGGTATTCTACCCATTCTTCGACAGCATCAAGAAACTGCTCGATATTGCACTGGCTGAGCCGGAACGCCTTGGCGAGTTCCGCATCCAGTTTGTGCCATCGATAAACTGGATCTCGAATTCTTCGACAGGCTCACCGTGACGATTCACGGCTTTCGCTGCCTTAGCCTGATAGTCTTCAAAACTCTCGAAATAAAAGCCATCTGCTGAAATGTCATAGGGTTGGGCAAAGAGGTAAGTCATCGATAAATATTACAAATAGAAAGTGGGTTGTTCATGCAACCCTGCTTCCGGCCGAGGATGGAGATGGGAGGGGCTAAGGAAAATCGATGCCGGGTGGTGCGGGCGCAGGCAAAGCCGAGCCACGGCCGGTGTCTATTTTCCTTGCGGGGAGAAAGAGGCAAAGCCTCTTGGTTTTCCCGATCAAAGAGCTAAGCGCTGCAAAGCAGCTCAATACTCATGCGTCAGGGATGGAAGCCGAATGGCCGAGACATCAGGCTCGGTTCACAACAGCCCGCCCGGACGCTCAAGCAGAACCGGCCATCAAAGCGGCCAAAATTCCTTAAAGCTTGAGATTAGAAGACTGTTTTTATTACAGAATAATTGAATGCACGACCGGCCAATTAACGGTCATGCTCTTATGTATTTGTGTGTGTATGTCCTTGGAGTGAGGCTACCAGCAGGTCAACTAATGCGGAACGTTGCTCCGGGCTCAGCTTATCGAGATTGCGTTGCCGCCAACGTACTGCTGGAAGATCAGCAACGTGTGGGATCTTCAATAGTTCCCAATTCGGTTCGCCGCGCTCAAAACCGATTAAAAATTCACGGTGGCGATCCGGCATTTCGCCGATCAACTTCCCAATCATTTCATTTTGGGTTTCGATCAGCTCTTCGATTGCCACATCCTCTTCCGTCATCCCTTCGAACCCATTGCGGTATTCATTGGCCAGGTCTTTAACGCGACCGGAAAGCACCTCGCCCATGGGTCTGTTGTGACTCAGCAGATAGACGACGAACGCCTCGCGCAACTCGTCGGTCAGTCCCTCATTGGCAAGCAGGTCTCGAACGTCGAAGAGATCGCGCGGATGCTGACGATCCAATGCTGCAACCAGCTTGCCGGCATAAAGGTCAGCAAAAGACACAACGCTTGTTTCCGCGTAACCGAAGGCTTCTTCCACTGCTTCAGTCACCGGAATTGTGGATGGTTCATGGACGACGCCGCGCAGTACTGGCGAGACTTCAATTTTCACCTGCGTTCCATCTGCAATGACCAGAAGCCGCAGAATTGTTCCCTCGCTTACATTCTCTGTAACCCGAGCGCCGGGCAATTCCTCTAACGCTGCCGCTTTGATCCGTTTCATGGCTGCGTCAATTTCGGCCAGGGCCTTTGGCCTCTCATGCATTGGCAGATACATGAGGTCTATATCCACCGAAAGACGCGGCAGGTTCCGAACGAAGAGGTTGATGGCTGTGCCGCCTTTGAGCGCAAAGCAGCTCTCGCGCGCCACGATGGGCAGAAGGCGCATGAGGAGCCGAACCTGACTTTGGTATTGGTCACGAAACGGCATCGAGGTCCTCCGGCACAGTTATCAAATAGACCGGATCAAGCTTTCCTCCGGAAACAAGCATGCGTTTGCCCTTCCCTAGATCGATTGCCTCCTTGTCCAGGCGCTTGAGCCACGCATGACGATGGCGATCCGCAAAGAAAAAGAAGAGGCGTTTAACCTTCACGCTGTCGCAATCGACGAGCAGTTTTTGCAAACGTCTCGGACTGAAATTTGCCGCGCTTTGCATGATCATATCGGCCTGATGGAAACTCTCGTGCTTTGGTAATTCATCAAGCATTTCAAGATAGGCGCGCTCTGGCTGCGAAAGCGTCAAGGGCCAATCCCATTGCCCCCACGTGATCGTAGACAAACTACCGCCCTGTAAGCGGGTCAGATCGCGTCCGCTTCCATCCGCTATATTCCAGGCAAGACTGCTTAGCCCGAATGTGATGGGGTCGTTCCGGAACAGCGTTGCGCTGTTGTGATAGACGAAGCGCTGAGGGAGGTTCAGCTTTTTCAGCCATGCAGGTGGTTTCTTCGGCCCGTAGAGGTGAACGCTTTTGGTCTCGTGCGAGAGGTAGTGAGCAAATCCCTGTAGTTCCAGCGCTGTTCGCCCGCCGACGACGAGCGGCGTTCTCAGTAGCAAGGTCTGAAGCGATATAACGACTTGTTGCCAGCTTAGACTACCGCGTGGTCGCCTGTAGACGCTGCGAACGGGTTGCTCCAGCCATCCGCTTTTGACGTAGTAGGCGCGCAGATTGCTGGCTATGCCACGTTCTTCCAGCCAAGCGGCATCAACGACTAGCCCTTCAGGCAGGTCCTTTTCAAGTCGGTTTAGCAATGAGGAAATATGCTCAGCCATACTGAGTATATTACATTATTTTCAAACCATACTCAAGTTTGAAAATTTTACAGAAAGCTCAACACCACTGAGTGAACAGGGAAAATGCTAAACTAGGCAGTACGGCCTTTCCCGCTAAGCTAGCGGGACGCTGGATGCCTGGGGTTGTTTCCGGAGGAATAAGTATACGATTTCAACATCAATTAACTGCAATTCAAAATCCTCAACAGGTTCGCCGCCATTAATACGTTTGGCGTTGGAACACTATTGGAATTACTCGAACGTTTTAAAATAAAAGCCATTAGCGAGAATAAATAATGCAATCTATTTTCAGCTATACAGGCCACTCAACCCTATTAAAATCTTCCAGCCATACAGCAGAACGTTCAGGCTCAACCATTTTGGCAAAATCAATTGAACCACGAATATGGCTTTTCATACCCCAAACGCTATCAAACTTGCGCCTGTGTGAATGCTCTACAGGTCCGTACTTCTTTATATAGTACAAATGTTGATCTACTTTATCGCAAAAAGGCTTAGATAATCTAGGTTGGTCGTTTTCAATATTTAGCCCCAAAACAATCTTTTTAGAACCTGGCGGAACGACAGTCGTTTTGCGCATATTGGGGCGGTATCCAGCAGACGATAAAATACGGTAGACTGCACTGACTAATTCAGTAGCATTCCTTCGATTAAAGTCAGTGTTATGATATGAAAAACACAAATCATCACTGTACCTAGTGTAATATAGGCCTTTCTGTTTAGCCTCTAAATACAATGCCTCATCAAGAGGCTTCATAATAAGATTGGATAGTCTGGGGCTACTTGGCGCTCCTTGTGGTAGGTATCCGAGTAACTGCTGGCTGTATCCCTGAATGATCTTATTGCGCTTATGAACCCTCCAATTTGGGTACTCCTTACGGGGGCTATGTGGCGATGTGCCGATTGTACACAAGCGAGCCAATTCAAATGAGACGAGGGGCTGGTACTCAAGGCTCCTGAACAAGCGGAAAACCTGGATCTCAGAAATCGATCCAAAAAAGTCTTCTACATCAATTTTTATCAACCAGCGCGCTCCACAATGAACGCTAGCAGCCTTCACAATAGAGCTATGCCTTTCAAAGGCATGGCTCGAACCATGCACTGGTAGTGGTTTTAAAATAAACTCGTTTATCCATCTCTGCGTTCGCATCAACTGAGGGGCTGGTATCGAAATAAACCTGCGTCCGCCTCTTCGTTTTCTAATTGAAAACCGTTGATAGGCATCTAAGTCAGTGCGATCAACAAATTGTCTGAGCTCTTTGACATTGACACCAACTCTTGTAGCAAGATGATTAAGAGTAAGCAAAGAAGGTATATTCTCTGCTTTACGAAGAACAGTATCAACCTGATCTACAGCGGCATCAATCGTCTGCGAATCAAGACCTTTCGATTTAGCTTCTTTTATATAAGTTTGAGGGAGCCACATTCAATTACTCCGTCACGCCGCCGCAGGCGGCGGAGCGCTTCGACACCGAAGGCACACGCACCGGACAAATGTCGAAGTGCTCCGCCTCCAGTAATGCATGAGTTTTTCCATGAGGATCAGGAACTCCTTACCCCAACAACCGCAGTTGCCGCAGCTAATAGACACTAACTGCTTGCGAACACTAATCAATTGCGGCTCCTCTCAACTGAAGAGGATAATAGTAATCACTGCCAACCTCAAGTGGGACTTGTAATTTACCCCTATATTTTCGAGCAGCATTAAGCTCCGCATTGCCTTTAGGTGTTATTCGCCTTTGCGGTGTGATGAAACCCCATTTAATACACTTACTTAATAATTTTTCACAATCTTGAGTATTTAATCCTGTGGCAAAACTAAGAGTCGATCGTTTTCTCTGCCCAATCGCAATAAGTCCTAATACGACTAGAATTTTTTGACCAAGTTCTCCCCTTCGAAGTAATGCCCCTCCTTGAGCAATTCGCTTCTGGCCAATCTCCAAGAGTAGAGCTGTTGTATCTCTTCTCTTTACCTCTTCTGGAAACACCGACTGTGTGGATGAAGAAACGGTTCGGTTTGGAAACAGGCCTATCCAATTACTGTTTTTAAAATCCGGCTCCCACAAAATCCCTGGCGTATTATTCGGACAGCCGTGTTCAAACACTATGGCCGCCATACCCTCGTGAAAACCAAACCACATGTTCTTACGGCGCTTATTGGCAATACGACCATACTTCCTACAGAGCGCGAATATTTTGTCTCGCATTTCTGTTCGCATCGGAATCGTATGAAATGACGGTGCGTCACGTTCTATATGAAGTTTAGGCGCTGATCTATGTGAGATAACGGAATCATAGCCGCTGTCTGTGGCGGAGTATGAGACCACATCAAAATTGACGTACTTCAGAGATCTCCATGAGCGGATAGTTTTGTCAGAAAGAAAGCTATCAATAAAATCTCTTACGCGCTTGCCAGATCCAACAATATCATCGATGAACAGAATAGTATTGCATTTGGTCTCCTTCATCTTTTCTTTTGTCGGATGGTTTAAGTATTTTTTGGGGTTTTCTTTCGAAAAACTTCTAATCACTTGTGCGACAATCGCTTCGCTTCCCTGATCTGACGAAGCGGAGAGCGAATTAACCGTTTGGCTTGCTTCGTCGACCAAAACCTGCTCAAAAAATGGTATTGGTCTCCAGTCTCTTGTTGCCAGCTCTCTAACTGCATATAGAGCAACAGCACCGTCATAAGTGTCCGCTACAGACATGATTTGTTTCTTTAATTTTCGCTGGAACTCACTATGTGAAACTAGAGTTAAAGAGTTCGCCAGTTTGATAGCAACCTCTAGATCGAGAGGTTCAAACTGGTTTAGCCATTTCTGCCCTTGCTCAGAGTAAATTAGTAGTCGCTCGTCGGGGCGTTTAGGCATTTGGAACCTCAACCTCTTTTATCTGCCAGCCGTTAGCTTCAAGAACTTTACAATCATCTTCAGATACTCTGTCCTCGTGCATTGCTAGACAAACGAGATGTCGCGGTCGACTAGTAGCGACGTACATCAAGCGAAGAAATTTTTTATTCGCTTTGTCAGCTGCGTTGTGATGCGGCTCCGCACGCAAGTCGCAATTCTTATTTTCTGCGGTTGGTCGCTCTTGCATAAAGTGCGGCAACATGGCTTGCACATCAAAACAGTGGTGCTTTGTCTCGAGAATTAGAGTCGCGTCATGAGTCTGTCCCTTGACTCTGTGAATAGTAGATAGCTCGATATTTAAACCGCTCTGGTGGCAATAGATATTTTCTAATTCCTTATTTGATGCTGATAGATCCTTTGCAGCATTGGAATAGATGAAGAAGCTAGATATGACCGCATCTTCAAGATCAATGCTAAGTATTTTGCACGCAACTTTAGAAAGGTTATTCCAATTTTGTTCAGTTAAAACACCTGACTTTGCAAGACAAGCAAACAGTATCTTGCGAAAATCATCTCGCTTTCCGTTATCTGTAAGCCAAGTATCAAATGATTTACGGGAAAAATGTTTCCCGTCCAAATCTGTCTGCCCAATAGATCTGAGAACTTTTAAGGTCGTATCGATAAGTATGTCGTAACCGCGATGATAACCGTTCGGCGGAAGCGATTGGCAATACCTGACGGCATCACAAAAGTTTTCAAAAGCGGGATTGGCTTTGCTTTTTTGATTATCAAAAGCTGGCCAATAGCTAGAGATACTTAGATCCTTTTGAGGGTCTACAACAGGCTTTCCAACACCTCCAACCGCTACGGCACGGATTTTTTTTAATTCGTCTCTTTCAAACTGCTCCTGGACGACATCGCCAAAACTCTTCACCACATGCGTTAGGCTTGCGTCATTATAAAGAAAGATGGTTGGATTGAAGCCTTCTTTGGCACATACTCCAACCTGAGCCTCTTGCCTTTCTGCGTCCCACCCTGAAGTCAACGCAATTTCATTGTGGCTGAATGCTTTCGCTATATTTGCGAGAATCGACCCGAAGCGATGTGAATGGTTTATTACCTCAAACATGTCTTCTTGAGATCTTTCATTGTAGCTCGTATTAGGCGCTTCACCGCCTCCGATCCCATTAAAAATAGCTTGGTCCGGATCGCCAAAACGTTGGATAGACGTGGAGTTATCAGCGGAATAAAAAATCTGATTTATTAGCTCGTCTTGATGAGCTTGTGTGTCTTGCATCTCATCAACAAATAATCTGCTGAATCTTTGGCGTAGCGAGCTAGTTAATAGACTATTCTGCTTTGCTTCAGACATCGCAATCGCAAATACGTCCTGAAAAAATAGGTAGCCTTCTGAAATCAAATTTGTGCGGACTGTAACGAGGTCTTGATAGGAAGCGGATTGAGATTCTTTCTTGAATCCAGGCACCTGAAATTGATAATTACCATCGACGAAAATCAGCTTAAAGCCAAACAACGATTCTGGAACGCCACCTTTTTTTTCTAGATATAACTTTGTTTTGTGTTTCAGCTTTCGCTCAATCTGGCTAACACAGATACCATCGTCTACTACATTGATTGATATTCCGTCTGACCGTAGAGATGGAAATGCAACAAACTTGCCAGCGAATTCTTGAATTGTCCCAATAAAATGCGGATAAGAAAGTAAACGTTGCGCTTCGTTAAATTTAGAATTTTGTAGACGGCTAATTATTTCATTCTTTGCAGCGTTTGTATGTGAAAGTACACAAATACCGCGATCTTGGTGCGCCCATTTTTCAGCTAACAAGATCAACTTTGCGGCTATGAGAGTTGTTTTTCCACTGCCAGGACAAGCTTGAACATCAATTGAACCCATTGACTTCAAAATATTCCGACGCTGTTCGTCAAACTTTAAGCCCTCAGAACGTTCTAAATCGTCAATATCAGCATCAATGATTTGCAGCTGTCCGCTAAGCACTTACAGCCTCCACACCATTAGCTGCGTCCCGGCCTATGGTAAGGTAATCCAAAGCCGAAACGATATATGGCGGCAACCTAGTTCTCAATTCATCAGCGAATTGAGCCCTTATATCTTCCGATGAAACACCAGCTGCTTTGTTTTGTATTTCAGCCTGAAGACTACTCTCCAGAATTTCGGCTAGTTTGTATGCAAAGTCTGTCTTGCTGACTTTGCTTTGAATATAAGTAGCCTGAATATCCAGCTTCTTTTCATCATCGGTTTCGCCTGCTGCAATTGTATCGATCCCATCAAGGGATCCATTCACAGCTTTGTAGCAATCTTCGAAAAGGCCATAACGTGCTAAACAGAACTCTAGTGTCCATCTATCAGAAACAAAAACTTCAACACATTGCACATTCAAACCTTCGGCATGAGATGATTTGCGGTCATCGATCTGGGTTTTCAAAGTTCCTGGATTGTCATTTTCCCAATAACTCTCGTTTCCACCACTGCCTGTCACTGGGTTTGGTGCCTTGAAATCGACGAAACCATATTCATTGTAGTCAGCAGATTTTGCGCATTGTGGCCATAGGTCAAGGTCGCGAAGTACAGCGACATTGACTGGATACCAATCTTTGGATTCCGCTTCATTGTCTTTCCCTGGTCGCAGGAATAGTCTCGCAAAGCGCTTCCAAGAGCCGCTGTTGTCGTATTTCACTACCGAGATGCCATAGTCTTCCAGGGGACGTCCCAGTAGCTTGGCGATGGTTGGTAGCAGAATGTTTTCGCCATCACCTTCAACAAATAGAAGGCCTTTTGCAAAGAAAACATTTGCCTTCGTCGCATCGAGAAATTTTCGGAGATAGCTGTAATCACTGCCGTCAAGTTTTGTTTCCCCCTCTCTAAGCGGCCACGCTCTACCGCTGTTCATCATGATCACTTCAGAGGGGTCCGCTTTTGAGGAAATATTTGGGCTATGCGTGGTCAGAATACATTGAACACCATCGGGAACAGTACTCGAGGTGACTTTGCTATTGATGAACTTTAGAAGTTTCATCTGCAACTGCGGATGAAGGTGAGCTTCTGGCTCCTCTATCAAAAGAAGCGGAAACTCCTTGTCCTTCTCTTGTTCCAGAAGGAGAAGTTCAGCAGCCATAAATAAAATATTGTGATAGCCAAGCCCTTGGATATATCTATCTTCAGTGAGAGTAAGGCTCAGGCTCTCCAGAACAGTTCGTAAGTGTCTGCGCTGCTCAGGTTCTGACAGATCGTCAACTTGATCGCTTTTAATACCAGCGATGTTTATGTGCGCTCCTAAGCTATCCTGATCGTCTTTGAAAATGAGATTATAGAGGTATTCATACCTAATTTTTAAAGCAGCGTTCGCTATCGATTTTTCATCTTTTATTAGCTCGCTATTAGCATCTCCAACGACTTTAAGAATGGCCTTAACATCGTTCTTGATTTCCTGCGACGAATTCAGGATTTGGGCAAGCCTGGATGCACGACCCGATGAAAGCTCGGATTCTGCGTCGCGGAGCGGTTTGAGATAGGTGGTGGCGAGAAAGTCCCGTATTTCACTCTCAACGGAAAGGCCATTTGCATCTTGGCCGGATTTTATTTCAGTCTTGATATAAGGGTAGCCGCGTTTTTCACGGCCAGTATTTTGAGCAATTAGAGATATATAAAGTACTGAGCGGCGTTTTTTTACGCCACCTTCTTCATATCCTTCATGAGTTAGGTGCTCTACAAACCTATGAGCTTGCTTATCAATATTGGTGAACCTGAGCTCAATAGATAGGTGTTGAGTACTGTCGTGGAAATCACTTTCCGAGATGTAAGTACGATCATGAGAGTTGGTTCCAAGCACAAATCTAATAGCGTCAATTAGGCTGGTTTTGCCTGAATTATTTTGTCCGACTAAAACATTCAGGCCTGCGTTAAGCGACAGTTCAAATTCTCGAAAAATCCGGAAATTTTTGATTTTTATTTTATCCAAATACACGAGTTCAATCCCTTTCGCAAAACTATAGGTAGCCTACAACCTGAGCTGCACCTAGGCAATAAATCCCAATATTTTGAACGGCTTTTCCGGTTAGTAACTAAAGGGATTCTACAAATCACGGTTCAACTGCGGTACGTTGACATAAGTTCAATCCGAGTATGGTTTGTCTGAGCGCCATAAGGATAGGAACGCACCATGGGGTTTTCAGGGGAGCTTGGAGGTTCCCTTGAATGGTGATCAATCGACCAGTCGATTGTGCATGGTTCGGTGCAGGTGGAGAGGCATGTCTCCAAGACCTGCGAGTGGGTTCAGGGCGGCGCGATAGCCACCTGATCGATGGGGGCAGGGAGAACGACATCTCCCGCGCGTGATCCATCGATAAGACGATGGCGGCATTCAATCCGCGTAGGGTTGGTCTCGATGAAATCGCCATGGGGTCTTGGGGAGCACGGAGGCTCTTTCCCAAGTGGTGGTGCAGCGGCCAAACGCCTGCGAGTGATTGAACGGCGATACGTTCTGCTGGCTCTAAAATGGGTTCAATGCCCTGGAAGAGCCACGGCGTGAGGGGTGCACGGGGAGAATGCAATGTCTCCCCTGCCAAGATAGGTTTTGTACTACAAAACACATCTTGCATTCAGCACAAGCCCACGTTCGGGGGGCACTAGTTGTGGTTTCTGATCAGGTTGTTCCGTTGAGGGCCTGACTTGGTGTTTTTCCATTGATGCCCATGTGTGGCCGTTTGTTGTTGTACCAGTCAAGCCATCTTGGCAGATCGGCCTCTCGTGTCAGGGAC
>VIRH01000093.1 GCA_008107755.1 Rhodobacterales bacterium
CCTTGTTTGAAAGATCAGCGTACCTGCGTAACTCTTAAAACCACCAAACACCCGAAAGTATCCGATGATCGCAAGGCCAACGCCGCCTACGCTTCCCTTCCTTCATCATATCCAATTGTCAAAGAACCATTCGCGCTTTGCAAATGTGGCTTCAGGAGCCTCAACCGAAGACACCAGAACCTTCACCCGTTGCCGGGTCTCAAGGACCAAGATGTCTGGTAGAACCAACAGCGAGGAGCGCCGTGTTGGCGGCGCCGCCGTCGATGGAGGGCGTTATACGCAGACCCCTTTTCGGAGTCAACAGACTTTGTCAAAAAAGATTCACATAATTGCGCACCATTCGATTTGCTGAATAATTTCAGATGGTTATCTTTGGTTCTAGCGTGCACTGCAGCAAGATCGTGCCGGAAACCCAGGATCGGATGTCCGGCGACCCTGCTGCCCTCGCCGGTCCGTTCCAGCCATTATATATAAGGCTCCCTCGTACCCCCGTATAAAAGGCTCGAACACATCCCCGGCTGCCCCCTCCTCGGCGTACGCGTGACCACAGAACCGTCAAATTTCGAATTTACGCACGTTTGGTGCGGGAGAGAGTCGTGGGACTCCGCATAGAAACAATTGACCTTTTTAACCAAACACTGCATTTAGCAGTCTCTGTTACGTTCGACGCTACCGATAGACAGTCCCTCGTCATAATGATGGGTGGCAGATACCGGCACGAACATTGTTTGAAGGACCGGACAGGTACAAATGCATTTTGGCCCGTTCCATAACTCACAAAGCCTCAGCGTCGAACTCGGCGATGAACCTCCGCTCCGCGGCTATGAAGGCCGCAGCGGGATGTCGGATCGCCGCCAGGTTTCCCTGCGCTGGTTTACCGGAACCGTTCTCACCGGCGTGACCTCACTGGTTCTCATGGGCGGAGCCCTGATGGCCGCGTTCGACGGCCAGTACAGCGTCGCGGCGGCACCGTCCACCGAAGGTTATCTCGGCGACTTCGGCTCCGGCGGCATCGGGGGTCGCAAGGGCGACCGCATCCTGAAGACCGCTGCCGAATATTCCAGCAAGCACGAGATCGACGTCAATGTCGTCACCCGCGAGGGGGATCGCGACTTCATCCGGGTTCAGCCGCACACCTTCGTGAGCGCGACGCTTGCGACACGCAAGGATCCGGAGCTGGCCGACCGCATTCCCAAATTCAATCCGCTGAGCATGTTCGCCGACAACCAGGACGACGATGCGCCTTCGGCCTCCTCCGATGGAAGCACATCTTTGCTGGCCGATTCCCTTTATGGCGCGAAACTGGAAAACGAAGTCAGCATCAGCCTGATGCCCTTCCCGGAAAAGAGCGACGAGATCGACCCGGAAGAAACCCCGTCGGAAGCCCAGGTGGAAATGGCCGTGCGTGAAATCGCGCGCACCATGTCCATTGATGCTGTCGAAACCGCGGAAAAGACGCTGGTCGATCCGGCCAGGTTCGATTTCAATCTAGCCATGCAGCCGGACCTAGAACGCTACGCCGTGCGGATCACGCCGGAAAACGTCTCCTTTGTCTCCAAGCGCGATGAGGACATCCGATTTGCCGGAATGGACGAGAGCATCGTGCCGGTCACGCAGGATCAGGATCTTGTCGACATCCTGATGGACTATGATGCGACCGAGGAAGAGGCCAAGACCATCGCCACCGCCTTCGACAGCGTGTTCGGCATTGCCGGGCTCAGCGACGGCCAGCGCCTTCGGATCGCCTATGCCCCCTCGCCGGAAAATCTCGAGCGCATGCGCCCGGAACGCGTCAGCCTTTATGCGGACACGGAGCATCTTGCGACCGTCGCCCGGTCCGACAGCGGAGAATATATCGAGGCGATGGAGCCGAGCAACTTCCTGGCCAACGCCTTTGCGGAGGCCGACCGCGTTTCCTATGGCGGACCGACGCCGACGATCTACGACAGCCTCTACCAGACAGCCCTGGAACAGGACATGCCCGGCGAGGTCATCGACGATCTCGTGCGCATGTTCTCCTTCGACGTCGATTTCAACGCCCGTGTCCAGCCGGGGGACTCGCTCGATCTTTTCTTTACGGAGGGCGACGGGACCACCGCTCCGAAGATCCTCTATGCCGCGCTCAACACCGGCAGCAGCCAGCGTGAGTTCTACCGCTACCGCACACCGGACGACGGGGTGACGGATTACTACGACGCCTCCGGCCAGAGCGCGAAGAAATTCCTGATCCGCAAGCCACTCAACGGCGGCAAGTTCCGCTCCGGCTTCGGCATGCGCCGGCATCCCATTCACAAATACACCAAGATGCACCGCGGTGTGGACTGGGCGGCTCCCCGCGGAACGCCGATCATGGCCGCCGGCAACGGCACCATCGTGAAGGCCGGCTGGAGCTCCGGCTATGGCCGCCGTATCGAACTGCGCCATACCAACGGCTACACCACGACCTATAACCACATGACCGGCTTCGCCAAGGGCATCCAGCAAGGTGGACGCGTCTCGCAGGGCCAGATCATCGGCTATGTCGGTTCGACCGGCCTGTCGACCGGCCCGCACCTTCACTACGAAGTGCTGGTCAACGGACGTTACGTCGACCCGATGCGCATCAAACTGCCCAAGGGCCGCACGCTGGAAGGCGAGATCCGGGCCTCCTTTGAAGCCGAACGCTACCGTGTCGACGAGCTTCTGGAACGCGCCCGCAGACCGTCGCGCGTCGCCGCGGTCAACTGAGTGGAACCCCATCCGGCCAAGGCTGGTTGACGGCCGAATGACAGACAGACAAAAGCCCGCGGAACCGAAAGGTCCGCGGGCTTTTTCGTTTGAACCTGGAGGAGCTGCCCGTCCGGGCAGCCCCATTTGCGAGTGTTACGCCGCAGCGCTTTCCGAACCGTCGACCTCGAACAGCAGCCTTTCGCCACCAGCCGTAACCTCAACCGTCTGACCATCCAGAATATCGCCGGACAGCAGCTTTTCAGCCAGCGGATCCTGCACGTCCTTCTGGATCACCCGCTTCAGCGGGCGAGCGCCATAGGCTGGCTCGTAGCCCTTCTGCGCCAGCCAGCCGAGCGCGCTGTCGTCGAGCTTCAGCGTGATCTTGCGATCTGCAAGAAGCTGGCTGAGCCGCTCGAGCTGGATCTTGACGATGTCGCCCATCTGATCCCGCTGCAGGCGGTGGAAGAGAACGATCTCGTCCAGCCTGTTCAGGAACTCCGGCCGGAAATGGCCGCGAACCACCGACATGACTTCGTCGCGCACCGCATCGGAGTCCTGACCGTCCGGCTGATTGACCAGATATTCGGCGCCGAGGTTCGACGTCATGATGATCAGGGTGTTCCGGAAGTCGACCGTCCGGCCCTGGCCATCCGTCAGGCGGCCATCGTCCAGAACCTGCAGCAGCACGTTGAAGACGTCACTGTGGGCCTTCTCGATCTCGTCGAACAGGACCACCTGATACGGGCGCCGCCGAACGGCTTCCGTCAGCGCGCCGCCTTCCTCGTAACCGACATAGCCCGGAGGCGCGCCGATCAGTCGGGCGACGGAGTGCTTCTCCATGAACTCCGACATGTCGATACGAACCATCGCGCTGTCGTCGTCGAAGAGGAAGCTGGCAAGCGCCTTGGTCAGCTCTGTCTTGCCGACGCCGGTCGGGCCGAGGAACATGAACGACCCGATCGGCCGGTTTGGATCCTGCAGACCTGCGCGCGCGCGCCGGACCGCGGTCGAGACCGCATGGATCGCTTCCGCCTGACCGATGACACGATTCGAAAGAACGTCTTCCATTCTCAGCAACTTGTCCCGCTCGCCCTCGAGCATCTTGTCGACCGGAATTCCGGTCCACTTGGAAACCACCTGGGCAATGTGCGAGGGTGTGACGGCCTCATCGACCATCGCATCCTGGTCTTCGCTGGCCTCCGCATCATCGAGCTTGCGCTCCAGATCCGGGATGACGCCATAGGCCAGTTCGCCGGCCTTGGCGAGGTCCCCGCGACGCTGCGCGATTTCCAGGTCGATCCGGGCCTGTTCCAGCTGCTCCTTGATCTTCTGTTCAAGGTTCAGCTTTTCCTTCTCGCCTTGCCAGCGGCTCGACAGCACCTGGGATTTCTCCTCAAGGTCGGTCAGTTCCTTCTCCAGCTTGACCAGACGATCCCGGGCCGCTTCGTCGTTTTCAGCGTTCAGGGCTTCGCGCTCGATCTTGAGCTGAATGATCCGGCGATCCAGTTCATCCAGTTCCTCGGGCTTCGAATCCACCTGCATGCGCAGCCGGCTCGCAGCCTCGTCCATCAGGTCGATCGCCTTGTCGGGCAGGAACCGGTCCGTGATGTAGCGGTTGGAGAGCGTCGCTGCCGAGACAATCGCGCTGTCCGTGATACGGACACCGTGATGGAGCTCGTATTTCTCCTTGATACCGCGCAGGATCGAGATCGTGTCCTCGACGGTCGGCTCGCTGACGAACACAGGCTGGAAACGGCGTGCCAGTGCGGCATCCTTTTCCACGTGCTTGCGATACTCGTCCAGCGTGGTGGCGCCGACGCAGTGCAGCTCGCCGCGAGCAAGCGCCGGCTTCAGGAGGTTGGACGCATCCATTGCGCCATCCGCCTTGCCCGCACCGACCAGCGTGTGCATCTCATCGATGAAGAGGATGATCTTGCCGGCCGCCGTCTCGACTTCCGACAGGATCGCCTTGAGACGTTCCTCGAACTCGCCGCGATACTTCGCACCGGCAATCAGCGCGCCCATGTCGAGCGCCAGAAGCTGCTTGTCCTTCAGCGATTCCGGCACGTCGCCATTGACGATGCGCAGCGCAAGGCCTTCGGCGATGGCGGTCTTGCCGACGCCAGGCTCACCGATGAGAACCGGGTTGTTCTTGGTCCGGCGCGACAGAACCTGGATCGTCCGACGGATTTCCTCGTCACGGCCGATCACCGGGTCGAGCTTGCCGTCTCGGGCGACCTGGGTCAGGTCACGCGCATATTTCTTCAGGGCTTCGTACTGATTTTCGGCAGTCGCGCTGTCGGCCGTGCGGCCCTGACGAAGCTGATTGATGGCTTCGTTCAACGCGTTCGGCGTCACGCCGTGCCGCTTCAGCAGCTTTCCGGCTTCGCTTTCGCTGTCCATGGCGAGCGCAAGCAGAAGCCGTTCGACGGTGACGAAACTGTCGCCCGCCTTTTCGGCTATCTTCTCCGCCTGCTCGAAGAGACGCGCGGTCGCCTGACCGAGATACAGCTGTCCAGACCCTCCGGACACCTTCGGCATCTTGTCCAGGACACCTTCAAGGTCTCCCTTCACGGCCTTCGCCTGGCCGCCGGCGCGGTCGATCAGACCGCTCGCCATGCCCTCAGGGTCGTCCAGAAGGACTTTCAGAACGTGTTCGGGGGTGAATTGCTGATGGCCCCGTCCCAACGCAAATGTCTGAGCCGACTGGATGAACCCCCTGGCGCGCTCAGTGTATTTTTCAAAGTTCATGAGCTAACTCCTGCCCGTTCTCTCCACCCGAAGCGTGGGGAACGTTTGAGATGCAGACCCCTGATGCGGGCATCTGCACGGCCCCGAAAACAAGGTCCCCGGCGCCGCACATTTTATATAGTGTTGCATTTTCACAACAAAAGCCCCTGAGCCGGAAAACAGCGCAACAAAAAGAAACGGCGCCCCGAAGGACGCCGTTTTTTTTCATATCTGCCTGTTTCCGGGCTGACTATTCGCCAGCCGGAGCCTCAGCCGATGCTTCTTCGGTAGCCTTGGTCCGGCGCGGGCGTGTGGTCCGGCGCCGCGGCTTGGGCTGTTCCTCGTCGCTCTTGCCTTCGGCAGCAGCAGCCGGGGCCTCGCCGCCTTCGCTCGCCGTATCGGATGCGGCTTCCGCTGCGGCGCGACGTGGTGCGCGCGTCCGCGGCGTGCGGGCACGCCGGCGGGGCTTTTCCTCGCCATCACCGTCAGAGTCGGCCTTCTGGCCGGAGCCGTTCACCTGGCCTTCCTGATCAATGACAGGCATGTCCTCGATATAGGGCTGCGGGCTGTCCTCATCCAAGACTTCCCCTTTCGGAGAAACCGTCTCGGGCGCCGGACGCTCTGCGCCATTGGCGGGGCTTCCGGATCCGTTTGAGGCGGCGGCCTGCTCGTAATCATCGTCGGCGTCATTGCGGGACGACGGTTGTACGGCCGGCTGCTGCGGCTGAGCGGCAGCGACTATACGGAGATAGTGCTCCGCATGCTGATTATAGTTCTCGGACATGACTCGATCGCCAGATGCCTGGGCATCGCGAGCGAGCTGCTGATACTTCTCCGCGATATGCATGGCAGTGCCGCGGATCTTCACATCAGGACCGTTCGATTCGTAAGTCCGGGTTAACGGGTTGGGTCCTTTGCGGCCCCTTCCGCGCATACGCTTATTGCTTTGATTTCCTGGTCTCATCCTGCCGTTTTCTCTTGCGGAACGGCGGCCAGCGCAGGGCTGACCCAACATCGGAATTGCCTAAAACCGATACGAAAAACTTACCGAAACCAACAGTGCTGGTTAGCGGCTGTCATTGAAAACACACGCAACGCGTCACAGCCCGAAGGCCAACGCTTTTGGTTTTTTCTTCGACAGTCCGAAACACCGGAGCCCCAAATTGCAGCGGCTTCCATCACGCAGAAAATGCGCCTGTCACCACGCTGCCGGTTGCGTATGCCCCGCTGAATGCTGATAACATCTCCGGTTTCGGCGAGTTGAACCTAACCGTTTCCGTCCTGTTTTCCAAGTGCTTTTTCGGCTCGGGGGTAAAAGCGGAAAATCAACCTTTGATCGCGGTCACAACCCGATCGTTCCCACCAAGATCCCGCGTCACCTCAACGTCAGCAAATCCTTGAGCAACAAGGATCTTTTCAAGATCTTGCGCCTGGTCGAAGCCTATTTCAAGGGCTATCCGGCCCTTCGGGCGGAGGACCCGCATGGCATCAGTGACAATACTTAGATAAGCATCCAATCCACTTTCCCCACCGTCAAGCGCGAGCAGCGGATCGTGCTGAATCACTTCCCGATCAAGATCACGAAGAGCCTGCGACCGGATGTAGGGCGGATTGCTGATCACCCAGTCGAACCCGGCCCCGAAAGCGGACAGATAGTTGGCGCAGACAGCGGCAAACCGAGCATCAACCGCGTTGAGACGTGCATTGCCCGCAGCGCATTCCAGCGCCCTTTGCGAAATGTCGGACGCAACAGCGAAACTGGAGGGCCTCTCGGCGAGCAAAGTCACGGCAATTGCTCCGGTCCCGGTGCCGATGTCACACAGGACGAAAGGCTCGTCCGCTCCGGTTCTGCCCAAAACGGCATCGATCAGGGTTTCGGTATCGGGGCGCGGCTCCAGTGTTGCCTCGTTCAGCAGAAAAGGTCGGCCGTAGAACTCGCGTTCCCCCAGAATTCGCCCGACCGGCATGCCCAAAAGACGCTGCTGTGCGAACGCCTCGGCCCTGTCGCCCGCGGCCTGCGCAACCTCGTCGTGTTCATTGAAGATCAGGTCCGCGGGGCGCATCCCTGTCGCGGAAGAAACAAGCAGCCTTGCATCGAGTTCCGGCGTTGGAAGATCTGCAGCGCGGAACCGGTCGCGCACCAGCCTGTAGAGCTGACCGGCGCGCATCGTCAGGCGACTTCCGAAGCCAGCAGGTTCGCCTGGTGATCCACGATCAGCGCGTCGATGACCTCGCCCAGGCCCTCGCCCGCCACGATCTGTTCCAGCTTGTACAAGGTGAGCCCGATCCGGTGATCGGTGACCCGTCCTTGCGGAAAGTTGTAGGTCCGGATGCGTTCCGACCGGTCGCCGGAACCGACCTGAAGCCGGCGCGCTTCGGTGCGTTCGCTCGCGGCCCGCTCGCGTTCCTCGTCGTAGATGCGAGCCCGCAGAAGCTGCATTGCCCGGGCCTTGTTCTTGTGCTGCGACCGTTCGTCCTGCACCGCGACGACGATGCCGGTCGGGATGTGCGTGATACGAACGGCGGAATCGGTCGTATTGACGTGCTGACCGCCGGCACCGGAGGCCCGGAACGTATCGATGCGCAAATCGCTTTCCTGGACGTCGACATCGACATCCTCCGCCTGCGGCAGAACCGCGACCGTCGCCGCGGACGTATGGATGCGCCCGCCCGATTCGGTGGCAGGCACGCGCTGGACCCGGTGAACGCCGGATTCGAATTTCAGTTTGGCAAAGACATTCTCGCCGGAAACGGACGCGATCACTTCCTTGTAGCCTCCGACCTCGCCCTCGCTCGCGGACAGGATCTCGACCTTCCAGCCACGCAGCTCCGCGTAGCGCTGGTACATGCGGAAAAGATCGCCCGCGAACAGCGCGGCTTCGTCGCCGCCCGTACCGGCCCGAACTTCCAGGATGGCGTCGTTGGCATCCGCTTCGTCCTTCGGCAGCAGGCCGATCTGAACCTCCTGGGTCAGATCCTCGACCTTTCCCGAAAGCTCGTCCCGCTCCATTTCCGCCAGTTCGCGCATTTCGGCATCGGTCTGGGGATCGGCAAGCATTGCCTCGGCCCCCTCCAGTTCGTCCTCAGCCTTCTGAAGCGCGCGGATCTTCATGATCAGCGGTTCCAGCCCCGCGTATTCCCGTGACAGCTTCACATAGGCTGACGGATCAGGGCTTGCCGACATCAGATGTTCGATCTCGGCGAAGCGTGACAGCAGGTTGTCGAGTTTATGCCGCGCCAGCATGAGCGCCGTTACTCCTAAAAAGCCCTCTTTCGGGGGTGATTGAGACCGCAGTCGCTAAAGCGCAACATCCGTTTCGTCGGCGAAGCGCTTCAGAGCGTCGCGGATATTGCTGTCGTCATGCCCGGGTTCCAGCCGCGGCAACAGCCGTGCCGACAGGCGGCCCGCATCCAGCGTGCGCAGCATGGCCTTGACCGGACCCAGCGCGGACGGGGACATCGAAAGGTCCCTGAACCCGAGCCCGATCAGGGCCATTGCTTCCAGAGGCCGTCCGGCCAGCTCGCCGCACAACGTCACGGGAACATGAGCCTTATTTGCAGCATCGATGATGGATTTCAAGGCCCGCAGGAAGCCGACGCTCAAGGTGTCGAAGCGATCGGCAACGCGGGTATTGCCCCGGTCGGCCGCGCAGAAGAACTGGAAGAGATCGTTTGAGCCGACTGACACGAAGTCGACGAGCTCAAGCAACTCGTCCAGCTGGAAGAGCAGCGAGGGAACTTCGATCATGACACCGAGGCGGATATTCTCCGGCACCGCGTGTCCGTGCCGGCGCAGGTGACGCACCTCCTTGTCGACGAACGACTTGGCCTGGCGAAACTCGTCGACGCACGCGACCATCGGAAACATCAGCTTCAGGTCCCGTCCGGCGGCCGCATGCAGAAGGGCGCGGATCTGCGTGCGCAGCAGCCCGGGACGGTCCAGACCGAGCCGGAGCGCCCGCCAGCCCATCGCCGGATTTTCCTCCTGGATGGAGCGCAGGTAAGGCAGCACCTTGTCGCCGCCGATATCCAGCGAACGGAAGGTCACCGGCCGGGTCTTCGCGGCATCGAGGATCTGATTGTACTGGGCCTGCTGCTCGTGCATGCGCGGAAAGGACGACGCGACCATGAACTGGAGTTCCGTGCGGAACAGGCCGACGCCGGCCGCACCCGATTCCTCCAGATGCGGAAGGTCGACCAGAAGGCCGGCATTCATCTGCAGCGTCATCTCGACGCCGTCCTTGGTCACGGATGGCTTGCCGCGCAGACGCCGGTACTGTGCCTGGCGGCGCGCCCGGAAACGAACCTTTTCCGCGTAGGCATTCTCGAGATCGACCGCCGGGCGCAGATGCACTTCGCCACTGTCGCCGTCAACGATGATGGCATCGCCGCCGTCTGCGAGGCTGACGATGTCGTCCACCAGTCCGACCGTCGGAATGCCGAGGGCCCGGGCCACGATGGTCACGTGGCTCGTCGGGCCACCTTCTTCCAGAACCAGACCGCGGATCCTGTCGCGGCCGTAATCCAGAAGTTCGGCAGCCCCCATGTTGCGCGCGACAATGATCGCGTCCTGAGGCAATTCGGCGACGCCCGGTCCGTGCTCCCGGCCCATGAGTTCCCGGATCAGCCGGTGCGCCAGATCGTCCAGATCGTGCAGCCGCTCACGCAGATACGGATCGGTCTGTCGCAGCATCCGCGCGCGCGTGTCGCTCTGCACTTTCTCGACAGCCGCCTCGGCGGTCAGACCGTTCTTGATCGCCTCTTCGATCTTGCGGATCCATCCCCGGTCATAGGCGAACATGCGATACGCCTCGAGCACCTCCCGGTGCTCACCGGTCGCCGCGATCTCGCCGCTCGCCAGAAGATCGTCGATCGACAGCCGCAGCCGGTTGATCGCCAGATCCAGACGCGATTTTTCCGTGTCCGTATCTTCGGCAATGAGGTTCGTGACGACAACGCGCGGCTCGTGCAGCACGACGTGGCCGAGGCCGACGCCTTCGGCCAGCCCCGCACCGACCGCCGTGATGGGCCGGGACAGGTCGAGACCCGTATCCTTCTGGGATATCGCTTCCAGTTCGCCCGCCGCGACCATTTCGGCAATGACCATCGCGGTCGTCTGCAGGGCCTCGACCTCGTCTTCCAGATAGGTCCGGTGCGACTGGTTCTGAACGACGAGAACGCCGAGCGTGCGGCCCGCGCGCAGGATCGGCACGCCGAGAAACGAATTGTAGGCTTCTTCCCCGGTTTCCGGCAGATAGGCGAAGCCGGGGTGAGCGCTGGCGTTCGGAAGATTGAGCGGACGGGCTTCAGCCGCGATCAGGCCGACGAGACCCTGGCCGACGCGCAGCGAGGCGTTGTGCACGGCTTCGCGCTTCAGGCCTTCGGTGGCGTAGAGTTCAAGGACGCCATCGGCACGCAGAATATAAACGGAACAGACTTCGGCAACCACGTTCGAGGCGATCAGCACCACGATCTTGTCGAGTCGCTCCTGCGCCGTGATCGGCTCCGCCATGACCTCGCGAAGCCTGCGGAGCAGTAGGCGCGGTCCGGCTAAATTGCTGCGCATTGCGCCCCCGTTGATCCCGCGTCAGGTTGGCGGCGGCACGATGATGTGCCGCAGCCCGATTGCCGGATAAACTATCCGTCTAACCCGTATAGCGAATGCAGAGTCCGCACCGCAAGTTCTGCGTAAGCGGAATCGATCAGGACGGAGATTTTGATTTCGGAGGTCGTGATCGCCCGGATGTTGATCCCCTTGGACGCAAGACCGCGGAAACACTGCGCTGCGATCCCTGCGTGGGAGCGCATGCCGATGCCGATCACCGACACCTTGACGACATCCGAGGCGCCTTCCAGGTTCTGGAAACCGATCGCTTCGCGATTGTTCTCCAGCACTTGCCGGGCCCGCTCATAGTCGCTTTCCGGAACGGTGAACGTAATGTCTGTCGTCTTCCCGTCCGGGGAAATGTTCTGGACGATCATGTCCACGTTGATGCTGGCGTCGGCCAGCGGCCCGAACACGGTTTCCGCAACGCCCGGCTTGTCGGCCACGTCACGGAGAGAGATCTGGGCTTCGTCCTTGGCATAGGCGATGCCGGTGACAACCTGCTGTTCCACGAGTTCTTCCTCGTCGCAAATAAGAGTACCAATCGGCAGGCCGTTCTCCCCGACCTGCGGTGCTTCCGGATCGTCAAAACTGGAGCGCACGAATGTCCGGACCCCATGCACCATCGCCATTTCGACGGAGCGGACCTGAAGAACCTTCGCCCCGAGCGACGCCATTTCCAGCATTTCCTCGAAGGACACCCGGTTCAGGCGCTGCGCCTTGGGCACGATGCGCGGGTCCGTGGTGTAGACGCCGTCGACATCGGTGTAGATGTCGCAGCGATCAGCCTTGATGGCCGCCGCGATCGCGACCGCGCTCGTGTCCGAACCGCCACGGCCCAGCGTCGAGATCCGGTTGTCCGGCGAAAGCCCCTGGAAACCGGCAAGTACGGCGACCTGTCCCTGTTCCAGACGCTCCACGAGGAACGACCCGTCGATGTCGCGGATGCGGGCCGCGCCATGGCTTTCGTCGGTCTTGATCGGAACCTGCCATCCCTGCCAGGAGCGGGCATTGACGCCCATGTCCTGAAGCACGATCGCCAGAAGTCCGGACGTCACCTGTTCG
The DNA here is from genome assembly GCA_008107755.1 of Rhodobacterales bacterium. Lineage (GTDB taxonomy): Bacteria > Pseudomonadota > Alphaproteobacteria > Rhizobiales > Stappiaceae > Roseibium. Next base: position 12,110 of record VIRH01000093.1, read on the forward strand.
CCGGAGGCGACAACGGCGTCATATTCCCGGGCATCGTGAAGAGGCGACGCTTCGCGGCAGAACTCGACCAGCTTGTTCGTCTGGCCGGCCATTGCCGACACCACGACGGCAACCTGATGGCCGGCTTCCACTTCCCGTTTGACATGGCGCGCGACATTACGGATGCGATCGAGATCGGCAACCGAAGTCCCGCCAAATTTTAAAACCAGTCGGGCCATACCACTCGTAATCTTTTTATCGGTTCAAAAGGCGCCTTGCGCGCCGGATGGATCGGCGCACATGCATACAGTCTGTACCGCGTTGCTGCAATGGGCTCCCTTGACAAATGGCGCGGGAACTTGGATCGACAGCACAGAGCTGATTTTCCGGACGGATCGTCCGGCAACCGGGGGCATGAAAAGGATCGACCGATGACAGTGAGGCCCGACGCCACACAAGGCACAATCGACAGTGAAGAGGTCGCCCGCTTTTCCGCAATGGCGCAGGACTGGTGGGACCCGACAGGCAAGTTCAAGCCGCTTCACAAGTTCAACCCGGTTCGCCTCTCCTACATCAAGCAGGAAGTCTGTCGCCAGTTTGGCCGCGACCCGAAGGCGGTCGACGCCTTCAAGGGCCTGCGGTTTCTGGACATCGGCTGCGGCGGCGGCCTGCTGAGCGAGCCCATGGCCCGGCTCGGCGCGGACGTCGTCGGGGCGGATCCGTCCGAGACCAACATCGAGATCGCGCGCCTCCACATGAAGACCTCCGGTCTGGAAATCGACTATCGCGCGGAAACCGCCGAGAGCCTTGCGGCGGCCGGCGAGAGCTTTGACGTCGTCCTGAACATGGAAGTGGTCGAGCACGTTGCCAACGCGCCCCTGTTCCTGAAATCGACGGCAGGAATGGTGCGGCCGGGCGGCCTGATGTTCGTTGCGACCATCAACCGCACGCTGAAAGCCTACGCCCTGGCGATCGTCGGCGCGGAATACGTGCTGCGGTGGCTGCCCAAGGGCACCCACAGCTACGAGAAACTGGTCCGACCCGGCGAGATCGAGGCACCGCTTGGCGAAGCTGGCCTGTCGATCGTCGACCGCCTCGGCGTCACCTTCAATCCGCTGACCGACAGCTGGTCGCGCTCGCGCGACATGGACGTGAACTACATGATGCTGGCCGCCCGGGAGCAGGCTGAATGAGCGAGCCGATCGTCTTCGTTCCCGGCCTCCTGTGCACCGAAGCACTCTTCGCCTCACAGATCGCGGCCTTTTCGGACCGTCCGATCATGGTGGCAAATCACCGGGACGACGACAGCATCGACACCATTGCCGCCCGCCTCCTGAACGACGCGCCTGAGCGCTTTTCCCTCATCTCCCTGTCCATGGGTGGCTACATTGCCATGTCCGTGATGCGTCAGGCGCCCGAGCGGGTCTCCCGTCTGGCGTTGCTGAATACGAATGCGCGGGCGGACACGCAGGACCAGAGCGAGCGGCGCCGCTTTCTTGTGGACCTGGCGCGCAAGAAAGGCCTGGGGAAGATCCCGCCCCTGCTCTACCCCGGCTTCGTTCACGAAAGGAATGAGGACAACGAGACGCTCCGCGCGATCGTCAGGGAGATGGCGATGGACTGCGGAGCCGATGCCTTCGTCCGTCAACAGACCGCAATCATCGGGCGGCCGGACGCACGCCCGCACCTTGCAGACATCGGATGTCCCACCCTTGTGATCGCTGGCGACGGCGACCGGCTGATGTCGGTGGATGTGGCGGGAGAGATCCATCGTCTCATTCCATCAAGCGACCTGAACGTAATTGAGAATTCCGGCCACCTGACGCCCCTCGAGACCCCCGAAACCGTGACGAGACTGCTTCGGGATTTCCTGAACCAAGCCTGATCTCTACCTTCCCTCCTGCCAGCCCACTGCCTGCCAGCCCTCCACCTGAATGCGCGCCTTGGTCGCATGCTGAAACCCTTCTTGTTGGCCTTGCATTGATTCGTGTCATTGACCGGCCTTGAAGTGAGGGTACAGTTACGTCAGTCTGGTGAGCATGCGCAAAGCTTGACGCGCATCACGCCAGGCCAGCAGCCGGCCGTTTCTGCTTTGCCGCGCCGGGCTGCGACAATCAAGTGGAGGTGTTTCATGCCGACAAAGCGCGATACAGATGCATTCGACTTCAGCAACTGGATGTCCGAATGGCCGTTGCCGGGTTTCTCCAACTGGGCGTACGCCGAGCGCGAAGACCAGATTGAGGCCCGCACTGTCGCCGGCGTTCAAAAGATGGGAAAGACCATGTGGTCGCACGCCGAAAAGGCGTTCGAAGATCACATGAAATTCGTCAGTCACCGCCTTCAGCAGGACTTCGAATGCGTCAAGTCGCTGAGCCAGTGCTCGGCGCCGGAAGAAACGATGACGACGCTTCAGACCTTCTACGCGAAGATGGCAACCGAATATCAGGACCATTTCGAGAAGCAGGCAGCCCTTTTAAGGGAAAGCTTTTCCGAAAATGCAGCGGTCGTCGAAGAACTGAACGAAACGGCCATGGTCAGCGTCAACGAGCTGAGCAAAGCCGCCGAAGAGAACCTTGAAGAGGTGAAGCGCGCTGCCAAGCCCGCGTCCACTCGCAAGTCCCCGGCGAAGTCCCGCAGCTGAGCCGACGGGTTGAGACTGGTAGATGGCGGCCAGACGCCTAAAGGCGTGTGCCGTCTTTGATACTTGCCATGCCGGTTGAAATGCAAAAGACCGAGGCACCTGGTGCCTCGGCCCTGTCAAATCAAGATCAGCTGCTTGCGGACGCAAATTTGAAAATGCCTCAAGCCGCCGCAGCTGTCGCGCCCATTGCTTGTAGGCACAGGCGTTTCCCAGCCGTCACGTCGCCGTCTGGAACAGCGACGTGATCGTATCCTTGTCATAAGGTTTGCTGATCCGGAAGACCTCCATCAGCTCCTTGGGACCGTCGACATCTTCGCCATAACCGGACGCGAACGCGAAGGGGACATTCATCTCCAGCAGGCGACTGGCGATCCCGTAACTCGTTTCCGAGCCGAGATTGATGTCCAGAAGCGCGAAGTCGAACGGCCGTTCGCGACTGTCGATTTCCTCGTATGCTGCGTCCACGGTGGCGACGACGCTCACCTCCTCGGTGCCCAACCCACGGAATATATCCTCCGCGTCCATCGCAATGATGAGGTTGTCCTCGACGATAAGGACCGCCTGTGGTGCATCGATCTTTTGAATGTCAGTCCTGCCTTTCTTTTCCGGAGCGACGAAATCGGCTTCTCCCAGGATCACAAACTCCTTCGGAATCCGAAACGATGCCTGGACTCCCTCCGATGGATAGTCGATTGCCGCCTCACCCTTCAGTTCGAAGGGGACGGTGCGCTCGATGATTGTGGAGCCGAAGCCCCTGCGTTGCGGTGGCTTGACCGGTGGACCGCCGACATCCCTCCAGGCAATGTCGAGTCCATCGTCGTCATTGATGGTGAGGCCAATCTCCACCGTGCCATGCTGATCTGAAATCGCACCGTATTTTGCCGAATTCGTGATCATCTCGTGCATCACCAGCGCCAGCGCCGAGAAAGCCGGTGGCGTCAGCAGGATCTGCGGGCCCGAAATGATGACCCGATCCTTCTTGTCCAGCAGGTAGCTTTCAGCTTCCGTTTCGATAAGACCGGAGAAGGAAGCCGGAGACCAGTTGTGCCGGGTGATCTGATCATGAGCGCGGGCAAGAGACTGAACACGACTGTCCAGCTTTCGCACGAATTCGGCTGTCGTGTCCGTGCCCGAATTGCTTTGCGAGATAAGGCCGCGCACGAGACCCAGGATGTTTCTGACCCGGTGATTGAGTTCCGCGATCAGCAGTTCCTGCTTCTCGTTGGCGACCTTTCTCTGCCGCCCGGCTTCATCGGCCATGCGAAGCACGACTTCCAGCAGCATGATGCGGAGCTGAGATGCGACCCTGAGATCGCCTGCCGTCCAGTCAGTGCTCTGCTCGCGCACGGTGACCTGCCAGGTCTCGAAGCTTTTTCGCGGTGTCAGCCGGGCACCGTTAGGGCCATAGGTTACCGGCTTTTCCGGATTGCCCGCCCACTTCACCTTGCGCTCCAGCTCTTCTCTGTAAAAGAGAATATAGTCGCGCGGTGACCGCGAGATCGGGATCGCCAGAACGCCCGCGGCGACACCCGGACCGCCGTCCCACCCGCCGACCAGCGCCGCGATGTGGTTCGTCGCGAAGACCTCGTTGCCCGGAAGCTTGTTGACCTCCTCACAAAGCGCAAGAATTCCGTCCTCATCCGGCGTCTTGCCGGAATTGAGAATGATGTCTTCCTGAACGACAGAGAAACCGTCCGCCTGCAGCACCTCACAGAACGCCTCCGCGGAAGAGCGAAGTAACTGAGGTGAAGATGAATTCGACGTCAGCGCGCGCGAAATTTCTGTGGTGAGTTGCGCGACCCGCGCGTCCTTTGATCTTTCCTCTTCGGCAAGTCGACTCTGCAGAACCAGGGACAGCATCTGCCCGAAAAGTAGCGCGCAATTGCGTGCGCGCATGCCGGGGACCAGAGGACTGTTGTGATGACAGGCAATCAGGCCCCACAGTTCTCCATGAAGGATGACGGAGATCGACATGGAGGCTCCGACGCCCATGTTACGCAGATATTCCAGATGAATCGGAGACACCGACCGAAGCCGGCTGCCGGAAAGGTCGATCGGAACATCCGTCTCGGCCTTGTCGAGGTGCAGGACCGGCGCACCGTCTTCGTGAACATCCGCGATCAGCCGGATCGGATTTTCCAGATACAGCGCGCGGGCCTGTTTAGGGATATCGGTCGCCGGATAGCGCAGGTTCAAAAAAGGTTCCATACCGTGACGCTTGGCTTCTGCAACGACCTCTCCGGAGCCGTCGGTCGCGAACTTGTAGAGCATCACCCGGTCGAAGCCTGTTATCATCTTGATGAAGCGAACGGCCTGCGAATAGATCGAATTCACGTCAGGAAGCTCGGCCATCCGGTCGATTGCGTTGCGGACGTTTGCCGTATCGTTGCTTTCGCCCTCGAGTGAGCGGGCTGGCTCGAACTCCAGGATAATATTGGTTTCCAGAGCATGGATCGAGACGTCGAAATGGTCGTCCACTCCCTCCAGCTTCAGGTCGTAGAGAACTTCAACGCCGCGGCGCGGCTGAAGAAACTGCAGCCGATTGCGTATCGCGTGAACGCTTTGTGCCGGAATGAAGTCGAGCGAGTGCTTCCCGAGCATTTCCTCGGGCGCGAACGGCAGGAAACCTGAAACATTGTCGGAAACATGCGAAATGAACCAGTCAGGCGTGACCGCAACCAGAAAACCGAATGACTGGATCTTTCCTAGAAGATGGATCGGCTCGCGATCGCAGTTCGTAAGATCAACTTGTTCCAAATGCCAGCTTCCTGTTGTGGTCGTGTTCCTGCAGCACCTTCAGGTAAACCTCAAAAAGCAGTCTTGCCGATTGTGCAGCCGTCTCGGTTGCGGTTGGCGAAAAATCCTGTTTCCCGAGCCACGTCAAGTAAGATTTCCACAGACTGCGCTCTCTCCCGTGGCGCAGGAACGCCGTTGGGTATTCCGAGCCGGAATTCTTGAGCAAAGAACTGAGATGAGCCGCGCCGAGACGCGAGCCTTCCAATACGTAACAAATACCCGCAACTGAGGAATCGTCATTTAAAAAAGACATACTCGCCTGCGATGGCGGCGACATATCGAAGGCGTCCAGATCCTCCTTCAGCTGCTTGCCGCGCAAGCGCTCGGAGGCATCAGGCAACGTCTGAAATTCAGGCCTTTCGATGAGCCAGCTTTCGGCAGCCGGAATCACACTCGCGTGCATGTGCAGAAAACGCGAGTATCCCAACCGCGTCGAAATAGGGTGTTCGGAGACGGTCAGATCAAGTTGTTCGTGAAGGGGCGTCGTGGCTTCCCGTAACGCTTGAAGCAGCTGCATGTGTCGAGTCCCGGCAAACCAGTCCGCTGAAAGTCAGTCGGACTTGAGTCGGGTAAACGCGTTCTCGACTACATTCTGAAGAAGAAGAACATTCGACGGCTTCAACACCACCTGAGCATCACCGTAACGGCGTTTCAGGTCAACTCTGTCCGTGTTACCGGTATGGAAAATGATCGGAACCTTCTTCTCGTACAGGGAATCCGCAAGCGGGTAGACCGCTCCATCCGCAAGATCAACATCCAGAACCGCGAGCTGAGGCTCTTCTGAAAGCGCACATGATCTAGCCTCCGCAACGGTCGCGAAGGGCCCGACAACTTCAAGCCCCATTCCCGCAAGAGCGTCCTCAAGCATCCACGCGATGAGCGGCTCATCTTCGGCAACGATCACTTTTATCGGTTCTGGTGTGTCCATCAAGGATAACGACATACATGGGCCTCGGCACAGATTTCGGTTGCGGTTGTTCTTTAGCACCCTCACCGATATCAACGTGAAAAGTTTAACCTAGTTCCCTTGCAAATAAAAGTTTTTTCCAGAAAGCACAACTTTAATCACCGTTAACAATTACTAAGGAGTTACTAAATAACAATATACGAAAGAAAGTCCTTAGTTTTGACGATACAAAAATTTAGTAGTTCCACAGTACTTCAAAAGCTAAGCATCCTCGGGAAAAGCACTTAGAGGAAGGGTCGGCACTCGGGAGGGCTGCTTTTCCAGCCAGAGATCCTTTGCAAACCTTCGATATCGAGAACCTCACAGCGACTATCCATCCAGCGAATCAAATTCGACTGGACCAGTTTCCGCAACGTCTTGTTGGTATGAACCAGCGACAGGCCCAGCGTGTCTGCGACATGCGTCTGGGTGACCGGCAAAAGGCGATGTTCCGGAGCAAGTTCCTGCAGGTTCTCCACACGCTGATGGAGATAGGCAAGCAGATAGGCGGCGCGCTCCAGTGCGGTGCGGCGGCCGACGCTCAGGAGATGTTCGTCCAGAATCCGCTCCTCGCGCGCGGCGATCCACGTGACGTCATAGGCGAGCGAACCGAAGCGTTCCCATACGTCGGCGAGCCTGCTGCGTTCGAATACACACACTGTCAGCGGCGTTAGCGCTTCCACCGTGTGCTGCATTTCGCCAAGCAACGAGCCCTGGAGGCCGATCAGGTCGCCCGGCAGCACGTAATTCAGGATCTGACGCCGCCCGTCCTCCAGAACCTTGGACCGAAACGCCCACCCGGACAGAACCGTGTAGAGATGCGCACTGCGCGCGCCCTCCATCATCAGCGTCGCACCCGGGTTCACGGTGAACTCACCGGTCTTGAAGTTGCTGACGAACTCAAGCTCCTTGTCGTCGAATTCCCGGAAATGGCTATTCGACCGCAAAGGGCAGCCCGAACAGGATATCCGGCCGATTTTTGGCTCTACTTGTTTGTTCATTCGGTTGCCCCCTACTCGCTCGCCCGAAGATCACCCGGACATTTTAAGAAATTATCCCGGTTTGTGAATTTGCATCCCGAGACCATCTGGGAATAATTCGGCCGCCGAATGCCCACTTGCACAAGTCCGCAGGCCGCGCAAGACGCCGCACCGTGTTTCAGTTCTTGTCATCCGGCAGGTCAGGCAGAGCTACGACGGAAATTCCTTCCTCCAGCAGCTCCTGCGCATCCTTCAGTGACGTCTGGCCATAGATGCTGCGCTCTTCCGCCTCGCCGTAATGAATTTTCCGGGCTTCTTCCGCAAATCCGGCACCCACGTTCTCCGAGGTCTGGAGAATGTGATTTCGCACGACGCGCAGCGCTTCCATAACCTCCTTTTTGCGAAGGTCATCCGGAACGAGCGCGGCGGCATGCCCTTCCGTCTTTGCAGCCACGGCCGGCGCAGCGCCGTCTGCCCTGCCGGCCACGGCATCAGGCCGCTGCGGCGGTTCCGCGGGACGCGACTCCTTCTTGCGAGCGGTCGAGACCGCCGGCGCCATCAGCGACTTGCCGACATTCGTGCTGCCGCAATCCGGACAGACAACGAGCGAACGCCCACACTGCGCCTCAAAGTCATCTGAATTCCGGAACCAGCCTTCGAACGAATGCGCGGCATCGCACACAAGCGTGTATCTGATCACGCGTGCATCTCCTTCGCATCGCCCACGAGCGAGCACGCGAATTCCCGCTCGTTGGCAATCGCCGGAATGCGCTGACGCGCCTTGGCGACCTTGTCCGTATCGATCTCGGCCAGGACGTAACCCGGCTCGTCATGTTCAGCTTCGGCGACGATCTTGCCCCATGGGTCGACAATCAGGCTGTGGCCATAGGTTTCCCGTCCGTCTTCATGCGTCCCGCCCTGGGCCGACGAAATGACATAGGCGCCATTCTCTATGGCGCGCGCCCGCTGCAGCACGTGCCAGTGCGCATCCCCGGTCTGACGGGTGAAGGCAGCCGGCGCGGTAAGGACTTCGGCCCCTTCACGCGCCTGCGCCCGGAAGAGCGCCGGAAAGCGGATGTCGTAGCACACGGCCAATCCGATTTTCGCAAGCGGCGTCTCAAGCACCGGAGAAACCGTGCCGGACCGGTAGGTCGACGACTCGCGCCAGGTTTCGCCATTGGGCAAATCGACGTCAAACATATGGATCTTGTCATAGCTTGCCACGACCACCCCCGCGGGCGAAATCATGAAGCCCCGGTTGGCGACCTTGTCGTCGCCGGCCAGCACCGCAAGCGATCCGACGTGAAACCAGACGGACAGTTCCGACGCTAGCGCGCGGGCCATTGCCAGAAACGGATCCCGAGCCTCGTCGGTGATGCTGTCCATGAGTTCGCTGCGACTGCGCACCAGAATGTTTGACATTTCCGGCGTTTGCACCAGCTTTGCCCCGTCCTTCACGGCCGCACGCACGAGCTCTTCAGCGCTGGCAGAGTTCCGGGAAATGGACTTGCCGCTTCTAAGCTGGATACAGGCTGCGGTGAAGGAGGTCATTGGCTTCGCCTGTTGGTCCGATCTCTTGTCATGCGCCATACTTAATCAGGATGCGAGCAAGGCGTCCAGTTTGCCCGATCTGTCCAGGTCGTGCAGATCGTCACAGCCGCCGACATGGGTCTTGCCGACGAAGATCTGCGGGAAGGTCGACCGGCCGTTCGCATTCTGAATCATCTGCTCGCGAAGCTTGGGATCGAATGTCGCATCGTGCTCCGTGTAGTCGACGCCCTTCTTGTCCAGCAGGCGTTTTGCCGCCGTGCAGAAACCGCAGAGCTGGCGTGTATAGATAACCACTTCGGCCATCGGGTTATGTCCTTTCAGCATCAGGTCATCAATCGGTCATCTGTTCATAACCGCGCGCCCGAGGCGCGTCTCCTGAGTCGGGCGTAATATGCGTGCGATTCGTAAAATCTCAAGAGAGCGACGTCTTGCCGCCACTCGGCGAAGCCTCTCCGGCGACGTCCGCATGCGCGAAAGTCAGCACGTCGACCGACTCGGCACCAGCCCCGAGCAGCGTTCTGCAGCAAGCGGTCACGGTGGAACCGGTGGTGATGACGTCGTCGATCAGAATGACGTGACGGCCCTGCAGATCGGCGAGGCGGTCATCGCTCACGGTGAAGGCGGTGCGCACATTCTTGCGCCTGTCGGCGGAGGACAGCCCGACCTGGCGACGTGTGCGCCGACTGCGTCGCAAAAGCATCGGCTCGAAACGGCCGCCGCCGGCGCCGGCCACTGCCCTGGCGAGATCCGCCGACTGGTTGAACCGTCGCGCAATCAGCCGCGACCAGTGCAGCGGCACGGGAACGATGAGACTTTCGCCTGTCAGCAGTTCCTGTCCGGCCCGGGCCATCCAGCTGCCCATCGGTCCGGCCAGGTCGCGCCGGCCGCCAAATTTCAACCCATGCACGAGATCACGTGCGGGCCCCTCGAAGGCGGCCACCGATCGCAGCCGCCCGAATTCCGGCGGCGAGGCGATGGCACGGGGGCTCCAGACCTCCGCGCCCATGTCGTAGGAAAAGGGGGTCCCAAGCCGGTAACACCAGGGTTTTTCGTAAAACGGCATCTTCTGCCAGCAACTGGCGCACAACCCGTGCTCGGATGAGACGCGGCGATCACAGGAGAGGCATCGGACCGGCAAAAGGAAATCCAGCGCAAGCCGGGCCGCGACCTTCAGCGTCATCGATCGTCCAGGATGCGTTATCCGCACAGCAACCCCCACCGTCGGCAAAGCCCCTGCCATCGAACCCCGGCTTTGACCTTCCACGGCAGATACCATATGTGAACGCCAGCGAACCGTCCAAGGCCGAGTTATCCGTGACCGCACAATCCGAGCTTTTCGACCGCAGCCTTCTGATGCGCCACCGGCAGAGAGCCCTGCAGGCAGCCAAACCGGGTGCCGATTTCCTGCTGCAGAGCGTCGCCGGCGACCTCGAAGACCGGCTTCGTCTGGTCAAGCGTTCGTTCAAGGCGGCAGTCGATCTCGGCGGGCACACCGGGCATGTCTCCCGGGCGGTTCTGGAATCCGGCGCCGCCGAGCATATCGTCAGGGCGGATCTCTTTGTCGCCGACCCGAACCTGCCGCCTCCCGACCTCGTCTGCGACGACGCGCTGCTGCCGTTTCGCGACGGATCGCTCGATCTGGTCGTCTCCGCGCTGAGCCTCCAGTTCGTCAACGACCTGCCTGGAAGCCTGATCCAGATCCGGCGGACGCTGGTCCCCGACGGTCTTTTCCTGGCAACGCTGCCGGGAGCTGGGACGCTCACGGAACTTCGCGACAGCCTGACCCGGGCGGAACTCGAGATAACGGGTGGCGCAGCCGCGCGGGTTCTGCCCTTCGCCGATACGCGTGATCTGGGCGGCCTGCTCCAACGCGCCGGTTTCGCGTTGCCGGTGACGGACCTCGACACATTGACCGTTCGCTATGACAGCATGTTCGCCCTTCTGGCGGACCTGAAGGCGATGGGCGCCACATCGGTTTTGAAAGAGCGCGCGCCGACACCGCTCACGCGGCAGATCCTTTTGCGTGCGGCCGAGCTTTATGCGGAAAACCATTCCGACCCGGACGGACGCATCCGCGCGACCTTCGCCATGGTGACGCTGCTCGGCTGGTCTCCGGACGAAAGCCAGCAAAAGCCCCTTCGCCCGGGCTCGGCGAAAACACGGCTGGCCGATGCTCTCGGCGTAGCTGAACGGAAACTGGATGAATAAAGTCCGGGTCGGCGCCTGAGCGCCCCTGCGTCGATCAGCCTGAAATGACGGACTGCATCATGCTGACGACCTTGCCGAAGACATCGTCGCGCAGTTGCTCTCCGATGGCAGCGATCGTCACGATTAGTGTGACGGCAATAAGCGCTACGATCAGGCCATACTCAATTGTGGTGGCGCCTTTTTCATCCCGGACGAAAGCCCGCAGAAGCGGCGAGAAACGGTTACTTTGCAAAAACTTGATCAAATCGCCCACTCCAGCATGCGCCATACGGCTCTCGGAAAGTACTCGTCCGGCCCCCTCTCAGTCACAACGCCCCGAGGGCGTATCGAAAGAATAAGTCGACAAGGCGCCAGAGACCCGCGGCTAGACCGCGTCCATCAGATGAGGGATGAGCGGTTCATCCGCCGCTGGCATTGGATAATCCCTCAGCTTGCCTGACCGAACCCATTTCAGGGCCTGGTTCTCGCGTCCCTGCGGAACTCCCTCCCACCTGCGACAGATGTAAAGTGGCATAAGAAGGTGAAAATCTTCATAGGAATGGCTGGCAAACGTGAGCGGTGCCAGACACGCTTCGTTAACCTCGATGCCCAGTTCCTCGTGCAATTCACGGATAAGGGTTTCTTCCGGGCGCTCGCCGGATTCGACCTTTCCGCCGGGAAATTCCCACAGTCCGGCCATGGATTTTCCTTCCGGCCGCTGTGCGAGCAGGATGCGCCCGTCGGTATCGACAAGGGCACAGGCAGCAACGAGTACGATCTTGGTCATGAGTGGGTGTCCTGTTCCGGATCACCCTGGAAACGGGTCATTAAGCAAACCTTGCAAGGAGCGTGCGAGCCGGCCGGCATTCGCCGTCAGCTCCGGTAATCGCCGTTGATCGCGACATATTCCTTGGTGAGATCACACGTCCAGATGCTGGCCTTGCCCTCGCCGAGACCGAGATCGACGCGGATGATGACGTCCTCTTCCTTCATCACCGCGGACGCTGCGTCCTCGCTGTAGCTGGGGTCCCGTTCGCCCTCGAAGGCGACCCTCACGTCACCGAACCAGATCGCAAGCCTGTCCCGATCGGCCGGCTCACCTGCCTTGCCCACCGCCATGACGACACGGCCCCAGTTGGCGTCTTCGCCGGCAATGGCCGTCTTGACCAGCGGCGAATTGCCGATCGACAGGGCGATCTTCTTAGCCGATGCGTCGCTCTCCGCGCCCTCGACGCGAACCTCTATGAACTTGCGAGCCCCTTCACCGTCGCGAACGATCTGATGCGACAGGTCGACCATGACGTCTCCAAGCGCCGCGCGCAGCACCTCAAAGCGGGGATCATCGAGCGACTCGACCGCTTCCACGCCCCTTGCTTCCGCTGCGCCGGTCGCAAAAAGCAGAACCGTGTCGGAGGTCGAGGTGTCGCTGTCGACGGTGATGGCATTGAAGCTGCCGTCGGTTTCGCCACTCAGCATCGCCTGCAGCACCTGCGGGGCGATCGGCGCGTCCGTGAAGATGAAGGACAGCATGGTGGCCATGTCCGGCGCGATCATGCCGGCGCCCTTTGCGATGCCGTTGATGGAGACCGTAATGCCGTCGATCTCGACGCTTGCCGTCGCGACCTTGGGATAGGTGTCGGTGGTCATGATGGCTTTCGCGGCATCCAGCCAGCCGGCATTGCCCTGCCCGGCCTTCAGCTCCTCGACCACGCCCGAGAATTTTTCTGCCGGAAGCGACTCGCCGATCACGCCGGTGGACGCCAGAAAGATCTCGCCGTCCGAACACCCCATTGCCCCGGAGACGATCTGCGCGGACAGTTCGACCGCAGCCTTGCCCTTCTTTCCGGTAAAGGCGTTCGCGTTGCCGGAGTTGACGAGAAGCGCGCGTGCCTTGCCGCCCGGCACCCGCGCCTTGCACCAGTCCACCGGAGCAGACGAGCATTTGGAGCGAGTGAAGACGCCCGCGACCGCAGTTCCTTCCGAAACGGTCGCCAGCAGCACATCGGTGCGACCCTTGTACTTGATTCCAGCCGAGGCGGTGGCGAATGCCACGCCCTCGATGTCCGGCATGTCCGGATAGGATTTCGGGGCAAGGGGAGATACGGTCATCGACATCGGTCTATTCCGGTGAGATTCAGATGGAACAGTCCCTAGCCAAAAGCGCGCTGCAAGCGCAAGTCCTTTCGAGCGTACCAGGCAACTGCTCATATGAAAAACCCGGCGGCACGGAGCCGCCGGGTTTTGAGTTTCAGGCTGCCGCAGGCGCTTATTCGCTTGCGGAACCGCTTTCCGAGCTGTCGCTGTCCTCGGCGGCAGCGCCGTCATCGGTGGCCGGCTCGGGGGCAGCATCGATAACCTCGATCGTCGTGTCGGCCTTCAGCTGCGCCATTTTTTCTTCATAGCGTTCGCGGAAGATCTGCTGGCGCAGGGTATCGGCAACCTCTTCCAGGGTGGGCTTTTCCTGGGCGCGCTTGTCTTCCAGCTTGATGACATGCCAGCCGAACTGGGTTTCCACCGGTTCCTTGGTGTAGGAGCCCGGCTCCAGTTCGAATACCGCATCCTCGAACGGCTTTACCATCTGGCCCTTCGTGAAGTAGCCGAGATCACCGCCATTCGGGCCGGACGGACCCGTCGACTTTGTCTTCGCCAGTTCGGAGAAGTCGGCCCCTTCGTCCAGTTCCTTGATGATGGCCTCGGCTTCCGCCTTGTCCTTCACCAGGATATGACGGGCATTGATTTCGTCCTCGCCGACGTAGTCCCCGTACTCCTTGTCATAGGCCGCCTGGATGTCCTCGTCGGAAATCTCGCCACCGAGCTTCTGCGTCAGATAGGCGTTGCGAAGGGCCTGGAGTTCGAGGAACTCGACCTGCCTCTTGAAATCCGGATCCTGGTCGAGCCCATCTTCCTTGGCCGCCTTGGCCAGAAGTTCCATGTCGACGACGGCATCGATCAGAAGCTGACGCCACTGGGCGGGCGGAAACCGCTGCAGCTGCTGGCCGAGATCCTTGGCCGCGAATGCAATATCGGCCTCCGTGATCTCCGCATCACCGACCTTTGCGACCACGTCGTCCGGTTCGGCGGCCGACAGGGAAGCAGATCCGAGCGTCAGGGCCAGAAGGGAAACGGCGACAGCCTGAGCCGGCCTGCGCATCGAAATTCGGAACATGAGAAGTCCTTTGCGTATAGGAACTGTTTCTATTCTTTCCCTCCAACGGGAGGGCGTGGGTACATTGCCTATTCCAGCGACGTTGACAAGCATTGAGCCCCCTCTTATCTCTCGGGCGTCCCTGCTCATCGGGCGGGAAGGCATCATTTCGGCCGCATTTGCCGGCCAGCGCGTTACGCTCGGTCGGCAACGTGTACACCAATTGAGACGATTTCATGGGCGGGCGCCAGATTGCCATTCGACGCCGCCAGTAAAGGAAGGACCGCCACATGGCTGGCCTTGGCGCCTTAGCACGTAAGATCTTCGGGTCCGCAAACGACAGGAAGATCAAGACTTTCGGGGGGAAGGTCGATCAGATCAACGCTCTTGAAGAAGAAACCAGGGCTCTGTCTGACGAGGCGCTTCGCGCCAGGACAGCCGAATTCCGCCAGCAGCTGAAAGATGGCGCGAGCGTAGATGACCTTCTGGTTCCCGCCTTCGCGACGGTACGCGAGGCAGCCCGCCGCGCCCTAGGCCAGCGGCATTACGACGTCCAGCTCATCGGCGGCATGGTTCTCAACTCCGGTCAGATCGCTGAAATGCGTACCGGTGAAGGCAAGACCCTGGTCGCAACCGCGCCGGTCTACCTCAACGCATTGACCGGCAAGGGCGTCCATGTCGTCACGGTCAACGACTATCTGGCGCAGCGCGACAGCGACTGGATGGGGCAGGTCTATCGCTTCCTCGGCCTTACGACCGGATGCATCGTCCATGGCTTGTCCGACGAAGAACGCCGCGCCGCATATGCCGCCGACGTGACCTACGGCACCAACAACGAATTCGGCTTCGATTATCTTCGTGACAATATGAAGCACGACCGCGAGTCCATGGTTCAGCGCGGCCATGCCTATGCCATCGTCGATGAAGTCGACAGCATCCTGGTCGATGAAGCGCGGACGCCGCTGATCATTTCCGGTCCGCTGGAAGACCGGTCCGAGTTCTACAACACGGTCGACACGTTCATTCCTCACCTGACCGAGGAAGACTACGAGCTCGACGAAAAGCAGCGCTCGACCTCCTTCACCGAAGCGGGCAACGAGAAGCTGGAAAGACTGCTCGCCGAGGCAGGCCTCCTGAAGGGAGACTCGCTTTACGATGTCGAGAATGTCTCCGTCGTGCATCACCTGCAGCAGGCCCTGAAGGCCCACAAGCTGTTCCAGCGCGACAAGGACTACATTGTACGCAACGACGAAGTGGTCATCATCGACGAATTCACGGGCCGCATGATGCCGGGTCGCCGGTTCTCCGAAGGTCTCCACCAGGCCCTCGAGGCGCGCGAGAAGGTGCGGATCCAGCCGGAAAACCAGACACTGGCGTCGATCACCTTCCAAAACTACTTCCGCATGTATGGCAAGCTGGCCGGCATGACCGGTACCGCCTCCACGGAAGCGGACGAATTCGCCGACATCTACTCTCTGGAAGTCGTCGAGATCCCGACAAACGTGCCCGTACAGCGCAAGGATGACGACGACGAGGTCTACCGGACCGTTCAGGAAAAGTTCAACGCCATCGTCAAGCTGATCGACGACTGCAAGGAGCGCGGCCAGCCCATCCTGGTCGGCACGACCTCGATCGAAAAATCGGAACTGCTGGCGGATATGCTCAAGCAGCACGGCTACAAGCAGATCGATCTCAGCGATCCCAAGGCCTTCGCCGCCGCACAGAAGAAGAATGACGGCAAGTCGAAGATCTTCGCCGTTCTGAACGCGCGCTACCACGAACAGGAAGCCTTCATCGTTTCCCAGGCCGGTCTGCCCGGCGCCGTGACCATCGCCACCAACATGGCCGGCCGCGGTACCGACATTCAGTTGGGCGGCAACGCCGACATGCAGATCCAGATGGAACTGGAGGACATGCCGGAAGGCGAGGAACGCAGCGCGAAGGAAGCCGCGATCCGCGCCGAAGTCGAGGAACTCAAGCAGAAGGCACTGGCTGCCGGCGGTCTTTACGTGATCGGCACCGAGCGCCACGAAAGCCGCCGTATCGACAACCAGCTTCGAGGCCGCTCCGGCCGTCAGGGCGACCCCGGCCATTCCAAGTTCTTCCTGTCCCTGCAGGACGACCTGATGCGCATCTTCGGCTCCGAGCGCATGGATTCCATGTTGCAGAAGCTTGGGCTGGAAGAAGGCGAAGCCATCATCCATCCGTGGATCAACAGGGCTCTGGAAAAGGCGCAGCAGAAGGTCGAATCCCGAAACTTCGACATCCGAAAGAACCTGCTGAAGTTCGATGACGTGATGAACGACCAGCGCAAGGTGGTCTTCGATCAGCGTATCGAACTGATGGACAGCGATGCCATTCAGGAAGCCGTGGCCGACATGCGCCACGACGTCATCGAGGACCTGGTTTCGAGCCACATTCCCGAGCGCGCCTATCCCGAACAGTGGGACACCGAAGGCCTGCAGCAGGAAGTTCGCAAGTACCTCAACCTCGATGTACCGGTTCAGGAATGGGCCGACGAGGAAGGGATCGCGGACGAAGAGGTCAAGGGCCGCCTGCATCGTGCCGCAGACGAGGCGATGGCGCAGAAGGTCGCGAAATACTCGCCGTCCGTCATGCGTCAGGTCGAAAAGGCAGTCCTTCTGCAGACGCTCGACAACCTCTGGCGTGAGCATCTGGCGAACCTCGATCACCTTCGGTCCGTCATCGGTTTCCGCGGCTACGCCCAGCGCGATCCGCTGCAGGAATACAAGACCGAAGCCTTCACGCTGTTCGAAGCCATGCTGACGCAGCTGCGCCAGATGACCACCGCGCAGCTCCTGCGGGTCGAACTGGTGACCGAGCAGCCGCCGCAGATGCCGGACGAGCCGGAAATGCATGCCCACCACATCGATCCGCTGACCGGCGAGGACGAGATGGCCATGGCGGATGCGCAACTGGCCGCAAGCGCGCAGCGCGACCCCAACGATCCCTCGACCTGGGGCAAGGTCGGCCGCAACGAGCTCTGCCCATGCGGATCAGGCAAGAAATTCAAGCATTGCCACGGGGTTCTGGTCTGACGCCGGGTACGTCTGATCCGTGACACCACTGACGATATTGAACCCGGCGCCTCCAGCAGGCGCCGGGTTTGTCTTGTTCTGCCGACAAGCGGGCAGAGACCGGCAGCGCATGTTATTTTCGCGGACGACGCAGCCATGGGCTGGTGTTTTCGTTTCGTTTCCGGCAGTTTGCCGCCAGAAACGAACCAGACCGATAGTCCATGCAGCCAAATAAACCGTCCCAGATATATGTAGACCGGCGAAAGACCTCACGTCCCGCGGCGCCTCTCGTCAGCCTTGTCGTCCCCGTCTACAATGAGGAAGCGGTTATCGACCACTTTCTGGAGGCCACCCGCCCAGTCCTGGAAAGCACGGGGCTTGCGTTCGAATATATCTTCATCGACGACGGCAGCCGTGACCGGACGGCGGACATTCTGGCTACAGCGCTGGAGAACGGCTTGCCGGGGCGACTTCTCGGCCTTTCCCGAAATTTCGGCAAGGAAGCGGCGCTGTCGGCCGGTCTCGACGCGGTGCGGGGCGATCTCGCAATCATCATCGACGCCGACCTGCAGGATCCGCCGGAGCTGATCATCGGCATGATGGACGGCTGGCGCGCAGGCTACGATGTCGTCTACGGCGTCAGGGTCGACCGTTCCTCCGACACGCTGATGAAACGCTCGACCGCCGGCATGTTCTACCGGCTGTTCAACAGGCTGGCCAACATCGACATGCCCGCCAATGCGGGCGATTTCCGCCTGATCGATCGGGCCGTCATCGATGCGCTGCTGAAGCTGCCCGAACGCAACCGCTTCATGAAGGGTCTTTTTGCCTGGGTTGGCTTTCCCGCCATGGCGGTGCCCTATGAACGGCCGCCGCGCAAGGCGGGAACCGGCAAGTTCAACTACTGGAAGCTCTGGAATTTCGCGCTGGACGGACTGACCGGGTTCACCACTCTTCCGTTGCGCGTCTGGTTCTACGGCGGCGCGCTGATCGCCTTTGCCGCCTTTGCCTATGCGCTTTACCTCACCCTGCGCGTGCTGTTCTACGGTGTCGACTGGCCGGGCTATGCGTCGCTGATGGTCGCGCTTCTGTTTTTCTCCGGCATTCAGCTTCTCTCCATCGGCATGATCGGCGAATATGTCTCCCGCCTCTTCGGTGAAGCCAAACAGCGTCCGGTCTATATCCTGCAGGACGTCATCGAAGGTGCCCCGCCGCTTGACGCAAAAACATCACCCACGGTCGCCGATGGCGAGTGAGGCCCGTTACCACCGACTGAAGACCGAAACCGCGTCGGCCGGAAAGTTCGCGATCGTCGGCATCCTGGCAACGCTCACCCACGCCGCCGTCGCCGGAGGCCTGTTGCAAAGCGGAGCCTTGCCGCCACTCGCTTCGAATCTCTGCGGGTATCTCGTCGCGTTCTGGGTGTCCTTTTCCGGCCACTATTACTGGAGCTTCTCGCATCTGCGCCGGGACGGCACGGCGCTGAGAACCATCCTGAAGTTCCTGATCGTTTCCATATCCGGGTTCCTGCTCAATTCGACCATCCTCACCCTGTGGCTGATGCTGACGCCCTGGCCGGAAATGGCCGGGCTTATGTTCTCCATCGCGATCGTGCCTGCCCTGACCTTTCTGGCAGCGCGGCTCTGGGTGTTTTCCCATCCTCCCGCAGAGACCTGAGACCGAAAGGCCACCTGCAAGATGACCGCACCGCGCGCCGCCCTCTGGTATGTCGGCATTGTCTGCCTGCTTTATGCGCTGGTTCCGACGCTGACCTTCCCCGGCCCGCCTCTCGACGTGGTGGAGGGCTTTGCCTGGGGGCGCGAACTCCAGCTCGGATACACCAAGCACCCGCCCATGAGCGCCTGGCTGCTGGAAGCGAGCTATCATCTCACCGGCGGGCATTATTTCGGCGGCTACTGGCTCAGCGCTCTCAGCGCGGCAGCCGGATATGTCTTCATCTGGCGACTGGCCCGGCGTCTCGGCCTGTCGGATTGGCAGGCTTTCTGGGCCATCGTCCTGACCAGCGTGACATTCTACTTCACGCTGCCGATGCCGGAGTTCAATCCCAATATCCTGCAGATTCCCGTCTGGGCGGGCATGATGCTTTTCTTCCACCGCGCGCTGGAAAAGGGACGCTGGTTCGACTGGCTCGCACTCGGTCTGCTCGCAGCCTTCGGGCTCTATACGAAGTATTTCGTCCTGCTTCTGATCGGCGCCATCGGGCTTTACACACTGGTCTTCGCCGATGCCCGCCGCCACATTCGGACGCTTGGCCCGTGGCTGACGATGGTCGTCTGCGCCGCACTCATGCTGCCCCACATCGGCTGGCTGCTTGAGACGGACTTCCTGACGCTGCAATATGCCGCCAGCCGCAGCAAACCCGCTGAGACGCTTGTCGATCACATCGTCAACCCGCTAGCCTTCCTCGTCGCCCAGATAGGCAATCACGCGGCCCTCTTTCTGGTCGTCATTGCGGGCCTTGGCTGGACGGGCGTGCGAACCTTCCGATCACGCCGCTCCGTCGAAGCGTCCCCCACGGACCGCACCGCAGATCGCTTCCTGCTGTGGTTCGCCTTCGTGCCGCTCGGTGTCGTGCTTCTGGCCTCGGCCGCCACCGGCAACGAGTTCGAGCATATGTGGGGAACACCCCTCTTCGTGCTCTCCGGCATCGCCGCCGTTCGGTATCTGGCCTTGCCGTCGCTCTGGCCACACCCGAAGCGCGCCCTTGGCACGGCTATCGCCGTCCAGTGCATCTTTCTGGGTGTCATTTTCGGCCAGGGGGTTCTGGAGCCCTACTGGAAGGCCAAGGCGACACGGATACATTATCCCGCCGGCCCAATCGCCGACGAGCTCGCAGCGATCTGGAAAGCGCGCATGGGCACCGACCTTGCCTATGTCGCCGGCGACATGTGGTCGGCTGCCAACGTGACGCTCCACGGACCGGGCCGTCCCTCGATGTTCTATCTCCACGATCGGGTTCTGAGCCCGTGGATCGATTTCGACGACGTTCAGGCCAGGGGTGTGATGATCGTCTGGCGCGGCGACAGCGACAGGCCGATCCCCGAGATCCTCGACTACTATCCGGAAGCCGTCAGGGAGGGACACAAGTCCTTTGCCTACCTCGCGCCGGGAAAGATGCCGGCCGCCATGGTCAACTGGCTCATCATTCCTCCGGGCAGCGTCGCGGGCAAGCCCGCGAACTAGATGGATTTGTCTTCTGCAAGACCTCTTCCCGAAGGCTCCCGCTGGCATCCGGCAAAAAAGATAACTACCTTGGCGCCATGATCGACATGGCGGATATCGACAGTATTGAAGACTGGCTGATCGACCAGGCCCTCGGACGGCCTGAACTGACAGACATGTTTGCCGAATTGTGCGAAAGGCTGCGCCTTTGCGATGTTCCGGTCGACCGGGCCATGATCGGGTGGTCGACGCTTCATCCGCTGATAGAAGCCGAAACCGCGACATGGGAAAACGGATTCGGCATCGAATACGAACAGATCGTCCATGCGGCGGAGATGCGGGAGGATTGGCTGCAAAGCCCTGTCCGGGCCGCTCTCCTCAGCGGTGACCCCATGCTGCGCCGACGCCTGACGGAAAACAATGCGCCGATGGAATTTCCCCTGCTGTCGACCCTCGCCGAAAAGGGCTACACGGATTATCTCGTGTTGCCGACCGAGTTCGCCATGCCGTCCTTTCCGAACGAGCATACCAGAAGCGGCATCGTCGTCAGCTGGGCCACGAAAGAGGCGCACGGATTTTCGGATGAGGCTCTGGCCGCCATCCGCTACATCCAGAAGCGGTTTGCGCTGGCCGCCCGCGCAACACTGGAAGGACAGATCAGCCGAACCATCGCCGAGACCTATCTGGGCCGGATCGCCGGCGAGAAAGTTCTCAAGGGCCAGATCCGCCATGGCGACGGCGAAACCATCGAGGCGGTCATCTACTTCAGCGACATGCGCAACTCGACGTCCATTGCCGAAACCCTCGGGCCGGAAAGCTACCTTCGCTGGCTGAACACCTATTTCGACGTGACCGCCGGCGCGGTTCTGGACAATGGCGGAGAGGTGCTGGACTTCATCGGCGACGCGGTGCTGGGCGTCTTTCCCATCGGGTCCCAGGGCCTGGATGTCGCGGTCGAGAAAGCCATTGCCTCAGCCGATGACACCTGCCGGCGGCTCGAAACCCTCAACAAGGCGCCTCTGTTCGGCACGTCGATGCAGTCGGGCATCGCCTTGTCGGTTGGCTCGGTGATGTTCGGCAATATCGGCGTCGCACACCGGCTGACATTCTCCGTCATCGGTCAGACCGTTCATGCCGCCACCCGGATCGAAAGCCTGACCAAGTCACTTGGTGTCGGCGTCCTGATGACCGAGGACATTGCCAGGCGCGCCACGGACCGGTCCCGCCCGGTCGGAGCCTTCGAACTCGGCGGCTTTGCCGCTCCGCAACCGCTTTACGCTCTGGAATAGGGGCTCCGATCCGCCCTGCTCCAGACCGTCGCACTCTCCCCTCCAGTACAGGACCATGCGTTTCACATGATCGATCTCACCCCGTCCTCCAGTCCGCATCTGCCCTACCGCGAGCAGGAGGCAACCGCCGCCGACAGCGGAGCGCCGGTCGTTCTTCTCCATGGGTTCGGCGGCGACCGTCAGACCTGGCTGAACATCCAGACGGGCCTTGCCCCGCACAAGCGTTCGATCGCTTTCGACCTGCCCGGCCACGGCGAAGCACTGGACTGGCCGCGCATCGGCAACGCGGGGGTTGCGGCCAAGGCGGTGACGCAGTCGATGGAACAGATCAATCTTGGAAAGGTGCACCTGGTCGGTCACTCCATGGGCGGCGCCGTCGCAGCGCTGATCGCCCTTCGCAATCCCGACCTCGTGGCCAGCCTGACGCTTCTTGCGCCCGGCGGCTTCGGGCCCGAGATCAACCACCGCCTTCTGCGCCGCTACGCGGCGGCAACCGACGCGGCCGAGATGGAAATGCTGCTGGAACAGTTCTTCGGCTGGGAGTTCAAGTTGCCGAAGTTTCTGGCGAAAACCGCTGCTGAAGCCAGGTCCCGGCCGGGGGCTGTCGCAACGCTCGAGGCCGTTGCCGACGAAATCATCGACGGCAGCGTGCAGAAAACCCTGCCGCGCGATGAGCTGGCCGCCCTGCCCATGCCGATCAAGGTCATCTGGGGAACCCAGGACCGCATCCTGCCAACCCGCCAGTCCCACAAGCTGCCGGGGATGATCGGGACCCATATCTTCGAAAGGGTCGGACACATGGTGCATCTGGAAATCCCGAAGGA
The DNA here is from genome assembly GCA_008107755.1 of Rhodobacterales bacterium. GTDB lineage: Bacteria > Pseudomonadota > Alphaproteobacteria > Rhizobiales > Stappiaceae > Roseibium. Next base: position 34,669 of record VIRH01000093.1, read on the forward strand.
TGCAGTCCGGCTCATTCTCCAGAACGCAGGTTGCTGATCCCCGGACCCAGAAATTTTCACCGCTGTCTGGCCCCCCGGAACGGTTTGGGATAGGTAGCACACCGAAACCCGGCCGGTCGGACGGCGGGACCAGTCTGAGCCGAGCCGGAGTGCGCATGTCAGCCGAAATGTCTTCAGCCAACGATGTCATCGTCACGGCAGTTTCGGGCTATGAACCGAAACACATGGCTGCCTGGTACAATTCCCTGAAGGCAACCGGATACCGTGGCCGCACGGTTGCCGTGGCTTACGATGTCAGTGAAGCGCTTGTCGAGTACATGCAGCACATGGGCTCGCTGGTCATCACCTTCAATCACGACGCCGGCAAGAAGCGCTATTCCTATTCGCAGATTAAGGAAGAGGTCGCCGATCATTCCGATGGTGGCAAGGTCTATGCCGACAGACGCTGGACCTGGAACAAGCGCATCCTGCGCTTCAAGGACAAGATCTACGACAGGCGCTTTTTTCACGCCAGCCACCTGGTGAAGCAGCATCTGGATGCCATTGGCGAGCCTGTGCGCTTCGTCGCCTTCTCCGATGCCCGGGACGTCGTCTTCCAGTCCGATCCCTTTGCGTGGCTGGAAGCCAATCTTGCCCCCGGCAAGGATCTTCTGATCGGTGAGGAAAGCATCACCCACGAAGATCCCTGGAACCGCCGGAACGTTCTGAAGACCTACGGCCGCCACGCCTACGACCGTGTGGCGAAGGTTCCCGTATGCTGCGCAGGCTATTTCGCCGGCCGCTATGAGGCCATGATGGATTTCATGCTGGCCGTCTATTATTTCGACCAGACCAAGCGCAGTGGCGATCAGGCGGCCTTCAACCAGCTTCTGACCTTCTGCGGCTGGAAGGAAAAGGCCGAGAAAGTGAACTGGCGGGTTCCCTGGCTGCTGCATGCGGTCAGTGCCAATGTCGGTACGAATGCGCCTGGGTTCTGCATGCCGAAGGAAACTGCACCGGTTTTCGAGGACGGGCTGGTCAAGACCTCCGACAAGCAACCCTATGCGATCGTCCACCAATACGACCGCAACAAGGACATGACCGCGTATTTCCTGGAGAAATTCGGCAAGGTGGAATAGCCGCAGGCACAGGGTGCGGTCATCAAACCCGCGTCGGCCCCATGCTTGGGAGCGCCAATCACTTCAACCGCTGGACTTCAGGTGCCAAACCTCAGGCGCCGATGTTCAGGCATCCGGCAGCAGGTCATCGCGCCAGCTTTCGCCGATCACCCGGCGCGCCATCATGTGCGAGCGCGGCGAGTTGATGCTGTCGACGGCGATCAGGATGCCGTCCTTGAGATAGGCGACATAGAACTTGAGCGCTTCAGGCGAGCCGACCACGACGGTATCGTCATAGCCTTCCGAAAGTCCTGCAATCTGCAGCTTGATGTCATACTGGTCCGACCAGAACCACGGCAGCGGATCGTAATCGACATCGTGCCCGAGCAGCGCCTGGGCGGCCAGCTTGGCCTGATCGATCGCGTTCTGGACGCTTTCCATCCGCACCGAGCGCTTGTAGCGGTTGGAATAAAAGCGCGTGCAGTCGCCAATCGCATAGATGTCCGGATCGCTGGTCTGACATGCCCCGTCGACCAGAATGCCGTTGTCGGTCTCCAGCCCGGCCTCTGTCGCAAGGTGATCGTTCGGCTCCGCGCCCACGGCCACGAGAACAAGCTCGGCGGGCAGAAGCTCGCCATCCGCCAGGCGTACACCGGTTACGCTGCCTTCTCCCTCGATGGCCTCGACACCGGTGTTGAGACGCAGATCGATGCCGCGGTTCTTGTGCAGATCCGTGAAGAACGACGAGACGGCCTCGCTGACGACGCGTTTCATCGGCCTGTCCTGCGCTTCCAGAACCACGACGTCCTTGCCCAGCGTCTTAGCGACGGCAGCGACCTCCAGACCGATATAGCCGGCACCGATGATCACGATCCTCGGGCTTGTCTGAAGCCGCTCGCGGATGAGATCGACGTCGGCGATGGACCGCAGCGTGACGACGCCCTGCTTGTCACCACCCGGCAGTGTCAGACGGCGCGCGTTCGTCCCCGTTGCAAGCACCAGCTTGCCATAGGAAATCCTGTCGCCGTTCTGCAACGTCAGGCGTTTTGCCTTCGGATCGATCGAGGCGACTCGCGTGTTTGGAATGAGATCGATGTTGTTGGTCGCAAAAAAGGCTGACGGACGCAGCCACAGACCTTCGGCGTCGATTTCCCCGGCGAGGAATTTCTTGGAAAGCGGCGGTCTCTGATAGGGGGGATGCGTTTCATCGCCAATGAGACGCAACGGGCCTTCAAACCCGCCCTGGCGCAGCGACTGCGCGATCTGCGCACCGGCCTGGCCGGCTCCGACGATGACGATTTCTTCCTGCATTCCTCTATGCCCTCTGCAAGCTTGTTTGCAAAAGGCCTAGCACGAAGACAGGCCGCCCGCCAAAGGGCGAATTGCCGCGATGCTCATGCCGTGTCGCGGCACTCCATGACAGAGCCGCTCAGGCGCTGCGGACATTCGTCAGAAAACCGGCAATTTCCTGCCGGATGAGTTCGCCTTCCTTGCCGAGAGATTCCGCCAGCGTGTGAACCTCCGCGCCATTGGAACGTGCCAGATCCGCTGCCATGCCCACCTGTTTCATGCGCTCCACACCGGTGTCGGAGCGGTCCGACGCATGGCTGACATTTTCGGAAATTGCCCGGACGGCCTGATCCTGCTGCACCACCGCGGCCGCCACCGCAGAGGCGAGATTCTCCATGTCCGAAATGATCCGGCTAACCTCGTCGATTGCCTGAACCGCCTGGCCGGAAGAGCCCTGGATCGCCTCGATCTGCGTTGCAATGTCCTCGGTCGCTCTGGAGGTCTGATCCGCAAGCTGCTTGACCTCGGCGGCAACCACCGCGAATCCCTTGCCGGCGTCGCCGGCGCGGGCGGCCTCGATCGTCGCGTTCAGGGCAAGCAGGTTGGTCTGGCTCGCGATGTCCCGGATCAGGCCCATGACTTCGCCGATCCGGTCTGCGGCGCCGGACAGTTCGCGCATCGTGGCAACCGTCGACGTCGCCTTTCGAGCCGCGTTCTGTGCGACCTCGGTCGACTTTTCCGCCTGGCCGGAGATCTCGGAGATCGAAAGCGCGAGTTCTTCGGCAGACTGGGCGGCCGATGTCACGTTCTCGGCGGCATCCCGGACCGCATCAGCGGCTTCGTCGGACTGGTTGGCGACATCATCGGCCGCCTGCTCCATCGAGTGTGAGGTCTGGCGCAATTCGTCATTGGCCCGGTCAAGTCCATCGAGGGCCGAGGAGACGGTTCCTTCGAACCGGCCGATCAGCCCGTCCAGCCGCGCAACGCGGTCCTCGCGCTGCCGGTTCTCGATTTCCTGGGAGGCCGTCAACTGGTGTCGCTCGACCGCATTTTCCCGGAAGACGGCGACCGTGCGGCTCATCGACGCCAGCTCCGCCTTGCCACCGAAGACCGGCAAGTCAATATCCGTTTGCCCTTCCGCCAGTGCCTCCATCGCGCGCTGCAGGCGCTCCAGCGGACCTGCGATGCTCTGTCCGATCAGGAGCGCAATGGCGGGCAGGACCACCAGCAGCGCGATGATGGTGCCGCCGATCGCAAGGCCCGCAATCGCCCTGGTGCTTTCGAACTGCTCCACCGCATTCTGCTGTTCCGTGCCGGCCGCCTGATTGAGCGTTGCCACCTGGGGAGGAACCAGCTGGAACAGGGTCTCCAGCGTGTCTGCAACCTCCGTCTTGTCGGCCTTCGCAGCGTTGTAAAGCGCGAAAGTCTCCTTGTAGACGGCCATGTTGTCGGCAAAATCCTTCTTGATGGCGTCCGAAATATAGACCTTTTTCAGAAGCTTCTCGAAAGCGGCGAACTGCTGCTCGAAGACAGCCACGGCCTCCGGCGTCCCGTTCAGGGTGTATTCCTTCTCGGCGAGCTGAACCGCGAGGATCGCGCGGGCGAGCTTTTCAAAGTCCGGTCCGCCGCCGAATTTCATTTCCTCTGCCAGGCGCGCCTTGACCGCGCCAGCGCGCTCGTTGAGCACCGACCGATATCCGCTCGCCTCGTCATAGCCGATCTGGGCCTGAAGCTCGTCCAGCCTCGAAAAAGCGGTCTGCGTCCTGGCAAGTGTCTTCGAGATCTCCTCGATCTCGGCGCCGTACCCGGCCACGCCAGGATTGCCGGCAATGACGGCAAGCTGTTCGCCTGCATCCTGCAGTTGGGTATCGAATGCCTGGAAAAGCTCGGAGGATGGCGCGCTCAGGTAGCGCTTCTCGATCGTGCGCAGCGCCGAGGTGCTTTCCGACAGGGCCGCAGCCTGCTGCTTCAGGACGGCACTGCCGCTGATCCGGTCGAATGCCTCGTCCAGCCTGCCCTGGCTCCAGTAGTACACCCCGCCGATTGCCAGCAGCCCGGCGATCGTGAGCGCGCTCAAGGCTTGTATGCGCGATTTGACCGATAGTCTGGAAAGGAAGGGAGAAGGAGATTGCGATCGAAAGCCCACGGGCGTATGTCCCTTAAAAACCCTGCATCGGACCAGACTGGACAAAAACTACCAAAATCGGGTTAACACCCAAGAATAATTAAGATTTTGGTCCCGGTCCGATCGGCATCTCCACCTGCTTGAGGCAGTGCGTGACGTATCTGACCAAAGCCGCCCCGGCTATTTTCGTCCTTTTGTGGTCCACGGGTTTCGTCGGCTCGAAACTTGGCGCGCCTTTCATCGAACCGATGGTCTTCCTGACGATCCGCTTTGCCGCCGTCTTGCCGGTGCTCATCCTGATCGGCCTTGCCCTGTCCACACGCTGGCGCCTGTCGGCAAGGGACATCGGGCACTGTATCTTCGCGGGCATGCTGGTTCACGGCATTTATCTGGGCGGGGTTTTCTGGGCGATCAAGCAGGGCATGCCTGCCGGAGCGTCCGCCATCATCGTCGGCCTGCAGCCCGTCCTGACAGCGCTCATGGCCGTGACACTGCTCGCAGAGACAATCGCCCGCCGCCACTGGCTCAGCATGGCCATCGGCGCAGCCGGTCTGGCCCTTGTGCTCGGACCGAAGCTGGATCTGACCGGAACCGGGATTACCCCCACGACGATTGCCGCCGTGATCGCTGGCGTCGCGGCCATCAGTTTCGGCACCGTCTACCAGAAGCGCTACGCGCAGAACCTCAATCTGTGGGCCGCCACTGTCTGGCAATATGTCGGAGCGCTGGCGATCACCCTGCCGCTGAGCGCTTTCGAAAGCTGGCAGATCGTCTGGTCGGGCGACCTGATCTTTGCCATGGCCTGGCTTGTGCTGGTTCTGTCCGTCGGCGCGATCCTGCTTCTGATGCTCCTGATCCGCGAGGGCATCGTCTCGCAGGTCGCGAGCCTCTTCTACCTGGTGCCCGTGGTAACCGCGGTGGAAAGCTACTTTCTCTTCGGCGAGACCCTGTCGCTTGTCCAGATCGTCGGCATGGTTCTGGTGATGAGCGCTGTCCTGACGATCCGGTCCTCGCGGCGCAGGGTCTGAGATCAACCGTCGCCTGTCGCCGTTGTCCTGCGCTGTTGCTGCCGCCGCTCCCACAAACGCCGCTGCCGCGAGATGGCAGCGTTGAGTTCGCCCCCGAGGATGAACACCAGCGCGCAGATATAGAGGAAGATCAGCGCGGTCATGATCCCGGCGAGGCCGCCATAGGTCGAAACGTAATTTGCAAATGTCGCAAGATACGTCCCGAAGGCAGTGCCGGAGATGATCCACATGATCAGTGTCGCGACAACGCCCGGCCACAGGTCTCGAAACGTCCGCTGTCCGGCGGGCAGCAGCCAGTGGGTAAAGAACAGCCCGATCACCAGCAGCGAGCCGGCGAGCGAGTAGCGGGCGACGTTGATTGTTGACAGCGAACTCTCGATCTGCGGCGCGTAGCGCTCGAGCGCCGCAAGCGCGAGCGGCGCCAGAACCACCAGAAACGTATAGGCCAGCAGCACCGCTGCCCCCAGAATGACCAGCGCCAGAGACTGGAGACGCAACAGGATGAAATTCCGGTACTCGTGCTGCCGATAGGCGCGGTTGAGTGCGGTGCGCAGGGCTTCGACGCCGTTCGACGAAAACCATAGCGCGGCCACGGCACCAAAGGTCAGAAGGTCGCCGCGCCGGACGGTCAGCACGTTCTGCACTTCACGGGCGACCGGGGCCGCGACACTTGCCGGCCAGGTGTCGAACAGAAGCGCGGACGCGGTGTCGGCCGCACCGGTGAAGCCGAAGAAGGCCGCCAGAGACGCGATGAAGATCAGAAGCGGGAAGACCGCCAGCAGTCCGGACAGCGCGACATGGCTTGCCATGGCAAAACCGTCGTCGCGCGCGAAATGTCCGATTGCGTCCTTCAGGACAGCGTAAATCACGAGCAAGGTCTGGCGGGCGTTCATGAATTTGATGTGGCCCGCCAACAGCGTGCCCGTCAAGTGCATGCATCAGATCCGCACCCTCCAAAAGGCGGATAATTTCACACTCGACAAACAGGGGAGTGCGACGCAACATAGCTGCAACAAAGATCGCTTTTGCGAAATAAATGGAAACGGAGAGCGCCCATGTCCCCTGCAGCAGCGGAGACAGAGAATTCGCCCGAGACCCTTACGGATCGAACACAGTCAGCCGTTCAAACGCTTGACCGGATGCTGGATCTCGCAGCGCAGCGTGTCCGTGCCCTTGTCACGGAGGGAGATGGCATCTCCGCCACGGCAATGGAGCGTGAGCAAAGGGCAACCCACGGTCTCGCCTGGCTGGCGACCTATGTGGAAGCCCTGCGTCAGCTCGATGCCTATGCGCGCCGGCTGATCGACGAAGGACGTTACGGCAAGCTGGAAGAGCAGATCGTTCAGCTTGGTTTTGCGGAGTATCTCGCGCAGATCTTTGGCGGCATACCCATGAACCAGGGCGAAACGGTACGTCTCTCCGACCTCTCCATTTCCGCAAACGATGCGCTCACCTACCGCACCGAGGACATCGAGACGCTGATGGAGACGGGCAACACGCCCGAAATCCGGGCAGAGATCACCCGTCTGGTGCGCGATCAGGCCGGCCACTCCACATTCGGCGACCCGGGTCTGGACGAGACCATGGAGCAGATCCGCAACGAGATGCGCCGCTTCGCCGAGGACACGGTCGTGCCCAACGCCCACGCCTGGCACCTGAAGAACGACTATATCCCGCTGGAAGTAATCGATCAGATGTCGGAACTCGGCGTCTTCGGACTGACCATTCCGGAGGAATACGGCGGCCTCGGCCTCGGCAAGGAGGCGATGTGCGTCGTCTCGGAGGAACTATCGCGAGCCTATATCGGCGTCGGCTCTCTCGGCACCCGCTCGGAAATCGCGGCAGAACTCATCCTGTGCGGCGGAACGGAAGACCAGAAGCAGCACTGGCTGCCTATGATCGCCTCAGGCGAAGTGCTGCCGACAGCCGTCTTCACAGAACCCAACACAGGCTCCGATCTGGCGTCGCTCAAAACACGGGCGGTGAAGGAAGGCGACGTCTGGAAGGTCTACGGCAACAAGACCTGGATCACGCACCCGGTCCGGGCCGATATCATGACCCTTCTCGCCCGCACGAACCCTGACGAACCGGGCTACCGGGGGCTGTCCATGTTCATCGCGGAGAAACCCCGCGGATCGGACGAGGATCCCTTTCCGGCGGAGGGCATGAGCGGAGGCGAGATCGAGGTACTCGGCTATCGGGGCATGAAGGAATACGAGATCGCCTTTGACGGCTTTGAGGTCAAGGATGAGAACCTTCTCGGTCATGTCGAGGGAGAAGGCTTCAAGCAGCTGATGCAGACGTTCGAAGGCGCCCGCATCCAGACGGCGGCACGCGCGCTTGGCGTTGCCCAGTCCGCACTGGACCTGGGACTGCGCTATGCGGAAGAGCGCGTGCAGTTCGGCAAGGCTCTGGTCAACTTCCCGCGCGTTTCCGACAAGCTGGCCATGATGACCACGGAGCTGATGATCGCGCGGCAGCTGACCTATTTCTCCTCCTGGCAGAAGGATTCCGGCAAGCGCTGCGACCTGGAGGCGGGAATGGCCAAGTTGCTGGGAGCTCGGGTTGCCTGGGCAGCCGCGGACAATGCGCTGCAGATCCACGGAGGCAACGGATTTGCGCTGGAGTATGCAATTTCCCGCGTGCTATGCGACGCCCGTATCCTGAACATCTTCGAGGGTGCGGCGGAAATCCAGGCCCAGGTCATTGCGCGCCGGCTGCTGGAGACGCGCGGCAACGCCTGATGGGTCGGATCAGTCCTGCTTGTCCTGACTATATCGTTCACCGACAGCACCGACGATGGCAAGGACCACCACCACCAGGACCGTCGCGATCACCGCAAGGCCGAGTTGCCCGGCACCGCACGCCATGCCGACCGCACCGGCGAGCCACATCGACGCGCCTGTCGTCACGTTGCGGACGGTCCCGTTTCGCGAGAAGATCAGCCCAGCCGACAGGAAGGCAACGCCGGCCGTGACGGCTTCGACGAGCCTCAACGGATCTATTCGCTGCTCGTTCACATTACCGATCTGCAGTTCCGCCAGTTCCTGACTGATGAGAAGGAAGAGGCATGAGGCGAAGGCGATCAGCATGTGCGTTCGAAGGCCTGCATCCTTTCCCCGCCCCTCACGCTCGAAGCCGATGACACCGCCGAGCGTGATCGCCGCCACCATCCGCAGCAGCACGATCGGGATCGGCAGTGAACCGATATGGAGACGGAATTCGGAAAGGATGAGATCCAGCATGCAAAAGCCCGGTGGTTTGAAAATTGATCGAGCGGCCGGCATTCCTCCGAATGCTCCGCTCCAGACAGGAAAAACGCACCGGTTGAGCGGAAGTTCCTGAGGCCCGCGGCAACTCGTCCCAAAGAGGCGTGGAACAGATCATCTTCGTCGCCGTTGTTATCAGGTAGAGCAAAGACATAAGGGAGACCTGAGATGAACGGAACGCATCAGCTCAAGCACAATGGCTGGGTCGTCGTCGCAGACGGCTCTAAGGCGCTGTTCCTGCGCAACGAAGGGGACGAGAAGTTTCCCAATCTCGAAGTCTTCCGCAAGGAAGAGCAGGAGAACCCGCCGACTCATGAGCAGGGCACAGACAAGCCTGGTCGGTTCAATGACGGTCCGCAGGTTCATCGAAGCGCGGTGGCAGAGACGGACTGGCACCAGCTGGCGGAAGAGAATTTCGCGTCCGACCTTGCAGACATTCTCTACAAGCGCGCGCACAAGGGCGATTTCGACAAGATGATCCTGGTGGCCGCGCCGTCGGTCCTCGGACAGGTCCGCAAGCAGCTTCACAAGGAAGTCGCGGATCGCGTCGTCGCTGAAATCGACAAGGACCTGACCAACCATCCTGTCGACCAGATCGAAAAGCTGGTTCTGGGCGAGCCGAGCTGAGGACAGGCGTCAGACAACAGGAAAGCGGACGGAAATCTTGCAGCGTGTGAACGAGAGCCAGGACGACATCCATTCGCTGGGTGAGGTCATCGACCGGACATGCGAAGTCGCCCGGCGAAAGGAAGTGTCCGTTGGGCACATTCTCGGAGCGTTCGGTCAGGCCGGATTTCCGCCGCTTCTGTTTGTCCCGGCGCTTGCCGTCGTGACGCCGCTCAGCGGCATTCCGGCCTTTTCGAGCCTCTGCGGCATCATGATCTTCCTGATTGCCGGGCAATGGATGATCGGACGCACCAGGGTCTGGATACCGCGCTGGCTCAGGACCCGGAGATTGAGCGGCGCCAGGCTGCGCGAAGCGATCGAGAAGGTACGTCCGGCTGCAGACTGGCTCGACCGACATTCCAGAAAGCGGCTTCGCTTCCTGTTTCATCGCCCATTACGATATCTGCTGCCGGTCACCTGCATGATGTTCGGCGCGATGATGCCACTGCTCGAATTCGTGCCGTTCTCATCGTCATTTCTGGGCGCTGCAGTTTGCCTGATAGCGTTTTCCCTGATCACCCGCGACGGACTTTACGCCCTGATCGCACTTGTGCCCGTGGGCGGTGTCATCTGGATGGTAAGCTATCTCATCAGATAGATCTGTGACCGCGCCCTCAGACAGCGAATGCCTGGATGGCAATGGCGCCACCATAAATGGCCAGCAAACTGACGCTTTCGAAGCCGATCCCGCCCGGCCCGGATTTCTGGCGAACGATCAACCCGGTCAACAGAACACCCGTCATCAGCACACCTGTCGCTAGCCAGAACAGGTCGTCACGACCGATGGCGTGGTAGAGTGAGCCCTCACCATAGGCCACGTCTGACAGTGTCAGGAACAGTGTGTCGAAGGTATTGCCACCGATAATGCCGCCGATCGCAAGCTGAAGGGCGCCCCTGTGAACAGCGGCAAGTGTCGTGACCAGTTCCGGGAGCGAGGTGACGACCGCCGTCATCAACGCGCCGATGAGCGACGCTGACAGGCTGTAGCGATCCGTCAGGACGCTGGCGACCTGAGCGATCGCCCAGCCCATCAGGCCCATCACCACCATCAACACCGTAAAGACCGTGAAGAGCCGGATGTTTCCTGCAAAATCCGAAGTCTCCTCCTCCGGCTCGTCGTGCTGGGTCTCATGCGTCCCCACAGGCTTCCACATCGGTTCTTCGCGCACCTTTTTGGATGCACGCACGCCAATCAAGTAGACCGCCACAAGAACGAGCGAGGCGGGATGAACGCCGAAGAATGCCGTCTCCGGAGCGGCATAGGCGAAGATCGGAATGCTGAGCAGAAGCACCAGAAGCGCGCATTGAAAGACGATCGCAAGGTCCGCCGCCGCGTGCTCCAGGTTCGCCTTTCGCCAGATGATATCCGCAAACGCCAGGAAAGCGGTCTGTGCCGCGATGCCGCCAACGGCATTCGAGAACGCCAGCGAAACACGGCCGTCCAGTGCGGCGGTCACCGAAACGACGGTCCCGGACAGCGACGTTGCCGCCCCCAAGAGGATGCCCCCCACCAGAGCCTCCCCCAGGCCCGTCCGGTCGGCAATCCGGTCCGCAAGGCCGGTCATCCGGATGCCACAGACCAGGATGACGAGCCCGGCAACTGCAAAAATCGCCAGAAGTCCCCAAAGTGGCAGTGATCCGAACAACATGAAATTTTCCTTTTGCCCCAGCGCCTTGCGAATAACTTGAGTGATTACCACCCGAATTTCCGGCAGTTTTCTGCGGTTCCCTCACCCCAATCCGGGAACATGTCCGCCTGACGAGCGTTAGCATCTCAAGAGAGCGCTGACGCCCTCGGAATGACATTGGCCACTCAACGAATGAGGCGGAAATGATCTATCACGGGTTTCACTACGAACCGCGCAAGGCTCCTGCGATCGATGGTTCCGATGCCGGATACGTCTCCACACTGCGCCATTCGCGTCTTTTCATAGGGTTCGGGTTAAGCGGATTGATCCTCGCCCTGATCGCAGTGATTTTCCTGTTTATCTATTGAGGCCATGAAATGACCCGACCCGGGGATTGTCGATCCTCGGGCCGGGTCATGCATGTCGAAAACCCGGCAACCGAGCGCCGCTCAGGTTGCCGGGTCAATCTTTAGCGGCAGTTCGCCACGTACTCGCGGCCATACTGGTCGCGGTAGACACATTTGCCTGGCTCGGTCGCACGGCCGACAAGCGCGCCAGCTGCAGCGCCCACCGCACCGCCAACCAGGGCACCTTGCGCGTTACCGGTCGCAGCGGCACCGATCGCGGCACCACCGGCGCCACCGACAACGGCGCCCCGCTGCGTATTGTTGCAGGCCGTGAGCCCCGTCAGACCGACGATAGCCGCCGCCACAAGTACTTTCTTCAGCATCTCGTTCTCCCTGGGTTCAAATGCATGGGGGTACAACGAAACCACCCTGACAAAAGTTCCAGCGGATTTTTTCGGATGGTCATGGGCCCTGCTCCAGTTACTTCAAGCCTGCCATCGATCATCAGATCTGTCGGCAAGATCGCACGCTGACAAGGTTGAAAATCGGGCGCCTCGATTCGGAACCGATGTTTGAGTCAGGCGTTTCCAGAGGGAACGGGTGCGAGAGAGCCTTCCCGGGCCTCCGCCTCAAAGACAATTCATTCGAACGGTCCCAGAGACCAAGGGAGGGCTCAACGTGCTCCGCAAGATCTTGGCATCCATCGCTTTCGCCGCTGTCATGACAGCAGGCACCGCTTACGCGCAGGACAAGACTGTCGACCAGACGTCCGTCTCCGCTCAGGAGCTCATCGGCGTGAAAGTTGTCGACACGCAGAAGCAGGAAATCGGAGCAGTGTCGGATATCATCCTGGGGGCGGGCGAAGACAACGTTAAAGCCTTTATCGTCAACCTCACCGGCGAGGAAACCGGCAAAAAGCAGATGGCCTTCGCCGCGACTGGACTGGATATCTACAAGAACCAGCAGGGTGAGTTGACGGTCTATTCCAACGTCACGCGCGAGATGCTGGAAGCCATGCCGGCCTACGACAAGGCATCCTTCACCAAAGACCCGGACAGCGTTCTGGTCAAGTAGTCGGCGGGATGGCGCCTAAGGCAGAGGCCAAGCCCCCCACTCCATCGCTCCAAGACTTCACGTCGGCGACACGTCGACACCAGCTGCAGGAAAACAGACCATGTCCAGCCACACAAGAGACAGGATCGCTGCTGTTCTGAAAGATGACAGCCGCAGCAAGCAGGACCGGATCGAAGAACTGCTGACAATGCGTGAGGACGCTCGTGCCCTCCAGAGGGCAGGTACGGAAAGTCCCATGAATGAAGACGAGGACGAGTCGAACGGATTGCAGGACATCGACCGTGCTCTCGAAAAACTCGGCTACGACGAAGTCCCCGAAGCCGATGAAGACAGCGCCGCAACGCTTTGAGCGAGCTTCTTGCTCAGGAGTTTCCGATTAAGACACACTGATCTGGTCCGGGCATCGTTACCTCCAAAATGGAACGACCCTCACGCCCATGAATGGACCAGACCAGGTGGGAGCCGTCACCTTAGAAGTGATGCTCCGAAAAAGGGCCGCGTGCGCTGCACGCGGCCTTTTTCGCATATCGGTCAATGACGTAGCCCGATCAACCTTCTGCCCTTACGCGGGAAGAAACCACGCGAGAGAATTGCGAAAGTCGCAAATTATTGAATTCGGCCCTGGCCGGACCTATTTAATGAGGGAACCAGATTGAGGGAGTTCTTCGTGGACAGAACATTTGAAGACCTCGGCTTTGATCCGGAAATTCTGGGCCCCGAAGACGAGCAAAAGAAATCGGTTCGCCAAAAGCTGATGGCGACCCTGAAGAAGGCTGCGCGACAGGTTCCTTTCATGGAAGACGTCGTCGCAGGCTATTATTGTGCCCTGGATCCGGCAACGCCGAAGAAGGTGCGCGGGACCGCGCTGGCGGCTCTCGCCTATTTCGTTCTTCCAATCGACGTGATCCCCGATTTCATTATCGGAATCGGTTTCGGTGACGATGCCACGATTCTTCTGGCAACGATCAGCATGATCCGCGCACATCTGCGCCCGGACCACTACGAAGCCGCGCGCGAGGCGCTGAAGGACGGCGATCTGTAACACGCCGGATGCCGCGAAAGGTCTCGCGGGCGCCTCAGTCGTGCGGTCCGCCGCTCGGCAGGTCGCCCGAAAGGCTTGTTCGCCAGCATCCGGATGTCCGGCCCGCAACCAGCCAGTAGACCGACCCTGCCAAAAAACCCGCCGCAAGTGCAATGACGCTGCCCGGACGCAGGCCTTGCGCCTGTTCGGCTTCTCCCAGGGTCCACATCAGGAATGCGATCCCCCCGCCGGCGGCCAGGAAAAAGATCAGGCTTCGCAGCCTTGCAATCTCCGCTATGGCGATCGCGATGGACGCGGGGACGAATGCACCTGCGCCGAGGACGCTTGCTCCCACGAGACCGGATCCGATCATGGCCGCAAAGGCGACGGGATCATCGTTGGGGTAGGATGCCTGGAAGAACCCCCAGGAGAGGAAAAGTCCCGACACGATCAATCCGCAAATGAACGCGACCACAATCCTGAGAAGCTGAAACACCAGTTTTCCGCCGTCCAAACCATTCCCTTCCCTGTTCGACTTTCACATGCGGGTTCCGCGGGGACCTGCGGTGCATGGGGCGCATGTCGCCCTCTTTGTGGAGCCGTGAAACGAGGATTGCAACTTTATGCTCGCCGACGGGTTATAGGATTATCGTCGGCGTGCCCACCCGCTGTGGAACGTCAAATGCGACAGGAAGCCGCCAAAACCGCTGTTTTCGGTTGACTTTTTGCCGTTTTCGCAGGAGCTTATACACATGGCGTTAGGAAACGCGCAACGGCTGCCTTGGTACTTGTGTTCCGAGGGCGGTTGCGTTTGAACCGAGCCAAACCTTAGCGCCTAGTTGAAACCAAAGAGGAGATTGCGACCATTCGCCGTCCATTCCGCGCCCCGCCTCCTACGAAGGAAGGCCCGCGCACAAACCAAGAAATTCGCGTACGCGAAGTCCAGTTGATTGATCATGAAGGCGCCAACCGTGGCGTGATCCCGACAGAAGAAGCGATGGGTATCGCTATGGATGCGGGTCTGGATCTAGTTGAAATCCAGCCGAACGCAAATCCGCCTGTCTGCAAGATCCTGGATTATGGCCGGTACAAATACCAGGCCCAGAAGAAAGCCGCAGAAACCCGCAAGAAACAGAAGACCGTCGAGATCAAGGAGATCAAGATGCGTCCGAACATCGACACTCACGATTACGAAGTGAAGATGAAGAGCATGCTGCGGTTCTTCGGCGAAGGCGACAAGGTGAAGGTCACGCTCCGGTTCAGGGGCCGCGAAATGGCGCACCAGGATCTGGGCATGAATCTCCTCAACAAGGTGCGTGAGGAAACCGCTGAAATTGCCAAGGTCGAATCCAACCCGAAGTTGGAAGGCCGACAGATGGTCATGGTGCTGGCACCGCTGAAATAAGCGCGCGCCGTAAGCCTCAGAAATTCGAAAACCCCGCCACTGGCGGGGTTTTTTGTTTTTGACCTGTACCTGCCGCTGCCGCTCCAGCTATCGGCCCGTCAGGCCTTCGCTTTTGCAGCATGATGGCGGGCAAGATGAAGTCTGTCGGTTTCGGAGGAAAAGAGCACCGCGATCGCAATGCCGACCATCGCGCCGACAATGGTATCGAACATGCGCTCCGGCGCCATCGAGGCACTGACCTGCCCATGAGCTGCAAGATAGGTCATGAGAAGCGCCATCGGCGTAACGAGAATCTGGCCGAGGGCATAATTGGCGCCGATGACGAATTCGGTAGCGATCTGCAGAATTGCCACGATCAGGATGACCGACCAGAAGGGCGGCTGCTGTGCCAGTAGCAGCCACACAACTGCCGCACCGACGAGTGTGCCAGCCATACGCTGGAAGGCACGTGTCACGTTGGTGTGCAGGTTTACACCCTGAAGCACCACAACGGTTCCCATCATCGCCCAGGTCGGGTGCCCAGCCCCCGCCCACACGACAGCGAAACCGGCGAGAGCGGTTCCAAGGACGATCCGACCTGCCGCTTTCAGACGTTCATCCAAGGGCGGCAATGTGTCCGGGGGAAACGGTACTCCAGAATTGCTGGTGTGCCGCAGCGGCTCCGTTGCCGCGCAGATCAGCCACGCCAGAAAAGCACCGGCCGCCGTTGCCAGGCTGCGTTCCAGCAGCATCTGCAGCCCCTCGATCGGCGCCATGGCAGCACCCGCAGCGAAGATGAAGAGCAGCGCGCCTGGAGGACCGAACCGGCCCTTGAGGGAAACCAGAAAGAAAACGCCACTGAGACCTGCCAGCAGCAGCAACCGGCTCCAGTCCGGAAATCCGGCGACGCCTGTCGCCGACATGAGGAACACGCCAGCCACCTGCGTCAGCCCACAGGCAAGAACGATTCTCCGCCGTGTTCTGGCGCGCGGTGCAAAGCGTCCGAACAGGGCCATGAGGGCACCGAGCGCCGCAAAGCCTGCCAGATGCGGCCAGGGTGACAGGTAATAAATGACGGGCAGGATCAGGCTGGAACTGAAAGCGGCCTGAACGCCGGCCAGCACGGAATTTCGCAGCCAGGGCTGGGCGCTCAGGGAGAGGCATTCCTCGATCCGGTGGTGGTGCAGCAACACGCGGGCCATGTCGCGGCGTCTTGCTGTCTCTAGCGCGCCGTGTGAAGGCTCGGTCTGTCTGCATTCGTTCATCGTGTACCCTCGTGTTCCTGCCGCGTCTGTACCTCCCGTAGCCGCGTCTCGATTTTCGAAAATTTTGCGAGCATCTCTTCCAGATCCTTATCTGCAAGATCCGCCAGAAGCTCCTCCTCCACCCGGCAGAGTTCCTGCTGGATCTCCCCGACCCGTTCTTCCCCGTCGGCGGTCAGAAAGATGAGCCGCGCCCGTGCGTCCTTTGCATCGACCCGTCGCTCGACAAGTCCCTGCCGTGACAGGATATCAATCAGGCGAACGAGACTGGACGTATCGATACCGACCAGATGGGCCAGTTCCTTTTGCGTGATGCCGCCGCCCGTCTCCTGGAGATGGACAAGCGGCACCCAGGTCGCATCCGACAATCCCGCCGCGGCAATGTGGCGATCGAGAAAGCGCCGCCAGCTCCGCGCCAGAAGGGCGAAGCGCATGCCGAAACGATATCGGGGAGAAGTTGCGTCAAGTGTCATGCCACCCTCTCTCACACATTAGTTTGAATTGCAAATCAAATTGATTTCAGGCGGACGCATTTCTATGCGTTCTCAGATACGACGTCACGTAGTCACCGAACGCACGAACGACCGCAGGCGGCTCCCCGGAGGCGTAAACGAGACTGATCCCCAGATCCGGCAAAGGCGGCAACGGTGCGCCCAGAACATGAAGATCTGCCGGTACTGCGGAGCGCGTGATCACGCTGATCGCCTGACCCGAGCGGGTGACTGCGAGGAGACCGGCAAGACTGTTGCTGGCGAAGGCGATACGATACGTGCGCCCCACCCTCTCCATCGCCGAGCGCGCGGCCTGATGGTCCAGGGTATCCGGTGCGGACAGCGCCAGAGGGATCATGTCCCTGTTCAGGATTTCAGGGGCCGGATCGTTGGCGACCCAGACGAAGCTCTCCGGGCGGATGACATGATCACCCCGTTCCTCCCCGGGCACCGACACCAGCGCAAGGTCGATGCGCCTTCGTTGCAGAAGAGGCCTGAGCTCCACAGTCGGCGCGCACACCACCTCGATCTCGACCCCGGAGTGCCTTTCCCCGAACCCCTTGAGAAGAGCGGGAAAGAAAACGGTCAGATAATCCTCCGGACAGCCGAATGTCAGGGCGCCGCGAAGACCGGACCCCGGCAGGCTGGAGAGCGCATCATCATGCGCGCCCAGGATCCGCTCCGCATGCGCCAGCAGCCTTTCGCCAGCCGCTGTCAATTCCACACCCGTTCCCGTTCTGCGCAACAGCGGCTGACCGGCAATCGCTTCCAGCCGGCGCATCTGCATGCTGACGGCCGATTGTGTCCGACCGACCCGGCGGGCCGCGATGCTGACAGACCCGGTTCGGGACACGGACACGAAACTGCGCAGCAGGAGAATGTCGAGCACCGGCATGACAGTATCAATCTCATTGAAATCAGATTGCCATATTATGAATTTGGATGACGGCATTGTCACTGCTAGCGTTCCATGATCAGCAACATGCCGGACTTCTCCGGCCCAAGGAGCCTGACATGGCCGACAGCTTCTCCCCCGCGACCGATACCGAAACCGGCTTCTGGTCCGACGTATCCGACCACGTCATGCGCTACGGCCCGCAGTTCGAGCGGCGGGTGATCGAACGTGCGGAAGGAAGCCATGTCTACGACACGGCCGGCACCGCGATCCTCGACTTCACCTCGGGCCAGATGAGCGCGCTGCTCGGACATTCGCATCCTGAAATCGTGCGCACCGTGCGCGAGCAGATCGGCAGGCTGGACCATCTTTTCAGCGGCATGCTCTCGCGCCCGGTGGTTGACCTGTGCAGCTGTCTCGGGTCGCTGGTTCCCGGCCTTGAAAAAGTCCTGCTCCTGTCGACGGGAGCGGAATCGAATGAAGCGGCGATCCGCCTGGCGAAGCTCGTCACCGGCAAGCACGAGATCGTCGCCTTTTCCAGAAGCTGGCACGGCATGACGGGGGCAGCCGCCTCGGCCACCTACAGCAACGCGCGCCGCGGCTACGGGCCTGCCGAAGTCGGCTCCTTCGCCATTCCTGCGCCAAACGCCTACCGGCCGCGCTTCACCCACGCCGACGGCAGCCTCGACTGGAAGAGCGAACTGGATGATGCCTTCGCCCTCATCGACAGCCAGTCGACCGGCAACCTCGCCGCCTTCATCGCCGAGCCGATCCTCTCGTCCGGCGGCATCATCGAGCTGCCGGAAGGCTATCTCGCCGCCTTGCGTGAGAAATGCGACGAACGCGGCATGCTGCTGATCCTGGACGAGGCGCAGACCGGCATCGGGCGCACGGGCCACATGTTCGCCTTCCAGCGCGACGGTGTGACACCCGACATCCTGACCCTCTCGAAGACCCTCGGCGCGGGCCTTCCGCTTGCTGCCGTTCTGACCAGCCGGGAGCTGGAAGAAAAGGCCCATGACCTCGGCTTCGTCTTCCTCACCACCCATGTGTCCGATCCGCTGCCAGCCGCCGTCGGGCTGACCGTTCTGGATGTGGTCGAGAAGGACGGCCTGATCGCCCGCGCACGGCAAGCCGGCAAGCGACTGCGCAGCGGCCTTGAAGCCCTTCAGCAACGCTTCGAATGCATCGGCGACGTGCGCGGCCGCGGGCTTCTGCTCGGCATCGACATCGTCACCGACCGCGCCAGCCGCAAACCGGACCTCGACATGGGCGACCGCATAGGGGCGGAGGCGATGAAGCGTGGTCTCAGCATGAACATCGTCAAGCTGCCCGCCATGGGCGCCGTCTTCCGCATCGCCCCGCCGCTGACGGTGAGCGACGCGGACATCGACAGGGGTCTTGAGATCATGTCAGAGGCGATAGCCGCCGCCGGGAAGGGATAGTCCGGCGGCTTCTCCTTCTTGAAACCGAAATCCTTCGAGATAAGATGAAGTCGTGACGGTTTTCGGCAAAAGCCGCAATGTGGGGTATGGCCGACACTCGAAAAGGTGTCGCTTCGCTCATTTCATGACACGGCTTGCGTGTAGCCAGATGCCTCGCCAAGTTGTAACGTCACAAGACGAATTGGAAATATTCCGAATTTTACTTTGAAAGAACTCATACTTTAATGCCTGTGAGGATGCAGCAATGCGCATTTCTCGACATTTCCTTGACCTGATCGCTCTCGCTGCCGCAGTTTTTTCCCATTCCGCCGCCAGCGCAGAAGACCTGATTGCAGAGGCAGCGGTATCGTCTCTTCAGGAGAGCTACGACGAGGCCTCTCCCACATCGGGCATTCCACTGGCCGGCCTCGCTTTGGGCATCGCCTCCGGTAACGTCGATTTGGACAATGTGCGCCTGACAGCTCACCAGGAAGGTAATCGTATGGCCTGTGTAATCGGCAGGACCAGAGATGGCCGCTTCTACAGCGAAAATCCCTATCTGGTCCCCGGGGCATCCGGTTCCGATACTACGGCGCGACTGGACCGCGTAACGGACCAGTTTGCCCAGCAGCTCGCAGTCTATGATGCGCGAGCCGTTGCGTTTGTGGGACGAGTCATCAGCGGCGACAACTGCAACAGTCCGGCAAGCGCATATTTGCCGCAGGTAATTGACCCGTTCGACGACAGACTGAGTGTCGCGGTAAACAGCGGAAGCGGCTCAAGCTACGTGAGCGCAAACCTGCTTCACGCGGCGACCGGCCTTGAACGCGCCTTCCATTGCGAAACGATACAGGACGGGGCCACCATAGCCTTCGATACCGAGTGCTTTGCGGACATAAGCGATCTCAGGGGGCATACTGTCGACCTTGAGCTGGTGCTTGATGACGGCATTGGCGAAATGAGACATGTCTACAGCGTTGTCGTTCCCGCCCGCGGTACCAGTCAGTGAAGTATCTGGCTTTACACCGGATCACGGCCCATTTTCGCAAACCGCCCGGAACCAGGGGCAACGCGTCTGTTATCTTCCTTCTGTCGGCACTGGTGACGGCAATGTTCCTGCTGGTGCTCTTCGCTATTCCGCGCAAAAGCCCGCTGATCGTCGTCGAAGCGGAAACCGAGCTGCTCTCTTACGTCGTCATGAGACCGGAACTGGCAGCCATACCTTTCAACAATGTCCGCCTTAGAGGAGGCAAGCTCGAAAACTGTACCGGCCTTGCCGCCAGCGGCGATCTGTTTACGGGTATTGTCCAGCCAACTGCAGGTGTCCAGGTCTGGTACCGCTTCGTCGACGGCAACCCTTTGATCGAACTCAGGGCCGGCAACCGAAAAACGGACGATACGGGTCACCTTCAATTCGAGAACGGCACACGCTGCGCAATTCAGTCCCGGCTCGTCATTCGACTCGCGAACACCACCAACTCTGACAGCGTGAACGCGAGGCCACTTCCCATAGCGGGCCCTGCACGCCTGGGCACGGAATTAAGCGCGCCCCTCATCAATGAAAGCTCTCGTCGCATGTCGGGTCTCCTGCTTTCGGGCAGCTTGCGCATTCTAGGGCGCGCGTCTGACCCGTCAGCAGCCGATGCGCTCTATCCTGCGATCGATGAAGAGATCGTCATTCCCGCTGGCAGTCGACTAAGTTCGTTCACGGACAATGGTCAAGAGCTTCAGGAGCCGAGTTCCTGGTATGGCATTGCAACGATAGGAGACGGCTCTTACAGCGTTGCCGCGACAACAGAATCTGATTTTCTGCGCCTGTATCGCCCGGGACAGAGCCAGGATGCCGAGAGTTTCAGGACGTCACTTTTCGCGCAGGTTTTCAACGACCCGAGTTTGGCAACCATGTCTCTCGCGCTGGTCGTGCTCTCTATCGTATTTCAGACGCTTCTGGCCTGGCTCGGCCTTCCGTCCCGGATCGAAAATGGACCTTCACGCAAAGCGCCCGCCGTTGACACTGGAACCGCCGATACGGGAGTTCAATCGACCTTGTTTGCTCCCGGACACCCCGCCGTGCGCGACCCTTCCGACACGCCGCTGACGGAAGATCGTACATCGCGTTCCGATGGAGAGATTCCGGGCAAACAAAAGGACTAGCGGTCACATGAAACGTCTGTTCCACGTCTTCATCATCAAGCCGGCTCTCGCGGCAGTCATGGTCATCGCGACCGCTGTGCCGCAACCGGCCTTGGCCGAACGCGTGTACGTGACCCGTTCGAACGGCGAACAGGGGCAAGGCTGGTTGTTTGGTGCCAAGGACCGCGCCGGCGACCTGCGGTGCTGGGTGGCATTGCCGTCCCACGTTGTTGGCGAACGGAGCCGGTTCGAGGATCCGCAATTGCATCCGTTCGATTTCAGGACGGCGTCGGGAAGATCAGGTTCATCCGGTGTGCCCGTTTCCGTCAGACAGCTGGACAATGCTGAAGCCGTTCTAGGCCGCAATCCCGATCTTGCCTTCGCAGCCGTTTCGGGTTTCAGAGGCGGCGAGTGCCTGTCCCGGCTTGGTCTTCCGGAACTTGTCTATGACCTCAAGGCACGCCAGAACCTCGAACTCGATGTGGTCACCATAGGCGACGGTAGACAGAATATTTTCAGGATGCGCGTCAGCCGCACGGGATTGGACGGGAACAAGGCCATCCAGTTGCTCGATCCCCTGACCGACGAAGACGCCGCCAAGTATCTGAAGGGCGGAGTATCGGGAGCAATCGCCACGTTTCCGTATCTCGGCGATGATATCCCGTTTGCTATGATCGTCGCGAACCTGGACAACTCGGCCCGCGCGATACGGTTCGACGCAATTCGGAAATCCTTCGAACCAATCAAGAGAAAAATCCTGATGCGCGATGTCAAATCGTCAGCGGATACAGCCGGCACGATCCCCTACAGAATTGTCCGCCTTGACGGGATTTCGGTGCTGAATGACTCAGGGATGGAAAGATTGTCCGATCCGGCGAAGTGCTGGAAAATGGCTCCCAAAGGCGGCAAGACAGCGGTTGTTCTTGAACTGGAACCTGATCTGGACCTACCACTTTCGGGAGTTGTCTTTCGCCGCGATGACACCTGCGGCACCGGCGGCATCGATATAGGTATTGACGTAAGCTACAACGAAGGCCGCTCATGGTCCCGGGTATCCGACTGCGCCCTTGAGGAACAGATGGAAGAAACCTACTGCCGCTTCAACCTGAGAAAAGCAGCGTCCATCAGAATTTCAGCAAAAGCCCGGGTTGCCGCTTTCTCGCAGATCCTGCTTCAGCCCAAATGAAGTCCCTAAGTCACAAGAGCGGGCCGGATACCGGTATCGCCCAGAGATCATCGCATGCGAACGTTCCATCCAATCGCGCCCCATCTGCCAGCTCGACATGAAGGTCGCATCTCCATTGACGTCCCGCGTCGATTAAACCTGTCCAGTTTATACTTGATCCGATGATCGTTGCCTGACCGTCATAGCCATCTGCAGGTTCGGTATTGCGGACAATTGAAGCCCACGTCGACCGCCTTGACCCCATCTCGGCATCCTTGATGGCAAACGACAGGCCATTGCGGATCAGCGAATACAAATGCGTGATATAATATCCGTCGATCTTCGCCTTCTTGGCCTTGTCTTTGCCAGCCTCTTCGTAGGCTTTCTCAAGCTCGGGCGGAATTTTCGTTTCGAAGATTATTCGGCCCGTCGCAGCAACCGCAGCCCGCAAAGCCAGATTGCGCGTGTCCTCAGAATCGCTGTTCAAGGCTTGCCGGAGACAAACCCTGAGAATGGACTGGTCGCCGTTTTCGATGGCGGCTTCCAGATATCCCATCTGAAGATCAGGATCCATATCGGAGCATTGAGCGCGCCACGTCTTCAGGTCTGCCGCCCGTTCGGCGGCAGAACCGGCCGCCAATGCCTGATCGCCAAAAGCACTTGCCGCCAACAAGAGAACGGCCAAAGAAAAAAATCTAATCATTGCAATGATAACCCCAAATACAAAATAGTAGCCCGAAGATATAGTAAGCTGTCTGCTACCGGGATGAAACCCTTGGTCGAAGACGCCGAAGAGCCACCACCCGCAATCCGCCAGGTCAGAAGACGACGCGGCGCAGGCGCAGCCGCCGAGTGAAATGCAGACCCGATGCAGGGCAATTCCGTCGGGAATGCCTGCTGCGCTACGGCGAACCGGATGCGAAAACGTCAAATCGAACTTTACGGTCTCGCCGAGTCGTGTCGCTGGTCGATATCGCCAGAACGGGACGTCCCTTCTGACGCCCTTGAGCCTTGTCGCCTGTACTGGTCCCGGAATGATCCCGGTGACAATCCGCTCAGGCGCGTGAAGAGCCTCGAAAACGAAGGCACATCATTATAACCGACCGAAAAGCAAATCTCCGAGACGCTGTCTTCCGTCTCGATCAGAAGCTCGCGCGCGCGCTCCATCCTGAGTTCCTGCAGATAGTGCACAGGTGACAAGCCTGTCGCCAGCTTGAAGCGTCGCAGGAATGTTCGCGCTGGCAACCCGGCAATTGCGGCAAGCTCTCCTGCGCTCACACCGGAGGCGGAGTGTTTTTCCAGCGCATGCTGAACCTTGAGGATGGCCCTGTCTCCGTGCCGAAGATCCGGCATGAACCGGCGGAAACGCCGCTGGTCGCGCCGTCTGAACTCCACGATGAAGTGACGCGCGGTTTGAACGGCGACCCCGTAACCTAGAAAGCGTTCGACGAGCGCAAGCGCCAGATCGATCCACGCCATCAGCCCGCCTGCCGTGATCAGATCGCCGTACTCGATCAGGATGCTGTCCGTGTCGAGGGTCAGGCCGGGATAGGCGTGCTTGAGGCGCGTTTGAAGTGCCCAGTGCGTGGTGACCGGACGCGCTCCGGCAAGACCGCTCGCTGCGACGAAGGTCAGGCCGGTACATGCAGAGCACACGACCGCGCCGGCTTCATGCTGTCGCTTCAGGAAAAGGGTGAGTTCGGGTACATCTTCCGCCCGGACCTCCCCCATCGACGGCGGAAGGATGATCGCATCAAAGCGCCGCGTCTCCCTCTCGAACCTCGACAGAACATGAACCGCGACTGCGCCGCCGCCTGCCTGCCCGGCAAAGGCGAAGACATCCTGCAGGCCGAGCACGGCGGACTGCATCGCCCCGGGATACTCGACGACAGCTATCTCGACCAGGTGATCCATTTGGCGAATTTACCACATAGATTGTCATTTACGCCACTCGCTGATGGTCCATCGGCGCGCCAGAGTGCGGTCATCGACAAGACAGGAGTGCAACTATGATCGATCGTTATCCCTCCGCCCCTTCGCTCGCTCTCGGCGACGTGACGGTTTCCAGCCTGTCGGACGGATTTCTCGATATCCCGGCAGACTATTTCCCCGACGCAACTCCCACGGAACGGCGAATGGTTTCACCGGTCACCCGGTTCGGAGCGAATGTCTGGTTGGTGACGACACCAACCCGGAAGATACTCATAGACGCCGGATCGGGAGACTGGCTGAAGCAGCGTTTTCCCGAAACCGGCCAGCTTGCATGGCCGGATCGCCGCGATGGCGCTGCGCATGGGATCACGGATATCGTTCTCACGCATATGCATGCCGACCACATCGGCGGGCTGGTCACGGGGAGCCGCAGCCTGTTTCCGGAAGCGACCCTTCATGTCCAGGAGGAGGAATGGAACTACTGGACCGACGAGAGCCTGGCGGAGAGGTCGTCGGATGCCATGAAGCCGGCGATCAACCTCGTCCAGACGCTTGCGCGTCGGCTGGAGGACCAGGTGACGCGACATGAAGGAGCGGCGGATCTCGGCGAAGGGGTGATGCTCCGTCCGGCGCCGGGCCACACACCGGGTCACCAGATCGTGCATCTCGCCTCCGGCAAGCAGCAGGCCCTGCTTCTTGGAGACGCCGTTGTCTCGCAGGATCTGCAGGTCGCCAATCCCGAGGCCCGCTACGCACTGGAGACAGACCCGGCGCTTGCCGCGGAAACCCGCAAGTCCCTGTTCGCGTGGATTGCCTGCGACAAGATCCCGTTTGCGGCGACGCATCTGCGCACTGCCGCATACGCTCACCTCGAGAAAGAAGGCGACGGCTACCGGTTTTCAGGCGCCGCCGCCTCCGGAGACTGATCAGTCGACGTCGGCCCAGCCGCCCTTTTCGGCGGAGGCGAAGAGAGCGTCCAGGATCTTCATGTTCTGGACCGCATCTTCCACACCATGGGGCAGAGGAGCTTCGCCGAGGATTGCACGGCCAAACACGTCGGCCAGTTCGCCATACTGGTCGCAGGGCGGAATGATCTGGCCTTCCATGGCGCCGTCAGCCAGCAACGAACCGTCATCCGTACGGATTTCCACGGCCTCGCCCTGAGGCGCATTCACCGGAATGACGATCTCCAGCCGCTTTTTCGTACCGACGAGGTTGAAGCGCTGATACGGCGTGAGCTGGGTGGAGACGATGAAATTCAGGTGCCTGTCATTGCCGAAATCCAGAAGCGCGCTCGACATCCGGTCGGTGCCGAATTCCGGATCCCGGTCGAGCAGCGACACGACACGCTTCGGCTCGGCATCGAAGAAGTACCGCCCGGCCAGCATCGTGTAGCAGCCGATGTCGTAAAGCGCGCCGCCGCCGATATCGGCCATGTTGCGGATGTTGGACGGATCGTCGTTGTAATAGCTGAAGAAACACTGGATCGCCTTCAGGTCGCCAAGCTCCCCCGAGCGGACGATCTCGCGCGCCTTGATCCACTGCGGATGCGCCCGCACCATGAAGTTTTCCGCAACCAGCTTGTCTCCGGGCAGGTTCAGCAGCTTCGAAGCTTCCTCCGCATTGAGCGCCATCGGTTTTTCGCAAAGCACATGCTTGCCCGCTTCCACCGCCTGGATCGTCACCGGCACGTGCAGATGGTTCGGCAAAGGATTGTAGACGGCGTCTATCTCCGGATCGGCAAGAAGATCTTCATAGGAGCCGTAGGCCTTCTCGATTCCGAGATCCTTTGCGGCGGCCTCGGCCTTCTCCATGCTTCGCGAAGCGATCCCCGCGACGATCCCGGTCTTCGACTGCTGAATGCCCGGAATAACCTTTTCGATGCCGATTCTGGCCGTCGAAACGATCCCCCAGCGAATTTTCTTGTCTGCCATGCTGCCAACCCTCCCTGCTTGAGGCACGCTCCTCAATTGGCACGGAACCCGATTGCCCGCAAGGCCGGTAGTGCGGAAGTCTGCAGGGTATGCGTGTGCGGCTCATCCTTCGAGACGCCGCTGACGCGGCTCCTCAGGATGTGAGTGAGGGTGGCGCCGCGCTTTCTGTCTTCCCGGCATTCGCCGCCCTCATCCTGAGGAAGCGCGGAGCGCTGTCTCGAAGGATGGGCGACACCTGCTGTCCACGGCGGAGCCCTTGTGTGCGAACTGCGGAGAGCCGGCTCTGAGAACGAATGGCGGTCAGGACGCTTGCCCAGACACCGCATGCGTCCACCCCGGTTTTTTCGAAATTGCCCATGGAACTCCTGCGGAGGACAGGACACGAAAACTCTCACGATGGTCATCCCCGACTTGATCGGGGATCCACTCGCTCCCAGAGCGTTCCGGAAAAGACCGCCGCCTTCGCCTGCGGGACCGGGCATTGGATCCCCGATCAAGTCGGGGATGACGCCGAAGCATGCAGGCAAAACTGTTTTATCGGAACGCTCGCCGAAGCAAGAAGGTCCCTCTCGAAAGGCGCGTTGCGTATTCCCGACCGATCAGTATTTCTCCGGAACGTAGAGATGTTCCGGCAGTACCTTGCGCTCGTAGTCGGAATTGTAGCGTCGTTCGGGAAGCTGGATCGGATCGTGGGGAATTTCCTCGTAGGGCAGCATCGACAACAGATGGTCGATGCAATTGAGCCGCGCCTGTTTCTTGTCGTTGCCTTCGACGATGAACCATGGAGCTTCGGGAATATTGGTCCGCTCGAAGGTTTCTTCCTTCGCCTTGGTGTAATCCTCCCAGCGCACACGGGATTCCAGATCCATGGGCGAGAGCTTCCACTGCTTCAACGGATCGTGGATGCGCATCAGGAAGCGCAACTGCTGCTCCTCGTCCGAAATCGAGAACCAGTACTTGATCAGCCTGACGCCGGAGCGAACGAGCATGCGCTCGAATTCTGGCACGTCGTTGAAAAACTGCTCCACCTCGTCGTTGGAGGCAAACCCCATGACACGCTCGACGCCGGAGCGGTTGTACCAGGAGCGGTCAAAGAGAACCATTTCGCCCGCGGCGGGCAGATGCGGCACGTAACGCTGGAAATACCACTGCGTCTTTTCGCGCTCCGTGGGCGCCGGCAGCGCGACGACACGGGCAACGCGCGGATTGAGGCGCTGGGTGATCCGCTTGATCACGCCACCCTTGCCCGCCGCATCCCGGCCTTCGAATATGACAACGATCTTCTGGCCCGTGTGCTGAACCCAGTCCTGCAGCTTGACCAGCTCCGACTGAAGGCGCAGCAGCTCGTGGAAGTAGGTATTCCGGTCGAGCGGCGACTTGTGTTTCTTGTAGGAGATGAAGGCAAGATCCCGGGCGATCAGGAAATCGTCGATTTCCATCTCCAGTTCCTCATCGAGACTGTCCGCCCATTCCGCTTCGACCCAGCTCTTTGCACTATCGTCTTTCATCCATCGATCCTTTGACATCTGAAGGCGACATATTCCGGAGCCGGGGTTGCGCGGTCTGCGCGCCTCCGGTCCGTCGGCCTTGCTCCCCATGACTGTGAACAGGTTATCCATGAAAGTTTTTTGACAACGCTGCCTGTTCGCAAGGCTTAATTTGGGAAGGGAGCATCGCCATTGCCCGGTCGCGACAAGAATTTTCTTGTCAGTGAATGAACGTTCATTTATTTTCAGGTCATGGGAGGACGATATGGCAGCACATGCCCTGCCGGCTCAGAACCGGACAAAAGGCCGTGAAACCGCCGAACGGGTCCGAAAGGCAGCCCTGACGCTTTTCGCGAATTCCGGTTTCGCCGCAGTCTCCATGCGGGAGATTTCGGCGGCTGTCGGTGTGCAGCCCGGCGCGCTCTACAATCATTTCCCTACGAAGCAGGACATCCTGAAGGACCTGATGCTGACCCATATGGCCGAGCTTCTGGCCGCGTGGGAGGAAGCGCATCGGCCCGAGGGCGTCGACCCTCTGGAGCATTTCGTCTGCTTTCATATCCGCTACCACCTGGACCGCCCGGACGAGGTCTTCGTCGCCTATATGGAACTCCGCAGCCTCGAGCCCGAGAATTTCGCCGCTGTGGAAACCGAGCGCAGGCGCTACGAGACCATTCTGACCGACATTCTGGCGGCCGGCACCACGGCAGGGCGATACGCCGTCGAAGACGCGAAGGTCGCCACCCGCGCGATCATCGCCATGCTGACCGGCATCCCGACCTGGTACCGCGAAGGCGGATCCCTGTCGAAGGATGCCGTCGAAGATCTCTACCTGACCATGGTACAAAAGTCTGTGGCGCCGACACCAGGACACGCCCCGAGGGAGGCCGGATGACATGAGCATCCTCAAATCGAATCTGTCGCCCAGAAGCGCCGAGTTTGCGGCCAACCGGAAGGCCCATGAAGCCGCAATGGAGACGGTACGGGAGGCTGCACGGACAGCGCTGGACGGCGGCGGAGAAACCGCGCGCGAGCGTCATGTGTCCCGCGGCAAGATCCTGCCCCGCGAACGCGTCTCGCGGCTCCTTGATCCGGGCTCGCCTTTCCTCGAAGTCGGCATGCTGGCCGCGCACGGCCTCTACGATGGCGCAGCGCCCTCCGCCGGAATGATTGCCGGCATCGGCCGGGTCGAGGGTCAGGAAGTGATGATCCTGGCCAATGATGCCACCGTGAAGGGTGGCACCTACTATCCGATGTCGGTGAAGAAGCACCTGCGCGCGCAGGAGATTGCAGCGGAGAACAATCTGCCCTGCATCTATCTGGTCGACAGCGGCGGTGCGAACCTTCCCAACCAGGACGAGGTCTTTCCCGACCGCGACCATTTCGGACGGATCTTCTTCAACCAGGCCAACATGTCGGCAAAGGGCATTGCCCAGATCGCGGTCGTCATGGGGTCCTGCACGGCGGGCGGCGCCTATGTGCCGGCCATGTCCGACGAGACCATCATCGTCCGCAATCAGGGCACCATCTTCCTGGCAGGTCCTCCGCTGGTAAAGGCGGCCACGGGCGAGGAAGTCACGGCTGAGGATCTCGGCGGCGGCGATGTGCACACGCGCCTTTCCGGCGTTGCCGACCACCTCGCCCGCGACGACGCCCACGCCCTTGCCCTTGCCCGCCGCTCCATCGCCAGCCTCAACCGCAAGAAGACCCTGTCGGTGACGACGCAGCCGGTCGAGGAACCGCTCTACGATCCGGAAGAAATTCTCGGTGTGGTCCCGGCGGACCTGAAGACGCCCTATGACATCCGCGAAGTGATCGCCCGTGTCGTCGATGGCTCGCGCTTCGACGAATTCAAGGCTCGCTACGGCACGACGCTGGTCTGCGGCTTTGCCCATGTCCACGGGATGCCGGTCGGCGTCATCGCCAACAATGGCGTGCTCTTTTCCGAAAGCGCGGTCAAGGGCGCCCATTTCGTCGAGCTGTGCTCGCAGCGCAAGGTGCCGCTGGTCTTCCTCCAGAACATCACCGGCTTCATGGTCGGCCGCAAATACGAAAGTGGCGGCATCGCCAAGGACGGCGCAAAGCTGGTGACGGCGGTCGCCACCACCTCCGTGCCGAAGATCACGATGCTGGTCGGCGGCTCCTTCGGGGCTGGAAACTACGGCATGTGCGGCCGCGCCTATTCGCCCCGCTTTCTCTGGACCTGGCCGAACTCGCGCATCTCCGTCATGGGCGGCGAACAGGCGGCCGGCGTCCTTGCCACGGTCCGGCGCGACGGCATCGAGCGCAAGGGCGGCACGTGGCCGAAAGAGGAAGAACAGGCCTTCAAACAGCCGATCGTCGACCAGTTCGAGGAACAGGGTCATCCCCTCTACGCCACCGCGCGGCTCTGGGACGACGGCATCGTCGATCCACGCAAGACACGCGATATTCTGGGCCTGTCTCTCTCCGCCGCGCTCAACGCCCCCATCGAAGAAACGCGCTTCGGTCTCTTCAGGATGTGATGCCATGACGCTGGAACAGCTGATGCAGAAATATCCGGGCGCCGAAACCTTCAGGTTCGGAGATGGCCCGGACCTGTGCGCGTCGTTGATCAAACTTGTCCGCGAGGGCAGGAAAACGGCAACCTGCGGCTCCCTGGCAAGCTTCACCACCGGCGACGAAGCCATGCCGGAGCCGGGCCGCAGGGACATTGCCCTCAACTGGGACGGAACGCCGGCCCTCGTCATCGAGACGACCGAGGTCACGATCCGGCGGTTTTGCGAGGTCAGTGAAGACTTCGCCCTTGCAGAAGGTGAAAACGAGGACCTTGCCGGCTGGCAGCGGGATCACCGGACATTCTTTGAACGAAACGGAGGCTTCACTCCGGAGATGGATCTGGTTTGCGAGCGGTTCAGGGTCATCGAGGACCTCCAGCCCGGACTGA
Source organism: Rhodobacterales bacterium (assembly GCA_008107755.1). Lineage (GTDB taxonomy): Bacteria > Pseudomonadota > Alphaproteobacteria > Rhizobiales > Stappiaceae > Roseibium. The sequence continues at coordinate 65,247 of VIRH01000093.1, forward strand.
AGGGAGATGAACGTGTTCGCAATTGAGCTCCCTGTCGGTGACATCATGGCACAGAAGACGGATGCAGTCGTCAGCGCCGCCAAGTCCTCGCGGCGCGGCGGAGGCAATATCGACGCGTATAAGACACGCAATATTCCTCGGCGACCCCTCCGCCGACTTGAACGCGCCCATCGAGGACACACGTTTCGGGTTGTTCAGAATGTGAGGACCCGATGACCTGGAAAACACCGCAAACTTTCGATTTCGAGGGCCACACCGTGCGCTGGGGCACATTGGGGGACGGCGAGCCGCTCGTTCTGATGCACGGAACGCCCTTCTGGTCATACGAATGGGCGCGGATCGCGCCCCTTCTGGCATCCGAACGGAAGGTCTATTTCTTCGACATGCTGGGCTACGGCAACTCAGACAGGCCGGATGGCGACATTTCCCTTGGCATCCAGAACCGGATTTTTGCCACTCTCGTCGCGCACTGGGGCCTCGAAAAGCCCGATGTTGTTGCCCATGACTTCGGCGGCGCGACAGCCCTGCGGACCCACCTGATCGACCGCGTCGACTACAAAAGCCTGACGCTGATCGATCCGGTTGCCATCCGTCCATGGGGCTCGCCGCTCGTCCAGCACGTCAAGCACCACGAGGCTGCCTTCGCAGGCATGCCCGGCTACATGCATGAGGCGATCCTGCCCGCGTATCTGCAGTCTGCGATGAAGCGCAAGGCGACACCGGAGACGCTGGCACCCTATGCGGAGCAGTGGACCGGCGAGAGCAAGCAGGCCTCGTTCTATCGCCAGATCGCCCAGATGGACCAGAAGTACACCGACGAGGTCCAGGACCGCTACGCTGACATTCGCTGCCCGGTACAGATCCTCTGGGGCGAGGACGACGAGTGGATTCCCATCGAGCGCGGCCGGGAGCTTCATGCCATGATTCCCGGCTCCACGTTCATACCCGTGCCCGGCGCGGGACATCTGATGCAGGAGGACGCACCGGAAGCGATTGCCTATCACGTCCTTGCGTTCCTGAAGGAGAAAGGCCCTGAGTGATGCCCCTATGACAGCCCTGGAACGGATCACCACCCACCTGGGCGACATCACGAAACTTGAGACGGACGCCATCGTCAACGCGGCCAATTCGTCGTTGCTCGGCGGAGGCGGCGTCGACGGCGCGATCCACCGGGCCGCAGGTCCGAAGCTCGTTCAGGAGTGCCGGTTGCTCGGCGGCTGCAAGACCGGTGAAGCGAAAATCACCAAAGGCTACCGTCTGCCGGCGCGATACGTCATCCATACTGTCGGGCCGGTCTGGCGCGGAGGAACTGCCGGCGAGCCAGAGCTGCTGGCATCCTGCTATGAAACCAGCCTCCGGCTGGGCGCTGAACACGGTTGCCGGAGCTTCGCCTTTCCGGCCATTTCGACCGGGATCTACGGTTACCCTGCTGATCAGGCAGCGAAGATCGCTGTCGGGACTCTCGCCCGTGTCCTCAAGGACCTCGACACAATCGAGACGGTGACGCTCGTCGCCTTTGATGAGGCGAGCCACATTCATTTGACGACCACGCTTGGGAGGGCGGACGACTGATGTTCAAGAAGATCCTCATCGCCAACCGGGGCGAAATCGCCTGCCGGGTCATGGCAACGGCTAAAAAACTCGGCATCCGCACCGTCGCTGTCTATTCGGACGCGGACGCCGGCGCGAAACACGTCGCCATGGCCGATGAAGCTTTCCACATCGGCCCGGCTCCGGTTTCCGAAAGCTATCTGAAAACCGACCGGATTATCGAGGCCTGCCGCAAAAGTGGCGCCGAGGCCGTCCATCCGGGCTATGGCTTCCTGTCGGAAAATCCGGATTTCGTCAACGCTCTGGAGAAGGCGGGCATTGCCTTCATCGGGCCAAGCGCGAAATCGATCCGCGCCATGGGCCTGAAGGATGCTGCCAAGGCGCTGATGGTCGAGGCCGGCGTGCCGGTCGTTCCCGGCTATCACGGCGACAACCAGAACGCAGACTTCCTGAAAGCCGAAGCGGACTCAATCGGCTATCCCGTTCTCATCAAGGCACGCGCTGGCGGCGGCGGCAAGGGCATGCGCCGGGTGGACGACCCTGCCGATTTTCTCGAGGCCCTGAAAGGCGCGCAGCGCGAGGGCGAAGCAAGTTTCGGCGACGGACGGGTGCTGATCGAGAAATACCTGACCAAACCGCGCCACATCGAGATTCAGGTGTTCGGCGACAGCCACGGCAACGCGGTCCATCTCTTCGAGCGCGACTGCTCGCTGCAGCGCCGCCACCAGAAGGTCATTGAAGAAGCCCCCGCCCCCGGCATGCCGGAGGAAATGCGCGCTGCCATGGGCGCCGCCGCCGTCAAGGCGGCAAAGGCCATCGACTATTCAGGCGCGGGCACCATCGAGTTCATCGCCGATGTCTCCGACGGTCTCATGGCAGACCGCTTCTACTTCATGGAAATGAACACCCGCCTGCAAGTCGAACACCCGGTAACCGAATTGATCACCGGCGAGGACCTTGTCGAATGGCAGCTGCGCGTCGCCTTCGGCGAGCCGCTGCCGAAATCCCAGGACGAACTTTCGTTCGACGGCTGGGCGTTCGAAGCGCGGCTTTACGCGGAAGATGCGCCGAAGGGGTTCCTGCCCGCTATTGGCACACTGGAGCATCTGAAGCTTCCGGAAGACGTTGCCAGAGTCGACAGCGGCGTGCGCGCCGGCGACGAGATCACACCCTATTACGACCCGATGATCGCAAAGATCATCGTCAAGGGGCCAACGCGCGAGGCGGCCCTCGGCAAGCTGCTGGCCAGTCTGGAGTCCACCGAGGTCGCCGGCTGCGTCACCAACGCGGCCTTTCTCGCTGCGCTCTGCCGGCACCAAGGCTTTGCCGCCGGCGACGTCGACACGGGGTTGATCGACCGGGATCTCGCAAGCCTCGTGCAAGAGCCGGCGATGCCCGACGACGCCGTCGCGCTTGCTGCCCTGACGGCGCTCGGACTGACGAAACCCGGTACGGGAAGCGATCCTTTTGACACCCTCGCCGGCTGGCGCATCTGGAGCGCCTCGCGTCAGTTCGCTCTGCTTGAAATCGACGGCGAACGGCGCGATATCGAGGTTCACGCGCTTGGTCATCAGCGCTATGCCGTCCATCTCGCCGGCAACGCCCGGAACTACGCCATTATCGAGGTCGATGGGTCTCGAGTCGTCTTCGAGGCGGACGGCCACCGGGCCACGGCTGTTGTCGTCCAAGGAGATAAGGGTCTGACCGTATTCCTGGGCGGGCACGCCCATGCCGCCGGCCTGCCCGACGCGTTGACTGGCGACGAGGATGCTGCCGATGCCGAAGACCAGTTGATCGCCCCCATGCCGGGTCTCGTGAAGGTTCTCTCCGCTGCGCCCGGCGACACCGTCACCAAGGACCAGCCGCTCGTCATTCTGGAAGCCATGAAGATGGAACATACGCTGAAGGCACCGCGAGACGGCGTCATCGGCGAGGTTCTGGTGGCCGAGGGCGAGCAGGTCACGGACGGAACCATTCTTTTGGCCCTTGCCGGAGAGCAGGAAGATGCTGCCTGAAGCCGACACCTATGACGATCTTGCCGGCAGATTCACCTGGCAGGTGCCGGAACGCTTCAACATGGGCGTTGCGGTGTGCGATGCCTGGGCCGAGCGCGAACCGGACCGGGAAGCCCTCGTCTTTTGCGAGGAAGGCGGTGAGGCGGTCAGCTATTCCTACGGCGACTTGAAGAAGCTCTCCAACAGGCTGGCAAATCTCCTGACCGCGCGCGGCATCCAGCCTGGCGACCGGATCGGAATTCTTCTGCCCCAGCGACCCGAAACAGCCTATGCCCACATGGCCGCACTCAAGCTCGGCGCGATCACCATCCCGCTGTTCACGCTCTTCGGCGAAGAGGCGCTTGAGTTCAGGCTTCGCGATTCAGGTGCAAGAGCCGTTATCACCGATGCCGGCGGTGCGGCGCGGATCGAAGGCATCCGCGACAGGCTCCCCGATCTGACAACGCTGTTCTGTGTCGATGGTGACATTGCGGGCGCGGAAGATCTCGGCCGGCACATGGACGGCCATGAAGCGGAATTCCGGCCTTTCGAGACGGGTCCCGATGACCCGGCCGTGATCATCTACACCTCGGGCACCACGGGTCAGCCGAAGGGCGCGCTCCACGGCCACCGGGTCCTGCTTGGCCATCTGCCAGGCGTCGAGATGAGCCATGACTTTCTCGGCCAATCGGGCGACCGGATCTGGACACCGGCCGACTGGGCCTGGATCGGCGGCTTTCTCGATGTGCTGATGCCGGCGCTTTATCTCGGCGTTCCGGTTGTCGCATGCCGCTTCCGCAAGTTCAGTGCCGAAGGCGCTTTTCAACTGTTGCAGGACCAGAAGGTCCGCAACGCCTTCCTGCCGCCGACCGCGCTGAAGATGATGAGGCAGGTCGAGGACCCCAAGGCGCGCTGGCATCTGAACCTTCGCTCCGTGGCATCGGGAGGCGAAACGCTCGGCGCGGAACTGATCGACTGGGGGCGGCAGACATTCGGCCTCACGATCAACGAGTTCTACGGTCAGACCGAATGCAACATGATCGTCTCCAGTTGCAGCCAACTGATGGAAGCACGTCCGGGCATCATGGGCCGACCGGTGCCGGGCCATGACGTGCGCGTGGTCAGCGATGCCGGCGCCCCCCTGCCTGCGGGCAAGCAGGGCAACATTGGTGTTCGGCGACCCAACCCGGTGATGTTTCTCGGCTACTGGAACAATCAGGCCGCCACGAAAGCCAAATTCGCAGGCGACTGGCTGTTGACCGGAGACACGGGCGTCTGTGACGAGGACGGCTGGCTACGCTTCGTCGGCCGGGACGATGATGTCATCACATCCTCGGGCTACCGCATCGGACCCGGCGAGATAGAAGACTGCCTGCTTCGCCATCCGGCCATCGCCATGGCCGGCGTTGTCGGCAAGCCGGACGTGCAGCGCACCGAAATCGTGAAGGCCTTCATCGCACTGAAGGCCGGCATCGAGCCTTCCGATCAGCTTGCCGGAGAGATAGCCGAATTCGTCAAGACCCGCCTTGCCGCGCATGAATACCCGCGCGAAGTCGAATTCGTCGACAGCCTGCCGATGACGACGACCGGCAAGGTCATCCGCCGCGAGCTCAGAGAACGTGCGGGAGGGCAGGAATGATATCTTCGATAATTGCTGGCGACGCAGCATCGTTCGTTCGCAGAGACCGGAACGCCGCAACACGCAACCGGCAATGACAAAACAAATTCAATGCATTAATTGAGGATACGTCCACCCGGACCTTCCTCCTTCCTGAAACGCAACGAGTAGCTTCATGTCCGACTTCGTCACCATCTTCGAAATGGGTCCCCGCGACGGTCTCCAGAACGAAAAGACCTTCGTCCCGACGCAAAAGAAAATCGAGCTGGTCGACCGCTTGTCGGATTGCGGCTTCCGCAAGATCGAGGTGACCAGCTTCGTCAGCCCGAAATGGGTGCCGCAGATGGCAGACGCCCAGGAAGTGATGGAAAGCATCAACCGCCACCCGGCGGTCATCTATGCCGTCCTGACACCGAACGTGAAGGGCTACACAGCGGCAAAAAAGGTCTCCGCGGACGAGGTCGCGATCTTCGGATCAGCGTCAGAAGGGTTTTCGCGCAAGAACATCAACTGCTCGGTCGCCGAAAGCATCGAACGCTTCAAGCCCCTGGCGGAAAAGGCCCGCGAGGACGGCATTCCGCTTCGCGGTTACGTCTCCTGCGTCACCGACTGTCCCTATGACGGCGAAACGCCGCCGGAAAAGGTCGCGGAAGTTGCCCGGTCCCTGTTCGATCTCGGCTGCTACGAAATCTCCCTTGGCGACACGATCGGCGCCGGCACCCCGGAAACCATCGGCCGCATGCTCGATGCCGTCGTCCAGGCCGTGCCGGCCGACAGGCTCGCCGGCCATTACCACGACACCAAGGGACGCGCGCTCGACAACATCGAGATCAGTCTGGAAAAAGGCTTGAGGACGTTCGACAGCTCGATCGGCGGCCTGGGCGGCTGCCCCTATGCTCCCGGCGCGAAGGGCAACGTCGCGACCGAGGCCGTCGTCGAGCTCGTGCACCGCAAGGGCTTCGAAACCGGCATCCGCGTCGACGCCCTCGCCGAAGTCTCCGAATTCGCAAGATCCCTGCGGAGTGTCGATGCATGAGCTTTGAGACCATCCTTCTTGACCAGGACACACGCGGCGTTGTCACGCTGACGCTGAACCGTCCGGAAAAGCACAACTCCCTTTCGGCGAAGATGATCGAGGAGCTGACGGCGGTCGCCGCGCAGCTCGCCTCCGATCGCACCATTCGGGCTGTTGTCCTGACCGGAGCCGGTGCCAGCTTCTGCGCGGGAGGTGACCTCGGATGGATGCGCGAGCAGTTTCATGCGGACCGCGCCACGCGCATGGCCGAAGCCCGCAAGCTTGCCCTCATGCTGAAGGCGCTGAACGAGCTCCCCCATCCCCTGATCGGCCGCGTGCAGGGCCAGGCCTTTGGCGGCGGCATCGGCATGATGAGTGTTTGCGACACCGTGGTTGCGGTCGACAGTGCCAGGTTCGGCCTGACCGAAGTCCGTCTCGGCCTGATCCCCGCAACCATCAGCCCCTATGTTCTGGCCCGCATGGGCGAGGGAAAGGCCCGGCGCGTCTTCATGTCTGCCCGGACCTTCAGCGCCGACGAAGCCGTCGCGCTGGATCTGGTTGCGCGCGCGGTGCCGGAAGCGGATCTGGACGAGGCGATCGAACGGGAAGTGAAGCCCTATCTTGCGGCGGCACCCGCTGCGGTCGCAGCCTCCAAGGCGCTTGCACGGTCCCTCGGACCGGCCACCACCGACGACATCATCGAGGACACGATCCGTCGTCTCGCGGACACCTGGGAAACGCCGGAAGCCGCGGAAGGCATCGCCGCCTTCTTCGAAAAGAGAAAACCGGAGTGGGTCGAGGGCTGACCCTCGTGTCTGACATGGGAGCGAGCCGGGACATCACCTGCTCGGGCGGCGCCTGGAATGCTCGATCAGGGCCGCGATGCGGGCGACTTCCTGTTGCGCAATCTTCTTGCCATGCTGGCTTTCGTCGCCGCCATAAAGCCGTTCTCGATACCGCCGGATCCGATTGCGCTGGCTCTCGCTGATACCGGACGGAAGCTCGATGCCGGCCCGGTCCATACCGATCAGGATGCGCTGGAGATCGGGCAACAGCTCCGAGGAAATCGTGTACCGGGAACCGTCACGATGCCTGAACACCAACGTATTGGTGATGGTTTCGCCATTGAGCAGAATGGCTGAGCGGCGCCCGGACGAACCGATCGTCGACTGAAACCAGGCAACCCAGCCTGGCGCTTCCCACTGGCGAACCTCCGCATATCTGAGCTCTTCGTAAAGCACTCTGGCCCGCAGCCCGAACTGCGTGAACTCGAACCCGTTTCCAAAGAAACGGACCCACGAGGTCGCCTGCCGGACCGAGACAGTGAAGAAAACCAGAGAGGCAGAGGCCGGCACGAAGCACAACAGCGCCAGGAATGCGGTAAAACCGCCTGACACGCCCATTCCGATGAAACCGGCGGAGAAGAACAGGATGCCGACACCAAAACCCGCAGCATCGAACGCTGCGACAGGCGGCTTGACGACGGGCGTGATCGCACCGGACGGTACATTGGGATGCGGCAGGGCGGCATATATCCCGCAGGCCGCGACCAGGCAGAGCAGACTGCTCAACACAGACATGAAGAAATAGCCGCCCACGATCCCCAGGATGCAAAGCATCAAGGGAACGATCCGCCGGATATATTCAAGTTTTGCTGTCTTGCCCAACGCGCTCTCCACGCCTTCGAACAGTTGAACTTCTGCTAACGCCGAAAACGCACTGATTCTGACATTCAATCGATTGAGGCACGCCAAATCAAGAAAAGCTTTCGGCAATCCAGAATCAATGTAACGGCGCCTGAACCGCGCCGTGGGCAATTTTAATCAAGTTTGCCAGCCGGTTGCGCCCGGATGCCGCGCAAGAAATCCGGTCAGGAGGCTTTCTTTTCACGGTCGAGAAAACTGAACAGTTCGCGCACCTTGCCGAATTTCGGCGTATCCAGTTCCAGATACTTGTGCATGACCGTATCGATGTCGCTCGCCGCGAAGGGCTTTTTCAGAAAACCGGAAATACCGACGAAAGCCGCGGAGCGTTCCAGATACGTGGTGTCGTCTGTGGACATCATGTAGACCGCGACCTTGTTCGAGAGGCTGCCGATTTCCCCCGCCAGCTCTATGCCGTCACGCCCCGGCATGTTGAAATCCGTCAGCACGATCTTGATCTTGCCGCCTGCCAGTGCACGCAGGGCAGCATCAGCGCTGTCGGCCTCGAAGATCTCGAAATCGAAGCGGCTTGCGTCCAGCACCTTCCGCGTCAACTTTCGCATGGTCGCGCTGTCATCAACGATCAGCACCGGATAGACCGCCGTCATGGTCATGTAAGTCGCGACAATCTCTGCGATATCGGTCTTGGAAAACGGCTTCTTGAGAAAATGATAGGCATTGAAATGCTTCAGGATCGCCGCCGCGCGATCATCGAGTTCGCTTGAGATCGCGACAGTGAGGCAATCGCTGGACTTGGTTTGGCGCATCGCCGCAACGATTTCGGGACCATTCATGCCTGGCATATTGATGTCGAGGAAGGCAATGTCGATCTGTTTCCGCGTGACAATGTCCAGTGCTTCCCGACCATTGCTTACAGAATCAACTTCGATGTAGCGTGCCGACTTGTGAACATTGACGCCCTCGTTGATGACTTCTCGCGAAACACTGCTGTCATCTGCCACGAGGACGCGTATCATCTTGTGAAGCATAAAGATTACCTTTGCCTACGCCATCCGTGAATCTTACATGAGGAAAAGCGTCAGTTCGGAAGATACATCTCCAATGGTATATAATTCATTATTATGGCGTTTACTGAAATCGACAAAACAAGAGACAAGAAACACTCGGATCGCTTCGTCGTTCACTATCGAAGCAAGAGTATCTCCTTGACGATATTACCAATGACATAAAGCAGTAGCAGGTCAGGAAAAGCGCAGGGCACCACGGTTCCCGCAGCGCCAAAGCCACGAGTGCCGGCCGCAAAACATGAAATCCGGACCAATGGGTGCGCACTTCTGGAGCGTTATCGACGCAGTGACGGAACGGCGGCACCCCGACAACGGGGTAGTATCTGATCTTTTTGGAGAAGTGGTGCCGCTGATAGGACTCGAACCTACGACCCCATCATTACGAATGACGTGCTCTACCATCTGAGCTACAGCGGCCAATATCCTGGAAGGAACCAGGCGTCGCGCGATGCGCGGGCACCGGGTCATCCCCGGTGCGCCGCTAATTACCGGAGCTTTGGCTTCGATGCAAGACCCAAAGACACCAAGATCACATCTTCTGCCGAATGCCGCGGCGGCGTCCAGGCGGACCCGGTTCCGCCGCCGCCGGTTTTCAGTTGAAAAAGCGCGGTCGCGGCGTCTTTGCCGGCTGTTCATCGTCGTCATCATCCTCCGTGCCGGGATCATCCGGCATGCGGGACAACGGAAACTCGATCGGCCGGTTGCGGTCGTCGTTTTTCTGCGTTTCGGCCTTGGCGTCGCTGGCTTCCTTGCGGACCGCCGCGCCATTTCCCGCACCTGAGGCTTTTGCCGGCTCTTCGCCCTTGGCCTTGGCCTTGGCCGCTGCCTTGTCTTCCGGCCCCGCCTGAGCTTCAGGCCCGGCCTTGCCTTCAGGCTTGGTCTCATTTTCAGGCAAAGTCTTGCTTTCAGGCCCGGTCTTAACTTCAGGCTTAATGTCCGACGCCGCCGCGTCGGCCTGCTGGCTCGTCGCCGGCGCTTTCGATGCGGCAGGTTCCGTTTGCGGGGTGGGAGCCTTCGACACATCCACTGCTGCTGGCGCCGGTTCGGCCGGAGCGGATCCTGCGGTCGGTGCAGGCTTCGCAGGGTCCGGCGTTGCCGGTGCCGCGCCTGACCCAGAGCCTGTAACCGGCTTGTCGGGAAGATCCGTCAGTGGGGGAGAGAATTTCACGTCGTCGGTCGTGCCTTCATAGCCCTTTTTCGAGACATCCACCGTCACCGGCTCGGATTTTGAAGTCGCGTTTGCGGACGTCGCAGAAGGAGGTGCCTTTGCCGTCGCATCCGCGGCCTTCAGGTCCACCGTCTTTGCGTCGTCGCCATGCTCTTCCTCTTCCGCCTTCAACGGATCGGGATCGGTCATCGCCACCGCCGGAACGGGAAGAGCACCGGCTTCGAAAAGGCTGTCTTCCAGAACCACGCCCTCGTCCTCGGCCAGGCTGCCCGGCTGCGCCCACTCAAACGCATCGAGTTGTCCGGTGACCGGGGACACCGGCAGCCATTCCGCCGAAACGATCCCGTCGGCGACCCATGCCTTGTCCTGCGGCGCGCGCACGGCACGTCCCAACCAGTCGCGCATGCGGCCGCGGTCGCCATGCTCGGCTTCCTCGACTTCCGCCATCAGCACATAGGCCTGGCGGGTCGGCTCCGATTGCAGCACCTTGCGAAGCTGTCCACGCGCCTCGTCGAATTCACGCGCTTCCAGCGCCGCCCGCGCGATGGCGAGGGCGCCTTCGCTCGTGTTGGCACGCTGCGCGGCAAGCGACTTGACCCGCTTGAGCCGGTCGACGGCGGAATCCCCGGTACGGACATGGGCGTAGGTCTCGGCCAGTTCCGGATGGGGGAACAGGCGCCATGTTGCCTCCAGCACCTTCGAAGCCTTGCGGATATCGCCGCGGCGCGTTGCCAGGCGCGACGTCAGAACAGCGGCCGGCACCAGGTCGAGCGCCAAACCGTGGGCTTCCTTAGCCAGCGAATAGGCGCGTTCCGGCTCGCCGCTTTCCAGATCCTGCGCAAGCGCTGTCAGAATGACGGCGCGCTGGCGCCGGTAGGTCTTCTTGTCGACCAGCTTGGCGGAATAGTTGCGCTCGAGCGTCTTGATAGCCTCGTCCCAGTCATGGGCGACGGCCTGGTACCCGAGAACCGCGTTGCCGGCCCAGTCCAGTCCGGGAGCGGTCTTGGCAGCTTCCTCGGCATAGTGCCGGGCCGCAACCGGTTCCTTGTGTCGCTCGGCCTCGACAAACAGGCCATGCAGCCCCAGAGCCTTGGTCTGGGGATCTTCGAGCATCGCCTCGAACCGCTCGCGCGCCTCGTCGTCCTTGCCGGCCAGCTGGGCTGTCTGGGCCAGAAGCAGTTTTGCGGCCGGCTCGTCATTGAGCAGCCGATCGGCTTCAAGGCCGTGACGGCGGGCAAGCTTTGCATTGCCCGTACCAAGCGCGATCAGCCCTTGCGACAGCGAGTCGTAGCCCTTGTTCTTGCGGCGGCGACGGAAAAAACGGCTGGCGATCTGAGGGGACCGAAAGATCGCCCGGATCAGCGAGAAGACGGTGATGATGGCCGCGATGACAAGCGCCGCGACAACGACCACGACGACAGGGGGCTGCACCCAGTCATATCCGTTCCAGCTTATGGTGATAAGGCCAGGCTGGTCCGCCAGCCATGCAAACCCGATAGCGACCAGAAACAGCAGTACAAAATAGAGAAGGACGCGGATCATCAGGGTCGCTCCCAGAAAGCGCCGGGCATGCCCGGCTGGTAATCGTCAGGTTCGAACGGCCGGCGGTCCGGCCGCCGATCAGCTGTCTTTAGCGCCAAGTGCATTCAGGACCTCCTGCGATGCCTTGTCGGTCAGGGTGTCGACTTCGACGCGTGCTTCCGCCTTCTTCGCCCACTCGGCCCCGGCAGCCTGAGCCTTTTCCGGAAGGGCCTTGTAAGCGGTCAGCGCGGTTTCCAGATCGCCGTTCGAAACGGCGGTTTCCATCCGACGCAATGTGGCTTGCGGACCGGTCCCATCTTCATCGCCCGGCCCCCGGATCGCAACGATCGACCTTGCACTGGCGAGCAGATTGTCGAAAACGTCGCCGGTTTCGTCGGGCGTGGCGAACGTCTGGAACATCTCGCGCGCCACCGGCGGGAATTGCGCAATCAGCACGGCGGTCGGCTCGACACCGGATTCAGCGTGACTTTCAAGCGCGGACAGATCCATGTCCGACGGCAGTCCGGCCTTCACCGCGGCAAGCTCTGTTCGATAGGGCCGGCCGCTGTCGACTGCCGATTTCAGCGCCGAGACAGAGAGAGCACGGGCCGCAAGCTCGCGCGCCGTGGCATCGCCCATGGTCGATTCGACCTGCTCGAGGCGGGCGGACAGGGACTTCATTTCTGCGCGGATATCTTCCAGGGCGGAGGTGTTGGCCGCCCCAACCGACTTGATGTCGGCCGACAGACTGGACAGGGTTTCGGTCGCTCGCGCCTGGCTGTCCGCAAGGGTCTTCAAAGAGACGTCGGACGTGGAAACCGCCGTCTGCGCGGCCTTGGCCGTCGCCTCGGTGTTTTCCAGCCGGGTCTGCAGATCACCGATCTGCTTTTTCAGATCGGAGAATTCCGTCTCCAGTCCGGACACGGATCCTGTCAGCTTGTCCGCTTCGCTCGTTGACGAACTGGTCTCGCTTTCAAGTGCCGCGATGCGGTCCTCAAGCGGTTGAAGGTTTGCGGGTGCGCCGTCGCCCCCGGCTGCCGCACCCGAACCGTTCGAGGAGGCTTCCACCTGGCTGCGAAGCGCGTCGACTTCGCTGCGAAGGTCATCAAGGCCCTCAGGTGCTCCGGAACCGGAAGACGTTCCGGCGTCCTGCAGCTTGCCCTCAAGCTCGGAGACCTTCTGCTCAAGCGCACTCACTGAATTGCTGACATCCTGCGCAGCAGCGCCAGCTCCTGCGCCAGCTTCGTCCAGCCTGTTTTCAAGCTCGGCAATCTTGTCCTCAGCGGCGCTGACGGCATTGGCCATTTGCTGGTTCTGCTCGGCGGGAAGCTTGATCAGCCCGGCCGAATAGAGACCGAACCCGCCTCCGAGAACCAGGATACCGCCGATCACCGCGGCGATCAGAACACCGAATGCGCCAACACCGCCGCTGTTGTCGGCGGCCGGCGGATTGGAAAAGCTCGGGCTGCCGGCCGGCTTGGCCGTGCTGCCGCTCTGGCGGGAAGAGGTGGAGGAACCGGAGGACGACCCGGCGGACGTCGCGGAGGCCGAGCCCCCCTTGCTGTCGCTGGTCGATGCCGTCGAACTGCCCGGCTTTGATGAAGCGGCCGCGCTTGCGCCCGGTCGCGACGACGATGAAGACGACGAAGACGGCGATGAGGACTTGCTGCCGCCGGAAGACGGGACAGAGGTTGAAGCGGACGAAGAGCTTCCGGGCGTCGTTGAACTGCGCGGCGTGGCCGAGGAGGACCCCGGCGTGGCCGGTGCGCTGCTGCCTGTTCCCGAGCTTGAGCCTGACGAGGCGGATTTGGAGCTGCCCCCGGCACGCGAATCGCCGGAAGAGGCGGAAGGAGCCGAGGAGGTTGGACCGGAAGAGGAGGATCCGGTGGACGCCGATGACGACGAGCCTGATGAAGACGCCGAGGGCGTTGATGTGGTGGCCGATGCGGATGTGCCTCCGCTCTTGGCATCCACCTTCTCGGCCTTCAGGTCGATCGTGACCGGCCGCTTGGACGCGCCAGCGGCCGAAGACGCCTTGCTCGCATCCGGCTTGTCAGACGGCCCTTTGCCGCTGCCACCCGAAGAGGATGCTCCGCCAGAAGATTTGTTGTCCGTCGCCATCTACTCTCCTCCTGACCATTCAGGTCCCAAGACCTTCACTATACACACCTCTTTGCGAAGCGGTACCGCTGCGTGAAAGACTCTCTTGCGGTGCAAAACAGGACTCCCCCGGTTCGGGTTAACACTCCGCTAACATCGTTTCGAAGAGTGCCTTCTCCGTGGGAACGGGCGCAACACCCACTTTCGCCACCCCGGAAAACGGCGCAGAGGCCTGTTTGGATATGGCAAAAATCCGCATGTTCGACAGCCGATCTTCAAGAACATGCACCTTCAGAAGCGTCACGAACGTTTCGGCTGTTCGCCTTGAATATATCGAGATGCCGTCATAGGCGGCAGCGTCCAGGGCCGAGACAATGTCCGGAGAAAGCCGCTCGACCGGCGCCATGCGGTAAACCGCCACAGTCTGACAGGACAGCCCGCCCAATGACAAAATTCCTTCCAGATCGCCTGCGCGGTCACGCGCGGCAGGATAAAGAACGGAGCCGCCCTCGATGGCGCTCCGGTGCTGCAGGATCAGCCGCCCAAGGGAGGCGACGTCGCCATCTGCGGTGCGGATGTTTGAAAATCCTGCCTGACGGCAGGCTTCGGAAGTTGCCTCCCCCACAGTGAACACCGGCAAGGCACGAAATGCGTCGAACCGGACATCCCGCCCAATAACCGATACAGCCCTGCGGCTGGAAAAGGCCAGTGAGGAAACGCCTGAAAAGTCGATCGGTTCCGGCGCCAGTTCCCGAAAGACCAGAAGCGGCGCTTCATCGGCGACATGGCCCAGGGCCCGCAGACTGTTCGCGGTGCGCGCGCAGTCGGGCTCCGGCCGTGTCACCAGAATGCGCATGATCAGATCGCATCCTCGTAGAAACCCGGTCCCATGCGGCCCTTGAGCACGGCCCCGGCGGCCTTTCCGATCTCCACGGCACTGGCGAGCGGTCCGGTTTCTTCCGTGACATGCGCCTCGGATCCGTCCGGCTTCAGCACGATGCCCTTGAAATGAAGCGTGTCGCCATCGATCGTCGCCAGACCGCCAATCGGCGTCCGGCACGACCCGTCGAGCACTGCCAGAAACGCGCGCTCGGCATCCAGCCGAATCTGGGTCTCCTGGTCGTGGATCGCCGAAATGAGTTTCAGGGTCGCGTCGTCGTTCTCCCGGCTCTCAATGCAGATGGCACCCTGCCCGACGGCGGGCACGAAGCTGTCCGGGTCCAGAAGCGAAGTGATCTCGCCCTCCAGCCCAAGACGGCGCAAACCAGCGGCCGCCAAGAGGGTCGCGTCCACCTCTCCCTCTGCCAGCTTGCGCAGGCGCGTCTGCAGATTGCCGCGATACATCACCACCTCAATGTCCGGCCGCAGCCGCTTGATCATGGCCTGGCGGCGCAGCGAACTGGAGCCGACGACAGCCCCATGCGGCAAGTCTTCGAGCGTTCTTGCCCTGGGGGAGAGGAACGCATCACGCACATCCTCGCGCGGCAGAAAGGCGGTCAGCGCCAGACCGTCCGGCAGGACGGTCGGCATGTCCTTGGAGGAATGCACAGCCAGATCGATCCGCCCGTCCAGAAGGGCTTCCTCGATCTCCTTCGTGAACAGCCCCTTTCCGCCGACTTCTGAAAGCGGACGGTCCTGGATACGATCGCCGGAGGTCTTGATCACGACGATCTCGAAGGCATCCTCGGCCAGTCCGTGGGCCGCCATCAGCCGGTCCCGGGTTTCGTGAGCCTGTGCCAGTGCGAGAGCGCTGCCCCGCGTTCCGATGCGCAAAGGATTTGATTGCAAGTTTCACCGTCCAGATGCTACGCCCGACACCAAGGCGACGGGCACTCGAATACTATAGTGTAAGATGTCCTAACACAGGCCACCGCTTAAAGACCAATGACCTCAGTCAATCCAAAAGACAATGCGGCCGATCTGACGGTGCTGGGTATCGAGACGAGCTGTGACGAAACGGCTGCAGCCGTGGTGCGCGGCCCTCACGGCAGGCAGATCCTGTCCAATACCATTCGCTCGCAGATAGACGAACATACCGAATTTGGCGGTGTCGTGCCGGAGATCGCCGCACGCGCCCACATCGATATCCTCGACCGGATCGTCGCCGAGGCGATGCAGGAGGCGGATTGCGGGTGGGACGACATCGACGCCGTCGCCGCCACCGCCGGCCCTGGCCTGATCGGCGGCGTGATCGTCGGCTTCATGACGGCCAAGGCCATCGCCATGGCCGCGAACAAACCCATTGTCGGCGTCAATCATCTGGAAGGTCATGCCCTCACCGCACGACTGACCCACGATCTCGACTTTCCGTTTCTTCTGTTGCTGGTCTCCGGTGGCCACAGCCAGTTCCTGCTGGTGCGCGGGGTCGGCGACTATGAACGCCTCGGCACCACCATCGACGATGCCATCGGCGAAGCCTTCGACAAGACCGCGAAGCTGCTTGGCCTGCCCTATCCCGGCGGTCCCCATGTGGAAAAGATGGCTGCCGCCGGCGACCCGCTGCGGTTCAAGCTGCCGCGTCCGCTTCTGGACAGGGCCGGTCTCGACATGTCCTTCGCCGGCCTGAAAACGGCCCTTCGCACGCAGGCAAAGAAGCTGGAGCCGGTCGACGACCAGACAGTGTCCGACCTGTGCGCCGGGTTTCAGCGCGCCGTCTCCGACGTGCTTGCCGCCCGCACGAAATCAGCTCTCGACCTCTTCAAGCAGCGTCATCCGGATGTCGAACCGGTCATCGTCGTGGCGGGCGGCGTTGCCGCCAACGCCGAGATCCGCTCCAGTCTGCTGACCGCGGCGGCGGAAGCCGGCGCACGGTTCATCGCACCGCCCATGCGTCTTTGCACCGACAATGCGGCAATGATTGCGTGGGCCGGGATCGAAAGACTGTGCGAAGGCCCCGTCGATGACATGGCGCTTTCCCCCCGGCCGCGCTGGCCGCTCGATGCCCGGCAGGCCGGCATCCTGGGCGCCGGCAGGAAGGGCGCCAAGGTGTAGGAAAACGTTCCGGACAGGGATCAGGGCAAGAGCGCCCTGCCTCTTTCGGGCGGACGTCGAAAAGGCTAGGACAGGCTGTTCGCCCAAGACCATGTTCGTGCCCCCTCGGGCAAAAATCTTTTCAAAGTCCGGATTTCACCGAATGCGCATTTACCACAAGGCCTATGTCTATCTGACGTGCGGAACCGATCTTCTCGTTTTCAACGAGCCCGATACGCCTCAACTCGGCATGCAGGTGCCGGGCGGAACGGTGGACCCGGGCGAGAGCTTTCTGCAGGGCGCCATGCGTGAATTCGCTGAGGAAACCGGCCTCACGCTGAGCGCTGCCTTCGATCATTTTTCCGACCAGGACCTTCCTTTCGAGACGATCCCGCCGGTCGGCCAGTTCAAGCCGGCGCCGGACCGGCCCTTGCGCGGACGGCATCTGCGCCGCAACTATCACGTCAGGATTTCGAATCGGCCGCAGGACGAATGGGAGCATTTCGAGATGTTCCCGAGCGGTGGCGGCGATCCGATTCGCTGCCGTTTCTTCTGGATCGACCTGTTCGGCCCGAAGGCGATGGGCGGCGAGAATTTCTTTGCCGCCTTCGGATTGCCGCTTGACGCGCTGCGCCTGCGGCTTCGGCAAACGGGGGCGGCGAGACCGGAAAAATGAGCTTGAAAGTCTATCACAAGGCCTATGTCTACCTGACTTGCGGCACGGAACTTCTGGTCTTCATAGAGCCCGATCATCCCGCGCCCGACCTGCAGGTACCCGGCGGGACTGTCGACCCCGGAGAGAGCTATCTTCAGGCTGCGCGGCGGGAGTTTTCGGAGGAAACCGGACTTTCCTTGGATATCGCGCTCGAATCGTTTTCCGACCAGGACCACTTCATCGAAGATGTGCCCGGAAGTCTCCCCGGCCTGCATCGCCGGCGGCATTTTCATGGCCGTGTCCTGAAAAAGCCAGCCGAGCAATGGGAACATTTCGAAACCTCGCCGAGCACCGGCGGACCGCCCATCCGGTTCCGCCTGTTCTGGGTTGATCTGTTCGCAAAGGATGCACCGCCCGAGACCAGGTTCTTTGAAGGTTTTGGAGCGCAGCTTGAAACACTACGGTCGCGCATGGAAGGGCACAACAATGGGCGCCATTAAGAAGATCGGCGTCATCGGCGGCGGCGCCTGGGGCACGGCCCTCGCCCTGACGGCGGCGCGCGCGGGGCGCGATGTCTGCCTGTGGGCGCGCGATCCCGGCACGGTGTCGGACATTCGCTCGAAGCGCCAGAATGCCCGGTATCTGCCGCGCATCACCTTCGATGAGGATCTGGCCGCCACCACGTCGCTGGAGGAAGCCGCCGACGCCGATGCCATCCTGCTCGTTACCCCCGCGCAGACGACCCGCGCCATGCTGTCGGCCTTGAAGAAGACCGGCAAGGTGCGCGGGCCTGTCGTGCTGTGCGCCAAGGGCATCGAACAATCCTCCGGCAAGCTGCTTTCGAAGATCATGTCCGAGGAACTTCCCGGCATTGAAACGGGGGTCCTGTCCGGCCCGAGCTTTGCCGACGACGTGGCACGTGGCCTGCCGACGGCCGTCACCGTTGCGGCCGGGTCCGCCAAGACGGCACTGCGCCTGTGCGAGGCGCTTCAGTCCCCCTGTTTCCGCCCCTATGCCTCGATCGACATTCTCGGCACCCAGATCGGCGGCGCCCTCAAGAATGTGCTGGCCATCGCCTGCGGCGCAGTCGTCGGACGCAAGCTTGGCGCCAGCGCCCAGGCCGCACTGACCGCCCGAGGCTTTGCCGAACTCTCTCGTCTCGGCACCGCCATGGGTGCGCAGGGCGAGACGCTGACCGGCCTTTCCGGCCTGGGCGACCTCGTCCTGACCTGTTCTTCCAGCCAGTCCCGCAACTTCTCCTTCGGCCTCAGGCTCGGCGAAGGCTTCATGGCTTCCGAACTGATCTCCGCGGGCGGCAAGCTTGCGGAAGGCGCCTATTCGGCCCGTGTCGCGGTGAAGCTTGCCCGCAAGCACGATGTCGAGGTCCCGATCTGCGAAACGGTCGCCCGAATGATCGATGAAGACCTGACCATTGATGATGCGTTGAACACCCTGATGGCCCGGCCGCTGAAATCCGAAACCGCAAACCTCTGAGCAGCTGATCTAAGCATAAGCGAAATGGACGCGGCTTACGGCCGCGCCCGCGCACGCCAGTGTGAAGCTGGCGCACTTTCCCCTACGTCATATTTGCGATACAATTTCTGCTGACGTCATTTTTTTAAGCGACTGCAGGTTGGTTTTTCCAAATATGAATTTTGCCTCGGGGGGAGGTTTTCATGAGTACGGCGATTGTTTTCGTTCATGGGATTAACGCTCACCTTGCCTTGCCCAAGCAGGAAAAAGCCTGGCGGGATGCCCTCAGCCGGGGCGGGATCGAGATGGCGGGCGTGCCCTCGGCCTTTGCCTATTATTCAGACTGGTTCTTCGCGCCGAAGACGGAGGGTGGGCCAGCCCTTACCGAAGCCGTTCTGGTAAAAAGCGAATCCGGCGAGCGTCGCCGCGAGGCCGAAGCGGACGTCGCCCGGCTGGTGGCCCGCAGCCGGGAAACCGTTTCCCCTGAGGAAATAGAGCTGATGAAGAGCGCAACCGCCGAACTCTCGGCGGATCCGACGCGCGAAGGTCTGTCCAACCTGGACATCTCCTCCCTCTTTCCCGCGCAGCTGGTCGAGGCGCTGATCCGCGACATGGTGTTTCAGCTCTATGACTACTTCGACAACGTCGCGGTCGAGCACCCGGAAACCGGGCAGAAGTCCAAGGCCCGAACCTTGATCAGGGGCAGGTTCCGTGCAGCTGTCGACGCCGCGAGAGCCGCTGTCGGCGAGGGGGGAACCGTGATCGTCCTGGCGCATTCCATGGGCTCGGTCGTCGCCTGGGACTGCCTGCAGCACGACAAGAAATGCGCCGAAGTCGATGGACTGATCACCTTCGGCAGCCCGCTCGGCCTCGACTTCGTCCAGCGGGAACTCGCCGCCGTGGCGGGAAACGATTACCGCAGGACCTTTCCGAAAAAACTGAATGGCGACTGGCACAATCTGATTGCGCGGTTCGACAGGGTCGCGACGCTGGACACGAGCTTCCCCGACATCTTTCCGGGTGGCGCGCCGCACCGGATCAATACCACCTGGCTCAACAATCCGGACTTCCGCTGGACAATCCGCCCGAGCGCGCGCCTGACTTCCGCCCACAGCGGATCGGGATATCTGCGGTCCAGGGCCATGGCCGCCGCGGTGCGGGAATTCGGCTTGCGGGCAAAACCCACGTTGAATGAAGCCGCATCGGTGACCGTCTCCGCCGGGGTCGAAGCGCTCGCGGCCCAGCGATACAACGCCCATGAGTTGTCAAGGCGCCAGAAGGAAGCGCGCCTTGCGGCCCAGAACAGCGTCCTCGGCATCGAAGCCGACGAGCGCGTGATCAACCAGCTGAACCAGCACGGCATCGATCACACGACGGCCAGCCGCATGGTCGCCGAGGCACGTGCCAATCCGGCAGGGCGGGTGATGCTGGAACGCGTTCTGGGGACGCCGGATTTCATTCAGAGAAGTTATGCCCTGCGCATGGCCGTCATCACCAGTTCCGTCGGCCAGGTCCTGATCGGCAAGCAGATCTTCGGTGATCCTTCGGGTTTCGGCACCGGCTTCCTGATCTCGCCCCGCCTCCTGATGACCAACAACCACGTCCTTTCCAGCGAAGCGATGGCGGCAGGGTCCACGGTGCGCTTCGACTATTCCAAGGACATCGACGACATCGACCTGCCGGGCGAGGAATATGCCTTGCGGCCGGATATCTTCTTCGTCACCAGCCACGCGGATCAGCTCGACTTCACCATCGTGGCCGTGGACGAACCGGCCGGCGGACTGGGCCGGCCCTGGTCGCGGCTCATCAGGGGATCCGGCAAGATTCTGCTCGGCCAGTCGGTCAACATCGTGCAGCATCCACGCGGTCGCCGGCAGGAGCTGATCACCCGCAACAGCACGCTGACCTTCATCGACGACAAGCCCGATTACGCCCACTACTCCGGTGACACGGAGCCCGGCTCGTCCGGATCGCCCTGCTACAACGACCGCTGGGAACTCGCCTTTCTGCACCATGCGTCCGTGCCCAAGACCGACAAGCACGGCAATTACGTCAAGAAGAACGGACAGCTCTGGCGCGAGGGAGACAGCGATAACGATATCGATTGGCTCGCCAACGAAGGCATCCGTATCAGCCGGATCGTGGCCGAGGTCGAAAAACAGGGCCTTACGCCGGAGCGCGCGCGGCTCTTCGAGCAGTGCTTCGAGGACCCGAAGCTGGGCAAGTTCCTGCATATCGGCCTGAAAGCGTCCGGCTCGGAGGATTTCACCGAGGAGACGCAGAACAACGGCCAGATCGTGCGGCGTCATCCGGACGGGCGGGTGTCCTATCTCTTCGAGGTCAGCTTCGGCCCCTATGGCGGCGGGTCCGCGACGGCGTCCGGCGGAGAGGAAACACCGCGCAAGAACGGCCACGGAGCCACCTCTCCGCTCGA
>VIRH01000103.1 GCA_008107755.1 Rhodobacterales bacterium
CCCAGAGGCGTCGTTCGGGCATTCTTGTGTGGGTTGTTCATCCTTGAAACCTTCCGGTGAATGTTTGGTCGCAAACACCTTCAGGCTTTCAAACAGGATGAACAACCTTCTCAGAACTCACACCTAGACCCTTGTCCGTGCCTTCAGCGCCTGGGCGAGCGTGCCTTCGTCGAGATAGTCCAGTTCGCCACCCACGGGAACGCCATGGGCGAGGCGGCTGACGCTGATGTCGAGATCGGAAAGCTGGTCCATGATGTAGTGGGCCGTGGTCTGCCCTTCGACGGTGGCATTGATGGCCAGGATGACCTCGGAAAAGCCCTCTGAAGAGCAGCGTTCGATCAGGGAGGCCAGATTGAGGTCGTCGGGGCCTATGCCATCAAGCGGGGAGAGCGTGCCGCCGAGCACGTGATAGCGGGCATTGACGGCGCCTGCGCGTTCCAGCGCCCACAGATCGGCGACATCCTCCACAACGACCAGAAGGCCGCGGTCACGCTTCGGATCGGAACAGATGGTGCAGGGATCGGATGTGTCGACCGTGCCGCAGGTGGAGCAGATACCGATTTCCCGCACGGCGACGCCCATGGCCTCGGCGAGCGGAACCAGCAACTGCTCCTTTTTCTTGATGAGATGAAGAGCCGCCCGGCGCGCGGAACGGGGGCCGAGGCCTGGCAGCTTCGCCAGAAGCTGGATCAGCCTTTCGATCTCCGGTCCCGCAACGTTTTTCTGCGCCATGCTCTTTCTTTCATCGCATCCGGCCTGAGCGAGGCGAAAGAGCGATCCCTCTCACCCCGGCGCCCGGCCAGATGCCTGCCTCATCTCAAAACGAACTCAGAACGGCAGCTTCATGCCGGCCGGCAGGCCGAGGCCGCCCATGAGTTCCTGGGTCTTTTCCTGAATGGCCTGGTCGATCTTCACGCGCCCATCCGTGTGGGCGGCGATGATCAGGTCTTCCAGGATCTCCGCTTCGTCTTCCTTCAGAAGAGACGGATCGATCTTGAGGCTTTTCAGTTCGCCCTTGCCGTTCAGACGGACCGTGACGAGACCGCCGGCGGCAGAGCCGTCCGCTTCGATATCGACAATCTGGTCCTGCAGGCTGCCCATCTGCTCCTGCATCTGCTTTGCCTGTTTCATCATTTTGAGGAAATCCATGGAATTACTCCTTCCAAAACCTCATCCGACCGGAAGCCCCGCGCCTCCAATCATTTGGGAACTGCATTTAGAAGAACAACAGCTGCTGATCAATCGTCTTCGTCATTGCCGAGCGCTTCGTTCAGAAGCGGATCGTTGAGGAGCGGATCGGCCAGGGCCGCCTCGTCCTCCTCGGAGATCTGAACCTTCACGTCAACGACCTTCGCCCCCGGGAATTGCGACAGGAGTGCCGCGACTGTCGGGTGCGACTTCGCATCGGACAGAAGCTGCTGCTGGTTGGCTTCCTCTTCCTCGTGAATGGTCGGCCGTCCCTGATTGCGCGAGACGACAACAAACCATCGCTGCCCGGTCCACTCGGTAAGTTTGCGGCCGAACTCTCCGGCAATGTCGGCCGGTGCATCCTCTGTCGGCTGGATCTCGATCTTGCCGGGCTCGAACTTGACCAGCCGCATCTGTCGCTGGATGGCGACCTTCATGGGAATGTCGCGCTTTTCAGAGGCAAGGGCCGCGCAATCGCGAAGGGTCTTCAGGTTGCCCGCAGGACGGGGGGCCTCCTCGATCCGGGCCGCCGTCTGAGGCTGCGCGGTTTCGGCCTTCGGCATGCCGCCCTGAATGGTGGAAAGCTGCGGGCGGACTGACGCCTGCATCGTCGGGCCGCCGCCCATTCCCGAAGAAGGGTTCGACATGCCGACCGCGATTGCCTGAGCGCCGCCGCCTCCACCGCCACCGGCAGGCGCAGATCCGCCACCGGAGGGCGCCTGGCCGGCACCCGCAAGCGGGTTTCGTCCGCTTCTGACCTGCTCCATCAATTCGCCGGGGTCAGGCAGGTCCGCTGCATAGGCAAGGCGCACCAGTACCATGTCGGCCGCAGCGAGCGGTTTCGATGCCGCCTGCACCTCCTGCACACCTTTGAGCAGGATCTGCCAGGCCCGCGACAACAGCCGGACGGAGATCTTTTCGGCAAACTCGCGCCCGCGCGCGCGCTCGGCCTCGGTCACCGACGCCTCGTCGGCCGATTTCGGCGCGACCTTCATCCTTGTGACGAGATGGGTGAAATCGGCCAGATCGGTCAGGACGACCGCGGGATCGGCGCCGACCTCATATTGCGCCTGCAATTCACCCAGCGCATCCTCGATGCGGCCGGACATCAGGTGTTCGAAGAGGTCGATGACACGGGCACGGTCGGCAAGGCCGAGCATCTGGCGCAGGTCTTCCGCCTCGATCGCGCCACCGCCATGGGCCATCGCCTGGTCGAGAAGCGACAGCGAATCGCGCGCCGAGCCTTCGCCCGCGCGCGCCACCAGCATCAGGGCTTCATCGGAAATCCTGATCCCTTCGGCATCGGAGATCCTGCGCAACAGGCCTATGAGCTTTGATTGCTCGATCCGGCGCAAATCGAAGCGCTGACAGCGGGACAGAACCGTGATCGGGACCTTGCGGATTTCCGTGGTCGCGAAGATGAATTTCACATGCTCGGGCGGCTCTTCCAGCGTCTTCAGCAAGCCGTTGAAGGCCGCGTTGGAGAGCATGTGCACTTCGTCGATGATGTAAACCTTGTAGCGCGCCGTCGCCGGACGATAGCGCGCCGCATCGATGATCTCGCGAATGTCGCCGATACCGGTGTGGGAGGCGGCGTCCATCTCGATCACATCGACATGGCGGCCCTCCATGATCGCCTTGCAGTGCGTGCCTTCCTCAGCGAGCTTGACCGTCGGCCGGTCGGCGACGCCGGGCACTTCGTAGTTCAGCCCGCGCGCCAGAATGCGGGCGGTCGTGGTCTTGCCGACACCGCGCACGCCGGTCAGCATCCACGCCTGGGCTATTCGGCCGGTTTCGAACGCGTTTTCCAGCGTCTGGACCATGGGCTCCTGCCCGACAAGGTCCTCGAATGTCTTTGGGCGGTATTTGCGCGCCAGCACGCGATACGCACCGCCGTCGTCAGCCCTGGCTGCCGGCTGTTCGGGCACAAGCCCCGGCGCCTGGTTCGCGCCCTGATCTGGAAAACCTGTCTCGTCCATAGCCGCACCATAGCGATTTTTTTGAAAAGTTGGACGGCTGGATGAAAGTTTTTCTGTGCACGGACAAAACGGGCCAGGTCCGGGAACCAACCCTGCGCAGCAGGGTTTCCAATTTGGGCGTTTTCCTGCCCGACTTTAAGCCCACGAGGTGGCCCATGTCTTTTTCTGCAAAGCTTTCAAACGATCTTTTTTGCCTCTGGTTTCACGCGCCGATCGTCATTGCCCTCAGATGCCAGTCGATGGCGGCGGCGGCCATGGCGGGAACGCCCCAGGACGACCGGGAAATCAGCCGAATGTCCAACGAGAAATCATCCGCGGCGATCGAAAGCGCGATCGCCCTTAATGCGGAGGTCATGCGGCAGGGCCTTGAGTGGTCCCGGCAGTTCTGGCTCGGTTCTCAGCCAATGGCCTCAAGCCGCCACGCGTCCGCGCTTTCCTCTACGCTCTCGGCAGCCGCGATTGCCCCGTTCGCCAAGCGGGTGCGGGCCAACCAACGCCGCCTTTCGCGCCGCAAGTCCTGAGACGGACGGGCAGCGGATCACCTGGAGACAGCTTCAGGTGAGTGGCCAGGCTGCATGCAAACGAAAAAGCACCGCGGAATTTCCGGCGGTGCCTTGGCAGTATCGAAAATGTATCGATTGTAGGGTGGGAGGCTGGCACGGCGACCCGTGCCGATTCTCGTTAGGGCTGCTTCCTTCCGGACCTGACCCAGTTGGCGAGTGGCTCGTCCACCACCAACCTCCCGAGGGCCTTATATCAGAGGGGCCATGGGGTTTGGCAAGGGGGCGGCAGATTTTTTTTGAGGCCTCGCTTGTAAGCCGAATACATAGGGCAACCTGCCTCAAGAGCTCGCTGACAAACCATTTCCCTTTTACCTTGCCCTCGCCCTATGCTGCGCCGCTAAACTCAGCGGCCATGCGTTCCACATGCTGGCCCGCCATCCCCTTCCGCCATCGGACAGAACACATGACGTCTCATTCTCTCAATGCCCGCCTGGAGGGTGACAGCTATTTCGTGACCGACCTGCCGCTTTCGGAGGTCCGGTTGATGAAGGATGCCAATTACCCCTGGCTCATGCTCGTTCCCCGCCAGTCCAACCTGGTGGAGATCATCGATCTGGAGGAAGAGGACCAGATGCAGTTGATGCGGGAGATTGCGCTTGCAAGCCGGGTCATGCGCAAGGTCACCGACTGCGAAAAGCTCAATGTCGGCGCCCTCGGAAACCAGGTCTCGCAGCTTCACGTCCACATCGTTGCCCGCTTTCGCGACGATCCAGCCTGGCCGGGTCCGGTCTGGGGTGCCGTCGCGCCGATGAAGTACGAGGCGGAGAAGATGGAAGCTTTGATCGAACAGCTTCGGGACGCCTTTTCTGACGAAGCCGCAACCTAGTCAGACCATCAAGAACCCGTGCTAGGGCATTCTGGACAGCGGTTCGCCGCTGTCATAGGGTTTGGCAGCAATTTCCAGGGACCATAACATGCAAGTCAGCGCCGCCGGCCTTCGACCGATGGAAATGAGTTTTCTCGGTAACACGCTCGATCGGCAGGCAACGCGACGCGGCGATCCTGCCTATCTGGCTGCCCTTCTGAACAAGGACGGTACGGAAATCGTTCTGTCGAGCGACAAAACCCTTGTCTTCCGGGCATCGGACAGTCTCGTCGCCAGTCACAGCCTCGAAGACGCGCTCGCCCTTGGTGCCGATCAGCGCGAGATGGTGTTTCTCGGATTGCGTCCCGGCACCGGCCGGGCGGTCTTTGCGACCACGCTGCCGCAAGACGACGAGACCCTCGAGCAACGAGATGATCTTCGGCTGGTCGACCTCAGGACACTTGCCGTCCAGAAGTTGCTGCCGCCACAGGATCTCGGTGCGCTCGCCCAGGCGCGGGCGCTCATTCACTGGCACCGTACCCATGGCTACTGTTCGCGCTGCGGGCACAAGACCGACCTGGCGGAAGCCGGCTATCGGCGCGATTGCCCTTCCTGCGGCGGACAGCATTTTCCGCGCACGGACCCGTGCGTCATCATGCTGATAACACATGACGACAAGGCCCTTCTTGGGCGGCCCGCCCGGCTGCCTGAAGGCATGTTCACCACATTGGCCGGTTTCATGGAGCCGGGCGAGACCGTCGAGCAGGCAGTCCGGCGCGAAGTAATGGAAGAATCCGGCATCTCCGTCGGCCGGGTCAGCCTCCTGTCCAACCAGCCATGGCCGTTCCCTGCCAACCTGATGATCGGCTGCAGGGGCGAGGCAACATCGTTCGAGATTGCGATCGAGGACGACGAACTGGAAGCCTGCAAATGGTGCGACCGTGCTGAAGTGCGCCAGATGGCGGCCGGAACCCACCCGGAGGGACACTTGATCCCACCGTCGATATCGATCGCTTATGACCTCATATCCGGCTGGCTGGAAGGACGGACCTAATGCCCTGGTGCCTCTACCTCACCCATCCGGAAGTCAGCATCGATCCTTCCGTCCCGGTCCCGGAATGGCGGTTGTCGGAAATCGGCCGGGAGCGGGTGCTCGAAGCGTGGCAGGCCGGGTTTGCTGCCGACGTCGGTTCGGTCGTTTCCAGCGGCGAACGCAAGGCGGTCGAGACCGGTGAAATTTTCTCCGAAGGCTATGCGGTGCCCCTTCACGTGCGGCCCGACCTTCACGAGAACGACCGTTCGGCAACCGGCTTTCTGCCGCCGGACGAATTCGAGAAGACTGCGGACAGGTTCTTTGCCGAACCCGAGGCTTCCATCGACGGATGGGAACGGGCCATCGATGCGCAGGAGCGCATGGTGGCCGGCATCAGCAAGATGCTGAACGAAGTGGACGACGGCGAACCGGTGCTCTTCACCGGCCATGGTGCCGTCGGCACGCTGCTGATGTGCCATCTCATGCGTGCGTCCATCTCGCGCAGTTACGACCAGAAGCGCGGCGGCAGCTGGTACCGGTTCGAGAAGGACTGGCTGCACACCCGCGCCGGACGCAATTTGGGCTGGACAGAACTGTAAGCCCGGTCGGAAGCCGCTGCTCTTCGTGTTAGGCTGGCACCACGTATTCAAAATAGCGGAGCCCGTCTTGACCGGTAAAATTCAGTCCGTTTTCGCGGCCGCCCTCGCGATCCTGCTGGTGCATGCAGGGCCTGCCATGGCCGGAAAATACGACGCGCAGTTTCGAGAATTCCTGAAATCGGACATCGAACCCGCCGCCAGGCAGGCCGGCGTCTCGCAGGCGACAATCGACCGGGAACTGAAGGGGCTGACACCTGACACTTCGCTTCCGGGGCTGGTCGGTCCCGGCGGCAAAGGCACCCCGCCGAAAGTCAACTTCCAGGCGGAATTCAAGACGCCGGCACGCTATTTTCGGGAAAGCCAGTTCAACGCCCTGGTTCCACGCGGACGCAGCCTGATGAAAAGGCACGCCTCGACCCTGGCGCGCATCGAGGCGCGCTATGGCGTTCCGGGCCGAATCATACTTGCCATCTGGGCCCGGGAATCGGGCTATGGCGGCGCCAGGATTCCCTATGACGCGGTGCGCGTCCTGGCCACCCAGGCGTTCATGGGCCAGCGCCCGGATTTCTTCAAGGCCGAACTCGTCAGCGCGCTGAAGATCCTGCAGAACGGAGATGTGTCGCGCAGCGCCATGAAAAGCTCGTGGGGCGGAGCCATGGGCCAGCCCCAGTTCCTGCCCTCCTCCTTCTGGAAATACGCAGTCGATTTCGACGGCGACGGCAAGCGCAACATCTGGACCTCCGAGGTCGATACCATGGCCTCGATCGCCCATTACCTTTCCGAACACGGATGGATCAAGGGGCGTGACTGGGGTTATGAGGTCGTTCTGCCGGACACCGTTTCCTGCACGCGCGAAGGACCGGACAACCGCCAGAAGATCTCGGCCTTCGTTCAGGAAGGGGTGACCCGCGTCAGCGGCAGGCCGTTCCCGGACAACGAGATGAACCAGCCCGGCAACATCCTGCTTCCGGCCGGACGCTACGGTCCAGCCTTCATCGCCACGGAAAATTTCTACGTGCTGAAGGATTACAACGAGAGCGATACCTACGCGCTGTTCGTCGGCCATTTGGCGGACCGCTACGGCAACAATGCCGGCTTCGTCGGCGACTGGAAGCCGATGAAGGAAACGACGCGTGGTGCAGTACGCAACCTGCAGGAACGTCTGCAGGGTCTCGGCCACGATGTCGGCGGCGCCGACGGTCTCATCGGCTTCAAGACCCGCCGCTCCATCGGCAAGGACCAGGAGAAGAACGGCTTTTTCGCCACCTGCTGGGTGGGGTGAACGGCCCCCGCCCCCAACCTGACAGCAGACCTTTTGTTGCGTGCCGGGTGCCTGGCGAGAACTATGCCTCTCCAAGCACCCGGACACGGACTCAGGCTCCGAAGGCTCCGTCTATCGTATGCATGGCGCCGGTTACGAAGCCCGCCTCAGGTCCGGCAAGCCAGGACACCATGCCGGCAACTTCCTCGGGCCGCCCGTGGCGCTTGATCGCCATGAAGCTGTGCATCAGGTCCTTCATCGGGCCGTCTTCGGGATTGGCGTCGGTATCGATCGGCCCGGGCTGCACGACGTTCACTGTTATCCCGCGGGGACCGAAATCTCTTGCCAGACCGCGCGCGAGACCCTGCAGGGCCGATTTACTGAGGGCGTAGGACGCCATGCCCGGGAGGGGCATCCGATCTCCGTTCACCGACCCGATCACGATGATGCGTCCGCCTTCCGGCATCTTGCGCGCAGCTTCAACAGCAGCGTGATAGGGCGTCTGGACATTGATCCGGAAGAGCTTGTCGATCTCGTCCGGATCCTGATCCAGCGCATCGCCGAAAATCGCGATACCGGCATTGACGACCATAACGTCCAGCGGCCCGCTTTCTGACACGAGGGCAATGACTGCATCGCGATCCGAGCTGTCTGCTCTCACGGCTGTGCTGCCGGTTTCGTCTGCAACCCGTTCCGCCGCTTCCTGAGATCCGGAATAGCTGAAGGTCACCTTGGCTCCTTCGGCTGCAAAGCGCCGCACAATCGCCGCCCCAATTCCCCGACTGCCGCCGAGAACCAGAACCGACTTTCGATCAAATGTGGCCATCTGGCCCTCCTTGAGATATTCTGTAGTAGACGCTACATAATATTGCGAGCCAGCCATTCAAGGTATTTTGTAATCATGACTAAACAAATGTCCAAACCTGCAGGACGTCCGCGCCGCTTCGATCCGGAAAAAGCCATTGCCATCGCGCAGCAACTCTTCCACGAGCACGGTTACGATGCGGTTGGGGTCGCCGATATCACCAGGGCACTCGGCATCAAACCGCCGAGCTTCTACGCCGCTTTCGGCAGCAAGGCAGAGCTTTATTCCCGTGTCCTCGACCGCTACGCCTGTACCGGAGCAATCCCCTTGCAGGATTTCCTGCGTGCGGACACGCCTGTTGCGGAGGGGCTCGCGGCTCTGCTCGAGGAAGCCGCACGCCGTTACGCTGCGGATCCTCTCGCCACCGGCTGCCTGGTGCTGGAAAGCACGAGAAGCAACGACCAGGGCGTGCGCGAAGCAGCAGGTGTGTTCCATATCAATGCCGAAGAAGAGGTCCGCGCGTTCATCGCCGCCAGGCATCCGGAAGACGCCGAACGTCTTGCAGATTTCGTCAGCACAGCGATGTCGGGCCTTTCCGCCAGGGCGCGCAACGGGCAAAGCCTCGAACGCCTGCTTGCAAGCGCTCGGCTTGCAGGCGATGCGCTGCGCCAGGCACTTCCCGGGTAGGCAAGTTGTCCTGCGTCGATTTATCTTGCGGCAAATCCCGCTTGAAGCTTGCATTTGACTGCTTGAGCGGGAAGACTCGGGCCATCTTCTTTCAAGCCTGAAAAACCTTCCCTCATGCGGATACCCAAGATCGTCACGACGATGCAGGATTATTCCCTGCAGCTTTTCCGGGCGGATATTTTCGCCGGCGTTACCGTTGCCATGGTCGCCATGCCCCTGAGCCTGGCGATAGCGATCGCGTCGGGCGCCGACCCCTCCACCGGCCTCGTGACGGCCATTATCGGCGGTTTCTTCATTTCGCTTCTGGGCGGCAGCCGGGTGCAGATCGGCGGGCCGACCGGGGCCTTCATCGTCGTGGTCTACGGCGTCATCGCGGACCACGGGTATGACGGGCTCGTGCTTGCGACGCTCATGGCCGGTCTCATGTTGCTGATCGCCGGCTATTTCCGGATCGGAAACCTGATCCGATACGTCCCCGAAGCCGTGGTCAACGGGTTCACCATTGGCATTGCCGTCGTGATTGCTTCCAGCCAGATCAAGGATTTCTTCGGTCTGACGACTGGAGAGGTGCCGGCCGATTTCCTGGAAAAGATCCCGGTCCTATGGGCCGCGCGCGATACCGCGACCCTGTCGGCCTTTCTCATCGCAATGGCGACCCTGGTTCTCATTATCGTGTTGCGCCGGATCGCCCCCAGATTTCCCGGGCTGATCGTCGCGGTTTCAGTGGGCTCGCTCGCTGCCGTTCTGCTGTCTCTGCCGGTGGAAACGATTGCCTCGCGCTTCGGTGCCCTGCCTTCGACGTTGCCCATGCCGGCCCTTCCGGAATTTTCCGTCTCACGGGTGATCGAGCTCTTCCCCTCGGCGGTGATCATCGCCTTTCTTGCGGGTGTCGAGTCGCTCTTGTCGGCCATGGTTGCGGACAGAATGATCGAAGGCCATCATCGGCCGAATGCCGAAGTGCTCGCGCAGGGAACAGCCAACATCGCCTCGGCCCTTTTCGGCGGCCTTCCGGCAACGGGTGCGATCGCGCGGACGGCGACCAATGTCCGTGCCGGCGGCAAGACGCCGGTTGCCGGTGTGGTTCACGCGGCAACGATCCTGATCGTGATGCTGGTGGCTGCCCCGCTTGCGGGGTATCTCGCCCTTCCCGCCATGGCGGCGCTTCTCGTTCTGACCGCCTGGAACATGAGCGAGCCGCACAAGTGGCGCAGCTACCTTTCCGCCCCGCTCGCGGATCGACTGCTGCTCATCATGACGTTTGTCCTGACAGTCGTCATCGATCTCACTGTCGCGATCGGCGTCGGCGTTGCAGTCGGGCTCGCCCTTCGGCTGCGAGAGCGCAAGAAGACACCGGACGACTGGTCAATGCCGGAACGCTGAGCAAGAAACTTTTCCTCGACGATTACTGAGGTCCCGCTTGACGGACAATCCGCCGGGCGAGGCTTCCTTACGTGCTGACAACACCTTCCGGCGCGGTTTCCAGGCGGAAGGCCGCCGCCATCAGGGCCTTGGTGTAGTCCGTCTGCGGCGCATCGAAGATCTGCTCCGACGACCCGGACTCAACGACCTTTCCCTGGCGCATGACGATGACTTCGTTGGCCAGCGCGCGAACGACTTTCAGATCGTGGGAAATAAACAGGTAGGCAAGCCCGTGGGCCTTCTGCAGATCGCGCAGCAGATCGACCACCTGGGCCTGGACGCTCATGTCGAGCGCGGAGGTCGGCTCGTCCAGCATCACGAAGCGTGGCTCCAGCACCATCGCACGGGCGATGGAAATGCGCTGCCGCTGACCACCGGAAAATTCGTGCGGATAGCGATGCCGGGTCGAGGCGTCGAGACCGACCTCTTCCAGCGCCTTCGCCACCTTTCGGTCGCGCTCGTTTTCGGAAATACCCGGAAAATGAACCTTCAGGCCTTCGCCGACGATATCAGCGACGGACATGCGCGGCGACAGGGCGCCAAAGGGGTCCTGAAAGACAATCTGCATGTCCCGGCGCAGCGGCCGCATTTCCTTCCAGGAATTCGTCTGGATCTCGTTGCCGTCGAAGAGGATGCGTCCGGTCGACGAGATCATCCTGAGGATCGCGAGGCCGAGCGTCGTCTTGCCGGAGCCGCTTTCCCCCACGATGCCAAGGGTCTGGCCCTCGCGAACGGCGATGTCGATCCCGTCGACCGCCTTGATATGATCGACGGTCCGGCGCATGAGCCCCCGCTTGACGGGAAACCAGACCTTCAGGTCGTCGGCTTCCACCACAATCGGCTTGTCCTTGTCCGTCGCAGGCGGTTCGCCCTTGGGCTCGGCGGCCAGCAGATGCCGGGTATAGTCATGCTTCGGGTTGTCGAAGATCTCCGCGACGGGTCCCCTTTCGACGATCCGGCCAGCGGTCATCACGCAGACCCGGTCCGCGAACTTGCGCACGATCCCCAGGTCATGGGTGATGAACAGCATCGCCATGCCCGTCTCGCGTTGCAGGTCCTTCAACAGGGCCAGGATCTGCGCCTGGACAGTCACGTCAAGGGCGGTCGTCGGCTCGTCGGCGATCAGCAGATCGGGTTCGTTTGCGAGCGCCATTGCGATCATCACGCGCTGACGCTGCCCACCCGACAACTGGTGCGGATAGGATTTCAGCCGCGATTCCGGGTCATGAATTCCGACCTGGTCGAGCAGCTGCAGAACCCGTTCACGCGCCTTGCTGTCTCGCATGCCGCGGTGGACATTGAGGATTTCCGAGATCTGGCGCTCGACCGTGTGCAACGGGTTGAGCGACGTCATCGGTTCCTGGAAGATCATGGATACCCCGTTGCCACGGACTTTCCGCATCTCGTCGTCAGATGCCTTCAGCAGGTCGTTGCCCTGCACAAGGATCTCACCGGAAGGATGCGAGGCGGACGGATACGGCAGCAGCTTCAGGATCGACAGTGCGGACACGGACTTGCCCGACCCGCTTTCGCCGACAAGGGCGAGCGTCTCGCCTTTGGCGATGTCGAAGGACACCCGGTCGACGGCAAGGGACTGGTTGTCGCCCTGCTCGAAGGCGACGGACAGGTCCCTGACGGAAAGAAATGCCTTTTCGTTCATGTCTGGTCCTTACCCGAGGCTCTTGCGCGGATCGAAGGCGTCACGGACGGCTTCGCCGATGAAAATCAGCAGGCTGAGCATCAGCGAGATCACGATGAAACCCGAAATGCCGAGCCAGGGGGCCTGGAGGTTGTTCTTTCCCTGCGCCAGCAGTTCGCCCAGCGAGGCCGAGCCCGGAGGCAACCCGTAACCCAGGAAGTCCAGCGCGGTCAGCGTGGAAATCGACCCGTTCAGAATGAAGGGCATGAAGGTCAGGGTGGCCACCATGGCGTTCGGCAACAGGTGCCGCCACATGATTACCGGGTTGGAGACGCCCAGCGCCCGCGCAGCCGAAATATATTCGAAGTTGCGCCCGCGCAGGAATTCCGCCCGAACGACGCCTACAAGGGCGACCCAACTGAACGCCAGCAGGATCGTGAACAGCGTCCAGAAGCCCGGCACCAGGAACGACGATACGATCAGGATCAGGTAGAGCGTCGGGACGGCGGTCCAGATCTCGATGAAGCGCTGGAACATCAGATCGACCCAGCCGCCGTAATAGCCCTGCACGGCGCCGGCGGCGATGCCGATGATGGAGGAGGCAAGCGTCAGGGCAAGACCGAAAAGAACGGAGACACGGAAGCCGTAGATGATCCGGGCGAGGACGTCCCGCCCCTGGTCATCGGTGCCGAGCCAGTTCCAGTTGCCGATCACACAATTGGGATCTTCCGCGCCGAGCGGATACCGCGAGCAGCGCTCTTGCGTGTCCATCGTCCAGGACGGCGGCGCCGGCGCTGTCACCGGGATCTCCCGGTTGACCGTTCGGTACGAATAGCGCACCGGTGGCCAGAGCATCCAGCCGTTTTCGTTGATCAGATCCTGGATGTAAGGATCACGATAATCCGTCACGGGAAAGGCCAGTGGATCGTCCGAAAACCTGTCTTCGGAATAATCGACGAAGACCGGTGCCAGAAGGTCGCCCTTGAAATAGACGAGGATCGGCTTGTCGTTCGTCACGAACTCGGCGCCCAGCGCCAGGACAAACAGGACGAGGAAAATCCAGAGCGACCAGAAACCGCGACGGTTGGCACTGAAGTTGGCCAAGCGCCGGCGGTTGATCGGCGAAAGGCGTGCCTTTCGCGGCGGCGGCGCTGTTTCCTCGGGCACCGGATTGAGAACGTCGTAGCCGGCGTCTTCCATATCCTTTTCAAGTCGGCTGTCCATCGCTCAGACCTCCCTGCTTTCGAAATCGATCCGGGGATCGATCCAGGTGTAGGTAAGGTCCGACATGAGACCGACGACCAGCGCCATGAGGCCGAAGATATAGGCGGTCGCAAAGACGACCGCGTAGTCGCGGTTGATCACCGATTCAAAACTCAGCAAGCCGAGGCCGTCGAGCGAGAAGATGGTCTCGATCAGCAGCGACCCGGCGAAGAAGGAAGAGATGAAGGCCCCTGGGAACCCTGCGACCACGATCAGCATCGCATTGCGGAACACATGTCCGTAGAGAACCTGGCGCTCGGTCAGGCCCTTCGCCCGCGCCGTCGTGACATATTGCTTCCGGATTTCATCCAGAAACGAGTTCTTGGTGAGAAACGTCGTCGTCGCGAAGGCCGACAGGGCCATGGCGGTGAGAGGAAGCGCCAGGTGCCAGAAATAGTCCGCGATCCTGGCAGGCCAGGACAATTGCTCCCAGTTGTCGGAGACGAGGCCGCGGAGCGGGAAGATATCCCAGAAGGACCCTCCCGCGAACAGGACGATCAGAAGGACCGCGAACAGGAATCCCGGAATGGCGTAGGCGACCACGATGACGCCTGATGTCCAGATATCGAACTTCGACCCGTCTGCGACCGCCTTGCGAATGCCCAGCGGTATCGAGATGGCATAGGAGATGAACGTCATCCAGAGCCCGAGCGAGATGGAAACGGGCAGCTTCTCGACGATCAGGTCGGTGATCTTGATATCCCTGTAGTAGCTTTCGCCGAAATCGAACCGCGCGTAGTCCCAGAGCATCTTCAGGAACCGTTCAAGGGGCGGCTTGTCGAATCCGAACTGAACCTCCAGTTCCTTGATGAACTCCGGATCCAGTCCCTGGGCGCCACGATATTTGGACGTCACGCTGTCACCGGAGGCCACGCCGCTGCCACCGGAGGAGTCGTTGCCTCCGCCGCCGAAATCGCCGCCGCCGCCACTGATACGTGAGGTCGCGGAGACATCCGTGCCCTGAAGCTGCGCGATGACCCGTTCGACAGGGCCGCCGGGTGCGAACTGGATGATCATGAAATTGATCGCCATGATCCCGATCAGGGTCGGTATCATCAGCAAAAGTCGGCGAAGAATGTATGCGCCCATCGCTTCGGTGCATTCCCTTTTGCTTTGGCCTTCTCGATCGGGCCGTAGGTGACACTCGTTTGGGTCAGCGTGTGTCCGGGGTCAGGTAATCTGTCGAAACCTTACGCTGTCGCTTCCGGCATGCAATCGGCCATTCTTGAAACCGCATCGCACCAGGAACCTACACCCTAAACGCCTTTACCGAGTTTTTCCGCCTTTTCGCGGTCTATCCACCAGAGTTCTTCAACAGGAAAGAAATAGCGCGGCGGTTCGGGCGGGTAGCCGTAAACGTCCCATATGGCGACAGTGTGGGAATTCTTGAACCATTGCGGCACCCAGTAGTAACCGGCCCGCAGCACCCGATCCAGCGCCCTAGCGGCCGTGTTCATCTCCTCGCGCGAGGAGGACGCGATGATCCGGCTCAGGAGCGCATCGACCACCGGGCTTGCGATACCGGCGATATTGTAGGTCCCGGGTGTCTGCGCAGCCTTGGACCCCCAGATCTCCAGAATCGTGTCGGACAGGGTTGGCGACAGGGAAAAGCGGCGGCTGGCGATGTCGAAATCATAATCGTTGAGCCGCGACTGATATTGCGACGGATCGACGATGCGCAAGCTGGCCTGAACGCCGAGGCGTTTCAAATTTGCGATGAAGGGATTGGTGATCCGCTCGAACGCATTCGTGTTGTTCAGGAACTCGACGGTCAGGGGCTGTCCGTCCGGACCGACAAGTTCCTGCCCCTGGCGTCTGTATCCGGCTTCATCCAGCAGCTTGGATGCCTTGCGCAGCATGGTCCTGTCGGCGCCGGAGCCGTCGCTCATAGGCGGCATCACAGGTGCGCCGAACACGCTTTCCGGAAGCTGGTCCCGATAGGGTTCCAGAAGCGCCAGTTCCGCATCGGACGGCTCGCCCTCCGCCTTCATCTCGGAATTCTCGAAGAAGGACTCCGTACGCTTGTAAAGGCCGTAGAAGAGGTTCTGGTTCGACCATTCGAAATCGAACGCATAGCCGAGCGCCTCGCGAACTCTCGGGTCCTTGAACTTGTCGCGGCGGGTGTTGATGAACCAGCCCTGTGCTCCCGAGGGGCGCCCATCGGGAAATTCCTCACGGATCACGCGGCCATCCTGAACGGCCGGAAACACGTACTCCGTCGCCCAGGTCTTGGAGGAGAACTCCTCCTGATAAAGGAACTCGCCCTTCTTGAAGGCTTCAAAGCCAACCTGACGTTCGCGGAAGAACTCTATCCGGATCGTCTGGAAATTGCACTGCCCGGATCTAACCGGAAGGTGCGCGCCCCAGTAGTTCTCGACAATGTCATACTCGATGTAGCGGCCGACCGCATGACTGCCGACCTTGTAAGGCCCGGAGGAAAGCGGCGGCGTCAGTGTCGATTGCTTGAATTCATAGGCGGTGTAGTAGCGCTTGGAAAAGATGGGATAGCTTCCCGCCACTTCCAGGGGAAGCTGGCGGGCCTGGGTGCCGTCGAAATGCAGAACCACAGTGTGCTCACTGAGAACCTCCGCATCAGTGAGCGAGCGCAAGGGCTGGCTCAGCATCGGATGGCCGTCTGCCTTCAGCAGCATCATCGAAAAGGCGACATCTTCCGCGGTGATCTTGGACCCGTCATGAAAGCGCGCTTCCGGCCGGATCGTGAACGTGAAGTGGTTGTTGTCCTCGGACGCCGAAACACTCTCCGCGACAAGCCCGTAAACCGCGTCGGGTTCATCCCATGCCCGCAGCATCAGCGTATCGAAGCACAGCTCCATGCGCGGCGGCGCATCGCCCTTCAGGATGAAGGAATTGAAGGTGTTAAAGGTCTGGGGGTTCTGGTTGTAGAACCAGTAGGGAGCCTGAAAGGAGAAGACGCCGCCCTTGGGGGCTGCCGGGTTGGCGTAGTCGAAATGGGTGAATGCCGGCGGGTATTTCAGATCGCCGAACACCGACAGGCCGTGCGTCGCCCGCGCGGCGACCGCGGCAGGCGTATCTCCAGAGGCTGCCAAGCCAGGCCGGGCAGCGAAAGGAAGACCGGCCGCCACAGCGCCGGCACCGGTCAGTTGCAGGACCCGCCGCCGGGAAAACGATGTCTCGTCGCTCATTTCGCCGCCCCGGACGTGCGTGCAAGCTCTTCGTCATACCACCAGATCGTCGGGAACCCGGTGCTGTATTCCGGCATCTTTTCCGGATGGGAAAATCTGTTCCAGCGCGCGGTGCGGGTCTCGTCGGAATAGAACTGGGGCACAACATAGTGGTTCCACAGCAGGACCCGGTCGAGCGCATGGGTCGCCGCGACCAGCGTTTCACGATCCTTGGCGAAGATGACCTTGTCGATCAGGTGGTCGATCGCCGGGTTCTTGATGCCGGCGTAGTTTGCCGAACTCGGGTTGTCAGCCGATTCCGATCCCCAGTACTCGCGCTGCTCGTTACCGGGCGACAGGGACTGGCCGATAGCGAGAACCATCGTGTCGAAATCGCGGCTGCGCAGCCGGTTGACGAACTGGGAGGTATCAACGAGGCGAAGCTCCGGCTTGATGCCGATGCTCTCCAGGTTCTTGGAATAGGGAAGCAGCGCGCGCTCGCTCGCCTTGTCGCGGTACAGGAACTCGATGCTGAGCTGCTCGCCGGTCTTGGCATTGACCATCTTGCGGTCCCTGAGTTCGTAGCCGGCCTTTTCAAGCAGCTTGACGGCCTCGCGCAGGTTGTTGCGGACGTTGCGCGGGTTGCCGCCCACCGGGTTCTTGTATTCCTGCGTGAAGACCTCAGGCGGCACCTGGTCCCTGACTTCCTCCAGGATCTCCAGCTCCTTGCCTTCCGGCAGGCCGGACGAGGCCAGTTCCGTTCCTGCGAAATAGGAATTCACCCGCTTGAGGAGGTTTGCAGAGACGATCTCGTTGGTCGTCTCGAAATCATAGGCATAGTTCAGCGCCAGACGAAGATTCGGGTCCTGGAACTTCTCCCGGCGCAGGTTCAGGAAGAAGCCCTGCATCACGCCGCTGGAGTGATCCGGGAAAATCTCCTTGACGACACGGCCATCCTCGATGGCCGGGAAGTTGTAACGCTTTGCCCACTGGCTGGAACTGCGCTCAACGTGGAAATCGTACTGGTCGCCTTTGAAGGCCTCGAACTGGACCGCGCCATCGAGGAACGAAATATACTGGATCTCGTCGAAATTCTCCGTGCCGACACGCAGGGGCACATCCTTGCCCCAATAGTCCTCGACGCGTTTGTAATTGACCTGCCGATTGGGAGAGAAGCTTTCGATCCTGTAGGGTCCGGAGCCGAGCGGCGGCTCGAGCGTGGACCTGGAGATATCCCTCTTTTCGCCCTTGTCGTTGGTGCCCTCCCACCAGTGTTTGGGAAGGACGGTAAGCTGACCCATGATCTTGGGCAGTTCCCGGTTGTCGGTGGCGTCAAACTCGAAGCGCACGACGCCGTCGCCCATGTCAGTCGCCGAGGTCACGTTCTGATAGTAGAACTTGCGCTGCGGATCGAGTTCGATGGCCTTTTCGAAGGACCAGATGACATCTTCGGCCGTGACAGGCTCGCCATCATGCCATTTCGCCTTCGGATTGAGCCGGTATTCCACCCAGGAGAAATCATCCGGAAACCGGACGGCCTCGGCCAGAAGGCCATATTGCGCGCTGATATCTTCTTCGTCGAGCGAAGGCTCCATCAGGCTCTCGTAGATGTTCAGAATACCCGGCGCGATATTCCCTTTCTGGGCGAGGAAGTTGAAGGTGTCGAACCCGCCATTGCTGGACAGGCGAACAGTGCCGCCCTTTGGGGCATCCGGATTGACGTAGTCGAAATGCGTCACGTCGGGACCGTATTTCGGCGTTCCGTTGAGGGCGGCAGCGTGATGCCATTCGGGTTCGTCCGCGGCGGCCGGTCCTGCCACGGCCAGGGCGGTCACGGACATCGCGCCGGCAAGCACGGCACCCGCGGCGGTTTTTCTCCAAGCACTCCAGCTGAACGCCATAGGCAACTCCGTCCCTTTCGTATTCCGAACAGTCCGCGAACCGGATGGATCCGGGCGGATATTCCAAACAGTTTAGGGATGGGGCCGCCTCGCGTCACCCGCTGGTTGCCTAAATGACATAAATTTAACCTGCCTGAGGCAGGCCTTCGTCCGGAAGATCGTTCGTTTTCGGCCGGGAGCGGGCCTTTTGGGCATACATGCGACCGTCTGCAACGCGCAGCAGATCATCGATCGTGGAGGCATCTCCGGGGTAACTGGCGCTGCCGAAGCTCGCGTTCACATCGATACGCGCACCCGCCACCTCGAAGACCATGGACACGCGATCGGACAGGCGCTTCAGGAAGGTATCCTTTTCCTGGCGCCGCATGTTGCCCGGCGTGAGGACGATGAACTCGTCCCCCCCAACCCGGGCGACCGTATCGCTTTGCCGGACCTGGCCCAGCAGCCTCTGGCCAACCTCGATCAGAAGCCTGTCACCGACCGAGTGTCCATGCGTGTCGTTGATCGGCTTGAAGGCATCGAGATCAACGTAGAAGATCTCGAAGCCGACGCCGGAGCGATCACACAAGGCGGCAAGCTGGAGCATGCGCTCTTCAAGGAGGCGGCGATTGGCAAGACCCGTCAGGGGATCGTGCAGGGCCATTGAGCGCACCTTGTAGACCTCATGGATGAGCAGGAAGGTCATCGCGCCGAATACAAGCGAGATCACGCTGCCGACAAGCTGCGTGATCCAGACGTTCCTGCCCGTTACCGACCAGCCGTTCTGCGGATATCCCAGCAGCTCCCAGTCCAGACCGCCCGGCAGGTGAAGCGGGACGGTGACCGCGTCCTTGCCGTCAAGGATCTGGTTGCCGAAGACGTAGCGCTCTCCAGGCCCGTCGGCCTTCCTGTTGTACACCGTGATCAGCGTCTCCTTGAGTGCGTCCGCGATCCCGGCAGATGCCATGACGCTGTCGATGTCGAGGATGAGGCTTGCAGTGCCCCAGTAGCTGCGTTCCCGAAGGGGCTGCCCCGGCGTGGCGGCGGGGAAGACAGGCACTCTGACCAGCAGCCCGGTGCCGCCCTGGACGACCGACCGCGGACCATCGATCACGACTTCCCGGGTCTCCATGGCCTTTCTGACGGCAGGCCACTGCGATGCGTTCGTCCGGTAATCCAGCCCCAGCGCCGACTTGTTCGGCTCCAGCGGATAGACCCCGCGAACGACGTTGCCCGGCGCAAGGCTGATGGAGCGAATGGAGGGGTTCTCCTCCATCAGGTCGACGGCGATCGTGCGATAGTCTTCCGGGTCGAAAGGCCTGTCGTCGAACTGGCCGACGTAGGCCCGGATGCCCGCCCCGTGGGCGACCGTGCTGTTGAACTCTCCCTCGAGCCGGGCCCGCGCTTCGGACAGAATGGCGGTCACTGCGCGCTTGTGCTGGAGAACGCGTTCGCGGCTCACCAGGTCGCCGACATGGGTGGTGATGGCAATTCCGGCGAGGAAACAGACAATCGCGGCCACGGACG
This sequence comes from Rhodobacterales bacterium, assembly GCA_008107755.1. Taxonomy (GTDB): domain Bacteria; phylum Pseudomonadota; class Alphaproteobacteria; order Rhizobiales; family Stappiaceae; genus Roseibium. The sequence goes on from VIRH01000103.1 coordinate 19,792, forward strand.
CAACAAGCGTTCCATGTGACTTAAAGAAAGCACTTCGCGACAGTCCAATGCCCATTCGGTCCTTGCCCGACCCATAGCCGATTGCAAAATACTACGTAACGTAAGATTTGTTAAATTTTCGAATATTCGGAAACAAAAAAAGCCGGGACAAAAGTCCCGGCTTTCATTGGCTTGAAAGGCAGTGGCCCTGAGGTTTACTCAGCCGCTGGCTGCTGCTCGTCCGTCGTCTCCGGCTGCGCGTCGGCCGGCTGATCCGTGCTTTCTGATGCCTCGTCCGCAGCAGGCGCTTCGTCAGTCGCCCCTTCGGCCGCCGGCGCCGGCTCAGTTCCTTCAGACTGTACGGCTGCAGGCTGCTCGGTTGCGGGTTCAGCGGCTGCAGGCTGGTCGGTCGCTGATTGCTCCGCAGCCGGTTGCTCGGCCGCAGCGCCCTCATCGCCGCTTCCGGCCGCTTCTTCGGCCGGCGCCTCGGCGCTTTCAGCAGCCGGCTGGACGTCGGGCAGCGGAACAGGGTTGTCAGACTGCTCACGCAGATAAGCGATGATGTCGGCGCGGTCCTCAGGCTTGCGAAGACCCGCAAAGCCCATGCTGGTGCCGTCGACATATTTCTTCGGAGCTTCAAGGAAGTGATCGAGTTCCTCGAAGGTCCAGGCTTCGTGCTCTTCGCCGAAGGCCTTCATGCCGGAAGAATAGCTGAAGTCGCCGACGCCGGCCGGGTGACGTCCGACGACACCATAAAGATGTGGGCCGACCTTGTTGGCGCCGCCCTTGTCGAAGGTGTGGCAGGCCGCGCATTTCTTGGCGACATTGGCACCGTTCTCCGCCGAGGCCTCGATCAGACGCTCGGAGATCGGCACAACCTGCGGCTCGGCCTCGACTTCCGACGTGGAATCCTCTGCCGACGCGACGACGATTTCGTAGCCCGGTTTGCCCGGAATGGTCGGATGGAAGATGATATCGGAGACAATACCGACACCCATAGTCAGAATAAGGACCATCAACACCGCCCCAGCGGCCTTGTTCAGCGTGAACGAATCCATTCTCTCCGGCTCCAAGCTCATACGCGTCCGGGCCCGCTGCGAACGACAGCAAGCCCCATCAGCTTTTCAAAATTTGCCGGAACCTACAAATTTTTTGACCTTGCTGTCCATAGCTTTAAAAGGGCATCTGATACGACAAACGGACGCGGCGGGTATTTTGAAGACATTTTCCGAACCGGTCCTGCCTGATGGAGAACCTTTTGACTGCTGCCCTCGTCCTGATTCCGTCCCGTCTCGCAGCGACCCGCCTGCCGGACAAGCCATTGGCGGATATTTGCGGAAAACCGATGATCGTGCGGGTGATGGAACAGGCCCTGAACGCGGATATCGGCCCTGTCACGGTTGCCTGTGACGACCAGACCATTGCAGATGCCGTGCGCGATCATGGCGGCAAGGCGGTCATGACGCGGCCGGACCACGTTTCCGGCTCCGACCGGATCTTCGAAGCCGCCGAGCTGGTGGATCCGGAACGAAAATTCGACATCATCCTCAATGTTCAGGGTGATGTTCCCCTGATCGCGCCGGAATCGATTCGCGCCGCGTTCAGCCCCCTTTCCATTCCGGAGGTCTCCATCGGCACGATCGCGACGGAACTCGATCCCGCCTATCGCGACGACCAGACCTTCGTCAAGGCGGTGATCACGCCCAATGGCCAGGGCCATTACCGGGCACTTTATTTCACCAGGGCGACCGCGCCGAGCGGCGACGGCCCGCTGCATCATCACATCGGCATCTATGCCTATCGGCGCAGCGCTCTCGACCGGTTCGTCCAGTTGTCGCCCTCGCCGCTCGAAATGCGCGAGAAGCTCGAACAGTTGCGCGCGCTCGAGGCCGGGATGAGGATCGACGTCTCGATCATCGACGGCGCACCGATGGATGTGAACACGCCCGAAGACCTGGAGCGCGCGCGCAAGGCGTACCAGACACAATAACCCGCAGGACAACCGGCTCGCGGCCGGCGGAAAGACAGATGACAGACAGAAAAAAGATCGTATTCCAGGGAGAAACCGGGGCCAATTCGCACATGGCCTGCCGGAGCGTCTATCCCGATTATGAAGCCATTCCCTGCGCGACCTTCGAAGACTGCTTTTCCGCCATGTCGGAGGGCTCAGCCGACCTCGCCATGATCCCGATCGAGAATTCGGTCGCGGGCCGGGTTGCCGACATCCATCACCTCCTGCCGAAATCGGACCTTCACATCATCGGCGAGTACTTCATGCCGATCCGTTTCCAGCTCATGGCCCCCAGGGGCGCCACCGTCGAGGGGCTGAAGAAGGTCCAGAGCCACATCCACGCGCTTGGACAGTGCCGCAACGTGATCCGCGAACTCGGCCTGACGGCCGTCGTCGGCGGCGACACGGCTGGTTCCGCACGCCAGATCGCCGAACTGGGTGATCCGTCAGTTGCCGCGCTTGCTCCGGAAATGGCCGCCGAGATCTACGGGCTGGACATCCTGCGCCGGGATGTGGAGGATGCGGCCCACAACACGACCCGTTTCGTGATCCTGTCGCGGGACAAGATGGAGGCGGCCCACAACGGCCAGCCGGTCATCTCCACCTTCATCTTTCGCGTGCGCAACGTGCCGGCTGCCCTCTACAAGGCGCTCGGCGGATTTGCCACGAACGGCGTCAATATGACAAAACTGGAATCCTACCAGCTTGAGGGCCAGTTCTTCGCCTCGATGTTCTATGCGGATGTCGAGGGACACCCGGAGGACCCGTCTGTCGCCCTCGCCCTTGAGGAGCTGGCCTTTTTCTGCGCGGAACTCAATGTTCTCGGCGTTTACCGCGCAAGTCCCTTCAGGGAAAAGATCAAGGAACCTGAAGCCAATCGTGCGCTGAGACCGAACCCGAATTCCTGAAGCCCTCGATTAGGGACGAAGCCAGAGGAACCATATGACCGACATCAGATTTGATGCCCTTTGCATCGGCAATGCCATTTGCGACGTATTTTCGCATGTCGAAGAGGATTTCCTCGTCAACGAAAGCCTGATCAAGGGCTCGATGCGCCTGATCGACACGGATGAAGCCGTCCGGCTTTTCGAGAAGATGGGACAGACGGTCCGTATTTCCGGCGGCAGCGCGGGCAACACGGCCGCGGGCATCGCCTCGCTGGGTGGAAAGCCGGCCTATTTCGGCAAGGTCGCCGACGACGAACTGGGCGACAGCTATTCCCACGACATGAACGGCACCGGTGTCTATTTCAACACGCCGCGCCTGCGCGAATGGAAACCGACCGCCCGCTCGATGATCCTGATCACGCCGGACGGCGAGCGCACGATGAACACCTATCTTGGCGCCTGCACCGAATTCACGCCGGCGGATGTCGATGAAGAAGTCGTGGCGGCATCGGCCGTGACCTACATGGAAGGCTACCTGTGGGACCCGGAAGAGGCCAAGAAGGCGTTCGTGAAGGCCGCGGAAATCGCCCACCAGCATGGCCGCAAGGTCGGGCTGACGCTGTCCGATTCCTTCTGTGTCGATCGCTACCGCAGCGAATTCAAGTCGCTGCTCTCCGACAAGGTCGTCGACCTTCTGTTTGCCAACGAGCACGAGCTGAAATCCCTCTACGAGACGTCCGATCTGGATACGGCGGTCGCGGCCGCGAAGGAGGCCGGCACGCTGACCGCCCTGACGCTCGGTGAAGACGGCGCGATGGTCATCAACGGCGACGACACTATCAAGGTCGCGGCCAAGCCGGTCGACAATGTCGTCGACCTGACGGGCGCCGGCGATCTCTTCGCCTCCGGCTTCCTGTTCGGACTTGCACGCGGCTACAGCCACGCAGATGCCGCAGAGCTTGGCTGCCTGTGCGCTTCCAGCGTGATCAGTCATGTGGGCGCTCGCGCGGAACGCCCCTTGAAGAACACCGCGGCCCAGAACGGCTTCGACGTCTGATCCGAAAAGAAAAAGGGCGGCCACCGGCCGCCCTTGATCTGTTCAGAGGTCCCCGGCTGCGCCCAAGACCCTCATATCCACCCGGTCAGTCCGCCAGGTCCTGCACGCTGGCGATGCTGCCGTCCTCATTGAGGCGGTAGACGATCGGCGTGCCGGTTCCCAGTTCCCGTTTCAGGATCTCTTCCGGGCTCAGGCCTTCCAGCGCCATGATCAAGGAGCGCAGGGAGTTGCCATGGGCAGCCACAATGGTGCGCTTGCCGGCGAGCACCCGCGGCAGGATTTCCGACTGGTAGTATGGCAGAACCCGCTCGGCGGTCATCTTCAGGCTTTCGCCTCCCGGAGGCGGCACGTCGAAGGATCGACGCCAGATGTGGACCTGCTCCTCGCCGAACTGCTCGCGCGCCTCGTCCTTGTTCATGCCCGTCAGATCGCCATAGTCGCGTTCGTTCAGCGCCTGGTCCTTCAAGGTCTCCAGACCGGTCTGGCCCAGTTCCTCGAGGATGATGTCGAGGGTCTTCTGCGCACGCTGCAGCACGGACGTGAAGGCCAGGTCGAAGGTCAGCTTCAGGTCGCGGAGTTGCTCGCCGGCCTTATGCGCCTCGGCGACGCCCTGCTCGGTCAGGCCGGGATCCTTCCAGCCCGTGAACAGGTTTTTCAGATTCCATTCGCTCTGTCCGTGACGGACAAGCACTAGAAGGCGCTCCATACCGTTCTCCTTCGGCTCACATGCCGATCTTCAGTTAATCATTCAGGCCGAGCACGTCGGCCATGGAATAGAACCCCGGCTTCTGGTCGAAGCCCCAAAGGGCCGCCTTGACCGCGCCGCGGGCAAACAATTGCCGGTCCGCCGCCCGGTGGGTCAGCTCGATGCGTTCGCCTTCGCCGGCGAATATCACCGAATGCTCGCCGATCACCGATCCGCCGCGCAGGGTGGCAAACCCGATGTCGCCGGTGCGACGCGGGTCCATGATGCCATCGCGCGAGCGCACGGAATGAGCCTGAAGGTCGATCCCCCGCCCTTCGGCGGCGGCTTCGCCAAGAAGAAGCGCCGTGCCGGAGGGCGCATCGACCTTGTGCTTGTGGTGCATCTCCAGCACCTCGATGTCGAATTCCGCATCAAGGGCGGCTGCGGCGCGGCGCACGAGACTGGCGAGCAGATTGACTCCGAGGCTCATGTTGCCGGACTTGATAATCCGGGCATGGCGGGAGGCCGCCTTCAGCGGCTCATCCTCCTCCTCACCCCAACCGGTCGTCCCGATGACATGGACGATCCGTGCCTGGGCGGCGAGTTCGGCGAACCAGAGACTTGCGCTCGGGGCGGTAAAATCGAGAACGCCGTCGGCCTTGGAAAACGCCGTCAGAGGATCGTCGGTAATCGGAATATCAAGCTTGCCGGTGCCGGCCAGTTCGCCGACGTCCTGCCCCAGAAACTGCGAGCCCTCGCGCTCGATCCCGGCAACCACGTCCGCGCCCGGCATTTCCGTGACGGCCCGGGTGAGCGCACGGCCCATCCTGCCTCCTGCACCGACAACGACCAAGCGCATCTGACCCATACCCGTACCTCTTGCAACTATTGCCAGCGGTATAGCAGGTTCGCCCGGCGTGGCAAACGCCTGATGGCTACTCCTGCACCCAGCTTCTGCAAAACAGAAACGGGAGCCAAAGGGCTCCCGTTCCAAGTTCTCTTATCCGAATGAGGCCGTTATTCGGCATCTTCCTTCGGAATTTCCTTGCCGGTCTCCTGGTCGACGACTTTCATGGACAGGCGAACCTTGCCACGCTCATCGAAGCCCATCAGCTTGACCCAGACCTTGTCGCCTTCCTTGATCACGTCGGTGACCTTGGCAACCTTTTTCGGAGCCAGCTGCGAAATGTGGACGAGACCGTCCTTCGCGCCGAAGAAGTTCACGAACGCGCCAAAGTCGACGCATTTCACGACCGTGCCTTCGTAGATCATGCCCACTTCCGGCTCGGCGGCAATGGAGTTGATCCAGTTGACCGCTGCCTTGATGGCCTTGCCGTCGGCAGATGCGATCTTGACGGTGCCGTCGTCCTCGATGTTGACCTTGGCGCCGGTCTTTTCCACGATTTCGCGGATGACCTTGCCGCCGGAGCCGATGACTTCACGGATCTTGTCGACCGGAATCTTCATCATCTCGATGCGCGGCGCATGTTCGCCAAGCTCGGAACGGGCTTCGGTGATCGCGTTGGACATTTCGCCGAGGATATGGATACGGCCACCCTTGGCCTGGCCGAGTGCGACCTTCATGATCTCTTCGGTGATACCGTCGATCTTGATGTCCATCTGCAGCGAGGTGATGCCGTTCTCGGTGCCTGCGACCTTGAAGTCCATGTCGCCGAGGTGATCCTCGTCGCCCAGGATATCGGAAAGAACCGCGAAGCGTTCGCCGTCCTTGATCAGTCCCATGGCGATACCCGCAACCGGCGCCTTCAGCGGAACGCCAGCGTCCATAAGAGCCAGCGAGGTGCCGCAGACGGTCGCCATGGAGGACGAACCGTTGGATTCGGTGATCTCGGACACGACGCGTACGGTGTACGGGAAGTCGTGGTGGGCCGGCATCATCGGATGGATGGCGCGCCATGCGAGCTTGCCATGGCCGATTTCGCGGCGCCCCGGGGAGCCCATGCGGCCGGTTTCACCGACGGAATAGGGCGGGAAGTTGTAGTGCAGCATGAAGTGCGACTTCACGGTGCCTTCGAGCAGATCTATGAACTGCTCGTCTTCGCCGGTGCCGAGGGTGGCGACGACGAGGCCCTGGGTTTCACCGCGCGTGAAGAGCGAGGACCCGTGGGCGCGCGACAGGATGCCGACTTCGGAAGAAATCTGGCGAACGGTGGACAGGTCGCGTCCGTCGATGCGGGTGCCGGTGTCCAGGATGGCACCACGAACGATCTCTGCTTCCAGCTTCTTGAACTGGTCGCCCAGAACCGTGCTTTCGACAGCTTCGCCTTCGGCGGCGTTGGTGATCAGCGCTTCCACGACCTTGGCCTTGGCGGCGTCCACCGCGCTCTTGCGCTCGGTCTTGGAGGTGATCTTGTAGGCAGCCGTCAGATCGTCGGCAGCAATCGACTTGACCTTGGCAAACAGCTCGGAGTGATCCGGCAGGGTCAGTGCGCGCGGTTCCTTGGCAGCGGTTTCCGCCAGCTTGATGATCGCGTCGATGACCGGCTGGAAGCCCTTGTGGCCGAACATGACGGCGCCGAGCATGATCTCTTCATCGAGTTCCCTGGCTTCGGATTCCACCATCAGGACGGCGTCGTTGGTTCCTGCAACGACCAGATCCAGAGAGGATTCGACCATGTCGTCGACGAGCGGGTTCAGAACGTATTCGCCGTTGATGTAGCCAACGCGCGCGCCGCCGATCGGGCCCATGAACGGAACGCCGGACAGGGTCAGGGCTGCAGAAGATGCAACCATCGCCAGGATGTCCGGAGCGTTTTCCAGATCGTGGGACAGAACCGTGATGACGACCTGGGTGTCATTCTTGTAGCCGTCGGCGAAGAGCGGACGGATCGGACGGTCGATCAGGCGGGACGTCAGGGTCTCATGCTCGGACGGACGGCCTTCGCGCTTGAAGTAGCCACCCGGGATCTTACCAGCGGCAAATGCCTTTTCCTGGTAGTTCACGGTGAGCGGGAAGAAATCCTGGCCAGGCTTGGGTTCCTTGGCGGAAACGACCGTCGCCAGAACCTTGGTTTCGCCATAGGTCGCCATGACGGCGCCATCGGCCTGACGGGCTACCTTGCCCGTTTCGAGGACGAGCGGGCGTCCGCCCCACTCGACTTCTACACGATGAATATCAAACATCATCTGTCCTTACAGCTTTGTCCCCTCGAGGCTGCTTTCGGTACAGCTCGCGGATAACGGACACATTCCCGGTCGGCCCCGTATGGGCCGGTTACCGGCGGACAGGCCACGGGCAAGACGACGAGCTGCTTTCGCGAATAGATAGCGGAAAGAAGCCGGCAATCCTGCCCCATGACGTGTCACGAGGTTTCTATAGAGCGATTTCCAGTAAATGGAAACGCTTTAAAAAAACGCGGCGGACTTTGCGCCCGCCGCGTTGGAACAGTTTGCTGCGACCTTAGCGGCGAATGCCGAGGCGCTCGATGAGCGTCTTGTAACGCTCTTCGCTCTTGCCGCGCGTGTAGTCCAGAAGGGACCGGCGCTGCGCAACCATCTTCAGAAGTCCGCGGCGGGAGTGATTGTCCTTGCCATGGCCCTTGAAGTGTTCGGTCAGGTTGGTGATCCGCTCGGTCAGAATTGCGATCTGGACTTCCGGGGAACCCGTGTCGCCTTCCTTGGTCGCGAATTCCTTGATGAGCTCAGCTTTACGCTCTGCTGTAATCGACATCGCTCTTTCCTTTCGAAGAGTGGCGGTCCGGTTGGCCGGACACGTTGAACTGCCGGATGACCGGCGCGTCCGATTTTCTCCTCAAGCCGAGATGTCGGTCAGCAAGGGAGTCCGTCGGACGTATCGGGCATCAGTGCCCGATGGCGGCGGTATATGGCAGAAAACATGTAAAAAGGCCAGCGCTTTCTCATTGTCGCCGCCGGCGGCTTCCATCACAGATGGAACACCCGGGTCGGCTGGAAGCGGCCCTTTTCAATGGATCCGATGGCAACCGGAACGCTTGCATGGCTGGCGAACGCGACCTCGGTATTGAGCGGTGCATCGCGGCCGCGCATCAGCACGGCCATACCCTTGCGGATCTTCGCCGCATCGTCGAGCGAAACCGGAACCTCCACCAGGTTGTCCATCGCCTCGCGCACGGGCAGGATGAATTCCTCGACGAGCACGTCGACACTCGCGCCTTCTTCCAGTTCCTCCGCGGCTTCCAGGATCTCGTCCAGGGCAACGAGGTCGTCCTCGCCGAACGGGCCCACCAGAAGGCGGCGCAGTTCCGTTACATGGCCGCAGGTATCAAGGCGCCGTCCGAGATCGCGGGCAAGCGCGCGCACATAGGTGCCCTTGCCGCATTCCGCTTCGAAGACAGCGCGGTTTTCGTCCGGACACTCCACCAGATCCAACCTGTGGACATCAATGGGTCGGGCCGCAAGCTCGACGTCCTCGCCTTCGCGGGCAAGATCATAGGCGCGCTCGCCGCCGACCTTGATCGCGGAGAATTTGGGCGGGACCTGCATGATCGTGCCGACGAATTCGCCCAGCACCGATGCAATCGCCTCGGCGTCCGGGCGGATGTCGGAGGTGGCCACGACTTCGCCCTCGGTGTCGTCGGTGTTGGTTTCCGTGCCCCAGGTCACCTCGAAGCGATAGACCTTGCGGCCGTCCATGACGAAGGGAACGGTCTTGGTCGCCTCACCGAAGGCAACCGGCAGCAGGCCGGAGGCGCGCGGGTCGAGCGTGCCCGCATGGCCGACCTTCTGCGGCGAAAAGATCCGCTTGATTCGGCCCAAGGCCTCGTTCGACGTCAGGCCGTAGGGCTTGTCGAGCACGAGCCAGCCGTTGATGGTGTTCTTTTTTCTTTTGATCTGTTTCTGCCGTGCCATGAGGACGCTTCATCATGAGTGAAATTAGGAGATTGCGATAAACGAAAAATCCGCCTGCCGAAACCACGATCCATGATCGCACCCAAACGGAAGTCCGCTGCTTTCAGCAAGGCGTTCAGCCTGTTCCTGCGAAATCGACTATCGGCAATAGGTCACCAGATTGCCGACCTTCTTCGGCTTGGACAGGTCGCAGACCACGTCCCAGGTCGCGGAATATCCTGTTCCGCTATCGCTTAGCCCGACGAAGTCTTCCTGACCGACCCGGATAGCGAGATGAACCTGCAGCATTTCATCGCCGATCAGATGAACCATCTTGACCCCTCGCAGCGGGCCGACCTTGAAGCGGCCATTCGCATCGGTTCTCGTCACCGCGCGCCTTGGGGTTTCCGCAGGTTGCGAAGATGCATCTTCGATAGGTGATGACGCCACCAACTCGATCTGCGCATTTTCAACCGGCACACCGCCCTTTAGCAGCACGCCCGAGATCTCCGGCGCACGGTCACGAGAAACGGGGAACACACATGCGGATGTCGCTGCGGCCAACATGATGGCTGCAATTATTCTCAAAACCGGCGTCATCTCTCAAACCATTTACTGATTGGGCAATGCGCAACGTATGCCAAATTCGCCTTCACACGACTTCAGCCTTTAACGCAATTTCTGGCGTCAACGAGGACATCAGTCTTCGCCAGCGGTCCCGTCGTCTTCATCCGCACCAAGATCCTTGGCGACATCCGGGGAATGCAGCAGGGTGCCGATGCGGTCATCGTCGTCGAACCGGGTGTCCAGGACAAAGCGCAGGTCAGGCATGTACTTCATCGTCAGGCGACGAGAAACCTGGCCGCGCAGATATTTGGCGCTGCGGTTGAGAGCCTTTTCCACCTTGTCCGCATTCCTGCCACCCAGCGGCATGACGAGACAGGTCGCCACGCGCAGGTCCGGCGTCATGCGCACTTCGGGAATGGTGAGGATTGCGCCGTCCAGGTCCGGATCGGAGAACTCGCCTCTGGTGAAGATGTCGGACAGCTCCTTGCGCACCGTCTCGCCAACGCGAAGCTGGCGCTGGGATGGCCCGCGGCTGTCCTGTCCGTGATGTCTTGCCATTATCGTTTTCCTAGCATCACTCGTCACATGTTTCGCCTCGCACTCGGCGGGCGCCATTGCCGGGCCCAGGGTCGGCGATCCATGCGAGATCCTACCACATCGGCGGTGTGCCCTTGGGACAGGAAGCGCATGAATGCCATGGGCCAGCCACGGCAGGACGGAGAAACAGTGGTCCGGATGTGACAGCAGCGGCTTTCGAAAAAGCCGCTGCCGATGTGTCGTTATGCTGTAGCGATCAGAGCGTGCGTGCGATCTGCTCGACGCGGAAGCACTCGATGACGTCGCCCGGACGCATGTCCTGGTACTTCACGAAGTTCATGCCGCATTCCTGACCGGACTCGACGGACTTGACCTCGTCCTTGAAGCGCTTGAGCGTGCCGAGTTCGCCTTCGTGGATGACCACGTCGTCGCGTATGAGGCGGACGTTTGCACCGCGCTCCACGACACCTTCGGTGACCAGACAGCCTGCCACCTTGCCGACCTTGGAGATGTGGAAGATTTCCTTGATCTCCGCATTGCCGAGGAACGTTTCGCGGCGCTCCGGCGACAGCATGCCGGAAAGGGCCGCCTTGATGTCGTCCACGAGGTCGTAGATCACGTTGTAGTAACGGATCTCGATGCCTTCGCGCGCCGCAGCCTCACGCGCCTGCTTGTTGGCACGGACGTTGAAGCCGATGATCGGCGCCTTGGACGCAAGGGCCAGGGTGACGTCGCTCTCGGTGATGCCACCGACGCCGGAGAGCAGGATACGCGCGCCGACTTCCTCGTTGCCGAGTTCGTTGAGCGCGTGGGCAATCGCTTCCGCGGAACCCTGCACGTCGGCCTTGAGCACCAGCGGGAACTCTTTCTTCCCGTTTTCCTGCAGACGGTTCATCATCTGCTCGAGCGAACCGCGCGTGCCGGAGGCGACCACGGAGGCCTTCTCGCGGATCTGACGCAGGCGGTAATCGGTGATCTCACGGGCGCGGGCTTCGTTCTCGACAACCGCGACCATGTCACCGGCTTCCGGCGTGCCCTGGAAGCCCAGAACCTCGACCGGCTTGGCCGGGCCGGCTTCCTTCACCTGCTCGCCGTTCTCGTCGAGCATGGCACGGACGCGGCCCCATTCGGCACCGGCGACGAGAATGTCGCCCGGCTTGAGGGTACCCTTCTGAACCAGCACGGTCGCGACCGGACCACGGCCCTTGTCGAGCTGCGCTTCGATGACGATGCCTTCGGCGGTGCGATCCGGATTGGCCTGGAGTTCGAGAACTTCGGACTGCAGCAGGATCATTTCCAGCAGCTTGTCGAGGCCCATGCCGCTCTTGGCTGAAACCTCGACGTCGATGACGTCGCCACCCATGGATTCCACGACGAGGTCTTCGCTCAAGAGCTCGGTGCGAACCCGGTTTGGATCTGCGCCTTCCTTGTCCATCTTGTTGATGGCGATGATGATCGGCACGTCGGCCGCCTTCGCATGGGCGACGGCTTCTTTCGTCTGAGGCATGACGCCGTCATCGGCGGCCACGACCAGGATCACGATATCGGTCGACTTGGCACCGCGGGCACGCATCTGCGAGAATGCAGCATGGCCCGGGGTATCGATGAAGGTGACCTTGTTGCCGCCCTGATCGACCTGATAGGCGCCGATATGCTGGGTGATGCCGCCGGCTTCGCCGGTGACCACCTTGGACTTGCGGATCGCATCAAGCAGCGAGGTCTTGCCGTGATCGACGTGACCCATGATGGTCACGACCGGCGGACGTGCCTGCATCGTGGACGGATCGTCCTGCGTGGTGAAGAGGCCTTCTTCCACGTCGGCTTCCGACACGCGCTTGACCGTGTGGCCCATTTCCTCGGCGATCAGCTCGGCCGTATCGGCGTCGATGACGTCGTTGATCTTGAGCATCTGGCCCTGTTTCATCAGAAGCTTGATCACGTCCACGGCCCGCTCCGCCATACGGTTGGCGAGCTCCTGGATGGTGATGGCTTCCGGAAGGATGACTTCACGCATGATCTTTTCACGCACGACCTGCTGCTGACCGCGCTTCGCCTTTTCCTGGCGACGGCGCATGGACGCGAGCGAACGCGCACGCTGGCCATCATCACCGCCCGTGGCGGCGGAAATGGTCAGCTTGGACCGGCGACGATCGTCTCCGGTGCGCGGACGCGTGGTCGGTGCGGGAGCCTGCTTCGGCCGCTTGACAGCGCGCAGACCCTTGTTGGCACGATCCTCGTCTTCGCCCCCTTCGCGAGCAGGCTTCGGACGCGCGGCGGCTGCCGGCTCCTTGCGCTTGCCCATGTCGTCAAGGCTCTGCGGCTTGCCGCCATCGGACGGGCCGGGCTTGCGCACGACGGTGCGGCGTACAGGCTGCTGCGCATCCGCTGCGGGTGCGGCTTCTGCCGGAGCTTCAGGAGCTGCCTTGGCAGCTTCCTCGGCCTGACGGGCTTCTTCAGCCTCGCGACGCGCCTGCTCCTCGGCCTCGATCTTCGCCTGCTCCTCGGCTTCCGCCTTGCGGACGGCAGCTTCGGCGATGCGGCGTTTCTCGTCTTCCTCGCGCTGCTTGCGCTCTTCGACTTCACGCACCTTGGCCATCTGAAGCGCAGCGCTACGGGCTGCCGCTTCTTCCTTGGTCAGGGTCCGCAGAACGTTGCCGTTGCCCTTCTGACGCTGACCGGATGCAGACCGGCGCGCCTGCTTGGCGGCCTGGGGATCCGGCTGCTGCGGCTGGCGCGGCACTTCGGTCGGTCGGTCAAGGCGCTGGGTCGTCGGTGCAGGCGCTTCCGGTTTTGCTTCCTGCCCCGGGTTCACAACACGGCGCTTCTTCTTTTCCACGACGACCGCTTTCGACCGGCCATGCGAGAAGGACTGCCGAACAGTTCCCTGGTCGCCACCACCTCGCTTAAGGCCAAGCGTCTTGCCTCGCTCAACGCTGATTGTCTTGTCGCCTGGATTTTTAGTATCGCTCATATTGCCTTCAGTCCTGCGCAACGGCCCTGCTATGCGTTGCTCTCTTCGTCGCTTGCCGCGGGAGTTCCGCGAAAACGCTCCATTTCACGCACTCGTGAGAGGAAGTTTTCACTCGCCTGACCCGCAAGCAGTGCAGCATGTATCACATTTGACCGGCCCAATGCCAAATCCAATTGAGCCGAATCGAACAAACGGACGATTTGGAACCCGTTTGCTTCTTTTTCCTGTCCGGCGGCCACAGCCGCCAGCTTGTTAACTCCGTCCTCCGACGCGTCGGAGGCATGGATCAGCCCGGCAACGGAATCCCGCCGCAGGGCTGCTTCAACCTTCGCGTATCCGGTTACCAGCTCGCCGGCCTTGCGCGACATGGAAAGCGCCTGCAGCGCAGATCTTTCCAGTAGCGCGTCGACCCGGTCTGCCAACCCGGCCTCGACAACGGCTTCACCCTTGAAGCCCCTGCCGAATACCTTCTTGCGGTCCTTTTCCGCGGTGGCGACGGCGTCCTTAGACGCCCTCACCCAGACCCCGCGGCCTGGAAGGACCCGCTTGAGGTCCGGAACAACCCGATCCTCAGGATCGAGAACGAACCGGATCAGCTGATCCACCGGCAGAACCTCCCGCGTGACGGCACATTGCCGTTCGGTCGGTTCATTCTTCTTTGGCACGTCGCCACTCCTCCGGACCATGCCGAACATGAGCCCCGAAGAGCACCAGCGCCGCCCGTACCATCATACACTTTACTGCCTCCGGCGCAGCGGCGCCGAAGCATTTCCGTCAAGCCGTCAGCCGTTCAGAATGGCGCCTGCAGGCGCTTCTTCCTCGGCTTCACCGACAGCTTCCAGGTCTTCTTCCTCGACATCGGCTTCGTCGTCGGCCGCCTGCGCGGCAAGTTCTTCCTCGGTCACCCAGCCGGCTTCGAGCCGGGCCGCCATGACCATGTTCTCGGCATCGGCCCTGGAAACGTCAAAGCCGCTCAGCGCACCGTCGAAACGCTTGGTTTCTCCGTCCTTACGCTCGACCCAGCCGATCAGATCGTCAGCCGCACAGCCCGCCAGGTCTTCCATCGTCTTGATGTCGTCCTTGCCGAGCGCGACCATCATAGCCGTTGTCAGGCCGTCGATCGAGCGAAGGTCGTCGGAAACACCTAGCGAAACCCGCTCTTCGTCGAGCTTGGATTCAAGTTCGGCAAGATAGTCGCGGGCACGGGCCTGGATCTCGACAGCGGTTTCGTCGTCGAAGCCCTCGATCATCGAGATTTCGTCGAGTTCCACGTAGGCAACTTCCTCAACCGAGGTGAAGCCTTCGGTGGCCAGAAGCTGACCGACCATCTCGTCCACGTTGAGGGCTTCCATGAAGAGCTGCGAGCGCTCCTGGAACTCCTTCTGGCGGCGGTCCGATTCTTCCTGTTCCGTCATGATGTCGATCGCCCAGCCCGTAAGCTGGGATGCAAGACGCACGTTCTGGCCGCGGCGTCCGATCGCCAATGATAGTTGGTCATCCGGAACGACAACTTCAATACGTTCGGCATCTTCGTCCAGAACGACCTTGGCCACTTCGGCCGGCTGAAGCGCGTTGACGATGAACGTCGCCGGCTCGTCGTTCCACGGAATGATGTCGATCTTCTCGCCCTGCAATTCGCCGACAACCGCCTGAACGCGGCTGCCGCGCATACCAACGCAGGCGCCGACCGGATCGATGGAGCTGTCCTTGGAGATCACCGCGATCTTGGCGCGCGACCCCGGGTCGCGTGCCACCGACTTGATCTCGATGACACCGTCGTAGATTTCCGGAACTTCCTGGGCAAACAGCTTCGCCATGAATTGCGGATGCGTGCGCGACAGGAAGATCTGCGGACCGCGCTGCTCGCGGCGCACATCATAGATGATCGCGCGGATGCGGTCGCCGGTGCGGAAGATTTCGCGCGGGATCAGTTCGTCGCGGCGCACGATGCCTTCGCCCCGACCGAGATCCACGATGACGTTGCCGTATTCGGCCCGCTTGACGACGCCGTTGATGACTTCGCCGACGCGGTCCTTGTATTCGTCGTACTGGCGGTCGCGCTCTGCTTCGCGCACCTTTTGCACGATAACCTGCTTTGCGGACTGAGCCGCGATCCGGCCAAAGTCGAGCGGCGGCAGCGGTTCGGCGATGAAGTCACCAAGATTTGCTTCCGGGTTGCGCGCCTGCGCATCGGTCAGGGCGATCTCGGTGGAAATGTTCTCGACGTGCTCGACGACCTGGAGAAGGCGCTGAAGACGGATGTCGCCAGTCTTCGGATTGATCTCGGCGCGAACTTCGGTTTCGGTGCCGTAGCGGGAGCGGGCCGCCTTCTGGATCGCATCTTCCATCGCATTGATGACGATCATCCGGTCGATCGACTTCTCCCGTGCGACAGCGTCAGCGATTTGCAGCAGCTCCAAACGGTTCGCGCTGATTGCCATTTTCCACTCCTATTGCGCCGTTGAACCCAGTCGGGCGCGTTTCTTCTTTGCCGTCCGGCGCGAGGCCTAGTTCGGCGAGTTATCCTGTGTCAGCCCGTCTTCCTGTCCCCGGGCGGCAAGCGCCGCCTTTTCGGCCTGAAGCGCCGCGGTGATCAGTTCGTCGGTCAGAACGAGTTTGGCTTCGCCGATGTCGGCGAGCGGAAGCTCTACCGTGTCGCTTTCGCCTTCGGGAGCATCCGGCAGGCGCAGCTTGGCCTGGCCGTTTTCAGCGCCCAGCAGCATGCCGCGGAAGCGTTTGCGGCCGTCCTGCAGGACCGCCATCTCGACCTTCAGCTCGTGACCGGCCCAGCGTTCGAAATCGCCGGCCCGCACCAGCGGGCGGTCGATGCCCGGGGATGAAACTTCAAGATGATATGCCCGGTTGATCGGGTCTTCCACGTCGAGGGCCGGAGAAACGGCCCGACTGACGGTCTCGCAATCCTCGACGGTCATGGTGCCGTCAGGGCGTTCCGCCATGATCTGCAGCGTGCATCCGTTGGCCGCGCTGATCCGGGTGCGCACAAGACGATAACCGAGGTCCTCGATGACCGGTTCAACAATTGCGGCAACACGGGCATCAAGGCCCTGTTCCGTTACAATTCTCGGCTCGTGTTCGCTCAAACCTGGCTCCTGTTTACGCCTTGCTCGACTTTCAAGCAAAAGATGCGCCTTGCTGTGGATTTACATTAGGGGCAACCCTGCTGTTGTTCGGTTCGCTTCGGGACTGTAGCTAAACAAAAAAGAGCGGGTCCCCGGTGGGCCCACTCTCAAAATGCCTGATCAGCCACTTGAGGTGAAACACCGGCTGTATAACGCCAAAGGGGGCGCCAAGGCAAGAGCCCGGGGCAGATTCCGCGCAAAGAAGTTAACCGGAGCGCCGAAGCCGCCGGTTTCAGCGCCTTTTGAAGGTCAGATACCGGCCGATACGGCCCTCGCGGATCGCCTTGGCCTCATAGCGCGTGCCCGGCCAGCCCGCCCAGGGGGTCTTCCAGTCGGAGGCCGTCTGCGCGGTCCATTCGAAGTCCGGATGCTCGTGGCAATGGCGCAGGGTCCAGTCGACATAGGTGTCGATGTCACTGGCAAAGCGGAACTCGCAGCCCGGGCGAATGACGCGGGCATAGCGTGTCAGGTTCTGCTCATTGATGAACCGGCGCTTCCAATGGCGCTTCTTGGGCCAGGGGTCCGGATAAAGCTGATAGGCCAGGTCTATGGACGCCGGCGGCAACCAGTCGAGCAGATTGATCGCATCGTCGTCGTAGAGACGGATGTTTGCGAACTCTTCCTCGGAAACGGCAGTCACGACCTTGGCCATGCTGCCGACGAAAGGCTCGACACCGATGAAGCCGGTGCGCGGCTCAGTGCGGGCGCGGTGGAGCAAATGCTCGCCGCCGCCGAACCCGACCTCCAGGCAGATGGTATCGACATCGGCCGAAAACAGATCCTTCAGATCCGCCGGAGGGGGCGCATCAAGGTTCAGACCAAGGCGCGGCAATTCATTTTCCATCAGCGCCTCACGGCGCGGGCTCAGCGGCTTGCCCTTGCGGCGGCCGTAAAAGGAACCTTCGTAGCGGTCGATCATGGAAGCAACAGTTTCAAACAGAAGATCGCCGGCCAGCGGCCGGCGATCATGGTCAGGTTCGTCCGGTCTTTCAGACTGGCGCTCTCTTATCCGGCAAGCGGGCGGAGCTGGTCAACCAGATCGGTCTTTTCCCAGCTGAAGCCACCGTCGGCATCCGGCTCACGACCGAAATGGCCGTAGGCTGCCGTACGCTCATAGATCGGATTGTTGAGCTTGAGATGCTCGCGGATGCCGCGGGGGCTGAGCCCCATGACTTCCCGCAGCGCCTTTTCCAGCTTGGCTTCGTCACACCGGCCGGTTCCATGCAGATCGACATAGACCGAAAGCGGGTCTGCAACGCCGATTGCGTAGGAGAGCTGAATGGTGCAGCGATCCGCCAGCTCGGCGGCAACCACGTTCTTGGCAAGATAGCGCGAGGCATAGGCAGCCGAGCGGTCAACCTTTGTGGGGTCCTTGCCGGAGAAGGCGCCGCCGCCGTGCGGGGCGGCACCGCCATAGGTATCGACGATGATCTTGCGGCCTGTCAGGCCGGCGTCGCCATCGGGGCCGCCGATCACGAATGCACCGGTCGGATTGATGTGCCAGACACAGTCGTCGACGATCCAGCCTTCGGGAAGCGAAGACCGGATATACGGCTCGGTGATCCTGCGGATGTCTTCGGACGTGAGGGAGGGATCCAGGTGCTGGGTCGACAGCACGATGGAGGTCACGCCGACAGGCTTGCCGTTTTCATAGCGCACGGTCACCTGGCTCTTTGCGTCGGGTCCGAGGACCGGCTCCTTGCCGGACTTGCGGACTTCCGCCAGTGTTTTCAGGATCTTGTGCGAATAGAGGATCGGTGCGGGCATCAGTTCGTCGGTTTCGCGGCACGCGTAACCAAACATGATGCCCTGGTCTCCGGCACCCTCGTCCTTGTTGCCGCCGGCGTCGACACCCTGTGCAATATGGGCCGACTGGGCGTGAAGATGGACGGAGATGTCGCAGTTTTCCCAGTGGAAACCGTCCTGCTCGTAGCCGATGTCCCTGACGGCCATGCGGGCGAGATGGGCGATGTAGTCACTGGTGATGGTATCGGGGCCGCGGGTCTCCCCGGCGATGACGATGCGATTGGTGGTCGCAAGCGTTTCGCAGGCCACGCGGGCCTCCGGCATTTCCTTGAGGTATGCGTCGACGACAGCATCGGAGATACGGTCGCAAACCTTGTCAGGGTGTCCTTCGGACACGGATTCAGATGTAAAGAGATAATTCTGACGTGCCATTGGCGATCGTCCTTCTGGGAATGAATATGACAGAAGCGGCGAAAACCCCCGCCGCTTCTATTGCATCAATCTTAGAAGTTCTTCGCCGCGTCAAGCGCGGTATGCAATTTTGTCACTCGTCGCCGGCAAGCGAACGGACAAGATCAACGATCCGGCGCCGGACTTTCGGGTCCTCGATCCGCACGAATGCCTTGTTCAGCGACAGGCCCTCGGATGAGGAGAGAAAATCGACGACATAGGAGGTCGGCTGGGTTTCTCCGAAGCCTTCTGCTTCTTCCGGAGTGCCAGGCGCATCCTCGAAGAAGAAGGAAACCGGAACTTTCAGAACCGTCGCGATGTGCTGCAGACGGCTCGCGCCGATTCGGTTCGTCCCCTTTTCATACTTCTGAATCTGCTGGAACGTGATGCCCAGGCTTTCACCTAGCTTTTCCTGACTCATTCCCAACATCATCCGCCTCAGGCGGACACGGCTGCCGACGTGAATATCAATAGGATTAGGAGACTTCTTACTGGGCATCTGCGTCACTCTTTCTTTTTTCTTGCGGCGTTTCCCGCTCGACATCGTTTGCACAAGCTCTCCGAAAATCATCCCACTGAATTTTCCGAGATCGAAGTTTGCCCGCAACCCTTCACTTGTACATGAATCAGCTTTCAATCAGCTGTTTCACGGTTTTATCACACTTCCGTCACGCAACTCAAACAAAAATTATCAATTTAAAGGCGAGTACCGGTTGTATCCTGACATACCGGTAAAAATTACAAGTGCAACCCAAATAATCAAAAGCGGGACATCACCAAATCTTCCATAAAAAGTTGTATCTAATCTTGCCGGAAGTTTTCCATCAATCACGCCCCTTCGGAAAACGCGCATTTTTTCAATTACTTCGCCTTTACCATCTATGATTGCCGAGATGCCTGTATTTGCTGCACGCACCATCGGCAATCCCGTCTCGATAGCTCGCATGCGTGCCTGAGCGAGATGCTGGTACGGACCGGGGGTGCGACCAAACCACGCATCATTACTTACATTTAACAAGAACGAAGGCCTGTCTTTGCCAGTCAGAGTAGAACCTGGAAATATGGCTTCATAGCAAACCAAAGGTTGAAATTTGATGCCACCAGCCGTCGTGAGAGCTTTTTTGCGATACCCTGGCGTGAAACCCTGGAAAGGGCCCGCTAGGCTCGAGAGCCCTGTTTGTTCCAGAAGTGACTGTAGAGGAAGGTATTCGCCGAAGGGTACCAGCCGGACCTTGTCGTAGATAGCGGAAACGGTTCCGTCGTTCTCCACCATATAGACGCTGTTGAAGTAGTTCGGGCCGTTGGCACCCGCCTCCCCGCGATTTGCGCCGGTGACAAGCTCCGCGTTTTCTCCGAGCGCCTGCCCGATTCGAAAGAGAGCCCCCGGTTCCAGCGTAAGCAGGAAGGGAACCGCGGACTCCGGCCAGACGACCAGCCTGTCGTTGCCCACGCGGGCACTGCCGCCGAGAGGCACTTCGGTCATGTCCAGATAAGTCTGGAAGATCTCGTCCTTCAGCTCCGGGCGCCATTTGTCCTGCTGGTCGATGGAAGGCTGGACGATCCTGATGTCGAGGTCTTCGTACTGGGTCTCGTTTGACGAAAGCCTGACAGCACCGAAAACTGCAACGGCGACGAGGACGGCTATGGCAGAGGTGACGGGCACGAGCCGCTTCGAAAGCGGCCTGCTGTCGGCCAATGTGGCCGGGGCCGAGCTGATCGCAACGACCAGGAAACTCAGACCATAGATGCCGACGAGGCTTGCGACCTGAGACAGGACGAGCGACTGCGAAACACCGTAGCCGAAGGCGTTCCAGGGAAAGCCGGTCAAGACATGCCCACGCAGCCAGTCGGAAAGTGTGAGGCCTGCGGCAAGGAACAGAATACGCTGGGAGCGATCGTTCCAGACCAGGGCCGCGAGCGCCGTGCCGAGCCCGGTGAAGAGCGCAAGCCCCACGGGCATGGCAAAGACGGCAAAGGGCATCATCCAGGCATAACGATCCGCCTCGACCAGAAAGGCCGAGCCGATCCACCATAATCCGGCAAGAAAATATCCGAAGCCAAAGAGCCAGCCCAGGGAAAAGCCGGTCCGCAGCCTTGCCATCCTCCTGCCCTCGCCCGGCTCCAGCGCGCCATCCAGCAGCCAGACGAGGCTTGAAAAGGTCAGAGGGAGCAGGAAACTCAAGTCGTAGGGCGGCAGCGAAAGAGCGGTGACGCCGCCGGCGAGCACACACAGAAGACGCCGCCGCCATCCCCAGGCGAGAAGAAACGTGTTCGGCAGGCCTGACAGCCGCTGCAGCACCCAGTTCATGTCAGATTTATCTCCCGGCGGAACCCTTTGGCCTCACAGCCGGACGGCCGCAGCCTGCGCGCGAAAAAGAACAAGGCCATGCCTCAACCCGCAACGCCGTGCACGCAAGGGAAGAATGGTCCTGGCCGGGAGAATTGTCGGCTGACGAAGGGTCGGTCAAGGGGCAATCGGCCCAAACCGACCCTGCAGCGCGCTAAGACTTGCCGTTTGCAGAGGTAGTGCGCCCGGTTTCGCCATCCGTTTCCTGCGTGGTGCCATTTACGGGACCATAGGGGCGCTTCGGACGCCGGCGAAGATCCTGCGGCCGCGCATCGGCGCGCCGGCGGCGGATCTTGAGGCGCTTGATCCGTCTGGGGTCGGCGTCCATGACCTCGAATTCGAAGCCCGGGACCTCGTCCGGGACAAGCAGAAGCTCGCCGCGGACCGGAACCCGGCCGACGGAGAAATACAGCAGACCGCCAAGCGTATCGACATCCTCGGAGATCTCGCCTTCGGTGAGGTCGGTGCCGAGTGCCTCGTCGAGATCCTCGAGAGTGAGGCGCGGATCGGCGATCCAGACACCGTCACCGGCCGATGCCAGCATCGCCTCTTCATCCTCGTCGTGCTCGTCCTCGATGTCGCCGACGACTTCCTCGACAAGATCCTCAAGGGAGACAAGCCCGTCGGTTCCGCCGTATTCGTCGATCACCAGCGCCATCTGGATGCGCCCGGCCTGCATCTTGGCCATCAGGTCCGTTGCGGGCATTGACGGTGGCACGAACAGAAGTTCGCGCAGCAGATCGGTTTCCTTGAGCGTCGTGGAAAGATCGACGGAGGAGAGATCCAGATCCGGGTGGTTGTGACCCGCGCGCGCCGGCTGATCAGCCTCCGCCTCGCTGGTGTCCTCGCCATTCGCCGCGCCATCGGCAAGATCCGGAGCACCCAAGGAACGAGCCTCGGCGCCGCGGGCGGCGATATAGGCCATCAGGTCCTTGATGTGGATCATGCCCCTCGGGTCGTCGAGCGTGTCTTCATAAACCGGCATGCGCGAATGGCCGCTGGTCTGGAACATTTCCATGACCCGGCTCAGGCTCGTTCCGATATCGACCGAGTCGATATCGGCGCGCGGGATCATGACGTCATCTACCCGCAATTCACGCAAGCGCAGAATATTGCCGAGCAGCATCCGCTCCTCGGGAGAGAAGGTCGTGTCGCCACTGCCCTCGCGCGCGAGTTCGTCCTGCAGGTTCTCGCGCAAGGTCGACGTTTGCCGGCCCAAGCGCAAGACGCGTTTGAGATTTTCCAGGAAGGCCGCAGATCGCTGCGGCTTTATCTGTTGCGGGTCTTCCACTTCCGTGGATTGTCCGGCTCCGGTGTCCCTGGGACTGCCCGCCGGACTTTGAGGTTCAACTGCGCTCATCATCTATCAAAAATAAGAACCTTGTGCCCCATGATGCCATTTATTCGCCGTCCGCCACAAGAGGCCGGTCCGAATAAGGATCATCGATGCCGATAGAGGCCAAAATCGTTCTCTCCAGGCTTTCCATCAGCTCCGCTTCGTCGTCATCCTGATGATCGTAATCAAAAAGATGAAGCAAACCGTGAACAGTCAGATGGGTAAGGTGATCGGAAAATTCAATTCCCAATTCCCGGGCTTCGCGCCTGACCGTTTCGTACGCGAAGACGATATCTCCAAGAAGAGGACCATAGACGTCCTCTTGCGGAGTG
The DNA here is from genome assembly GCA_008107755.1 of Rhodobacterales bacterium. Classification (GTDB taxonomy): domain Bacteria; phylum Pseudomonadota; class Alphaproteobacteria; order Rhizobiales; family Stappiaceae; genus Roseibium. The sequence continues at coordinate 42,664 of VIRH01000103.1, forward strand.
CTGCCGGGGAAGGACAGGACGTTTGTCGCCTTGTCCTTGTCCCGCCATTTGTGATTGAGGACCCGGATGCTTTCGTCGTCCGTGAACAGGAGCGACACTTCGCTCCCCGGCACGACGTCCAGCTCGACCGCTGACAAGGCTGCCGCAATGGCCTTGTCCGCCAATTCCGTCAGCTGCTCTTCCGCAAGCCAATCGCCGGCCTCGACCGATACGTCAATATGTAAGCCTTCCGGCAGAGGGTCAGGCACAGGATCCTTCATCCATCTTCGGCGCTCAGGTCGTGGCCGCTTCGCGCGAACGCGGTGACCGGCTGTCGACCTCCAGATTGCGCTGACGCTCGTTGTAGCGTCGCTCGCGCGCTTCCGATTCCTCGCGCGAGGCGTTGTCATACGCCGTAACGATCCTGCCGACAAGCTCGTGACGAACGACGTCCGTCTCGGTGAACCGTATATGCGCGACGTCCTGAATATCCGTCAGGAGCCCCAGCGCTTCGCGAAGACCGGACTTCTGTCCTGAGGGCAGGTCGATCTGGCTCGGATCGCCGGTGACGATCATCTTGGAGCCTTCGCCCAGACGGGTCAGGAACATCTTCATCTGCATGGACGTGGTGTTCTGCGCTTCGTCGAGGAGAACGACCGCATTCGAAAGCGTCCGGCCGCGCATGAAGGCGAGCGGCGCGACCTCGATCATGCCGGACTGCAGGCCGCGATCGACCTTTTCCGCAGGCATCATCTCGTAGAGCGCGTCGTAGATCGGCCGAAGATACGGATCGACCTTGTCCTTCATTTCGCCCGGCAGAAAGCCGAGGCGCTCGCCGGCCTCCACGGCCGGACGAGACAGGATGAGCCGGGCAACATCGCCCCGCTCGAGCAGCGCCGCGGCATAGGCCACGGCCAAAAAGGTCTTGCCGGTTCCGGCAGGGCCGGTGCCGAAGATGAGGTCGGCCCGGTCCATGGCCCTGATGTAGGCATCCTGGGTCGGTGTGCGGGCGACGATCGTCTTGCGGCGCGTCGCGATCTGGGCGAAGGCCAGCCGGGACTTGGGCTCCAACGTCGGCAGCGGCAGCTGGGCTTCGGAAGCGGCTGCCATGCGCAGTGCGCCGTCCACGTCGCCCGGATGGATTTCCTGGCCCTGAAGGAGACGCTGGTAGAGAGCCTCCAGCGCGGTTCGGGCCTGGGTGCAGCTCACCTGCGATCCTTTGAGCGTCACCTGGTTTCCGCGGGCGACCGCATCAATGCCGAGCCGCTGCTCGATCAGCGCCAGGTTCTGGTCGAATTGCCCGAACAGGTCGCCAATCAGCCGGTTGTCTTCAAATGCCAGGACGATATGCGTCATGTCCGACGCGGCAGCTGAGGATTGCTCCGAAGACTTGCGGGAAAAAGATTGGCTGTCGCGCGTCAAATGACGTCTCCCTGAGAGTGTGTCCGCACCCTAGACGGCCGTGGCCGGGATGGGCCCGGAAAAAGCTCTATCATCTTGCCCGGCAACGAGCTTGCCGAACAGCGAATTAGAGCCGATGTCTACGATTTCCACCGCTTGTATCGTGCCGATCATGCTTTCCGGCGCGTCGAGCTGCACCGGCTGCAGCCAGGGCGACTTTCCGACAAGCTGGCCGGCGTTGCGTCCCTTCTTTTCCAGAAGGACGTCGCAGGTCATGCCCATCCGGGACGCATTGAAGCTTTTCTGCTGCTCGCTCACGAGAGCCTGCAGTTCGGCCAGCCGTGCCGATTTCACGTCTTCGGGCACCTGGTCGTCCATCGTCGCGCCCGGCGTTCCGGGTCGCTGGCTGTATTTGAACGAGAAGGCAGAGCCGTAACCGACCCGCCGGATCAGGTCCATCGTGTCCTCGAAGTCCTGGTCCGTTTCGCCCGGAAACCCGACGATGAAATCGCCGGAAAGCGCAATGTCGGGTGTCGCCGCGCGAATGCGATCGAGCAGGCGGAAATAGTCGTCGCGCGTGTGACGCCGGTTCATCGCCTTCAGGATCTTGTCCGAGCCGGACTGCACCGGCAGGTGCAGATAGGGCATCAGGCTCTTGAGGTCCCGATGGGCGTCGATCAGGTCGTCGTCCATATCGCGCGGATGGCTGGTCGTGTAGCGCAGCCGGTCAAGGCCGTCGATCTCGGACAGGCGGCGCAGCAGACGCGCAAGCCCCCAGGTCGCGCCATCGGCCGCCTCGCCGTGATAGGCGTTGACGTTCTGGCCGAGCAGCGTGATCTCGCGGACCCCGGAAGCGGCCAGGCGCTCGGCCTCCTCGACGATCTGCGCGACGGAGCGCGACACTTCCGCGCCGCGGGTGTAGGGCACGACGCAGAAGGTGCAGAACTTGTCGCAGCCTTCCTGAACCGTCAGGAACGCCGACGGCGCACGGCTGCGCACCGGCTTTTGCGCGCCTTCGGACAGGTGGTCAAACTTCGCCTCGATGTCGAATTCCGTCTCGACGACCCGATTGCCGGCCCGTGCCTTGTCCAGAAGGGCGGGAAGCTGATGATAGCTCTGCGGACCGACCACGAGATCGACGATCGGTGCCCGCCTGGAGATCTCCTCGCCTTCGGCCTGCGCCACGCAGCCGGCGACACCGACCATCATGTCGCGGCCGTTGCGGGCGCGCTCTTCCTTGACCTTGCGGATACGGCCAAGCTCCGAATAGACCTTTTCAGCCGCCTTTTCGCGAATATGGCACGTGTTCAGAATGACGAGATCGGCATCTTCCAGGGTTTCGGTCGTGCTGTAGCCCTGGGGCGCCAGGACATCCGTCATGCGCTCGCTGTCATAGACGTTCATCTGACAGCCATAGGTGCGCACAAAAACCTTGCGCGTGTTGCTTCCGGTTCCGGACGTCTTTTCGCTCAAGGCCGAAACGGCTGATGGTGTCGTATCTTGCTGTGCTTCCGGGCGGCTCTTCATAAGCTCCTCATGGCCGCCCTGAGACGGCCGGTATGTCCTGATTGTGTGGGCCTGACGCTCCGCGCATAGGGGCAGCTGTCATCCGCCTGATCCCGCCAGCAGCCTGCCGCGGCAGCTCTTCAAAATTCAGGCGCCAGCTTTAGCGGTTTTTTCGTCATTTGAGAAGAACTCGATTCGATCCTCGTCACCCGAATCGTCGTCTTCTTGCGTTTCTTCCACCTCGACAGGCCTTTGCATGAGCGAGGAGAGCGTCATGGCACGCACTTCGTGCTCCAGCCGGCGCGTCAGTTCCTTGCGATCCGTCTCGCGTTCGACCAGTACCGGCTCGCCCCAGCGCACCGTCACGTCAAGCGCGCCGTGGGTGAAGATGCCCCACAGATGACCCGGCAACTCCATGTCGCCGTACCAGGCCACGTGCGGGCGGTGCGCCCGCCCCATGGGCAGACCGTAAAAGCCCTGGTAGGCAACGGACAGCGGCTGGACCCAGACCTTCGAGGCCTCCTTTCCGGCCGCGCGCGTCGCGGCGCCCAGAAGCGCCGAGCGGAAGGGCAGAACCCGGTTGCCGTCATTGGAGGTTCCTTCCGCGAAAAGAACCATGGCATCGCCCTCTTCCATCCGCCGGGCGATCGCATCGGCCACCTGTCCGGTCTGCGACCTGCGGGTGCGGTTGACGAAAACCGTGCGCTGAAGCTTCGCCAAGAGGCCGAAGATCGGCCAGCCGGAGACTTCGGACTTGGCGATGAAGGACAGCGGCATCAGCGAACCGATGACCGTGATATCGACCCAGGAGGCGTGATTTGCGGCGATCAGCAGCGGCCGGTCCGCTGCCGGGCTCCCAACCTCGACAATCCTGATGCCGACGAGGCGCGTTGCGATGCGGTGCCAGATCTGCGGCAGCTTTCGCCGCATGCTCAGGCCGAACCGGACCGCGATCCATTGAAGGGGAATGAGTACCAGCGATACGATGGCCAGCACAAAAATGATCAGCCCCGCCTTGAGCTCAGCCATCGTCAGGTTCTTTTCTTTCCGGCTGCAGCGGAATTCCGTAAAGCTCCAGCCGGTGGTCGACAAGCTTGTAGCCGAGCTTGCGGGCGATGAATTCCTGAAGCGCCTCGATTTCCTCGCTGCGGAATTCGATGACCTGTCCGCTGCGCAGATCGATCAGGTGGTCGTGATGCTCGTCCGGCACGGCCTCATAGCGCGAGCGCCCGTCGCGGAAGTCATGCCGTTCGATCATGCCGGCATCTTCGAAAAGCTTGACGGTGCGGTAAACCGTGGAAATGGAAATGCCCGGATCGATGGCGACCGCACGGCGGTAGAGTTCCTCGACATCCGGATGGTCGTCGGACGCCTGTTCGATCACGGAGGCGATCACGCGCCGCTGCTCGGTCATGCGCATGCCCTTGGCCATGCACATTTCCGCCAGGGCTGACTGCCGTTCTTCGGTCATAGCGATGCGGCCCGGTTGCTCTTCATTGCGCAAATTCATCCATGCGCTTAGCGAAGATCGATGCGCATGACAAGCGCAGTCCCGTCTCCTCCACTGGCGCTGTAATAGCCCTTGCGCTGGCCGACTTCCTTGAAACCGAGGCTTCGGTAGAGAAGAACCGCGGTTTCATTGGCCGCATCCACTTCCAGAAACAGGTGCTTGCAGCGTTCTCTGTAAAGGCGCCGAAGCCCTGCTTCCATGAGCTTCTTGCCGATGCCGCGTCCCCGCTGTCGGGGAGACACCGCAACGGTGATCACCTCCGCCTCGTCTGCCGCCATGCGCAGAACGAGAAAGCCGAGCGGCGCCCTGGTGCCATAGGGGCTGGCGCGGCGGGCAACGAGAAAGATCGTCCCGTCCTGCGCCTTCATACGCGCTAGTTCCTGCGTGTTCCAGCTGTGCTTGAAGGAGGCTGAGTGGATGTCGGCAATCTTGGGCAGATCCTCGTCCAGCGCCTCTTCAACGACGGGGGGCTGGGTCCAGAACCACCAGAAACTCATTGCCGCTCAATCCTTCCCCTTGTCTGCGGGCTCGCATCAGGCGGCCGCAGATACAGCGGTGAGGGCGACGACCGTGCCGGATCCGCCGTCAGTCCCAGCTCCGCGACGTCGCGGATACCGGGAAAACCGCAGCGGGAAACGATCTGCTCCGGCGCTGCCCCCAGTTTCCCGGCGACGCTTTCGGCCGCCGAGCCTGCCAATCTTATGCCTCGGGGCAGGCAATTCGCAAGGTCGGACAAGGTCCGCACACCGGCATCACCGCACACCTCGCCATCGGCGGTAAATTGCTGGCAATAGACCTCTTCGCCCTTGCCGGTCAGCGCAACGAGAAGATCCGCACCACCGTCACTCGGTGCCGCCGCCCGCGCGATGGCGGCCAGCGTCGTGATGCCGACGACCGGTTTGCCGAGCACCAGACCGAAACCGCGCGCAACGGAAAGCCCCACACGAAGCCCCGTGAAACTGCCCGGCCCGACCGTGACCACGACCCGGTCGAGATCCGAAAAGGCGGTGGAGGCTTCCGCCATGACCTCTCCGATCATGTCCATCAGCCGCTCTGCATGGCCCCGGCCGATTTCCTCGCCCACTTCCTCAAAGCAAGCGGTATCGGCCCCGTTGTCGAGGACAGCGGCGGCGCAATTGGCAAGAGACGTGTCGATGGCGAGAACGCGCATGGGGAACCGGATGGAGTTTTTTTCGAGTAGACGACCTACCCCGGCTGACCGCGAAAGTCGAGCCGCGCTTTGGACCTAAGTCCAAAGGCGGGCTTGTGTTTCACACGGTCTGCTGGTTTGAAATGCGCCAATCTGAGGAAATCTCGAACGCATTGATCGCATTTGCCGCGAGCGACCGTTTCTCCACTTGTCAGATCTGACAAGCTTTTCCCCGGCAACCGTATCGGCGCGTGCAGTCTCAGACTTCAGTACCGAGCACGCTGGAAGGCGCTGAAAAAGCGAAAGTCCCTGACTGGGTCTCGCTCAAATAAAAACGGCCCGACGATACCGCCGGGCCATTTAAAGTTTCTCTTGAAATCCGGATCAGATCGGACGGACTTCCTGAACTTCCGGCACGAAGTGGCGCAGAAGGTTCTGGATGCCGTGCTGCAGGGTCGCCGTCGACGACGGGCAGCCCGCACAGGCGCCGCGCATCGACAGGTAGACGATGCCTTCCTTGAAGCCCTTGAAGGTGATGTCGCCGCCGTCCTGGGCAACCGCGGGGCGCACCCGGGTTTCCAGAAGCTCCTTGATGGTGCTGACGGTTTCGGCATCGCTCGTTTCAAAGAACTCGCCGTCCTCGATGTCCTCGGCTTCGCCGGTCGCCATGACCGGCTGGCCGGACATGAACTGTTCCATGATCACGCCGAGGATGGCCGGCTTCATGTGCTGCCAGTCCGTATCGTCCTTGGTCACCGTGACGAAGTCATGGCCGAAAAAGACTGCGACGACGCCAGGGACATCGAAAAGCTTCTGCGCCAGCGGCGACGTGGCCGCATCCGCCCTTGAGCGGAAATCGTAGGTGCCTTCCGGCAGAACCACCCGTCCGGGCAGAAATTTCAGCGTCGCCGGGTTCGGTGTCGCTTCAGTTTGAATGAACATTTGCTTTGTCCTTGCGCAAATTCAACGCGCCCTCGTCGGCAGCATCCTGCGCCTCTCCTTCATCGCAAAACGCCGATGGATCTTTACTAACCCATCCGGGGCAAGTTTGGAACCGTTAAAAACTAGATAGGTTTCTTCGCCGCGCGATCAACCGCCGGCAGCGGAATTGGGGATTTATTCCTGAGTGTGAACCCGTAAATGAAGATGAACGCTCGCGTCGCGGACCGGTCTTCATGCAAGGAGGCACAGGCTCAGGCGTGCATCAGGCAAGCGCCGCGATCGAATCATCATCCAGATTGCCGGGAACAATGGTCACCGGAATCGGGAATGTGCCCGCGGTCTTGCCGGCGATGGAAGACACAAGCGGCCCCGGCCCCTCGTTTCCCGAACTCGCGGCAAGAATCAGGATTGCGATATCCGCGTCCGCCTCGATCAGTTCAAGGATCTCTTCCGCTTTCGTCCCTTCCCTGATGACGCTCTCCGGTTCGGTTCGTGCCACGGACCGGATCCGCTCCGCCGCCTTTGCAAGGGCATTTTCAGCCTCTTCCTGGGCTTCGGCGCGCATGATGTCCTCGACACCGAGCCAGTGCTGGAAATCGCCCGGGGCAATGATGAAGACCAGAGTGACGACACCCCCGGTCCTGGCCGCCCGCTTGGCTGCATATACGATCGCCCTGTCGCACTCGGGCGTTTCATCGACCACGACCAGAAACTTCCGGCGGTGGCCTTCCTCGTTGCTTTTTCGAATAGCTACCATGGGCGCATGCTGCCACCGGTCAGGGCGCATCGCAAGCGGCTAATTTCCGCTGATCACAGCCTCCCGAGACCTCGACTCCTGCACCAGCTGCGCCATATTAAGATGCCATTGGCCGAGAGCATGTGGAGATACGCCATGCGGCATATTGACTGGTCCGCGACAGGACCAGCGCGCGTCTATGCACTGACCGCAGGCGGAACGGCATTCTGTATCGCCGTCGCGTTTGCCGTGGACAGCTTTTCCTTGTCGACGCTGACATGGCGCTGGGGCAGCGATCCGATCAAGAATCTCATCATTCCGCTTCTGGTCGCGCCGCCGTTCTTCTTCATTCTCCTGAACAAGATGCGGCAACTTTCGATCGCGCATCGGGAACTCGCCGAACTTGCCGCGACTGACAGCCTGACATCCATGCTGAACCGGCGCGCCTTCGGCGAAGTCGTCGAGGGCTATATCGAGCGCATGGCAAAGATCGCCGAGCGTCCGACCGATGCCCTGCTTGTCATCGACGTCGATCACTTCAAGGGTATCAACGACACCTTCGGACATGATATCGGCGATGATGCGCTTAAGCTGATTGCGCGAACAATCCGTTCGACGCTGACCGACACCGACCTTGCCGGCCGTCTTGGCGGAGAAGAATTCGCCATCTTCCTGCCGGGCAAATTGCCGGAGCAGGTCTCGCGGACCGCGGAGACCATGAGAGCGGCGATCGACAGCCTGAAATTCCAGCCCGAAGACCGGCCGCATCCACTTTCCATCAGCATCGGCGGCATCATTTTCAAAGAGACCCTGAGCTTCAGGGACCTCTATCGCCAGGCCGACAAGCAGCTCTACTTTGCCAAGAACAACGGTCGCAACCGCGTCGAACTCGACATGATCGGCGGCGAAATGCCGGGGCGGATCTGACCGGGGAATGGTGCGGCGGAAGCTGTCCGCCGCACGTCTTTGCAGGGCCGTTCGTCCTGGGCGGACAGAAGGCCCGGGGCCGCGCCCCTAAAGAATGAACTTCGACAGATCGACGTTCTTGGCGAGATCGCCGATATTTTCCCGGACGAACTCACCGGTGATCTCGACCGCCTCACCGCCTCGGTCAGGCGCCGTGAACGAGATCTCATCGAGGATCCTCTCCATGACGGTCTGCAACCGGCGCGCGCCGATGTTCTCGACAGACGAGTTGAGGTCGACAGCAACGGAGGCGATTTCCTCGATCGCGTCGTCGGTGAAAGACAGCTCCAGATCTTCCGTCTTCATCAAGGCAATATACTGCTTGATCAGGCTGGCTTCCGGCTCAGTCAGGATGGCGCGGAAGTCCTCCTTCGTCAGGGCCCTCAGCTCGACGCGAATCGGCAGGCGGCCCTGAAGCTCCGGAAGAAGGTCGGAGGGTTTCGCCACATGGAACGCGCCCGATGCAATGAAGAGGATGTGGTCGGTCTTGACCGGGCCGTGCTTGGTGGAAACCACCGTGCCCTCGATCAGAGGCAGCAGGTCGCGCTGGACGCCTTCGCGGGAAACATCGCCGCCGGAACGGCCTTCGCGCGCGCAGATCTTGTCGATCTCGTCCAGGAAGACGATCCCTGAGTTCTCCACCAGCGAGATGGCGTCCTCAGCCAGCTTGTCCTCATCGAGCAGCTTGTCGGATTCCTCGTTGATGAGGAGATCGTAGCTTTCCTTGACCGTGGTGCGCTTGGTCTTGGTCTGACCGCCGAAGGCCTTGCCGAGAAGATCCGACACGTTCATCACGCCAACGCTGGCGCCCGGCATGCCCGGAAGATCGAAGCTGGGCATTTGCGCCTGGGCACGGACTTCCACCTCGATTTCCTTATCGTCCATTTCGCCGTCGCGCAGCTTGGTCCGGAAGCTGTCGCGGGTCGCCGGGCTGGCATTCTTGCCGACCAGTGCGTCCAGCACGCGTTCTTCAGCCAGAACATGCGCCTTGGCCTTGACCGCCTCGCGCTTCTGGTCGCGGACGAGCGACAGGCCCGCCTCCACAAGATCGCGGATGATCTGCTCCACGTCGCGGCCGACATAGCCGACCTCGGTGAATTTGGTCGCCTCGACCTTCGAGAACGGCGCATTGGCGAGCTTTGCCAGGCGACGGGAAATTTCCGTCTTGCCGACGCCCGTCGGCCCGATCATCAGGATGTTCTTCGGCAGAACTTCCTCGCGCATGTCGCCTTGCAGTTGCTGACGCCGCCAGCGGTTGCGCAGGGCAATCGCCACGGCGCGCTTGGCATCCTTCTGGCCGACAATGTAGCGATCCAGTTCTGAAACAATCTCACGCGGAGAAAAATCGGTCATTCTTCAGACACGCCTTCCGTCACTTTGTGTTCCATGAGCAGACAATCTTCCGGTTCTCCGGGGAGTTTTTCGATCTCCTGAAATCCGGCTTTCCGGTAGGCCCTGACAGCCCGCAGGTTAGCCGGGTCGGGGTCGATGATGATCCGCCGATGCCCTTCCTGCCGCAGCTTTCGGACAAATTCCTGCAATACTCTTGTTCCCGTCCCCCTGGAGAGCCGCTCGCTGTCCGCGATCGACAGATCAACGCCAACGGCGTCTGTCGGCAGCCACTCCAGCCAGGGGTTTTCTTCAACCCATCGGGTTCCCAACTGGTGCCTGACGAACCAGACCTGGATGTAACCAGCGTCCTCGCCGTCTACAATGAAGATGAAAGGGCGCGTGGTGTCGCGTCCCTCGATCATGTCCCTGACATAGCCCAGTTCGGTTTCCGGTTCGCCCCACCACTCGCGCCAGTGCGGTCTTTCCATCCATTTCCCGAGGACGGAGAGATCGGCCGGAACGACGGGGCGAAACGAGATCATTGTTCCTCAGTCCACCGTATCGAGGGTCTCGACGGTCACGGAATTGTTGGTGTAGACGCAGATTTCGGCGGCAACCGCCATGGCCTTGCGGGCGATGCTTTCGGCGTCGTAATCCGTCTCGGCAAGCGCCCGGGCGGCGGCAAGTGCATAGTTGCCGCCGGAGCCGATGCCCATCATGCCCCCTTCCGGCTCCAGCACGTCGCCGGTTCCGGTCAGGACCAGGGAAACGTTCTTGTCGGCCACCAGCATCATCGCCTCGAGCCGGCGCAGATAACGGTCGGTCCGCCAGTCCTTTGCCAGCTCGACACAGGCCCGCATCAGCTGACTGGGATATTGCTCGAGCTTGGCTTCCAGCCGTTCGAACAGGGTAAAGGCGTCTGCGGTCGCTCCGGCAAAGCCGGCGATCACGTCGCCCCTTGCAAGGGGCCGCACCTTGCGGGCGGTGTGTTTGATGACCGTCTGGCCGAGAGAGACCTGACCGTCGCCGGCAATGACGACCTTGCCGCCCTTGCGCACCATCATGATCGTCGTACCGTGCCAGACGGCCGGTTCGCGCGTTTCGCTCATCTATTCCTCATAAGCTTTCGAATTCGTCGAGGCTCTATGTAGGCGGCATTTGCGGCTTTTCCAAGCGTAGAGCCCGGGAGCCGCCCTGACCAACCGCCACGAAGGACTGCCGGCGACGTCACCGCGCCATGTGCAGCCGTGCAGTGCGGATCAGCGCTTCGGTCAGCTTTTCAAGCTGCCCGGACACGCGCTCGTCCACGAGATTGCCCTTTTCGTCAAACGCGTTTGCGGCCTTCTGGATCGCGACCATTTGCGGCAGAACCGATGCGCCGAGCCCGACTTCGAGGATCGTCCGCATTCCGATGAGCCCGCGCATGCCGCCAAACCCTCCCGGGGACGCCGCACCGAGGGCGAAGATACGGTTCTTGTAGGCATCGCTCGGATCGCTGACGCGGCTGATCCAGTCGAGCGTGTTTTTCAGAAGCGGTGTCACGCCCGCGTTGTATTCCGGGCAGGCGATGAAGACCGCATCCTGGGAGGTGAACAGCCTGTGCAGCTTTCTGGCATTTTCCGGAACGCCGCTGCTGTCCTCGAGATCGCCGTCATAAATCGGAAGCGCATAATCCTTCAGCGAGACATGCGTGACGTCGGCATCGAGGATCGCCAGCTGCTTTGCCGCGAGCGCAGCCAGCATGCGATTGTAGGAGCCGCCTCGGGTGGAGCCGGAAAAGACGAGTATTTTCGGATTTCTCATTCAAGGCCTCCCGATCATGTTCAAATATGTATGGCGACAGACCTGGACGCGGATCAATGACCCTTGCGGTAGACCCAGACGCGTGCGGGCGGCAGGTTCTTCCAGACCCAGTCGGAACTATGGACGGCCACGCCCGGTCCGTCCGGTTTGACCGGTGCAGCCAGACCATAGGAAAACTGAATGAAGGGAGCGCCCGGCTTCAGAAGCTCCAGGGCTTCTGCCAGAAGCGCCTTTCGCACCGGTTCGGGGCGCGTCAGCAGCGGCAGAGAGGAGACGATCCCGTCAAGCACGGGAGCGTCGGAAGAGCTTTTCTCCAGAAACCCGCCATGCTGCGACAGGCTCTTTCCAAGTGCATAGGCATCGCCCTGCAGCACACTCATTCCCGGATAGCGGCGTGCAAGAAGCGCGCAGAAATCCGGGCTGTATTCGATCAGGTTGAGCTGCTTGTGGCCGAAACCGCGCTCCAGAAGAGCCTTGGTGACCACGCCCGTTCCCGGGCCGAGCTCGACCACCTGCGAATGCGGACGCGGGGTGAGAAAGGAGGCCATCCTGGCTGCGAGATCCGGGCCGGACGGGGTCACTGCGCCCGTGCGAAGCGGGTTCTGCGCCCACGACCGGATGAATTTCATCTCGTCCAGGACCTTGGCACGCACGCCGCCCGCCCTTGCAAACTTTTCCCGAAGGGAACCACCACTGCGTTTCAGCATCTTACCTCATCCGTGACCGGCTTGAATATAAGAGGAAATACAGCGTGTTACCATGGCCCGAGCCCCCTTATGCCCCGAGATTGTCGATAAAGTCCTTCACCTTCGAAAAGAACCCTGCGGATTCAGGGTGATTTTCGCCGGAGGATTCCATCTCGAACTCGGCGAGCAGTTCTCGCTGGCGCTTTGTCAGGTTGGTCGGCGTTTCGACCGTCACCTGAATATACATGTCGCCATGCTGGCTGGACCGCATCACCGGCATGCCCTTGCCGCGCAGCCGGAACTGCTTTCCGGTCTGCGTGCCCTCGGGCACCTTGACCCTGCTGGTCGCGCCTTCGACGGTCGGCACGTCGAACTGGCCGCCGAGGGTCGCCGTCGACATGGATATCGGCACACGGCAGTAAAGGTCGGCACCGTCGCGCTGGAACAGCTCATGCGGTCGGATCGACAGGAAGATGTAGAGATCGCCCGCCGGACCACCGCGCACGCCCGCTTCGCCCTCGCCCGCAAGACGGATACGCGTTCCGTCTTCGATGCCGGCCGGGATATTCACCGACAGCGTCCGCTCCTGCGTCTTGCGGCCGGAGCCGCCACAGCTGTCGCACGGGTCGGTGATGACCTGACCGCGACCCTGACAGCTCGGACAGGTCCGCTCCAGCGTGAAGAAGCCCTGCGCTGCCCGCACCCGGCCCGCTCCGCCGCAAGTGCGGCAGGTGGTCGGGCTGGTTCCCGGCTTGGCGCCGGATCCGGAACAGGTGTCACAGGTGATGCTGGTTGGCACCTCGACCTCGACGGTCTTGCCCGAATAGGCGTCTTCCAGCGTGATATCGAGATTGTAGCGCAGGTCGGCGCCGCGCTCGCGACCGCCAGAGCGGCGTCCACCGCCGCCTCCCATGCCGAAGAATTCCTCGAAAATATCCGACATGGTGGAGGAGAAATCATGCGCGCCGGCACCGCCGCGCCCGCCAAATCCACCGTTTTCGAAGGCCGCATGGCCGAACCGGTCGTAAGCCGCCCGCTTCTGCTCGTCCTTCAGCGTATCGTAGGCTTCGTTGACTTCCTTGAACTTGGCTTCCGCTTCCGCGTCGCCCGGGTTACGGTCGGGGTGGAACTGCATCGCCATCTTGCGATACGCGCTTTTCAGCGTCTTTCCGTCCGCTTCACGCGAAACACCCAGCACCTCGTAGAAATCACGTTTCGACATCAAGATCTTCCGGTCTTGTTGTTGCGCCGCCGGTGGAGAAGTGCAATCCGGTCAATTCCGTCAAACTGAACTCTCCCTCCTCAAATACGGCGAAAGCGCCGGGCACAGGAGCCCTTTTCATCGGGCATGCAAGCAACCGGCGCCGGGAAATTGACGGCCAGCCGGTTTTCGGCTGGCCGCGGTCATGCATCATGCGGACTTCTTGTCGTCCTCGTCCTTGACTTCCTCGAAGTCGGCATCGACGACATCGTCGTCGGCCTCGGACTTGGCTTCGTCGCCACCTTCGGCTTCCGCATCTGCCTGGGCAGCCTGATACATGGCTTCACCCAGCTTCATGGAAGCTTCGGCAAGGGTCTGCGTCTTGGCCTTGATGTCTTCCAGATCTTCGCCTTCCAGCGAGGTCTTCAGGGCACCGAGAGCGTCCTCGATCGCGGACTTGTCTTCTGCGGCAACCTTGTCGCCGTAGTCCTTAAGCGACTTTTCCGTGGAGTGGACAAGAGACTCGGCCTGGTTCCTGGCTTCCACCATTTCCTTGCGCTTCTTGTCCTCGTCGGCGTGAGATTCAGCGTCCTTGATCATCTGATCGATGTCGGAGTCGCTGAGCCCGCCGGACGCCTGGATCCGGATCTGCTGTTCCTTGCCGGTGCCCTTGTCCTTCGCGGACACGTTGACGATACCGTTGGCGTCAATGTCGAAGGTGACTTCGATCTGCGGAACGCCACGCGGTGCCGGCGGCAGGCCGACCAGGTCAAACTGACCGAGGACCTTGTTGTCCGCAGCCATTTCACGCTCACCCTGGAAGACGCGGATGGTCACGGCCGTCTGATTGTCTTCAGCGGTCGAGAACACCTGGCCCTTCTTCGTCGGGATCGTCGTGTTACGGTCGATCAGACGGGTGAAGACACCGCCGAGGGTTTCGATACCGAGCGACAGCGGGGTGACGTCAAGCAGGAGAACGTCCTTGACGTCGCCCTGCAGAACGCCCGCCTGGATCGCGGCGCCCATGGCCACGACTTCGTCCGGGTTCACACCCTTGTGCGGCTCCTTGCCGAAGAAGGTCTTCACGGTTTCCTGGATCTTCGGCATGCGGGTCATGCCGCCGACCAGAACCACTTCGTCGATCTCGCCTGCGGCAAGACCGGCGTCCTTCAGGGCCGCCTTCATGGGTTCGATCGTACGCTTGACGAGATCATCGACCAGCGACTCGAACTTCGCGCGGGTCAGTTTCAGCGTCAGGTGCTTCGGACCGGAAGCATCGGCCGTGATGAACGGCAGGTTGATTTCGGTCTGGGAAGACGAGGACAGTTCGATCTTGGCCTTCTCGGCAGCTTCCTTCAGGCGCTGCAGAGCGAGCTTGTCGTTCTTCAGATCGATGCCCTGGTCCTTCTTGAACTCGGCTGCAAGATAATCGACCAGAACCATGTCGAAGTCTTCACCGCCGAGGAACGTGTCACCGTTGGTGGACTTCACTTCGAAGACGCCGTCGCCGATTTCCAGAACGGAAACGTCGAAGGTGCCGCCGCCAAGGTCGTAGACCGCGATGGTCTTGCCGTCGTTCTTGTCGAGACCGTAGGCAAGCGCTGCCGCCGTCGGCTCGTTGATGATGCGCAGGACTTCGAGACCGGCGATCTTGCCGGCGTCCTTGGTGGCCTGACGCTGGGCATCGTTGAAGTAGGCCGGGACGGTGATGACCGCCTGGGTGACCTTTTCACCGAGATAGCCTTCCGCCGTTTCCTTCATCTTCTGAAGGATGAACGCGGAGACCTGGGAAGGAGAATACTTTTCCCCGTTCGCTTCCACCCACGCGTCGCCGTTGTCGGCCTTGACGATCTCGAACGGCACAAGCTTCTTGTCCTTGCCGACGGTCGGATCATCGTAGCGGCGACCAATCAGGCGCTTCACTGCGAAAAGGGTGTTGGTCGGGTTCGTGACAGCCTGGCGCTTTGCCGGCTGGCCAACGAGACGCTCACCGTCGTCCGAGAACGCCACCATGGATGGGGTGGTGCGGGCGCCTTCTGCGTTTTCGATGACTTTGGAATCCTTGCCGTCCATGACGGCGACGCACGAATTGGTCGTGCCGAGGTCGATACCAATGACCTTTGCCATTTTTAGCCTCTCTTTCTAGCAAACCGGAAGGACCCATTCAGGCGTCTATCCGGCTCCTCTCACTTGGGTTCCGGGCTGGCCCCGGACAACGCGCCATAAGAACTTGTCTGGATTTGGCGCGAAGCTTGATCGCTATATAGGTGGATGAAACTTTGCCTGCAAGATATCCATCCACCGACATTTTGAAAACTTCACGCCCCATACAGCACATGCAGCTGCGATTCCCGGGTCGAAGCGACCGGAAACGGCCAGCCTTTTCAAGCGATCAAGCGTTTCCCCGCTCGCCTCTTCGCGAATCTTTCCGGCTTCGGTAGCATGCCTTCACCGATCTGAAACCGGCCGCAAAATTGCGTGCGGCCCGACCGATGGAGACTGTGCATTGAAAGATCCCGAGCTCTGGGCGCGCATTGCGGCCAGCGATCCGGGCGACATCGAGGCCGACTTTTCGTTTTCCGCACGCCTGGCGCGCGAGTGCTGCTGGACACAAGGCCATGCGCGCCACGTCATCCGGGAATACCAGCGGTTTGTCTATCTCAGCCGGCTGAGCCCGCACCCGGTCACGCCGAGCGATGAGGTCGATCAGGCCTGGCACCTGCACCTGACCTACACCCGCCACTACTGGGGACCGTTCAAGGCCGCGCTCGGCGGACCGCTTCACCATATGCCGACCCGAGGCGGCGCCGACCAGGCGAACCTCTTCCGGCACCTCTATCGCCAGACGCTTGAGCTATATCGGAGCGAATTCGGCGAACCGCCTGCGGATATCTGGCCGGATGTGGAAACGCGCTTTTCCCGGCCACAGCATCTGACGCGGGTGAACCGCCATGACTACTGGATGATCCCGAAGCCGAAATGCCCGGCCTTCGCCAGCCGCATTCTCAAGCACCTGGCGAGCATTCCCGCGCCCGTCCTGCGCACGTTCGCCGTCCTCGCCGTGCTCGGCATCGGTACACGACTTGCCTTTGCACATGGCGTTCCTCACGGAGATTCGCTGCCGGAAATGCTGTTGAACATGGTTCATCACTGGCTGACGGAACACACGTTCGAGTTCTTCATCTTCTCGGCTCTGGGCGCTTTCCTGATCTTTCTGGTCTACGGGTTCTGGAAGGGCATCTTCGGCGACGCCAGCCGCTCCAGCGGAACCGGATGCAACGCAAGCGGAGGCGGTGGAGACAGCGGCTGCAGCTCCGGATGTGCAGGGTGCGGCGGCGGTGGCGGCGACTGACCCGCTTCGCTACACTTGAGCCATGCAGAACAGTCACATCAACGGTCTGTCCGGCCTCGCCTATCTACCGGACCACTTCGACCGCGACGCGCAGGAAACCCTTCTGGAGGAGATCCGCAAGATCGTCGCCGAGGCGCCGCTGTTTCAGCCGGCAATGCCGAAAACCGGCAAGCCCTTCAGCGTGCGGATGAGCAATTGCGGCCCGCTCGGCTGGGTCGCGGATGTCAATGGCTATCGCTACCAGCCCAATCATCCCGAGACGGGAAAACCCTGGCCGGCGATACCGGCGCGGCTACAGGCGCTGTGGTCCGAAATTGCGCCCGACGCCCCGCCTCCCGAAGCGTGTCTGATCAATTACTACAGCACGGATGCGAAACTCGGACTGCATCAGGACCGTGACGAGGACATGTTCGATGCTCCGGTCGTCTCGGTCTCTCTCGGCGACACCGCAACCTTTCGCGTCGGCGGGCTGAACCGCAAGGATCCGACAAAATCGTTTCGCCTCAAGTCCGGCGACGTCGTGGTGCTGGGTGGCGACGCGCGCCTTGCCCATCACGGGGTCGACCGGATCCTGAAGGGAACGTCCACGCTTCTGAAAAGCGGAGGCAGGATCAACCTGACATTGAGGCGGGTGACGGCGCCCTGAACCGACCTTTCGGCCGGATGCAAGTTGGCGCCGTCAGAAGAACATCTGCGCGGCGATGGCAGCCAGAGACGCCGCAATCACCCACAGCGCCACCCGGCCGGAGCGTGTATGGCGCGCTTCGGCCTTGCCGATGGCCTCTGCCGTCTCGCTGTCGAACTTGAGCCCGGAGGCCGTCATCTTCTCCAGCTCTTCCGACATGCGCCCGATGCGGTCGGCGAAGAGGGGCATGTCATTGGCAACGCGTGACAGCGCCGACAGAACGTCACCGACGTCCCTGAGCTTGCCGGCGGGGCCGAGGTGTTCGCGGATCCAGCCACCGACCACAGGCTCGGCCGTGCGCCACATGTCGAGGTTGGGATTGAGCGAACGCGCGACGCCTTCGACCACCACCATGGTCTTCTGCAGCATGATGAGCTGCGTCTGCGTGCTCATCTCGAACAACTCCGTCACCTCGAAGAGCTGCGTCAACAGGCGCGCCATGGAGATTTCGCTGGCGTCATGCCCGTGGATCGGCTCGCCAATGGCGCGGATGGCCTGGGCGAACATGTCGACATCCTGATGGCCGGGGACGTAGCCCGCCTCGAAATGCACTTCCGCCACGCGCTTGTAGTTGCGGGTGATGAAGCCGAAAAGGATTTCCGCCAGGAACCGGCGCTCGCGCTTGCTGAGACGTCCGATGATGCCGAAGTCCACGGCGACCAACGTTCCATCGGTCTGGACGAACAGGTTGCCCTGGTGCATGTCCGCATGAAAGAAACCGTCGCGCAGCGTGTGCCGCAGGAAGTTCTGAATGACGGAAGCCGCGAGCGCCTCCAGATCGAGGCCGTCCTCCGTCAGGCCGTCGAGGTCGGAGAGCTTGCGGCCGTCGATCCATTCCATGGTGAGCACGCCCTTGGCGGTGCGCAGCCAATCGACCTGGGGAACACGAAAGCCGGAATCCTCGCTGGTGTTTTCAGCCATCTCGGAAAGAGCGGCTGCCTCCAGACGGAAGTCCATTTCCATCGCGACGGACTGGGCGAGCGTGTCGACCACGGCAACGGGACGCAATCGCCGCGAGGGGGCGTGGAACTTCTCCGCCAGCCGCGCCACGAGATAAAAGCTCTCCAGGTCGCGATGGAAGCGTCTCGAAACGCCGGGCCGCAGCACCTTGACCGCAACCTTGCGCTCGCCGCCATCCTTGTCCCGGACGATTGCGGGATGGACCTGCGCGATGGACGCGGCCGCGACCGCTTCGCCGAATTCGACGAAAATCTCTTCCACCGGCCGGCCGAGCTGATCGCTGATGGCGGCGCGGGCTTCCTCATGATCGAAGGCGGGCAGCCGGTCCTGAAGGGACGCAAGCTCGCGCGCGGCATCCTTGCCGACGACATCGGCGCGCGTTGCCAGAAACTGGCCGAGCTTCACATAGGAAGGCCCCAGACGATTGAGGGCGTCCGACAGGCGCCGATCCGCGCTCTTGTCCTTGACGGCAGGCCGCTCCAGAAGCCGGGCGAGCCGGATGCCGAGCCGCGGTCCCGCCGGAAGATCCGGCAGATGGACGAGGCCGAACACGCCTTCGCGCGCCATGACGAAACCCGCCCGCACAAGGCGGAAGAAGGGCATGATGCGAAACGCCATGGATCAGTATTTCCAACCTGAATGGAGGGCCGAAATGCCACCGGAATAATTGCGGTAAGTCACGCGCTCGAAGCCGGCCTGACGGATCATCTCGGCAAACCGTTCCTGGCTCGGGAAATTGCGGATCGATTCCACCAGATACTTGTAGGGATCGCCGTCCCCGGTCACCATCCGTCCCATCGTGGGGATCGCCTGGAAGGAAAACGTGTCGTAGACCTTGTCCAGAAGCGGAACGTCGACCTCGGAAAATTCCAGGCAAAGGAACCGGCCGCCGCGCTTGAGCACCCGGCGCGCCTCGCGAAGGGCCTTGGGAATGTCAGGCACGTTTCGAATGCCGAAGGCGATCGTGTAGGCATCGAAGCTGGCGTCGGGAAACGGCAGATCTTCCGCATTGCCCTGGGTGAAGGTGATATGGTCGGCAAGGCCAGCCTTTTCCGCCCTGTCTCGGCCAACGCCCAGCATGCTCTCGTTGATGTCGCAGACGACGGCTTCGACCGTTTCGCCGGACCTTCGCACGACCCGGGTGGCGATGTCGCCGGTACCGCCGGCCACGTCCAGAAGTCGCCAGCCGGACGCATTCGATTTCGGCGGCGCCAGAAACGAGACCATCGCGTCCTTCCACACCCTGTGGAAACCACCGGACATGAGGTCGTTCATCAGGTCGTAGCGCTCCGCAACCTTGTGAAAGACGTCATCGACGAGTGCCTGCTTGCTGCCTTCGGCCACCCGTGTAAACCCGAAGCTTGTCGGCATTTCCTCCGGCGCGCGGCCGGTCTTGCCCTTTTGCCCCTGTGGCTGCTGAGTCATGAAAGCGCCTCCTGGCGGAACCTTTGTCAAACTTGGGTCGAACTGCGTTCAAATCGCGCCGGACCATAGTACAAGCGCCTGATCAGCGCTATCTATGCCGGGAAGAAAAACCCATATGTCGCAGCGCTATAAACTGCAACGGGAACGGAGACCAGACCCAACATGCCTGAATTGCCGGAAGTCGAAACGGTCCGCACCGGACTTGCCCCGACATTCGAGGGCGCCCTGATCACGGCGGTGGACCAGAACCGGGCGGATCTGCGCTTTCCGTTTCCCGAAAACTTCGTTGGCCGGCTCGCAGGCCGCAAGGTGACTGCGCTTTCCCGGCGGTCGAAATATCTGCTGGCCGACATCGACGGCGGCGATGTCCTCGTCATGCATCTGGGCATGTCCGGCTCTTTCCGCGTCCAGCACGCGGCGGCGGAGACACTGCCCGGCAACTTCGCCCTGGACCGCAGCAAGGACCCGAAGCACGACCATGTGGTGTTTCATCTGCAGACCCCTGACGGAGGGGCTGCTCGCATTATCTATAATGACCCGCGACGGTTCGGTTTCATGGACCTGATCGGGCGGGCGCAGCTCGCCGAACACGCCTACTTTCGCGAACTCGGCCTCGAACCGCTCGGCAATGACCTGAGCGGCGAAACGCTGGCCCGGCTGTTCCGCGATCGCAAGACGCCGCTCAAGGCGGCGCTGCTCAATCAGAAACTCGTGGCCGGTCTCGGCAACATATATGTCTGCGAGGCCCTGTGGCGAACCGGACTGAGCCCGATGCGGGCCGCCGGAACGCTGGTGACCCCCACCGGAAAGCCGACGCGCAAGGCATCGGACCTTGCCGACAACATCCGGGCAACCCTGCAGGACGCCATCAAGGCGGGAGGCTCTTCCTTGCGCGATCACACGCAGGCCGACGGATCGCTGGGGTATTTCCAGCATTCCTTCGCGGTTTATGACCGCGAGGGCCATGCCTGCCGGACCGAAGGCTGCGCCGGAACGATCTCGCGGGTGGTCCAGTCCAACAGGTCGACATTTTACTGCAGTCTCTGCCAGCGCTGATACCAGCCGCCCGGAAGTGCCGCAGGGATCAGTCTTGCGGACCCGATCCGGGTCGGATACCCATTGCGCAGAAGGTCCGACATCCTCGCATTGGGAGCAGGCGACATGGGATACGAGAACATCCGCGTTGAAAAACGGGGCAAGGTTGGTCTGATCACGCTGGACCGTCCGAAGGCGCTGAACGCCCTGAATTCCGAGCTCATCGACGAACTCGGCAAGGCGCTCGACGGTTTCGAGGCGGACGAGCGCATCGGCTGCGTGGTCGTGACCGGATCGGAGAAGGCCTTCGCCGCCGGCGCCGACATCAAGGAAATGCAGCCGCATACCTTCTCGTCGGCCTATCAGACCGACCTGATCACGCCTTTCGACCGCGTTTCGCGCAACCGCAAGCCGATCATTGCCGCCGTTGCCGGCTATGCGCTGGGCGGCGGCTGTGAACTGGCGATGCTGTGCGACTTCATCATTGCGGCCGACACGGCCAAATTCGGCCAGCCAGAAATCACCCTTGGCGTGATCCCAGGAGCGGGTGGCACCCAGCGCCTGACACGTTTCGTCGGAAAGTCGAAGGCGATGGACATGGTGCTGACCGGACGCCTGATGGATGCCGAGGAAGCCGAGCGCTGCGGTCTCGTGAGCCGGGTCGTTGCAGCCGACGATCTCATGGAAGAGACGATGAAGGCGGCGGAGAAGATCGCCGATTTCTCCCTGCCCGTGGTGATGATGGCAAAGGAATGCGTCGATC
Source organism: Rhodobacterales bacterium (assembly GCA_008107755.1). Taxonomy (GTDB): domain Bacteria; phylum Pseudomonadota; class Alphaproteobacteria; order Rhizobiales; family Stappiaceae; genus Roseibium. The sequence continues at coordinate 64,096 of VIRH01000103.1, forward strand.
GAGCCTATGAGACGACCCTTGCGGAGGGCGTGCGCTTCGAGCGCCGCGCGTTCCATTCCATGTTCGCCCTGGAAGACCAGAAGGAAGGCATGAGCGCCTTCGTCGAGAAACGCTCGCCGCAATTCGGCAACAAGTAGGGGCGGGACGCGCTGAGCGGTACCGTCGGACCATGCCGTCCGGGTTCTCTTCGGCATAAACACCCGTTGGCGGCGATAAAGCCGTTGACGTCGGACGAAGGCGCGATTATAAGCAGCGCCCAACCGGTGGCGGACTTCTGCCGCCGTAATTATTTGATCGGGTCTTACCGCCTTCGCGCTCGTGCCCCGATCGTCACCGGACACTAGTCCCAAAAACCGATCAGGATTGAGCCCATGGCCAACACACCATCGGCCAAGAAGGCGGCCCGCAAGATTGCCCGCCAGACGGCCACGAACAAAGCTCGCCGCAGCCGCGTGCGCACCTACCTTCGCAACGTCGAAGAAGCGATCGCATCCGGTGACCAGAGTGCAGCAAGCGACGCGCTGAAAGCTGCCCAGCCGGAAATCATGCGCGCTGCGTCCAAGGGCGTCATGCACGCCAACACGGCATCCCGGAAGGTGTCCCGTCTGAACGCTCGCGTGAAGGCGATCGGCGCCTAAATTCAGCGTCATAAGAGCTTTACGAAACCCGGCCCTCGAGGCCGGGTTTTTTTTAGCCGTGCAATTTTGTGGATGAGCAATTTCTGCAACCGGAGCACGCAAAAAGCCCATTTCTCCGGGTCAAGATACTGACATAAGTCACCCAATGATTTCAGTCACTTATGGACATGTAGAAGGGCGCAAACCGGTTTGTTGCGGATTCGCTCCGAGTCAAGCTGCCGGTAGTAAAAAAAATTTTGAAATTGTTGTTTTCCGGTTCGGACATTCGCCCTGAGAGCGAAAAGCCTTTGCGGCTAAAAGCGTTTGCTCTCCCTGCCGACCGGGAGGCCGGGCGGGCTCGCCGGGGCAGAAACAGGCATCGCTGAACAATACGTAAAAGACCCTGTTGCCCCGACGGTTTCGGTCTGTATATTAACTCTTGGCTGGCAGGCGGAAAGACCAGCGTAAAACCTAAAATCAGTGCTTGGATTAAAAATGAATAAGTTTGAACGAAACAGTACTGAGCACATGTGCAGAAGACTGCTCAACGAATACATTAGAGTATTCTTAAGCGACGGCGTTTAGCGCTGGACTGAGCTAATTCTACTTCCCGACTTTTTCGTAATACTTAAAATCAATAGTCGTTGGGCTGTTGAAGGGGGTGTTTGTGCATTCAGAAGGTAGCTACGCAGGAAACGTGAGCGTGCAGGAGGCCTTTGACGGGCTGGCAGAGCAGGACAATGCGGTTCTGGTCGACGTGCGCACACAGGCAGAGTGGTCGTTCGTCGGCATTCCCGATCTTCGCCCGCTTGGCAAGGATGCCATCCTGCTGGAGTGGCAGAGTTTTCCTTCGTCAGGACCTAATCCGGAATTTGCAACCATTCTCTGCGAAGAATTGTCAAAAAAAGACCTTGACCAAACGGCGCCGATCTACTTTCTGTGCCGCTCCGGAGCCCGGAGCCAGGCAGCGGCGATCGCGCTGACACAAGCCGGCTACAAACAGTGCTTCAACATATCTGACGGTTTCGAAGGCCCACTCGGTGCAGATGGGCACCGCGGGACCAGGTCCGGATGGAAAGCCGCCGGACTGCCCTGGATTCAAAGCTAGATTTCCCCCTTCAAAACGAGGGGAAAGGTGGCAGGTAAAACCTGCCGTCAATACGATAACCGTCCCAAAAAGGGACATAATAATGCTGCAAAAGCGGCAAGGCGTCGAAGAACGGCTGTGGCGGACTGTTCTTCACAGAGAATGGAGGCTTAAGATGCGGCTTCAGGAGACAGGCGGCTCCGAAGAGTGGAAGCGGGTGAAGAAACAGCTTCGCGCCGAATTGGGCGACGATGTTTTTACCAGCTGGTTTGCACGTGTAGACCTTGAGGAACACCAGGACGGCACCGTTCGCCTGTCCGTTCCAACTCGCTTTCTGAAACAATGGATCCAGAACAACTACAACGACCAGCTCATGGGGCTTTGGCAGCGCGAGTGCGATAATGTGCACCGCATAGAGCTGACCGTGCGCGGCGCAATTCGCCCGCGTCAGACCCCGGTCGCAAAACCGAGCCTGCCGACGCCGGAAGGCACGAAGCAGGTTTCGCTGGAAGCGCGCGGCGACAACCTCGCGGACGCTTCCCAGGTCACCCGTGCCCAGGCAGCGACAGCCGCGCTCGGCCGCGGCGAGACCGCATCCGACAGCACCCGCGACATCCTGCAGGGCGCTTCGCTCGATCCGAAATACACATTCGACACCTTCGTTGAAGGCGAGTCCAACAATCTTGCGCTGGCCGCGGCCCGTCAGGTTGCCGCAGGCGGCGCGGTGACGTTCAACCCGCTTTACCTGCACGCCTCTGTCGGGCTCGGCAAGACCCATCTGATGCAGGCCGTGGCGGCCCAGGCCCGTGCCGGCGGTCGCAAGGTGCTCTACCTGACGGCCGAGCACTTCATGTACAAGTTCGTCGCAGCCCTGAAGTCCCAGTCCGCACTGGCCTTCAAGGAGAACCTGCGCACGATCGACCTGCTCCTGATCGACGACATGCAGTTTCTGCATGGCAAGCAGGTGCAGCAGGAGTTCTGTCACACCCTCAACGCACTGATCGACGGTGCGCGCCAGGTGATCGTGGCCGCAGACCGCGCGCCGTCCGAGCTGGACACCCTGGACGACCGGGTCCGCTCGCGTCTTTCCGGCGGCCTTGTCGTCGGCATTCAGGAGCCGGACTTCGTCCTGCGCCGCAACATCCTGGCCTCGCGTGTCGAGACCGCACGCAAGTCCTATCCGCAGTTCGACGTGCCGGAAGGGGTTCTGGATTACGTGGCGCGCCACGTGGCATCTTCCGGGCGCGACCTCGAGGGCGCTCTCAACAGGCTGATCGCGCATAACCAGCTGACCAATCAGCCGATCACCCAGGAAATGGCAGAGTTGACATTGCGCGACCTGGTTCGCTCCAGCGAGCCGCGCCGCGTCAAGATCGAAGACATCCAGCGGGTCGTGTCCAAGCACTACAACGTCACGAAGGCGGATCTCCTGTCCGCACGCCGGACCCGGACGATCGTCCGCCCGCGGCAGATCGCGATGTACCTTGCCAAGATCATGACCCCGCGCTCGCTGCCGGAGATCGGTCGCCGGTTCGGCAACCGTGACCACACAACGGTGCTGCACGCCGTTCGCAAGATCGAGGAAATGGCCCGCGCCGACTTTTCCCTGGCGCAGGAACTCGAGCTCCTGAAGCGTATGCTCGACGCCTGAGATACTTCACCTCCACGGAGCCAGCTCCGTGGAGGTGTCGCTCTTCCGGCAGGCCCGATTTGCGGGCTGGATTCCGTTTTCCCGGTTCCGTGATATGCTGCTGGCCGGATTACAAGTTTTTCATGAAAATTGGCAAACGGAACCGCCGTGCGGCCTTGCTTTTGGCGCCGGTTAAGGGCAGTGTCTTCCCCCCGCTCCATACCGGAGCCCCACAGTTCAGTTTGCCGGGCATTCGTCCGGCTTTTCACGAGTACGGAACGAGTGAATGAAAGCGACCCTCGAGCGGACCGACCTTCTCAAGTCCTTGACCCACGTTCACCGGGTGGTCGAGCGCCGGAACACGATCCCAATCCTGTCCAACGTTCTCCTGCGCTCCGACGGCGGTTCCCTTAATCTCAAAGCCACGGACCTCGATCTGGAAATCGTCGAGACCGTGCCGGCCATGGTCGAGCTGCCGGGCGCCACGACGGTGCCCGCCCACATGTTCTACGACATCGTGCGCAAGCTCCCGGACGGGTCGCAGGTGGTGCTGGAAACCACCAGCGACAATTCGACTCTCGAAATCCGCGCCGGCCGTTCCCGGTTCACGCTTCAGATGCTGCCCGAAACGGATTTCCCGGACCTGACGGCCGGCGAATTCAGTCACGGCTTTCCGCTGACGGCGGGAGACATCCGCAAACTGATCGACACGACCCAGTTCGCGATCTCGACCGAAGAGACCCGTTACTATCTGAACGGTATCTATCTGCACACGGTTGATGCCGGCAACGGACAGCAGTTCCGCGCCGTTGCGACCGACGGTCACCGGCTCGCGCAGGCGGAGGTGCCCGCACCTTCCGGCGCCTCGGGCATGCCGGGCATCATCGTGCCGCGCAAGACGGTCGGTGAAATCCAGAAGCTTCTGGAAGACCCGGAAGCCAATGTTCAGATCGAGCTGTCCGAAACCAAGATCCGGATCACCACCGGCAGCATCATTCTGACGTCCAAGCTGATCGACGGCACCTTCCCCGACTACGGCCGGGTTATCCCGCAGGGTAACGACAAGGAAATGCGCGTCGACAGGGACGAGTTCAAGGAAGCCGTCGACCGTGTGTCGACCATCTCCTCCGAACGCGGACGGGCGGTGAAACTGTCCCTGACCGAGGGACGCATGGTCTTGACCGTGAACAATCCGGACTCGGGCAGTGCAACAGAAGAAGTTGCCGTCGAATATGATGCCGAGCCGTTGGAAATCGGCTTCAACTCCCGCTACCTCCTGGACATCGCGAACCAGCTCAGCAGCGACACGGCCCTGTTCCGTCTCGCCGATTCCGGTTCGCCGACCCTTATTCAGGACAACACGGTCGATGACTGCCTGTTCGTTCTGATGCCGATGCGGGTCTGACAGCTGCGATCGGGTGCCCGGTTTCGGGCGCCCGGCCCTTCCGGCCCTTTGACAGAGCGGACACGAGGTCATGACGGAATTCCGGACAGCGACGCTGACCCGACTGTCCATGACCCATTTCCGAAACTATGCCTCCCTGACATTGCCGCTTTCAGCGGCCATGGTCGCCTTCGTCGGTCCCAACGGGGCCGGCAAGACCAACATCCTGGAAGCGATCTCCTTCCTGACCGCCGGACGCGGGCTGCGCCGGGCAGCCCTTGCCGATATCGCGCGCAAGGACGGTGACGGCAGCTGGAGCGTTGCCGCGACCATCCTCATGGACGAGCTGGAAACGAAGATCGGCACCGGCCTTGCCGCCGGGACGACAGGTCGGCGCGTGCGCATAGACGGCGAAGACGTCCGCGGGTCGGAGAGCCTTCTGGAGTACATGCGCGTTCTCTGGCTCGTCCCGAGCATGGACGGGCTTTTCACCGGGCCGGGCTCCGACCGCAGACGGTTTCTCGACCGGCTGACCCTCGCGATAGATCCTGCCCACGGTCGGCGGGTCGGGGATTTTGAAACCGCACTGCGCCAGCGCAACCGTCTGCTCGATCAGGGGGGCTCCGACGCCTATCTGAGCGCACTGGAGCAGCAGGTCGCCGAACTCGGGACAGCCGTGTCGCTGGCAAGGGGCGAAACCGTCAACCTTTTAAGCCGCATGATCGCCGCTCAGGCGGACCAGAACCTGCCGTTTCCCCACGCCACCGTCGCGCTTGAGGGCGCCTTCGAAGCGGAAACGGTGGGTCTTGGCGCGTCTGACAGGGAGGATCTCTACAGGCGCATGCTGCAGGAGGGCCGGGCGCGTGACCGGGCGGCCGGGCGCACGCTGAACGGGCCTCACCTGAGCGACCTGAAGGTCTGGCACGCGGCGAAATCGATGCCGGCCGCGCAATCTTCCACCGGCGAGCAGAAGGCGCTGCTGATCGGCCTCATTCTGGCGCATGCGGAACTGACGGCCAAGGTGTCCGGCATGACGCCTGTCCTGCTGCTCGATGAAGTCGCTGCGCATCTCGATCCGAACCGCCGTGCGGCCCTCTTTTCGAAGCTCGAAACCCTCGGTGGTCAGGTGTTCATGACCGGCACGGACGCTGCTTTGTTCGATGCCCTGCCGCGCAGCGCAGAGGTGTTCGAGATCAAGGATCACGCAGGAACTTTGATCCGGGCGGCCGAGGCCTCATAAAACCGCCGGATTCTTGTGGTTTTCCACCATTATCCTTTCGCTGGCTTTCCTATGGCGCGCGCGCGGTTGAACCCTTTAGTGAACCCCGTATAACGGGGTAAGAAACGACAAACCGATTGGTGATTGATTCGCATGAGCGACACGTCTTCGTCAGAGCCCATCCCGACCCCGGAAACCGGAAGCGGCGCCGAATACGGCGCGGACTCCATCAAGGTGCTGAAAGGCCTGGACGCGGTTCGCAAGCGGCCAGGCATGTATATCGGCGACACCGATGACGGCTCCGGGCTTCACCACATGGTCTACGAGGTGGTGGACAACGCCATCGACGAGGCACTTGCCGGCCACGCCGACCATGTGACGGTTTCCCTGAACGCCGACGGCTCGGTGACGGTCTCCGACAACGGGCGCGGCATCCCGACGGACATTCATACCGAAGAAGGCGTCTCCGCAGCCGAGGTCATCATGACCCAGCTGCACGCGGGCGGTAAATTCGACCAGAATTCCTACAAGGTGTCCGGCGGTCTGCACGGCGTGGGCGTCTCGGTGGTGAACGCCCTGTCGACGACGCTGAAATTGCGCATCTGGCGCAATGACAAGGAACACTTCATGACGTTCGCGCATGGAGAGGCCCAGGACCCGCTGGAAGTCGTGGGCCCGGCAAACGGACAGAAGGGGACGGAAGTCACCTTCCTGCCGTCACCCGAAACCTTCACCAGGATCGAATTCGATTTCGCCACGCTGGAACACCGGCTGCGCGAACTCGCCTTCCTCAATTCCGGCGTCCGCATCATCCTGACCGACAAGCGCGGTGTCGAGGAGGTCGTCGAGGAACTTTTCTACGAAGGCGGCCTTGAAGCTTTCGTGCGCTATCTCGACCGGGCCAAGCACCCGCTGATCGAGACCCCGATCACCATGAGTGCGGAAAAGGACGGCATCACGGTGGAAACCGCGATGTGGTGGAACGACAGCTACCACGAGAACGTCCTTTGCTTCACCAACAACATTCCGCAGCGCGATGGCGGCACGCACCTTGCCGGGTTCCGTGCGGCGCTGACGCGTCAGCTGACCGGCTATGCGGAAGCGACCGGTCTGATGAAAAAGGAAAAGGTCTCGCTGTCCGGCGATGACTGCCGCGAGGGGCTGAGCTGCGTTCTTTCGGTCAAGGTTCCCGATCCCAAGTTCTCGTCGCAGACCAAGGACAAGCTGGTTTCCTCCGAAGTCCGCCCCGCGGTCGAAAACCTGATCTCGCAGATCCTGAGCGAATGGCTCGAGGAAAACCCGGCTCCGGCCCGATCGATCGTGGGCAAGGTGGTTGAAGCGGCGTCTGCCCGCGAAGCTGCGCGCAGGGCGCGCGAATTGACCCGCCGCAAGGGTGCGCTCGATGTCGCGTCGCTGCCGGGCAAACTGGCTGACTGCCAGGAACGCGACGCCTCCAAGGCCGAACTCTTCCTGGTGGAGGGTGATTCCGCAGGCGGGTCCGCAAAACAGGGCCGCCACCGGGAGAACCAGGCAGTGCTTCCTCTGCGAGGCAAGATCCTGAACGTGGAGCGCGCGCGCTTTGACAAGATGCTGTCTTCCAACGAAATCGGCACGCTGATCACCGCGCTCGGCACCGGTATCGGCAAGGAAGAATTCAACGTCGAGAAGCTTCGCTACCACAAGATCATCATCATGACGGATGCCGACGTCGACGGCGCCCACATCCGCACCCTGCTGCTGACCTTCTTCTTCCGCCAGATGCCGGAGCTGATCGAGAACGGCTATATCTATATCGCGCAGCCGCCTCTCTACAAGGTCAAGCGCGGCCAGTCGGAACAGTACCTGAAGGACCAGCGCGCGCTGGAAGACTATCTCATCGGGCAGGGTCTGGACGATGCGTCCCTGACGCTTGCGAACGGCGAAGTCCGTACCGGACAGGATCTGCTGGCCGCGGTGGAAACCGCCCGCAAGATCTCCGAAATCTTCGATGGTCTGCATTCTCGCTACAATCGCGATGTGGTCGAGCAGGCGGCAATTGCCGGCGCGCTCAATGACGAAGTGCTGAACGACAATTCGAAGGCTGAGGAAGCGGCAACCTATATTGCGCGGCGGCTCGATATCCTCGCGGACGAATTCGAGCGTGGCTGGACCGGCGAAGTTCGGGACGATGGGACGCTCGTGTTTGAACGCACGGTGCGGGGCGTCAAGGAATCGGCGATGATCGATCCTGCCCTACTGGGCTCCTCCGATGCGCGCCGTCTCGCAGCCCATGCGGAGCACCTGAACGAGCTGTACGGCAAGGCGGCCGTGCTGCGCCGCAAGGACACGCCGACGGAAATCCGCGGCCCGCGTGCCCTGCTGCAGCAGGTGTTCTCCTTCGGCCAGAAAGGCATCGCCCTGCAGCGATACAAGGGTCTTGGCGAGATGAACCCGGAACAGCTTTGGGAAACGACGCTGGATCCGAACGTCCGCTCGCTCCTGCAGGTCAAGGTGCGCGAGGCGGACGACGCCGACGACATCTTCACCAAGCTGATGGGCGACGAAGTGGACCCGCGCCGCGAGTTCATTCAGGACAACGCCCTGGCAGTTGCCAACCTCGATATCTGAGGACCGGATCCCGGTGCTTGCAAAAGGCGGCAGAGATGCCGCCTTTTTCATGTCTACGTGCTTGAGGCTTGACGAAGCGGCCAGGGATGCGGCTTGCCGAACAGGTAACCGAGGGCCGCCTCGACGCCGAGGTCACGCAGAACCTCGGCTTCTTCCGCCCTTTCGACATGCTTCGCCATGACCTTGATGCCGAGTTGATGGGCCGCGCGCACCAGTCCGCTCAGGATCGCGGCCTTTGCCGGCTCCTCCACCACCTGCTGGGTCAGGCCGGCTTCCAGTTTCAGCCATTCGACGCGCGTCCCGGTCAGACGCGACAGCACCGGCCAGTGTCCGGCGAAATTGTCGATGACGGTCTGGCACCCGAGTTCGCTGACGAAGCTGAAGAAGGCTTCCACCGTGGACGGTTCGCGCAGGTAGTCCTTTTCCTGAATTTCAAGGCAGAGTCTGCCCGCCAGAAGCGGGTTGCAGGTCAACCGATTATAGAGCGTGTCGCGGAAACTCGCTTCGCGCGCAGATTCCACCGACACGCTCATCGACAGCATCGATCTGTTTCTGCTGCGCTCCGCCGTATCCAGTATCCTGTCGAGCGCCCAGGTATCCACCTGCGCAATGAAACCGGCGCGGCCGGCCGCCAGCTTCCATGCCCGCGACGTCATTCCAGAAGGTCGCTCACCTTTCAGGCGCAGGATCACGTCCGAGCCGCAAACGGCCTCCTTCTTCAGGTCCATGATCGGCATGGCATGAAGGGCAAGCTCGGTTCCATGGAAGGACCCCGGCTCCGACAGGGCCGTCCGCTCGCCCTTCTGCGCGCCGACATCATTGGGGTCAACCGACTGGAGATGGACCGACCGGCCGCCGTGGCGTTTGCCGCGCAGACAGGCGCGATCCGCCAGCACGACCAGGTCTGCCGCCTCGAAGGTGTTTCCGGCAAGCGCGCCATCGACGTAGGCAACCCCGATCGATCCGCTGATCGTGAAGACACGCTCCCCGTGCTCGAGGCGGATGCGGTCCAGCGCGTCCTGGATCTTTTCGGCAATCGCCAGAGCGGCGCGCTCGTCCGCGGCTGGGATCATCCCGGCAAATTCGTCGCCGCCGATCCGGGCCGCGGTCCCGAGGTCGCCCAGGGTGACACGCAGGCATGAGGCCACGTGCAAAAGCATGTCGTCGCCTGTGTCGTGGCCGGCCAGATCATTGACCTTCTTGAATTCATCAAGGTCGATGTAGATGATCGCAAGCCCGGTTCCGCTATCGGCCGTCATGCGATCGAGTACCCGTGTGAGGGACCTTGTGAACGCCCGGCGATTTTCCAGCCCCGTCAGCGGGTCGAGATAGGCAAGCCTCTTGTTTTCGGCAATCTCGGCCGGGCAATCGACCTTTCTCCGGATGATGGCCATCGCGGAGGCTGCCTTGGAGGCGGCGTCAGGCTCCCTCCCGGTCTCCACCCCACTTTCCGCAGTGGGCACCGGAACGAGGCGGATCTCGCACATCCGCCGCCCGGCGACTTCGCCGGCTTTCTCGTAGTCGGCTTCCTCCGGCACGTAGAGCGTCTGGGGCAACTGGTCGCCAGCGGCCGTCAGCGCCTCTGCAAGCGTCGCGATCCCGATCTCTCCCCCGACCGTCGCGTGGAGCATCGCGGCCCGCTCCGCCACGGGTTCGCCTCCGTTGAAAACCAGGACATCGTCGGGAAAGTGCTCCAGAAGAGCGCCGGGGTGCGCACGCCCGCGGCCGTGGGCTGTGTGCGCCGCATCTCCGGCGTCCATGCTCTCGATGCCACTCGACTGCCGCTCGAATTGCAGCAGCACCGCCTGACGCTCCCCCGTCAGGGAAACAAAAGAAGTGCAGATCAGGTGGTGACAAAAATTGGTGCCGGAGCGCAGCGTCACGAGCCCGCTTGCCTGGGCCGGCACCCCCTTGAAGGCGGCAGACAGCACGGCTTTGCACCGTTTCCAGCTCTGGGTCGACAGGAGCTCGGACAGGTTTCGCGGCAGGTCCGGGGCCCCGGCAAGTTCGCAGGCCGCGGTCATTCGCTTGTTATGAAGAAGGATGTTTCCGTCCCGCGTGACATAGACTGCTGCGTGAGGCAGCACCTCGAGCAGCGAGGCATGAAACCCCGAAAGCGTATTACACTCTTCTGAACCGGACTGATCCGGCCGCTTTTCAGTGAACCGTTGGCTGATCTGCACCAGGCCACCCTTTCAAAAAACCAGAATGTTCCGCGCCACTCAAAACACTGGCACGCTGTCGAGATTAGGTAATTACTAACATAAACCACGTCGAAATTATCACTCGCAAGAAATACCCACAACTCTTCAAATTTTTATAGTAAATCCTATCGATAACGATAAGTGTTAAATTCTATTACAATTTTATCTAAACTTGAAATACTGACCAAGCGAGCTGACGGCAATTGCCACATTTTGATCATTTCAATGACGCATTGACGCCCCGTCTCCCTGTTATCTGCGCCCTGTCTCCCAAAGAAACTGGACAGACTGACTGCCTGATCCCCTTGAAGGAAACAGCCGTGATGAACCTCATCATTTCATCTAAATTACGCTACGTAATGCCGATTGCATCGGCTCTTCTTGTTTTCGGCGTTGGCTCCACCGCATCCGCCAAACCGATGAAACAATGCGGCAAGGCTTCGTGGTACAAGCTGCGCGGCACGACCGCCAGCGGCGAGCGCGCTGACCCGAGCGGCCTGACGGCCGCGCACCGGACCTTGCCTTTCGGAACTCTTGTCGATGTCACCAATCTCTCGAACGGCAAGACCGTCCGCGTCAGGATCAACGACAGAGGGCCTTACTCGAAAGGACGGGTGATCGACGTCACCCAGCGTGCCGCAAAGGAGCTCGGATTCATCAACAAGGGTATTACGCGGGTGCGCGTCACGGATACCTCTAGGGGAGGTAGTGTTCAGGTTTCGCAAAACTGCCAATAGGAGTGCGCGAGTGGAGCGGCTTGTGGCCGTTCAGCTGCTTCCTCCGGACCGAAAGCCGGCTAAAAACTCAGGGTTTTTGCGCGTTTTTTCGCACGGGTCTTTATTTCTAAAGTTTCATGATCAATTCAGTATGAATAACGATCAGTCCCATTTCGGTGAATCAAAAAATAAAATATTTTACGGTAATGACATTCACCGAAGATGCCGGTAGAGTTGCCGCCGTGGTCGATGGGGCCACGTGCACAGTAACTTTTTCCGCGCAGCTTTTACAGCTGCGCGTTTTTTTTGTGCGCTGCGTCGCGGCGTTGCGTGACGGGCGTCATCTGTCCGCCGAGGCCGTCACACCCGCTCCCCACAGTTCAGCTTTTTCAGAAACCTGGCAGCGCTCTCACGGTAATTCTGCCGCGTTTCCTCGTCCATCCGGCGCCACAAGGCATAAACCTGATTGAGGCGGGGATTGCCTGACAAATCGTCCTCGTTGCGCACCAGAAAGTCCCAATAGAGCGCGTTGAAGGGACAGGCCCCCTCCCCGGTCTTGGTCTTCACGTCGTAGGAACACGTTGCGCAATAGTCGGACATCCGGTTGATGTAGTTGCCGCTCGATGCGTATGGCTTGGACGCCAGAAGCCCTGCGTCGGCGAACTGGCTCATGCCGAGCGTGTTGGGCAGTTCGACCCATTCATAGGCATCGGCATAGATCTCCAGATACCATTCATGGACCTGCCGAGGCTCGACGCCCGCGAGAAGCGCAAAGTTTCCGGTGATCATCAGCCGCTGGATATGATGCGCGTAGGCTTCCTCCAGCGTCTGCGAAATCGCCTCGGCCATGCAATTCATGTCCGTCGCGCCGGTCCAGTAGAAGTCCGGCAGGTCGGCCTCGGCGCCCAGGGCATTCTCATCGATATAGTCCGGCATCTTCAGCCAGTAGATCCCGCGCACATATTCGCGCCAGCCGAGGATCTGGCGAATGAACCCCTCCGCAGCGTTCAGCGGGGCCTTCTTGTCCTGAAACGCCGCCTCCACCCGTTTGCAGATCGTCATGGCATCCAGAAGACCGGCGTTCAGATAGACCGATAAGACGGAGTGAAACAGAAACTTCTCGCCGCTCAACATCGCGTCCTGGTAGGTGCCGAAATCCGCCAGGGCGTCCTCAAGAAACGCCTCCAGCGCCGCTTCCGCCTCATCGGCGGTGACCGCGAACCAGAAGGGCTCGAGATCACCGGGATGGTTCTTGAAGCGCGTCTCCACAAGCTTCAAGACGTCTTTGGTGATCCGGTCGGGCTCGAACCGTTTTAGCGCAGGCATGAAGAGATCGGGCTTTGCGGGCTTGCGGTTGTCCGCATCGAAATTCCACTTGCCGCCGACCGGCTTTTCTTCGTCCATCAGGATGCCGGTGCGCTTGCGCATCTCCCGGTAGAAGTGCTCCATCCGCATCTGCTTTCTGCCGTCAGCCCATGCGCGGAACTCCGAAAGCGAACAGATGAACCGGCTGTCGGTCAGGATATCGACCGGGACGCCGGCAGCGTCCGGCCAGGCTTTCATATCCTCCAGAAGCCGCCACTCGCCGGGCTCTGTGACGACCACCCGCTCTGCGGACAGGCGCTTCACAGCCTTGCAGACCTCGCCGCGCAGGCTGCCTGCGTTCTCCGCCGCATCGAGGGGGACATAATCGACGCGCCAACCTGCGCTGCGCAGGGTCTCGGCGAAGTGACGCATGGCGGAAAAGACGAAGGCAATCTTCTTCTTGTGATGGCGCACATAGGTTGCCTCCTCAGCAACTTCGGCCATCAGCACCCTGTCCCTTTCCGGATCCCCGCGCCGGAGGCTGGCAATGTCGGGGGTCAGTTGATCGCCCAGGACCAGGATCAGGTTGCGGCAGTCATCTGTTCGTTTGTCAGGATCAGTCATGGCGCGGCGCCGGCCCTCGTCTCGTTGTCTCCCGCATACGCAGCCCGGCCGCTGCCCTATCACTTCCCCCGCCTTTTTTTGAGCAACGCCCGCACCATCCCGCTGACGTTGTCGGTCGCCCCTTGCCCCCATAAGGTCAAAACGCCCAACGCTGCGCCGGTCGTCGCGCGACACCCGCCACGACAGTCCCATGATCGGGCATCCTTCCAGGTTTTCGAATCCAACCGCCCGCCTGAGGGTCCCACATGGAAGGAACGGCCCCGCCCCCGTTGCACTTCCCTGTCCAAAATCACAGAAAGCCATTGCCGAGCGTTTACGGATCTAGTATCAGGACCCTCTATCCGCCGTGCACTCCCCGCGCGCGCCTGAAGCACCCGTAGCTCAGCTGGATAGAGCGCTGCCCTCCGAAGGCAGAGGTCACAGGTTCGAATCCTGTCGGGTGCGCCATCTCTTTTTCACTACATGAAATCTCTGCTAAAGCCTTGAAAGGCATAGCTATTTTCGGGGTTCGAACACCCTCGTTTCTGCTATAGGAAATAGGCTCTACAAAGGCCAGTCTAAGCACAGTTTTCTTCCATGCTAGATCATTATTTTTCCATATATTCCAAGGGCTTGATAGGAACTTGAAAGCGAGTTCGAACAACTCCTCCTGGGTGTGTCGCGGCTTACCCGCATTTTCGATCTGTTCCTGCGTAAGAAGTTTTTCCTGCTCAAGCTTCGAGATTCGCTTTTCATAGGCAGCAACCACAGAAGCATTGCTGGCCTCAACAATGCGGTCGAGAAGCTGCTCGATCTGTTTATCGATTTTCTGAACGCTCGTTTTAAGCGATTGCGCCACTTCATCCGCCTGTGCAAGGCGCGTGTTCCAAAGGTCGATAAACATCGCCTTTGCCAGCTCAAACAGTTTCGCTTTCGGCTGGAGCCTCTGAAGGAGGGCTTCGAATTCGCCCTCCAGTTCATCACGCCGTATGGATTTGCGATAGCTCTCGCACCCTTTTTTCTTACACATGTAGTAGGGGTGCTTTGCTCCGGTTTTTGATTTTGCCCAACAGGCCGTCATAGGAGTTCCGCAATCATCGCAATGCACGAAGCCACGAAGCGGGAAGTCAGCGCTTATGTCTTTGCGCGCAGGTGCCTTTGCCGTGCCATTTAAGCGCTTCTGCATACGTTGGAAGGTTTCGAAGCTGATAAGACCCTCATGCTGGCCTTTGCGAAGCGAGACGCCCCAATTTGGGGCTTCTACGTACCCGGCGTAAAGCGGCTGTGTCAGAAGGTCGTGAATGCGTTGGTTTCTAATCGTGCCGTCCGGTAGATCCTTGGGATAGGCAGGCTGCCCCTCTAGAAAACGCTTCACTTCAACTTGCGTCTGAAATCTTCCGCACGCATAGCCCTCAAACGCTTCCTGCAAGATGGATGCAACGGGTTCGTCACGGACGAGGAGCTTTCGATGACCGGGGGTCTGTTCATAACGAAACCCTTTGGGAGGACGCGCAAGCACACAGTACCCATTCATCACTCGGGCCCGCATCCGGTTCTTGGTCTGCTCCGCATTCTTCTGGCGTTGGTGCTGCGATACAGAAGCCAGCATGTTCTCCACGAGGATTGAGTCTGAATCTTCACCGAACTCAATGGAGGGGCTTTGCAACACACCGCCAGCATCCGAAATAGCCGCCCGAAGCGCTAGGTGAGCATCCAAACCGCGTGCGAGGCGGGAGACATCATCGATGATAACGATGTGAGGGTCGTTCTTGCGCTTGCGGATATAACGCAGCATTGCTTGGATACCGGGCCGATCAATCAGCCCGCCGGAAGCGTCATCTTGAAAAATTTCGACGACATCCAATCCCTTATAACGGGCAAACTCTCGGCATCGGGATGCCTGTGAGCCCAGCCCGTCACCGACCTTTTTTTGTTTAGAACTGGAAACACGGCAGTAAATAACTGCCTTGGTTCCAGTTTCCGAAAATGGGTTTGCCGATCTCATGCTGCTCACCTTTCTGCAGATTGGCCGTCTGGGCCATCCGCCAACTTCTCAAATTCCTTCTGAATACCTTTATCTGTATCGTTTTTATTATCGATCATGTCTTCATTTTCTTCAATAATATTTAGGTCGAATTCCTCAATGACTTGCTGCATCGGATGAATTCCAAAGCCAAGGTCGACAAATTGTAGTAATATTGACCATATCGTTTCCAGGAACTCTTGTTTCTGGTCATCGCTGATCGACGGATCATCGAGAAAATGCATATACTTCTCGAAATCAACTTGGAGAACATTGCTGTGCTCGCCCTTTGCGTCACCCGCCTTCGCAAAGGATTCTCGGACAGAGAAGCTGCCTGACTTGGTTTCGTCCTTCATGAGTTTACCCTTCCCCAATTGTCCATTTTCAACCGAGCCCTTAGCCAAGGCCGCAAATTTCCTGTCCCTTCCGTTCATCCAGAAGGGCTGCATTTCGAATACGAAAGGCTGGAAAGTTGAATTTCATCTACTCTATCAATAGTGGAGTAGATATTATGTATATATACTTTAAGTTTAACATAACAACTTTCGAAGTTGCAATGCTGTTCGATGATTTTCTGTAAAGTATTTGAAATTTGCATTGAGCTCTCCTTTGTTATCTCGCCCAGATAATGGCGGGACATCCACCCGGAACGCGTTTTTCGATAGGGCGGGTGAGTAGCGGTGGGCCGATATAGCGACAGAAGCTGCCCGACCTGGTGTAATCGGTGAGAATATGGGGCCAGCCCAAAATGTTGATGCACAGGATGGATGCGCAAATCAGGATCGTTGCTCCGCTCGGTAGCAAGTAGCCGGAGATAGCGAGTAGTGGGCCGAGCAGCGGCTGTTTTTGTGTTTTGAGTGGGCGGTTGCCTCGACGTGTCGCTTTCGCTCTGCCATGTCGGATGCGCATCTTGAGTTCGCCGATAAAGGCCTTCCCGCCATTGAGTGGATTAGGCTTTACCTGCATGCACCATGGCTGAACCTCTTGGTAGCCAACCTTGAGGGCGCGGATAGGGGGCAGGTTTTTGACGAAAATTATCTGCTCATCTTCGGGTAATTCCCGAACCTGATTGTGCGTGAGCAGGGGCTTGACGGTTGTTCCGATATTCAGGCTTGGCAGGGCAAAGAAGTCGTTTCCCAAGCCAAAGCTCTTCGTTGATATTTCCTGATCTCCAAGTGCACGGCTAACAAGCTGCGCCGTCTCCAGAGAGGAGACACCGAAAAACTGCTTCACGTCTGTTTGGCTAAGGATTGTAGCAAGAGCATCGCGACCATAAACGCGAGCAATCTCTTGTAATTCCTGCACCACCATCCAGCAGCGAATTCCATAACCGCCAAGGGCAGTGAGTGCATTGGGCAGGCCGCTAAGGTGGTAGTTGGTGAACTCGTCCAGGATGAAATGAACAGGGATACTGTTGTCTTCACGCACCAGTTCTTTGAGCGCGGCCCAGACTAGAAGGCCGATCCATGGCGCAAACACGTCCATGCGGGAATAGTCGCAAACGAGAAAGAGCGTAATCTTTCGCGTCTTTAGATCGCGGAAACGAAAATTGCAGCCTTCCATCGAAGGTGCGAGACGACCGGACGGGCCGAAGGGAACAAGACATTGAACGGCTCCTTCCCTGAAGGATTCATGTTGTTTTGGATTCTCGTCCCATGTGCCTCTGACGTTGGCAGCAAGCGTACTCAGCTCTCCACCCAGAATGTCGTTATCAATTGCGTCGTCCAACAGAGATCGCAGCAGGTCATTATTACCAAGCACTTCATAGGCTCGAGGCAACGTGGCTTCTTCCTCTCCCCGCAAAGCGGCAAGACCTGCAATTGTGAATCCGGTCAACTTTCGTGTCCCGTTTGGCCAGAAAGGATCGCGGTCTCCACCAAGCGCAGGAGGGCAAAGCTGAAGCGTCATTGACCGTGTGTCGGCCAAGGCATCTTCCGGATTGTTCTTCAGATCGTCGAGGATGATCTGGACCGGATTGTAGGGCACATTGCCGAGGGCAAATTTGTGCGCCGGATTGAGCGCGATCACCTCATGACCATGCTGCTCACGGATTAAATCAGCCGTCTGATAAAGCAGCTCTCCTTTCATATCTGCGACAACGCGGCTTGCTCCAAGATCTTGGCAAAGAGCCGGCATTACAAAGCTGGTGGTCTTCCCCTTTCGTGCTGGCGCGCAAACCAGGCCGTGGACGCCATTTTCAATGAAGAGCGGCTGTCCCTCCAAAATACCGAGGAACAACCCTTTTGTTTTTGTCAGTCCCGCCTTGGCGGCTTCGCGTGCTGTGAGCCAGCTTGCCGAAGACTCTGAGCGTTTGGGGCGATGCGCCTGAAAGGTGCGTTTGGCCATCGAAATGGTGGCAACGACCTGGCGGCTTAGATTGTAAGTCCCGGTTAAGGCGATAAAGGCTACGAAGCCCCACATCAGGTGCTGCCAGTCCGGTCCGTCTGGCATCCCGCGCACATAGGGCCATGTTTCTTTTAGGGCGAAACACAGACCCACAAGGATCAGGATTTTAACAAGCGGACCGGAGTTCCCGTAGGGCATGGCTTTCAAGCCCCTTAGCGGTTCAGAACAGCGAGTGGATCGATGGTAATCCAGTGTCCGCCACGGGTTGAAGAATTCCCCCGGTTGCCACTTTCCGCCCGCATGTGGAAGTCTTGCTCCCATACGCCGTCTTGGCTTTCCAGCCAAATACGTACCGCACCCTTCGGTCCACCCGGCACTTTGCCGGAGTGAAAATTCACCCTGATTTCCAGATCCTGGGCATTCACGGGCTCGTTGAACTCGATAAATTCATAGGACAGTGCGTCCTTAGTGGATGACCTCCAATCTTTGAAGAACGAGCCCAGCTTCGAGCGCTTATTGGCATAGTAGAGAGGTCTCTCCTCGCTTTTGTGCCGCACGTACAAATCAAGGTCGCATGTGCAATCCCAGCGTACGCCGACCTTCAAACGGCCCTTCGTGTTCAATGCTGATGCGGTATTGACCGGAATGTCCGTCCCAAGGAATCTGCCACCCTGATTGGCTGCGAGGCGTTTTTGCGGCTGGGCTGCTTTCGCGTTTGGACGATCATCATCCTTGCGCGATTGCTTGGCCTCCAAGAGCCGGATCATCACAGGCTCTTTTTCTTCCGGATTCAGAAGAAATTCGCGCTGTGGATCGCTCTTGTCGAGAAACCGCAGAATGCAGGTTTTCGTATCACGGGTGAAGGTGGCTAATGTTCCACCTAATCCTGCAATGTAGAGGGACCATGCCCGCTCGACATGTTCCTCATATTCGAGGCTCTGAAGATTGTTGTCGGCAACACAGAAGTGGAGTTTCACATCGCGGTAGTGGTTGGCACGATCCGCGACGCCATAGGGTGAGGTAAAACCATCTACTGTGAAATGCCCATCATTGGGATAAACAGCGCCTCTCATGGAGAAGCCCTGCTGCCGGGGATCGTGCTGGATGGCCGAACCGAACACGATCATATGGACGGGCTCTCCCGGATAGGCAGCCCTGATCGTGTCACCGAAATACCGGTAGAAACTCAGAAGATCATTCGCATCGCTGACGGAAGAGGCCGTTTCTAGCTTGGCCTGATAGGTGGCAATTGGGCGGAAATTTTTCTTCAGATAATTGAAGCGGAATTTTGCGCTGTTGAAGCGGTTCTCCGAAGGAATGGCGATATCGGCAATGCGCTCACGCGCCGTTCCGTCCAGGACAATCACCCGGTCATTCGGCGTAAGATCAGCGCTAGCCAGCTTGGCGAGCGTACTACCAAGCTTCTCAGTGCCTTCGCCGTGATGGTCGGTGGCGACAACGGCGTAGATATCAGCCTTTGCGGATATGGGTGCAGCCATGCAGGCTGAAATGGCTGCGACTTTCAGAATGGTGTTCATCTTCGTCTCCTTCATTTCAGTGCAGGGGATTGGCAGGTGATTGCGCTTCTTTTGCCGCAACGCGTGCCTGAATGGCCGCCGCATTGGCGCGTTCTTCCAGTAGCGCCATCGCGGCTTGTTCGGCGCGAAGTGCAGCCAGGCAAATTGCAGCAAAACTTCTCTTGGCTGCCGCATACGCCGTCAGTTGTTTTGCAATCGCAGCTTGCTCGATGAGAAGAGGCGCGTTCATAAGTGCGAGCATGTTCACAGATGCGCGGGACATCCTGCTTGCAGCGGTTTCACGCGGTTCTGTCTTGCGGCTGTCGCGATCCATACGGAACAAAGCGATCTTGAGGAGCGCCCCCAACAAGATCTCCCCGCAAAGCTGAAGCGTGATGTGGAACGGGTAGAAATCAAATCCCGGATCAACAGACAGATCGCTCAGATCGGTTGCTTCCGAATAGGCTGGGCCGAAGGTCGCGATCCAGGCAGCGGATACGAGAAGGCACAACAAAAAGAGCGCCCCCTTATAGCTCGCCTTGCAGCGCTCGCATTTGATCCACTGCCAGGCTTGAGCGATCACGACCATGATCGTGACGGGCACGAAAGCGAAGAGATACACGATGGCCGGATAGTCATAGGCCAGAGGAACTTTGTCGCTGCCCAAAATCACATTGGACAGCGTTGCGCCCATGACGATCACGCCAACGACAATCAAAACGCCATGAAGGATTTGGTGCAGCGTGAAGATTTTGGCGTGGTGGTATTTGGACTCTTTGACCGCGACCTCTTCGAAGCGCGGTTCTTGTTCGCCTTCCTGGCGTGCCTGCACCGCAGCGAGGTCATTCGCTTTGATCTCGGATGCCAGAGATGCCTTGCGCATCTCCAGCCCCTCGACATCGATGGGATTGAGCGCGGTGAAATCAGCATCCGCTTTTTCTTCAACCTGCTCTTGAGCATCATCAAGGGGAGCTGCGCCTTTGATGAACTCATGATCGACAGACGGGATGATGAATCCCGTCGGGTATTTTATCTGCATGACTTCATCAGTCACTATTTGCTGATTGCCGAGCGCGATCAGCCCGTGCGTCCAGTTCAATTCGGCTTCGGAAGAGTGGGGTAGTTCCGCGTTTGGCGGTTTCATATGCGCAGTCATAGCGAGTCTCCTCGTATCTGGGAGAGCTTGGCCATGTAGAAGGCACACCTCCCCGGTTGACCGCCGACGGGTCAGGTCGAAGGCCTTAGCGAAAGACAAGGCTGTGGTGTTCGCAGAAATGACTTCTGCGCTATCTGTCAGCCGATTTGGATTTAGGTTTGCAATTCAGCTCATCCGGAGCTGAGCGGGGCAGGCCTGCATAGCCTGACTATGCAGGTAGTATGGGTACAAATATGTTCCCAGTCAATCTACTCTGAGGGATTTTTGGGAACGAGTTGAATTCGCACATCAAATCCTAACTCATTCAAAATCTCAGTCGATTTATCGAGCGAGGAGGTGCCGTTTTCAACCCGTTTAATATCGGTGTGGCTCGTATGCGCAGCTTCCGCAGCAGCTCGTTGAGTTAGCTTGTTGGCTTTTCGTACGAGCTTGAGAGCTTCTGCCAAGTCTGTGCGATTGAGGCTGCCCTCGAAGATTGGTCTTAGTGCTTCAATATTATCGGGTGTGTCTTCTTCCAATTGCGGTGGCGCTGTGGGTCGCGCCTCAAATTTATCTAAATATAGTACGCCCAAATGATCAAGTGCATTTAAAAACCCATATTCATTTATTTCGTTAACAAATATATTATACTTCTCTATGCTAATATTTGAAATAAAATCTTTTACAGCATCGTAATATTGTATTTTATCTAGTCCCGATCTTCCGATTGCAATGAAGATTTTGGCCTCTAGTTTGTCTCTTAGCTTCGACAGCTCATCATTTAATTGCCTTTCTTGTAATTCTTTAAGGTGTTCAAATTTTCTTGCTACATCTTCTTTTTCGGCTTTTTTTGTCTTTTGGGGCCTAAGATTAGAAGGTCTTTTTTTGGCAAGGTCTTCAGTCGCCATTCGTTTCGCAAGTTTCTGAAGGTCTAATATCCTTTTTTCTTCTCTTTCAAAAAAAATATCTACTTGGTCTGAGACCTCAATAAAGACTCGATCAGCATAACCGATTTTTTGGGCTTTTTCTTTTCCATCTTTACCGGGCATTGTTGTCTCTTTATCTCAAGTAAGTAATCGCAGCATGACCCGCAATAGTAGTGAGGCCGCTTTAGCTGGCAGTGTGACCCGCTGCAAATTATTCTTCATTATTGTGTAACTAGAGCCTGCATGGTTTAGGTTTGTGCTCTAGCTTCACATCGTTCTTCCGTTCCTCTTGCTCTACATTTTCAACTAAGCCTATCGCCAAAACAAGGGTCCTGTAGTTGTCTGGTAAATTGCTGGTCGGTAACACATAGTTTGTCAGTGGCCTAGTTGTGAGTTCTGAGAAGGTTGTTCATCCTGTTTGAAAGCCTGAAGGTGTTTGCGACCAAACATTCACCGGAAGGTTTCAAGGATGAACAACCCACACAAGAATGCCCGAACGACGCCTCTGGGTCGAG
>VIRH01000102.1 GCA_008107755.1 Rhodobacterales bacterium
CTTCATTGTCCAGCACAAGGCGAACCGCCCGCTCGCGTACTTCAGGGGAAAACTTGTTCGTCGTTTTGCTCATCGTGCTCCATCCTACTCAGGAGTTGGAGCCTCCGGCAAACCCGGCGCGGTTCAGTTTCTGATAGTCGTGAGAGCAATATTGGGCAGATTCAACCGGTCGTCGCAACACCCTTGATTATATCTTGTTTGAGCAATTGGTCGAGAGCCTCTGGGCGGGCAGCGCAGGGCGATGGCCATGTTCAGGGCCCGGATCGCCAGATCGCGTTTCATCCGATTGCTCACGGCCCAACCGACTACACGTCTGGAATGCAGATCGAGGATGACAGCCAGGTAGAGCCAGCCCTCCCGGGTCCACACGTAGCTGATGTCACCAGCCTATTTCTGGTTCGGCCGATCAGCAGAAAAGTTCCGGTCCAGGAGGTTTGGCGCAATGTTGAACCTGTGATTGCTGTCGGTTGTCGCCTTGAACTTCTTGTTCCTTTTCACCGTGATCGCGTTCTCACGCATCAACCGCCCAACACGCCGATGGCCGACGAAGAAACTGGTGATGGCTCATGGCGCTCCCGTGATGGAAAACGCCCGCGCCGTTCTTCAGAAGGCCTTCCGGTGGCTGATTGCGTGAGATCTAACCGGGGCAAGAGAACGCCGCCCGCGTACCGCATCGCCAGGCCACTGAAGGGCTTAACAAAGGTCCGCACCCTGGTAGACGTCCTATCCTGAACTGGCTTTTGTCCCTTACGCCCGCCACGCAGCTTGCCGCCGCAAGGAAAAAATCGGGAACGAGCGTCGGGGCAGGGCAGCCAACCCTGAGGGCCCATTCAATGTACATACTTAAGCGCAGAGAGACTGGAAGGCGTGCTTGGTGCTTCGCGTTTCGGTCTTGATCTGGGCTGTATCAGCTGAAATCGACTGCTTGTGATTTTCTCATAGGCCTCGTGCGAGGCAAACTGCAGGTTCGACGGGATATCGTCCGTGACCGCAGTCTGCTGTCCAAGGCCTATCGTCTTTTACCGAAGCCGGGCTTGTCGCCGGTTGCTGGCCGGGCGCGGCGTATCTGCTCGGGCTCGCCCTGGGGGGCGGCGAGACCTTTTGCGCGGGCATAGAAAGTGTCCGGAGCGGCGCGACGTGTGTCGAGGTCGGACTTCAAGGCTTCCTCGGAGGTTTTGAGCACCTGTTCGCGCTGCTTGCCGACCGGCCGTTTTTCGCTGATGAACTGCGCGCCGCAGCGCAGGCCGTCCTGCCAACGGCGCTCGCAGGTTACCTCATAGCTTTCCAGTTCGATATGGAGCACGAATTCGACAGGCAGAAGATACGCCTGCTCAAACTCGATCAGCGCGCCGCCATCCGAAATGTTCCGCACCGTGCAGGGCAGGGAGCGTAACCCGTTTTCAAAAATCATCTTGCCCTTCTTGAGGACACGCGCACGCCTTTCACGCGGAATGAGAGCCCGCTCGTCGTTCTCTTCGAATGGTCCCGCCACGGGGTCCGGATTATTGTCAGACATCCCTTACTCGCAGATCGTCACAGGGGGCGGCCAATTGTGCCTGCCTTTTCAAACACGAAACCACAAAGGCCTTGCCAAGTCGTGAATCGCGGAAAGATTTCGGAAAGGCTAATTTTTGAGAGAGATGAAGTAAAAAAGCCGAGGGAAGGGGGGCCGTATCCGGCCAGCTTTTTCTTTTTGTCGCAAATCGTGGAATGCCATTCCTTGATTTGACACAAATAGTCTCTTTAATTAGCTCACTGAAATTAAACGTGGACAATGCGTAATTTCCGGGGCGGATTTCGTTCGAAGAAGGCGGCGCTGCTCTAAACATTTGAAAAAGCTCGGCTTTCCGATGCATGTTAATGCACCTTCGGTCAGCCGGCCTTCGCTAATGCGCAAACTGAGGCATTGATGATCGAAGACCACGCTTCCTATCTGATCCGGCTCGCCGTTCAGGCGGGCGACGAAATCCTGAAAGTCTATGCAGAGCCTTTCGAGGTCGAGAACAAGGCGGACGGTTCCCCTGTCACGAAGGCGGATGCTGCCGCCGAAAAGATTATTCTGGCCGGCCTCGCCGACCGGTTTCCCGACATTCCGGTGGTTGCCGAGGAGGCGGTCGAGGCGGGGCACCTTCCCGATGTTGCCGGCCGGTATTTCCTGGTTGATCCGCTGGACGGTACCAAGGAATTCCTGAAGAAGAACGGCGAATTCACGGTCAATATCGCCCTGATCGACGAAGGACGCCCCGTGTTCGGTGTCGTGTCGGCCCCGGCGCTCGACGAGATTTTCTGGGGCGGACACATCGAGGCGGATACTGCGCGGGATGGGGCGTTTCGTGGCCGCATTTCCGGCGGCGAAGTCGTTGATGTCCAGCCTATCAGCGTCAGGACGCCGCCTGAAGCAGGCCTGTCCGTTCTTGCCAGCCGCTCGCACATGTCCGACGAGACCGCTGACCTGATTGGCCGTCTGAACGTGGCGGAGACGCTGTCGGTCGGCTCGTCCCTGAAATTGTGCTGGGTCGCGGCGGGACGCGCCGATCTCTATCCGCGTCTGGCCCCCACCATGCAGTGGGATATCGCGGCCGGAGATGCGGTGGTGCGTGCAGCGGGCGGAGCCGTGGTCCTCGCCGACAGCGGCGAGGCGTTCGTTTATCGCGTGCCCGAAAACGCGAGCAAGGACGACCTGCGCAATCCGCATTTCATCGCGGTCAGTGAAAAGTCGCTGCTGCCCGGGCTTGCCCCGGCGGCCTGACCGCCCCTTCGCCGGGCTGTCGCCGGACACCGTGCGCGGTGCGGCAAGCTCACGCCCTGAACTGAGACACGGCCGGCCGTCGGCCAAATGGAAAAGCGACAATGAACATGCAATCTCACGGGATCTCGCCCGAGCGCCTCAGCAATCTGAAGCGCCTCGAAGCGGAGAGCATCCACATCATCCGCGAAGTCGCCGCCGAGTTTTCCAACCCGGTGATGCTCTATTCCATCGGCAAGGACAGCGGCGTCATGCTGCATCTTGCCATGAAGGCCTTCTATCCCTCCAAGCCGCCGTTTCCGCTGCTCCATGTCGACACGACATGGAAATTCCGGGAGATGATCACCTTCCGGGACGAG
This sequence comes from Rhodobacterales bacterium, assembly GCA_008107755.1. Classification (GTDB taxonomy): domain Bacteria; phylum Pseudomonadota; class Alphaproteobacteria; order Rhizobiales; family Stappiaceae; genus Roseibium. The sequence continues at coordinate 3,106 of VIRH01000102.1, forward strand.
ACCGCGCAACGGCTGGGCATGGACTTGATCGTTCACACAAACCCGGAAGGGCTGGAAAAGAACATCAGCCCCTTTGATCACGGCTCGTCGGTCCATACGCACATCATGAAGACCGAGGCGCTTAAACAGGCGCTCAACAAGTACGGCTTTGACGCAGCCTTTGGCGGTGCGCGGCGCGACGAGGAAAAGTCACGTGCCAAGGAGCGCGTCTTCTCCTTCCGCAATTCCAACCACGGCTGGGACCCCAAGAACCAGCGTCCGGAACTCTGGAGTCTCTACAACGCCCGGGTTTCCAAGGGGGAGAGCATCCGCGCCTTTCCGCTGTCCAACTGGACCGAACTGGATATCTGGCAGTACATCCTGACGGAAGACATCCCCATGGTTCCGCTCTACTTCGCCGCCACGCGCCCGGTCGTCGAGCGTGAGGGCATGCTGATCATGGTCGATGACGACCGCATGAAGCTGCAGCCCGGCGAGGTGATCGAGGAAAAGATGGTCCGCTTCCGCACGCTCGGCTGCTATCCGCTGACCGGGGCCATCGAATCCGATGCCGAAACGCTGCCCGCCATCGTCCGTGAAATGCTGATCGCCCGTACCTCCGAAAGGCAGGGCCGGCTGATCGACAAGGACGAAAGCGCCTCGATGGAAAAGAAGAAGCGGGAAGGATATTTCTAAGATGACCATCACAGACATCCAGGACGCCGCTGAAACCGCGGTTACCGAATATATCCTTGCCCAGGAAAGCAAGGATCAACTTCGCTTTCTGACCTGCGGCTCCGTCGATGACGGCAAGTCGACGCTGATCGGCCGTCTTTTGTTCGACACCAAGCTGATCTTCGAGGACCAGCTGGCAGCGCTGGAACGCGATTCCAGAAAACACGGCACGGTGGGCGAGGAAATCGACCTTGCGCTGCTGGTCGACGGACTGGAGGCGGAGCGGGAGCAGGGCATCACCATCGACGTCGCCTATCGCTTTTTCGCCACCGAAAAGCGCAAGTTCATCGTCGCGGACACGCCGGGCCATGAGCAGTATACGCGCAATATGGCCACCGGCGCCTCGACGGCCGATCTGGCCGTGCTGTTGGTCGATGCGCGCAACGGGTTGATGGTGCAGACGCGTCGTCACGCCTTTATCGCCTCCTTGCTCGGCATCCGCCATGTCGTCCTTGCGATCAACAAGATCGACCTCGTCGACTTCTCCCAGGAACGTTTCGAGGAAATCCGCAAGGAATTCGAGTCCTTCGCAAACGGCTTCGATTTCGAAACGCTCGAAGCCATCCCGATGTCGGCGCGCTACGGCGACAACGTCACCATTCGCAGCGAGAAGATGGACTGGTATTCCGGCCCGACCCTGCTCGAGCATCTGGAAGGGATCGAAGTCGGAGAACATGCGCTTGAGGCGCCGTTCCGCTTCCCGGTTCAGTGGGTGAACCGTCCCAACCTTGACTTCCGCGGGTATTCCGGAACGATCGCAAGCGGCCGTGTTGCCGTCGGCGACGAACTGGTTGTTGCAGGCCCTGCGACGCTGTCGAAGGTCAAGAGCATCGTCGGGGCCAGCGGCGAGGTTCCGGAGGCCCGCTCAGGGGAGGCCGTGACGATCACGCTTGAGGACGAGATCGACATCTCCCGCGGCGATCTTCTGGCGTCGACGGCCCACCGTCCTGAAGTCACCGACCAGTTCGCCGCCCATGTCATCTGGATGTCGGACGAGCCACTTTTGCCCGGGCGTCCGTATCTGCTCAAGATCGGCACCCGGACGGTCACGGCGACGGTTTCGGAGATCAAGCACAAGATCAACGTGAACACGTTCGAGCATGTCGCGGGCAAGACGCTTAAGCTCAACGAAATCGCCTTCTGTAATTTCGCGCTGTCGACGTCCGTTCCGTTCGACCCCTACGAGGCGAACCGTACCACCGGGTCGTTCATCCTGATCGACCGGCTGTCGAATGCCACTGTCGGCGCCGGCATGGTCTGGTTCGCCCTGCGCCGGGCCAGCAACATCCATTGGCAGGCGCTCGAGATTGACAAGCAGGCGCGCGCGGAAAAGCTCGGCCAGAAGCCGGCGGTGCTCTGGTTCACCGGTCTGTCGGGCTCGGGCAAGTCGACCATCGCGTCCATTGTGGAGAAAAAACTGCACATGGAGGGCCGGCATACCTACACGCTGGACGGTGACAACGTGCGCCACGGGCTGAATAAGGATCTAGGCTTCACGGATGTCGACCGCGTGGAAAACATCCGCCGTGTCGGCGAGGTGGCAAGGCTCTTCACCGATGCGGGCATGATCACGCTTGTGTCGTTCATTTCGCCTTTCCGCTCGGAGCGTCGCCTGGCGCGGGACCTGATGGGCGAGGGCGAGTTTGTCGAAGTCTTCGTCGATACGCCCATCGAGGAATGCCGCAAGCGCGATCCGAAAGGCCTGTATGCCAAGGCGGACCGCGGCGAGATCAAGAACTTCACCGGGATCGACAGTCCCTATGAAGCGCCGGAAAATGCCGAGATCCACGTCAGGAATGTGGGCCGCGACGTTGAAGACGTCGCCGAGGAAATCATCGGGTATCTTCGCGAAAACGGGTTCCTGAACAGCTATTCCGCGAACGGCGGCGGCATCTGATCCTTCTGGCGCCGACACTGGCGCCAGCCGATAATGACAGCGGCCTGTCTTGCGAAATCCACTCGCGAGTCAGGCCGTTTTCGTTTCGGCCGGACTTTGTCATTGCCCGGTCACGGGAAGCCTTTTAAGACGGGGCGGCATTTCAGTTCCAACCAGCGAAGGTATTGCGCTCGATATGAAAACCGTTCTGGTGACCGGCTCCGCGGGTTTTATCGGCTTCTTCCTGTGCACCCGACTGCTGAAGGATGGCTTCCGTGTCATCGGGCTCGATGCCATGACCGATTACTATGACGTCAGGCTGAAGGAACGGCGCCAGCAGATGCTGCTGCAGCACGAGCATTTTACCGCCATCAACGACCGGCTGGAGACGGCGGATCTGCTGATGTCGCTGTTCAAGACGGAACATCCCGATTTCGTGATCCATCTGGCTGCCCAGGCTGGTGTGCGCTACTCCATCGAGGCGCCGCGCACATACCTGGAAAGCAATATCTGCGGCACGTTCGAGCTTCTGGAAGCTGCCCGGGCTTTTCCGCCCGAGCACATGCTGCTCGCGTCCACATCGTCCGTCTATGGGGCGAACACTGAAATGCCCTATACGGAAACGGACAAGGTCGACCATCAGATGTCCTTTTACGCCGCCACGAAGAAGGCGACGGAATCGATGGCGCATTCCTATGCCCATCTCTACGATCTGCCGATAACCATGTTCCGTTTCTTTACGGTCTACGGCCCGTGGGCCCGTCCGGACATGGCGCACCACAAGTTTGCCAAGGCCATTCTCGAGGGGCGGCCGATTGATGTCTACAACTACGGGGACATGAAGCGCGACTTCACCTATGTGGAGGATCTGGTCGAAGGCATCCGACTTCTGATGGATGCGGTCCCTGTCCGTCCGGCGGAAGGGGAAGGCGTTCCGGAAGGAGACAGCCTCTCTCCCGTCGCACCCTGGCGGGTGGTCAATATCGGCAACTCCACATGTGTTCAGCTGACCGAATTTATCGAGGCGATCGAGACTGCGACCGGCCGCAAGGCGGAGAAGAACATGCTGCCGATGCAGCCCGGCGATGTTTCGGCCACCTGGGCCAACGCGGACCTTCTGCAATCCCTCACCGGATACCGGCCAAAGACCACCGTCAGAGAGGGTGTCGCGCGGTTTGTGGAATGGTACCGGGATTATTATCAGGTTTGACCCTGGCGGCGCAGCTCATGAAATTCAGCGCTGCGCCTGCTCTCAACAGGTGGATCGGTATCATGCCGACGCACCGCAAACCAGGATTCAGAAGTGCAGGCCTCTGCCGACATCGAAGAAGTCGAAGTGATTGGAGAGCGGCGTTTCGACATTCGGGTCCGGAGTTCTCAGGCCGTTGAGACGATTTTCCATCGAGATCGTCGGCGCGACAAACGGTCGCCCGTGGGCGAGCAGGATTCCGGCGTAAAGGACGCGGGCAGTTCTGCCGTTTCCGTCCTTGAAGGGATGGGCGGCGACAAACGTCCCCAACGCGAAACATGCGAGGTCCATGGCAGTTGTCCCGCGATGCTCACGAGCACCTCCTGTCTGATTGGCGGCTCGCCCTGCGAGTTGGCTGTTCAGTGTCCGTGCTTTGGGAAAAACGGAATTGTAGAGAAAGTGCTGTCCCGCAATCGTCCCCGGGTAGGGAACAAGCGAGGTTGCCCAGCGGATGGCAGTATCCGTATGGGTCTGATACAGAACGTTGTGGGTGGCCATGTCCACATCGTCGATGTTGAATCGTTGCCGACGCATGCGAAACTGTGGCTTGAACTTTTTGATCTGCGAGAGGGCTCGATCCCGATAGGACGCCTTTGGTCCAAAGTACGTTTTCCTTCGGATGTATTTCAGCGTATCGGCCGAAAATATCGAAATCCCTGACGAAACATACCGGATCGCCTCGGCGACATCGCGCTCCGTTACCGGACAATTCAAGTGTTCAAATGATCCCGACGCATGGGAAATCCACTTGGACGCCTTGACGACTTCATCTTCGTTGGCGCTGGAACGATAGCTGCCCGGAAACATCTGGTTGCCGGTTTGCTCCATCTGTCTGGTGAAATCACCGTTCACGGCCTTGCCGAAGATCCCCATCATCTGCGTGCGAGCCGTGCTAACTCTTTGTTGTTCCAGCGTTATCTGCCTGGAAATTGTTGTGACAATCTCACTGAGTTGCGCCTCTTTTGCTTCGGCGTTCTCAAACCCTGCCGGATTGCTAGAATTATTCTTTCAGTATTCGTGGGCGAAATTGTTGGCATAATTTCCGAGGTGTTGTGAAAATACAGCAAAACTACGATCGCGGAGAAGCGCCTGTTTGAATTCGGCTTCGGTTATTCTTCCGGTCATTGTAAATTCTGTTCCAAGGTCAATATGCTCCATGTGCTGGGTGATGGGTGTGCAGGCCGGGAGGGCCTCAGCAGCGGCAGGAGTTATCTGGCTGGGACGGCAATGCATGTGACCTCGAGCACAGCAATGGCAACTGGGCTCGGCCGCGGGCATCAGTGTTGACGGACCCTTGAAACCCTTAAGGGAAGGACGGTTCCGGACAACTGCTATTTGCTCTGGTCAGCTGTCCTGTCCTGTCCTGGCAACTGGCAGACGTCGACCCACTGCGCGGCAGTAATTTCGGCCATGCGTTCAGGCGAGATACGCACCGCCGCGTTGGTCGCGCCGGCGGCCGGAATGACGACATCGAAAGCCTTGAGCGAGACATCGCAATAGACAGGCAGAGGCTCGGCCAGACCAAAGGGACAAACCCCGCCGACCGGATGTCCGGTCAAGGCCTCGACGTCGCCAAGGCCGAGCATTTTCACCTTGCCTCCGAAGGCCGCCTTCGCCTTCTTGTTGTCGAGCCGGGCATCGCCGCGAGCGACCACCAGGAAGATCCTGTCCTTGAGCTGAAACGAGAGCGTCTTTGCAATCTGTCCCGGTTCGACACCGTGCGCACTGGCAGCAAGCTCTACCGTCGCGCTGCTGTCTTCGGTCACGATGACGTCAAGTTCCGGAGCGACGCTGGCCAGATGATTGCGGACGCTTTCAAGGCTCATGGACATGCTCTCCTTTCAAGGTGGCGGTTTCCATCCCTGTTCAAACTATCTAAGTCGCGGGAATTCAGGAATAAAATGGGGGGGCGGGGGTTGTAGCAATGATGAGGTGAAAAAGCTCGTCGGGTCAGCATTAATTGCACGTTAACATTTTAATGCTTACCTGATGATTAAGGTTAGGCGAAATGCGTTTCGCTGATCAAGTTGAGGAATGCCAGAATGGGCAAAGCAATGACAGCCGGATCGGATATTTGCAGTGTCGAGCGCAAGTCGGACAAGAAGGCGAACATAAGCTTGAATTCTCAGCGGTCCGAAAGCGTCGGCGTGCTCGTGACGAAGAATCTCCTGTTCTGGGGATCGATCACACTCAGCCTTTACCTGCTTTACGCGGTGGTTGCCGCAATCTGACGCGGCCCTCGCAACTCCATCCTAATTCCAGATTTCGCTCATCTACGTGCTTGCCTGCGCTTTCGTGGCGCGGATATGGCGTCGCTTCATTGATGGAAGCCGCGCACGCGTGCGCTCACACCTCGATTTCGGCCTCTACATTCAACCATCCGCTTCCAGTCTGTTGGCACCGAAGTGGTGTGCGGATCGGAATGTCTCCGGCAGCGGATGTTTCGGCGTCTCGCCCGTCATTTCGCAGACGAGGCAGTCGGCGATCAGATGGGCAATTCCAAAGGAAATCTTGAACCCGCCTGTTGCGGCGTAGGTGGACGAATGACCGGGAAGGAGTCCGGCGAGCGGGTCCCTCTTGTGGCACCGCGGCCGGATGCCGGCCCATTCGCTCAAGACCTTTCTCCCATCCAGAACCGGGCAAAACGTGGTCGCGCGCTGCAGCAGCTCGGTCGTGCGGCTGGGAGAGGGGGTGCTGTCCACGAATTCCCGGTCGGATGTGCTGCCGATGGCGACCGTGCCGTCTTCGTGCGGCACGACGTAGAGCCCGTCGCAATAGATGGCGGGCATCTCTTCCAGTCCGGCGCCGTCGAGCAAGAGCGCCTGACCCTTTTCGCCTCGCCCTATGCGCTCGCCGGTCAGGTTTTCGATCATGTCGAAAGCCGCAAACCCTCCGGAAATGACGAGATTTTTCGCGTGCAGTGAGGCTGTGGACCCTGCCACCTGCACGGCGCCGGTCGCCTCATCGAAGCCCGTGACGCGCGCGCCTTCACGCAGCTGTCCCTTCGCGCGGATAAAGGCGGCCAGCGACGCGAGATAGGCTCTGGGAGAGACCCGCGCGGCAAGCGTCTCATAAACGATCCCGTGAGGAGCCGCCGCGGCATCCAGCCAGTCCGAACGGCTGCCGGTCGGCTCGACCACATAGGAAAAACCGGTCTCTGCCGTGTGCCAGCGCTCGCGGCTCTCCTCGGCGCGCTCCAGATGGTGCTCCAGCTTGTCGGTCGTCGTCAGAGGAAGGATGCGCCCGCAGCGCCGGTAGCCGCAGGAAAGGCCGGTTTGCGCTTCCAGGTCCTCGATCTCGCCCTGCAAACTGCGCAGGGCTTGAAACTGAAACTCCTTCTTCGGGTTCCAGCGCGCTGGCATGTGCGGCATCAGGGCGCCCAGCAATCCACCGCTGGAGCCTGCGCCAACCTGCTCCGCCTCCAGAACGACGACACGCAAACCCGCCTTCAGCGCCCTGCAGGCAATCGACAGGCCGAATATTCCGGCGCCGGCGACGGCAAGGTCGAACATTTGCTCACTGGTGTGCGCCATCTGGAAATCTGATCCTCCGGATTGATTGCTGTGCGCCGCTCTCATATGAGACTTGGCAGCATTTGGCAAAAGCTGTGCGCCTTTGCCGATCCCTCTTGCTGGCGAAAGAAGCGAATGACGGGCAAATGGCGATAAAACCTCCCGATCTCGAATGGCTGGACGGCGACGTGCCGCGCGCCGCGGGTTTCAACGACACCTATTTCTCGAAGGCAGGCGGGCTTGAGGAAACGCGTCACGTCTTTCTGGCCGGCAACGGCCTTCCGGAGCGGTTCGAGGGGCGAACGCATTTCACGATCGCGGAATTCGGCTTCGGTACGGGGCTGAACTTCCTGACAACGCTTGCGGCAGTCGGCGGCCTTGCCCGTCCGCCGGCGCTGACCTTCCTTTCCTTCGAGCTTTATCCCATGTCCGCGCCGCAGCTGGAGCGTGCGCTCAGCGCCTTTCCGGAACTGTCGAAATACGCGCAGACGCTGGTCAGCGCATGGGCGCCGGCACCGGGCTGGAACCGGCTTGCCTTCCCCGGCGCGGATCTGGTTGTCGGCATTGGCGACGCGCGCGAACTGATAGCGGATCTCGGACGGCAAGGTGCGGGGGAGAGTGCGCTCACCCCTGTCGATGCCTGGTATCTCGACGGCTTCAGCCCGGCCAGAAATCCGGAACTGTGGGACCCGGACCTTTTGAAAAAGGCAGCTGACCTCACGGCTGGCGACGGAACGCTTGCAACCTATTCCGCGGCAGGCTGGGTGCGGCGCAATCTGCAGGCCGCCGGCTTCACCATCGAAAAGACGGCCGGATTTGCGGGAAAGCGGGAAATGGTGATCGGGCGTAAGACGGCTCCCGCCTGATCTGTTCTTCGGCGCCGGTCAGCCGACGTCAAGCATCAGGATCAGGCCGATGCCGATTGCCGTCAGAGCGATGATGGACAGGCTGGCGGTCAGGAGCACACGGCCGCTTGAATGTGTCACCGAGCGAATGTCCACCGTGAGACCCAGCGCCGCCATCGCGAGAACTGTCAGCCTTCCCGAGGCATCTGCCAGAGGTTGCACGAGCGCGGGCGGAATGGCACCGGCCGAACGCAGCCCCATTGCGACCGCAAAACCGACGATGAACCAGGGCAGAATATGGCCAAGCCTGATCGATCCGCTGCTTTCTCCCCGGCGGGTGAAGCCGAGCACCATCAGGACCGGCCCCAGCATCAAGACCCGGATGAGCTTTACCAGTGTCCCCATCTGCACCGCGATGATCCCGCCGGGCTGGGCCGCGGCCAGAACTTGCGGCACCGCGTAGACCGTGAATCCGGCGAGAACGCCGTATTGGGTCGATGTCATGGAAAGTCCGACGAGCGCCAGAGGCAGGGCGAGGACGACGACCACGCCGAGAACCGCCGTGAAGGCGATCGCCGCCGCCACGTCGTCGCTCTCGGCCTTGATCACCGGTGCGACAGCGGCAATCGCCGAATTGCCGCAGATCGAGTTTCCGCAGGCGACCAGCATCGCCAGTTTGGCGTTAAGGCCGAAGAGCTTGCCCAGCAGATAGCTGACCAGAATGGCGCAGGCGACCAGCATCGCCGTGCCGCCCACCAGCCGAGGCCCGGCCTCCACCAAGGTCTGCAGGCTGATCGACGCCCCCAGAAGCACGATGGCAACTTCCATCACGCGCTTGACCGTGAAGATGATGCCCGGTTCGACTGACTGCGGCAGGCGCACGAGGCTGCGTACCGCCGTGCCGATGATGATCGCAAGAACCAGGCTCTCCAGATAGCTGTCGCCCGCGAAACGCGCTTCGAGATATTCCGCCCCGACAGCGGCCCCCGCGACTGCAAGGGAGAGCAGCACTCCTGGCACAAGTGCCAGAACGGGCTTCAGATGAGGGATGCCGAATGGAGGCGTGTGGCTGGGAGCGAGCATGCTGATGTCCGGGTGTTTCTTGTTTCCGGAGTCTTCGCACGAGATATATGTTTATCACAATCGCATAAAATTATATGTTTCATGCAGTAATATCGAACAATTGCCGGCAGGCCGAAACAGAGCCATGACATTCGAACAGCTACAGATCTTCATTGCGGTCGCGGAACGCGAACACCTGACACGGGCGGCAGAGGCCCTGCACCTGACCCCGTCGGCCGTCAGCTCCGCGCTTCGCAAACTCGAAGATCACTACAACGTTCAGCTTTTCGACCGGGTCGGACGCGGGCTGTCGATCACCGCGGAAGGCAGGCTCTTCCTCGATGAGGCGCGCGCTGCCGTCGGACGCATGCGATCGGCTGAGAACTTTCTTGGCGAATTGGGCGGCCTTGAGCGTGGTGCCCTCAGCCTCGCGGCCAGTCAGACCATCGCAAACAACTGGCTGCCGGAGGTTCTGATGCGGTTTCACGCCCGCTTTCCCGGCATTCGCACCTCCCTAACCATCGGCAACACAGCCTCGGTCGCCCGCGCGGTCGAAGGCGGTTCTGTGGAGGTGGGCTATGTGGAGGGGGCCTTCGAGAGCCCTTACCTCCATCGCCGTCACCTGACGGAGGATACGCTGCTTGTCGTCGCAAATCCGGCACATCGTCTGGCCGGACGATCAGATGTCCGAACCGAGGAGCTTGTCGCGACCACCGGCTGGGTGCTTCGCGAGGAGGGCTCCGGCACCCGCTCTGCCTTCGAGGACGCACTCGAAAAACTCGGCTATTCGCCGGCGTCGCTTCGCATTGTCATGGAGTTTCCCTCGAACGAGGCGGTGCTGTCCGCCGTGCGTGCCGAGGGGGCGGAGGATGTCGCGACTGTCGTGTCGGGTGCAGTCGCTGCCCCGTGGCTCGCGGTCGATGCGCTGCGGACCATCGACTTTGACCTGCCGTCCAGGTCGTTTGCGCTTCTTCATCACAAGGAGCGGCACCTGAGCAAGGCCGCAAGAGCCTTTCTGGAGTTGAGCGCCCCTTTTAAGGACTCAGCCGGAGGCAGCAGGCCTATCTGACCCGGAAAGCTCTTCCGCGATCGTCTTCTCGATCCACATTCGAAAGCTGCCCATCGCCGCCGTCTCACCGCGGGATTTCAGCCAGGAAAGCCAGTAGGCTCCGGTCGTGACCTCCGCCTGAAAGGGCCGGACGATGCATCTGTCCGCAAGGGCTTTGGAAAACATGGCGACGGGCACAAGGGCTGCTCCAGCCCCCTGAACGGCGGCATCCACCATCGTGATCGAGGAGTCGAACATCCAGCCCCGTGCTGCAGGCGCCGCCTGCAGACCGGCCGCTCTGAACCAGAGTGCCCATTCGTCCATCCGGTAGGAGCGCAGCAACGGGACCGCCGCGAGGTCCTCGGGGCTTGAAAGCGTTGCTGCCAACTCCGGAGCACAGACCGGTGACAGCGGGGCGTCGAACAGCCTCACTGCTTCCGTCCCGTGCCAGGCGCCGTCACCGAAACGGATGAAGCAGTCGAGACCGTCGGCCAGAAGGTCCGCACGGTTGTTGTTCGTTTTCAGGCGCAGGTCGATCTGCGGATTGGCGCTGGAAAACGCCTGAAGTCGAGGCAGCAGCCAACCGGTGGCGAACGTGCCCACCGCACCTACCGTCAGAACTTCGCGAAAGTTGCCGTCTTCGAAGCGGCTGAGGACGGCGCCCATGCGCCGGAAGGCATCGCTGAGGACAGGCAGAAGGGCATGGCCCTCGTCCGTCAGTGTGACGCCCCTTGGCTGCCGCTCGAAAAGCGTAACCCCCAGCACCTGCTCGAGGGAGCGCACCTGATGGCTGATTGCGGTCTGGGATACCCGCAGTTCCAGCCCGGCGCGGGTGAAGCTCAACAGGCGAGCGGAGGCTTCGAAGGCACGAAGGGCATTCAATGGCAGGCGGGAGATGTCCATAGATGGCTCTTGATGGCTAAGTTTTTCTCATGTCTCGCCCCAGTAATCATCGTTTGTGTGCTGGGTAAGGCAAAGGCACTCTCCCGACTGTTCCGGTCAGCGCGGCCGCCCGGGTGGTACGCGGGGGCGTCTCCAGTTGTCGGCGCTGACCTAAATGATCCAGGAGAAACACAATGAAACCAGTCATGGGCCGTCTGGCCCTCTTCGGCCTTGCCCTGACCTCGCTTGCAGGGTCACACGCCCTTGCCGCCGACTTCGATCCCCGCCCGCTGGAGGCGGCTGTGGCGGAGGCGGAAGGCTCTCTCCACGCTCGGATCGGTGTCAGCGTCATCGATACCGAAACAGGCGCCACCTGGTCCCACAAGGGCGGCGAGCGCTTTCCCATGAACAGCACATTCAAGTCGTTTCTCTGCGCGGCCCTGCTCGATGCGGCGCAGAAGGAAGAGGCGGATCTCTCCAGATCCGTCACGATCGAGGAGAGCGATATCGTCCGCTATTCTCCGGTGACCGAAAAACGCGTCGGCGGAAGTCCGTTCACGCTGGAACAGCTTTGCGAAACCACGGTGACCTATAGTGACAACGCGGCCGCGAACATCGTGCTCGAGGAGATCGGCGGGCCGGAGGGATTGACGGCCTATCTCCGGAGCATCGGCGACACGGTTACACGCTCCGACCGTCCGGAGCCGGACTCCAACAGTGGCATACCCGGCGATCCGCGCGATACGACGACACCGGATGCGGCCGCGGAAACACTGCGGAAAACTGTCCTCGCAGATGCGCTTTCCAAACCCGACCGCCGGAAACTCGCAAGCTGGCTGGTAGACAACAAGGTGGGCGACAAGACGCTTCGCGCAGGCTTGCCGAAAGATTGGGTGATTGCCGACAAGACCGGAGCAGGCGCCAACGGATCGCGCAACGACATCGGCGTGATCTGGCCTGAAGGGCGCAAGCCGGTGGTCATCGCAGTCTACATCACCCAGACCAAGGCTGCGTTCGATGATCGCAACAAGGCGATTGCCGACATCGCCGCGGCGCTCGTCCAGAGCCTCAAAGACTGACAATTCCATCCGGGCAGGGGCATGCCTCCGCCCGGAGCCCCTCAAGCTCGGAGCAATCCGGCCATCTCCCGGCGGAGGATCTCATTACGCAGGCATTCCGCTTCTTGCGCTCGTTCCCGGCCTGGAACTGCTGACCGGGGCACACTCGGCAACCTGGGAGGGGGCCGCCAGCCGCGGCGGCGAATGAAAAAGGGAAACGTCGGCGAAAGGCTCATGCCGGTGCTATCCGGCATGAGGCCGGCCGGAAACAGATAGGCTTTTCCGGACGGGAAGGCCACCGAACCGGCCGTCCATGACAGGAGGCGGACCGGTCCGACGTGGGACCTCGCTTGCAGTGTCTTCGCTTCTTGTCGTTGGCCTTTCGCTCGACGTTATCCCCGGCGTGGTCCAAGCGGCCGATGGGATCCTTCCACGCCTTGCTGTGGGTACACGCGAGAGCGCCGGCCGGATGCAACCGTGGGACGTTTTTTTATAAAATTTCTGATCGAGCGGAATTCAGCGCATTTCCGGAACCGGCGTCACGGCCTTGCCCGTCTCGAACCAACTCTTCAGGTTGTCGACCACCAGCTGGCCCATGGCGTTTCGTGTCGCCTGCGAGGCGGAGCCGACGTGGGGCAAAAGGGTGACGCGCGGAAGCTGCGTCAGCTTCTCCGGAACCTTGGGTTCATGTTCGAAAACGTCGAGGCCGGCACCAAGGATCGTGCCGCTTTCCAGAGCGTCGATCAGCGCGTCCTCGTCAACCACTGTTCCACGGCCGATGTTGATCAGGAACCCATCTGCGCCGAGTGCTTTGAGAACCTCGGCATTGACCGCATGTTTCGTTTCCTCGCCGCCGGGTGCAACCACCATCAGCGTGTCGCAGGCCGCTGCCAGATCCTTCAACGAGGCGTGGTAGGGATAGTCGATGCCGTCCTGCTGGTGGCGGCCGTGATAGTGGATCGTCATGCCGAAGGCCTCGGCACGTTTCGCAATCGCCTTGCCGATGCGGCCGAGCCCGAAGACGCCGAGCGTGCGTCCGCGCAAGGTCGCGGGCGTCAGCGGGTAGGCGCCCTTGCCGGTCCAGTTGCCGTCGCGCAGCCAGGTTTCCGCCTGGCCGAGCTCTCGCACGGCCATCAGCATCAGGGCGATGGCCGTGTCGGCGACTTCGTCGGTCAGGACGTCCGGGGTGTTCGTCACCACCACATTGGCCGCCAGGCAGTCATCCGTCTTCACGTGATCATAGCCGACGCCGAAGCTTGCGACGATTTCCGCGTTCGGAACGTTCTTCAGAAAGTCCGCATCGACCCCGCATCCCGTCAGCGCGACACCCCGGATCTTGTCGCCAACCTCCGCAAGGAACGTCTCCGGATCGTCTGCCTCGTAGAGACGGTGAACCGTGAAGGCCTTGTCGAGCTGCTCCTGAACGATTGGCAGCATGGGGCGGGGCATGAGGATGTCGAGTGCGGTCATTGGGATAGGTCCGTTGGGCAGGGGATCAGGTGTGATTTCAACAGACTATGTCCGATCAGCAGTGGTTTAAAGGGTTTCCTTCCCGGGAAGATATCAACGGAGCATGAAAATAAATCAGAAATCGCTACCTATAGGCGAAAACTCATTAGTATCTACTTTAAAGTGTGTTACCTTCGACCTGCACCCGAAAGAACGAACCGGGTGATTTTTTTAAAAGTACTTTATGGAGGAACACCCAATGAGTGACACAGCAGACTTTTGCCCGGACCAGGATGAATTGCGGCAGGCGACGATGAAGTCCCTCAAAGAGCAGGTTGGTGAGGACGAGGTAAACAAGTTCATAGAAAAGGCGTCGGGCAAGTCTGTTCCAGCGCCCATCGGAGCGACCGCATCAGTCAATATCGCCGTATGGGGAAAATGCACATGCGCGCCTGATGGTAAAAACTGGAAGTACGACCGTACGATTTGGGGAGGACCGGCCTATTTCGGCGCATCGGTGGGCTTTCTTTATACGGCCTACGAGGATTGGGATGCATTCTTCAAGCACGTCACGTCGGTTCACTGCCAGGGCATTAGTTCCGGCGGCGGTATCCTCCAGATAAACTGGTTCAACAAGAGTGGTATCCCCGTTGGCCAATTCAACGGCGCTGCCGGTGGAATAGGACTTCTGGAAGCGGGCGGCTCCGGCGGCTGGGAAAAGAAGTGATGTAAACCCCTCGACCCGCTGTGGTCCGATAGCGGGTTGCGAATGATACGCGGCGCTTGCCTTCGACCGGAGGCAGGCGCCGTATCGCCGAAAGGGCAGGACGTCTCGTTCTTCCTTTCCGGTGACGACGGACCAAACCTTCCTTCGTCTTCCTCCGGTCCGGGCTGCTCCGCGCGAATTGCCGTGTCGTCGCAGACTGGGTCAGTTTCTCGGGCTCCCGAAGGGCGAAAGCGTTCCGGTTCGTCCCCGCTTGCACTTTCACACTCCGCATTCCCCCATTGCCCCGAGCGCGCATTTCCCCTAAAAGACCCGGCAGAATTCCAAAGAATCCCGTAAGCTTTTTGAGTGGAGAAGCGGAGCCCCATGGCGCGCCAGTTCATCTATCACATGCATGGCCTTTCGAAGGCCTATAACGACAAGAAAGTCCTCGACAACATCCATCTCTCCTTCTACCCGGACGCCAAGATCGGCATCCTGGGTCCGAACGGGGCCGGTAAGTCGACGCTTCTGAAGATCATGGCCGGTATCGACACCGAATACTCCGGTGAAGCCTGGGCCGCCGAAGGCGCCAAGGTCGGCTACCTGCCGCAGGAACCGCAGCTCGACAGCTCCAAGACCGTGATGGAAAACATCATGGAGGGCGTCGCCCACAAGCAGGCCAAGCTCGACCGCTACAACGAGCTGATGATGGACTACTCGGACGAAACCGCCGAGGAAGCCGCTACGCTGCAGGACGAGATCGACGCCCAGGACCTGTGGAACCTGGAAAGCCAGGTGGAAATGGCGATGGAGGCCCTGCGCTGCCCGCCGTCCGACGCCAATGTCGACAACCTGTCGGGTGGTGAACGCCGCCGCGTCGCGCTCTGCAAGCTGCTCCTGTCCGAGCCGGACCTGCTGCTGCTCGATGAGCCGACCAACCACCTGGACGCCGAGACAGTGCACTGGCTGGAACGCCACCTGCGCGAGTTCAAGGGCTCCGTCCTGATCATCACCCACGACCGCTACTTTCTCGACAACGTCACGGGCTGGATTCTCGAGCTCGACCGCGGCCAGGGCATTCCCTACGAAGGCAACTACTCGGTCTATCTGGAAAAGAAGACCAAGCGCATGGAGCAGGAAGGCCGCGAGAACATGGCCCGCTCCAGGGCGATTGCCCGCGAGCGCGAGTGGATGGGCATGAGCCCCAAGGGCCGCCAGACCAAGTCCAAGGCGCGTATCCGTGCGTTCGACGACCTGCTGTCCGCGCAGGAAGAGCGTCAGCCGTCCATCGACCAGATCCTCATCCCCGTCGGCGAGCGCCTCGGCGCCAACGTCATCGAACTCGATGGCGTCTCCAAGGGCTTCGAGGATCGTCTGCTGATCGACAACCTGTCCTTCAAGCTGCCGCGCGGTGGTATCGTCGGCGTCATCGGTCCGAACGGTGCTGGTAAATCGACCCTCTTCAAGATGCTCACCGGCCAGGAAAAGCCTGACGACGGCAAGATCACCGTCGGCGACAGCGTGCATCTCGGTTACGTCGATCAGTCGCGCGATGCGCTGAACCCGAACAACACGGTCTGGGAGGAAATTTCCGGCGGCGCCGAGATCATCTATCTCGACGACAAGGAAATCAACTCGCGTGCCTATTGCTCGTCCTTCAACTTCAAGGGCCCGGCCCAGCAGGCGAAGGTGGGCGACCTCTCCGGTGGTCAGCGCAACCGCGTGCATCTGGCGAAGGTCCTGAAACAGGGCGCCAACGTGCTGCTGCTCGATGAGCCGACCAACGACCTCGACACCGAGACGCTGGCCGCTCTGGAAGATGCGCTGGAAAACTACGCCGGTTGCGCCGTGGTCATCTCGCACGATCGTATGTTCCTCGACCGTCTTGCCACCCACATGCTCGCCTTTGAGGGCGACAGCCACGTGGAATGGTTCGAAGGCAACTTCGAGGACTACGAGAAGGACAAGGTCCGCCGCCTCGGTGCCCATGCCGCCGATCCGCGCCGCATCAAGTACAAGCCGCTGACGCGCTAAGCGCACAGCTGAAGGTCGAGACAGGGGGCATTCGTCCCCCGTTTCCTGAACATGCCGGCCCGGATGACGGGCCGGCATCTTTTTTGTCGGCCAACATTAGGCCGGCTGCCGACTGTCGAACCAACGGTGCCCGTCATGTTCCACCGAGTGCTCGCCTGCCTTTTCGTACTCTTCGCGATTGCGGTTCTTGCGTCGTTTCTGGCGGCAAGCGGCTGGCCCCTCGATCTGCTGGCGCACTTTCAGGCGCAATACGTTCTGGGCGGTCTCGTCTTCGCCGCGGCATTTGCGGCGTGCCGGCGCTGGCCTGCAACTGTGATGGCGCTCTGCCTGTCCCTGGTTGCCCTGATGAGAATGGATCTCTTCGACGATGCACGCTTTGCGGCAACGTCCGATGCCTCCGGCCCCTCCCTCAGGGTCGCGGCAGCCAATCTCTTCGGAAGTTCCGAAGCCCTGGATGGTCTGGTCGAAGAACACCGCAAGCACGCCTTCGATCTGATGATCCTGACGGAGCTGCCTGTACCCGCCGACGACGGGCTGCTCGCCCGATTTCCGGGTCTGACCCACGTGACCGGAATGCCCGGTCAGGCGCTCGCCGGACGCCCCGCCGCCGTTGTCCTCTCACGCAATGCGCCGGAGGAGGCCGAGCTGATCCGGGTCGGGCAGAACCCGTCCGCGATCACGCGCGCGAGATATTGCTTTGCGGACACGCGGCCCTGTCTCGACGTATTCGCCGTTCATCCGCTGCCGCCTTTCAACCCTCGATATTATCAAAGCCAGGCAGCTATCCTTCATGCACTTGCAGACAGGGCGGCGCAGTCCGAAGGCCCGATGCTGGTTGCCGGAGACATGAACGCCACGTCCTGGGCACCGTTGCTCCAGCCGCTTCGGGATGAGGCGGAGCTGCGCAAGGTGGCCTGCGGAAATCGCTGGTCTCCGACATGGCTTGCGCCGGTGCCGGGCCTCGGCCTGGAACTGGACCATTTTTTCGTCAAGGGAGGGCTTGCTGTGAAGAACTGCGCGCTTGGCTCCTCCAATGGGTCAGATCACTGGCCGATCTTCACCGAGCTTGTTTCCGGTTAGAAGTGGCTGCCCTTGAGTGACGGAGCGCAAGGCATTGCGATGAGCGGTCAACCTCTATTGGACAGCCGGCAATGCAATCCGCATAAAGGATTCATCGTCAATACCTTGGTGAGTCGCGTTCAACCTCACTGGAAAGCATAGCGGGAGCCTGTCCGTTAGATGCCGGTTCATTGGATGGTGGCAAGCAGGTCACCAGGAAAGACATGTCGCGAAGCGTGCTGCAGTGGGCCGGTGAGGCGCCGCAACGCCGCTGAAGGGCTGCTTGAAGCATTGCTGAAGGACAGGCTCTAGACCAATGCTTCAGGCCGTGGCGGACATCAAGGCGAAACTCCTGCGAACCGATCCGGGCGCACTCCGGCTGGTGCGAGGCATCCATCTGATGCTGACAATCCTCGCCGCGGTGTTTCTGGCCAATGTGCTGGCTGCCTTTGCGCCCGGACAGTCCGCCTTCAAGCTCGCCGTTCTGGCCGGGGCCGCGGGAGGTCACACTCTTCTGTTTACGCCGGTTTCGACGCGCAAGGCGGAGATCCGCAGTATTCTCGGCCTTGGCGCCATCGTCACGGGGCTGTTCTCGGCCGGGACAATCGTCGCCGAGATTTCAGGGAAGGACGCGCCGCAAGTTCTGCAGATCCTGTGGGTCGGGCTGATCACGGTCGGTTTTGCGCTTCAGGGCATCAACCCTTTCTGGCAACGCGGCGGCCGAATGCTGGCAATCTGCTGGCTCTTCGTGGTCCTTATCGCCATGGACGCCTCGCCGGGCCTTTGGTTGCCTGTCATGGGCGCGCTGGGCGCTTCGACGGCACTGTGCATCCGGATCGGTTTCTGGAGGCCGTCGACCTACCGGACATACCGGCGAGTGGAGGCGGCCAACCGGCAGGCCATGGCCGATCATCTGCTGCGTGCCGCTTCACGAGGCACGAGCCGTGCCGGTCGGGCAGACGTGAAGGTTGCCGATCTCGCAAAACTGCGGATCGAACTGCAGTCATGCGCCGATCTCATGGAGGCGGAGGGACCTTTGCACGGGCTGTCGCCGGAAGCGGCGACCATGGTGGAGCTTGCGCTTGAAGTGGTTCGCGATGCGCATGGTCAGCTGTCGCAAGAAGCAAGAACCGGCCTGACGGCAGACGCCGGCTATATCTCGGCGACGCAGCACCTCGCAGCCCGGCTGCGGGCCGGACAAGACCCCGACGGCAAGACGGCTTCCGATGAGCAACCGGACACGGGCTGGGTGACGACCGCCTCGGCCGAAGCCTTGGAAGCGGACAGGTTTCAGCTGCTGCGTATCGCCCAGGCCTTCCGGCGTCTGTGGATCCTCGCCGGGCAGGACAACACGGTGTCCTTCGCCAGGGGGCAGGGAGCCTCTGCCGCCCGCAAGAGCGTCTGGCACCGCATCACGTGGCGGCTCGCGGCTCAGGCGGGTATCTCGGCCACGGTCGGCTACGCGCTGGGGCGGGCGCTCGATCTGAACCACGCCTACTGGGTCACCCTGACAATCATCATCGTTCTGTCGAACAGCCTCGGCGCGACCCTTGTGAAGACGGCCCAGCGTATTGCCGGGACGGCCATCGGTGTTGTTGCCGCGATGGTGATCGACCCGGCCCTGGCCGAATTTCACGGTGTGCGGCTTGTACTCGTGGTGCTTGCCATTCCCGCAGCCATTGTCTTCACCGACCGGAACTACGCCATCGCATCCGCCATCATCAGTTTCCTGGTGGTGGTGGGACTGCAGACGCTGGAAGGATTGCCGATCGACGAATTGTGGTCGCGGATCTATGACACGGTGATCGGCGCCGGTGTGGGTCTTGCAGCGGCATGGCTGCTCTTTCCCAACCGGACCAGCGCGACCATTGCCGGGCTGACCGCCGACTACCTTCAGGCTTGCCGAGACTGCTTGCGTGCTGAGGAAACCGGGCAAACGAAGGATCTCGAGGATCTTGCCCGGCTGAGATCGTCCGCGAGCCAGTTGATCGCGAAGGCGAGGGATTTCCGGGTCGAACGCGCCCCCTGGTCCTCCTTCACCCAGTCTTCCGGAAATTTCAACGTGCTGGTGATCGTGCTTGCGCAATATGTGGTGCTGTATCGCGAGGCCCGCTCCGGTGTGCTGCAAGAGGCGGCTGTCGGCGATGCCGGTGCCGGGGTCCGGCAGATGATCGAGCGGATGAACAGGCGACTTGAGGACGAATTTGCAGCTGTTCTGGACGGGCGCGGCAAGCAGACGGTGCAGGGCCTTGGCAAGGAGTGGCTGGCGGCCGTGCCGAAAGACCAGACCAGCAACCTCACGCTGATGACCGATTGGGTCGCGATGCTCTACCACGCGCGCAAGATCCTCAGGTGTCTTGAAGGCCTGCGCGACGTGGGCATTCCGGCGCTTTCGAACGCTGGCAGGAATCAGGCAAGCTCCTGACCGATCAGGCGGCACTGCGTTGCAAGTCCTGTCGCCTTGTCAGGATGCATCACCGCCAAATCATCAGCCAATGTCATGAACCCATCAACGAGTTTCGTTGGATTGACCGCCGACCGAGCCTTAGTTTGCAGGCCGACCGCAACAGGAGACCCGAGATGTCGTCGCAACTGGATCTTTTGCCTGAAGACCTGACCGTCGTCCCGGGTTTCAAGGTGTCAGGAAAAGTCGAAGGCGTGTTCCGGACCCGGTCGGCGGACGATTTTACCACCCATCCGGTGCAGAGCCTGGAACTTGGCCTTGAAGGGATCGCCGGTGACAGGCACGCCGGCTTCACGCGCAAGTCCGGTGGGCGGGAGCCTTACTATCCGCGCGGGACCGAGATGTGCAATGAACGCCAGATCTCGATCCTCTCCGTGGAGGAGCTTGCCGATCTCGCAAGCCGGATGGAGATTTCGGATCTCCAGGCGGAATGGATCGGCGGCAATATTCTTGTGTCCGGTATCCGCAGGCTGTCCCTGGTTCCTCCGCGCACCCGACTGGTCTTCGAAGGTGGGCTGGTGATCCGCATTGACGGCACCAATTCTCCGTGCCGGATCGCCGGGGCGGCGATTGCCGAACGTTATCCGGAGCGGGAAGGTCTCGACCTCCTGTTTCCGAAGGTGGCGCGGCGCTATCGCGGACTTGTCGGCTATATCGAGGTTCCGGGAAATGCGAGCGCAGGCGAGACCGTGACCGCGCATGTGCCCGAGCAATGGATCTATTCCAGAACCTGATCATCCACCCGTCGAGAGATTTGATCGGAAGTGCGCTTTAAGTGCTTCTGAATTCTTGCGGAAATCGATCTGCCAATTGATAGTCTGACCTTCTTGGAAATCCTCAGGAGAGAACATGCTGCCAATTCATCACATGGTCGGTGCCGCACCACAGCCGGTCGCGCCCTTTTCGCACGCGGTCGAAGCCGACGGTTGGGTGTTTGTAACGGGCCAGATGCCCACGTTGCCCGAAGATCCCGAGGCGCCGCTTCCCGAAGGCATCGAAGCGCAGACCGCGCGCGTGATGGAAAACCTGAAGCTGGTGCTTGCAGGCGTCGACCTCGGGCTTGAAAACGTGACCTTCATGCGGGTCTATCTGACCGAATTCAAGCGCGACTATGCGGCAATGAACGAGACCTACAAGGCCTTTTTCCCGGAAGGAAAACTGCCTGGCAGAACCTGCGTCGGTGTCTCCGGCTTGGCAGTGGATGCGCTGGTCGAGATCGATCTCGTGGCGCGGCGTCCTTGACGGCAATTGCGAAACGTCAGTCCTCGACGCTGGCAGAGACATCCACCTCGCGATTGCATCCCCAGCCGCGCAGGATGTCGTTCATGTCTTCCACGACAAAAAAACGTGCGGCATCCCGGTCATAACCCTCATCCAGCAGCGTGTCATAGTCGGTCATTTCGTGGCGGACATGGCTGGTCACGGCCTGCCAGAGCGCGATGGAGGGGGGCAGATGGCGCAGATGGCCGGCAAGGGCGGTGGCCAGCACGGCCTCTGCATCATGCATCGGCACGCGCGGCAGCATTGCCCGCAGTGTCTTGCGCATCTCTTTCTGTCGTTTCGTTCCGCCTGCCATGAAATCCTTCGCCGCTCGCTCCGGGAGACCGCTGTCGCGGACCGGTGGCGGCAGGAAAACGTCCGAAGCCGCTCCCGTCAAGCGTTCGAGCGGCGGGGCAAGTGGTCCACAGTCTCTACCCCCGCAACGGGAAGCCCTTCGACCGTGCCATTGTCCCGGATCGATCCGGCGACATCATCGAAGGGTTTTGGCTTCGCGAAGTGGAATCCCTGCACGAAGCGACAGTTGAGGGAATTCAGAACCGCCACCTGACTGCTTTCTTCCACCCCTTCAACGACACAGCGCAACTGCATCGAGTTGCAAAGGTTCAAAATAGAGGTGATGACCCCGTCGCCCGGTGGCGTTTCGATGCCGGCAACGAAGCTGCGGTCAATCTTGACGCAGTCGATGGGAAGACGGTGCAGGTAACTCAGGCTGGAATAGCCTGTCCCGAAATCATCCAGGGCAAGCTGAACACCGGCGCCGCGCAATGTCCTGAGGCAGCTTTCTGCGGCCTCATAGCTTCCGATCACGGAGGTCTCGGTGATTTCGAAGGTGATCCGACGCGGGTCCACCTTTTCGAAGCGGATGATCCGCAGCAGGGTCTCCACCGTGTCAGGAGAAGTGACGTCGTAGGCCGACAGGTTGAACGAGAGGCCGAGGGCGTCCGGCAGTTTGGCGATCTGTTGGACGGCCTTTTCGAAGAGGACTGCGGTCAGGCGATGGATCAGGCCGGTTCGTTCTGCGATCGGTATGAAATCGTCGGGCGAGACCCATGTCAGCGTCGGGCTGTACCAACGCGCCAGCGCCTCGAAGCCGACGACCGTGCGCTCCGGTATCGCCACGATGGGCTGGAAGTAGACGAGGAATTCCTTGTCGAGGTTCGCGCTCTGGAGTGCGCATTCGATGGCGCGTTCGGACCGGATCCTTGCCTCGTGACTGTCGGAATAGACCGTGGTTCGACCACGTGCAGATGTCTTGGAGTTGTAGAGCGCATAGTCCGAGCGATCGAACAGCACATGTGCGCTCGTGCCCGCTTCCGGATAAAAGGAGATGCCCGCCGACGCACCGATGGAGACCTGCATTTCGCCGATACGGTACGGCTTGCCGATCAGGTCGCAAATCGCCTGGCCGGCCTTCGCCGCCCTTTCTATATCGCCGCGAAAAAGGATACCGAACTCGTCTCCGCCGAGGCGGCAGATATCGATCTCGGGGCCAGCCAGCTCCTTCAGCCGGTTGCCGACTTCCGACAGCAGGATGTCGCCCAGCTTGTGTCCATAGGTATCGTTGATCGGTTTGAAACGGTCGAGGTCGATAAGCCCGACTGCAAACCTCTCGTTCGTCCCGGCGACTTGTTCGATCAGGCGTTCAAGCCGGTTGAAGAAATAGCGACGGTTTGGCAATCCCGTCAGGGCATCCGTATTGGCAAGGCGCTCGTTCTCGGCGTTGAGACGTTCGGTTTCCGCATTCTTGAGCGCCAGTTCGGATTGCGAGCGGACCAGCTTGCAAAAGGCGCCATAGCCGTTGAAGAGGACCTGGAGAATGACGAGGCAGACAAGGAAGATGTTGAGCGCCATGGCAATGTAAACGTCTTCTCCGAGCCGTGTGTAGTAGACCAGATAGGGCACCGTGACGACGAGCATCACCAGGAGCGCAGCCTGGGGCAGGTTCATCAGGCAGAAGATGCAGCCTGTAACGGTGATCGCAATGAATAGCGCGACATGACCGCGTTCGGATGGTCCGCCATACCCGTCGAGGCTCAGCGACCATGCGATGAAGATGACGGCGATCACCGTGCCGAGAAAGACGGTCTGACGCATCTTGGCGATGGCTTCGGCAGGGCCCGGCGAGTTCTTTCGGGCTCTCAGCCAAACGACCAGCCGGCTACCGGTGACAAGCAGCATCGGCGCCAGCACGCCGACAGTGAGTGAGATGGGCGCATAGTCGAAATGCGTGTAGGCCACCGCAACCGCGTTGACCATAAGCAGGGCGTAAAGGGAGGGGACCTGGTACTTGAGTTCGTTATACTGGGCCTGTGCGATTTCCGGATAACGCGGATCGATCATCATCCATCGCAGAAATGCCTGAATTCTTTCCATTAACGCCTCCAATGAGACCTCTTGTAACCCAAGGAAATAAAAGAACAGTTAGAGAAAAGACGACGATTTACGTGTGGTTGATGGTCTGGAATTGGTTCTTGTCCCATTTATTTTGGGGCAATCAGCAGAATCGAAAAGTTAAGAGAAGCGGATTTGCTCGATATCTGTCGGCTCAACCGCCTTCAGGAACTCTGCTGGTGTCGTCTTGAATCTGAAATCTTGGGTTGTTGTCGATGCGCCGTTCTCCTCTTGCCGTGCGACGCAGAGGAAGACCATAGTACACCTCGTGACGGATCCAAAACCGGTCGGGCAATAAGATAAGCGAACTATTTTTTTATACCGGTTATGCGCTATATAGAGGGATATGGCAGATCGTACCCGAACACGGCTATTGAATGCGCTGAAATCTTCCGGACCGCGAACCGCCGCGGAGCTTGCCGAAAGGCTGAATGTAACCTCGGTGGCCATCCGCCAGCATCTCGATGGCCTGCAGCAGGAAGAACTGGTGCGTTTCGAGGATGTCAGGGGATCCGTCGGGCGGCCGAAACGCATCTGGTCGCTGACGTCCGCCGGGCATCGGCAGTTTCCCGATAATCATTCCAATCTCGTTGCCGGTTTGCTTGGCGGGGTGGCCGAGCTTTTCGGCGAGGACGGGATCGAGCAGCTGATCGCACACCGGGAAGCCCAGACGCGCCGACACTATCTCGATGTCATGAGCGATGCGTCGGGTTTGTCGGACAAGGTGGCCATGCTGGCCGAGATGCGGACCCGGGAGGGTTACATGGCCGAGGTCGTCGAGGAAAACGAGGGCTTCTGGCTGATCGAGAATCATTGTTCCATCTGCGCGGCGGCAACTGCCTGCCAGGGGTTCTGCCGCTCGGAACTCAGTCTTTTCCGGGACGTTCTCGGGCCGGATGTGACGATCGAGCGCAAGGAACACCAGTTGAGCGGCGACCGCCGTTGCGTCTACTGGATCGAGCCGCGCGGCTGAGGCGTCGGCATCAAGGGAGAGTTGCGGGTGTTCTTCGCAAAGCCTTTTCTGGCACATCTCGTAGACAGGTATTTTCGCCCGTTCGAGGATCACATCAAGCCGCTGGAGCTTCCCGTTACGCCCCTTCCTGACGAGGGGCCGCTTCAGCTCGTCTGGCATTTCGCGAAAATGTTCCGGACGCAGCTCATCATCGTTTCGCTTCTGGCCATGGCCGCAGCGGGGCTGGGGATCGCCGGCATCTGGGCAATTGCCTATGTGGTCGACGGGGTCACGGATTTTGGTGTCCGCGCGTTCCTGACCCAAAACACCTGGATGCTTGCCGGCATTTTCCTGCTCTTCGTGATCATCGACCCGCTGGTGTTTCTTCTGCGCCAGACGTTTTCCTTCCAGACGGTCCGCATCCTGTTGCCCGCCGCAATGAGATGGCAGGCGCACAAGGCCGTCGAGGCTCAGGATCTTGCGTTTTTCGAGGATACGTTCGCCGGCCAGGTGGCGTCGCGGATCGCGCAGGTGACCATGTCGGTCCACCGGCAGATGATGCTTGCCATCGAAACGATACCCTACCTCGTGGTTCAGTTCGGCGGATCTTTCTTTCTGCTGCTGGCGCTGGCCTGGCCGCTCGCCATCCCGGTTCTGCTGTGGATCGCCGCCAACACGCTGGTGGCATGGCTCGCCATTCCGGCCTACCTGGAACGATCCGCCAAGGTGGCTGCAGCGAACTCGCGGGCGACCGGTGCAATGACCGACGTCTACTCGAACATCGCGATGGTGAAGCTCTTCGCTGCCGAGGATTCCGAAGCCGGCGCGATCCGCAAGGTGATCGGCGAGACGATCGACACCCGCCACAGTGAGAACCGCTCCTACATTCTCACGGACAGCGCCGTCCATTTTCTGAACGTTCTGCTGGTCCTTGCCGTCGTCGTCATCGGCTTCATCGGCATGATGGGTGAGTGGGTGACGATCGGCGATTTCGTGGCGGCCCTCACCGTGACCCGGTCACTGGCTGCGGCTTCCTCCAGTTTCATCGGCGTCGGACAATCCATCACAAGCACGCTTGGAACGATCAAGGACGCGATGCCGATCATGACAAGCCGCCCGGAAATCGAGGATGCGCCTGCGGCAAGGGCCCTTGCCGTCGACCAGGGCGAAATCCGCTTCAAGGACGTGGCCTTTGCCTACCGGAAGGAGGGGCCGCCGGTTCTAGAGCGTTTAGACCTGACGATCCGTCCCGGTGAACGCATCGGTCTGGTCGGACTATCCGGCGCGGGAAAATCCACCGTGATTTCGCTGCTCATGCGCCTTCGGGATGTTTCCGGCGGGTCGATCCTGATCGATGGCCAGGACGTGCGCGAGGTGACGCAGGCCTCGCTCCGCAGCAGCATTGGTGTCGTGACACAGGATATCTCGCTCCTCAACCGGTCCATCCGCGACAACATCCGTTATGGCAAGCCCGAGGCGAGCGACGAGCAGATCAGGGAGATCGCCCGCGCTGCCGAAGCGCTTGCCTTCATTGAGGAGCAAAAGGACAGCAAGGGGCGTCGAGGCCTTGATGCTCATGTGGGCGACCGGGGCGTCAAGTTGTCGGGTGGTCAGCGCCAGCGCATCTCCATTGCCCGGGTTCTTCTGAAGGATGCACCGATCCTTATTCTGGACGAGGCGACTTCCGCCCTCGACAGCGAGGCCGAACTTGCCATCCAGCACAACCTCTCGCGCATGATGGAAGGCCGCACGACGCTTGCCGTCGCCCACCGACTGTCGACCATCGCCGCGATGGACAGGCTTGTCGTCATGGATGGCGGCCGCATCGTGGAGGAGGGCAGTCACCGGGAGCTTCTGGAGAAAGGCGGGCTCTACGCCACGCTCTGGGAGCGCCAGTCCGGTGGTTTTCTCGCCCTTGACGCAGCTGAATAATCGGACGCCGACGCGCAGATCGACCGCCGAGGATCCGCAAACACCCTGTTGATTTCACGAAACCCGGATGACAATACTCCACGATGGACAAGAGAAACCGCGCCGAAATCTTCCGTGAACGCCTGGCCGATGCGCTGCGCAGCCGGGACATGAACCGCAGTGATCTGGCGCGGAATGCCAGTCTGGACCGCTCGACCGTTTCCCAGCTGCTGTCGGAAGATGCGCCCCGGCTCCCCAACGGACAGGCACTGGCCGCGATCGCAACGGCGCTTGGGGTATCGTCCGACTGGTTGTTGGGCCTGTCGACACACCGGGGAGCGGCGGCTGAAATTCTTGATGAGGCGGTGCAGGTCGCCGAAACCGAGCGCCATCCGGTCGATGAACATCTGCTGGCCTGGTTTCGGGATGCAGCCGGCTTCAAGATCAGGCATGTCCCCGCCAATCTGCCGGATGTTCTGAAGACCGACACCGTGCTGGCCTATGAGTATGCCGGCGAGACGCTGCGGACTGCCGGCCAGGCAATCACGGGTACCCGTGATCAGCGCGCGCTTCTGGTGAGGGCTGAATCCGACATGGAAATCGCCCTGTCAAAGGAGGCTCTGGAGGGCTTCGCGAGAGGTGAGGGCATGTGGTCGGGCCTGACAGCCGACGAGCGGCGTACGCAGCTCGAAGCCATGGGTCAGACCTTGACGGATCTCTATCCAACTCTGCGGCTGCATCTCTTCGGCGCCAGCGACCGCTTTTCGGCGCCTTTCACCGTTTTCGGCCAGAAGTGGGCCGCCCTCTATCTCGGGCAGCGCTATCTGGCCTTTTCCAATACGCGCCACGTACAGTTGTTTGCCGGTCATTTCGATGACCTTGTCAGGCACGCGACGGTGCGGTCGCATGAGGCCGGCGAGTTCGCAATGCGTCTCGCCGACGGGATTGCCTAGTGGTGCTGCTTGTGGTGCCGCAGCGCCCGAGCATTTTCCAGCGTCTTTGCCGGCTCGAAGCTGTCGGCCGAGGCCATGTGCCAGTAGGTGGAATAGCCCGGAATGTCGTGGACGTTGTCCAGAAGGTCGCCCTTCTTAAGCCACGTCATGGCCGCGCTCGCCGGCTGGCTTTCCCGCATGCCTTCGCGAATGAAGAAGTGCTCCGCCCGAAACTCGCTCGGATGCGTCAGTCCTGAGGCCGCGGTAAAGGCTTCCAGCGCCTTGATCGTATTGCGGTGGAAATTCGCAACGCGTTCCGCCTTGTCCGGCACCACCAGCGCCTTCTGGCGGCGCTCGTCCTGTGTGGCGACACCCGTCGGGCAGCGGTTGGTGTGACAGCTTTGGGACTGGATGCATCCGACGGCGAACATGAAGCCGCGGGCAGAATTCATCCAGTCGGCGCCAAGCGCCATGGAGCTGGCAATGTCGAAAGCGCTGATCAGCTTGCCGCTGGCGCCAACCTTGATCTCGTCCCGCAGGGCCGTACCGACAAGGCAATTGTGAACGAAGGCGAGGCCCTGGCGCAGGGGGGTGCCGAGGCGGTTGGCGAATTCGATGGGCGCCGCGCCCGTGCCGCCTTCGCTTCCGTCCACCACGATGAAGTCCGGCTTCATGCCGGTTTTCAGCATCGCCTTGACGATGGCCATGAATTCCCAGCGGTGCCCGACGCAAAGCTTGAAGCCAACCGGTTTGCCGTCGGAAAGCTCGCGCAGGGTCTCGATAAACTGCAGAAGCTCGATCGGGTTGGAAAAGGCGCTGTGCGACGCAGGCGAGATACAGTCCGAGCCGACCGGAACGCCGCGTGCTTCAGCGATCTCTTCGCTCACCTTCTCGCCCGGTAGCATTCCGCCATGACCGGGTTTTGCGCCCTGGCTGAGCTTGATCTCGATCATCTTGACCTGGGGATTGGCCGCCTGTTCCCGGAATTTGTCAGGATCGAACTTTCCGTCATCGGTTCTGCAGCCGAAATAACCGCTGCCGAGTTCCCAGACGAGATCACCGCCGCCCTGCCTGTGATAGCGCGAGATGCTGCCTTCGCCGGTGTCGTGATAGAAACCGCCGGCTTTTGCACCCTTGTTCAGGGCCAGGATCGCGTTGGCGGACAGGGAGCCGAAGCTCATTGCGGAGATATTGTAGAGCGATGCGGAATAGGGATGCTTGCACTCCGGTCCGCCGATGGTGACACGCAGGTCCTCGTCATTTTCCGGTTTCGGGCGGATGGAGTGGTTCACCCAGCCGTAGGTCGCACCGTACACATCCAGTTCCGTACCGAACGCCAGAACGTCCTCGATGTTCTTTGCCCTGTCATAGGCCATCGACCTGAGTTCCCGCGAGAACGGGCGTCCGTCGTGATTGCTTTCGAAAAAATACTGGCGCAGTTCCGGGCGAAAGGACTCGAACAGGAAGCGAAAATGCCCCGTCACCGGATAGTTGCGCAGGATCGCGTGCTTCTGCTGGCGAAGGTCGAAACAGCCGACGAGGGCAAGAGCGCCGAAAATCAGGAACGGCCAGATGAAATGTCCGCTTGCGGTCAGCATCAGGACAAGGCTGATCAGCGCAAGGATGATACAGGCAAAAAGGACAGTGAAACGGTTGAACAACACGGGCGGGCGACTCCTCTCCAGGCGCGGCTGGGCGTAGTTTTGTCAGGCCGGACCGTAAAAGGAAAGGTATAACGCGAGGTTTCAATACCTTGGCGAACATTATCGTCGGTAGAAAGAGGTCGCTGTCAGGCGCTGAGCCTGCTTTCCAGCAGGGCCATCACCCGCTCGGCTGTCCCGGCTGCCGCGGGTTCTCCGGCCATGATCGTCGCGGTCCGTTCGGCTGCTTGCTGGAAGGAGCCGTCTTCCAATGCCCCTAGCGCGGTGGCGAGGCGTTCGACTGTCAGTGTCTTTTGCTTCAATGGTGCCGGGCCGGCCCCGATCGCATGGACGCGCGCGCCCCAGAAATGCTGGTCGGCGAAAACCGGACAGACCAGCGATGGCTTGCCCCAGCGCAGGGCTTCATGGGTCGTGCCGGCGCCGCCGTGATGAACGACGGCGCTGCATCTGGGAAAGAGCCAGGAGTGGGGGGCTTTTGCGAGATGAAACACGCGAGCTTCCGTTTCAGGCGCGGCACTCTCGTTCGAAAGTCCTCCCCAGCCGCTTGATACGACGGCTCTTTGTCCGGTGAGTGAGAGAGCGTCCAGAAGCAGACGCGTCAGCGCCTTCGGATCGCGGCTCGGCATGGAGCCGAAGCCGAGATAGACCGGCGGGGGACCTGTTTCCAGAAAAGCGCCAAGAGCCGTGTCTGGCTGATAGTCCCGCACAGGTTCGGTGAACCAGTAGCCGCAAATCTCTTCATCTTCCGGCCAGTCCTCAGGTCTCGGGACAAGGGCGCGCGAGTATGCGTGCAGGCAAGGCGCTCTCGCGCCGTACGGCATGTGCCCGTCCAGAAGCGAGCCGGGCATATCCTTTTCAGCCCGGGCCTTGGCCTTCACCGGCTTGTGGATCGCCCCGAGGCCGGCTTCCATGAGTTTGCGGGTCAGGAAATAGCTTTTACGGTTCAGAAAACCGCCGAGATCTGGAAGATCGAAGAGCGCGGGCGCAAACGCCCGCGTCGGCTCGCTGACAGGCTGCAATTCGGTGGGAAGGCAAGGAACGTTCAGGCGTCGGGCGACCAGCGTCATGACGGTCGCCTTCAGATTGAAGAGGATCAGGTCCGGACGTTCATCGAGGCCGATCTGCCACAGGGTCTCGGCAACGTTTCTTTGAAGGTCAATGCTCTTTCTTGCCGACGCAACGATTCCCCGAACGGAAAACAGCGCCTTGCGAAGGTCACTATCGCGCAGCAGCGCCTCGTAGTCGATCGGCAGTGGCCGTGCGCTTGCTCCCGCCTTTTCGATCATGCCCCGAAAGCCTTCGCCGGTCGCGATAACCACGTCGGCGTCATGCCTCACAAGTTCCGAAGCAAGGGCAACATAGGGCTGCACGTCGCCGCGCGTGCCGAGCGTTGCAATCATTATCTTCTGTCGAGATCCGATCATACTGGAACATGCCTGCCAGAGCGTGAGGGAAAGGAGCAAGACAACCGGTCCGGGATGGCTTTTCCATGTTTGATTGCAAGCGGGCGCGCGATCTCATAACTCTCGACGGACTGATACCCTTTGCCGAACTGACCGGAGATCCCAATGCTGAACACGTTTTCGATCCGAACGCAGGGGCAGGGCCTTTATGAGTTCACGCGAACCGTCGGCAGTTGGCTGGCAGAAGAGGGCGCAGGCGACGGGCTTTTGACCCTCTTCGTTCGCCATACCTCCTGTTCGCTGCTCATTCAGGAGAACGCCGATCCGGACGTTCAGGTAGACCTGAAAGCGTTTTTTGAGCGTCTCGTCCCACCGAGCGACCATCCCTCGATGAGTTATCTCGTCCACACCTATGAAGGGCCGGACGACATGCCGGCCCATATCAAGTCGGCGATCATGCCGGTTTCCCTGTCGATCCCCGTCTCGGGCGGGGCGATGACGCTCGGAACCTGGCAGGGGATCTATCTGGTCGAACACCGTCTCCGCCCCCATCAGCGCCAGGTGGCCGCGCATTTCATGCCGGACAGATAGTGGGCATGAACCCGTAGAGAGCTCTTTGATTTCATTAAGATTTTTTGGAAAAATGTGATATCACGTCACATTTTCCTGACCATGTCGTGATCCGCACCGGTCTACGTGCGCAGAGCCGGAAGACCGACGCCTGTGCTTTCGAAACCGCCGTCCGATGCGATGACCTGACCGGTAACGTAGCTCGCCTGCTCGGAGCACAGGAAGGCAATCACCTCGGCGATTTCCTTTTCCGAACCATAGCGGTTCAGCGGGATGGCATCGTGATAGGCGTCGATGATCTCCTGGGAATGAACGGCCATCGCCAGTTTGGTGCGCACCGGACCGGGACAAACGCAATTGGACCGGATGCCGTATTCGCCGAGTTCGGCAGCCTGCTGCCGGGTGAACTGGATGACCGCCGCCTTTGACGTGCCGTAGGCAACGCGAAGGGTCGAGGCCCGAAGTCCGGAAATGGATGCGATGTTGACGATGGCGCCGCGTGTTTCCTTCAGGGCGGGAACAGCTGCCTGCGAGACGAGGAACACCCCGTCGAGATTTGTCTCCATGACCCGCCGCCACATGGCGAAATCCGTCTGCTCGATGGGGCCGAACTCCGCAACGCCGGCATTGTTGACCAGGGCGTCCAGGCCGCCAAACTCTTCAAGGACGGCAGGAAGCGTCTGATCGACTTCCTGCGCAATCGAAACGTCGCAGAAGAAGGGGATGGCGTGCTCCAGGTCCGATGTGGCCATCTCCAGTTCGGCGGTGTCACGGTCGAGCATTGCGACCTGCCAGCCGCGCTCGATGAGAAGCTTTGCGGTCGCCAGCCCGATCCCGCGCGCGGCACCGGTCACCAGTGCAGTTTTTCTGGTCATGTTTCCTCCCAAAAGTGAATTCAGTCAGTGTGCCCGCTATCGCATGGAGACGCACACCCTGATCGATCCTGCATTGTCGGCAAGGGCTATGTCCTTGTCGTTGATGCGGAAGGCGTAAACGCCCTCTGGATCGGGGCTGTTGACGGCAAGAGCGGCGAATTCGGCGAAAGGCACGGTCCGTCCGGCCTGGTCGCGCACCAGCATCTCGCCGAAGGCATAGGCCTGATCGAACTTGTACTGGTAGAGCGGTCCGAGTGACTGCGCCTCCGCGCCCGCGTATCCGCGCGGACCGACAGGATTGACGCGCCCCGATATGACGCTCCAGCGTCCCGCGTAGCTGACCTTGGAGATCTTTCCTCCGGGCAGGGAGAGTTGCTGCCACCCCCGCCGCGAATCGATATCGGCGCAATAATCGGCGGCCATTGCGGGAAGGGAAGACTGCAGGAACATGCAGATGGCGAAAGCGCCCGCCATACGGGGAAAGGGCATCAGGGATCCCGTTTGATCTTTTCAGGAAGATGACCGCTTGTCTCTCGCAACGTCAAGAGGCGCCGCGCAATCCGTCTGACGCAGAGGCCGGGCCTCGCGCGATCTTCACTTGTAAAGAATGACAGGCGCACCCACATTCTGTTGTGAACGATGAGGGTCGTTCCTCCCCCACTGCGCCGGGCTCCCCAGGAGCTGCGGCGCTTTTTTTTGTCGTTCGCGATCAGTCGGGAATTGGGCCGAAGCGGGCTTTCCAGCCGATCGGCCGACATGCCGCAAGTCGGCATTGCTAAAAATTTGATTGAGTGGCCCGCGCCGCCGGACGGGGACGGCGCGGGCTCTGACACCGGCCTGAAAAAGGAGGGGCTCAGGACCCGGTGTTTTCAGCCGCCGCGATCAGCGCAGCGATCTGATCCTTCAAATGAAGGCGTTTCTTTTTCAGCTCTTCGAGAGCTTCATCCGACGCAGGCGAGACATCGGTTTCGATCCGGTGCACTTCGCGATTGATCTCGTGATATTCGTCGGCAAGCCGGGCGAAATGTGCATCGCCGGTTTTCAGCTTGTGAAGTGTGTCTTCCGCCTGCGGAAATTCTTCATGCAGTTCATGTGGCACGTGGCTCATGATTTTCCCTCCTTCAGAGGGGCACAAGGTGCCCACAAGTGCGCCGACGCACCTTGAGGAAAATCAATTGAACTCAAAATTGCGAGGGATAATTGCCTCTTCGGCAAGGCTGTGGCTGCACCAGGTCACTTAGGGGGAGCAGACGAATTCCGGGCCGGCACGGGGGCGGCTCGACCGTTTTCATGCCGGTCAGACGGACGCGACGACGCTGGAAAGCCGTTCGCTCACCCACCAGCCCGACATCAGTGCGATGCCTGCGAGTGCGCCAAGCCGGGCAGGGCGCAGCGCCGGTGCTGCGTAGCGTGAGAGCAGGAAGACCACGGAAAGCGTGAGTGCAAGGATAAGCAACTGGCCAACTTCGATACCTATATTGAAGGCGATAAGCGCTGCCACGAGATCGGGAGCCTCGCGTCCGAGGATATTCCTCAAAACGAATGAAAACCCGAGCCCGTGCAGCAGTCCGATGCCGGCAAAGACGGCGACGGAGCCGGAGCGCTGCAAAAGGGCGGCTGCGGCAGCGTAAAGAACCGAGGCCGCTATCGCCGTTTCCACAAGGGGAATGAACCACGGCCATGTCGGTGTCGCGCCCAGAAACGTCAGGACAAGAGTTGCCGAATGGCCGACCGTGAAGGCGGTCACAAGGTAGACCAGCTTCCGTGTCGCGCCCACCCCGAGGGCCATGGCGATGACGAGAAGAACGTGGTCGAGGCCTTCGACGATATGCAGGACCCCTTGGTAAACGTAGCGAACGAAGGTTTGCAGACGCGACCCTCCGATGAGAACCGGTGTTTCCAGCTGGCCCGGAACGGTCAGTGACGCGGGCGGTACGCGGCGTACATCCAGAAGGTGATTGTCGATCGAAATCCCGGGGCCCGTCACAAGCGGCTCGTAGCCCGATCGCACAGTGAGAAGTCCAGAAGGGTCCGGGCTTTCCATCACCAGTTCGAAGTCGACCACGGCGGTACCGAATGCGGGCGTCCGTGTCGGAACGGGGTCGGACTGAAAGGTTTCCTCGAAACTCCCTTCGGCGATTTCCCGAGCTGGCCGCGCGGAATGGACCTGGAACCTAACCAACCTGGCGGGAAGGTCCAGGCCGGACTGGGAGAAGATCAGCGCCTTGTTCAAGCGCATCCCGAACCCTCGGCGGTCTTCATCGATCGTGTCCATGTCCAGGGAATATCGTTCGCCGTCGCCGGTTCGTTCTCTCAAGAGAAACGGGGAAACGAGCGGGATCTCCTCGACCTGGGACCGCCCGATGAGATCAGAGAAGATCAGCGGCGCGGGAGAGCGCACGAAAACGCGCAGGTCGCCTTCCAGCGATGTCACGAGTATTGTGCGCACCTGCATTCCTTCGCTGAAATGCGCTCGGGCAGAAAAGCCGGAAGCAAGAACCAGCGACATGAAAAATGCCCGTGCCATCAGGCGTCGAGCCCAGGACCACTTCCGTGAGGTGCCAGGGCGCGGTCCGGACAGGGTGGCAAAAACATGTCGCATGCTGGCTCCTGCTCGGGAGGATCGTGCGTCTGAAGACAGCCTGTCAGAAATATTTGCACGACGCCAGCAAGCTGCCATTTTCCGCTTCTGGCCGACCGATCGCCTCGCATCGGCCAACGGCGGGCCTGCTTCTGCGTCCCGTGTCAGGGGGCAAAATTCGGGTCGGAGCGATTTTTCGTGTTATCTTGCTGGCTTAGGGAAGTTCGGCGACGGTCTGCCTCCTGACAGAATGCTGTCAGGAGGCCTTTGATAGGATGATTTTCATCACAGTATCAAAGGAGATTTTCAATGACATTCGTTCCCGAACACTTCACCATCTGGACCGAGATTCCGGTCACCGATCTGGACAAGGCGATCACGTTCTACAATGAGGTCTTTCAGACGGAGCTGACACTTGTTACCGATGGACCAAACGATTTTGCCATGTTCCCGGTCCGGGAAAACGGACGGGCAGGGCACCTTTACCCTGGCAAGCCGGCAGCAAGGGGAACAGGCCCGACCATCCATCTTGCCTGTCCAGACACTCTGGAGGACACGATGGAGCGCTTCACGAAGGCTGGCGGCGAAGTCATTTCCGATCCCATTGCAATCCCGGCTGGTCGCTTCGCCTACGGGATTGATCCGGACGGCAACTCCATCGGTCTCTTTTCGTCCTGATTGTTCTGCGCTGATGCCGGTCTATCCGGAGCAGAGCCGATGAGGCGCGCCGACCGCCTTTTCCAGATTGTGCAATATCTGCGCGGCGGTCGCCTCGTGAGGGCACGACAGCTTTCCGAATGGCTGGAGGTGTCCGAACGGACCATCTACCGCGATGTCGCCGACCTGCAGGCCTCCGGTGTCCCGATCGAGGGGGCGGCCGGGGTCGGCTACATCATGCGGGATGGCTACGAAATGCCGCCGCTCATGTTCACCCGCGATGAAATCGTTGCCCTTCTTGCCGGCGCTCGCCTCATCCGTGCCTGGGGCGGTGCGGCGATGGCCCGCGCCGCCGAAGAGGCCATGATCAAGATCGATGCGGTCATTCCCGAAAAGATGCGCATTCGGCAAAATGAAGTAGAGATCCATGCGATCGCACCTGAAATGACGCCCCAGGTGCGGGCCCATATCGACTTTCTGGAAGCGGCCGCCGACCGCCGAAAATGTCTCTCCATCGCCTACCGGGATGTGAACGGGGAAGCCACCAAACGGGAGATTCGTCCGCTTGGGCTCTGGTTCTGGGGCAAGGTGTGGACGCTGGTCGCCTGGTGCGAGCTGCGGGAGGACTTCCGCATGTTCCGTCTCGACCGTATTTCGGAAGTCATTGAAACCGGTGACACATTCCGGCCGGAACAGGGGAAGACGCTCAAGGATTTCTACAGCTGCATGGATGAAACGCGCCAGGGCAGGGAGGGTGCTTGAGCCTTTGCCGGAATTTTCCTAAGTATCATGCTGCGCTGCAAATAAATTTCCTGCAACACTTGCGGGGGCCGAAACTAACGGGGCACGCTTAAGGCATGTACGCATCCCATGGATTTCTGAGGTCGGACATCGGCGACGTCGATGTCGTCTATCACGACGGCCTGTTTCATCTGTTCCATCTTGTGCTTCCAAATCATGACTTCATTGCGCATGCGGTCAGTTCGGACGGCATGACCTGGCGACGCGTGAAGAACGCTCTCTTCGTCGGCGAGCCGGGGGACTGGGACGACGACATGCTCTGGACCATGCATGTCACGCCGGATCCGGAAAGGCCTGGCGAATGGCGGATGTTCTACACCGGGCTGGCCCGTCTCGAATATGGCCGCGTCCAGCGCGTCGGCGTCGCCCGATCGAAGGACCTCTTTCACTGGGAGCGATGCGGCAATGGCTCCTATCCCCTGGAAATTCCTGGGACGTATTACGAAAGCACTATCGACGAGGGGCGAAAGTGGGTCAGTTTCCGCGACCCGTTCTTCTATCACGATCCGGAAAACGACGAGCGTCTGCTGCTGAGTTCGGCGCGCATCAAGGATGGTCCGGTGATCCGCCGCGGTTGCGTCGGGCTGGCAAGGGAAACCGCGCCGGACGAGTTTACCTTTGAGGAACCGCTGTATCGCCCGGGCCTTTACGACGATGTCGAGGTTCCGAACCTCTTCAAGCTGGACGGACGCTATTACCTGATGGGCTCGATCCGCGAGGACATCAAGATCCACTACTGGTATGCGAGCGAGCTGAAGGGCCCCTACGCCAACTTCTTCGACAACGTCATTCTGCCGACCGGGAATTACGCTGGCAGGATCTGCCGGGCCGGGGACAAGCTGCTCCTGTTCAACTTCTTCTCCAAGACCGAGAATGTCTTTGGCCGGGAAGTGGTCAAGAAACTGCTGCCGCCGCCCAAGGAGATCATCACCGATGCCGGTGGACGCCTGAAGCTCAAGTCGTACGAAGAGTTCGACAAGCTGATCACGCACCGCTCGATCATCACCGCGTCCTACCAGTGCAAGTTTCTCTATGGAAATCCGCATGCGACCGCCGTCGATCGTCCCGACGGGCTGCACCTGTCCTGCCGAAGCGGCTATGAGGCGTTCATTCTGCCCGGACATCACCAGAACTTCCGTGTCAGGGCGCAACTGATGCTGGAAGGGTCCGGCAAGACCGGCATGGCGCTGCGGATGGACGAGGAGGGGGACGGCTATTATCTCTCGCTCGACCTTGTGAACGGCTTGGCTCAGATGCGTGCCTGGGGTGCCAATCCGACCCCCGAATTCGAACATGCCTTCCGCTACGAGCCTCTTCAGGAGGCGCATTTCCGCGGCAGCGATCACGGTCCGTGGCAGATCGAGGTGGTCGCCCATGGCATGTATATCGAGTTCTCGATCGACGGGCGTGTTATCCTGAGCCTTGTGGACGACAGTTTCCATGAGGGCGGCATTGGCTTTTACGCGGAAAGCGCGGCGGTTTGCCTGAAGGATCTCAGGATCGAGACCCTGAGCCGGCCCGTGACGGAAGACACCGCGGAACGCGTCTATACGACGACCTATGTTGCCCCCGAAGAGGACATGGAGGTCCGGTGAACGAAGAAATCGACACCCCGGAGTATTGGCTTCTGGTCAGCGATATCGACGATACGCTGACCGGAAACCGAGAGGATCTGGCCCGTCTGTGGCAAAGGCTCAACACGCAGGGGCCGAACGTCAAGCTTGCGCTGAACTCCAGCCGACCCGCCGAGAGCGTCGACAAGACCCTGGCGGAGTACTTTCCCGCGGATTTTCAACCGGATGCAATCATCACGGGTTTGGGAACCGAAATACGTCTCGGCGGTTATTGGATGGAGAGCTGGCGCAGGCAATTTGCCGACTGGCCGGACGAAGCCATCCGCAAAAGGGTAACGGGGTTGGGGTTTCAGGCGCACGACGACATTTTTCAGACCGGTGGCAAGGCGAGCTTTGCGGTTCCGGGACAGGAGAATGCGGAGCGTGTTCTGGAGGCGCTTCGCCGCGACGGATTTGATTTCAAGTTCATTTTCTCCGGTGAAAGCGATCTCGATATCCTGGCACCTGCTGCCGGCAAGGATGCTGCGATGAGGCATCTGGCGGGACATCTCAAGATCCCGCGCGAGCGCACGGTGGCCGCCGGAGACAGCGGCAACGATCTGGCGCTCTTTCAGGCCGCCGGCCGGGCAATCGCCGTCGGCAACGCGCGCCCTGAACTTCTAAACACAATGCCTTCGGACACCTCCTATCACGCAAGGGCTAACCATGCCGCTGGTGTACTTGAAGGCCTGATCGAATACGGGCTCCTGCCGGAAGCCGAATAAGAAACGGATCAGAACAAGAAACTGCCTGGGAAGATGGAGAAGAAAATCAAACAACAAGGTTGGTACCTATGAATAGGCAAAATATCGGATCGCTCCTGATGATCTCGCTTCATGGATATGTCGCAGGGTCTCCGGAGCTCGGAAAGCCGGACACGGGCGGCCAGGTCGTCTTCGTTCTGGAACTTGCCAAACGGTTCGCGCGTCTCGGCTACAGGGTCGATGTCATGACCCGGCAATTCGAGGATCAGCCAGCGGAGGACATCGTCAACGAGAATCTCCGCGTTGTGCGCGTTCCCTTCGGCGGCAAGGACTTCATCCGCAAGGAGGACATGCACGACTGGTACGGCGATTTCGTCACCAATGCGCTCGCGATGATCCGCCATCGCAACCTTCAATACGATGTGATCAACAGCCACTACTGGGATGCCGGTGTTTCGGGTCAGAAGATCGCCGAAGAGCTTCAGATCCCGCACATTCATACGCCGCATTCGCTTGGCTGGTGGAAGCAGCACGACATGGAAGGCGCGGGCGAGGAGGAGATGGCCGGCTACCGCTTCGAGGAGCGGATCCAGAAGGAGTTCGTCCTTTACCGCAACTGTGACCATGTCATTGCCACGACGGAGCAGCAGACGGATCTGATCGTCGATCAGTACCAGCTTCCGCGTGAGCACATCACCATGATCCCGCCAGGGATCGACGAGGGCCGCTTCACGCCGGCAACACCCGACAAGGTGGCCAAAGCCCGCGAAAAGCATGATATTCGCGAGACGGACATCTACGTCGTCGGCCGGGCTGCGGAAAACAAGGGCTATGACCTGATCATCCAGGCTCTTCCCAGCCTGTTGAAGCTTCAGCCGGATGCACGGCTCGTGCTTGCGGCCGGCGCGAACTCCGACAGCGATATCGCACTCTTGAACCAATGGAAGCAGATCGCTTCGGATCTCGGCGTTACCGACTCGATTTCCTGGCGCGGTTACGTCGAGGACGAGGATCTGGCGGACTTCTACCGCGCACCGGGCATCTTCGCCCTGCCGTCCCGCTATGAGCCTTTCGGCATGACGGCAGTGGAGGCGATGGCCAGCGGCACGCCGACGGTGGTGACAATCCACGGCGGGCTGTTCGAGCAGGTCGAATTCGGCCGACATGCGCTTGTCGCGGACCCGAAACGGCCGGAAGAATTCGCGACCATGCTCAACATGCCCATGCAGTATGACTGGATGCGGGAGACCCTTGCGGTCGAAGGCGCCCGGTTTGCCCGCCGTGTCTTCGGTTGGACCGGCATCGCCCGCAGGACACTGCAGGTCTTCGACCACTTCAAGGGCCGTTACGACGACCTGCAATCGGAAGACCTGGCCGCCAGCTAGGATCTTTGTTGTGAGGCTTGCTCATTCCTTCGAGGGAATGTTGGCAGGCGTCACAATCTGGATATCGCTTTTCAAGGCGGATGGCGCATTGCCGATGCCTTGAAAAGCGAGAATATGCCCGAAGGCCACATGCATATCGGCCTTCAGATCGTGGTGCAGCACGAAGGTCAGACAGTCTTGACGCAAAAGGTCGAGATTGTCGTCGTCCAGATCATGGGCGATGAAGACCTCTGGCGTGTGTCCCGCCGCCTCAAGCGCCTGCAACACGCCGCGATTGCCTCCGCCCATGGAATAGACGCAGGAAATCGAGGCAAGTCCGCGCACCTGCTCGCCGACCTCCTGCGCTGTTCCGAGATGCAATCCGCCTCCGCCACTTGCATCGATCAGCCTGATGTCCGGTCGCTGGCGGCTCAGTTCCGCGCGGAAGGCCCGGAACCTGTCTTCCTCGCCCTGAAAGGCATGCTGGCTGAGCGTGATCAGCACACTGGAACCTTGCGGCGGTCGGGTCTTCAGCAGCAGATAGGCCGCTGTTCTCCCGGCGCTCTCGTTGTCGAGGCCCGCATAGGCAAGACGGCCGGAGCCCGGCAGGTCCGTAAAGATGGTCACGACCGGAATGCGGCTTTCGCGCAGGCTTTCTATCGCAGTGCGCACCTCCGCAGTGTCGCGCGCCTTCAGGCAGACCCCTTGGCTGCCTTTTTTGCGAATTTGCTCCAGCAGGGCTGCGCAGCCTGAGCCCGTCATCGTTTCGGCCATTGTGAAACGCGGGCGGATCGCGACAGGGCGGAAGCCCTCCAGCGTCGCTTCGGCTGCCTGCCTGACCTGTCTGCTAAAGCGCTGCGGAGCCTCCATGACCACATCGAGAAACAGACGCCGCCCCTTGGCGGCAAGCTGTCCTTCCTGCGCCTCCAGCTCACGGAGGGCATCCTGCACCCGCCGGCGGGTCTGCGGGCTGACATTGGCGCGATTGTTCAGGACGCGGTCGACCGTGGCCGTGCTCATGCCTGCCTGCCGCGCGATCTCCTTGACCGGAAAGCGATGTGTCATTGATGGATTTCTGATGAATTTTGCCCGCGGCTGCAAGGCTCCTCCTGTTATTATTGGCACCGAACTGACGTTGGGAGGAAACTATGGATCGTCAGATGAGCCCCGCGGGCTACTTTGACAGCGCAAGCTGCGACATCGATGCGTTCGAGAAACTGGTCGCATGCACGCTTCACCGACAGGAGGTTCCGAATGCGGATCGGGTGGAGGCAAATATTCCGATCTATCGGATCCCGGATCTCGCGCCGCTTCTCGAAGGCCGGGAAAACCGCCGTCGGCTGATGTCCGAGTGGGCGGCCGTTCTCAAGGATCTATCAGGTGTTCTGGTGCTGGAAGGCGCCTATGCCGACACCGCGCAGATCGATGCCGCGACGAGTGTCTATGACCGCATCATTGCCAGGGAAAAGGACGCCTCCGGCGGCGGCGCCGACCATTTCGCCGCGGCTGGCGCCAACGACCGCGTCTGGAACTCGCTTCAGAAACTGTGCCTGGAGGCGCCGGAGGTCTTTGCCGGTTATTTCGCGAACCCGGCGATAGATGCAGTCTGCGAGGCGTGGCTCGGCCCGAACTACCAGATGACGGCCCAGGTCAACCTGGTGCGTCCGGGCGGCGCCGCCCAGCAGGCGCACCGCGACTACCATCTCGGCTTCCAGAGCAGCGAAACAAGCGCTGCTTATCCGGCGCATGTTCACGACCTTTCTGCCGTGCTGACATTGCAGGGGGCGGTTGCGCATACCGACATGCCGGTCGAAAGCGGACCGACCAAGCTGCTTCCCTTTTCCCAGCTCTATCGGCCCGGCTACATGGCCTGCCGGCTGGAGGCCTTCAGGGAATGCTTCGAGAAGACCTGCGTACAGCTTCCCCTTCGCAAGGGAGACGCCGTCTTTTTCAATCCCGCTCTCTTCCATGCCGCCGGCGCCAACAGAAGCTCCGACATCCAGCGGATGGTGAACCTGCTGCAGGTGTCCTCCGCCTTCGGTCGGGCGATGGAAAGCGTGGACCGGCACGCAATGTGCCTGGCGCTCTACCCCGTCCTTCTGAAAAGGATGGGTGAGGGGGGCTGGACCATGGATCTTGTCAACGCCGCCGTTTCCGCCTGCGCCGAAGGCTATTCCTTCCCGACGAACATCGACCGCGACCCACCCATTGGAGGGCTTGCGCCCGAAACCCAGAAACAGCTTTTTCTCAAAGCGCTGGGCGAGGGGCTCGCACCGGAGGCATTCGAGATCGAGTTGCGCGCACAGACAGAACGCCGCAGGGCGTGGAGCGCAAAGAAGCGGGACCCTCAAGGATAAATGTCGGACGGCTTGACGTCGCCGTCCGGCATTTTTCTTGCGATCGCCGGGCCTTTACCTTTTTCGTCATGTCCAAAGCTCTCTTGAACAGCCGGTTCAGCTTGCGTTCAGGTAAAATAGATTACACGTTGGGCCAAGTTCGTGAGGCAGATCGGAATCGGAAACGTGAAACACATCGCCGTCATTTGGATCATTCTGCTGGCCGCAATTGTGCCCGCCAAGGCCGCCTGTCTCTCTCAGGCGCAGGCCCGTCAGGTGGTGGCCAGCGGCCAGGCCGCCCCGCTCGGTGCCGTCGCCGGCCGGGCCGGTGGAGAGATCGTAAAGGCCCAGCTCTGTCAGCAGGGCGGAGGCTATGTCTATGTACTCTCGGTCCTGAAGGGTGGCAACGTGACAACTGTCACAGTCAACGCCAGCCGCTAGCCTGTAGGGCGATATCCGGACTGCCCGCTTAGGGCCATCAGTTGCGAAATCAGTTCAAGAAGTAGAATTTCATGCGCATCCTTGTTGTTGAAGACGATACCGATCTCAACCGTCAACTCGTCACGGCACTGGAAGAGGCCGGGTATGTGGTTGACAGTGCGAGTGACGGCGAGGACGGGCATTATCTTGGCGACACGGAACCTTATGACGCGGTGGTGCTGGATCTCGGCCTGCCGACGCTGGATGGCTTGTCCGTTCTCGAGAACTGGCGCCGCGACGGCAGAACCATGCCGGTCCTGATCCTGACGGCCCGTGACCGCTGGTCTGACAAGGTTGCCGGCATCGACGCGGGTGCGGACGATTATGTCGCAAAACCCTTCCACATGGAGGAAGTGCTTGCGCGGGTTCGCGCCCTGGTCAGGCGTGCCGCCGGCCATGCGTCCAACGAATTGACCTGCGGCCGGGTCCGTCTGGATCTGCGCGCAGGCCGCGCGACCGTCGACGGCTCTCCCATCAAGCTGACCTCGCATGAATATCGGCTCCTGTCCTACCTGCTGCATCATCAGGGCAAGGTGATCTCCCGAACCGAACTGACCGAGCATCTCTACGATCAGGATTTCGACCGCGATTCCAATACCGTCGAGGT
The DNA here is from genome assembly GCA_008107755.1 of Rhodobacterales bacterium. Taxonomy (GTDB): domain Bacteria; phylum Pseudomonadota; class Alphaproteobacteria; order Rhizobiales; family Stappiaceae; genus Roseibium. The sequence goes on from VIRH01000102.1 coordinate 46,183, forward strand.
CTTCGTCGGGCGGCTGCGCAAGAAGATCGGCTCGGACCTGATCGAAACGATCCGCGGGCTTGGCTACCGACTTGGAGAGGCCCGTGACGACTGAGGCAGCCAGCGTCACGCGGGAAGCTTCCGCACCCTTGAAGCGCCAGCGCTCACTGGCGAGCAGACTGGTGTTCGTCGCGGCGCTCTGGTCGACGATTGCCCTCGCGCTTGCCGGTGTCTTCCTCGTCAGCCTCTATCAGCGCGCCAGCGAACGCGCCTTCGACGCCCAGCTGGAAATTCACATCAAGGCTCTGATTGCCGAGATGCTCGATACGAGTCCCGCGGGAGATGGACCGACCGTCCAGCTCAGGACCACCGTGCGATCGCCCGAGTATCGAGGCGACCCGCGCTTTTCGCTGCCCTTGTCCGGCTGGTACTGGACCGTGCGCCGGGCAGACAGCAACACGATCCTTTTTGCCTCGGAGTCCCTTGTCGGCGATCCGCTCAACGTTCCGCCGATCGGCGAGAATGAGACCAAGGCAAGCTTCATCACCGGTCCGACGGGCGACGAGATCCGCGTCGTCCAGACACGCGTCACGATCGAGAATGTCTCCTACGTCATCGCGGTGGGCTGCGCCACGGCCGGCTTCTGGGCCGATATTGCGGAATTTGCCCGACTGGCGGCGATCACGCTTTGCATCGTCGGTCTGGGCCTGACCCTTGCGATCCTGCTTCAGGTGCGCGTCGGTCTTCGGCCCCTTGCGCGGCTGAGATCCTCTCTTTCCGCCGTTCGCATGGGCAAGGCGGAACAGATCGATGAAGCCCTGCCGAGCGAGCTCGTGCCGCTGGCGGTCGAACTCAACGCCCTGATCATCTCGAACCGGGAAATCGTCGAGCGGTCGCGAACCCATGTCGGCAACCTGGCGCACGGGCTCAAGACTCCCTTGTCGGTGATCGCAAACGAGGCAAGGTCAACGGGCGGTCCGCTGGCGGAAAAGATGTCGGAGCAGGCGGCCATCATGTCGACCCAGATCCAGCACCATCTTGAACGCGCCCGCATTGCCGCGCAGCGGCGCGTCATCGGCGTGTCCTGCGAAACCAGGCCGGTGCTGGAGCGTCTGATCCGGGCGATGGACAAGATCTATCGGGACAAGAACATCGAACTCGTTTTCGAACAGGTGACGGATCTGCGCTTCCGCGGCGAAGGTCAGGACCTTGAGGAAATGACCGGCAACCTGATCGACAATGCCTGCAAATGGGCTGCCGGACGGGTCAGGGTGACGGCTGCACCGCTGGAAGATCCGGGCTCGCACCGGGACATGTTCACGATCACGGTTGAAGATGACGGGCCCGGCCTGACACCGGCGCAGCGATCCGAGGCCGTCAAGCGGGGCCGCCGCCTGGACGAAACAGTACCGGGAACCGGTCTTGGCCTGTCGATCGTGGCCGATCTGGCCGGACTTTACGGGGGAAGCTTCAAGCTCGATCAGTCCCGTTGGGGTGGACTGAAGGCAGATCTGACGCTTCCGGCGCTCGGGCAGGATTGACCAGTGGTTTTCCCATCTGACAGGTCGCCGTAACCTTTCCCTTTACGTTATGTGATGGGATGGTCTTCACATCGCCGGGCAATTGCGCGATTGTGGCCAAGTTCGGCCACAAACTGGCAATAAACCTGATTCGCCTTCCGGTTTTCCGGTATCCGTGTTCTTCCTGGAGCTTCCAAGCATGCTTCTTCGCAGTGGTTCATGTCTTGCCTTTGCCGTGGTTCTGGCCGGGTGTTCCATGACATCAGGCTCGACCGAGAGCAGCGGATGGGGATCTTTCTTCGGCGATCCCAAGGGCACAGCCACCGGCTCGCAGGCCAAGGCAGCATATTCCGTACTCGTCAATAACGAGCTGGGCGATGCGCTGGAGCCATCCGATCGCCGCGCCGCTGAGCAGGCCCAAAACAGCGCTCTGAGGGCGCGAGGGCTTGGTGCCACCGTTGCCTGGCAGAACGACAAGACCGGCCGAAGCGGCCAGGTTCGACCCGGCCCGGTCTATTTCGTCAACGAGACGAGCTGCCGGGAGTTCATTCACGAAATGGTCCTGCACGGCCGCGCGCTGCAGGCGCGTGGCACCGCGTGCGAGACGGAAGCTGGCGACTGGCAGGTCATCGGCTAGGCCTGGCAGCACAGTCCGGTAAATTTCTGACGACACTGCTTGCCTGGCCGACAGGCATCGTGGCATTACCCGGAGCGCGTTTCAGGGGTGTCGTTCTTCCAGATGTCGTCGAATGACACACAATTGCACCGGGCGTGCAGAAAACGACGCGAAGCCCTTAAAATCGCTACGTTCTCCTTCAACACTTGTTTAAGCCTTATTCCATTAAGATAGGTCGGACTGAGATCCCAATGTTGACACATTGAATGACCTATTCGGACCAGCTTGAATCAAAAATAAAGACCTACCTAAGTAGTCTCAGCCCCAAGGCTGTCGAGGCTCTGGTCCGGAATCTGGAAAAGGCAACCGGTGCAAAGGATGCCGATCCCCACCTCAACCTTGTCCTGACGACAGCTGCGACCCTGCTTCGCCAGCCAATGCTGACGGGCGCCGATCTGCCTGGCGGTGCGCAGCGCAGGGCACAGGTCCAGCGCATGTTCTTCTCGCCGCTGGAACTTTTTCTGATCAACGAAACCCTGCCCAACCGCCAGGAAGGCCGTGTCCATCGGGCCATGCTGGAAAAGGTGTGGGGGTGGCTTGGACGTGACATCATGCCAGCCGATGTGCGCATGGTGCTCGACCAGGCGGGAAATCCGGCCGTCAGCGCCGAACGTGTCGCAGCGCTGGTGCAGGCTTTGCGCAGCCGGTCCGTTGATGCTGTCGGCGAGACCCTGCTCAAGAGCAGAAGTTCCGAAAAGGTCCGCCGCCAGGTCGCCATCGAGATGGGCGGCGAACGCGGCATTTCCGAGCTTGCCGACATCCAGAAGATCTTTGCCGCCGAACGTTGGCTGGTTCCGTTTCTGGACAATCTTCCAGACCGTGTGAACGAGCGGCGCCTCAAGATGGACCTGGACGTCTTGCGTATGGTCGACAAATGCGCCGACCGTTTTCCCGACCATGTCTCCGTGGTTGCGGCTGCCCTGATGGGGCGGACCGAGGCTCCCGCGGCTCTTTGCACCTTTGCGGGCCGGTTGGCGGGCGACGACGATCCCAAGGTGATCGCCGGGTCCCAGTTCGCTCCCTTTGTCGATATCGTGATGAGTGAGGCCGAACGCCTGCAGGTTCTCGCGATGGATCATCGCAGGCACAACCCGGATCCGGTGGCGTTCTCGCAGGCGCTTGCCGAATATCATACGCTCGTGCGCGGCGTGGAACGTGACATGGACCTGTCGGTTGCCGGCAAGTGGCGCGACCGCCTGGCCGATACCAAACGGACGATTTCTCACGAGGTGACGCGGGAACTCAACAATGCCCATGGTGCGATCCGCCGCGCGCTTCAGGTTCCAAAGCATGATGCCAGCGGCAAGCTGATCACCGACCAGTCAGCTGTCGACGATGCGGTGCGCACGCTTTGCGTTGTCAACATGGTCCGCAAGGCTTCGGAGACATTCGCGGTCAACGAGGTCGGCAAACGCACCCGGCAGGCGGTGGAACAGACTCTTGAGATCGTCAGCCGATCACTGATTTCCGATATCGGCAAGGCGAAAGGCCCCGAGCTTGAAGCGCGAATGGCTGCGGCCGACGTCGCGATCACGCTGTCCGAAATCTATTTCGGGCCGGAGTATGCCGCGCAGCTTCGGCGCAGCCGCCAGTCGGCGGTCATGAAGGCGAAGACCAAGAACGGCCTCATGGCGGGCAGGGAGCGCAAGCTCATCGCCAGCGTCGTCGCGGGCAGTTCCGCATAGGTCTGAATTCTCTGAATTCCCCCACGGTTTCAGGCATCGGTGTGTTGTGACCACCGCGACCCCCCGCCACATCCAAGCGATCTTGCTTTTGCCGCCATTCGACGCTCTATAGTGCGCCATGTTGTTTTGGATTCTGATCGCTTTCCTGACCGGCGCGGCAGCGCTGACGGTGCTTGTTCCTGCTTCTCGTGCGCGTAAGGCACGAGAACGCGAGGTCATGAGTGCCGATGAGGCCGTTTACCGGGAACAATTGAGCGCGATCGATAGCGAACTGGACCGTGGGCTGATTGATGCGGAAGCCGCCAAAGCGGCGCGTACCGAAGTCGGGCGACGGCTGCTGGCTGCCCATGACAGGCAGGGCAGCGCGGCTGAAGCCGAAGTGGGCCAGGGGCGCGTGAAGTTCGTTCAGGCCATTGCCGTTGTCGCGCTTCCGCTTCTGGCGGTGGGGATCTACCTTGTCCTCGGTTCCCCGGATTTACCCGACGCGCCGCTTGCCGCGCGCATGAACGCGCCGGCTGACGAACAGTCAGTCGATGTGCTGGTCGCCCGCGTCGAACGGCACTTGTCGGAAAACCCGCAAGACGGTCAGGGATGGGCGGTCGTCGCCCCGGTTTATCTTTCGCTCGAAAGGCCTCAGGATGCGGCGGCAGCTTATGCCAATGCCATCCGTTTGCTGGGGCCGAGAGCTGACTGGTACGCGGATATGGGCGAAGCGCTGACAGTGTCCGAGCGCGGACTGGTAACAGCCGCGGCGCAGGGCGCTTTCGAAAAGGCACTCGATCTCGATGCCGACGCAGTCAAGCCGCGGTTTTTCCTAGCGATCGCGCTGGCTCAGGAAGGCAAGACCGGCGAAGCCATCGCGGCTTGGAACAGGCTTCTCGAAGGGGCGGACGAGAATGCCGCCTGGGTCCAGGCGGCCCGCCGTCAGCTTGCGGAACTTGAGACGCCGCGCGCTGCAAGCCAGGCGCAACCGGGCCCGACGCGGGACCAGGTCGAGGCATCACAGGAAATGAGCCCGGAAGACCGGCAGGCGATGATTTCCGACATGGTCGGCCGCCTTGCCGACAGGCTGGCCTCCGACGGCGGCACGGCAATGGAGTGGACACGGCTGATCCGTGCCTACATGGTAATGGGTGACAGGGAAAAAGCCGAAAACGCCCTGGTTGAGGCCATGGACGAATATGCCGACAAGCCCGGGGATTTGTCCCTGATCAAGGACGCGGCAAACGAACTCGGCTTATCAGGATCCTGATTGCAAGTCGGCCGGCATGCGTTGGGGGACGCAAGGGCCGCAAATCAGTTGGACGGGAAGGTAGATGACTCGCAAACAAAGAAGGCTGACGCTGATCGGAACAGCCGGCGTGGTTCTGGCGGTAGCGCTCTCGCTCATTCTGGTGGTTCTCAGGGATAATCTGGTCTTTTTCCAGAGCCCGACCGAAATCACCGAAAAGGCCATTCCTCCGGGGCAGCGCATTCGCCTCGGCGGTCTGGTGGAAGAAGGGTCGGTGATCTGGACCGACAATGCCGAGGTCAGCTTCAAGGTGACTGACACGGCCAACACGGTTGCCGTGACCTACAAGGGCATCCTGCCGGACCTGTTTCGCGAGGGGCAGGGCGTGGTGACCGAGGGCGTGATTGGCCCGAACGGGGTCTTTGTGGCCGACAGCGTGCTGGCAAAGCACGATGAGAATTATATGCCGAAGGAGGTGGCCGAAGCGCTGAAGGCGCAGGGTCATTGGCAGGGAGAGAACGCGGCTGCGAACTGACGGCGGCGGCGAGAGACGGGACGCGAAAGAACAATGCTAGTCGAATTCGGACATTTCGCCCTGGTGCTGGCCTTTGCGCTGACACTCGTGCAGTGCTTCGTTCCGCTGTGGGGCGGGCTCACCTCTGACGAGAGGCTGATGGCGGTCGCGCCGCCCGTGTCCGTCCTGACCTTCGTCCTCGTGCTTCTGTCCTTCGCAGTTCTGACCGCGGCCTATCTCAATTCGGACTTCTCCGTTCTCAACGTCATCGAGAACTCGCATTCCGCCAAGCCGCTTCTCTACAAGTTCACCGGTGTCTGGGGCAATCACGAAGGATCGATGCTCCTCTGGGTGCTCATCCTGGTCTTCTTCGGCGCCCTGGTTGGCCTGTTCGGGGGCAATCTTCCCAAGGACCTGAGGGCGGTCACGCTGTCGGTTCAGGGCTGGGTGTCGGCAGGTTTCCTGCTGTTCCTGCTGGCCACCTCGAACCCGTTTGCCCGCGTGACCAATCCGCCCCTGGAAGGCGGCGACCTCAACCCGATCCTTCAGGATATCGGGCTGGCCATCCACCCGCCGCTTCTCTACGTGGGCTATGTCGGTTTCTCCATCACCTTTTCCTTTGCCATTGCGGCGCTGATCCTCGGCCGGCTGGATGCGGCCTGGGCCCGCTGGGTGCGTCCCTGGACGCTGCTGGCCTGGTGTTTCCTGACGCTCGGCATCGCGATGGGCTCCTACTGGGCCTACTATGAGCTTGGCTGGGGTGGCTGGTGGTTCTGGGATCCGGTCGAAAATGCCAGCTTCATGCCCTGGCTTGCCGGAACCGCGCTTCTGCATTCGGCGATCGTCATGGAAAAGCGGGAGGCGCTGAAGGTCTGGACCGTGCTCCTGGCGATCTTCACCTTCTCCCTGTCGTTGCTCGGCACCTTCCTGGTTCGTTCCGGCGTTCTGACCTCCGTTCACGCCTTTGCAACGGATCCGGCGCGCGGTGTGTTCATCCTCGCGCTTCTGTGCTTCTTCATCGGCGGGTCGCTGACGCTCTACGCATGGCGTGCGCCGATGCTGAAGCAGGGCGGCCTGTTTGCGCCGATCAGCCGGGAAGGCGGGCTGGTCCTCAACAACCTGTTCCTGACGGCTGCCTGCGCCGCTGTCTTCGTCGGCACGCTCTATCCGCTGGTTCTCGATGCGACGACCGGCGAGAAGATCTCTGTCGGGGCACCGTTTTTCAACCTTACGTTCGGCCCGCTGATGGTGCCGTTGCTCCTTGCAGTTCCGTTCGGTCCTGTCCTGTCCTGGAAACGCGGCGATCTGCTGGCAGCGCTCCAGCGGCTTTATGCGGCGCTCGGTCTGGCTATCGTCATGGTCATCTTCACATTCTGGCTCTGGGGCATGCAAAAGGTACTGGCACCGCTCGGCGTCGGTCTCGCCGTCTGGGTCATGGCCGGAGCCATTTCGGAAATCATCACACGCGTCAGGGTCTTCGATGTCGGAGTGAAACGGGGCTTTGCGCGCCTGACCGGGCTTCCGGGCTCGGCATGGGGAACCGCCCTTGCTCATTTCGGCATCGGCCTGACGGTTCTTGGCATCGTGACCGCCTCCGCTTTCCAGGAGGAGCGGGTACAGACGATGCGGCCGGGCGATACCATCAGCCTGGTCGGATACGATGTGACGTTCGACGGGGCAGCGCCCAGGCGGGGCCCGAACTATACCGAGGAAGTCGGGCATTTCACCATCCGGCAGGGCGGGACAATCGTGACCGAACTCGACCCGTCAAAGCGTGTCTACACCGCGCGCCAGATGCCGACGACGGAAGCAGCGATCCATACAACCGGGTTCTCGCAGCTCTATCTCTCGCTGGGTGAGTCACGCGGAGACGGTGCCGTCGATGTCAGGGTCTATTTCAAGCCGTTGATCACGCTCATCTGGATCGGCTGCATCATCATGTCCATAGGCGCGGTCTGCTCCATGGCAGACAGACGCCTGCGCATCGGTGCACCCAAGCCGGCGGCCAAAAGCAAGGCGGCTGGCGCCTTGCCGGCGGAGTAGAGCGATGATACGCAAGATACTCTCTCGTTTCATCGTGCTCTTTCTCGTTGCCCTGACGCCTGCGCTTGCGGTCACGCCCGACGAGATCCTGGACGATCCGGCGCTGGAGGCACGGGCCCGAGCCCTGTCGGCCGAGCTGCGCTGCATGGTTTGCCAGAACCAGTCCATCGACGACAGCAATGCCCCGCTCGCCAAGGACCTGCGCGTTCTCGTGCGCGAACGGCTCGTGGCCGGAGATAGCAACGAGGAGGTCATCGACTATCTCGTGTCTCGCTACGGCGAGTTCGTTTTGCTGAAGCCGCGCTTTGCCTGGCACAATGCCTTTCTCTGGGCGGCCGGGCCGCTGGCGCTGCTGGGTGGACTGATTGCGATCGGTCTTGCCATTCGCAAACGCTCTGCCGGTCGCAGGGACACGGTCGTTACGGGGGCCCCGGGCCTGACGCAGGATGAGGAAAAACGCCTCAAGGCGCTTCTGGACCAGTCTGATTGACAGCTGCACACGCGGTTCGCACCGTGCCGTGACTTGCATGCCCGTCAATCATGCATATGTCCCTGTCAGGAGACTGGCCGGAGGAAAGACATGGCGAACCGTCCGTTGAAGCTGGAATTTGAAGGAGCGCAGCGCGCGAAGCTTGCCGCGCGCCTCGACCTTCCGGCCGGAAAGATCCGTGCATTCGCGCTGTTTGCACATTGTTTTACCTGTTCCAAGGATATCGCAGCGGCGCGCCATATCGCTGGCGCGCTAAGCGCCGAGGGCATCGCCGTGCTGCGCTTCGACTTCACGGGACTTGGCGGCAGTGGTGGTGATTTTTCCTCCACCGGCTTTTCGTCGAACGTGGAGGACTTGAAGCGGGCGGCGGCGTTCCTGCGCGATCACTATGAAGCGCCGCAGCTTTTGATCGGCCACTCCCTTGGTGGCGCCGCCATCCTGTCCATGGCCGCCGACGTGCCCGAGGCCCGGGCCGTCGTGACGATCGGTGCGCCGGCGCACGCGGATCACGTTCTCAAGAATTTCCATGGCAATCTCGAAGAGATTCGCGAAAAGGGCTCCTCTTCCGTCGAGCTCGGCGGACGTCAGTTCACCATCAAGGAAGAGTTCCTGAACGATCTCGGCCAGCAATCCGTGGCGGCCAGAACGGCCCGGCTCGGCAAGGCGCTCCTCGTCATGCATGCTCCGCTTGACGACACGGTTGGCATCGACAATGCGACGGAGATCTTCGTCGCGGCGAAACACCCAAAGAGCTTCGTTTCCCTCGACAAGGCGGACCATCTTCTCTCGCGCGAAGAAGATGCCGCCTATGCCGCGCGAGTCATCGCCAGCTGGGCGAGCGGGTATCTTGATGCCGATACCGAAATTGCCTCGCGCCCGGAGACCGGGAGCGAAGGGGTCGAGGTGATGGAAACGGGGCAGGGCAAGTACCAGGCGATGGTGGTCAGCGGACAGCACAGACTGATTGCGGACGAGCCGACCGAGGTGGGCGGCTTCGACAGCGGGCCATCGCCCTATGCGCTTCTGTCGGCCGCACTGGGGGCCTGCACGGTCATGACGCTGCGGATGTATGCGGATCGCAAGGGCATAGAGATCGACCGGATCGGCACCCGCGTCCTGCACGGCAAGGTGCATGCGGCTGATTGCGAGGATTGCAGCGCGGAACAGAAGGAGCGGGGCGGCAGGATCGACCGGTTCGAGAGGCTGGTGACGATAGGGGGCGATCTGGATGAAGCGACCCGCAAGCGCATGCTTGAGATAGCGGACAAATGTCCGGTTCACCGAACGCTGGAAGGCAGCGCGGCGATCGTCACGAAGTAAGACGGCTAGCAGCCCCTTTGCGCAGGCAAGGGCAAGCGGTGTCAGGCTGCCCGTGTCTCCAGGACTCCCAGCCGGATCTTCATGAAGGACAGGAGCCGGCGGGCGTCTCGGGCGGACAGGTTCTGGTAGTCACCCAGCCACTTATCGGCGGCGGCCCGCGGCTGCTTGTTATGCGTCGCCCGAGCCCGGCACAGGGCGTGATAGTCGTTGTCCTCGACCCCGAGCGCCTTGCACAGCACCGCAATGCCGGTTGCGTCATAGCGCAGCATCACGTTGGTTACGTACTTCTGGGCAAGGCCGGCCAGTTCCGAAAGCAGGAAGCAGATATCGAAGAGGTTGTTGGACAGCGAAAGCTGGGTAATCGTCTTGCTTAGCGAGCGACGACCGCTGCGGATCTCCTTCAGACTCACCTTGACGTTGATCCGCGTCGCTTTGCGCTCAAGTTTTGAATTCGCGACGACCTTGCTGGCCTGGTGAAAGAGTTCGAGGATAAGCGCTTCGTTTTCTTCCCGCATCTTGCGCACGAGCGTTTGCTGGCTGGACGGCATCTGATCGATAAGCTTGTCGAAATCCGACAGCGTGATGTCGCTGCGCTCCATCATGGAATTGCGTATGGTTTCGTCGGTCGCTGCAAGCTTCAGGAGAAGGCGCGTACCCCAGTCGGAGATCTCCGCGCCGTTGTTCGCGGCGACCGATTGCTTGACGGGCTTTTCACCGCGCTGCAGCAGCACATCCGTAACGTTCGATTCCAGATGGTTGCGCTTGGAGATGGCAAGCAAATGTTCCTGACCGAGCGTCTTGGCAAGCTGGAGAATATCTTCGGTCTTCAGGGACTTGGAGGACGTTAGCATCGGCCGGGCGATGTCGATCTCATCGCGCGCCAGCGCACAAGCCAGTTCGCGCGCGGTGCTTTCGACCGTTGATAACCGCTCCGACACCGCTTTCTTCTGCTCCGTATCCATGGACGGAAGCATGCTTTCAAGCACGGTATTGAAGAGCGCTATTTCTTCGGTCTGGTAGCTGTGTGAGCCGTTCACGAAAAGACCGGTAACATGCTCCACCAACTGATGCCGCTTCGCGGAGGAGCTTTCTTTGGCAAGGTTGATGATGTCGCTGATCATGACCAGGGTACCCTTCAAATGCTCTCAAATGAATAGCCGAGGACAGTTTACAAGCGGATAAGAAACAAATCTAAAGATGCCGAAAATTGGACGAATTTATACGTAAGAAGAAATCCGTATACGCAAGTATTACAATGAGGTTATTTGTAATGTGTGCTTCAGGGCTCGGGCTTTCGTTCGGTTCTGATTTTTCGCGAATTCCGGGCTTCCAGTATTTTCTGCAGGTGGTTGCGCCAGTTCCGGGAAGATGTCGTTTCTCGTGAAGAGCAGGGGTCCAGCAGGGGCGGGGCTCGCAATTGCGGCCTCGGCTTCACGGTAAAATGACCGAAAAAGCATGTGTCGTGCCTGTGGACAACTTCTGCGTCGGGGGATGAGGGATGCCTTTGAAGTCGGCGCAAAAGATTCTATGTCCATGTGGCATGAGCAATCCACCGATCCTTTATTCCTTCAGGCGCTGCCCCTATGCAATCCGCGCACGGATGGCAGTCGCTGTCAGTGGCATCACCGTCGAATTGCGGGAGATCGTCCTGCGGGACAAGGCACCGGAGTTTCTGGCCGCATCACCTTCGGCGACCGTGCCCTGCCTTCGGGACAACGAGCGCGTCGTGGACGAAAGCCTCGACATCATGCTTTGGGCGCTCAGGCAGAACGATCCGGACCGCTGGCTGGAGCCGGAAAGAGGCAACTTCCCGGAAATGCTTGATCTGATCGGGACGATCGATGGTCCCTTCAAGCGACATCTCGACCGCTACAAGTACGATACGCGATTTCCGGACGCCGAACGGGGCATGGAGCGGGGCCAGGCCGCCGACTATGTGTGGCAGCTTGATAGCCGGCTGAGAGACACCGGTTGGCTCTTTGGCCAGCGAGCCTCGCTGGCCGATTTCGCCATTCTCCCCTTCATACGCCAGTTCGCCAACACGGACAGGGATTGGTTCGACGGCGAGCCCTGGCAGGCTGTCGCGGACTGGCTCTCGGGATTCGAGGGATCGGAGAGATTTCAGTCCGTGATGCCTAAGTGGCGCAAGTGGGAGCGGGGAGACACGCCCGTTTATTTTCCGTCGAGCGTGTAATTGTGCCGGCAAAGGGGTCTTTGCCAGTCTTCCTGCATTGCACGCTATCGACCGGAACAGGCAGCGCCCCGGGCCCCTCGAATTTGATCTTGTAGGTCAACAGCTTGAGGAACCTGCGCGCGTCCCGTATCTCCAGAACGTTGTAGTTGGCGGTCCAGAGGCACTTGGTGGAACTGGGCAGCCGAATGTGGGCGCAACGCAGTCGGCTCAGCGTCGAGTATTCCAGCGGGCTGACACCCAGCGACCTGCAGACCATCGCCAGCCCGGTCGCATCGAAGCGGACCATCAGATGCATGACGTGCTTGTGCGGCAGGCCGGACATTTCCGACAGCAAGGTAACGATCCCGAGCAGGTTCTTTTCCATGCATAGCTGAGCAAGCGCTCTGTCGATGACCGCTTTGCCGGCGCAGATCGTGCGGACCCAGCCGTCAATCGGAATGGAAGCCGTTCGCTTTTCCAGTTCCGGACCGACGACGATGTCCATGTCGGACTTGAGTAGATCCTGTACCAGCCGTGCGTTCGACTTGCGCAGATGGCCGATCCGATAGCCCATCTTGATCGGAATTTCGGCAGCATAGCGCTCGAAGTCTTCCGGCGAGACATCCGCGCCAAGATTGCAGATGACGGCGCGGCGGACCTCCCGGTTCCCCCGGCGCAGGAGTTCATGCGTCAGGTCCCTGTTCAGAAGATCTCGCCTGGAGATGGCCATCAGGTGATCCTGCCCCTTTTCCCTCGCGATCTTCAGAAGATCGTCCTGGCGCAGGGCCGGGGACAGTTCCAGAAAAGGGGCGGAGATCGAGGCGGGCTGGCTGGCCAGTCGCACGGCGAGCGTCGGAGACGTCGCGGTCGCGGCGGCGAGCTTGTGCGTGATTGACCGAACGGTATCCTTTTGCAGGTTTGGCAGACTGGCTTCCAGAACGGAGTTGAGGACGCCGATTTCCTCGCGCTTCAGCGCGCTGTCCTCAGCGGCAAGATGATCGCTGATGATCCTCGCCAGCCGGTCTTTCTTGGCTTGTTTGCAAATCTCCTCGTCAGGAACATTGCCGAATTCCGATGACACAATCGTCTCCTTTTTCCTGAGGCGATCTAGGATTTGGCGACGTAAGAATTCGTGTAGCGGCAGTCTAAAATTAAACTCAAACTTCCGCAGCGTCTAATAAGCTGGCGCATCCTCACGGTCGGTCCGATCCGAAAAGCCGTTGACTTACAAATTTGTAATGTGGCCGACAGGCGCCTGTAAGGTTGGAAAGCCTACCTTCATCTTCGAACATGGAACGTGGTCATTCTCTCCCGTTCCTTAAGCGACCATTAAATTGAACGTCGACAGAGGAAGACAACAATGCAAAATCAAAGGCCGGTATCACCCTTGCGGTCACGCCGCGCAAAACTCCTCGCTGGTGTTTTCGCCCTCGGTGCAGCCGGGCTGTTGAGCGCTCAGACGATGATCCCGAACCAGTTCGCCCTTGCTGATGCCGTTCGCGTGGACAGCGCTGCCCCGACCGACTTCTCCAATGTCGTGCGCACGGTCAGCCCAGCCGTCGTCAGCGTTCGCGTGAAACAGGAAATCGAACCGCGGATGATGAACTTCGGCGGCAACAGCGATGGCAATGGCAATGGCAACGATTTCGAGGAATTCTTCAAGGGCCTGCCTAAAGGTCATCCGTTCCAGAAATTCTTCAAGGAATTCGGTGAACGTGATCAGGGCGGCCAGGAAGGCCAGAACGGCCGGCGCGCTCCGCACCAGTATGGCATGTCCCAGGGCTCCGGGTTCTTCATCTCCGACGACGGCTACGTGGTCACCAACCATCACGTGATCGACAAGGGGACCGAATTCACGGTTATCGGCCAGGATGGCGAAGAATATGACGCCAAGCTGATCGGCGCCGACAAGCGCACCGACCTGGCGCTTCTGAAAGTCGATGCCGACAAGGAATTCACCTATGTGAATTTCGCTGACGACACCCCGCAGGTGGGTGAATGGACTGTCGCGATCGGCAACCCCTTCGGCCTGGGCGGCTCCGTGACCGCCGGTATCGTCTCGGCTCGTGGCCGCGACATCGGCGCTGGCCCCTACGACGACTTCATCCAGATCGACGCGCCGGTCAACCGCGGCAACTCGGGCGGTCCAGCCTTCAATATGCACGGCGAAGTGATCGGTGTGAATGCCGCGATCTTCTCCCCGTCTGGCGGCAATGTCGGCATTGCGTTCGCAATCCCGGCCTCGACCGCGAAGAACGTCATCATGGAGCTCAAGGATGACGGAACCGTCGTCCGTGGATGGCTCGGCGTTCAGATCCAGAACGTGACCGATGACATTGCCGAAAGCCTCGGCCTCGACAAGGCTCGTGGCGCGATTGTCGCGGAAGCACAGCCGGACAGCCCGGCCGAGAAAGCAGGTCTGCGCTCGGGTGACACCATTCTGTCGGTCGACGGCAAGGAAGTGAAAGGACCGCGCGAGCTGTCCAAGATCATTGCCGGCTACGAACCTGACAGCAAGGTCGACGTCACCGTCTGGCGGGATGGCGATACCCAGGACGTCACCGTTACCCTTGGCCGCCTGCAGGACCAGGAGCAGATGGCCTCGGCAACGCTGGACGCTCAGGACAGCCAGACAAGTCTCGACAATCTCGGGCTCGTGCTGATGTCCAAGTCCGAAGCCGGCATGGACGGTGAGGGCGTTGTCATCGCGGAGATCGATCCGGACAGCCCTGCTGCTGAAAAGAGCCTCAACCAGGGGGACGTCATTCTGGAAGTCGCCGGCATGAAGGTGAACAGCCCGAAAGATGTCGTCACGGCTCTGGACAAGGCCGAAAAGGATGGCCGCAAGGCGGTTCTCCTGAGGATCGAGTCCAACGATACCACCCGTTTCGTGGCCCTGCCCATGAAACTGGCCTGATCGGGAACCGGCTCATGCCGGCCGGAACCTGAGCGGCAAGACCGGCCTGGACCTCTGCCCCCAACCCCGACGGGCCGGTCTTGTCATTAGGGAAGGAATCTTCAGATCCTCTCCCTCAACGTCTGGCGGCGGCGCCTCACATCCTTCGCCGCCGCCAGCCCATTTTCTTTCCGCTGTTCTCAGGGTAAAAGGGGTTCATGTTGCGCATTCTGGTAATTGAAGACGATCCCGAGGCGGCCAGCTACCTGGTCAAGGGCCTCACGGAACTCGGCCATACGGCCGATCAGGCCGCAGACGGTCAGGCGGGCCTTCAGATGGCTCACGACAGCGACTACGACATTCTCATCGTCGACAGGATGCTTCCCAAGATGGACGGCCTGTCTCTCATCCAGGAACTGAGGCGCGAGAACAACCACACGCCGGTTCTCATCCTCTCCGCGCTCGGCCAGGTAGATGACAGGGTCAAGGGCCTGAAGGCCGGTGGTGACGACTATCTTCCCAAGCCTTACGTCTTCACCGAGCTGCAGGCTCGTGTCGAGGCGCTCGCGAGACGGCCCCGGTCGGCCAGCCAGGTGGAAACCACCTACAGGGTCGGCGATCTCACCCTCGACCGCATGGCGCATTCCTGCCGCCGCGGCGATAGCGAGATCCCGCTTCAGCCACGCGAATTCCGCCTTCTGGAATACCTGATGCAGAATGCCGGGCAGGTGGTGACACGCACGATGCTTCTGGAAAACGTCTGGGAATATCACTTCGATCCGCAGACGAATGTCATCGACGTCCACATCTCCCGTCTGCGCGGGAAGATCGACAAGGGGTTCGACACGCAGCTCCTGCACACGATTCGCGGAGCTGGATACACGATCCGTGACACGGCTCACTAGATTTACCCGAACCACGGCCTTCAAATTGTCCCTGCTGTACATCGCGGTGTTTACCGCGATGTCCGGTTTTCTGCTGCTCTATATCGCCGACAACACCGATACGCTGATGTCGGAACAGGTGGTTCAGGCGGTCGACAGCGAGCTGAAGAGCCTTGCGGATGACTATGTCCGCGGAGGCGTGCGCGATCTGGTCGAGACCATCGACACGCGATCCCGCCACCCCGATGCCAGCCTTTACCTGCTCGTCGACTTCGCCGGCAATGCGCTCGCCGGCAACATCGCCCGGCTGCCGACCATCGTGCTGGAAGAGGCGGATGGCGGCCTTCGGCGCGTCCGCTACACCCGCATCGGTCAGGACGATCGGGAGGCGGAGCGACAGGCGATGGTGCGTACCTTCGAGCTGCGCGGTGGGTTCAGGCTGCTGGTCGGCCGCGATCTCGACGACCAGCTCCTCTTCTCCAATCTGCTCGCCAACGCCCTGCGCCTTTGGCTGGTCGTTGTCATCGTCATGGCCGCGATCACCTGGTTTTTTGTCAGCCGCAGGGTGATGAAGCGTATCGACGACCTGTCGGCCACCAGCCGCATGATCATGAACGGCAATCTGTCCGAGCGGCTGCGCATTGCCGGTAACGATGACGAATTCGACCGCCTGGCGGTCAATCTCAATGCCATGCTCGACCGTATCGAAATCCTGATGCAATCGATGAAGGACGTCACCGACAACATTGCCCATGATTTGAAAACACCGCTGACGCGCCTGCAGACTCGCATCGAGACAGCCTTGCGCGAAGGCAAGGGGGAAGCGGGCTATCGCGCGGCGCTGGAGGCAACGCTTGATGAATCCGATCAACTCCTGCGCATCTTCAACGCCCTGCTGCGCATTGCGCGGGTGGAATCCATGTCGCCTGCGTCTGTCATGGAGCCGACGAACCTTCACCGGCTGGTGGCCGAAGTTGCCGACCTCTACGAGCCGCTGATCGAGGATGAGGGCGGGAGGCTTGTCCTGGACGTTCCGGAGGATCTGAAGGCACAGTGCAATCGGGATCTCGTCAGCCAGGTCGTCGTGAACCTGATCGAGAACGCCCTCAAATACGGTCGTCCCGCCGAGGGCGAATTCGTCATCCGCCTGACCGGCCGACAGGAGGGCGAGCGGATCTTGCTTGCTGTCGTGGACAACGGGCCGGGCATACCTGAAAAGGATCAGGACAGGGTCGCGGACCGCTTCGTGCGCCTGGAAGCCAGCCGATCGGAGCCGGGCACTGGGTTGGGGCTAAGTCTCGTGAGGGCGGTTGCGCGCTTGCATGGCGGGAACTTGCACTTCAAGAATGAGGCCCCGGGCCTGTCGGCCCTTATCGATCTGGCACTGGCGGAAAAGGACAGCAGCAAAAGCGATGACGGAGAAAGCGGCACATCCGCAGAAGACAGCGGACAGGAACGCAGCTGACGGCGACAAGGGCACGCTTCTGGAGCGAATCCGGGTTGTGCCTAAGGCACCCGATCCTGAAAAGGCTGCCCTCTTTCTCAAGGATCTGCTGGACCATCCGAAAGCTGGCGAGGCGCTGAGGGCCCTGTCGAAAGACCGGGCGAGCCTGGAAGGGTTCCTGACCGGTGTCATCGGGAATTCGTCCTATCTGCGCGATCTGATGCTGGCCGATCCGGCAAGGCTGCGAGATCTTCTGAACGAGGTTCCCGAGGTCCGGATCCGCCGGCTTCTCGACGAGGCCCGCGTGGCGCGGGCCGACGACGAAGCTGGCATCATGAAGGTGCTGCGCCTTCTCAAGCAGGATCTTGCGCTGACCCTCGGTCTGGCTGACGTATCAGGTGCCATCGGCCTCGACTTGGTGACCGCCGGACTGGCCGGGTTCGCGGATGCCGCTCTGACGGCGGCCGTCCGCTTCTGCCTCACCGATCTTGCCCGCCGCGGAAAATTCGAGCCCGCCGATCCGGAACAGCCGGAAAAGGACAGCGGTCTCATCGTTCTGGCCATGGGCAAGCACGGCGCCAACGAACTTAACTATTCCTCGGACATCGACCTGATCGTTCTTTACGATCCGGAAAGAGCTCCGATTGCCGGAAATGCAGAAGCGCCGGTCGAATTCGTCAGGCTGACACGGCGCTTCGTCAAGATCATGCAGGAGCGGACGACGGAGGGCTACGTTTTCCGCACGGACTTGCGGCTGCGCCCGGACCCCGGCGCGACACCGCTCGCGATCTCCGTGCCGGCGGCGCTGGTCTACTACGAATCCCTCGGCCAGAACTGGGAGAGGGCGGCCCTGATCAAGGCGCGGCCATGCGCGGGCGACATTCCTGCCGGGGAAGCCTTCCTCGACGAAATCGTCCCGTTCATATGGCGCAAGTACCTGGACTTTGCCGCGATTGCCGACGTCCAGTCGATCAAGCGCCAGATCCACATGCACAAGGGGCATGGCGTGATCGCCGTTGCCGGGCACAATGTGAAGCTGGGGCGCGGCGGCATTCGCGAGGTGGAGTTCTTCGTCCAGACGCAGCAGCTCATCGCGGGCGGGCGCAATCCGGGGCTCCGGGGGCGACGCACGCTCGACATGCTCGATGCCCTGTGCGAGGCCGACTGGATCCGGGCCGAGGCCCGGGACGAGTTGCGCGAAGCCTATGTCTTCCTGCGCAATGTCGAGCACCGCATCCAGATGCTCAACGACGAGCAGACCCAGTTGCTGCCGAAGGATGATGCGGGTGTCATGCGTGTGGCCGCGCTCCTGGGCTTCGACACGCTGAAGGCCTTCGAGGACGAACTTCTGAAGCACCTGAAGCGCGTCCAGCACCATTATGCGGAACTCTTCGAGGAAGAGCCGACCCTTTCCACCGATGTCGGCAACCTTGTGTTCACGGGTGACGACCACGATCCCGACACGCTTGAGACGCTCTCGGGCCTGGGTTTCAAGCAGCCGGCGGAAGCAGCTGCCATGGTCAAGGCCTGGCATTTCGGCCGGTACCCCTGCACCCGCTCCAACAAGGCACGCGAACGGCTGACCGAAATGCAGCCGCTGCTGATCGGGGCGCTGGCCGCCACCGACAATGCGGATGCCGCGCTCAGATCCTTCGACAGTTTCCTGTCCAAGCTTCCGGCCGGTGTGCAGCTGTTCTCGCTGCTGCGCTCAAATCCGCAGCTTCTGACGCTGCTCGCGACAACGATGGGCGCTGCTCCGCGCATGGCTGAGACGGTTTCCCGGCGCGTCCATGTTCTGGATGCGGTTCTCGACCCTGCCTTTTTCGGAGCGATGCCGAGCGTGGAGGAGTTCAGAACGGGTATTGACCGGACCCTTGCCCAGGCGCGGTTTTACGAAGAAGCGCTCGACAGGGCGCGGATCTTCACCCAGGAGCAGCAGTTCCTGATCGGCCTTCGGCTGATTTCCGACACGCTGTCGGCGGATCGGGTCGGCTTTGCGCTGGCAAGGCTTGCCGAAGTGGTCGTGGACCGCATCCTCAAACAGGTCTTTCGGCACGTCGGCGAGAGCCATGGTGAGGTCCCGTGCGGCAATCTCGCGGTGCTTGCGATGGGCAAACTGGGGGGGCGGGAAATGACGGCTTCGTCCGATCTCGATCTGATCCTGCTCTATGAGGCACCGGAGAACGTCAAGCAGTCGGACGGGAAGAGACCGCTCGCCATCACCCAGTATTATACACGCCTGACACAGCGTCTGGTGACCGCATTGTCCGCGCCGACTGCGGAAGGATCGCTTTACGAAGTCGATTTCCGGCTGCGGCCGTCCGGTAATGCAGGGCCTCTGGCCACCAATCTGGACGGGTTTATCGCCTATCAGAAGAAGGATGCCTGGACCTGGGAACATATGGCCCTGACAAGGGGCAGGGTAATCGCTTCCACGAGCTCCGACTTCCGGGAAAAGATCGAGGAAAGCATCCGCGGTACACTCGTCCAGTCTCGAGATCGGCAAAAGCTTGCCGATGACGTGAGGTCCATGCGCGCCCGGATCGAGAAGGAAAAGGGCACAAAAGATCTCTGGGACATGAAACAGGTAGCAGGCGGGCTGGTGGACATCGAGTTCATTGCCCAGTTCCTGCAACTGGCCCATGCCCGCGAAAATCCATCGATCCTGGCCCAGGGGACGGAGCAGGCGCTCGAGCGCCTGCGCGATGCCGCATTGCTGCCGCAGGACGAGGCGGAGCTGCTTCTGGACGCCTTGCGCCTCTACCAGAGACTGACGCAGATCCTCCGGCTCGTGCTGGCCGGAAAATTCGTGCCAAAGGAGGCGCCGCGCGGCGTCATCGATCTTCTGGTCCAGACCGCCAACAGCCCGACCTTCGAGCGCCTCGAAGCGGATCTGGCCGAACACCAGGCGCGCGTCCGGGCCTCCTTCGTGCGGCTGGTGGGCGAAGTGGCCGTGCCCGGTTAGAGCATCGGGCGAAAGCTTTCCATCACCCGAAGGGCCGGTCTCCCTTGCCCGCTGATTTCGTTGGATCGCGCTTGCGGTGGGAAACATCACGGTGCGCAATCCGCCTGGTCAGCAGACAAATGAGAACCGGTCAAATGGTGTTGAGTTTTCGCCCGATGCTCCGGGGCGGGCGCCGAGCGTGGTCCACGGGGCAACAACCTTTTCTACCAAATTGCGAAATTCGAGGTTTCCGTCGTGAAAAATGCGCTGCGGCATCCGGTGAGGTGACGCGCGGCACAGGGAACTTCGGCCGGCTGCGTCACGCTGCAACTCGACACTATCATTCTTCGGGAAAAGCAGATGGCGTTTCATCAGGACTTGCAGACCGTTGTCGACTGGGCGTGGCTAAATCGCCTGACAATTATCGAAAAAGCAAAGGGCCGCGGACCGGCGACCCACAGGAGGGGGCAGTTTCACTATAACCCGGACAACGACGGTATCTGGGAAATCTACGGCTTTATCTGCGGCAATACCGAAGGCGGCACGGTCGGCGACGATCAGATGCGAAAGTTTCGCAGAACGCTGACGCGCAAGCTCCACAAGTGGCTGGCCCCGGATCCGGAATATGTGCTGCAAAACGGCTGGAAGAACCTCAATAGCCCGGACGACCTGAAGGAGCTTTCCTGGAAATCATCCTTCCTGCATGTGTGCAAGAACCGCAGCCTTTCATGTGCCGAGCGCGTCTATCTGAATCTCAAGGAAGAGACGCGAGCGGAGGCATTCTGCAGGATTCTGGTTAAGATCTGGCACCTTCCCGGTCTGAGCAGCGCAAAGGTCGCAACACCGGGCAGTACCAAGACCGACACGGTGGTGATCTATCTCGATCACAGACAGACGCGAAAGGAAGTCGTCACGATCATCACCGCCTACCAGCAAAGGCATCTCGGTTACTTCGGCTCCGAGCTTCCGAAAATGGTCGCGACCACCGGAAACGGCATCGGCCACGGCGCGGAGCCGCCGGGGATGCATCCGTTGCGGCCCAATGGCAAAGAATTCCAGGGGATCGAAAGGTCACAGAGCTTCAGCTTCTACCGGGCAACCCTCCTCTTTATTGCGCTGGAGAACACCTGTTTTTCGACCGAAGGCCAGACGGTAAACATCAGGCACGCGTTCAACAGGAAGGAACTCAAGGAGTTGACGACGACCGGCAAGGTCGCTCAGCCGAGCAAACACGAGTTCGAGAAGCAGGTCCTGAAACTGTTCCATCTGGCGGGTCTGAGCACGCACCATCCGGAAAGACAAAAGGATGCCAAATTCGTGGACATGCCGCCGCCGCCGCCACCGCCAGGGCGTCCGCCACGGGGATAGTCGCAATACGGCAAACAAGACCTTGTTTGATGGCTTGCTCCGGTCTGCCGGCAAGGAGCGGTGCACAGGTCGGCCGGCTGGCCAGGCAAACGGCGCAACTGAGTCCGGCGGGCCTGAACACGCCGCCGAAGGCGACGAAATGGGACCGTTCCAAAGCGTGCCAGATCCTGGGGACCATACGAAGCGGACTCTGTCGTCCGGTCCGCTGGCCGTCGGCAAGAGCCGTATCAGGCCGCCCCGTCCTGCACCGCCACGTCCTGATCGGCCAGCGGCAGGGTGAAGCTGACCGTCGTGCCCTTCTTGACTTTGGACTCGATGGTCAGCGTGCCGCCGTGCAGCTCCACGAGAGAGCGTGCGATGGCAAGCCCCAGCCCGGAGCCCTGATGCGTCTTGGTGAACTGGTTCTCGACCTGAACGAACGGCTGGGCGAGGCGTTCGATGTCACGTTCGGAGATACCGATGCCGGTATCGGTGACCTCGAAGCGCAGCTTGTCTCCACGAGGCTTGGCCTTGAGCGTCACGGTGCCGTTGTCCGGCGTGAACTTGACGGCATTGGCCAGCAGGTTCAGCAGGATCTGCTTCAGTGCGCGCTTGTCGGCATGGACGCAGACGTTATCAGCAACATCCGCATTCACCGTGATGTTCTTCTCAGTTGCCGCGCCGGTGACAATCCGGCTCGCGTCCGCTGCGGAAGCCGACGCGTTGACGACTTCCGTCTCGATCGTCATCCGTCCGGCCTCGATCTTCGACATGTCGAGGATGTCGTTGATGACGTTGAGCAGATAGGTGCCGGAAGAATAGATGTCCTTGCAGTAGTCGGTGTACCGTTCCGTGCCGATTGGCCCGAACATCTCCTGGGTCATGATGTCGGAAAAGCCGATGATGGCATTGAGCGGGGTTCTGAGTTCATGCGAGATATTCGCCAGGAACTCGGACTTCGCCTTGTTGGCGGCTTCCGCCCGGGTCTTCTCTTCCTGATACTTGTCGGCCATCTCGACCAGCTGGCGCGCCTGCACTTCCAGCGTCTGGCGGGATTTCTGCAGGTCGGAAACGGTCGCCTTCAGGCGCTTTTCCGAATCCAGCAGCTTTTCCTCGTGCTTCTTGAGCGCGGTGATGTCCGTGCCGACGGAAACGAAGCCGCCGTCCTTGGTCCGCCGCTCGGAAATCTGCAGCCAGCGGCCGTCCTCCAGCTGAGCTTCATAAGAGCCGTCCGGAGCGCCGCCGCGCTGGGTGACATTCACCGGATGGGGCGCAACCTCAGCGTTGGAGGCGGCCGCAATGACGTCCTTGTAGGGCGTGCCCGGCTTGATGGCCGCGCTCGGCAGGCTGTGAAGCGACTGATAGTTCGAATTGCAGATGACCAGCTCGTTGCGGGCATTCCAGAGCACGAAGGCTTCCGAAATCGTTTCGATCGCGTCCCGGAGGCGGAGGTCCGCCATGCGGCTCTGCTCGGCCAGCTCATGTTGTTCTGTAATGTCGATGCAGATGCCGATCAGGTGCGGTTCGGCGCGGCCGGGCTCCGACTGGATTTCTCCGCGTGCCCGCAGCCAGATCCAGCTGCCGTCGGCATGGCGCATCCGGAAGGTCTCGTCGACCAGCGTCTCGCCGCTTTCCAGCAGATGTTCGGCGACGGCCAGAAGGTCGATATCGTCCGGATGAGTGATGTCGTCGACATCGGCAAAGCTCAGGATATCATCCTTGGGCTCGCGGCCCAGAAGTTCATAGAGCGAGGATGACCAGAACATCCGGCCGCGCGACAGATCCCAGTCGAACAGGCCGCACCGTCCATGGGTGAGGGCAGTGTCGATCCGTGCGCGCGTCGCTGCATACATGTCGTCAGCGACTTCCGCGCGGCTGGCCTGGCTGAAGAAGCCATAGATGACAGCAAGCAGCACGAAGGATGTGCCAACGAACAGGGTCACATTCGCCGAAAGGTCGTCGCGCCATTTCGAATAGATCTGGCTTTCCGTCTGCAGCGCGGCGACCATGCCGAGGCGGCCGTCAAGATGCTGAACCGTCGCCATGGCCTGTGTGTCGCCATCGGTGCCGAAAAGATCAACCGGGGTCATCATGACGCCTGCACGCGCCCCGAAGATGATCATCGGCTGTGACGGACCGAGAATATCGGTGATCGGACGGTTCTCCAGATCAGGCTGCGCGGGGGCCGATGCAACGACGGTTCCTGCATCATCCACGACCAGGAAGGTCCGGCCCTGGCTTGTTGCGCCCGCGGGAAGACTGTCAGCAAGAATGCGTTTGAGCGTGGTTCTGAAGCCTGTTTCGGGAAGGTCTTCCTCACCCGCCTTGAGGCCGGTGGCAACGAGGTTGGCCATCAGGCTCAGAGTGGTCTCAGCTGTTTCGCGGGTCTCGTTGTATTGACTTGCCATCTCGCCGGCGCGAAACAGGGCGAGCACGAAGATGAAGACGATGGCGAGGCCGGGGATCGCGCGGCGCATGAGGCCATCGGAGCGGGCCAGGCCGTTGGTGACGGTGTTGAAGAAAGTCCAGAGCGGCAAACCAAGGTTGCTCGCCGTCCTCTTCAGATTTGACTCCTTATCGCCGCGCCGCACGGATGCGTCGCCGGCTGATGCTTGCGCCATAGGAAATGTGCCTCAAAACCGCCGTGATGGGGTAACCCCCGAATCACTTCCATTTGAATCAAAAGGTCGGTTTTTGTCCAGCCCTGGCAAAGAAGAAAATGGTTAACGAATGACCGGATTTTCTGTTTCGGTGTTAACCTTTACCAGTATTGCGCACTATTGCAGGGTCCTGTCGACGATATCTCGGCTGTCTCTCGACAGTTCTTCGCATGAAGAAACCCTCAGGAGAGCAGATTCCGCAAGGGCGGACCGTTGTGGATCAAGTGCGCGCCAGGAGCGGAAACTCGTCAGCAGTCGGGAGGCGACCTGAGGATTGCGTTTGTCGATGGCCAGGACCGATTCGGCAACGAGTTCGAAACCCGCGCCATCAGGACGCGCGAACTGGGTGGGGTTGCCTGTGGCGAAGGATTGCAGGAGCGCGCGGACGCGGTTCGGGTTTCCTGCCTCGTAAAGCGGGTGCTTCATCAGCTGACGGACGGTTTCCAGGGTCTCGTCGCCGGGGGCGGTTGCCTGTGCCATGAACCACTTGTCCATGGCAAGCGAACTTGAGCGGTGTCGTTCGAGATAGGCGTCGACCGCTTCCTGTTTGCGCGGCAGGTTGTCGTGAACGAGGATCATCAACGCGGCCAGCCTGTCGGTCATGTTGTCCGCGTTCGAGAAGCGATCCCAGACCATGTCATTCGTTGCGTCGCTGCGTTTCGCAGCCAGATAATGAAGGGCCCGGTTGGCAAGGGACCGCTTGCCGGCCGCATCGGCATCGGGCGAGTAGGGGCCCGACGACGTGGCGCCGACCAGGTGCGATAGCGCGCCTGCATAACAGGCGCAGACCGAAGCGCGCAGCGTTTCGCGGGCTGCGTGGATGGCGTCGGGATCGACGTTCTTGCCGATTTCCTGCGCAATGTCCGCTTCGCTCGGCAGCGTAAGCGCCTGGGCCCGGAAAGCATCGTCAAGGGATGGGGCGGACAGAACAGTGCCAAAGACGTCGACAACGTCGGCACAGGGCTCGGCACGCTCTTTTCCGCGCGCCTTGCAGGCCAGACGAACAAGGTCCTGCATTGCCAGCGTCTGAACCGCCTGCCAGCGATTGAACGGGTCATTGTCCTGTGCGGCGAGGAACGCAAGTTCATCGGAACTCAGTTTCTGGTTCAGGCGAACGGGGGCGGAAAAACCGCGCAGGAGCGACAGAACCGGTTTCGAGGCAATGTTGTCGAAGGTGACTTTCTGTTTTGCCTTGTCGAGTACGAGAACATCGCCGCTCACTTGTGCGCCGGCCTGTTTCTCGGGGCTCATGTCCTCACCGTTGGGACCGATCAGGCCGAAGCGAAGAGGAATGACGGCGGGCGAGCTGGACTTCTGTCCGGCGACAGGCGGGATTTCCTGCGAGAGGGTGATGGTCAGGGATTTGCGTGCCTCGTCGAAAGCGGTGTCGACGGTCACGATCGGCGTTCCTGCCTGTTCGTACCAGAGGGCGAACTGATCAAGTTCGGTGCCGGAGGCTTCCTCGAAGCACGCCAGAAAGGCTTCGATCGTCGTTGCTTCGCCGTCATGGCGATTGAAATAGAGGTCCAGCCCGTCCCGAAACGCCTCGTCACCCAGAAGCGTCTTGAGCATCCGCACGACCTCGGCGCCCTTTTCGTAAACGGTGGCCGTGTAGAAGTTATTGATTTCGTGATAGGTTCTGGGGCGCACTGAATGTGCGAGCGGACCGGCGTCCTCGGGGAACTGGTGGGATTTCAGCAGCCTGACATCGGCGATCCGCTTCACCGGCCGCGAGCGCATGTCGGAGGAGAACTCCTGATCGCGGAACACGGTGAGACCTTCCTTCAGGCAGAGCTGGAACCAGTCACGGCAGGTGATGCGGTTGCCGGTCCAGTTGTGGAAGTATTCGTGCGCGATCACGGCTTCGATATTTGCGTAGTCCTGGTCCGTGGCCGTGTCCGGGTCCGCCAGAACATACTTGTCGTTGAAGATGTTGAGGCCCTTGTTCTCCATCGCGCCCATGTTGAAGTCGGACACCGCGACGATGTTGAAGACGTCGAGATCGTATTCCCGGCCGAACACCTCTTCGTCCCAGCGCATGGATCTCTTCAGGGAATCCATCGCCCAGTCGCACAAGGTTTCCTTGCCATGCTCGACATAGATGTTGAGTTCGACCTTGTGTCCCGACGCGGTGACGAAGTGATCCGGCACACGGGCAAGATCACCCGCGACAAGAGCAAACAGATAGGCCGGCTTGGGATGCGGGTCATGCCAGATCGCGAAATGGCGGTCCGTACCGGGAATGTCTCCGGTCTCGGACAGATTGCCGTTGGCCAGAAGGACAGGACAGTCCGCTTTCGAGGCTTCGAGCCGGGTCGTGTAGACGGCCAGTACATCGGGCCGGTCGAGGAAATAGGTGATCCGCCGGAAACCTTCGGCCTCGCACTGGGTGCAGTAGGTTCCCGATGACCGGTAAAGACCCATCAGCTTGGTGTTGGCATCCGGATCGAGTTCCGTCTCGATGGTCAGCTCGAGCGGACCTGCGGGAGGGGTGAGGACCTCAAGACGCTCCGGCGTGCAGATGTAAGCGTCGGCAGACAGGTCCTTCCCGTCGAGTGCGATGCCGGTGAGCGTCAGCTCGTCTCCGTCCAGAACAAGCGATGTTCCTGCTGCGGTTTCCGCCTGCCGGACCACATGAAGCTTCGCGGTGACGCGTGTCGCAGTTGGCCCGAGCGCGACAGTGAGCTGGACTTGTTCGATCCGGTAGGCGGGTGGCTGATAATCTTCCAGCCGGATTGCCGGCGCCGTTTCGGATCGCATGGATTTCTCCCTGAAATTCTTTTTAAAACTGACTTGAATATTGTGCACTGATCAGACGAGTTAGCATGATCGCAGAATGTGGCAAAGTCCTGTTTCGTGAGCAGGTGCAACAACGCGTCACAGCAAAGCCGGGTTGCAGAAATATGCCGGGCTTTGATTTTGGCAGACTCATTGTCTATGTCAGGGGCGTTGTCAGTTTAACAGGACCCCTTTAATGAGCCGTTTGGACAGTTTTATCCGTCGCATGACCTCCCAGAAAATTCTTCTGGAACATCTGGTCGACAAGGTGAACGCGGTGGAGGGACCAGTTCTCGAGCTGGGCCTGGGCAACGGGCGCACTTACGATCATCTGCGCGAGATCTACCCGAACAAGGAGATCTTCGTCTTTGACTTCGCGATGAATTGCCACCCGAGCTGTGCGCCCGATGCGGAGCACATGATCCTGGGCGATATCCGCGAAACGCTTGCGTTCTGCGGCCCGCGCGTCGGCGCCAAGGCAGCTTTCGCGCATATCGATATCGGGTCCGCCGATCCGACCTACGACCTGGCAATCGTTCACTGGCTCGCACCGCTCGTTGACCAGCGCATGTCCGTTGGCGGATATGTCCTGTCCGCCTTCAAGTTCGATCTTCCGAATTTCGAAACGCTGGAGAAACCGGAAGGCATCCATCCCGGCCGCTATCACATCTATCGGAAGACTTCCGAAGTCTGACCCTTCCTTAGGAAACGCACATGACCGCGCCGCTCAAGGGCATCAAGGTAATCGAACTTGCCCGCATTCTCGCCGGGCCGTGGACCGGGCAGACGCTCGCCGATCTCGGTGCGGACGTGATCAAGGTCGAGAGCCCGCAGGGCGACGATACCAGGGGGTGGGGCCCGCCCTTCGTCAGGGATTCGGACGGGAATGACGGCGATGCCGCCTATTTTCATGCCTGCAATCGGGGCAAGCGTTCCGTCGCGGTGGACTTCCGAACGGACGAGGGACAGGAAACCGTGCGCCGCCTCGTTGCCGACGCGGATATCGTCATCGAGAACTTCAAGGTTGGCGGCCTTGCCAAATACGGCCTGGATTACGAAAGCCTTTCGAAGGTCAATCCGAAACTGGTCTATTGCTCCATAACCGGTTTCGGCCAGGACGGCCCCTATGCGCATCGTGCCGGCTATGACTTCATGATCCAGGGCATGGGTGGGATCATGGATCTGACCGGTGCGCCGGACGGGGAGCCCCAGAAGATCGGCGTTGCCTTTGCGGATATCTTTACCGGGCTTTACGGCGTGGTCGGCATCCTGGCTGCGCTGCGCAGGCGCGACGAGACAGGCGAGGGCGAGTGGGTCGACATGTCCCTTCTGGACACCCAGGTCGGTGTTCTTGCCAACCAGGCGCTCAACTACTTTGTCTCCGGCAAGTCGCCGAAACGGCTGGGCAACGCACATCCCAACATCGTGCCCTATCAGGTCTTCCCGGCAAGCGACGGTCACCTGATCATTGCGGTTGGCAATGACGGCCAGTTCCGTCGGCTCTGCACGGTGCTCGGCCGACCGGATCTTGCCGCGGATCCGAAATATGCAACGAATGGCGGCCGCGTCGCCTCGCGGGCGGAGCTGGTGCCGATCCTGACGACGGAAACGCAGAGCCGCACCAGGGACGATCTTCTGGCAGCTCTTGAAGGTGAGGGGGTGCCCGCCGGTCCGATCAACTCCGTCGAAGACGTGTTTGACGATGTCCATGTGCAGCACCGGGGCATGAAGGTCGAACTGCCTGCAACGGGAACGCAGCAGGGTCAGGTGCCATCCGTGCGCACGCCGATCAGGTTCCGGAATGCTGAACTGGTGCTTTCGAAGGCTGCGCCGGCGCTGGGCGAGCATACTGCGGAGATCCTCATGAGCATCGGGGTTGCCGGCATCGAGACTGAAACCCCTGACAATTCAAAGTAACCGAGTTGCCACCGACTGGAGCTGCCTGTGTCCGAAGAGACGGATTATCTGAAAGTGCTGGACAGGACGGTCCTGTCCGACGGCTGGGGCACCTTGACCCGTTACAAGGTCGGCTTTCGCCGCCGCGACGGAACCTGGCAGGAGATGGTGCGCGAAGCCTATGATCGTGGCCACGGCGCGGCCTGCCTTCTGCACAATCCCGAAACGGACTGTGTGCTTCTGACGCGCCAGTTTCGGCTGCCGGTCTGGTTGTCCGGCTTCGATCCCTTCATGATCGAGGCACCCGCCGGACTTCTGGAAGGTGAAAGCCCGGAAGAGCGGATGCGCGGCGAACTGATCGAAGAGACCGGCTTCGAGGTTTCGTCTCTCGAACACCTCTACGACGTGCACATGAGCCCCGGGTCAGTCACCGAATATCTGGCGTTCTTCGCCGGGACGTACCACGTGAACGATCAGGTAGGCGACGGCGGCGGACTTCAGGAAGAAGGCGAGGACATCGAAGTGATGCATGTTCCGCTCAGCGACGCTCTGAAGATGGTGCGGAGCGGCGAAATCCGCGATGCGAAAACCATTATCCTTTTGCAGGAACTTGCTTTACGGAAGCTTGGTCCGCAAACCTGACGTTAATTGCTTTCCTTGAAATTGACGTCAACGGACTGCCATGTAAGCTGGAAATCTGATTACGGGAACATCGTCCGATGGCGCCAGGCAAGCGCAGACCACCGCGCATCAAACTGCCCCTGACCACGGTGGTCGGGGCGGGCTTTGGCGTTTTCGTCGCACTGGCAATCGGTCTGGTGCTGGCGTTGTCCGTCACCGCCAATTTCAAGAACACGTTTTCCCTTCTCAACGACAAGACGATCCTGAGCACCCAGGCGCTCGAACAGCAGATCACGACGCATTTCAAATCGGTCGAAAACGCGGTTGTCGGGCTGAAACCCTATTTCGACGAGGGCATGCTCGGCTTCGATGATCCGGAGCGGACACTGGCGGATCTGTCGATCGCCATGAAATCCAACAACGACATAACGACGCTGGCGGTCTCGGACCTCGAAGGACGCAAGATCGGGATTTTTCGCAGCCAGAGCGGCAAGTTGTGGCGGATCCGATCCGATGCTCCGCCGCCCGGTCTGACCATGGACGGGCCGCCGAAGCTGCGCCCGGACAGCCCGCCGACCTGGGGGGCGCTGGTGCGCCAGCAGAACGCACAGTTCGCCAACGTTTCGGTGCCGCTCGTGCGCGGCGGTCAGATCGTGGGAACGCTGACGGCAGCAAGTTCGATGCAGGATCTGGCGGCAATCGTGTCCTCGCAGGACGAGGGCGTCGACAACACCGTGTTCATCATCGCCGGCAATGGCGAGGTCATCATGCATTCGGACATGGCATGGCTTCAGACCGGGGGCTCGATCAAGGACAAGCTGCCCGGCAATCTGGGCGCCGTCGGGGATCCGGTTCTGTCTGCGCTCGTCAACGAATCCCCGCTCAACGAGTTCCAGAAGGCTGCCGAACTCGGCATCGAGGTTTCGATCGTCGAGGCGGACAAGGACGAGTTCATCGTCATGAAATCCGAACTCGACGGGTTCGCCGACGCACCGTTGACAGTCGGCCAGTATTACCGTGGCGCGACGGTGTCGAGAGAGGTCCGGCGTCTGGCAGGCTCCATGTTCGTCGGTTTCGGCGCGCTGGTGGTATCGGTTCTGATCGCTTTCTGGATGGGCCGCCGCGTCGCGCGACCCTTGAGAAATCTTGCCGTTCAGTCCGAACTCGTGGGCTCCCTGTCGCTGAACGAGGTGGAGCCTTTGCCGAGGAGCCGGGTGGTCGAGATTGATCAGGTGGCCCAGGCCTTCAATGCCATGGTGGAAGGCCTCAAGGCCATGAACACCTATGTTCCGCGCTCCCTGTTCATCAAGTTGATGCGTCTCGGCGGCGGCAAGGCGGCGGAAGCGCGCGAAGCGGAGCTGACCATTGTCTTCACCGACATCGTCGGCTTTACGGCGAAGTCCGAGCACCTGAGCGCGAAGGAGACGGCGCAGCTTCTGAACGACCATTTCTCGATCCTGGTCGAGGCGGTCGAAACGGAAGGCGGAACGGTCGACAAGTTCCTGGGCGATGGCATGCTGGCATTCTGGGGCGCGCCGGACGAACGGCCCGACCACGCGGAGGCTGCGGTTCGGACCGCACGGCGGATCGCCGTCCTGCATCACGAGGCCAATCAGACGGCCGAGGAGAACGGCCGGCCGAAAATGTCGCTGCGCATCGGCATTCACACCGGCCCGGCGGTCGTTGGCAATGTCGGCGCGCTTGACCGGTGGAATTACACGGTTGTCGGCGACACGGTGAATGCGGCCGAAAGGCTGCAGACCCTCGGAAAGGAAGTGCCGGGCGAACCGGAAGTGACCATTCTGGCGAGTGCCGATACGGTCGCCGAACTGCCGGACGAGAGGGCTCTCCGCCCTGTGGGCGAGCATCTTCTTCGCGGGCGCAGCGGGTTGATGGAAGTTTACTGGATCGATCCGTTCCCGGCACCGGGGGGCCGTATGGACGCCGCGCGATCGAAGCCTGTCTCGGCGGCCGAGTAGGCGGCAACGCGCAATTCGTCCCCGACTAATTACCGGAAATGAAACCGGATTTCGCTATCTGTGATCCGGGGCACTGGGTATTGCTCCATAATTCTGCATTGCTATCGGCCGGGGAATTTGATTGTCTTTCTATTGCAATAAGGGCTTAGTAAAGCACCCAACGACATCTCTTGCCGAGGAGGAGAAGCGCGGTGAATGTTCTCTCGATCGAGGGGCTGACGGTAGATTTTAATACGGCGGAAGGTAAGATCCGCGCGGTGGACGACGTGTCGTTTGTCGTGCCTGAAAATCGCACCGTTGCTCTGGTCGGGGAATCCGGTTCGGGCAAGACCGTGATCTCGCAGACGATCATGGGTCTGTTGCCGGAAGCTGCCAGCATCACGTCAGGAAAAGTCGTGCTTGCGGATGCTAGCGGTGCCGAGCCACCGGTCGATATCGCCACGTTGAGCCGCAAGGGCGCCACGATGCGCCACCTGCGCGGCAACCGCGTCGCGATCATCTTTCAGGAGCCGATGACGTCGCTGTCTCCGCTCCATACCATCGGCGACCAGATCAGCGAAGCGGCCATTCTGCATCGGAACGTGTCTCGTCCGGAAGCGCGTGAATTGACCAAGGAAATGCTTCGCCTGGTGCATTTCCCGGATCCGAAGCGCGCCCTCGACACCTATCCCTTCGAACTTTCGGGCGGCCTGCGCCAGCGCGCCATGATCGCCATGGCAATGATCTGCCGGCCGTCACTGCTGATCGCCGACGAACCGACGACCGCACTCGACGTCACGATCCAGGCCGAGATCCTGAAGCTGATCCGCGAAGTGCAGGGCGAGCTGCGCATGTCGGTGCTGATGATCACCCATGATTTCGGCGTCGTTGCCAACATGGCGGACGAAATTGCCGTGATCTATCATGGCCGCATCATGGAAAAGGGCACGGCCGAGCAGCTGTTTTCCAATCCTCAGCACGAGTATCTGAAGGCGCTGCTCAACGCGGTGCCGAGTTTTCAAATGGACAAGGACGAGCGTCTGGTCCCGATCCGGCCGATCGTCATCAAGTCCGGAGACCTCACGAAGAACCGCCCGCACTGCAAGGTCGAGCCGGGGACGCCGCTGGTCGAGATGCGCGACGTCACGAAGAAGTTCACTCTGCGCAAGGGCTCGTTCCTCGGCGGCAAGGTCAAGACCATGACCGCGCTGGACGGCATCAACCTGACGATCCGGCGAGGGGAGTGTCTCGGGCTCGTGGGCGAGTCCGGGTCCGGCAAGACGACTGCCGCTAAGGCAATCCTGCGTGCGCTCGACCTGCAGGGTGGCAAGGTCCTCTACAATCGCGGCAATGGCCTGGAGGATATCGCAAGCCTGAAGGGCGCCGACCTGATGGACTATCGCCGCCGCGTGCAGCTGATCTTCCAGGACCCGTTCTCCTCGCTCAATCCCCGCATGACCATCAACGACACGTTGACGGAGCCGCTGGAAGTGCACGGCATCGGCACGTCACAGGAGCGGGCGGAACGCGCGCGAAACCTGATGACCCTGGTTGGTCTCGATCCACGCTTCCTGCGCCGTTATCCCCATTCCTTTTCCGGCGGGCAGCGACAACGTATTGGCATCGCCCGTGCGCTTGCGCTCAATCCCGAATTCATACTGTGCGACGAACCGACCTCGGCGCTCGACGTTTCCGTGCAGGCCCAGATCCTCAATCTGCTGCAGGACCTGAAACGCGACCTCAATCTGACCTATCTGTTCGTCAGCCACAATCTGGCGGTGGTGGACTATATCGCCGACCGTATTGCCGTCATGTGCCGCGGCCGACTTGTGGAAGTCGGTGAGACGCGCGAGGTGGTCGGCAACCCGCTTCATCCTTACACAAAGGCGTTGTTGTCGGCGGTTCCGGAGCCGGATCTCTCGGCGCCGCTTGATTTTACCGCGCTTGATGCCAATCGGGCATCAGAGCCGGAGTTATGGCCGGAGCCTTTCCGCCTGTCCGACGGCATGGAACCGTCGCTGGTGGAGATGGAACCGGAACATTTTGTCTGCGCACCCGGACTGAAGAAAACCGGGGCGCTTGAGGGGACTGCTGCATGACTTTTATCAACATACTGAGGGTCGGGGTCTTCGTGTCCTCGGCCATGTTGGCCGGACCATTGTCCGCGCTGGAACTCAAGGAAACGCCGGGTCTGGATCCGTCGCTTCCCCCGATCGAGGAACGCGTGCCGGCCGAGGCGCTTGTCGTCGATCTGGAGGCCTCCGGGCGGACCACGGGCACACCCGGCGGCTCGCTCGACACCCTGATCGGACGCGCCAAGGACGTGCGTCTGATCAATGTCTGGGGCTACGCGCGCCTTGTCGGCTACAACGAGCAACTGGATCTCGTTCCCGACATCCTTGAAGATGTCGAGGTCGAGGACGGCCGCATCTTCACGCTGCACACGCGCGAGGGCCACAAATGGTCCGATGGCGCGCCCTTCGGTGCGGATGATTTTCGCTACTATTTCGAGGATGTCGCCTCCAGCGAGGACCTCAATCCGTCCGGGTTGCCACCGTTCCTGACCGTCGATGGCAAGGGCCCGAAATTCGAGGTTCTGGACGAAACCACGGTCCGGTACACCTGGGATGCGCCGAACCCGCTCTTTCTGCCGGAACTGGCAAAGTCCAGGCCGCCGTTTATCTACCGTCCTGCTCATTACCTGAAGCAGTTTCATGGCAAATACGGTGATCCTGATTTCATCAAGAACGAAGCCGAAAAGGTCAAAGCGCGCAGTTGGGCCCCTCTGCACAACAAGAAGGATGACATGTACGACGCACGCAACGTCGACCTTCCAAGCCTTCAGCCCTGGGTCCGGAACAGGGACGACAGCGATCTGCGGTTCGTTCTGGATCGCAATCCCTACTATCACCGCATCGACAGCACCGGTCAGCAGCTTCCCTATATTGATCAGGTCGTGATGACCGTCGCCGACGGCAAGCTCATCCCCGCCAAGACCCAGGCCGGTGAAAGCAACCTTCAGGCGCGCAACATCAGCTTTTCCGATGTCACGGTGCTGAAGAAGGGCGAGAAGCAGAACGACTACACGACAGCACTCTGGTCCAACACCAAGGGCTCGGAAATCTCGATCCAGCCGAACCTGACGGTCAAGGATCCGGTCTGGCGCGAACTGTTGCGCGATACCCGTTTCCGGCACGCACTGTCGCTTGGGATCGACAGGAACCTGATCAACCGGGTTCTCTTTTTCGGTCTCGGCAAGCCCGTCAACGACACTGTGCTGCCGGCAAGCCCGCTGTACAAGGCTGAGTATGCGACCGAATGGGCGCAATATGATCCTGAAAAGGCGAAGGCCCTGCTGGATGAAATCGGTCTGACCGAGCGCAACAGCGAAGGCATCCGGCTGATGCCCGACGGCCGTCCTCTGGAGATCATCGTGGAAACCGCCGGTGAGGAGCAGGTCCAGGACGATGCGCTCGAACTCGTCTCGGAAATGTGGAAGGAAATCGGAATCAAGCTGTTTCCCAAGCCCAGCCAGCGCGACAACATGCGCGAACGTGCGATCACCGGCGACCTGGTCATGTCTGTCTGGGGCGGGTTCGAGAACGGAATTCCGACCTCGGAAATGCCGCCGGACGACTACGTTCCCGTGCATGGTGACCGTCTGAACTGGTTTGCCTGGGGCGATTATTACGAGACCGGCGGAGAGGGCGGGGAAAAACCCGACTGGCCGCCGGCGGAACGCCTGATGGAACTCTACGACGCCTGGCTCGGCTCGCGGACGAAAGAGGAGCGGACCGAGATCTGGGAAGAGATCCTGCAGATACATGCCGACGAGACGATCCATATCGGCCTCGTCTCCGGCGTGCCTCAGCCGGTTGCCATCAAGGACGTGGAAAACGTTCCGCTGGAAGGCATTTACGGTTGGGATCCGGGAGCCCATTTCGGCATTCACCGGATGGACGAATTCTATATGGCGAAGTGAATTTGACCGGACCGGAGCAGGTTCCTGATCGCGCCGGAAGCGGGATTGGGAAGTTGCGCCGGTCCAACTTCCGTTCGGGCCGCTCTGGAAGAGCCGCCGGACAAACGGAATGGCATGGATGAAGAAGTCGGCCTTCGAGAGTGAGCGCTCCACCGCTTGAGAAGAAGGTACACGAGAGCCCAACGGAAGACACGGGGCTGAGGGGAGAGCAGGTGCTCTATTACATTTTCCGACGAATACTGATGATGGTTCCCACGTTGCTGGTGATCAGTTTTCTGACGTTTTTAATCGTTGAACTTCCTGCCGGTGATTATATTTCCAACCAGATCGCGGCTCTGAAATCCGCAGGGGAATCCTCTTCGGTCGCCAAGCTGGAATTCCTGCGGCACGAGTTTTCCCTCGATCGACCCTTTTTCGAGCGTTACCTGATCTGGGTCGGACTGTGGCCGGGACCACATGGCTTGGACGGCCTGATCCAGGGCAACTGGGGCTGGTCCTTCGAGTTCGACAAGCCGGTCGAAGAGGTTGTGGGGCCGACCCTGCCACTGACGATCGTCCTCAATTTCGCGACCATCCTGTTCGTCTATGTGGTCTCGTTTCCGATCGGCATCTTCTCGGCGACGCGCCAGTATTCCTGGGGCGACTACGGCTTTACCTTCCTTGGTTATTTCGGCCTTGCGACGCCAAACTTCCTGCTGGCGCTGATCCTCCTTTACCTGTTCAACAGATGGTTTGGCCTGTCCGTCGGCGGACTGATGGATCCGCAATACATCGACCAGCCGTGGAGCCCGGAGAAGGCCATGTCGGTCCTGGCGCATCTGATTGTTCCAACCATCGTCATCGGCACCTCCGGCACGGCGGCGATGATCCGCCGGTTGCGTGCCAATCTGCTGGATGAACTTCACAAGCAGTATGTCACCACCGGTCGCGCGAAGGGCCTCAAGGAGCGTAATCTTCTGGTCAAGTATCCCCTGCGCATGGCGATCAATCCGTTCATCGCGGATATCGGAAACCTGATCCCGTCGATGGTCTCCGGGTCCGTCATCGTTTCCGTGGTGATGAGCCTGCCGACGGTCGGTCCCGTGCTGGTTTCTGCGCTGCAGTCACAGGATCAGTTCCTTTCGGGCTTCATCCTGCTGTTTGTCGCCATTCTCACGCTGGTCGGCATGCTGATCTCCGATCTTCTCCTTGCGGTTCTCGATCCGCGCATCCGGCTCGGCGGGAGGGCAGGCACATGAGTACGGACCTGAACGACAAGACGCCGCGCGTCGTCGAGCATTACGTCGATCCGGAGCCCTTCAACCCGGCCGTCACGGAAGACATGACGGAAGAGCAGGAGCGCTTCTACCAGGCTTCGCAGTGGAAGATCATGTGGTGGAAATTCCGGCGCCACAAGATTGCGGTCTGGTCCGGCGTCGTGCTGATCCTGTTCTACATGTGCGTGCCTTTCGCCGAGGTCATCGCGCCCTATGGCGCCAACACGCGCGACAGCCAGTTTCTCTATGCACCGCCACAACCGATCCACCTGTTCCACGAAGGCCGTCTGGTCGGCCCGTTCGTCTATGGCATGACGTCCGAAGTCGACATGGAAACCCTGCAGTGGGTCTTCGAGGACAACACCGACGAGGTTCAGAAGATCCGTTTCTTCTGCACCAGCGCACCTTATGAATTCTGGGGGCTTTTCGACGCCAGTTTCCACCTTTTCTGTCCGGCGGAGGGAGGCACCCTGTTCCTTCTGGGCACGGACCGTCTCGGCCGAGACCAGTTTTCTGGTCTCGTCTACGGCGCGCGCCTGTCGCTGACGGTTGGCCTTGTCGGCGTCACGATATCCATCGTTCTCGGCCTTTTCTTCGGCGGCATTGCCGGATATTTCGGCGGCATCATGGACAGTGCGATCCAGCGCATGATCGAGATCCTGAGGTCCCTTCCGGAGCTTCCGCTCTGGATGGCGTTGTCGGCGGCCTTGCCCGTGACCTGGAGCCCGGTGTGGATCTATTTCGGCCTCACCATCATCCTCGGGCTTCTGGACTGGCCGGGGCTTGCGCGTGCGGTCAGATCCAAGCTTCTTTCCCTGCGCGAGGAAGAATACGCAAAGGCGGCGGTCCTGCTGGGCGCAAAGCCGAAACGCGTGATCACTCGGCATCTGCTGCCCGGCTTCACCAGCCACATCATTGCGTCCGCGACACTGTCGATCCCATCGATGATCCTGGGCGAGACGGCTCTGTCCTACCTGAACCTGGGCCTGCGCCGCCCGGCGGTCTCCTGGGGAGTTCTCCTGAACGAGGCGCAGAACATCTCCGTCGTAACCGTCTATCCCTGGCTGATGGCGCCGGTCATTCCCATTATCATCGTGGTTCTGGCCTTCAACTTCCTGGGCGACGGTTTGCGCGACGCGGCGGATCCCTACAAGTGATAGGAAGAGGTTGAACCTGCGGCGAAAAATGAAACATTGACCACCCCGGCATTGGTCAGACGGGTCGGTTTCGCCGCGATGGCGGACTGGATCGGGCGTGCCTGGCCCCCGCAGGCATGCCCAGGAACCACTTCGCTGGTAAAACCCTTGCCTCGGGGCCTTCGAAGTTCAAAGAAGGAGATGCGCGTACCCCTGATCCCGATACCTCCAGGAATGCTCGGAACGGCTGGTGCGAGATGATTCCGCAGTGGTTCGAAATTCTTGTTTGGGTGTCACTTTTCAGCAGTGTCCTGTGCGCAGTCTGGATAGCGGTGGACTGCCTGCGCAATCCGCCTCAAATGCGCGTCATGGCAGTTGTCTGGCCCTTGTGCGCCCTTTTCGCCGGCCCGCTTCTCCTCTGGTTCTATCGCCGTTACGGTCGCTCGCACGGTGATGAAGATACGCCTTTTGCCATCAGTGTCGCCAAGGGGACACTTCATTGCGGCGCTGGCTGTACACTCGGTGACATCGTCGCAGAGAGCCTAGTTGTGGTTTCTGATCAGGTTGTTCCGTTGAGGGCCTGACTTGGTGTTTTTCCATTGATGCCCATGTGTGGCCGTTTGTTGTTGTACCAGTCAAGCCATCTTGGCAGATCGGCCTCTCGTGTCAGGGAC
>VIRH01000136.1 GCA_008107755.1 Rhodobacterales bacterium
AGATGTGTATAAGAGACAGGCCCCGGGCATCGACCATGCCGGCGTCGCTCGACACCCAGCTTGAAAAATCCATCGCACAGATCATCGAGGAGGCCAGCAAGGACGAGGGTTATTACGAGAGCGACCGCGACCGGGAGGATATCCGAAAATACTATGAGAGCATCGAGCACGACACGGGGGAGGTGCGCCTTTATCACGAGTACAGCCGTGTGGTCACAAAGACCCACGCCAGAGTGTTCGGCTATGACTCGGCCCGGCTGAAGGTGCTCTATCCTTACGTGGACCAGCACAAGGACGGCGCGTTGCGCAGCATCTACTCCGGCGAATTGATGAGCCCCGCTGAAGTCATGATGGAGGAAGCCCTGATCCTGATGGAGCGTCTGCCGAAGTCGCGGGAGAGTTTCATGGATCTCGGACTGGACGGTGTGCTGGCACTGTCCGACGGGCTGGAAGACCTGCTCCCCGAAGACGAGGCAATGACCGTGCCCTACAACTGTGAGCACATCGTCCCGCAGTCCTGGTACGAGAAACGCAAGCCGATGGTCAGCGACCTGCATCATCTGTTCACCTGCGAGCGCAAATGCAATTCCTATCGCGGCAACCGGCCCTATGGCGATCATCCCGATTTCGAGCCGGACCCGTTGCAGATCGATCTGATCGAAGCCGAGTTGAGGAAGAAATGCGGCCTCGTTGAGGAAACGGAAAACGGCATGACCGCCTTCGAGCCGGAACAGAACAAGGGCGTGGTCGCCCGTGCGACGCTGTATTTCCTGTTGCGATATCGGAACGAGGTCGGCAACGCGCAGGGCGAAATGCCGCTCGAGACCGTCGAGACGCTGCTGAAATGGCATGCGGAGCAGCCCGTGTCGGACTATGAGCGGCATCGCAACAGGGCAGTCTTCCTGACCCAGGGAAACCGCAATCCCTTCATCGATTTCCCCGATCTGGCAGACAAGGTCGGTTTCCGCGAGAGCTTTGCCTGACTGAAACAGGCGCGGCGGAGCGGGCGAAAACCGGCATCGCGGCGTTCAATCTTCCATTGAGTTTCGCCCCGGCGGGCCCTAGGTTCGACGCAGAATCGACAACCCGGGGATCCTTCCATGCTTTACGCCGTGATCTGCACCGACAAGCCCGGTGCCCTTCAAACGCGCCTCGACAACCGTCCTGCCCATCTCGAATTTCTGAAAGGCCTCGGCAACGGCCTGAAAGCCGCGGGCCCCTTCATGGACGACGACGGCAACATGACCGGCTCGCTTGTCGTGATCGAGGCCGCGAACCGCGACGAGGCGCTTGCGATTTCCCAGGAGGATCCTTACGCGGCAGCGGGTCTGTTCGAGAGTGTCGAGATCCGTCCCTGGAACTGGGCCATCAAGAACCCGGAGGCTTCGTAAGTGCAGTACTGGCTGATCAAATCCGAACCGGATAAATGGTCCTGGGACCAGCAGAAAGCCAAGGGCGATGCCGGCGAACAATGGGACGGCATCCGGAACTACCAGGCACGCAACAACATGCGGGCGATGGAAATCGGCGACAAGGCCTTCTTCTATCATTCCAATATCGGCAAGGAAGTTGTCGGCGTGGTCGAGGTGTGCAGCGAGATCCATCCCGACACCACCATCGACGACCCCCGCTGGGAGTGCGTTGACTTCAAGGCCGTATGCGACATGCCGAAGCCGGTCACCCTGGCCGATGTGAAGGCGGAGCCGCGTCTTTCCGAAATGTCACTGGTCACCTCCATGCGACTGTCCGTTCAACCGGTAACGGAAGAAGAGTGGAAGATCGTCTGCGAGATGGGCGGGATGAAGAAGCCGGCATAGGGACCCTTACATGGCGCCGACGATCGATCCGGTCGACTTCATCCGCCGGGAAACCAAGGTCAAACCTGTTCCCCACGCGGAAGAGATCCGGCTGCATCTGGCGGACGAGGCCATGGAGCTTTGGCAAAAGACCGAGGACGAGCTTGGCGCCCTCGGCATCGCCCCGCCCTTCTGGGCCTTCGCCTGGGCCGGCGGACAGGGCCTTGCCCGCTATCTCCTAGACACGCCGGAGCTTGTCGCCGGACGCAAGGTGCTCGATTTCGCCTGCGGGTCCGGGCTGGTCGGCATCGCCGCGATGAAAGCCGGCGCAGCCTCGTGTCATGCGGTCGATATCGACCCTTTCGCGCTTGTTGCCAGCCAGCTCAACGCCGAGCTCAACGGCGTCTCGATGACCTATCAGGCCGCAGACATCACCGGAGACGAGGTGCCGGATCTGGACATCGCCTTTTGCGGAGACGTCTTTTACGACAAGCCGATGGCTGACAAGGTCATTTCGCTGCTCGACCGGCTGCTGGAACGCGGGACGGAGGTCATCGTCGGCGATCCGGGCCGCTCCTACCTGCCGCGCACGCGTCTGGAGGAGCTTGCGGACTACAGGGTCCCGGTGATCGGCGCGCTGGAAGACAACGAAATCAAACACACGCGTGTCTTCCGATTTGCGAAAAAATAAACCTTGTCAGATCTTCGGCGCGGACTAATCTGACAAATCAGACCGTAATGCGCGCGTTTTTACCCGAACCGCCTTTCCCATTTGACCACGCGCCACAGATAGCCGCAGGAGCACCCGCGTGAATGTGTGCCGTGGTTTGTTCAGGAGTTCCAGATGCCGATTGTTAACCGCCTCGCTGATCTGACGGACGAGATCACGGCCTGGCGCAGGGACATTCACGAGAACCCGGAAATCCTCTACGAGACCGTTAGGACAGCCGGCAAGGTCGCTGAACTGCTCCAGAGCTTCGGCGTGGACGAGATCACGACAGGCATCGGCGAAACCGGCGTCGTCGGTGTCATCCGGGGGCGCAATGGCGGAGCGGGCAAGACCATCGGCCTGCGGGCGGACATGGACGCGCTCCCGATAGCCGAAACCACGGGCAAGACCTACGCTTCCAAGACCCCGGGAAAGATGCATGCCTGCGGCCACGACGGCCACACCGCCATGCTGCTCGGTGCTGCGAAATACCTCGCCGAAACCCGCAACTTCGACGGCACGGTCGTCGTGATATTCCAGCCGGCGGAAGAAGGCGGTGCGGGAGCCAAGGCAATGATCGATGACGGCCTGATGACCCGCTGGCCCATCGACGAAGTCTACGGCATGCATAATTATCCCGGCCTGCCGGTCGGCGAATTCGCCATCTGCAAGGGCCCGATCATGGCTGCGACGGACGAATTCAAGATCAAGATCGGCGGCAAGGGCGGTCATGCGGCCAAACCGCACAACACCATCGACCCGATTGTCGTCGGCGCACAGATGGTCAATGCGTTCCAGACCATTGCCAGCCGCAACGCCAACCCGCTGGATTCCGTCGTCGTCTCCGTGACGATCTTCGAGGCCGGCAATGCCTTCAACGTCATCCCGCAGAGTGCTGTCCTGCGCGGCACAATCCGCACGCTCAATCCGACGGTCCGCCACATGGCCGAGGAACGCCTTTACGCGATCGCTCGGCTGACGGCAGAAACCTTCGGCGCAACCGCCGACATCAGCTTCCGGCGCGGCTATCCGGTGACGGAGAACCATGCCGAACAGACCGATTTCGCGGCGGATGTCGCAGAGGGCATTGCGGGAGCGGGCAAGGTTGACCGGAATGTCGAGCCGATGATGGGCGGCGAGGATTTCTCCTACATGCTGGAAGCGCGGCCCGGTGCGTTCATCTTCTCCGGCAACGGCGACAGTGCCGGCCTGCACCATCCTGATTACGACTTCAACGACGAAGCAATTCCCTACGGCTGCTCCTACTGGGTCAAGCTCGTGGAGACAGCGCTTCCCGTCGCTGCCTGAGAACCGTCAGCCTGTTCTTCAAAGTTGCAGGTTTTGTGTTATGAAGGCGCCGGTTCCGAACCGGCGTTTTTTCTTTGGCTATTGGCAAGCATGTCCCTTTCCCCCTTCAAGATATCGTTTCTCGCCACCTATGTTCTCGTGGGAGCGCTGGTCGGCATCCTTGTCATCCACCCGCTCAATCTCGTCGTCATCTGGTGGGAACTGTCCCGGTTTTCCGAGACCAAGATGACCCTTTGGCAGTTCATGAATGCACGCCTCTGGCTTGTGCTGATCCCCCGCAATCTGGATGTCACCTTCGCCTATACGATGCTCGGCGCAGTCGTCGGTCTCGCCTTCGGCATCTTCACACGCAACTACATACGGACCAGCGAAGCCTACCGCTCGCTGCGGGACGAGCAGAAATCCTTCATCCCTGATCTTCTTTCCCAGGGAGAAAGCGATCGAGTCGAGTTCAAGTCGTCTCTGCGCTGGGACATGAAGGAAAACCGGGTCAACAGGGGTCTGGAAAAGGTCATCGCCAAGACCGTGGCCGGTTTCTTCAATGCCGACGGCGGGCATCTTCTCGTCGGTGTCGACGACAACGGCACGCCGCTCGGCATCGACAAGGATCTCTCCACCCTGAAAAGCCCGGACCACGACGCTTTCGAGCGCACGGTGAACGACATCGTGTCGAAGAACCTCGGCGGCGACCTCTGCCCCTATATCCATACGGTGTTCGCAACGATCGGGGCCCGGGACGTCGCGATGATCATTATCCGCCCCGCGCCCCGTGCCGTCTATCTGGAGGACGGCAACGCCTCCGCCTTTTTCGTCCGAAGCGGCAATTCCACACGTCAGCTCGACGTGCGTGAGGCGCTGAGCTACGCCAAGTCTCGCTGGATCTGACCTCTTGGACCTGTTGACACAGCTCTTTCCCGACCCGCTTGCAACACCGGCCACGGTCGCGCTCGTGGTCGCCAGTTTCGTCACGTCGGCCCTGACGGCCGCCGTCGGTCTTGGAGGCGGGGTTGCCCTCATTGCCATCATGGCCACGCTCATGCCGGCCGGCGCACTGGTGCCCGTGCACGGCGTTGTGCAGCTCGGCTCCAATGCGGGACGGGCACTGGTTCAGATCCGCCATGTCGACTGGACGATCGCTCTCTGGTTCGCGGCAGGCGCCATCTTCGGCGCGGCCATCGGCGGCAAGATCGCAGTCCAGCTTCCCCCCGACATCCTGAAGGCGGGCATCGGCTGCTTCGTGCTCTGGGTCATCTGGGGCCGCAAGCCGACCTTTTACAAGGCTCGCAAGCGCGCCATGGCCGCAACGGGCTTTGTCTCGACGCTCCTCTCCATGTTCTTTGGCGCGGCCGGGCCGATCGGCGGGGCGGTCCTGTCGACGCTTGGCATGACGCGCCACCAGTTCGTCGCCAACCAGGCGGTCACTGCGCTGATCATGCATGTCTTCAAGATCCTCGCCTTCGGCGCTCTCGGCTTCGCCTTCGCCCCCTGGGCCGGACTGATTGTCATGATGATCGCCAGCGGCTTCCTCGGCACCCTTGCCGGAAGCCTTCTGCTCGGCCGGATGAACGAGGCCGTCTTCAAGACCGGCTTCAAATGGGTGATGACCTTGCTCGCGCTGAACCTCTTCTGGCAGGCGGCAAGAAGCTGGTTCGCGAGCTAAGGGAGCCGGCCCGGTCATTCCGGCCAGACCCGGAGCCTTTGGCTGACTTGATCAATCCCCTCGCCTTGCTTGAGTTCTTCGCAAGCGGCTTTTCCTTGAATCAGTCGGGCCGACGCGCTAACCCAGCGCCATCAGTTCTAAAAAACATGCGGGATGGAACGTCCATGGCTTCACAAAACCTTCTGCTTCTGCCGGGCGACGGCATTGGCCAGGAA
The DNA here is from genome assembly GCA_008107755.1 of Rhodobacterales bacterium. GTDB lineage: Bacteria > Pseudomonadota > Alphaproteobacteria > Rhizobiales > Stappiaceae > Roseibium. The sequence continues at coordinate 5,689 of VIRH01000136.1, forward strand.
ATCATGCTGGAAGTGAAAAAGGTCATCGCCTGGTACAACGACAAGGGCGGAATGTCCTTCGAGACCGACGAAGGCCTGGTCGGTGGATCGGCCTATGATGCCCACGGCAAGGCGATTTCCGAGGAAGACATGGCCAAGGCCATGGCCGCGGATGCAGTCATCTTCGGCGCTGTCGGCGGTCCGAAGTGGGACGACGTCCCCTATGACGTGCGCCCGGAAGCCGGCCTTCTGCGCCTGCGCAAGGACATGGAACTCTTCGCCAACCTGCGCCCCGCCATCTGCTACCCGGCGCTTGCCGATGCCTCTTCGCTGAAGAAGGACATCATCGAAGGCCTCGACATCCTGATCGTGCGTGAGCTGACCGGCGGCGTCTATTTCGGCGAGCCGAAGGAAATCACCGATCTCGGCAACGGCCAGAAGCGCGGCGTCGACACCCAGGTCTACGACACCTACGAGATCGAGCGGATCGCGAAGGTCGCCTTCGAACTGGCACGCACCCGAAACAACAAGGTCACGTCCATGGAAAAGCGGAACGTGATGAAATCCGGCGTGCTCTGGAACGAGGTCGTCACCCAGACCCACGGCAACGGCTACGAGGACGTCAAGCTTGAGCATATGCTGGCCGATGCCGGCGGAATGCAGCTTGTCCGCTGGCCGAAGCAGTTCGACGTGATCGTCACCGACAACCTTTTCGGCGACATGCTGTCCGACGTTGCCGCAATGCTGACCGGCTCGCTCGGCATGCTGCCATCCGCGTCCCTTGGCGCTCCTGACGGCGTGACCGGCAAGCGCAAGGCAATGTACGAGCCCGTCCATGGCTCGGCTCCGGACATTGCCGGCACCGGCGCTGCCAACCCGATCGCGATGATCGCCAGCTTCTCCATGGCGCTGCGCTACTCCTTCGAGGAAGTGGAAGCCGCCGACAAGCTGGACAAGGCAATCGCCAATGTCCTCGACAAGGGCCTGCGCACGAAGGACATTGCCGGCGAAGGTCAGGCGACTGTCTCGACCTCCGAGATGGGCGACGCCATCATCACAGAACTGAACGCGCTCAGCGCCTGACGCCTGCCCGCGTTGCAAGACCAACCGCCATCGGCTATGCCGGTGGCGGTTTTGCTTTAACCTGCCCGTTCTCGTCATCCCGGACGCAGCGAAGCGAAGATCCGGGATCGGTGAGCCGCAGATTTTCTGTTCGGCACCGGTGAGACCTCGGCTCGCCGGTCCCGGTTCGCGCTGCGCTTGACCGGGATGACGATGGGCGGGATGACGACGGGCAGGATACCTGCGCCGACACGCTGAATGGCCATCGCCTGCCCGACGGCCCGAGTTTCATTCCAACCCGGATAACCAGATGATCGAAGACAAAATCGCTCCCTTTCTCGGCACCTGGATCCTCGACACCGAGGAAAGCGACTTCGAGCAGGGATCGCCGCCCAAAAGCGCGACCCTCAAGATCGAGGACAACTTCGGCATGGCCGTGTTCACCATGAATCAGGTGGATGTGGAAGGCGTGGTCACCAATGACACGTTCGAGGCCGTGCCCGACGGACCGGAAGTCAAGCTCGGCAAGAGCGGCCTTGTCGATGCCATGCGCCTAGTCTTTCAGAGCGACCGCAACCTGGTGTCGGAAGCCCGCCGCGGTGGCTTGACCATCATGAAGGCCGAGCGCGAACTGTCCGAGGATGGCCGCACGCTAACGGTGACCCAGACCGTCCATCTGGTCGACGTCGCCAGCTTCAAGAACATCTCGGTCTATCGCCGGGCGCAATAGAACACTGTCCATGCAACAGCATCTTGGCGCCATTGCCCTGCTTGTCCCGGACTATGATGAAGCCATCGCCTTCTATGTCGGCAAGGCCGGTTTCGAGCTGATCGAGGACACGCGGCTCTCCGAAACCAAACGCTGGGTGCAGGTCGCGCCCAAGGGCAGCAACGAGACGCGCCTCCTGCTGGCGAAGGCGGACGGCCCCGATCAGCTGGCCGCCATCGGCAACCAGACCGGCGGCCGTGTTTTCCTGTTCCTCAACACCGATGACTTCGACAGGGATCATGCCGCGATGACAGCAGCCGGGATCACCTTTCTGGAGGCTCCGCGCGACGAACCCTATGGCAAGGTGGCCGTCTTCCGGGATCCTTTCGGCAACAAGTGGGACCTGATCGAGCACAAGTGAATAGGCCGCCGTTACCTGGCGACCTGCCCGCAGGCACCTTGGGCGTGATTTGCCTCGCGACAAGAAGCATCTTTCGACAGCAGAACCCCCGGGCAGTTTCCCGCCCGGGGGTCGCGATGGTCAGGCTTCCACGAGATGACCGTGCTCTTCGTGCTGGATCAGCGGCCGGTTGCCCGAAAGCCGCCGGACCAGCACATAGAAGACCGGCGTCATGAAGATGCCGAAGAAGGTCACGCCAAGCATGCCGGAGAAAACCGCAACGCCCATGGCAACGCGCATCTCCGCCCCCGCACCGGTCGACAGGACCAGCGGCACCACGCCCATGATGAAAGCCATCGACGTCATCAGGATCGGACGCAGGCGCAGGCGACTGGCCTCGATTGCCGCCGCGACCGGCGTCCGTCCCTCGAACTCCAGTTCGCGGGCGAACTCCACGATCAGGATCGCATTCTTGGCGGATAGTCCGACAAGCACCACCAGCCCGATCTGGGTGAAGATGTTGTTGTCGCCCGCCGTCAGCCAGACGCCTGTCAGGGCGGCGAGAACGCCCATCGGCACGATCATGATGATGGCGACCGGCAGCATCAGGCTTTCATACTGCGCGGCCAGCACCAGGTAGACCAGCAGCAGCGCCAGCGGGAAGACGATCACCCCTGAACTGCCGGCCAGAATCTGCTGGTAGGTGAGATCCGTCCACTCGAAACTGACCCCCTTCGGCAGGGTTTCGTCTGCAACACGCTCGACCGCCGCCTGCGCCTGTCCCGACGAGAAGCCGGGAGCAGGACCGCCGTTGATGTCGGCGGCAAGGAAGCCGTTGTAACGGGTCGCCCGTTCCGGACCGGTGGTGGCATCGACCTTTACGAGAGCCGACAGCGGTATCATCCGCCCCGTCGCGGAGCGTACCTTCAGCTGGCCGATATCATCCGCATGCGCCCTGTACTGCGCATCCGCCTGAACCCGGACGCTGTAGGTCCGACCGAAGGCATTGAAGTCATTGACATAGAGCGACCCCAGATAGATCTGCAGCGTCTCGAAGACATCCGTCACCGACACCCCAAGCTGTTCGGCCTTGGTTCTGTCGAGATCCGCATAAAGCTGCGGCACGTTGATCTGGAAGCTGGAGAACAGTCCCGCAAGTTCCGGTGTCTGGTAGGCTTTTGCCAGAAACGCCTTGTTGGCCGCGTCCAGCGCCTGATAGCCGAGACCCGCCCGGTCCTCGATCTGCAGCTTGAAGCCGCCGGTCGTGCCGAGCCCCTGGACGGGCGGCGGCGAGAACATGGCGATGTAGGCATCCTGGATGGCGCCGAATTTCTGGTTCAGCTGCATGGCGATCGCACCGCCCGAAAGCTCCGGCGACCTGCGCTCCTCGAAGTCGGACAGAACGGCGAAGACAATGCCCGCGTTGGAGGAATTGGTGAAGCCGTTGATCGACAGGCCGGGGAACGCGATCGCGTGCTCCACGCCCTCCTGCTCCATGGCAATGTCGCTCATGCGCTTGATCACGTCCTCCGTGCGGTCGAGTGTCGCCGCGTCCGGAAGCTGGGCGAAGCCGATCAGGTACTGCTTGTCCTGCGCCGGCACGAAGCCGCCCGGCACTGCCGCGAAGAGGCTGTAGGTCGCCCCGACCAGGAGCAGATAGACCACCATGACGATGCTCTTGCGGGACAGAAGTCCGCCGACACTCTTTCCGTAACCGTTGGAGGCGGCCCCGAAGACGCGGTTGAAGCCCCGGAAGAACCAGCCGAACAGGAAGTCCATCGCGCGCGTCAGCACATCCTTCGGCGCGTCGTGCCCCTTCAGCAGGAGCGCTGCGAGCGCCGGCGACAGCGTGAGCGAGTTGATGGCCGAAATCACCGTGGAGATGGCGATCGTCAGGGCGAACTGGCGATAGAACTGGCCCGAAAGGCCGGTGATGAAGGCAAGCGGCACGAACACGGCGACAAGCACCAGGGCAATCGCGATGATCGGGCCGGAAACTTCGCGCATCGCCTTGTAGGTCGCCTGCCGTGGGCTCAGTCCGTTCTCGATATTGCGCTCGACGTTTTCCACGACCACGATCGCGTCATCGACGACGATGCCGATCGCCAGCACAAGCCCGAAAAGGCTGAGCGCGTTGATGGAAAAGCCGAAGACATACATCACCCCGAACGTGCCGATGATAGATACGGGCACGGCAATGAGCGGAATGATGGACGCCCGCCAGGTCTGCAGGAACAAGATGACGACGAGCACCACAAGGACGACCGCTTCCAGCAGCGTGTCGACCACCTTCTCGATGGACGAGCGCACGAACTTGGTGGTGTCGTAGACGATCTCGTAGCTGACCCCTTCGGGCATGGCGACCTGAAGGTCATCCATCGTTGCCACGACGGCATCGGAGATCGCAATCGCGTTGGAACCCGGTGCCTGGAACACGGGTATCGCCACGGCCGGCTTGCCGTCGAGCAGCGAGCGCAGGGAATAATCGGCGGCGCCGAGTTCGATCCGGGCAACGTCGCGCAGGCGCGTCACCTCGCCGTTTTCACCCGTGCGGACGATGATGTTGCCGAATTCCTCGGGCGACTGCAGCCGACCCTGTGCGTTGACGCTCAACTGGACATCGACGCCGTCCACGCTGGGCGAGGCACCGATGATGCCAGCCGCCGCCTGGACGTTCTGCTCGCGGATCGAATTGGTGATGTCGCTTGCGGCAAGGTTGTGGTTTGCCGCCTTTTGCGGATCGACCCAAACGCGCATCGAATAGTCACCCGACCCGAACACCTGCACCTGGCCGACACCCTGGATTCGGGCGAGGCGGTCCTTGATATTGATGACCGCGTAATTGCGCAGATAGGTGATGTCGTAACGGTTGTCCGGCGAGATCAGGTTCACCACCATCATCAGGTCGGGCGAACTCTTGACCGTGGTGACGCCGAGATTTCGCACTTCCGCCGGCAGCCGCGGTTCCGCCTGCGACACACGGTTCTGCACGAGCTGCTGTGCCTGGTCCGGATCGGTCCCGAGCTCGAACGTCACGGTCAGCGTCATGACGCCGTCGGACGTTGCCTGGCTGGACATGTAGAGCATGCCCTCCACGCCGTTGATCTGTTCTTCCAGCGGCGTTGCCACCGTTTCCGCAATGACCTTCGGATTGGCGCCGGGATAGGTGGCCCGCACGACGATGGATGGCGGCACGACTTCCGGATATTCGGAAATCGGCAGATTGCCGAGGCCGATAAGCCCGCCGAGCACGATGAGAATGGACAGCACGCCGGCAAAGACCGGGCGGTCGACGAAGAATCTCGAGATATTCATATCCAGGCCCTTTCCGGTCGGAAATTGGACAAAGGTTTCCCGTGCCGGCGGCGACGCCGCCGGCAGTGACTGAGGTTCATGAAGTGGGAGTGGCGGAAACTACATTTCCGCCGTGCCGTCAGTTGACGGCGGCCATGTCTTTTTCGAGCTGCGGATCGACAAGAGCGCCGGAACGAACCCGCTGCAGGCCATTGACCACGATCCGTTCGCCGGACTTCAGTCCGCCGTCGACGATCCGCTCGCCCTCGGCCGTCCGGCCGAGCTCAACGGAGCGGTAGCTCACCTTGTTGTCGGCGCCGACAACAAAGACATATTTCTTGTCCTGGTCGGTGCCGATGGCGCGCTCGCTGATCAGGATCTTGTCCTCCGGGGTCGGCTCGCCCAGGCGAATGCGGACGAACTGGCCGGGGATCAGCCGGCCACCCGGATTGTCGAAGACCGCGCGAACCCCGATCGTCCCGCTGACGGCATCGACCTCATTGTCGACGAGTTGCAGCTTGCCGCGCACCGGTTTGTCCGGAGAAGCCGAGGTTTCGATCTCGACCGGAATCAAGTCGAGCGGCGGCAGGACGCCGTCCGTTTCGGGCAGCTCCGCCAGGATCCGCGCAACCATGTCCTCGCTCGCATTGAAGCTCGCGTAAATCGGATCGACGGAAACCAGGGTGGTCAGGGCCGGCGATGCCGAACCGGCGGCGACCAGATTGCCCACAGTGATCTCGATCTTTCCGACGCGGCCGGAGACCGGCGCGGTGATCCTGGTATAGCCGAGTTCCAGCTTGGCGGCGGCAAGTCCGGCCTTCGCGGTGCGTAGGTTGGCCTGTGCCTCGGCGAAGGAATTCTGTCTCTGGTCGAGGACGCTCTGGGAGATTGCATGCGTATTGATCAGCTTGGAGCCGCGGCCGAGTTCCAGACGGGCAAGCTTGATCTGGGCTTCTGCCAGCTCCACCTGCCCTTCCCGCTGTGCAACAGCGGCTTCGTAGGGCGCGGGATCGATGGTGAAGAGCAGGTCTCCCGCCTTCACCAGTGCCCCCTCGCGGAAGTCGACCGACTCGATTTCGCCGGCAACCCGAGAGCGGATCTGGACACGGTCGACCGCCTCTAGGCGGCCCGAGAACTCTTCCCATACGGTGATCTGGCGTGATTTGACTTCGGCCACGGTCACGGGCACGGCCGGGGCTTCTGCTGGTTCACCTGCTGCGGTCGCAGGACCGGTCGCGGGAAGGTTCATGACAAGTGCAGCGGCCGAAATGGAGACAGCAACTGCCAGGCTGGCGCCCGCAAGGGCCCAGTGCTTCTTTCCTGATGACATTGTTCACTCCTTGAAGGCCCAGCGGGGAGAAACGACGGACGGGCCTCAGTTGATTTTCAATGAATGCTGACTGACTGGACGAAACTCGAAAACTGCTCCCTGACCTGCGGTTGCCAGGACGGGGCGACATCCGTCTTCCCGCCATAGACCGACGGCCAGCCGGTGCCGGCGGGACAAACGTGCCGCGTCACCGCGATGCCCGCGTTCTTCAGATGATCCGCATAGTCGAGGGCCTCGTCCCGCAGCGGGTCGTCTTCGGACGACAGCACCAGTGCCGACGCGACACCGGTCAGACGGGAGCAGGTGCAGGGAGCGGCATAGGGATGGCACATGCCGGTACTGAGATAGTGGCTCCAGCCTTCGGACCAGCGCTCCTTCATGCCCACCTTGTCCGCAGCTTCGAAAGAGGCCGAGCCCATGAACGGATCAAGCAATGGCGACAGGAGAACCTGACCATCGAGCTCGTCCGCGAAATGGTCGCGGGCCTTCAAGGCAACGGCCGCGGCGATATTGCCGCCGGATTCGACCCCGCCCACAAGGAGCAGGGACTTGCGGTTTCCAAGCCCCGCGCGCTTGAGCGCCAGATAAGAGAAGACGGAGAAACCGGTCTCCAGCGGTTTCGGAAACACGTTGCCCAGCGGCGCGGTGTAATCCGGAATGACGACGATGGCCCCGGTTTCGGCGACAACCTGCGCGAATTCGCACTCCTGCGGTATGCCGCCTTTGAAAGAACCACCGTGGAAGTAAATCAGCACCGGCGGCGACTTGCTGTATTCGGCGCCCTGATAGACGCGCGCGGCCACGGGGCCAACGGCCACCTTGTCCAGCGTCATGTCCTTGATCTGCACCGTCATGGTTTCCATCGTCCAGGGCTGCCGGACCTGCCTGGGAATCAGGCTCCATCCGATCACTTTGAGGTTGCATGCTGCAGGGTTTGCTTGTCTGCCGCGTGTCCTATAGCTACTGTTGTTCAGCCTCCGGAATAAGATGGCATTTTTTGATTACACTATTCAAAAATCCGAATAATAATGCGTTTTTTTGGATCGGAACTCTCTGATGGATCAGCTTTCAGCCATGCGTGCCTTTGTCCGCGTCGTCGAGACCGGAAATTTCACCCGCGCATCCGAAGCGCTGCAGATGCCGAAGGCGACGGTGACCAACCTGATCCAGAATCTGGAAAAACACCTGCAGACAAAGCTGCTGAACAGGACAACCCGGCGCGTCATCGTGACGACGGACGGTGCCCTCTACTATGAACGGGCAGCGGAGATTGTCGCCGAGATCGACGAACTGGACGGCAGTTTGACCCGGCTCCAGAGCAGCCCGAGCGGCCGGCTGCGGGTGGAAATGTCAGGCGCCTTTGCCGACTGGTACGTTATCCCGCAGCTTGCCGACTTCTATGAAAAATACCCCGACATACGGATCGAGCTCGGTATCGGCGACAGGCTGGTCGACTATCTGGCGGAAAATGTGGACTGCGCCTTGCGGGGTGGCGCACCCAATGACCAGTCGCTGATCGCACGGCGGGTTGCGGAGATGGGACTGACCACCTGCGCAACCGCCGGCTATCTCGAAAAGGCGGGCATGCCGAAAACCCCTGCCGATCTTCGCCAGAATCATCGCTGCGTCAGCTTTTTCATGGCGACGACCGGCCGCGTCATACCGCTGAGATTCCGAAAGGATGGCGAGGAGGTGGAAGTGGAAGGCCGGTACAACTGCGCCCTCAACGATGCTCGCAGTTACGTGACCGCGGCGCTTTCCGGACACGGCGTTGCGCAATTGCCGGACTTCATGATCCAGGAGGAACTTGCGCGCGGCGAGTTGGTGCCGGTCCTGAGCGACTGGGCAACCAACGCCATGCCGCTCTATATCGTCTACCCTCCCAATCGGCACCTGAGCACGAAGGTCCGCGTTTTCGTCGACTGGCTGGTCAAGGTGCTCGCCCAGATGCGCCCGGTGGAAGACCTGCGAGCGAACTGACCGACCTCCGGCTCAAAGCTCCGCATCTGCGAAAATCTTTCCAAGCCAGTCCACAAAGACCCGCACTCTCGGCGAGAGCTGTCGGTTCTGCGGATAGTAGACCGCCAGCGGAAGAGGCGTCGGCGGTGTGTCCGTCAGGACCTCCACCAGCCTCCCCGTGCGCAGATAGTCCTTTAACCGGTAGCGGGGCGCCTGCATGAGGCCGAAGCCCATAACCGCCAGCCCGTGCACCGTCTCGGCATCGTCGGCAACGACCCGAGCAGGCAATTGGATCTCGCGCACGCCGTCGGGCATCTGAAAGTCGAACGGCATCACGGCTCCGGTTCGCGATGAATGGAACCCCACCATGCAATGCCCTTCGAGGTCGTCGAGATCCTTCGGAATACCATGCCTTTCGAGATAGACCGGACTGGCGCAGGTGATTTCCGGGATATCGCTCAGCTTGCGCATAATCATGCCGCTGTCTTCCGGAACGCCCGCCCTGAGTACGCAGTCGACGCCTTCGCGCACAAGATCGACAAGCCGATCGCTCTGGCCGAGTTGCAGGTCGATCTTCGGATAGCGCTCCATGAACTCCGCAAGATGCGGCAGAACGAAGGTCCGCGTCAGCGTGCCGTGCGCGCTGACGCGCAGGAGCCCGGACGGCTCCTGCCCGCGCAAGATCCCTTCCGCCTCCTCGACATCGGCAAGGATCGACAGACAGCGGTGGTAGTAATCCTCGCCTTCCGGCGTGGGTGACACGTGCCGCGTCGTGCGGACCAGCAGGCGGCAGGCAAGATCGCGTTCCAGCCGCTGGATCACGTCGGTCGCCGTTGACCTTGGGATGTTCAGATCCGTCGCCGCGGCCGTGAAGCTTTCCCGCTCCACCACCCGGACGAACAGGCGCATGGCTTCCAGTCTGTCGTACATCTGTTCGTTATATCCGGATTATGTTTCCGGAAACAGGCCGATTATCCAGGAAATGGATCTCGCTATCTTCACGGAGAGACAGGAGATCAACATGACTCAGCAAATACCTGCAGCGATCGTCACCGGCGGCAGCAAAGGCATAGGCGAGGCCATCGCCAGACGGCTCGCGGCCGACGGGCATCCGGTCGTCATCAACTACGGCCGGGACACGGAAGCCGCTGAAAAGGTTGTCGAGACAATCGAAACCGCGGGCGGCAAAGCCATGGCGGTACAAGCCGACGTCGCAGATCCGATCGCCTTCGAGACCCTCTTCGAGAGTGCTGAAAACGCCTTCGGTGCGGTCGGCGTCGTCGTGAACAACGCCGGCATCATGGGCAATTCACTGATAGCCGAAGCCAGCGACGCGGACTTCGACCGCCACATGGCGATCAACGTTGGCGGCGTCTTCCGCAGCATGCGCGAAGCAGCCAACCGGCTGCCGGAAGGCGGGCGGATCATCAGCCTCTCGTCCAGCGTCGTCGGGCTCAATCAGCCAACCTACGGCATCTATGCCGCCTCCAAGGCCGCGGTCGAGGCAATGACGCGCATCCTTGCAAAGGAACTTGGTCCGAAGGGGATCACCGTCAACGCGGTGGCGCCCGGACCGGTCGAAACGGACCTCTTTATGAAAGGAAAACCGCCTGAACTCGTCGAGAACATCAAGAAAATGAACCCCTTCGGCCGCCTCGGACAGCCCGAGGACATCGCCTCCGCGGTGTCGTTCCTGGCGGGCGCGGATGGAGCCTGGATCAACGGCCAGGTCCTGCGCGCCAACGGCGGCGTCATCTGACCTCTCACTCCCCCTTCAAGGATACCAACATGCCCTTTGTGAACTACAAGCTTCCCGAAGCCTCCCTGAGCACTGCGCAGAAAGCGGACCTGATCCACAAGACCACGGACCTTCTCGTCGGTTATTTCGGCGAGGTCGCCCGGCCGACCACCATGGTCCTGGTGGAAGAAATCAAGGACGGCGGCTACGGCCGCGCCGACGAGGTGTTCATCCTGCCCGAGGAATACCGGGCGAAGGACTGACACCGCCCTCGGTTCGCGGGTGCCGGGTCGGCAACGGCTGGCGGCCTCAGGCCGCTATGACGAAGCCGTCGAGCTGGGACTTCATGGCGCGTCCGAACGCCGGGCGCGCCGCGCACCGCGCCTTGTAGGCGTCAAGTGCCGGGAACGCGGCCAGGAGAGCAGGGTCCGGCAGCATCCTGAGCACATCGGCCATCATCAGGTCGCCTACCGTGAAACGGCCCTCCAGATAGTCCTTGTCGCCAAGAGCATTCTGGAGCAGGCCCAGCCTGTCGCGAAGCCGGGCGTCCACTTGCGGTCGCCGCTCCTTCGTCCAGGCTTCGTCCTTGTGAAAGAAGTCGATGGTGCCCAGCTCCTGCACGATCGGCTCCACCGAGTTGAGGGCCGCGATCAGCCAGGCCGTTGCCCGGGCACGTCCTTCCAAGGTTTTTGGCAATAGCACCTCGCTTTTTTCCGCAATGTGCAAAGCGATCGCGCCGCTTTCGAACAACACCAGTCCGTCGTCCTCGATCGCCGGAGCCTGACCGAAGGGTTGGCGGCTGAGGTGTTCTGGTGACCGCTGGTCGGGACCAAGCGACAGAAGACGCACGTTGTAGGACAGGCCGGCTTCTTCCAGCGCCCAGCGCGCGCGGAAAGCCCGCATGAGGGGGGCGGCGAAGTCCGGAACCCAGTCGTAAGTCGTCAGCGTGATCATGGTACAATGCCTTTCTCCAGAGCGATCGCGAAGTTCTCGGCGTAGAGTTCCTGCTTGTTGAAGAGAGAGTTCCACCCGCCGACGTGGCTGTCGCGCGATGCCACGCTGGCAAAGGGGGCCTGGTGAAACGTCTGAAGCGTCCCGCCGTCTTTCTCGGTCAGGGTCACAGTGACCAGAGTTTCCGGCTCATCCTGCCCCTGCCATTGAAAGGTGAAGACGATGCGGCGGTTTTCCTCGACCTCCTGGATGACGCCGCTGAAACGGGAAAGCCCGAACTTCCTGGATGTCATCGCACCCCGCCAGGCCCGACCGGGCGCGAGTTTCCAGTCGAAGTCAACGGCAGTGAAGCCCTCCGGCCCCCACCATCGCAACAGGTGGTCCCGTTCCTGCCAGAGCCGGAAAACCAGAGCCACCGGGGCCTCGAACCGGCGTTCGATGAAAAGTTCGTCGTCTCGCAGATCGGTCATTGGCAGATCGGTCATTGTTTGTCCCCCTTCGGGTCGGCCGTCGTGAGGTCGGAAAGATAAGCCTCCATCCTGTCAAAGCTTCCTTCCCAGAACCGGCGGTAGCGCGTCAGCCAGTCATCGACCTGCTTCAGCGGCGCAGCTTCCAGCTTGCAGGGACGCCACTGCGCCTCACGCCCTCTCGAAATCAGTCCGCACCCCGACAGCACCTTCAGGTGGCGCGAAACCGCCGGCAGTGACATCTCGAACGGCTCGGCCAGTTCGTTCACCGTGGCAGGCCCCTCGCTCAGCCGGGCCAGGATCGCCCGTCGGGTCGGGTCAGCCAACGCCGATAGGATGGCACTCAAAGGGTCGTTTTCCTGCTGCATATTTAACGCACTCGTTAATTAACTTAGTTGTTAATTACGTGCAAAAGACGTTCGAGTCAACTCTCAAGCGCTCGCAAGCACGTTCCCTCTCGAAAACTCTTTCGGAGCAGAGCCACGTGGTAGACGCTGCAAAGGCCTGTTATTGTTCATCCTATTCATCTGCTGCCGGCCTGCGAATTGCCGGAAGCTCAACGGAACCGAAGGTACCCGGCGGCCAGAATGGAATTGAACACTCTCATTGCGGAAGCGGAGGCCTGGGCCAGAGGTGTCCTCAATTACATTCTGACGCCTTGGCTGCTCTACCAGATCGCGATCATCGCGGTCCTCTTCATCATCGCGAAGCTGATCAGTTGGCGCATCGAACCCGGACTGGAGGAGCGTGCGCGAGGCATCAAGGGTCACCCCGGCCTCCTGCGCGTCGTCATCGCTCTCCTGCGCCGTATCGACTGGATCGCCTTCAACCTGTTGCTTCTCGCCACACTCATCTTCATGCGCACGGCTACCTGGCCGAGCCGCAGCCACCTCATCTATGTCGTCTTTTCCCTGTCGCTGGCATGGCTCTTCGTCTCCGTCCTGTCGCGGGTCATCCGCAGTCGCCTGATCGCCCGCATTCTCACCTGGCTGGCATGGACCTATGCCGCCCTGGTCATTCTCGGGATCGACGACGAGACGGCGCATTTTCTCGACAGCTTTGCCCTGCCGCTGGGCACAATGCGTCTCTCGGCGCTGCTCGTTCTCAAGGCCGTCCTGCTGCTGATCGCGACCGTCTGGATCGCCATCATCATCGGCCGCTTCCTGGACGAGCAGGTCCAGAAATCGGAAGAGCTGACGCCGTCCATACGGGTGCTGTTCGGCAAGGTTGCGAAGTTTGGTCTGGTGATGATCGCGGCAACGGTCGCGCTCTCATCCGTCGGCATCGACCTCAGCGCCTTCACCGTCTTCACCGGAGCGGTCGGGCTCGGTCTCGGCTTCGGCCTGCAGAAGGTGATCTCCAACTTCATCTCGGGGATCATCATCCTGCTCGACAAGTCGATCAAGCCCGGCGACACGATCTCGCTTGAGGGCACCTTCGGCTGGATCCGCGAATTGCGGGCACGGTTCGTTTCCGTCGTCACGCGCGATGGCCGGGAATACCTGATCCCCAACGAGGATTTCATCACTCACCGTGTCATCAACTGGTCCTTCAGCGACGAACTGGTCCGCCTCGACGTGAATTTCGGCGTCTCCTATGACGCCGACCCACACAAGGTCAGTGCCCTTGCCATCGCGGCGGCCAAGACTGTGTCCCGCGTCGAGGCGACGCGCAATCCGGTCTGCTGGATGACGGAGTTCGGGGACTCTTCCCTCAATTTCGTGCTGCGCTTCTGGATCCGCGATCCGCAACAGGGACTGACGAACGTGCGCGGCAAGGTTCTGTTGGCGCTCTGGGACGCGTTCAAGGAAAACGACATCGCCATCCCCTATCCGCACCGCGAAGTCATCCTCAAGAACCCGCCGCCGCAGGTCTTTGGCAACGGCGAAAAACTGCCGGACTGACCAGCCGGTTTCACGGCGACATGGATCAGCGCTGCCTGGCGCTCGGCGACAAAGCTGCCAGGCGTTCCTTATCGACTGAAGGCACCCCGGCCGCGCGGCAAAACGGCAGACACGGCCTGCCTGCAACCAGCGCACGGCAACCGTTTTCCTTCGGCCTGCCTGACCCTTGCCTGAATTCCGTCAGACAATGGAAAATCAGCGGGACGCCCCTGGGGTGTGGAACAGCAACGCAACGGGAGATCAGATCACCCTTAATTGCGAATTTTACCAATCCGGGAGGGCGATTGTGTCATTTGTTATTGCAGCCTTTTTGCAATCTGATATTTGGCTAACGACAGGACCGCGACTTCGGGGTCCGTTTGGAGCTACCAGATGATAGCCGCCTCATTGCGCAATCTTCAAGCGGGCGTGCGCAAGCCTTTCGGCAGGTTTTTCGGGAGCAGTCGCTCCCTTGCTACCTACAACATAGAGACAGCCTTTCCGGGTCTTTCGCCGGTGCTTGTCCAGGTGCTTTTCGGGCTGTTGTGCACGGTGTCCGGCATCGGGTTGCGCTGGCTTCTGGATCATCTGTGGAGTGGCGCGGGGCCCTTCGCGCTGATGGTCCCCTTCGTCCTGCTGGCGACCCTTTTCGGAAAATGGCAGGCTGGCCTGCTGACCGCCGTGCTCTCGTCCCTCTATGCCTGGTACTACGTCCTGCCGGTCAATGGCAGCCTGGCGTTTGTGAGTCCTACCGACGGACCGCGCGTCGCCGTGAACGTGATGGCCGCCTTTTTTGTCGTCGCCCTTGCCGAAGTCTTCCGGCGGACGATGTGGCAGGCACTCAACGACCGTGAAATGCTGCTGCGCGAGATCGAGCATCGCGTGAAGAACAACTTCGCCTCCGTCGCAAGCCTTCTGCGGTTCCAGATGCGCGAGCATCATGGCGATGAAACGATCATGTACGCCCTGCAGGCCGCGCTCGGCCGGGTCGAAAGCTATGCCACCGTCAACTCGTTCCTCTACCGGGGCACAAGCTACACCGGCACCGTTCATCTGCCCTCGTATCTGAAGGAGCTCTGCGGCAACCTGGAGAGATCGGCGCCGTCCGAGAAAGACATCTCGATCCGCACGCAGATCGCGGACCTCACCTGGGACAGGGACCGCACCATTGTCATCGGCCTCCTGATCAACGAATTGGTGACCAATGCCTACAAGCACGCCTTTTCCGACAGGCCTTCAGGTGTGATCAACGTGACGATGCAGGGCACCGACGAAGACTGGTTCCTGCAGGTCGGCGACAATGGCACCGGTTTTGAACGGCTGGCGAACGGCGGTTCGCTCGGCGTCAAGCTCATCTCCGCCCTCGCCACCCAGGTCGGGGCGCAGGTCGAGGTGTCCACGGACAACAACGGCACCCGCTACATCATCGGCACGGGCAGTGAGGGCGCGGCGGAAGAGACTTCGGCCTGAGAGCCGGACCGCCGGCGCGGGATGGATCTGTCCCGCAACCGGCACCCGGACCGGGCCCCTCAGCCCGCCAGCGGCGGATTGAGCATGGCAAAGCCTTCCTGACGCCGATAGGGAAAGTGGGGATAGGGCGCGGTGACGGCACTCGCCGCATCAAGCCGTGCGACCTGATCCCCGGAAAGGTCCCAACCGACCGCCCCGAGATTCTGGCGGAGTTGCTCTTCGTTGCGTGCTCCGATGATGACCGACGACACCGTCGGCCGCCTCAGAAGCCAGTTGAGCGCCACCTGCGGCACGCTTTTGCCGACCTCTGCCGCCACGCTCTCCAGCGCGTCCACGACGGTGTAGAGATGCTCCTCCTCGACGGGAGGGCCGAAGCTTGCCGTGTCGTGCAGCCGGCTTCCCTCCGGCAGCGGCTCGCCCCGCCTGATCTTGCCCGTGAGGCGCCCCCAGCCGAGTGGGCTCCAGACAAGCGCACCGAGCCCCTGATCAGCACCGAGCGGCATCAGGTCCCACTCGTAATCGCGGCCGACCAGCGAATAATAGACCTGGTTGGCGACATAGCGCGGCCAGCCATGCCTGTCGGCTGCGGCGAGCGATTTCATGATCTGCCAGCCTGAAAAATTCGAGACGCCCGCATAGCGGATCTTGCCGTCCCGGACGAGCACATCAAGCGTCGAGAGAACCTCTTCGACCGGCGTGAAGGCATCGAAAGCGTGAAGCTGAAAGATGTCGATATGGTCGGTTCCGAGCCGCGTCAGGGCCTCCTCGACAGAACGGATCAGCCGGAGGCGTGAGGAACCGGCGTCATGTGGTCCCTCGCCCATGGGAAGGCCCGCCTTGGTCGAGATCAGCACCTCGTTTCGCCGTCCCTTGAGCGCCGCGCCGAGCACTTCCTCCGACGCGCCATTCGAATAGACATCGGCCGTATCGAAGAGGTTCACGCCCGCTTCGAGGCAGATATCGACCAGACGGCGTGCCTCCTCGACATCGGTGTTGCCCCAGGCGCCGAAGAGCGGACCGGAGCCGCCGAAGGTGCCGGCGCCAAAACTGAGGACGGGGACTTTCAGGCCGGAGTGGCCAAGCGTGCGATATTCCATGAATGAGGTCTCCTTGTTGATCCGAAAATTGTGAGAAATCGGAAAGGCCGGGCCGCCGTGATCAGGCGTCTCCGCCATTGGTTTCCAGGCAATGCCGCTGCAAGCGCCGATCCGAGCGGGTCCCAAGGGCAGCGACCGCAAGGGCGACTAGCGGGAAGAGCGCCGCAAAAATCGGCACGAAAGCCAGACCCGGCCCGCGATCGATCACCGCCCCGCCGGCGAAGGCACCAATGGCATTTCCGAGATTGAAGGCGGCGATGTTGAAGGATGAGGCAAGTGTCTGCCCCGCCCCTTCGGCGCGCGACAGCACCCACATCTGGAGCGGGGCGACGGTCGCAAAACCGGCAACGCCGAGCAGGCCGACGAGTGCGATGGCGGCAACCGGGTTCTGCAGTCCAGGCCCCATCAGGCCCAGCACCGCGGCAAGGGCGGCGAGCGTGCCATAAACCGCACCGAGGACGCTTCGGTCCGCAAGATGGCCACCGATCAGGTTGCCCGCCACGAGGCCGGCCCCGAAGACGAGCAGGATCGGCGAGACCGCCGAGGCCTCGAAGCCCGAGATTCGTGTGAGCAGCGGAGCGATATAGGTGAAGACGGCAAAGACACCCGCATAGCCCAGAACCGTGGTCATGAGCGCCAGCTGAACCGGTCTTCGCAGGATGGCGCGAAGGTCCGTTCGCCAGTCGCCTTCTTCTTCCGGCCCACCGGCTAGCGGCACCAGAAACGCGATGATCGCAAGGGCGGCGATGCCGATCAGGGTGACGGCCCAGAAGGTCGCGCGCCAGCCGAAGTGCTGGCCGATCCAGGTGCCGAGGGGCACGCCCAGAATGGTGGCGACGGTGAGCCCGGTGAACATGACGGCAATCGCCGAAGCCTTGCGGTCGGCGCCAACGAGACGTGTCGCGACCACCGAACCGACACCGAAGAACGTTCCATGTGCAAGCGCCGTCAGGCCCCTTGCCGCCATCAGGAACCCAAAGGAGGGCGCAAGCGCGCAGGCCGCATTGCCGGCAACGAAGATTGCCATCAGAACAAGGAGGACCGACTTCCGTGGCCAGCGGCCGGTGGCCACTGTCAGGACCGGCGCGCCGACGACGACCCCGAGGGCATATCCGGAAATGAGCAGGCCCGCGGCGGCGATCGAGACGCCGAAATCGGCGCTGACCTCGAGCAGCAGTCCCATGATGACGAATTCGGTGACGCCGATGCCGAAGGCACCGGCCGTCAGCGCATAAAGGGAGAGTGGCATTGGGTCCGTGTCCTGTCGTGTCGTGTCGCTGAAGGACAGATAGACCGAAAGCACTTATTGAATTAGATTGCCGATAATCATATCATCTATGAATTGAATGACAAATGGCGCGTTCCGACATCAACCGCTCGGGAGAAATGGAAGTCTTCGTTCAGGTGGTCGAGCAGGGTGGGTTTTCCGCCGCGGCCAGAACCTGCCGCATGACGCCATCTGCCGTGAGCAAACTCGTAACCCGACTCGAGACTCGCCTGAAGGTCCGGCTCGTCAACCGATCGACGCGAGCCCTCCAGCTGACCCCCGAAGGCTGCGCCTTCTACGAGCGGTCCATGGCAATCCTTGCCGATATCGAGGATGCCGAACGCAGCGCCGCGGCAGGCGAACAGCCTGTCGGACGCATCCGCATCAACACAAGCGCCTCCTACGCCGCGCATATCCTGATGCCGGTTCTGCCCATGTTCCTGGAGCGTCACCCCGGCATCACCATCGACCTCGTACAGACGGACGCCGTTATCGATCTCCTCGCCGAGCGGACAGATGTGGCGGTGCGCGCCGGGCCCGTGAAAAGCTCCAGCCTTGTTGCCCGCAGGCTGGGCGAAACAGCGATGATCATCGTCGCCTCTCCGCAATATCTGGCGCGCGCCGGAGAACCCCGCACCCTCGCTGATCTGGAGGAACACCAGCGGATCGGTTTCGGCTATGTGCGCAAGGTGGACGGATGGCCGCTGAGAAGCGGGAGCGAAACGACCGTCGTGCAGGCTGCGTGCCGGATCCAGGCAAGCGACGGCGAAGCGCTGCGCCATCTGGCGCTCACCGGCAATGGCCTGGCAAGGCTCGCCGAATTCACGGTGCGCGGCGACATCGTAGCGGGTCGCTTGGTACGCGTTCTCGGGAACCTCGATCCCGGCGACCGCGAAGCCTTCCATGCCATCCATATCGGACAGGGCGGGCCGTTGCCTTCCCGGGTCCGCGCCCTGCTTGATTTTCTGGCCGAGCACGGTCGGGTGTCCTGAACGCAGGAAGGCCCGGCAGCCTGAAGCCACCGGGCCTTCGATCTGGCCTTGGGAGACCGGATGCTTTTTAGTTCAGCCGCGATGCCGGGCCGAGGTCGATGAGCTGGGTTTCGCCCGGCGCATCATCCACACCGTCGTTGTCGGTCACCAGGATCAACCGGCCGCCGGCAGTGATGGCAAGACCTTCCGGCTTGTCGAGAACCCAACCCTTGCTTTCCGCAATGGCGGGCAGGATGTCCATGGCGTAGTGCTTCTCGAGGACCGGTAGCTCCTCGCCATAGGCGGCCGGGGTGACGCCTTTCAGGGAAACGGTCGTGATCTGCTTGATGGTGGCGTCTTCGCCGCCCTTGTTGTCACGTTCCAGAATGGCGAAGTTCCCATCGCCCATGGAGACGATTTCCGACAGGCCGACCCAACCGCCGGCCGGGCTCTTCGGTGCATCGAGCGGATAATGCACGAAGCCCCAGGATTTTTCCGCCGGGTCATAGATGGCGAGTTTCACCATCCCCTTCGGATCGTCCTTCCATTCCCGCTGCACGGCCACGGCGACCAGCGTCTTGCCGTTCATTTCGAACTCCGCGACACCCTCGAACGAGAACCGCTGAGACTGGGCGACAAGGTCTTCCGGAAGGGTGATTTCGTCCTGGACGGCGCCGTCGGCGGAGACCTTCAGAAGCAGATGCTGCATGTCCTTGTCGAGATTGCCTTCAGACGCCAGCCAGAAGCCGCCGTCCTTCGCAACGGAAACGCCTTCGAGGTCGAGCTTCGCCTGCTTGCCGCCCGTGATGGTGACATAAGAGGTGATCTGTGCCGGGCTGGAGGAGATATCCAGTGTAAAGAGGCGGGCCTCGTCGTAGAAGCTGTCGCTGACCGCATAGAGCCTGTTTTCATCTGCCGGATCACCGGCAAGACCGGACAGCGCGCCCCAGCCGATCGGCGCGCCTTTTTCCGGGTCCATTGCAGACGCGATCGTCGGATAGGAGGGAGCGTCCGCGCCGAACTTGTAGATCGAAAGCTGGGCACGCACACCGTCTTCGGCGCTGTCGACTTCGTTGGCGACCACAAAGAGATCCCGGCTGGGGATGGCGACGGACCCTTCCGGCCCGACATTGGTCGGCAGGAACTGCACGAATTCAGGCTCGGCGCCCGTGTCCTTGTAGACGGCGACGAAGTTGCCGCGTTCGGAATTGACGAAGATCAGCGTGTCGCCGCCGAAGGTGCCGACGGAGACGTTTTCCGGCTCGGTGCCCTTCTTGGAGGCGCGTTTGGCCGGGTAATGACCATTGGCCATGCCCATGTGTTCCAGCTGGTTGCCGCTGTCGAACAGAACCTCGCCCCTGGTGTTCCAGATGGTGAAGCCGCGCGACCCGCCTTCGTAGTCGCCTTCGTTGGCGGTGACGAAGCGCTCGTCGTCGATCCAGGCGACGCCATCGGGCTCACGCTTGACGTTTTCGGTCGAGCCGGAGGCATCGCTCATGCGTGCCTTGGTCACCGGGATGTTCTCCGCAGAGGCTGCGCCGGCGGAAAAATGTGTGACGACATCGCCGGACGCCAGATCGACAATCGCCAGGTGATTGTTTTCCTGGAGGGTAACGACCACCTGGTTCTTTGCGTTGATCGAGACGAACTCCGGCTCCGGATCGCTCGGTGCGATGTCGGCAAGCCCGGTCAGATCGACGATACGCACGGCATCGCAGTTGGTCGGCATGCCGCTCTCGTCAAGGTCGAAGATCGCCAGATGACCGGCCGGCATCTGCGGAAGCGCGCCGTCGTTGAGGTCCTCGTCACGCTCGTTCTCGATGGCGATGGCGACGAATATTCCGTCCGGAGAGATGGCGACGCTGTCCGGCTGGCCCTTGGCGTCGCATTTGGCGGTGAGGCCAAGACCATCGAGCGCGATCACGGCCATGTGGCCCGAAGCGTTGACATAGTCCTCGGACGTGTTCACGCCGCCGTAGGCGAAGCTCTCGCCGACGGCAACCGATGTCGGCTCGCCGCCCAGAGGCGTCCGGCCGATGGGGCGGATGTTCAGCGGGTTGGACGCATCGACAAAGACGATTGCCTCGCCGGGACTGTCGGTGAAGACAAGCGTGCGTCCATCCCTGGAGGGATAGATGATCTCCGCCACGGTCTCCGTCGAACGGTCCGCGCCTTCCGGCAGTGACTTGTAGACCGGAAAGGAATTGATCCGCTCGAAGACTTCCGCCTGCGCCGCCGTTCCGGCCGAAAGGCCGAACAGAACCGCGAGACTGACGCCTGTCAGGTAACGTCCGCGACGTGTCGCCATTGCACTAGCTCCCATTTTCACCTGGTTTTCAGTGGCGGCAAGCTAGTTCGCGCACTTGCACTTTCGGTGACAATTGCATGAAGCTTTGATGACGGTCCAACGCTCGTGACGGCGCCGGAAGCGGCCGCGCGACGCCCCTGTCCCGGGAATCTCGCCGCTCCTATTGCACCGCACAGTCGACCGGCCTACAATTCCCGCACCTCACGAGCTCTCCAGGACCTCGTCTTCCCACTTCTTTTGCGCGATCTCGCGCCTTTTCGGAACATCTTCATGCAGATCGGTTTTGCCCGCTCCGCGATCACGCTGGGGCTTTTGGCCGTTGTCGGTCCCTTTGCCATCGACCTCTACCTGCCGGCCATGCCGGAAATCGTGAAGGATCTCCAGACGGACGATGCGGCGGTCCACATGACCTTCACCGTCTACTTCCTGGCCTTCGGCGTCGCTCAGCTTTTCTATGGACCGCTTGCCGACCGCTTCGGGCGCAAGATGCCTGTCTATATCGGGCTCGTGGTCTTCATTCTGGGGTCGATTCTCTGTGCAACCGCGATCGACATCTCAGCGCTGACCGTCGGACGTTTCATCCAGGCACTGGGCGCTGCCGCGCCGATGGTGATCGTGCGCGCCGTGGTGCGCGACCTTCACACCGGCCCCGCAGCAACCCGGTTGATGGCCCTCGTGATGCTGGTGATCAGCATCTCGCCCATGCTGGCGCCGCTTACCGGCAGCGCCATCATCGTCTTCGGCAGCTGGCGCCTGATCTTCTCCGTTCTCGGGGTGATCGCGGTTGCCGCAATGATCCAGATGGCCTTTCTGCTGCCTGAAACGCTTCCCCCGGAGCGGCGCAGCCGCATCAACCCGGCGGTCATGCTCCGCAGCGCAATCTACCTTCTGCGCGATGCCCGGTTCGTGGGCCTCACCCTGATCGGCGGTTTCTCGCTTGCGAGCTTCTTCGTCTTTCTTGCGGCAGCGCCCCTCGTCTACATGACCGAATACGAGCTGACGCCGACCGCCTTCAGTCTGGTCTTCGCGCTGAATGCCATCGGCTTTTTCACATCGTCACAGTTCGCGGCCTCCTTCGGCCAGAAATTCGGCATGGAACGGGTCGCATTCGTCGCCGTCTGCGGCTTCGCGCTGGCCAATTCCATCCTGGTTCTGCTGGTCTGGAACGGGATCGACGACCTTCCCGTTCTGATGGCGCTGTTTTTCCTCGGCAACACCTGCCTCGGACAGGTCATCGCGCCGACCATGGTCATGGCGCTCGAGGAACACGGTGAACATGCGGGCATGGCCTCGTCGCTTGGCGGCACATTCCAGATGGTTGCCGGTGGCGTGATGATCCTGATCTGCAGCCCCTTCTTCGACCGCACGCCCCTGCCGCTCGTCTGCGCCGTCGCCGCCTGCGCGCTGACGGCCTTCGTTCTTGCACTTCTGACGTTGCGGCCTGCCCGTCAGGGCAAGGCAACCGCCTGAGCATGGGGCCCGAAATGCCGATTGTCGGATAGACCGGCACCGTTGATTGCGCAGTCGGGCGCCATGCCGCCCGAATGCCTTTTCAAGCCGGCGCGCCGCGCAGCGAAACCACCGCGCAACCTTCGCACCGGATTCCTTGTTGACTTGAGAGGATTTCCGGGCAAGAACACCGCCGTCTCAGGTTTTGACGATTGCGAGTTCCAATGAGCCGGCTGAAGGCCGACATTCTGGATATGATGTTCAAGGCACTTGCCAGCGCGACTTTCATGCGCGGCGAGACGTCTTCTGCTGCCGCAACCGTTTTCAAACACACGACCAAGACAACCAAGACCACCGCCTGACGGTGCCGCTCATCCCGCCTCCCCGGGGATGGGAGGTGCCGGGAGCCGGCCATGCCCACTCGATACGGGCAGCCGGTGAAGCGGGGAGACGGACAAGGACCAGTCGAAAATGGGTTTCAAGATCGCAATTGCAGGCGCAACCGGCAATGTCGGACGCGAGATGCTGGACATTCTGGAGGAGCGCGGCTTCCCAGCGGATGAAGTCGTCGCACTCGCCTCCCGCCGCTCGCAGGGCACCGAGGTTTCCTTCGGCGACCGGACGCTGAAGGTGCAGGCCATGGAGAATTACGACTTCTCCGACACCGACATCTGCCTGATGTCTGCCGGCGGCAGCGTGGCCAAGGAATGGGCGCCGCGGATTGGCGCAAAGGGCTGTGTCGTCATCGACAACTCTTCCGCCTGGCGCTACGACTCCGACGTTCCGCTGATCGTGCCCGAGGTCAATGCCGACGCCATCACCGGCTTTACCAAGAAGAACATCATCGCCAACCCGAACTGCTCCACGGCGCAGCTCGTCGTGGCGCTGAAGCCGCTTCACGACCACGCGAAGATCAAGCGGGTCGTCGTCTCCACCTACCAGTCGGTTTCCGGCGGCGGCAAGGACGCGATGGAAGAGCTGTTCAACCAGACGCGTGCCGTCTTCGTGAACGACCCCATCGAACCGGCCAAGTTCACCAAGCGCATCGCGTTCAACGTGATCCCGCACATCGATGTCTTCATGGAAGACGGCTACACCAAGGAAGAATGGAAGGTGCTGGCCGAGACCAAGAAGATGCTCGACCCGTCCATCAAGGTCACCTGCACCGCGGTCCGCGTGCCTGTCTTCATCGGCCATTCCGAGAGCGTGAACATCGAGTTCGAAAACGAGATCTCCGCCGAAGAAGCCCGCAACATCCTGCGCGAGGCACCGGGGTGCCTGGTCATCGACAAGCAGGAAGACGGCGGCTACATGACACCGTATGAAAGCGCCGGCGAAGACGCGACCTATATTTCGCGCATTCGCGAAGACGCGACCGTCGAGAACGGTCTCAACATCTGGGTTGTCTCCGACAACCTGCGCAAGGGCGCCGCACTGAACACCGTTCAGATCGCCGAAGTGCTGGTCAACCGGGGGCTTATCTCTCCGAAGAAGGCAGCCGCCTGATTTTTGCCGGCGGGCGCGCGAGCGCGCCCGCTGCCGCATCTGTCCCGATGAGCGCGTCGGAACATGCCTGCTTCAACTTCGCCTGAGCTTGCGGGCGCCCCTCAAGACGAAGAAGCGCGGTGCCTCAGACCAGGTCCCGGAACGTGAGCAGGCCGACAGCGCATGGCCAACAAGGCTATCGCAAGCTTTCACAAGCCCTGCGTCCATCGTTAAACTCGTCAATCCGTTGTTTCACGTAAGTTTTTTCTGATCTGAGCGGCCTTTTTTAGTGCAAAACAATGCCGAATTTATAGGCATCTGAAAAATTAAATTTATTTTCAATACCTTACAAGAAAACTTCCGCTGCGGGTTCTTTCAAGAAAAAACAACCGGCACGCGTGTCTGTTCTCTCATAATTTACCTCTTGCGGGCAGATTACCTCCAGTCATTGTCACATGGAGACTGATATGAAAGGTCTTTGGGCCCGCTTAAGCGTCACTTCTACACTTGCAATCATCTCAACAGGCGTTTTCGCCGTTTCGATGGTGGTTGTCGGTGTCATTCTTTACCAGGTCGCTCTGGGACAGGCCCAGACAAGAGCTGTCCACAAGCAGGCCGTCAACCTGCGCGTTGCGGCGACCATGCTCAACGAAAGATTCGATGGCACGGACGTCAGCTGGGATGCCAATGGCGATGTCACGAAGATCGTTCTGGACGGCATCCCCGAGTTCACCGACCACGATATGATCGACTCGGTCGGCCGGATGACGGGTGAAACAGCAACCGTGTTCGCATGGGACACGGAGACCAGGGACTTCTGGCGCAAGTCGACCAACATCATCAAGGGTGACGGAAAACGCGCGGTTGGAACGCCGCTCGGCCAGAAGGGCGCTGTCTATCCGGTCGTCACCAAGGGTGAAACGTTTCACGGCCAGGCAACCATCCTCGGCAAAGACTATTACACCGTCTACCAGCCGATATTTGCCCAGGACGGCGCAATCATCGGCATTCTTTATGCCGGCGTTCTGAAGTCGGAAGTCCTTGCCAACGTTTGGGAACTGATGAACCGCTACGTGCTGCTGGCCCTTCCGGTCGTCCTGATCTCCGCCGGGCTTCTGGTCTTTGCGATCCGGAAGCAGCTGCGTCCGATCACCCAGCTTGCGGAGATCACCAACGGGATCGCTCAGGACCAGCTGGACGATGAGGTACCCTTTACCCAGCGCACCGACCAGATCGGCACTCTGGCGAACGCCGTCAGCACGCTGAAGAGCCGGGCGATAGAGCGGCTGGACCTTGCGGACCAGCAGCGGCAGAACGAGGAAGGTGCCCTGGCGCGGCAGGATCACATCTCCGGCCTCATCGCCTCCTTCCGCGGCAGTGTCTCCAACGTCCTCGGCTCGGTCGGAAGCACCGTGCAGGGCCTCGAAGACACCGCGGGCCGCCTCTCCGACCTGTCCGGTCAGAGCGCGTCCAACGCCGTTGAAACTCTGAACTCCGCCGACGAAGCGACTTCCAGCGTGCAGACGGTGGCGAGTGCGGCCGAGGAACTGAGCGCCTCCATCAGCGAGATTTCCCGACAGGTGGCGCAGACGACCGAGGTCGTCAGCCGTGCCACCGAGGGAACGCGGGTCACCAACGAGAAGGTCGAGGGCCTCGCCTCTTCTGCCTCCAAGATCGGCGAAGTGGTCACACTCATCCAGGCGATTGCCGAACAGACCAACTTGCTGGCGCTGAATGCCACCATCGAGGCAGCCCGCGCGGGCGAGGCCGGCAAGGGCTTTGCCGTCGTCGCCGCCGAGGTGAAGGAACTTGCCACCCAGACCTCCAAGGCGACCGAGGAGATCTCCAGCCAGATTGCCGCGATCCAGGACGCAACACGCGAGTCGGTCAACGCCATCGCGGAAATCACCACCATCATGGAAGAGGTCAACTCCTACACGGGCACGATCTCCGCGGCGGTGAGCGAACAGGGCTCGGCGACCAGCGAGATCTCGCACAATGCCCAGAAGGCGGCGGAAGGCACCACCTTCGTGTCCTCGCGCATGTCGGATCTTTCCGGCACCGTCAACCAGACCTCCGAATCGTCCCAGGCGGTTCTGGATGCTTCGGGCCTCCTGGCCTCGCGCACCGAGGAACTGCGCCGCGAAGTGGAGAACTTCCTCGACGGTGTGGCGGCTGCCTGATCGAATAAGCCTGTTTCCGGGAGCCCACCGGCTCCCGGACCCGAGAAAGCGCGAAACCTGGTTTCTCGCTTTTTTTGTCGGCTGTCACTCGGCGTCTTCAGGCAACAGCACGCAGGTCCATTGCCCCGTCGTGCAGGAAGCAGGCTCTGTTGAAGGTCCCGGGAGCGAGACGGTCCGACATCCGGATATCATCAAAATCCGGTAGCCGTTTCTGCAAGGGATCGAAGGAACGCTCGATCTGGGACAGGAACACCAGAATGACCGAGCGGCGTCTCGCGAAGTCCGCGAGCTGCGTCATCTGTTCGCCGAGGCTCTTGCCGCCGTCCTTCCCGTCGAGCAACTGCAGATAATCGACAAGCCCCAGCGAGCCGGGCGCGGCATCCGACATCAGTCGCATGATGTACGCGCAGCCGATCTCATCGGACGTGCTTACCCTTATGCGGCTTCGGTCTTCATCCCTTGCCGGTGCGAGGCTCTTCAGGATGGCATCGACTTCCAGGTGCGTGTGAAACAACGTGAAATAATGGGCGGATCGGCCCATCACCACAGCGTCGAGCATTATCTCCAGCCCCAGCGTGGTCTTCCCGTGTCCGGGCCTTGCGCCGAGAAGAAGCATGTCACCATTTTCCAGCCGGGAAAGAACCTTGCCGGATGGCGCAACGGAACTGTATCGGGCTGCCAGAAGGCTCCAGCGCGCGAAGCCTTCGTCCCGGGCGACCTGATCGAGCGCCTCGGCAAGCGTCATTTTACTGGATCGCGCGAGCAGCTTCGCGCGGCGTTTCAGCTGATAGATCGGGGCGGACAGTTTCATGTCGGGAACCTCCGTATCGAGCCGGATAGCAATCCCTCCTCATGCCTGAGCCCGAACGAATGGTTCGAATGACGAAACGCCCCGTATATCCAATACTTCCCGGAATGGAGGGAGGCGGCGCGGGCCAAGCCGTTATCGAAATGCTAGCTTGATCACGGATATTCGGCAAGCGCCGCAAAGACGTTGCGCCGTACCTCCCACAGGTCAGTCTTCAACATCCGGCATGAAGACCAGATCCGTCCGGCCGATGTCGACGCCGGCCTGCGCAAACAATGTCGTCAGCTGCCCGCGATGGTGGGTCTGATGATTGAACATGTGGCTGACGACAAGCCAGCGCGGCCGTCTGCGCACGGTCCCATCCTGCCCACTGGTCCATTCCAGCGTTCCGGCAAGCCAGCCCGCCGTCAGGTCGTTGGTGAATTCCGAGACCTCCGCGCAGATGGCAAGATGCGAAGACCTCAGATCTTCGAAGTCGTCGCAGATATCGACACCCATGCCACGGACATCGTACGTCCGACCGGTGAAGCGGCCGAGCCAGATCCTGTCGGCGAACAGAATATGATTGAGTGTCGAGTGGATCGATCTGAAGAACGCTCCCCGGTCGGCCTTGCGCTCCTCGTCGCTCAGTCCTCCTGCGGTCTCGTAGGCCTTTTCCGTCATCCAGGTATTGTAGGCCGAAAGGCCCTGATAGAGCGCAGGATCCATCTGCATCTCCCTGTTCCTTGTCGAAATGCACCGAAACGCCGGCTCAGACGCTCTCGGAGGCCGCCACGATCTTGTCGGCCGTCTCGAAGCGCTGGCTGTCGGCGTCCATGACGCGCAGCTCGCCCGAACCGATATCGAACCAGGAACCATGAACCTGCAACGTGCCGGCGGCAACGGCCTGCTCGATGAAGGGAAAGGTCATCAGGTTCTTCAGCGACTGGCGAATACCGGCATACTCCATGGCAAGCTGCGGATCGTCCGCCTTGTCGATCGGCATGCAGGCCATGGCGATCGCGGCCGGTTCAAGCAACTTGATCCAACGGCCGATGAACTTACCGGTGGCCAGGGGCGCATTTGCGTTCTCACGAAAGGCCTTGACCCCGCCGCACTGACCATGCCCCATCACGACGATATGCTTGACCTGAAGGCCGTTGACCGCAAACTCGATTGCCGCACTGGTGCCGTGCTGGCCTTCCGTGTCCTCATAGGGCGGCACAAGATTGGCAACATTGCGCACCACGAAGAGTTCGCCGGGCCCGACATTGAAGATGCCCTCAGGAGTCACCCGGCTGTCGCAGCAGGAAATCACCATCACCTGGGGCGTCTGTCCGTAAACGGCGAGGCGCTCATGCGTCTCCCTGTAGCGGACGAAACCCTTGTTGAGATAGCGGCCGTAGCCTTCCAAGAGATGAGTGGGAAACTTCAAGCCCGTGCCTCCTGAACCGGCGGCCGCCGCGCCAGAGCGCGCGAAAACCCGATGCCGGTCGGTCGTATGATGTAGGAACTTCGCAGCATTCATCAGAATAGCTGCACGCTCCGCGCCTCAAAGAGGGCCCCTTTCTTGAGGAAGGCCCTTTCTGCGCGCCATAGATAAGGGTTTCCGCTTAAGGAGCCAAGAGCCTTGTCCAATCGAGGCCTGTTCCGGGTGCCAAGGATCGCGCGCTGCGTCAGGTCGCAACGTTCACTTCGTGTGTGGCGTCGTCCTCGTGGTCCTCATAGGCGTGACGGATATTGTCTGCGGGGACGCGGTTCACCGGTCCGGGCAGCGGATGTACGGGACCGTGATCGATACCCGGCTCCAGCACGCTCAAGGCCGCCGCGCGATACGCCGCGACGCCGTCCAGCGTGTGGTTTTCCAGGTGATGGGCATCAATCAGGACTGCCGGGCTGTCGTCAGCCTGCCCGGTTACGTCTTCGTCATGGCGCTGTGCGGCGTCACTCTCGTCTTGGCGTTGGTGGCCCGTGTGCTGGCCGTTCCTGTCCGCCGGGTACTCTGTCGCTTGCGCCACGACCTGGGCCGGTTGCGCCCGTTCGATAGTCGTCGCCATTGTGGCCTCCTGGCCGTCAGAGAATAGCCGCCCTTCTGGCGGCGATCTCCTGAATCTCTCAACAAGGGGTTAACAAACACTTACGCAAGGGAACCCGCTCATCTGATCGACTGTACCGGCTGTCACCGGCGTCAGGCCGCCTCGTCACACGACGCGCCGACAATCCTGACGACATCCGCCATGATGTCGGTAAGCTGAAAATCCTTGGGGGTATAGACCGCGGCAACGCCCATGGCCTTGAGCTGGGCAGCATCCTCTTCCGGGATGATGCCGCCGACAACGACCGGGATGTCGTCCGCCCCTCCGGCCCGCAGGCGATCCATCACGTCGCGCACAAGGGCGAGATGAGAGCCGGAAAGGATCGACAGCCCGATGACATGCACATCCTCCTCGATCGCCGCATTGACGATTTGCGCCGGCGTCAGGCGGATGCCCTCGTAGACCACCTCCATGCCGCAATCGCGCGCCCGAACCGCAATCTGCTCGGCGCCGTTGGAATGCCCGTCAAGGCCAGGCTTGCCGACCAGGAATTTGAGCCTGCGCCCGAGAGACTTCGAAACGGTCTCCACCGTCCGGCGGACAGTGGCAAGGTCGCCCGCATCGTCGCGCACGGACTGACCAACGCCTGTCGGCGCCCGATACTCACCGAAAACCTCGCGCAGGACGCGACCCCATTCGCCGGTGGTCACCCCGGCCTTTGCCGCCGCAATCGACGGTTCCATGATGTTTTGGCCTTCTTGGGCAGCCTCTCTCAAGCCGCTCAGCGCCGCCTTCACAGCCGCTTCGTCACGGGCCTCGCGCCAGGCTTTCAGCTTCTCGACGGCTTCTTCCTCCACATGCTCCGGCACGGTCAGGATTGCGCCGTCCTCGCCGCCTGCCAGCGGAGAGGGTTCGCTGTCCGTCCAGCGATTGACGCCGACGACGACCTGATCCCCCGCCTCGATGGCGGCAAGACGGGCGGAGTTCGCTTCCACCAGCTTGCGCTTCATGTAGCTGCTGTCGACCGCGGCGACCGCGCCGCCCATGGCGTCGATCCGTGTCAGCTCCTCGCGCGCTTCCGCCTTCAGCGCCTCGACCTTTTTGGTGATCTCGTGGGACCCTTCGAAGATGTCCGCATAATCCAGAAGATCGGTCTCGTAGGCGACGATCTGCTGCATGCGCAGCGACCATTGCTGGTCGAACGGCCGGGGCAGGCCCAGCGCCTCGTTCCAGGCAGGAAGCTGCACGGCGCGCGCCCGCGCGTTCTTCGACAGAACCACGGACAGCATCTCCAGAAGGATGCGGTAGACGTTGTTTTCCGGCTGCTGCTCGGTCAGGCCCAGGGAGTTGACCTGGACCCCGTAGCGGAACCGGCGGTAGCGCTCGTCCTCGACCCCGTAGCGCTCGCGGCAGATCTCGTCCCAGAGTTCCGTGAAGGCCCGCATCTTGCACATTTCCGTAATGAAGCGCATGCCGGCGTTGACGAAGAAGGAGATCCGGCCGACCGCCTTCGGAAAATCCTCCTCCGGAATGGCGCCGCTCTCCTTCATGGAATCGAGGATGGCCACAGCCGTGGCGAGGGCGAAGGACAGTTCCTGCACCGGCGTCGCGCCCGCTTCCTGAAGATGATAGGAGCAGACATTCATCGGGTTCCACTTCGGCATGTTGGAATAGGTCCACGCGATGACGTCCGTCGTCAGCTTGAGCGAGGGCGCAGGCGGGAACACATAGGTTCCGCGCGACAGATATTCCTTGATGATGTCGTTCTGCGTCGTTCCTGAAAGAAGCGCGCGGTCGGCGCCCTGTTCGTCCGCGGCAGCGATATAAAGGGAAAGTAGCCAGGGCGCCGTCGCGTTGATGGTCATCGACGTGTTCATGCGCTCCAGCGGGATCTCTTCGAAAAGCGCGCGCATGTCACCGAGATGGGCCACAGGCACCCCCACCTTGCCGACCTCGCCCCGCGCAAGAAGATCGTCCGGATCGTATCCGGTCTGCGTCGGCAAATCGAAGGCGATCGACAGGCCTGTCTGTCCCTTCGCCAGATTTCCACGATAGAGCCTGTTTGATTCAGACGCCGTCGAATGGCCCGCATAGGTGCGGAAAATCCACGGACGGTCGCGCTCCCTGTCCTTGTCACCTGCCGCAGTCATTGCCGCTTCTCCCTCTAAGGTCCTTTGGAGCCTGTCCTTTTTCTTTTCCTCGTCGCCCCGCCTGCCCGAACCGGTCTTCCTCCACCGGCGATAACGAAGATCACGCGCCTGCGAACCTCCGTCGGAATACCCTGTGCAATGCAAAATATGCTTGGCACCAAAAGGCAAGTTAAGCAATAGTCGTATAGCTGAGCATCTTATTTTGAACAATAGTTGCGCAAAATCGAGTTTCAGACTGCCTGAGGCATGTGCAACTGCGAGATTCACTGCAAGATTCAAGGGCACTTCGCGGTGCCCAGGAGGGGAGAATGACAGCACCTGCGGAAGCCAATGACAACCGAACGCAGGAGGACACTCCGGTGAAAGATCTTTATGAAATAGGAGAGATCCCGCCGCTCGGCCATGTCCCCAGGGATATGTATGCCTGGACGATCCGCCGAGAGCGCCACGGGCCGCCGGAAGAGGCGATGAAGCTCGAAGTCGTGCCGACCTGGGAGCTGGACAGCAACGAGGTGCTGGTGCTCGTCATGGCCGCCGGGGTCAACTACAACGGCATCTGGGCGGGCCTCGGCCAGCCGATCAGCCCGTTCGACGGTCATGGCGCCCCGTATCATATCGCCGGCTCCGACGCCTCGGGCATCGTCTGGGCGGTTGGCGACAAGGTCAAGCGCTGGAAGGTCGGCGACGAGGTGGTGGTTCACTGCAACCAGGACAATGGTGACGACGAGGAGTGCAACGGCGGCGACCCGATGTTCTCCCCCAGCCAGCGCATCTGGGGGTACGAGACGCCAGACGGGTCCTTCTCGCAGTTCACCCGGGTTCAGGCGCAACAGCTCATGCCCCGGCCGAAGCACCTGACATGGGAAGAAAGCGCGTGCTACACGCTGACGCTCGCCACCGCCTATCGCATGCTGTTCGGTCACCACCCGCATGAACTGAAACCCGGCCAGAACGTGCTTGTGTGGGGCGCTTCCGGCGGTCTCGGCTCCTACGCGATCCAGCTCATCACCGCGGCCGGCGCCAACGCCATAGGTGTCATATCAGACGAGGACAAACGCCAGTTCGTGATGGAACTCGGCGCCAAGGGCGTTCTGAACCGCAAGGATTTCAACTGCTGGGGCCAGTTGCCGAAGGTCGGCTCACCCGAATATGCGGAGTGGTTTGCCGAAGCGCGCAAGTTCGGCAAGGCCATCTGGGACATCACCGGCAAGGGCAACAATGTCGACATCGTCTTCGAGCACCCCGGCGAGGCGACGTTCCCGGTCTCGACGCTTGTTTGCAAGAAGGGCGGCATGGTCGTCATCTGCGCCGGCACCTCCGGTTTCAACTGCACCTTTGACGTCCGCTACATGTGGATGCACCAAAAGCGCCTGCAGGGATCGCACTTTGCCCATTTGAAACAGGCGTCGGCCGCCAACAAGCTGATGATCGAACGGCGCATCGATCCTTACATGTCGGAGGTCTTTCCCTGGGACCAGATCCCCAAGGCCCATACCAAGATGTGGAAGAACCAGCATGCGCCGGGCAACATGTCCGTGCTCGTCTGCGCCCCGACAACGGGCCTCAGAACATACGAAGACGTTCTGGAAGCCTGCGATCGCTGACACCACCGGACCATCTGCCCGGTTGGGTCGGCAATGTCTGAAACTCGGGACGGTCCGTTCATGACGGGCCGGCCTTTTCTCATGAAGGCTCGCTTGGCGCCTCGGCGGGGGACTACCGAACCGCGCAAACGCTAGGTGGTCGCGAATATGCGCACGTGCTTGGAAAAGTGCGAATGGCGAAGGCCGAAGATGTGATGAAGGATCGTGTCGACGCCCTGCGGAAAGAACGGCTTGCGCAGGAACGCTTTTGCGCCCACACGCTCGGCTGCCTTGTCCAGCGTCTCGTTCAACTCCGTGGACATCAGGATCACCTCCGAGGTGTGGGTGTAGGCCGCCAGTTTCTGAGCGAGTTCTATCCCGGTCATGCCCGGCATGTTGAAATCGCTGAAAATCACCCGATAGGGCTTGGCCTTGACCTTCTCGATGGCTGACGGACCGTCCTCCGCCTGCACCACGTCCAGATTGAAGATACTTTTCTTAAGCACCTTCTCCACGATCCTGCGCACAGTTGCGGAATCGTCCACGATCAGGACGCTGTGGGGAGTATGAATGACATCATAGGTATTGATGATCTGGTGGATCTGCTTGTTGGAAAATGGCTTTTGCAGAAAATCATAGGCACCGAAGGATTTCAGCTTCCCTTCCGCCGAAGCGTCGAGATTGTTGGACATCGATATGGCAAACGTCTTGCCCCCGGTGACATGGATCGCCGCCATGACCTCCACCCCGTTGAGCTGGGGCATGTTGATGTCCAGAAACGCCAGATCGAACGTCTGCTTGCTCAGCAGTTCGACAGGCTGCTGGCCATCGCGGACCGTGGAGATTTCCATCTTCCGGCCGGTCTCGAGCAGAGCCTTCTCGACGAATTTGCAGACCGTGGAGGAGTCGTCTGCAACGATGACCCTGATATCGGACACTTCATTCGCTTCTGACATGAGATCTGCATTTCACCAAAGTCTTAAAATGTCGCGAACATGCCTTTCCGTGGGACATATCGCGGCAGAGAACTTGCCATCCTAGACCGCATTCTGCCGAACGAGCCACATTTATTGGAATTTATCACGACAACATTTCGCTCACCGCCCTGAAGTTGCTGTCGGCGACATGGGACAGCGTGATCCGATGCCGCAATTCCGCTTCTATTGCGCCGCAGGGTCGCGGTGTCTCTGCGAATCGCCTTGAAGCGGCGCGGCAAAAGAGTACAAGGCACCATTCCCGGACGGGACCGCTGACAGGACGACGCGGCCCCACCCTCCTGATCAGGAAGAGTTTCCGACCCCGATGACGGCAAGACTGTTCTCCTCGACGGCCCGACTCACATTCGCGGCACTGACGGCATTGCTGCTCGTCGCCTGCCAGAGCGAACGCTTTCAGGGACCACCTCCCTTCTATCAGGACATGGCCAGCGCCGACGGCCTGGTCGATGCGGCCACCGCCGCCCAGATGATCTCGCAGTACCGGTCGAACAACGGCCTTCCCGGCGTTGTGCCCGACCCTCAGCTGACAGCCATCGCCAAATCGCAGGCGGACGCAATGGCCGCCGCGGGATCGGTCAACGCGTCGCTTCAGCCGAACCAGCAGCTTGCCACGCGCATGGCCTCGATTGGTGAACCCAAGACCGCCGCCGCCGAAAATGTCAGCGCCGGCTATCGGACCTTTGCCGAAGCCTTTTCCGGCTGGCGGGAATCCCCCAAGCACAACGACGTTCTGTTGATGAAGGACGCAACGCGGCTGGGGATCGCAACCGCCTATGCGCCCAACGCCAAACACAAGGTGTTCTGGTCATTGGTGATGGCGGCGCCGCGCCCCCGCCCCTGAGAGCGATAGCGCGGCCTTGCCGTGCGGCGGGAGCTGATAGCCTCAGTAGACCCGCTGCTGGAAATATCGCGGCGGATAGCCGGGATCGTATGAGCGATAGTCGAAGGGCGGGATCGCCACCCTCGGACCTCGGTCGTAGCCGGGATAATGGCGCTCATAGATCGGCGGCTCTTCAACGACCACTTCCGTTTCAACGACCGCAGGCGGCGGCGCTGGCTCGTAGATGACCACGGGCGCCCTGAAACCAGCGCCCTGGTAATCCAGATAGCGACCGGACACCCACCCCTTCGTGTTTGCGAAAGCGGCGTCGCACCATCTGAAACCGGGCGTGCAGTTGAAGATCGTCACGGCTCCGCCGCGCGGTATCGTCGTAAGGATCGGGTGATTGGTGCCCGGCCCTGTTCTCATGTTGAGATTGGCCGTCGTATTGGCAATCGGGGGACCGCCGGCCTCTGCGGCAACCGGCAAAACGACAAGGGCTGCGATCAGCGCCGAAAAGCGGATCAACATCAGGTAACTCCAAGACTGCGCCCTGCCAAGCTTGAGATGTGAGATCACATCCTGGGCACCATTATAACATCCCGAAGACGAATACGAGAGCTTCCTCTTGCAGAAAATGCCAATGCGCTTCAGATTAAAACAGAGTGTTGTCTAAACTACCTACCTTTTGACGAGATGTATCAGACGTTCCATCTAGCTGCCTCATCCATTGTCAAACAGGGCGATCTGCACGTGACGGATCCCTCCGGCCGCGTTCACCACTACGGCGACGGAACAGGAACCCCTGTCAAAATGAGACTTTCCCCGGGCGCTCCGGGTAAAATCGTCAAGGACCCCGACCTTTATCTCGGGGAGTGCTACATGACCGGCGACCTTCAGATAACCGAAGGTTCCGTCTACGATATGATCGAGGTCTTTCTCGCCAATATCGGCTCGGTCTACCATTATCCGTCCAGAAAATCCCGGCTGCTGGATATCGCAAGAAGAGCCCTGCGGCGCCTCGACCAGCACAACCCCGCAGGCCGGTCGCGCTCGAACGTCGCGCATCACTATGACCTCTCGCGCACGCTCTACGATCTCTTTCTGGATAGTGACCGGCAGTATTCCTGCGCCTATTTCGAGCGTCAGGACACCTCGCTGGAAGAAGCGCAACTGGCCAAGAAGCGCCATATCGCCGCCAAGCTGAACATAGCTCCGGGCATGCGGGTTCTGGATATCGGATCGGGCTGGGGCGGACTTGCGCTCTATCTGGCCGAGATCTGCGGCGCGAAAGTGCACGGGGTCACGCTATCGACCGAGCAGCTCGAGCTTGCCAGGGCCCGGGCCGAGGAGCGCGGCCTGTCCGACAGGGTCACCTTCGATCTCATCGACTATCGCTCGCTCACCGGCACCTACGACCGCATCGTCTCGGTAGGCATGTTCGAACATGTGGGCGTCGGCCAGTTCAAGTCGTATTTCCGCAAGCTCGGCAGCCTGCTGGCGGAAAACGGCGTCGGGCTGGTCCACTCGATCAACCGCTCCGACGGCCCGGGGTCGACCAGCGCCTGGATCAAGAAATACATCTTCCCGGGAGGCTACATACCCGCCCTTTCCGAGGTGGTGCCGCATCTGGAACACGGCGGCCTCTACATCTCCGACATCGAGATCCTGCGCCTGCATTATGCCGAAACGCTGCACGTGTGGGCCGAGCGCTTCGCCGCCAGACGCAACAAGGCGAGAGAGATCTACGACGAGGAATTCTGCCGCATGTGGGAGTTCTATCTCGCCGCATCCGAATGCGCGTTCCGCTACGGCGGCATGAACAATTTCCAGATCCAGTTCGTCAGGAACCAGACGGCCCTGCCTCTGACCCGCACCTACATGCCGGAGGAAGAAGAGCGCCTGCGCACGATCGACAGCGGCCTGCTGCGCGAACAGGCCGCTGAATAGGCGGGCAGGGTCCAGCGTACCTGCAACGCGCAAGGTCAGCGCTTCAGATCGCCCCTCAGCCAGTCCCTGAACTGGGATTTTGTGCCGAAGAATGCGTTGCGGTCGACATCGCCCTTCACGCCCGGCACCCGTCCTTCGGCCGTATACTGCCAGAACACCCAGTCCTCGCGCTGTTCATAGATGTTGTCGGGAAAGGTCGCGACGGACCGCAACCAGAACTGCTCGTCCCTGAACGCACCGACCAGACGGTCGCGGTGGAAATCGACCGAGGAATAGATCACCGGCCGCTTGCCGTAATGCTTCTCCATCTCGTCCAGGAACGTCTGCATTTCCCGCAGGATATGACTGCGTCCCGGACGCTCACGGCACGTCTTGGAGTGCGCATTCCACTCCATGTCCAGGACGATCGGCAGGGCCTGCGGGTCCACCGGAACGATCTCCTTGACCCAGGCGATCTGCTCCTCGACCGGCCGGCAGAAGTAATAGAAATGATACGCCCCGCGCGGGACACCGGCCTGCCGGGCACCGACCCAGTTGTCGACAAAGCGCGGATCGACGTGGTCGCCGCCTTCGGTTGCCTTGATCCAGGCGAACGCGACACCGCCGCGCTTGGCGGCATTCCAGTCGATATCGCCCTGCCATCGAGAGATGTCGATCCCGTGGATCGCATAATCCTCCGGCGTCGGGTCGGGAAAGTCATAGGCCGAACACGAGCCCAGCACCATGAACCCGACAATCGAGCAGAACGATTTCACCAATTCCAGCACATCAACCTCAATCTGGCCGGATGTGGCTGCGAGCCAATTTGGCGCGCCCACACCGCAGGTAAACAAAAGCTTTCCGTCGGCGCTCAAAATGAGTTGGAAACCCTAACGGATCGTAGACGGAATCACGCTTTCTCAGCAAAAACCCGTAATCATCTTTTCCCGGAGAGCCGAATATGGTGGGATTGCGGCGGATCAAAGACGGGAACGGCCAATTCTTCCGTTACGTAATCCAGCTCACCTCACCCGCATCGTCGCCTGGCCGCGCACGCTCGACCGATGCCTTCCACTTCGCAAACGCACCCACCGGACGAGCGGAGCGACGCTGCTTCAAGGGGCGAATTCGTTTGCACTCGTCAGCCGAATCCGTATGACTCGGCAAACCTTCTCAATGTCTCTCAAGGCTCTCCATGACCGATCGGCTGAAACTCGTTACCTGGAACATCAACTCCGTGCGCCTGCGCATGCCGATTGTGGAACAGCTGATCGAGGAAGTCGCTCCGGACGTGATCTGCCTTCAGGAAACCAAGTGTCCGGACGCGAATTTCCCTGAAAACGCTTTTCGCAAAGCCGGTTACAGCCACATGGCGATCAACGGACAGAAGGGCTATCACGGCGTCGCGACCCTCTCCCGGCTGCCGCTGAGCAATGTCGAGAAGAGAGGCTTCTGCGACATGGGTGACAGCCGACACGTTGCCGTGGACGTGCCGTTCAACGGCGCCAGCCTGCGCGTGCACAATTTTTACGTTCCCGCCGGCGGCGACGAGCCGGACCGCACGATCAACCCGAAATTCGGACACAAGCTCGACTTCATGGGCGAGATGAAGAGCTGGCTTCAGGGCGAAGAGACCGAGAAACCGGCTGTCCTCGTCGGCGATCTCAACGTCGCCCCTTACGAGGAAGACGTGTGGTCCCACAAGAAGCTTCTGAAGGTCGTCTCCCACACACCGGTTGAGACCGAGCTCTTCGAGGACGTCCGCAAGACGGGCGGCTGGCTCGATGCCATGCGCCAGTTCACGCCGATGGACGAAAAGCTCTACACTTGGTGGAGCTACCGCGCGAAGGACTGGTCGGCTGCCGACAAGGGCCGGCGTCTGGACCATGTCTGGGTCTCCCCGCCGATGGCCCCGCATATCAAGAGCACAACCGTCCTGCGCGACGCCCGTGGCTGGGAAAAACCGTCGGACCACGCTCCGGTCATCGCGGAATTCTCGGTCTGAAGACTACCGGATAACCACCTCGCGCGCGGTCCACGACAAGCAGCCAATCCTTCGAGACAGCGCTAGCGCGCTTCCTCAGGATGAGGTCGGTTTTGTTGAGATCTCTGAAAATCGAAGATGTACATTCCCATCCTGAGGAGCCGCGTCAGCGGCGTCCCGAAGGATGGGCCACATTCACACGCCTTCCATCGGGCTCTCGTCAATCGGCTGCAAACCGCCCGACACCTCGCCTAAGGCGTCACGATCACCTTGCCGCGCACTCTGCGTGCCGCGATTTCCGTCAGCGCGGTGGTGATCTCCTCGAGCGGATAGACCGCGTGGACATGAGGGCGCAGTTTTCCCGCGACCACCCAGTCCAGAAGCTGAGTCATGTTGCGGCGGTGCCCGTCCGGGTCGCGTGCGACCGCTTCCCCCCAGAAGACACCACGCACGTCGCAGCCCTTGAGAAGAA
Organism: Rhodobacterales bacterium; assembly: GCA_008107755.1. Taxonomy (GTDB): domain Bacteria; phylum Pseudomonadota; class Alphaproteobacteria; order Rhizobiales; family Stappiaceae; genus Roseibium. Next base: position 44,450 of record VIRH01000136.1, read on the forward strand.
GCAGATTGAGCGGAATTTTCGGGATTTCGCCGGCTGCAAAACCGACCACCAGAAAGCGGCCTTCCCAGGCCGTTGCCCGCAGCGCCTGCTCCGACAGATCCCCACCCACCGGATCGTAGACGACATCGACGCCCTTGCCGCCGGTGAGGTCCTTGAGCGTTTCCTTCAATGGCTGGCTTGAATAGTCGACGGTCATCTGCGCACCGAGCGATCGGGCAAAGTCCAGCTTGTCCTGAGACGAAGCGCAGGCGATCACCTTTGCTCCCATGATCGCACCGATTTCCACCGCCGCCTGACCAACCCCGCCGGACGCCCCAAGAACCGCTACCGTTTCGCCCGCTTTGAGGCCCGCGCGATCCCGGTAAGCATGCAGTGTCGTGCCATAGGTGACCGTGAGGCCCGCCGCCATTTCGAAATCGACCCCGTCGGGCAGCGGAACAAGTCCGCCCTCCGGCACGGCCACCAATTCGCGCGCAGCACCCCAGCGCATGTAGCCCATGACCCGGTCGCCGGAGGAAAATCCGCCGACATCGTCACCAACCGCTTCGACGACGCCCGCGAATTCGGCACTCGGGGAAAACGGCATGTCCGGCTTGTACTGGTACTTGCCCTGAATGATGAGCGTGTCGAAGAAATTGAGCGCGCAGGCCCGGACCCGCACCAGCACCTCGCCCGCGGCCGGCACCGGATCGGGCACGTCCGCGATGACGAGGCTGGAGGGCGGGCCGTAGGATTTGCAAAGGCAAGCTTTCACTCGGCAAGCTCCACTGCAGGCTCAGGCCGGCGTCTGAGCCTCACGTGCGCGCTTGTCGCGCCGGCTCAGGACAGCAAGGGCCGCGAGCGTGACGAGCGCACCCGACAGGAGATAGAACCCTGCGAAAGACACGCCGAAATTGAGCGTCAGCCCCATGGCGACGAGTGGCGCGAAGGCCGCACCGAAGATCCACGACAGGTTCACGGAGAGCGCGCTCGCCGTATAGCGGTATTTCTTCTGGAACCGGTTCGGCAGAATGGCGCTCGCCTGGCCGTAGGAGAGACCCAGGAGAGCATAGCCGAGCAGAACGTAGATAGCGCCGCCATCGAGAAGGTTCGTCACGATGAAACTGAAAAGGCCGATCGCCACGGAAACGACCGCGAGCATCCTGCGACGGCCGAAGCGATCCGACAGCACGCCGGAGAGCACGACCGCGGGGATGGCGATGACACTGCCGAGCAGGAGCAGAAGCAGAAAGTCGGAAATCGGCCCCTTCGCGTCCAGATAGTCATAGGCGAGCGGAAACACCGTCACCATGTGCAGCGTCGCATAGCTTGCAAGCGGCAGGAAGGTTGCCAGAAGCACGTCCTTCCAATGCACGGACAGCATTTCGAAGAACGGGCTCGGCTTCAGCAGCGCCTCTTCCTTGTACATCTCGTGAGCTTCGCTGTGGATGAGCTGCAGCCGCGCGAAAAGGGCAACCACGTTCACTGCCAGAACGGCAAAGAACGGCCAGCGCCAACCCCAGTTGATGAACTCTTCTTCCGACAGGAACCCGGTAAGCACGTAGAAGATGGCAGCGGCGACACCCAGACCGATCGGGGCGCCAAGCTGCGGGATCATCGCGTACCAGCCGCGCCGTTTTTCCGGTGCGTTGGTCTGGAGCAACAGTGTCAGACCGTCCCACGATCCACCTAGCCCGATGCCTTGGCCGATGCGCATGAGGATCAGGAGCAGCGGCGCAAGGCTGCCCGCGGTTTCGTAGCTTGGCAGCAGGCCGATTGCCATCGTCGAGCCGCCGAGAATGAACAGGGCCACCGTGATCTTGCCGGAGCGGCCGATCCGCGGCTCGAGCCGCTTGAAGATCTGGCTCGCGAAGGGGCGCGCCAGAAACGCAAGCGGAAAGATCGCGAAGGACATCATGACCGCGGTTGCCGGATCATGATTGGGGAAAAACACGGACGGAAAGACCAGAACGGACGCGAAGGCGTAGACGAAGAACCCGAAGTGATCGGTCACCCGCGCCATGACCACGGTGATGATGTACTCGTCGAGTTCGATTTTCGGGTGCGCTCCGGCGGCAACATCGGCCCGGGCATTGGTGGCATCAGTCATTCGGGTGTTCCGTTCCCGTTGGTTTCGTTTCTTGGTTGGCGCGCGAAGCCATCTCGCGCTTGCGAGACAAGAGGGCGCGGCGCACAGCGGCTATACCGGATATCATGCGTCCTCTCATATCAACTTTTTCCGTACAACATGGTTGCCTGGAACACCCCTGTGTCAATGCGGCGCATCGGCAGTTTTTCCATGACAGGACTCGCCCACCCGGACAGCTGGACTATCTGACGTAACGTATTCAGGCAAAAACCACCTGCAACATGGTCTTGTGGACCGGAATTCGCCATATTCGATGCCATTTCAGCTTTCTGGAGTCGGCATCGCACCGTAGCATGAATTCGCTCACAAAAACCATGCTGACCGGGCTTACTGAGAAGGACACGCCAGAGTATGTCATCCAGAATTCTGCAGCCCATGAGATGCTGCGACGCAATATCACGTTGCGCGCTCGCGATCATGGGGGTATCGGAGAAATCTTGAGGTGATGAAACCTTGAAATCAGGCAGCCTGCCCGTTGCGCCCGACCGGTGCGCCAGATTTGGCCAGGCTGTCATCTTCCGTTCAACGGTGACCCTATATGAGAATTCCGAAAAGCGCCCTCCTTTTGGCGGCGGCTCCTCTTCTAAGCGGCTGCAACCTTGTCGTGATGAACCCCTCAGGCGATGTCGCAAGCCAACAGGCGCAGCTTATCATCTATTCGACGATCCTGATGCTGATCGTCGTGCTGCCGGTCATGGCACTCACCATCATCTTCGCCATCAAGTACAGATCCTCGAACGAAAAAGCGGAATACAAGCCGGACTGGAACCATTCCACGAGCCTCGAGATCGTCATCTGGACCGTGCCGATGGCCATCATCATGTGTCTGGCGGGATTGACCTGGGTCGCGACCCACCGTCTGGAGCCCTATGCACCGCTGCAGCGTATCTCGGGCGACAAGATGATCGAGGAAGATCATGAACCTCTGGTCGTTCAGGTGGTCGCCATGGACTGGAAGTGGCTCTTCATCTATCCCGAACAAGGCGTCGCCGCCGTCAACGAGCTCGCCGCACCGGTCGACCGGCCGATCAAGTTCGAGATCACCTCCAGCACGGTCATGAATTCCTTCTTCGTCCCGGCCCTTGCCGGCCAGATCTACGCGATGGCGGGCATGCAGACCGAACTGAACGCGGTCATCAACGAGGAAGGTGTCTATGACGGTTTCTCGGCGAATTACAGCGGCGCCGGCTTTTCGCACATGCGCTTCAAGTTCCACGGCGTCGACGAGGCCGGTTTCGAGGACTGGGTCGAAAAGGCCCGCGAAAACGAACAGCCGCTCGACCGCACGGCGTTTCTCAAGCTCGACGAGCCGAGCATCGCGAACCCGGTCGCCTATTACAGCTCCGTCGATCCGGAACTCTGGAACGCGGTCATCAATCTGTGCGTCGACAGCAACGACCTGTGCCAGAACGACATGATGATGGTCGATGCCCTGGGCGGCGGCGGCCTGGAAGGCATCCACCTGCGCGACGTCTTTGCAGGCATCTGCAGCGCCGGCAACCCGTCCGGCATGCTAAGCAGGATCCGCGAAAACCGCGTGACCGCACGCGCCGACGAATCCGAAGGCCCGCTTTCGCTGTCCGGCATCGACATCGCCGGCATTCTGAAACGGCCGGGCGACACGCCGGATCTGGCCGACGGCAACGTGAACCTGAACACCGACAAATAACGGAGCTGCGCCGCGATGGCGCGCTTTTCTCCCGTAGTTTCATTTTGAGGACAAAATGGCGGCAGCTGACTATTCGCGCTGGGATCCCCTTTTCGGGAAACTGAGCTGGGATATCTTCCCGTTTCACGAACCGGTCGTCCTGGTAACCTTCATCGGTGTCGTCGTCGGCGGCCTCGCGGTTCTGGGCACACTCACCTACTTCCGGCTCTGGGGCTATCTCTGGAAGGAGTGGTTCACCAGTATCGACCACAAGAAAATAGGCATCATGTACATGGTGCTGGCGCTGATCATGCTGGTGCGCGGCTTTGCCGACGCCCTGCTGATGCGCGTCCAGCAGGCCTGGACCGCAAGCGGCGGCGACGGGTATCTGGTGCCACACCACTACGACCAGATCTTCACCGCCCACGGCATGATCATGATCTTCTTCGTGGCCATGCCCTTCGTCACCGGCCTGATGAACTTCGTCATGCCGCTGCAGATCGGTGCCCGTGACGTCGCCTTTCCGTTCCTGAACAACTTCAGCTTCTGGATGACGGTTTCCGGCGCCGTGCTGGTGATGATCTCGCTGTTCGTCGGCGAATTCTCCACCGCCGGCTGGCTTGCCTACCCGCCCCTGTCGGGCATCCAGTTCAGTCCAAGCGTCGGGGTCGACTATTACATTTGGGCGCTGCAGATCGCGGGGATAGGCACCACGTTATCGGGCATCAACCTGGTCGTCACCATCGTCAAGATGCGGGCTCCGGGCATGACCTACATGAAGATGCCCGTCTTCTGCTGGACGGCCCTGTGCACCAACATCCTGATCGTCGCGACCTTCCCGATCCTGACGGCGACCCTGGTGCTGCTGTCCCTCGACCGCTACCTCGGCATGCATTTCTTCACGAACGAACTCGGCGGCAATCCGATGATGTACGTGAACCTGATCTGGATCTGGGGTCACCCGGAAGTCTACATCCTGATCCTGCCGATCTTCGGTGTCTTCTCGGAAATCGTGTCCACGTTCAGCGGCAAGCGCCTGTTCGGCTACACCTCCATGGTCTATGCCACGGCGGTCATCACGATCCTGTCCTACATCGTCTGGCTGCACCACTTCTTCACAATGGGCGCCGGAGCCAACGTGAACTCCTTCTTCGGCATCACCACGATGGTGATCTCGATCCCCACGGGCGCGAAGATGTTCAACTGGCTGTTCACGATCTACAAGGGCCGCATCAAGTTCGAAGTCCCCATGTACTGGACGCTCGGCTTCATGCTCACCTTCGTGATCGGCGGAATGACCGGCGTCATGCTGGCGGTACCGCCGGCGGACTACGTGCTGCACAACAGCCTCTTCCTGATCGCGCACTTCCACAACGTGATCATCGGCGGCGTGGTCTTTGGCGTCTTTGCAGCCATGACCTACTGGTTCCCGAAGGCCTTCGGCTTCCGCCTCGCGCCTTTCTGGGGCAAGGTCTCCTTCTGGTGCTGGCTGATCGGCTTCTACCTGGCCTTCATGCCGCTCTACGTGCTCGGCCTCATGGGCGTCACCCGGCGTCTCAGCCAGTTCGAGGGCACGGCCTATTCGATCTATTTCGTCGTTGCCCTGATCGGCGCGCTCTTCGTGGCCGCAGGCATCGCCGCGTTCCTGATCCAGATCGTGGTCAGCGTCCGCAACCGCGAGGCCCTGCGCGACACGACCGGCGATCCCTGGAACGGGCGCACACTGGAATGGTCGACCTCGTCTCCGCCGCCCTACTACAACTTCGCCTTCACGCCGAGAGTTCACGATATCGACTCCTGGTGGCAGATGAAGCAGGCGGGTTACGAGCGGCCGTTCGACAGGTTCGAGCCGATCCACATGCCACGCTACACCAGCACCGGCATCATCCTGGCGGGCATCATCACCGTCCTTGGCTTCGCTCTCATCTGGCACATCTGGTGGCTGGCAGCCGTGACCTTCGTGGTCGCCATCGCCTACGCCATCGACCACACGTTCAACTATGACCGCGACTACTACGTCCAGCCGGACGAAGTGGCCGGGATCGAAGCTGAACGGACGAAACTGCTTGCTGCGGAGGCGGCTTCCAAATGAGTAACGCAACACTGCCCGCCCCGCAGGACTTCTACGTCCGGCAGGAGCCTCACGAGGGCGAACATCACCACGAAACCGGCACCATGCTCGGTTTCTGGATCTACCTGATGAGCGACTGCCTGATCTTCGGCACGCTGTTCGCCACCTACGCCGTGCTCGGCCGCAATTTTGCGGCCGGTCCCTCGCCCGCGGATCTGTTTGAACTCGACATGATCCTCGTGTCGACCTTCATGCTGCTGTTCTCGTCGATCACCTACGGCTTCTCCGTGATCAGGATGGACAAGGGCGACCTCAAGGGCACCATGATCTGGCTCGTCGTCACAGGCCTCTTCGGCCTGGCGTTCCTCGGGCTCGAGATCAAGGAATTCACACATCTCTGGCACCTCGGCGCAACGCCCATGGCCAGTGCGTTCCTGTCGTCCTTCTACACCCTCGTCGGCACCCACGGCCTTCACGTGACGGCGGGCTGCATCTGGCTGGTGGTCCTGTTGGCTCAGCTCAAGATCCACGGCCTGACGCACGAGAACAAGCGCAGGATGATGTGCCTCAGCATGTTCTGGCACTTCCTCGACCTGATCTGGATCGGCGTCTTTTCCTTTGTCTACCTGGCAGGAGTTCTCGTATGAGCGCGTCTTCCACTCCCACCCCGGAAAAGGGACACGGTCACGAAGAAGGCGGTCACGGCTCCTTCAAGACCTACATGACCGGTTTCGCTCTTTCGGTCGTCCTGACGATCATCCCGTTCTACCTCGTGATGACGGATGCGCTCGACAATCGCCTGCTGGCGGTGGCGATCGTGTTCATTCTCGGTGCCGGGCAGATGATCGTCCACATCTACTACTTCCTGCACATGAACTCGCGCGCGGAGGAGGGCTGGCTGGCCATGTCCCTCAGCTTTACCGTGCTTCTGGTCGTGATCGTGCTCTCAGGCTCGATCTGGGTAATGTTCCATCTGGATGAGAACATGATGCCCTCTCATGACCAGATCGAGCGCGCCAGATCACTGCCGTGAAGCAACAAGCCCGGCGGCACTCGCCGGGCTCACATGCCTGAATTTGGGTCTGGAGCAAGATGACGGACTGGCGCAAGCGGATCTTCCTGAATTCGGTCCTTCTCGGTGTCGCCGGTCTGGTCGTTGTCTGCCTGGTGCTGCTCGGCAACTGGCAGCTCCGCCGGCTCGAATGGAAGACAGAGCTTATCCACGCCGTTGAGACCCGTGCCTTCGGCGACGAGGTGGCGGCACCCGCCAGGGCCGAGTGGCCGGGCGTGACCCCGGAAACCCATTCCTATCTGCGCGTGCGGGCCGAAGGACGCCTCCTTGGCGGCCACACGCTCTTCGTGAAAGCGCTCACCGAACTCGGCGCCGGGTTCTGGATGCTGCAGCCGCTGGAGCGCCCCGACGGCGAGATCATCTGGATCAATCGCGGCTTCGTGCCGTCCGAATACCGCTCGAGCCCGGACCGGGACGATGCTGCCGACACCGACGAGGTGACCGTGACAGGTCTGCTGCGACCGACGGAACCGGGCGGAACGCTTCTGGAAAAGAACGCGCCGGACGAAAACCTCTGGTATTCTCGCGACACAAAGGCCTTTTCCCGCCAAGAAGGCCTCGGCGAGACCGCTCCCTATTTCATTGATGCCGATCCGGCGGAAGACGTGACAGGCTACCCGCGCGGGGGCCTGACCATAATCAACTTCCGCAATCATCACCTGCAGTACGCGCTGACCTGGTACACCATGGCGCTGATGCTGGTCGGTGGTGTCGGCTATGTCGTCTGGCTTTCGCGCCGCCCGCCGACGCCGAACGACGACGACTGACGGTGACTGGCTCCGACGGAGGACCACAGGCGACGACTGGCGGCCTCCCGGCCGCACGCCCCTCCCCCCTGCCCGCGCACGAGCCACTTGACGCCGAGGCTTCGGGACGGCATCACACGGACCTTCCAGGCAGAAAACTCGGGACACGATGCGCGGATATTTTGCAGTCGGGGCTGAAGGCCTCTCCAAACGGATGAACCTCGGCACATTGATGCGGTCGGCACACGCCTTCGGCGCGAATTTCTTCTTCACCGTCGATGCGGATCAGAAAATCCGCAAGGCCCCGCCATCGGACACATCGAAAAGCCCGGGCCACCTGCCGGTGTTCACCTGGGATTCCGTCGATACCATGGACCTTCCCAAGGGCTGTCAGCTGGTCGGGATCGAACTCACGGACGACTCGATCGACCTGCCGAGCTTCGGCCACCCGCTGCAGGCAGCCTATGTGCTGGGACCTGAACGCGGCTCCCTGTCCGCGGAAATGCTCGAACGATGTGACCATGTGGTGAAGATCCCCACAAAATTCTGTATCAACGTCGCCATGGCCGGCGCCATCGTCATGTATGACCGCCACAGGGCCCTCGGCCGCTACGCGGATCGCTCGATCACCGCCGGCGGCCCGCAGATCGAACGGCCGAAGCATGTCAGCGGCGGCCCGGTCATGCGCAAGGGGCGCATCGTTCCAGGCACCTGATCAGCAAGGCGTGCAGCAGAGTTTTTCTGAATTCAATCGACGTCGATGGCCTCGTCGGCCTCGATCAGATGTCGCAGTCGGCTGAATGCGAGCCTGATCCGCGACTTGACGGTTCCAAGAGGAAGGCCGGAATTCTCCGCGATTTCGCTGTGAGAGAGGCCCGAGAAAAACGCCATCCGAACCACGTCCTGCTGTTCCGCAGGCAGTTTTTCTAGAGCAGCGCGCACCCTGTCCTCGCGCAGTCTGGCATCCATTTCTTCGGCGACATCCGGCAGGGGCGTCGGCTGCAGGGACGGTTCATCGGGATCGAGCTCTGCGGACCTCTGGCGGCGCAGACGGTCGATGCGTCGATTTCTCGCAACCCGGTAGAGCCAGGTGCTGGCCGAGGATTTTGACGGATCGAACAGATCCGCCTTGCGCCAGAGCGTCACCATCACGTCCTGCGCGATTTCCTCCGCAAGCGCTTCTTCCGCCCCCTGTTTCATCAGGAATCCCTTCAGGCGCGGTGCGAAATGATCAAACAGTTCCACGAACGCGGATTTGTCGCGCTCTTGCGCCACCTTGACGATGAGACCGGAAAAATACTGCGCTCGCTCCAACAGCGGAATTCCCCCTCTACTCCCGGGTCGTGAACGCATCGGCAAACAGGAACACGCCCACTCTTTAATCTCTTAGCAGGTTGAGGATAATTCGAAAGGGGGTCTTGTGGGGAAGCCGATCCGGCAGGGCATTATACCCCGATCTCCGGAGGCCCCGCGTCGTCCTGCCACACTGTTGCCGCGTTTAAACGCAAGAGCCTTTATTCGACAGGCAAGCAACTCTATGTCCCGACTTCCGAAAAACCGAATGCCGTCACCGAGCTTCAACCCTTTCGTAACCACCTTTAAGTTATCATTAAAGGAAGGTTTATATGTCAGACGGCAGTTGACTTGAATTTGACAGAAACTCAGAGCCAAACGGTGTGGAGATGATGAAAGCAAAATCGCTGGTCCTGGCCCTTGCAGGTCTAATCGTATCGAGTGCAGTGGCTTTCGCACAGACCCCGACGCTTCTCAAGCAGCACAACGACTGGGCGGTCTATACGCTGGCCGGCGGCAGCGGGAAGGTGTGCTATGCGCTGACCAAGCCGACGACGCTGCTTCCGGGAGATCGAAATCACGGAGACGTCTTCTTCTTCGTGACCTCGCGTCCGGGCGAAGGCGTTTCGTCCGAGCCGAGCCTTCTCGTGGGCTATCCTTTCAAGGACAAATCGTCCGTTAGTGTCGACGTGGATGGCAAGGCCTTCACGCTCTTCACAAACAACGATGGCGCCTGGGTGGAGAACGCTGCGACCGAAGCCCAGCTCGTCGCAGCCATGAAGGCAGGTCGGGAAATGACTGTCAGCGGCGAATCCAGCCGCGGCACGCGAACGACCTACAAGTTCTCCCTTTCCGGCGTGACGGCGGCGATCAACTCCGCTGCGGATGCCTGCAAGTAACAGGCACGTCGCCTCCTTTCCGTTATGCTGATCCTTCCCGGTCGGGCGCTTCTGCGCCCTTCCGGGCATTTTGGCTTGCGCAATGCATTTGTGCATGGCGACCATGCGCCTTGGAAAACTTGATTTTCGGGACAGTTTATGGTTTGGGAGACGCTTGAATTCATCATCCTCGCAAACGGATGACCCGGTTGCCCGCGTCCATGTCACGTGACGCCTTTATAACGGCAACGGCAGATGACAACGGATCACGACATGGCGATTACGCTCGACATCGCGCGGGACAATCCGAACGCGCAGACAGTTTCCGCCGCAGCCACTCTGGTGCCCGGCGAGGAAAAGCCGACTCTGATCGGCCTCAGCCGCGAAGAACTCGGTGAAGCCCTCGGCACGATTGGCGTCCCGCAGACACAGTGGCGCATGCGCGCGTCCCAGCTCTGGCACTGGCTTTATGTGCGTGGCGTTTCCGATTTCTCGCAGATGACCAACATCGCCAAGGATCTGCGCCAGAAGCTGGACGAGACCTTCACCATTGCCCGCCCGGAAATCGTCTCCGAGCTGATCTCCGTCGACGGAACGCGCAAGTGGCTGTTCCGCTTTCCCGCGCGCGGCGCCGGCCGGCCGGTGGAAGTCGAGACAGTCTACATTCCCGAAGAGGGCCGCGGCACGCTTTGCGTTTCTTCCCAGGTTGGCTGCACGCTGACCTGCACCTTCTGCCACACCGGCACCCAGAAGATGGTGCGCAACCTGACGTCCGAGGAAATTCTCTCGCAGATCCTGATCGCACGCGATCGGCTGGGCGATTTTCCCGAAGCCCACACGCCCCAGGGCGCCATCGTGCCCTCCGAGGGCCGTCTGGTGACCAACATCGTCATGATGGGAATGGGCGAGCCGCTCTACAATTTCGACAACGTCAAGAAAGCGCTGCTGATCGCCTCGGACGGTGACGGCCTGTCCCTTTCCAAGCGCCGCATCACCCTGTCGACTTCCGGCGTCGTGCCGGAGATCTTCCGCACGGGCGACGAGATCGGCTGCATGCTGGCAATCTCTCTGCATGCGGTGAATGACGAGCTGCGCGACGTTCTGGTGCCGATCAACAAGAAGTGGAACCTGGACGCACTTCTGGATGCCTGCCGCAAGTATCCGGGGCTCTCCAACGCCAAGCGGATCACGTTCGAATACGTGATGCTGAAGGGCGTGAACGACAGCAACAAGGATGCGCTGGACCTGGTGCGCCTGCTGAAGGGCATTCCCGCGAAGATCAACCTGATCCCGTTCAACCCCTGGCCGGGCACCGACTACGAATGCTCCGACTGGGAGCGGATCGAGGAATTCGCCGATATCGTCAACCGCGCCGGCTACGCCTCCCCCATCCGCACGCCCCGCGGCCGCGACATCTTCGCCGCCTGCGGCCAGCTGAAATCAGCCTCCGAGCGCATGCGCAAGAAGGACCGGGACACAGCGGCGGCACAGGCACAGGGCTGAAGGCAGTACTGAGACGTCTGCCGCAGGCACCCGCAAGAAACAGTCGCTTACCAAACATTCAGCCTCATCCTGAGGAAGCGCGCCAGCGCGGTCTCGAAGGATGGGGCGCAGAATGCAAGAAAGGCCGCCCATAGGCGGCCCTTCGTTCTGTCGTAAAAAGCGTTTTTCGATCAGACAACGCCTGCCTTCGTCATCGGCAGACTGGTGACCCACTCGCCCTTGGCGGCGGCGATCGCGTTGGCGACAGCCGGGCCGATCGGCGGGACACCCGGTTCACCGATGCCCGTCGGCGCCTCGTTGGACGGCACGATGTGCACCTCCACCTCGGGCATATCCGACATGCGGAGCGGAACGTACGTGTCGAAGTTGGTTTCCTCGACCACACCGTCGGCCAGCGTGACCTGATTGCGCAGAACCGCGCCGAGACCGAACCCGATCCCGCCTTCGACCTGCGCCCGGATGTTGTCCGGATTGATCGGCGTCCCGCAATCGACCGCCGCAGTGACCTTCTCGACCTTAACCGTGCCGTCGTCCCGGAACGATATTTCCGCGACTTCCGCAACATAGGAGCCGAAAGACTGGTGGGCGGCGATGCCCCGGAACCGGCCTTCTGCCGGCGGTGTATCCCAGCCGGCCTTTTCCGCCGCAAGCTTCAGGACGCCCACCTTGCGCGGATCGTCCTTGATCAGCTCCAGCCTGTAGGCCAGCGGTTCCTTGCCCGCCTCCTTCGCCAGCCTGTCGATCATCGTCTCCATGACATAGGCCGTGTGGGTATGCCCCACGGAACGCCACCACAGCACCGGTACCTTCGTTTCCTGAAAGGACTGGTCCATGTTGATCATCGGAAAGGCGTAGGTGGTATCGTGCACCCCTTCCGTCATGGTGTGGTCGACGCCGCCCGTCATCATGAAGGCCTCGAACGCCGTGCCCTTCATGATCGATTTGGCGGCAATGTTGTAGCTGAAGGCCGTGACATTGTTGTCCGCATCGAGACCGACCCGGATCCGGTGTGCCGACATCGGGCGGTAATAGCCGCCTGTCATGTCGTCTTCGCGCGTCCAGAGTATCTTGACCGGCGCTGGCTCCAGGCCGGCGTCTCGCATCGCAAGGGCCAGCGAGGCGATTTCCGCGACCGGATGGGCGTTCGCCTGAGCCCTGCGGCCGAAGGAGCCCCCGGCCAACAGGGTATTGATCTTCACCTTGTCCGGATCGATACCCAGAACGGCGGCGGCGACATTGTGATCGATCGTCTGGATCTGGGAGCCGAACCAGAATTCCGCCATATCACCGTCGAACTTCATCGCGATATCGAGCGGCTCCATGGCGCCGTGGGCGAGGAACGGAAAGTCGTAATCCGCTTCGATCACGCGGGCCGATGCCGCCAGTGCGGCCTCCGCATCGCCGTCTTCGCGCACCTTCACGCCGGGCTTGCCGGTCATTTCCTTCAGGTCCGCGACCATTTCACCGCTGGAGCGGGTTTCGGCCTCGCTGTCGTCCCACTCGATCTCCAGAAGGTCCCGTGCCTTGATTGCCGGCCACGTGGAGCGCGCTAGAACCGCAACCCCGTTCGGGATCTGCAGGACGTCAACGACGCCCGGCACCTTCTTCGCCTCGGCTGCATCGAAGGATTTCAGCTTGCCACCAAAACGCGGCGAGCGGGCAACGGTCGCGACCAGAAGGCCATCCGTCTGGAAATCGATCGTGAAGCTGTTCGGCGCGCCGACCGTCTTGTTCTTCACGTCGACGCGCGGGAAGGACTTGCCGATGTAGACCCACTGGTCGGGTGTCTTGAGCTTCGGCTCCTCGGGCACGGCCTCGCTGGCGGCAAGGCCGGCAAGTTCGCCGAGCGTTGCCGACTTGCCGGACGCATGCGAGACGACGCCTTTCGAGACGCTGATCTCGGACGCCGGAACGTCCCATTCCTTCGCAGCAGCCGCGACGATCATCGCCTTTGCGGCCGCGCCTGCCTGCCGGTACTGCATGAAGGACGACGCCATGGCGGTGGATCCGCCGGTGCCCTGCATGCCGAAAGCGGCATTGGCGTAGACCTTCGGATCAGACGGCGCGAATTCGATCGTCACCTGCTCCCAGGCGGCATCCAGTTCGTCGGCGACCAGCGTCGACAGACCCGAAGCGGTGCCCTGGCCCATTTCGATGTGCTTGGAAATCACGGCAACAGTGTTGTCAGGGCGGATATGCACGAAGGGCTGGACGAAGTCCCCGCCAGCGTCCGCGGCCGCCTCGACGGTGCGCGGCAGATTGACGGCCAGCATCAGTCCGCCCGCGGTTCCGGCCGACAATTTCAGGAAGGTACGGCGGCTCGGCTGCGGTACTTCCATTGGTTTCTTGAGGAAATGCAACATGGCTCAGGCCTCCATCTTGTCGGCGGCGAGATGGATCGCCTTGCGAATGCGGGCATAGGTGGCGCAGCGACAGACGTTGCCGTCCATCGCGGCGTCGATATCCTCGTCGGAGGGCTTGGGCGTGTCCGTCAGAAGAGCGGTTGCCGCCATGATCTGGCCGGACTGGCAATAGCCGCATTGCGGCACGTCCAGCTCGTTCCAGGCGGCCTGGACAGCGGAGGCAGCCTTGCCGTCGATGCCTTCGATCGTCGTGATATTCGTGCCTTCCACATCGCCGACCATGGTCTGGCAGGAGCGGATCGGCATGCCGTCGAGATGAACCGTACAGGCGCCGCAGGACGCGATACCGCAACCGAACTTGGTGCCGGTCATGTTCAGTTCGTCGCGAAGCGCCCACAGGAGTGGGCTGTCGGGGTCGGCTTCGAGTGTGCGAGCTTCCCCATTAATGGTGAGTGTGACGGACATGAGGAAGAAATCCCTTGGCTGGCTAGCGTTGTCTGGCTAAGGAAAGTAAACTACACCGTATAGTGTAACGCGAATATCCGCATCTGTAAACGCTCTGGTTTACATAGGGCGCGATTTTTGGGATGAAAGGTTGGGGCTCAGGAAAATCTGACAACAATCGGGACGGGGCTGTCTTGAGAAGAAATGTCCATATCTGACACGAAAAGAAAACAGATCTTTGAAGCCGCCATCGCGGAATTTCAGGAAAAAGGTTATGCGGGATCGAGCATGGACCGCATTTCCGAGCGCGCCAACGTGTCCAAGCGCACTGTCTACAATCACTTCGAGAGCAAGGACGTTCTCTTCCAGGCGATCAACCAGCTTCTCGTCGATCAGATCAACATGGCGATGGAACTGCACTACGATCCCGCTCTCCCGATTCGCGATGCCATGATCCGGCTCGGCTGGGCGGAAGGCGAACTTTTCGTCAATCCGTGCTTCATGAACCTTGCCCGCATGATCATCAGCGAAACAATCCGGGACCCGGCGCTGGCCGCCGACATGGACGACCGCATGACCAAGATGACGGCCTTTGCCGATTTCATGAAACGCGCTGCGTCCGAAGGCAAGCTTGCCATCGACAATCCGCATCTGGCTGCCGAGCAGTTTCTCGGCATGATCAAATCGCGCGCCTTCTACCCGAGCATCTATTCCGGAAGAGTGCCCGAGCGCGCCGAGGTCAGAAGGATCATCGAGGAAAGCGTCGATCTGATGCTTGCCAGATATGGCGGCGGACAACCGCAGAGCAGCGGAACTGCCTGATCCTCTCTGCAACGCCCGTCAGCTGACCCCGGTCAGATGACCTTCCGATCCACATTGGACAGGTTTCTGACCTGATCGATGTTGCGGTTATGCGCCCAGAGCGCGAATGCTTCGCTGCTCATCGGACGTGCGTAATAATAGCCCTGCCCCTTCTCGCATTTGACCTTCTTCAGGAAGGCTTCCTGATCGACGGTTTCGATCCCTTCGGCAATGATCTTCTGCCCGAGACCATGCCCCAGACCCACGATGCTTCGGCAGATGGTCGCCGAGGCCCGGTCCAGATGAAGTTTGCGCACGAACGACTGATCGATCTTCAGATACTGAACCGGAAGGTCACTGAGATAAGCGAGACAGGAATAACCGGTCCCAAAATCATCGATGGCGATGGAAATGCCAAGGTTATGAAGCGCCCAGATGGTATCGAACCCCGGCTCTCCGCGCCTGATGAGGGCCGTCTCCGTAAGCTCCAGAACCAGTCTGTTTGCCTCAAAGCCGGTTTCATCCAGAATACGGACGACATTTTCCAGAAGATCGGGCACCTGAAGCTGCACAGGTGAAATGTTGACGGACAGGCGGGCCGCCGGGTCCATCTCGTGTTGCCATAGCAGCGCTTCCGTACAGGCCATTTGCAGAACGCGATAGCCGATCTCGATAATCCGCCCGCTTTCCTCGGCAATCGGAATAAAGCTCGCGGGCGGCACCATCCCCTGATCCGGACGCCTCCAGCGCACAAGCGCCTCAGCGCCCGCGATGCGGCCGGTCGCGAGTTCCATCTGAGGCTGAAAGAACACCGTGAATTCGTCCGCTTCCAATGCCTTATCCAGCTCCTTGACCATGCGTAGCTGAGACGGGGTCATCGCACGCGCATCCGTCGCCTTCGACAGGAAGGGCATCAATTTGACCAGAACCAGCCAGGTCAGCATGAGGATAGCCGCGGTGATCAGCGGAACGACGGTGGCATCGATCGCGCTTTGAACCGTGACGAATGTTACGCCCATCAGGGCCAGAGCCAGCACGGCCGCCTGAGCGAGCGCGATCCCGCCACTGGCCCCGGAAGCAAGCATCCGTCTTACCGGCCCGCGATGCGCCGTTCGCATCAGGACACCGGCAGCCACCAGAAGGCCGCTGACATACATGATTAAAATGGCCGTTATCGCGCCCCCTGAAGAAAGCAGGCCCAGCCCGGACAGGCTCAGCAGCACGAGAACGGCGAAGGCCGTCATTTGCGCTGCCACGGGTCTTCGAAGCGACAACAGGATGACGGAGATCGCCAGCAAGCAGATCAGCGTTGTATTGGTGATTACCCAGACGCTCTGCATCAGTCCGGAAAGCCCAAGAGCAGGCTTCACCAAGCCGAGCAGAAAAGCGCCGCAACCGAGAAGAACAGCCAGATGCGGGCGGCTGAACGGACGCCGCGCGAGGTACAGAGCCGCACCGCTCAGGAGCAGGCTTGCCGAATTGACCGGGGGCGTGGCCTGCGTCTGAACGACAACCGCAATATCAAGCCAGCTCAGGCTGAAGAGGAGCGTCGGAATACTCGCCGCAAGCACGCCCAGGACGGCGCAGCGAGGCGACATACCTACCAGATGAGAAATTCGGCTCGGCGGTTTTTGCAATTTCATTTGCTACTTTTCTTTCCACGCCTGCGGTGGCGGGAACTTTTTCATAGACCGCAAATATCATCGACAAGTTAATTTAGAAAAACTCTGAGTAGTAAAATCCACGTGAAACCCAACATTCTATTAAAAATTTTTATCCACCATCCGTAAAACTTCCTAATTTTATCTACGTACTTTGCTACAGTTACGGAAATTAGTATTTTTCACAATATACGATCGCGATAAGGTCCGGTTGTATTTGCGCCTGAGCGAAAAGGCGGGGATATCCGAGCTGAAGGGAGCTTCTGGCAGGAGAGATCGCGAGATGAAAATGACAGGAACCGGATAAATTCAGAATTTCTGGCCTTTGGATTTCGCTCAGAAGCCTCAACACATCTCGACGATCCGATGGAAGAAGACGAAGCCGGCCTGATCTTTCCAAATGATACCTGTAGGAGCTGCCATCGCTATACGCGGCGCACTTTGGAACAAGAGGCAACCTGAAAATCGGGGCTCGATTTGGGCAACACGATCAATGCCTGGCGGGATTTTGTGCTGGACCTGAAGATTGCGGAGGCACCCACCCCGGTCGCACAGACGGAGAATATGAAACGCTCCTGAAAGACGTCAGCCAGAATGGTTTTGTAGCCGGTCCTTTCATCCCGATTTCCCGGACGACCTCTCCAGGAGACTGCCCCAGCGGGTCCGGTCCGCCATCTGCTGGCGAGTTTCTTCCGAGATGAGACCCTTGACGTTCTCCGGCGCCCAGCCGCCGCCCAACCCCCAACC
>VIRH01000083.1 GCA_008107755.1 Rhodobacterales bacterium
GCCGGCGGTCGTCCTGTCCTATCGCCGGGACTACCCGGAGGGCACGCCGGAGGTGCTGCTGGTTCAGGATCTGCTTGCGCAGCTCGTTGAACAGGATCAGTCACCTCTCAATACCGGCAACCTTCATGCCGGCAAGCTGCGCCTTCTTCCCCATTGCAGCGAGACTGTTCTGGGTCAGGTGGCCCAGGAGGGCTGGCGGAAGGTGTTTGCCGCGTGCGGCCTAGCGGTCGAGATCCCCGCCACGGGCTGTTGCGGCATGGCGGGAACTTGGGGGCATGAGCATGAGAACCGAAAGGCCTCGCTGGAGATCTTCGCAAGATCCTGGAATACGGCCGTCTCGGGCACCGATGATCCCGTCGCCGCCACAGGCTTTTCCTGCCGCTGCCAGACGGAGAAGGCAACCGGTCAGACACTCCGACATCCCGTCACAATCCTGCGCGGCCTCATCGAGGGATCGGCGGATCCGTCGGAGGAAAGGACGACCAGAGCGGCCTAGGATCGAAAAAAGCACGGGAAACTTCCGCCGATGGACGGTATTCCGCCCACCGACTGTTCCATTCACCGGAACAGGATGAAAAATAGAACAGAGAAGAAGTGAGTCACCGGGAGGCGCAAGACCGGTTCCCGGCTCGGCATTCAGCGGCGCGCGACGCCAAGGTTATCAGTATGCGACCAAGAGAACGGCAGCAGGAAATCGAACTTCTCGTCAACAGGCGGGGGCATGTCACCGTTGACGATCTTGCCGAGAAGCTGACCGTCTCGCGTGAGACCATACGCCGGGATCTTGCAAGTCTTCAGAAAAAGGGCAGGGTTCGGAAATGCCACGGCGGTGCCCGCTCGGTCGATGCGGTGCCCCAGCAGGAATTGACGGAAAGCCCGTTCGCCCAACGCCTGGTGCAAAATGCGCCGGGCAAGCAGGCCATGGCGGCGATGACCGAGCGGCTGTTTGCACCCGGCGATACCCTTTTCATCGATACCGGCAGCACGACCTTCGCCGTCGCTGAAAGTCTGGCCAGCATCCCCTCGCTGTTGGTCATCACCAACTCACCGCGTATCGCCTCCGTCATTTGCTCCAGGGGCAACGGCAAGGTTTTCCTGATAGGCGGCGCCTATAGTGCAGAAGTGGGCGAGAATCTCGGACCTTTGGCGATCGAGCAGATCGAGAAGTTTCACACCAGACACACGGTTCTGACGGTTGGGGCCATCGGTCCGCGAGGGGTGATGGATTTCGATCTGCAGGAAGCCGAAATTGCCCGAGCGATGATCGCGCGGTCGGAAATGATCACGGTTTTCGCTGATCACACGAAGTTCGACAAGCAGGCAGTCTTCGAGGTGGCCCCCCTGAGTTCCATTGCGCGCGTGGTGACCGATCGACGGCCGGGCGAAGCAATGTGCCAGGCGCTGAAAGAGGCCGGTGTGGACCTGCTGGTTGCAGACCCCGCCTCGTAGGGGGCGTTGCAAGGCGTTTCGCGCCGACCATGTTCGAACCGCCGCAATCCGGGATCGCGGCGGTTTCAGGGCGGTCGGGTTTTCGAGGGTGATTGAAATTCTGCGCCGGCGAACGACCTGCGACGACCTTGCCACGGTATGGACCTCAGAGCCGGTGCCTTTCAGGCGCAAGTCGATCCAGAAAATGCCGGGACAGGAGATCCGCACCCTCTACGCAACAAGCGTTGGCTGAAGGACCTCTTCGCACCATTGGCGAAAGCTTGTGGGCGTGAGGGACGAGATGGCTGGCGTGCGCATTGCCAGATGATCCATGCCCTCGTTCTTTGCGATCATCATGTTCACCATGGCCACGGCCATGCCTTCCGAAGAGCCATTGTTGATCATCATGCTTTTCACATCGTCCATCGTCGTCAGATGATACTTCACAGGCTTTCCGATCACATCCGAGATGATCTCCATCATCTCATTGAACGAAATATCCTCCGGGCCAAGCATCGGAATGGATTCGATGCCGGTCCAGTCTGGGTCAAGCAGCAACCGTACCGCAACGGCGGCAACATCGCGGGTGGCGCAGGCGGGCTCTTTCAGGTTGGCAGGTGTCGGCCAGTAGTAGGCACCGTGATCCCTGATCAGTGAGGCCTGCCGCAGGGTGTTTTCCATCAGGCTGGGGCATGCGAGTGCTCGATAGCTGACACCGGTACTGGCGAGCAGATCATCCATCTTCAAGCTCGCCGTGACATGACCAGCGTCCTTCGGCCAGCCGCGCCCCAGTGCGGAAATGCTGACGACCTGCTTGACGCCGCTTGTCTTGAGAGCTTCGAAGGCCGGCCGGGCGAAGTCGACGAAGGCTGCCTCTGCACTTGGCGCCCGCGGATCGGCCGCGACCAGCCAGAACAGGCGATCGGCCCCCTCGAAAGCTTTCGATACGACAGCGGCATCACCATGCGACCCCTCGACAACATCGACGCGGCTCAGCACGTCTTCCGGCAGTTTTGAGGGATCGCGGGCGATGACGCGAACGGGCGCCGCGCTCTTGAGGAGCCCTGCAAGAACCTGGTTTCCGATATTACCTGTGGGCGCGGTAACAACGATCATCTGTAACTCCTGTCATTCGGTACGTGTTCCGGCTCGAAGGATCGCCCTCAAGCCATGAAGACAGATGACGTCTGGACGGCGAACGATCCATGCTCTAACGTCCGTGTATTCG
Organism: Rhodobacterales bacterium; assembly: GCA_008107755.1. Classification (GTDB taxonomy): domain Bacteria; phylum Pseudomonadota; class Alphaproteobacteria; order Rhizobiales; family Stappiaceae; genus Roseibium. The sequence goes on from VIRH01000083.1 coordinate 2,657, forward strand.
TCGCAATCGTTCAGAAATCCAAATGGATCCCCTCTCCGATATTCTCGCCCTGCTGAAGCCGCGCAGCTACGTCTCCGCCGGATTCGAAGCAGGCGGCGACTGGGCGGTTCAGTTTCCGCACTACGATGGCATCAAGTGCAACGCGGTGATTGCCGGCGAATGCTGGTTGTTGGTGGAAGGGATGACCGACCCTGTCAGACTGCAGACAGGCGACTGTTTTCTCATGACCAAGGGGCGTCCGTTCCTGCTTGCAAGCGATCTGAGCGTGCCGCCTGCCGACGCCAATGCCGTCTTTGAACCTGCCAAACGTGGCGGTATTGCACTTTGTAACGGTGGAGGAGATTTCTTTCTCGCCGGCAGCCGCTTCACTCTGGTCGGTGATCACGCCGAAATCCTGCTCGGCATTCTTCCGCCGGTCGTCCATATACGCGACGAGGTCGATCAGGCCTTTCTGCGCTGGCTTCTGGATCGGATGCGCCAGGAGTTGCGGGACCGTCGGCCCGGAAGCAGTCTTGTGGCTGAACATCTGGCGCATCTCATGTTGCTGCAGGCATTGCGGCTATATCTGGGAGAGGCGATCCAGGGACGCGTCGGATGGCTGTTCGCGCTCGCAGACAAGCAGATGGGCAACGCGATTGATCAGATGCACGTCGATCCGGCGCGGCGCTGGACCTTGCAGGAGCTCGCCCGCAGTGTCGGCATGTCCAGGACCGCATTCGCTCTGAAATTCAAGCAGACAGTGGGGTTGACGCCGATCGACTACCTGACGCGCTGGCGCATGCTGCTTGCCAGCGAGAGGCTGACGAGTTCATCCGAGAGTATCCCGGCGGTTGCCTCGGCGCTCGGCTATAACTCCGAAAGCGCTTTTGGGGCTGCTTTCAAGCGAGTGATGGGTCGTTCGCCTCGGCAATTTGTCCGAAACCGTATTGAGGCGGCGCCCTCCATGGCCCTGGAACCTGCAGGACCTGTCTAGTTCTTCCCCCTGTCGAACAGGGAATGGGCCAGGCAGGAGAGCTTTCACGGTCTGTTTCCTGCTTGAGACCTGCCGGGGAGGTCGAAGCGCAGGAAGCTGTCACCTTTCGAGGGATCGACAACCGGGCGGACGGCGACCTTGAAGACATCTGCGATCCTGTCTTCTGCAAGGACCTCCGACGGAGTTCCGACAGCCTCCAGACGGCCCTGATGCATCACGCCGATCCGGTCACACCCCATCGCCTGGTTGAGGTCATGGAGCGCCATGATGACGGTTACGGGAAGCGTCCGGACCAGCTCGAGAATCGAAAGCTGGTGATGGATGTCGAGATGGTTGGTCGGTTCGTCGAGAATGAGAATTTCCGCCTGCTGGGCGAGGGCGCGTGCGATGTGCGCCCGCTGGCGTTCGCCGCCCGAAAGGGTTTGCCACCGCCGGTCCGCGAGATGAGCGATGTCTGTCTTTGCAAGAGCCTCTTCGACAATCCGTTCATCGTTGTCGCCAAAGGGTGATATCGGACCGAGCCAGGGCGTGCGTCCGAGTTCCACCGTCTCGCGCACTGTCAGGCGGTCGGAGGTCTCGAGCTGCTGAACTACGATTGCAATTCTTCTGGCGATTTCCCGGCGCGTGAACGTTCCAAGGTCCTGGTCCCCCAGCCTGACGCTGCCGCTGGTCGCCCGGCGAAGACCGGCGAGCAGCAGCAGGAGCGTCGACTTGCCGGATCCGTTCGGGCCGACGAGACAGAACACTTCACCGGTTTCGATGCGCAGATCGATGTCGCTGACAATCGGGGTCCTGTTGGTCGTCCAGCCCAGTGCCTGTGCGCAAAGGATCATCGTTGGCCTCCCGACTTGACCACCAGCACGATGGCGAACGCCGGCGCGCCGACCAGGGCCGTGACCACACCGATCGGAAGCACCTGACCGGGAATGACTATTCGCGAAGCAATATCCGCCGCAATCAGAAAAACCGCTCCGGAAACGGCTGTCACCGGGATGAGCCGCATGTGCTGCGGGCCGACCATGAAACGGGCGGCGTGGGGCACGACGAGACCGACAAACCCGATGGCGCCAACGATGCTCACCATGACCGCGGTGACGAGTGCGGCGGCTCCGATCAGGACTGCCTGGGCCTTGCGCACCTCGATGCCGAGCGATGCCGCTGCGTCCGAGCCGAACGTGAAGGCGTCGAGAGCCCGGGCGTAGAGCAGGATCACCAGAAACACCAGAAGAGCCACCGGGGTCGCCAGCCAGACATCCGGCCAGCGCACGCCGGACAGGTTGCCAAGCAGCCAGAAAATGATGCCGCGTGCCTGTTCCGCATTGGCGGAGCGCGCAATCATCAGTGACGTCAGCGCACTGAAAAGTTGAGCGCCCGCGACACCGGCCAGAATGACCTGACCCGTCGATGCTGCTGAAAAGCCCCCGGCCATCCGGGCTAGGCAGATGACCAGCGCGAAGGCAACCAGTGCGCCCGCGAAAGCGCCGACCGACAGGGAGATGAGCCCGCCCCCGACACCGGCTATGGTCACGGCAACTGCACCTGTGGAAGCGCCCGCGGAGATGCCGAGGATGTAGGGATCTGCCAGCGCATTGCGCAGCAGCGTCTGCAGAACAAGCCCTGACACGGCCAGTCCCGCGCCGCAGGATGCTGCCACGAAGGCACGGCTCAGCCGGTAGTTCCAGACGATCCCCTGGTCGATCGCATCGACGGGAAAGGACTGTCCGAAAACCTTGTTGGCCAGGACCTCCAGCACAGTCTGGAACGGAATGCGCGTCTCACCGATCGCTGCTCCCACGATGAGGGCAACGGCCAGGATTGTGAGCTTTGAGGTGACGCCTGCGAAGCGGCCCGGCCAGCGACCGGGCCGTATGGATATCATGCCGAATTGACTTCTATTTCAGTTGTGGCAACTCGTCCGCGAGCATTTCCAGCGCGGAAACATTGCGGATGGAGGGGTCCATGGAATGCGCGTCCATGATCAGGATACGACCCGACTTTACGGCGTCCATTTCGCTAACCACGGGATCTGTCTTCAGGAATTCGATCTTCTTTTCCACATCGTCCGCCGGGAAACGGCGCCGAGTCATTCTTGCTACAACGATGATGTCCGGGTTGGCCTTGGCAATCGTTTCCCATCCGACAGTCGGCCATTCCTCGTCGCTTTCCACCACATTGCGGATGCCGAGTTTTTCCATCATCCAGCCCGGTGCGCCCTTGCGGCCCGCGACATAGGGGTCGACGTCCATTTCGGCGGACGAGAACCAGAAAACGGCAGAGACGTCGCCGACATCAGTCGATCTTGCCTTGTCGACCGCAGCTTCCTCGCGTGCCTTCAGCTTTTCGACAAGAGCTTGACCCTTGTCCTTGATATTGTGAATTTCGGCCAGCTCGAGAACTGCCTGATGCAACGCGTCCGTGTTGTACATTTCCAGCCGCGTACCGTCGCCGCCGAGCGTGTTGTCCTTCACGCAGTCCGTCGGCAGAATGTATGTCGGAATGTCGACGTCATGAAACTGCTCGCGGGTTGCCACGATGCCCTGCGGCCCGACATGCCACTCGTAGGTTGCGGTCACCAGATCGGGCTTCTTGGCGACGACGCTCTCAAAGCTCGGGTCGTTGTCCGCGATGCGCTCAATGCCGGCGTTCAAGTCGGCATATTCCGGCAGAACATCGCTGAACCAGACGGACGTGCCGACGACCTTGTCACCAAGGCCAAGCGAATAGAGGATTTCCGTCGCGGATTGCCCCACGGTGACGTCGCGCTCCGGCGCAGCCTCAAACGTAATGGACTGGCTACAGTTCTCTATCGTGAGCGGATAGGAGGTGTCGTCGGCGAATGCGTTTCCTGCAAGGGCAATCCCTCCGATTGCCGCAAGCATGCAGGTGGAATATTTGTTCATTGATCGGACTTTCGTCGGTCGTGGCGACGTGCGCGGGACACGATGAAAGGGCCTGCTGGTTGCAGTCTGGCATGAAATACGTGATTTGCCTGAGCCATCTCGATCCTTGTCCCGGCATCCCCGCCAGGCTTGGTTGAACGTCGATGGCAGGTCTCCTGACTTGCGGGTCATTGCTTCCCTGAGCCTTCCCGGAAGATCCGGCATGTTGCCGTTGTCCCAGTGGCATTTTACAGGGCGACTCTCCGCCTACAGTTGCGGGGGCAGTCACGGAATTGGCGCCTGTTGGCTACACCTTACCGTGTTCCCTTTTCATCCCGGACGTATCGTTTGACGACCGGGAACCATCCAGCTTCTTGAACTTCTTTTGCGGTTGAATGTCAACGCTGTTGATGTTTCCTGCACGCCTTTGCCCGAGAGCACAGGAGCGGGATACGTCCACATTCCTGACGTCGTCCGTAATCGGCGGAAACGTTGAGGATCGCGGGATTTTCCCCATCCAAATTTTCGCCTTCTGACGCTTCATGTTGACTTCAGAAGTGCGCCCCATACTGTATCTAGTATTCGAGGTCTGGCGATTCTTTTGAATTGCCGGCTAAGAGGGAAGCCGGTGAGCCTTGCCTTGATGGGCAAATCCGGCGCTGCCCCCGCAACTGTGAACGGCGAGCCGTCATCCGGAAAACCACTGGGAGATCCCGGGAAGGTGGATGACAGGGCTTGGACCCGTGAGCCAGGAGACCTGCCTTGAATGAACAACGTCATCGGACGGCGGGTCCGGGCGACGCTTGATGGCGTGAGTTCATGCTCACGTTCTCTCGTGCCTCTTGCCGTCCAACATTCAAGAAACACATCTTCGGGGTGCAAGAGACATGACCGTTATTGTTTACAGCAAGCCTTCCTGCGTTCAATGCAATGCGACCTACCGTGCGCTCGACCAGCGCGGCGTCGACTATAAAATTATCGATTTGAGCGAAGACTCGGATGCCTTCCAGCACGTGCAGTCGCTAGGCTACCGGCAGGTTCCGGTCGTGGAGGCGATGGGCGAGCATTGGGCCGGCTTTCGGCCGGACAAGATCGCAGCACTCGGCTGAGCCCGGCGCGGCGTCCATGACGTGGGCACACTTGTCTATTTCTCCAGCGCATCCGGGAACACGCACCGGTTCATCGACAAGCTGAAGGCTCCGGCGGTCCGTATCCCTCGCAACAAGTCCGAAGCGCTGCCGCTCGTCCGGCAGCCCTTTGTCCTGGTCGTGCCGACCTATTCCGACGGTGAGGGCCGGGGTGCTGTGCCAGGTCAGGTGATCCGGTTTCTCAACGATGCTGCGAACCGCTCCTTACTGAAAGGCGTGATTGCCTCCGGCAATCGCAATTTCGGGCCCTTCTTCGCCTATGCCGGAGATGTCGTGTCGAAGAAATGCGGCGTTCCGCTGCTTTACCGTTTCGAGCTTGCCGGAACCGACACCGACCTCTACCGCGTCCAACACGGGATGACAGAATTTTGGAAACGACAGTCCTAGAGCGTCCGGCAAGCCCGGCGACAAATCTCGACTACCACGCGCTCAACGCGATGCTGAACCTCTACGATGCGGACGGCAGAATCCAGTTTGACGCCGACCGTCAGGCTGCGCGCCAGTATTTTCTGCAGCACGTCAACCAGAACACCGTATTCTTCCATTCGCTGGAGGAAAAGCTCGGCTATCTGGTGCGCGAGGGTTACTACGAGCAAGAGGTGCTGGAGCAATACGACGCGGCATTTGTCAAGGCGATCTTCGAGGCGGCCTATGCCCGCAAGTTTCGCTTTCCGGCCTTTCTCGGCGCGTTCAAATACTACACGAGCTATACGCTGAAGACCTTCGACGGAAAGCGCTACCTCGAGCGCTTCGAGGACCGGGTCGTGATGGTCTCGCTGGCGCTGGCTGCCGGCGACGAGGACCTCGCCATGCGGCTGATGGACGAGATCATTTCCGGCCGTTTCCAGCCGGCAACGCCGACCTTTCTCAACGCGGGCAAGAAGCAGCGCGGTGAACTGATCTCCTGTTTTCTGCTGCGTCTTGAAGACAACATGGAGTCGATAGGGCGCGGCATCAATTCCGCGCTGCAGCTTTCCAAGCGCGGCGGCGGCGTGGCGCTGCTCCTGACGAACATTCGCGAGGCCGGAGCGCCGATCAAGGGGATCGAGAACCAGTCATCCGGCGTCATTCCCGTGATGAAACTTCTGGAGGACAGCTTCTCCTACGCCAATCAGCTCGGCGCACGTCAGGGTGCTGGCGCGGTCTACCTCAACGCCCATCACCCGGACATTCTGCGCTTCCTCGATACCAAGCGCGAGAACGCGGACGAGAAGATCCGCATCAAGACCCTGTCCCTCGGCGTCGTCATCCCGGACATCACCTTCGAACTCGCGAAGGACGATGACGACATGTATCTGTTCTCGCCCCACGACGTGGAGCGGGTCTACGGCATGCCGTTCTCGCAGATTTCGGTCACGGAAAAATACCGCGAGATGGTCGACGACCCGCGCATCCGCAAGAAGAAAATCCGGGCGCGCAGTTTCTTCCAGACCATCGCCGAGATCCAGTTCGAGAGTGGTTATCCTTACGTCCTGTTCGAGGACACCGCCAACCGGGCCAATCCGGTCGACGGCCGCATCAACATGTCGAACCTCTGCTCGGAGATCCTGCAGGTCAACGAGGCATCGGAGTTCAACGACGATCTCTCCTACAGCCATCTCGGCACGGATATTTCCTGCAATCTCGGCTCCCTCAACATCGCCAAGGCGATGGATGGCGGCGATCTTGGCGCGACCGTGGAAACGGCGGTGCGCGCCCTGACCGCCGTCTCCGACATGAGTGCCATCGACAGCGTGCCTTCCGTGCGCCGGGGCAACGACGAAAGCCATGCCATCGGTCTCGGCCAGATGAACCTTCACGGCTACCTTGCCCGCGAACGCATCCACTACGGGTCGGATGAGGGCGTCGACTTCACCAGCATGTATTTCTATGCGGTTGCCTATCATTGCATCCGCGCCTCCAGCGCCCTGGCGCGCGAGCGCGGCAGGAGCTTCAAGGGGTTCGAGAAGAGCCGATATGCGGACGGGTCGTTCTTCGACAAATACACCGAGCGCACGTGGGAGCCGAAAACCGAACGGGTGAGGCAACTCTTCGAGGCAGCAGGCATTGATCTTCCCACCAAAGCCGACTGGCAGGCGCTGAAGGAGGCCGTCATGGCGGACGGGCTCTACAACCGCAACCTCCAGGCCGTTCCGCCGACGGGCTCGATCAGCTACATCAACAACGCCACATCCTCGATCCATCCGATCGTCTCGAAGATCGAGATCCGCAAGGAAGGCAAGATCGGCCGGGTCTATTACCCGGCTGCCTTCATGACCAACGACAATCTCGAGTTCTACCGGGATGCCTATGAGATCGGCCCGGAGAAGATCATCGATACCTACGCGGCCGCGACCGAGCATGTCGACCAGGGCCTCTCCCTGACGCTTTTCTTCCGCGACAGCGCGACGACGCGGGACGTCAACCGCGCCCAGATCTATGCCTGGAAGAAGGGCATCAAAACCATCTACTACATCCGTCTGCGCCAGATGGCCCTTGAGGGCACGGAAGTGCAGGGCTGCGTCTCCTGCTCGCTTTAGGAAACCTTGATCATGACCATCCATACGCCCGTATCGGGTCTTGCGCGCAATGTGCCCAAGGCCGTCAACTGGAACCGGCTGCAGGACGAGAAGGACCTGGAAATCTGGAACCGCCTGACGGTCAATTTCTGGCTGCCGGAAAAGGTGCCGCTGTCCAACGACATCCAGAGCTGGGCAACGCTTCACGATGACGAGCAGCAGCTGACCATCCGGGTTTTCACCGGGCTGACGCTTCTCGACACCATTCAGAATACGATCGGCGCCCCTGCGCTGATGGCCGATGCACTGACGCCGCACGAGGAGGCCGTCCTCACCAACATCGCCTTCATGGAGGCCGTGCATGCGCGCAGCTATTCTTCCGTCTTTTCGACACTTTGCCGCACGACGGATGTCGACGAGGCCTTCCGCTGGTCGGAGGAAAACGAATTCCTGCAGGCGAAATCCCGGCTGATCCTGAATGAATATGATGCAGCGTCTTCGCCGCTGAAGAAGAAAGTCGCCAGCGTCTTTCTGGAGAGCTTCCTGTTCTACTCAGGGTTTTACCTGCCGATGCATTGGTCGAGCCGGGCCAAGCTCACCAACACGGCTGATCTCATTCGTCTGATCATTCGCGACGAGGCCGTGCACGGCTATTACATCGGCTACAAGTTCCAGCGGATGCTGGAGCGGCTGCCGGAGGCCGAGCGGCAGGAAACCAAGGACTTTGCCTTCGCGCTGATGTTTGATCTCTACGAGATCGAAAGCAAATACACCGAAAGCCTCTACGACGGTGTCGGACTGACGGAAGATGTGAAGCACTTCCTCCACTACAACGCCAACAAGGCGCTCATGAATCTCGGCTACGAACCGCTCTTCCCGGACAGCGTCTGCCAGGTGAACCCGGCGATCATGGCGTCCCTCTCACCAAACGCGGACGAGAACCACGACTTCTTCTCCGGCTCCGGCTCGTCCTATGTCATCGGCAAGGCAGTCGCGACGGAAGACGAAGACTGGGATTTCTGAGCCGGGCAAATGCCCGGTCCCAGAGGCTTGCCCGTTTGAACTGGCTTTGCACCCTTTGAAACATGGCTCCGGACAGTGTCCGGAGCCATGCGAGTTACAGGTCAGCCGACGAGGCCATTGTCGGCGCGCTTGATCGCGATCACCGAGGAGCGCGTCAGCTCGCGGCCGTCCGGCCAGTTGGAGCCCGGGTGCTGGATGCCGACGAACATTGTACGTCGGTCGGCCGACCAGCAGAGACCGGTGACTTCACAGCCGTTCGGGCCGGTCATGAAACGGGCGATCTCGCCTGTGACAGGATCTCCGGCCAGCATCTGGTTGTTGCCCATGCCGGCAAAGTCGCCCTCGTTGCTGTCGTCGCCATCGGTCTGGATCCAGACGATGCCGCTTGTGTCGAAGGCCATGCCGTCGGGCGAGTTGAAGAGATTGCCCTCGGTCACGTTTTCCGAACCGGCATAGGCATCCTTGTGAACCGTCGGGTTGCCCGCCATTACATAGAGATCCCAGTCGAAGGTCGATGAGGCATGGTCATCGCTGTGCGGGAACCAGCGGACGATCTGGCCGTATTTGTTGGCCTCGCGCGGGTTTGGTCCACCGATCGGCGTCTCGTCGCCCCCGGCATTGGTCTTGACGCCGCGGTTCTTGTTGTTGGTCAGGCAGCAGTAGGCTTCGACCGCATGCGGGTTGGCGGCCACCCATTCCGGCCGGTCCATGGTGGTCGCGCCGACCTTGGATGCTGCGATGCGCGAATAGACGAGGATTTCGGCAAGCGGCATGCCGGTGGTGTCCGGTGTCAGGGCCAGCCACTCGCCGGACTGGTCATCGTTGAATTTCGCGACATAAAGCATGCCGTCGTCAAGCAGGCCATCTGTGGGCCCGCCCGGCACATAGCTGCCGTTGGAGACAAACTTGTAGAGGAACTCGCCGCGCTCGTCGTCACCGAGGTAGACGACCACGCGTCCGTCGCGGGAGAGGACGACTTCGGCATTCTCATGCTTGAAACGGCCGAGGGCGGTGCGCTTCACCGGGGTGCTGTCCGGGGCGGTCGGATCGATCTCGACGATCCAGCCAAAACGGTTCGGTTCGTTCGGGTTTTTCGAAAAGTCGAACCGGGGGTCGAACTTCTCGTAGCCGTAGCGGCCCTCGTTGGAGATGCCGTAACGGTCATAACCGAAGGGCCGTTCGATCGGCTTCTGGTCCTGCGAGGCTTCGGTGGTGCCGAAGTAGGTGTTGAAGTTTTCTTCGCAGGTCAGATAGGTGCCCCAGGGGGTCTTGCCGGATCCGCAGTTGTTCATGGTGCCGAGCGAAGACGTTCCTGTCGGGTCGGCCTCGGTCTTCAAGAGGTCGTGGCCTGCCGCCGGACCGGAGATCTTCATCGGCGTATTGTGGTGAATGCGGCGGTTGAACGGGCTGTCGAGCACGATTGACCAGCCGGCGTCGTCCTCGGCGATCTCGATGACCGAGACGCCCTGCATGTTCTGGAGTTTCAGCGCGTCTTCGGCGGTCTCGGTCTCGCCGCCGGTCTGGGGCAGATTAACCTTCGGATTGACGTATTCGTGGTTGATTGCCAGAAGCTGGTGGCCGTTGAAGACGAAGCTCTCCATGCCATCTGTGTTTTCGCCAAAGACCTTGTCGGAAGCTTCCAGCGAGACGCCGGCTTCCGGATCGAAGGCATCAACGCCGGAAAAATACGGATCGCCCCAGCGCGCCAGCAGCTTCCAGTCATAGCCTTCCGGCACATGCACGGTGCCGTCGGTCTGGGCCGCGATCGGCGTGAAGGCGAAGCGGGAGGCTGCCTGGGCCTGTGCCGAAGTGCTGTCCAGAAGACCGGTTCCCATGACCGCTGCGCCTGAACCGAAGGCGAGTACGCCACCGAGGAAGCCGCGGCGGGACATCGCGCGTTCGACAACACGGTCAAAGTCGTTTTCTTCGGCTCGGGGGAAATTGTGTTCGTCCAGTTCGTCGAACGACAGGTCGGAGAGGTCGGGTTGGCGATTTTCTGTCATGGTGGCTCCTTGTGGCTTCCGGAAAATCTCTCTGCCGCTCGGCTGAACCAACCTGTGGGTGGCGCCGCGACACGGCTCCCTTCCCGTAATCGTATTACAACACAGTTTGATGAACCCCGGATTCCGTTTGCGTGCGCCGCGGCGGGCGGGCCGGTGGGCATTGTCGGCAATGGCAATGAGGCTTTTGCCAATCAGGGCAGGCGGCAATCTTCAGTTGACAGATTGTCACAGGTGAACCCACAGCGTTGAAAGGGCTTCAAAAGGGTGCTTAGGAAGGGGCATTCGCATCGGGGCCGAAAGTGACTCGCAAGCAAACGTGGACATCAAGAGGGGCACGATCGCCCGCGCAAGAGGCCATGACCTGGCTTCTGGCGCTCGGTGTGTTTCTTGCCGCGCTTGTGCCGCTCGGAATGATGCCGGGTCAGAACTCCGCGAGCGCCTACCCGATCGTTATATGTACGGGGCAGGGCACCCTCACCGTCCTTGTCGACGAGGATGGCAATGCGCTCAGTGAGAGTGACAAGGCTCCCGACCAGACGGGGGCCGGCTCGTCACATCCTTGCGTCTTCGCCACTCTTCATCTTGCCCCCCATCAGCCGTTCTTCATCTTTGCCTCCAGCCTTCCCGCTGTCTTTCAGGGGCGTCTGATCGCGGTTTCGGTCGACGCCATCAGGCAAAGTCACGCGCGACCACTCGGAGCCCGGGCGCCGCCGTCGAACGCCTGACATTCTCTTTCGGAAAAGACCAGTTCGGTCAGGGCAGTCGGTTGCCATTCTGCTGCCCGTCAGCGTCTGCACAGCCGTGATCCGCTATCCCTGAGCTCTGCCTATCGGCAGGACAGGCCGGATGGCGCGGCAAGGTCCATGTCCTGAACCGCTGAACCTCGCCCTGACCTCCGTCCTGCTGCCGTTCGTGCGGATGCCGTTGCGCGCTAACGCGTCAGTCATTCCGCAGTCTGATTGGCTGGCGTCAATCCGGCGACGGCATGGTTTTCCGAGACAGAATGCTCGCTCCCATTTCCCCAACACACCCGACTCTCTTCACCCTGGACCTTTGAAGGTCCACCCAAGCACGGAGACTATGAATGCGCTTGCGTTCTATCCCTCGCGCCATAGGCATGGCGCTATTTGCTCTCTTTTCGATTGCGACCGCCGCACAGGCTGAAGTCAGTGCCGTCGATGTACTAGGTCGCACGGTCACGCTGCCGGAACCGGCCAAAAAAGTGGTCCTCAGCTTCTACTATGAAGACTACAACGCGATTGCCGGTCCGGGAGCCATGGACAAGGTGGTCGGTATTTCGCTGTCACCCTGGAAGGATTGGCGTCCCAAGCAGTTCGAGGCCTATCTCAAGGCGATGCCGGAAATTGCCGATATTCCGGATGTCGGGGACACCGAGACCGGTACCTTCTCGATCGAAAAGGTGATTTCGCTCGAGCCGGACCTCGTGATCCTGGCTGCCTGGTCGTGGAACGCGCTGGGCGAGAAGGTCAAGCAGTTCGAGAACGCCGGCATTCCGGTTGTCGTCGTCGATTACAACGCGCAAACCCTGGAGCGGCATGTCGCCTCCACGCTTGCCCTGGGCAAGTTGATGGGATCGGAAGATCGCGCCGAGAAGCTCGCAGCGCTTTACAAGGAACGCTATGAGGACACCATGGCCCGCGTTGCGGAAGCCGGTCCGTCCGAAAAGAAGGTCTATGTTGAGCTGGCCCAGAACGGTCCGGACGCGATTGGCAACAGCTATGGCGATGGCATGTGGGGCACGGTGATCGAAAACCTCGGGGGCATCAATATTGCCAAGGGGCAGATCGAGAACTGGGGCCCGCTGAACCCGGAATATGTCATTGGCCAGCAGCCTGACATCATTCTTCTGGCCGGCTCGGAATGGGTCAACAAGCCTGCTGCGGTGATCGTCGGTTTCGGAGCGGATGAAGACCTCGCCCGGGAGCGGATGCGCGCCTACCTGACGCGTTCGGGTTGGGCTGATCTTCCGGCCGTACAGAATGGTGACGTTCACGCCATTTATCATGGCGGCGCTCGCACGCTGTCCGATTTCATCTATTCCCGATATATCGCCAAGCTGCTCTATCCGGAGGCCTTTGCGGACATCGATCCGGCTGCCGAGATCAAGGCGTTCTACCACGAGTGGCTGCCCATCGAGGCAGATGGCATCTACGTGATGCCGCTTGATCCGGCGAACAAGTGATGGCTCGGTCCATGACGCAGGCGCGGGCAGAGGACAGTTACAGGCATGCAGGTGCCCGGAAGGCAGGGCAGCTCGGAGCTGCTGTTCTGGTGCTTGTTATACTCATGCTGGTCGATCTGGCGACCGGTCCGTCCGGCATGTCGATCGCCGACGTCTGGACCGCGCTCCTGGCTGGTCCGTCCGGTGAGAACCGGGCGGCGGCAACAATCCTGTGGCAGCTTCGGCTGCCACAGACCATCATGGGCGTTCTGGTCGGGGGCTGTCTCGGGATCTCCGGCCTGCAGATGCAGACCATTCTGGACAACCCGTTGGCCAGCCCGTTCACCCTCGGGTTTTCGGCCTCGGCCGGTTTCGGGGCGGCCCTTGCCATCATGTTCGGTAATTTCGGATGGTTGCCGAGCTATCTCGCGGTGCCGATATCGGCATTCGCCATGACCGTGCTGGCCTGCTGTATTGTCTATACCATCGCGGTGTGGCGCGGGGCGACGCCGGAAATGCTGGTTCTTTCCGGCATCACCGTTCTGTTCTTTTTCCAGTCCCTGCAGTCGCTGCTGCAGTTCATGGCCTCGCCGGAAGTGCTGCAGCAGATCGTATTCTGGCTGTTCGGAAGCATGCTCAAGGCAACATGGACCAGTGTCGCCGTTTGCGCGGTCATCATGATCGCCTGCTTGCCGTTCATCGTCAGGGACAGCTGGAACCTCACTGCCCTTCGGCTCGGGGACGCAAACGCGGCCAGCCTCGGCCTCAACGTCCGGTCGCTGCGGAAGCGGACGTTTCTGATGGTCGCCTTGCTGACCTCGGCAGCCGTTTCCTTTGTCGGAACCATCGGGTTCGTCGGTCTGATCGCGCCCCATGTCGGCCGCGCGCTCGTTGGCGAAGACCATCGCTACGGCCTTCCGATGGCCGCCGTGTGCGGCGCAATCATTCTGATCGCGGCCTCTGTCATCGGCAAGGCAATCTCGCCGGGCGCTTCGATTCCGGTTGGCATCATTACCTCCATCGCCGGCATTCCGATGTTGATGGCCGTCATCATAAGCCACAAGGAAACGGGATCATGAGCCGCCTTGATGCAAGCCAGAGGGTCTTGAGGACAACGAATCTCGGCGTTGAGCGCGGTGGGCGATCCATCATCTCCGGGATCGACCTGACCCTCGCGGGCGGGCTGGTCACGGCGGTTGTCGGTCCAAATGGTGCCGGAAAATCCACCTTGCTTGCGGCGCTTGCGGGGGCGCTGCCCTGTGCAGGAGAGGTCGTTCTGGACAATGCTGCGGATGCGTCCGCCGACAGCCCTGCGGCGCGGTCGGACAAGTCAGGTCCTGCACCTGCGTCGTGGCGGGTCGGCTACATGCCGCAGGCGCAAACCCTTCGCACGCGACTGACAGTTCTGGAAGTGCTGCTTCTGGGGCGGCGCGAGCAACTTGGCTGGCGCGTCTCCGACAAGGATCTGGCGATGGCCCGGGAGATGGTCGCCCATTTTCGTCTTGATGCCATTTCGGACCGCCCGATGACACGCCTGTCCGGCGGTCAGCAGCAAATGGTACTTCTTGCCCAACGACTGATGCGCGAGCCGGATCTTCTGGTCCTCGACGAACCGACCAGCGCGCTCGACCTTCATCACCAACTGGCCGTGCTTGACCTTATCCGCGATTACGCAAGGCGGACGGGAGCCGTCGTTGTCGCGGCTATCCACGATCTCGGATTGGCCACGCGCAATTGCGATCGGGTTGCCCTTGTGGATGGCGGTACGGTGCGCAGCTTCGGTGCGCCGGAAGAGGTGCTGACCAGAGGCATGGTGGGAGAAGTCTATCGCGTGGAACTGGAGACCTACCGCAATGCTGAGGGGCGCAGTGTCAACGTGCCGGTTGCGGCGGTACTCGCCCCGATGGGGTCTGTCTCGAAGTCTCGCGGATAAAGCGCCGACGACCAGTCCGCGAAGCGTTCGCTCCCGTGCGGTGGAGCGAAAAAATGATTGTTCACGAGAATGCCGAGACACCATCGATTGATCCATGGTCAGACAGGCACGAATATGGTCCTTTCCGCCGGCATCTGCGGTGAGAGCCGGCGGAATGGGACGAGCCTGGATCACATCGGGGGCATCATGACCTTGTCGATAACGTGAATCACGCCATTGTCCGCGGCAACGTCCGCAGTCACGACTTTCGCGTCATTGATCATCACGCCGTTATCGAGATCGACGGTAACTTCGCTTCCCTCGACGGTGTTCGCGGTCATCCCGTCCGAGAGGTCCGTCGACATGACTTTCCCCGGAACCACATGGTAGGTCAGAATGGTAACAAGCTTGTCCTTGTTTTCCGGCTTCAGAAGGTCATCGACGGTGCCGGCGGGCAGTGCCGCAAATGCCTCGTCGGTGGGGGCAAACACGGTGAATGGTCCTGTGCCCTTCAGGGTGTCGACCAGATCGGCGGCCTGAACGGCGGCAACCAGGGTGCTGAAAGAACCAGCATTGGCAGCGGTGTCCACGATGTCAGCAGCCTTTGCGGGCAATGACATTGTCGCAGCAATAAAACCGGCGGCAAGATATTTGGCGATTCTCATCTCAAGCTCCTCAAGGTTGGTTAGAGTCGGCTCGAAGCCAGACTGTTCTTGATACGATCTTGGCAGAACCAAAGATCAGAAACCGGGCGTCTTGAGGGATCACATTAAAGTCATGAGATGTGTTTGAAATGGAGTGGCGGATATACAATATAAGTCAGCGTTGAGCGAGCAGAGGTAAAGTCATTATATTATGATCACTAGGCAGGCGTAGAGACGCGTTCGGGAAACGGCGCTTGCGGAGGAGGCATGCAGCAGATTCTCGCCAGTAACGGCTGGAAAAAGGCGCATGGCGGATTGTTCCGCGGTGCCAGACGGGCGCTCGAGCATCAAGAGCTTGAGGGTCTGCCGACTTCCGAAACGTAATGCAATGCATCCGGAGAAGATTATCTCGCGCCATACGGAGCCATCTTCCTGAGGGCCGCCGCCGTTTCGCCAATCGGCACTGTTGTCTCGGGCATTGCGCTACCCATGGGCAGAAAGACGTGGACCTGCCCGGGAAAATGCCTGTGCTCGACCGGAACGCAGTCGTTTCGAAGCCAGGCGACATAGGCGATACCCTCATCGCCGAGAGGATCATGGCCGCAGGTGGCGACGTAAGTTTCGGACATTCCGGCAACGAAAACAGCAAGGAGCGACGATGCGCCAATCCGAACGCGTCGAGACGCCCGGCGGATATGATTGGCAAACCAGTCTAAGGCAGAGCCGTTCAGAGTGGGACCGGCATGTAACTACCGGCGTGACCTTGCTCGTTGAGATGCATAGGCAGAGTCAGGGTATTGAATTCACTTGGACGTGACCAGATCTGGAAGGTCCAACGTTGCTGCTGCGCTGTCAATTATGGGGATGCCGAGGCGTGACTGCAGGTGCTTGGCCAAGTCTGCTGCGGCCACATTCGTGCACATCACTATGACAGCATCGACATCGTTTCGGGCGACGTCCAGGATCATTTCCTGGATCGTCTCGGCGGGAATTTTTGCGAAGTCATTGCTTAGATCACCGCCATCGTGTCGCCAGGCCGCAATCTCATAGCCCAGTGAGGCGTAATTCCGATTGATCTGCTCTGCCACTTCCGCCGTGTAGGGAGTGACTATCCCAATGCGCTTCGCCCCCTGCGTGGCGAGCCTTCGGTTGATTTCAAGCACGGTGGTGGTCGTGGGCACGCCCGATTCCGCTTCGACGCGCCGTACGAATTCCTCATCATGTTCAATGCCGAGCCAACTGGCGGATGTTCCGCCCCAAACGATCGTCTCGACCTTGGCGTCGCATAGCAACTTCGCGGCAGCGACCTGTTTGTCCATCGCGAATTGCGCGCGGGAATCAGAGTCGAGTTTGACGTCAAGGACTCCCAGTCGTGTGAAATGGACCCGCAGGTCAGATCGTGTGGCAGCCAGAGGTTCGAGCACCACATTCGAAGACGGGATCAGAAGTCCAAGCCGCCTCATACGATGGAGGTCCGTGCCGAAATGCCACCGTCGACCGTAAAGACCGTACCTGTAGTATAGCCAGAGCGGTCGGACGCCAAAAAGGCGACAAGGTCCGAGATTTCGGCGCAGTGGGCCGGGCGACCTCGAGGATAATTCGCGGCCAGTTCCATGTATCGCTCGGGATCTCCAAGATCTTTTTCTGCCCATTTGCGCAGCATATTATATATGCGATCCGTGTTTACCGGACCGGGATTGATCCCCACCACGCGCATGTTGTCATCCAGGGCATAGCCGCCAAGAGCGCGGGTGAAGCCCATCAAGCTGATGTTGCCAGACGCCCCCGCAATGTAGTCGCGGTCCAATACCTCGCCACCATTGCCGATGATGTTGATGATCACCCCGCCGCCAGCCTCTTTCATCGTGGTGTAGAAGACCCGGCACATGTTGATATAGCCAAAGACCTTTAGATCAAATCCTTTGCGCCAGGCGGCCTCGTCCACATCCCACAAATCGCCGCTGGGGATCGCACCCGCGTTGTTGACCAAGATATCTGGTGCTTCGATCACGCCAGCCAGCTTTTCTGCTGCACCCTCACTCGTCAGATCAAGTGGATGCAACTTGATACTGACATCACAGGTCTCGAGGATTCTGGCCTTGAGCGCTTCCAGCTTGTCGCCGCTGCGCGCTATCAGATGCAGGTTGACCCCTTCTGCTGCGAGGGTTTCCGCAATATGGGCACCAATACCCATTGAAGCACCGGTGATAAGCGCGGTCTTTCCGCGAAGCTCCAGATCCATACAGTCGGTTCCTTTGTCCTTCAAAGCCGCAAATCGCGGGCCAATTGCAAGGCGTCGTCAGAGAGGATCATCACATGATCCAGCATTGCTTTTTCCGCGATTTCGGGCTGCCGCTCGGCCAATGCCTTGGCGATCTGCGCATGTTCGGATCGACTGTTTTGCTTGCGGCCCGGGTGAAATGTAATTTGACGGCGGTAGGGCGCCAAGCGTTTATCTACTGCTGTTATCTGATCAATCAGCGCGTAATTGTTGGCCGCCTTCCAAATCGATCTATGGAAAACGCCGTTGGCATCGAAGTACTCTTTCGCGTCGCCGGAGAGTGCCAATTCTTCACATGTTTCATGAGCGGCCTTGATTGCTGCCAGTTGGTCCTCCGTCGCGCGGGTAGCTGCGAGTTTTGCTGCAAATCCTTCGAGTGCAGAGATCACCTCGAACAATTCGATTATCTCCGCCATGTTCGGACGACTGACCCGCGCTCCCGAACGGGGATGGATCGTGACAAGATCGCTCGCAGCCAGTTTGCGTAGGGCTTCACGGATCGGCGTGCGAGAGGTTGAAAGCCGCTCGGCCAATTCCTTTTCATCAAGACGATCTCCTGGGCGGTAAACCCCGTCGATTATGTCCTGTTCGATTTGAAACTCGACAATCGCACCAAGTGTCCGTCCCTTCGGCTTTACCGGGTCTTGGGCAACTTCTGATTCTCGATTGCTCATTTTCTCGGCAGTTTTTCCAAGTTTTGCATAAATTTGCATATCTAGACGCAATTGATCTTGTCGCTCTTGTATACTATCGATGATTAAATTGGTCAATTGATTATACAATAGGGTTGGACGCGCACCAAACATTTACACCTCGAAAGGAGATCTTCCTTGAAGTTGATAAACACTCTGACCGTTGCCGCGATGCTGACCGCCCTTCCGACTTATGGGATGGCGCAGACTTTCCCTGATGGCCCGATTACCTGGGTGGTCAATTGGCCTGCGGGCGGTGGGCAAGACACCACAAGCCGACTGGTTGCCGATCGTCTCAGCGATGTGCTGGGGGTGCCGGTCGTGATCGAGAATTATGACGGTGCCGGCGGCCTGACAGGCATGCGGGAGTTGGCTGGAGCTGATCCCGACGGTTACACGATTGGAATGCTGGGATCGTCGAGTGTGATCCAGCAATACACCACCAATGAACCTGTCATGATGGATCAACTCGAGGTGCTGTCGTTCTTTGGTCCGGATCCTGGTGCGCTGACAGTGGGTGCCAATACACCATACGAAACGCTGGATGAGTACATCACAGCGGTGAAAGAAGCCCCCGGTGACGTGCCCAACGGAAATGATCCCCCGGGCGGAGCCTCATATATTTCCGCGGCAATCATGGAGTCGGTCCTGGGGCTTGAGCTGAACAAAGTGCCTTATGGCGGCTATGCACCGACGGTTACGGCACTATTGAGCGGGGAAGTGGAAAGCGCGACCGTGCCTGTGCCCCAGGTATTGGAACATGCGACCGCGGGAGATGTAAGGGTCCTCGGAGTCATGTCAGGCTCTCGGCATTTTCTGGCACGCGACATTCCAACATTTGCTGAACAGGGCTACGATGTTTTCGCAGGAGATTTCCGCGCTGTCGTTGCCCCGGCGGGTCTGCCGGAAGATGTTGGGCAGATATTGTCCGATGCGTTGGTCGAGGTGCTTTCCTCCGAGGAATTCGTCGCGGCGGCCAATGCGGCAGGTTACATGATCGAACCACTTGGCGCAGAGGAAGCTCGTGACCGGATCTCGGCCTTTGACGAGCAGGTATACCCTGTGCTTGAGGAGGCGGGGCTTGTCACCAACCCCAAATAGAGATCCGCAACCCGACCCGCATGAGGGCATCCATGACTTCATCGCGGGCGGGCTGTGCCTTATCTTGTCGTCCGGCTTGGCAATTTACCATACCGCCCAGGCCGGGCGCCTGCATGAAGATTTCGAGAGGGATCCAGGCCCTGCGTTTTTACCAGTCGTCTTATTGATTGCTCTGGGTCTGTTAGGGGCGGCGCTCACGATACGTGGTGGGCTTAGGATGCGGCATTCGCAACTGTCCGAAATATCTGCTTCGCTCTTCTCGTTCTGGCCCGCAGCGGTGGCCATTGCCATACTTGGTACGTTCTTGCCGCTAAGTGAACTTGCCGGGGCAGCCGCTGCGCTGAGTATCATCGGCGCGGCCTTGGCGCTGCTTGCAGGCCGGACCGAAACAGCCAAATGGCCAGTCTCCGCGGTATCTGGCGCGCTTGTTGGGCTGGTGCTTTTTGGCGTGTTTCGCTTTGGACTCTCGGTGCCACTATGATGTACGACCTTTTCGTAACTATCCTCACGGATCTGATCAGCCCGTACAGCCTGTTCTTGGCCTTTACAGGGGTGGTCCTCGGCCTCGTCTTTGGTGCTTTGCCCGGAGTCAGCTCGACAATGGCATTGGCCGTGATCCTGCCTTTCACCTACGGAATGGAAACTCCGGCGGCAATGACCCTAATGCTCGCGGTGTTTTTCTCCAGCGTCTATGCCGGGTCCGTCTCTGCTATTCTTCTGAATATTCCCGGAACGCCCGGTGCGATGATCACTTTGTTGGATGGGCATAGTATGGCGCGCAAAGGCAACGCCGTCGAGGCGATGGCTTATGCACTGATCGCTTCGATTTTTGGTGGGTTCATCGGGTGGGGCTTCCTGGTGATGTTGGCTCCAATGATTGCCAGCTACGCGCTTGAATTCGGTTCGGCTGAATATGCGGCGGTCGTGTTCTTTGGTTTGGCACTCGTGGCTTATGCCTCCTCGGGTGACACGCTTCGCGGGCTTGCGGCCGGCACGATGGGGCTCATCATCGGTGTTGTCGGGCGGGACCAGATTACAGATGTGCCGCGTTTCACCTTCGGCACTGCGGACTTACAAGGTGGAATCAGCATCATTCCATTGGCGATCGGGCTCTTTGGTATCGCCGAAGTTCTTTCGCTGTTGTCCCGAACTGATAAAAACGCAACGCATGTGCCAGAAGTTACCGCGCGAACCTGGCCCAAATGGCGTGCGCTTCGGCAAGAGCTGCCAACGGCACTGCGAGGTTCAGTGATTGGTACATTTGTTGGGGCGATTCCAGCCGCAGGCTCCGCTATTGCTGTGGCGCTCGCATATGCCTGCGAGAAACGCATGTCAAAAACACCCAAGATCTTTGGCACCGGTATTCCGCGCGGTGTTGTGGCCCCCGAAGCCGCGAACAACGCTTGCGTCGGCGGCGCTTTGATTCCAATGATGACGCTCGGAATACCTGGTGACAGCATCACGGCAGTCTTGATCGGGGTCTTGCTGCTGCATGGCCTGCGTCCCGGCCCAGGTCTGTTTGAGAACCAGCCTGAACTCATTCTCACGATCTACAGCGCACTCTTTGTAGCTATCGTGCTGACAGCCGTTGTTGCTGGTGCGATCGGCATTCCGGTCTATCGCAAGATTCTGGCAATCCCCCAGAGACTTTTAACCGCAGGTGTCCTGATACTCTGCCTGCTGGGCGCTTATTCAGTGCGCAACGCGGTGGTTGATGTCTGGATCGCGATTTTCTTCGGTGCTGTAGGCTTGAGCTTCATCAGATTGAATATCCCTGTTTTGCCACTGGCCTTCGGTGCGGTCCTTGGGCCGCTTCTAGAAGAAAATCTACGACGCACACTGCTTATACACCGTGACATGTCCGTTTTTTTCGAACGTCCGATTTCCTGTACACTGATCGCTCTCTCGCTAGCAATTCTAGTCGTGCCCGCGTTCGTTTCTATGATCTCGAAAGTGCAGGCAAGGCGGTAGAAAGGCGTTTTCTCGGTGTCCGCCTGGGGGCACATGACGCGACACCGGCCAGGTTTGCCGTCTGACTGTCCACCGGACAGAGTTGCGACGAACGCCGCGAACAGCAAGACCTGTCCGACTGCAAAACTTCCGAGAGGCCCCAGGCTGGTGATCCTTTAAAAACTCACCGAGATCACCGTGCGATCGTCGCAGGTCTCGAGGGAGGTCGAGCCTTTCACCGCCGGGAAAAGCCCCGTCTTGTGAAAGTCCTCCTGTTCCACCCGGGCGAACTCTGCCTCCCAGTCGGAACAGGTGGTGCCGCTTTCGGGAATGGAGACATATCCGTCGGAGAAGATTTCGATCGTCCCGACTTCGCTGATCGGCAGGCGCAGGTCAGTCGTCCCGTCGCCCTGGATCTCGCCGCCATTCAAAGAGGTATAGCCGAGTTCATGACGGGCGTTGGCATAGTGGAACTGGGTCCGTATGCCCCCCAACAGAAACTCCGAGACCAGGCCCCGTTCCAGCCCGGAGGCCCGTGTCGCAGCGTCCATGGCGTCCTCTGCCTCATCCCGGGTCACGTGCCCCTCGTCGATGGAGGCCGCAAGACCCAGGAAGATCGTGCGCCGGGTGGCATATTCGGCGTCGTCCACCGCACCCATGCGCGCTTTCAGTGTCTTGAAGACTGAAATTCGGGCGGCGGTGCTGACTGTGTCTATGATCTTGTGATGCTGGAAGACGGACTTGCCGTTGATGCGGATTCCGGTGTCGCCCAAGGCCAGTATGCGAAGGGTATCCTTGCCCTTCACTGCAATTGCAGCTGTCGTGGAGGGCGGGTGCGCGATGCGGCAGTCCGCAGCCGCGGCTTTGACCGCGTCACTCACGGCCTGGAAGATCGATGCTGCGCTTTCCTGTTCCAGTGCGTTCTTCGCCAGCAGCTCGGAAATGCAGCGGGCGGCGGCACGGGCGGCGATCCGGCCCGAGCTTTCACCCTGATAGTCTGCGCCGGTCGGGTCCGTCGCACCGTCAAAGACGGCAAGCACCTGATCCGGCTCAATCAAGATCACGTCGTCGCCCGGCCGGTTGCCGGTCTTGTATTTAGAACGCGAGATTGCCTCGATGTTCATGGGCATTCCTTCAGGACATACGGATCCCGCCCGGTGCAATGCACCAGCAAAAAAGCGGGTAAAGACAAGCCTTCGTGATCACACGAAGGCAGATTCCTTGCTTTCCGAGAGGCGGAAAACGGCGAAGACGCACAGGCCGGTGCTGACGAGCAGCACTGTGGACAGGGCAGCTGCCGTTCCGAATTCCCCGTCGATCACCTGAATGTAGATCAGCACCGGCATGGTGATGGTCTTGGAGGTGTAAAGGATCAGGGTCGAGGACAGTTCATTGATCGCGGTGATGAAACTCATCAGCGATCCGATGATCAGTCCGGGCATCATCAGCGGCACGGTCACCGAGGTGAAGGTCTTGGCCGGCGAGGCCCCCAGGTTGACGGCAGCTTCCTCGATCGACGGCTTGATCTGGCGCAGGATCGATGTCGTCGAGCGCACCCCGTATGGCAATCGCCGGATAAAGACGATCAGCACGATGATCAGCGCGGTTCCGGTGATGTCGAACGGCGGATGACGGAACGTCGCCACATAGCCGATCGCCATGACGATGCCGGGGATCAGGTAGGGAACCATCAGCAGGAGATCGAGAGACCCGGCGACAAAGTTGTCCCGCCGAACCACGATGAACGACAGAAGCCCCGATACGATTGCGATCAGCACAACGGCCGCCAGAGCGAACATGAAGCTATTGGCAATCGCTGCCGGGGAATCCCGCATGATGCGGGCATAGCTGTCGAGGCCGAACCCGCCTGTGAACACCGGGCCGTTCGTCTCAAGGAAGGAGGTGTAGACCACGGTAAAGGACGGCAGCATGGCGATGAAGACCACCAGATAACAGAACCCGTGCACCAGTGCGGACTTGGCACGCGACATGGACTTCTTGACCGGCCGGCTCGTCATGGCGCCCGCATAGCGGCGCTTTGCCAGAATCCGTCGCTGAAGCAGCAATGCGCCCATCGAAATCGCAATCATGACCATGGAAATGGTGACTGCCATGGTCGGCGTTCCAGCCATTTCGGAGGTGTACTGGGAGTAGGCGATGGTGGAGAGGGTTCGCACCCCGTGCCCCAGGATGGCCGGTGTACCGAAATCGGCAATCGACAGCACGAAGCAGATGATGGCGCCGGTACTGACCGCCGGAAAGACCAGCGGCAGGGTGACCTTCATGAAGCGCTCGAAAGTCGTGCAGCCGAGATTTTCCGCAGCATCTTCAAACGACTTGTTGATGGTGTTCAGCGCATTTTCCGTCATCAGATAAATGTACGGGAAGAACTTGAGGCTGAAGACGAGAACAATGCCGGGAATGCCGTAGATCGTCGGCACGTTTATGCCGAAAGCCTCAAGGAAATTGGTTACGGCGCCGTTTGAACCAAACAGCATGATCCAGGCGTAGGCACCGATGAACGGCGGCGCGCAGAGCACCAGCACTGCGAATGTCGCAATCACGGCCCGGCCCCTGATGCGGTACCGGGAGGTGCAGAAGGCAAGGGGAACGCCGATGAGGCATGCGCCGAGCATTCCCAGAACACCGATCAGCAGCGTGTTCCAGAGGGCGGTGGTATAGTACCTGCGCGTGAACACCTGGATATAATTGGATATCCCGAGCTCTCCGGACTTGGCGTCGAAAAAGCTGATGGCGAAGACGTTGAGGATCGGAAGGATAAGGAAAACCGCAAGCAGCAGGACGGCGAGAATGGTCACGACCGTCCAGAAGCCTGGCAAGCGCAGCTTTCCGGAGAAGGCGTTGGCGGCAAGGCTGGTCATGACAGACGCGCTCCCGTGACGCCATCAGCATAGAGCTGAACTTTATCAGCAGGGAAGGCGAGGGTGACCTGATCATCCGGATGAAGCGCGAGGATATCTGCCGAAGGGGCGGTGATCGCCTCGATCTCTTCTCCTGACGGCAAAACCGCGGCAACCGTCAACTCGCGGCCGGTGAAGCTCACCTGCCGGACCTTTGCCGTCAGCGTGACGGTTTCTGGCGTAGTGGTGTCGGGATTGATCGAGATGTACTCGGGTCTGATCGCCGCGACCACGGTCTCTCCGGAGGCCAGTTTGGCCGCCTGAGGCAGGTTCACAGACAGCCCGGCAATGCTGGCACCCGAGGGCGAAAGCGTGAGCTCGAAAAAGTTGTTCGCCCCGACGAAAGATGCCACGAACCTGTTGGAAGGGTTGTTGTAAACCTCTAGGGGCGTGGCAGCCTGCTGGATAATTCCGCCATACATGACACACACGATATCCGACATCGCCAGGGCTTCTTCCTGGTCGTGCGTCACGTAGACCGTGGTCATGTTCATGGACTGCTGAATGGAGCGGATTTCCCGGCGCAGGTCGACGCGCAGCTTCGCGTCCAGATTGGAAAGAGGCTCATCCATCAGGAGAACCTTTGGATTGATCACGAGCGCCCGGGCAAGGCCGACACGCTGCTGCTGGCCGCCGGAAAGCTCATGCGGCATACGCGATGCGTAGGGCGTGAGCTGCACCACCTTGAGGATCTTGCTGACCCGCTCTGCGATCTCGCGCTTGGCAACCTTGCGCTGTTTCAGGCCGAAGGCGATGTTGTCGTAGACGCTGATATGGGGAAAGACCGCATAGTCCTGAAACACCATGCCGACATCGCGTTTGTGCGCCGGCATGTGTTCGATAGCCTGTCCTTCCACACCGATGCCACCGCTGTCTTGCTGGTGAAAACCGGCAATCGTGCGCAGGAGAGTCGTCTTGCCGCAGCCGCTGGGCCCGAGAAGCGTGAAGAATGATCCGGACGGGATCGAGATGTTGATGCCTGACAGGGCGAGGACATCGCCGTAGCTCTTGCGGATGTTCGAAATCTCGACAGCGGCCATGCAGAGGGACTCCGTTTGCCCGAGGCGGGCAATGATCTTGAATTTTTCGGAAAAAGACGGGGGGTAGCTCTTGGCAGGCCGCCCCCCGTTCCAGGGAACCCCAGAGTAAGGGTTAGTTGAGGTCGAGAAGCATATCGTTCCAGGTCTCGATCAGCCGTGCGCGGTTTTCGGCAGCCCAGGCAAAGTCGTACTCTGCGTCCGGAACCTGATCGAGGGGGATCAACTCTTCATTGGAGGCCACGTCCTGACGGATCGGGCGGCGTCCGACTTTGGCCACGGCAGCCTGAGCGTCCTTGGAGACGATGAAGTCGATGAAGGCCTTGCCGTTTTCGGCGTTCGGAGCCCCCTTCACCAGAGCCATTCCATCCGGGGCAATGGCTGTTCCTTCGCTCGGGTAGACGATCTTCACGTCTGCTCCGGCCAGCTTGTAGCGCAGGGCTGCGTCTTCAAGAGTGATGCCGACAGCCTGCTCTCCGTCATTGACGAAGCGAGGCACTGCTCCGGAAGATGCGGACAGGACAGCATTGGACAGAATGCCCTTGTAGACATTCCACCCTTCTTCTTCAGTCGGGAAGTTCTGCAGCACTGTGGCCAGCTGAATGTAGGCCGAGCCGGACTTGTCGGCGCGTGCGGAAGAGATCAAGCCCTTGTACTCGGGCTTGGACAGATCAGTCCACGACGTCGGCACCGGCGCTCCGTCGAGAGCGTCTTCGTTGACGATGAAGGCCGTCACGACTGCAGTGAATGGAACCCAGTTCTCGCTCGGGTTGAACTTGGGATTGATCTCTGCTGCTTCTTTCGGCTCATAGGGCTCGAACAGGTCAGCGGAGAAGTCGATGACGGTTCCGTCGACGCTCCAGATGACGTCGCCGGCCGGCTTGTCGCTTTCGGCTTTCAGCCGGTTCATTAGCTCGCCGGAACCTGCCTTGATGAGCTCGACCTTGGTACCGGTCTTTGCTTCGAACATCGGCAGAAGTTCATCCATGAGCTGTTGCGGAGCTGCGGAATAGACAACCACTGTCCCGTCAGCCAGAGCGTAGGACGTGGTGCCAAGGAGGGCGGCAGTCAGTGCGGCCGCAGTCCTGAGTTTTCTGAAATTGGTCAATTCGGTCTCCCGTTCCTGTTGGTTCCCTGCTCTCCATCCCGATCCGCATGATTGTTCTTATGATTGAACGGACCTGTCAGACGAAGGCTGCTAATAAGTTTTGTTATGTAAGTAAATAAGTCAAGTCCGGATTCGCGAAACTGGGATCAAAGCTACAAATAACTGATATTTATACATTATTTTGATCAGCGTTGCTCAACTGCAGGTTTGGCAAAGCTGCGGAGGGCGAGATTTTGGGTGATTGTCTGTCAGATCTCGGATAGGGAATAGGCCGAGACGAGAAGCTGTGAGGACCGGTTTGATCAATCTGGGTTATAACGAGCGCCGCGTGATTGAGATGCTCCGGCGGCAGGGCGGCCTGTCCCGCAGTGAGCTTGCCCGAGAGTTGGAAGTCTCCGCACCGACCTTGACCCGTCTGACCTCCAGCTTGATTGACAACGGACTTATCCTCGAAGAAGCCGAGCCGCGGGCCCCGAGCGGTCGCGGGAAGCCTCAGACCGCCGTCAAACTCAATCCGGACGGGCTGTTCTCCGTCGGTGTCTATTTCAATCCGGACGACATCCGCATCTGCCTTGCAGATCTCGAAGGAAACGTCAGGGCCGAGCATGTCCAGGAACTGAACGACCACAGTTTCAGCCACATCATGGGCGTGGCCGTTCCGGCCGTCCGCGATGTGATCAAGAAAAGCGGAATTGATGTCAATCGCTTGCTCGGATGCGGATTGTCCTTCCCCGGGCACTTTTCCCGCAACCCCGGACATGTCTTCCAGATCCCCCAGTTTGCCAGCTGGCACGACATTGATGTGAACACGGATTTCGAACCCTTGTTCGAGATGCCGGTCTTTCACGAGAACGACGGCAAGGCAGCGATCCTGTCAGAACTTTATTATGGCGCCGGGCGGCACCTGCGAAACTTCGTCATGATCTGGCTGACCTATGGCATCGGGGGGGCCGTGGTCGTCCAGCGGCAGCTTTACCGGGGCACCAACCGCAATGCGGGGGAGTTCGGCGGCCTTTTCCCGAAATCCCATCCGAGACCTTCGGGGCAGGACCTGTGCAATCTCCTGTCCCTGTCAGGGGTCCAGATCCGCCGGCTGCGTGAAATCGACGAAAGCTACCGCGATCATCCCGGCGTACGGGAGTGGCTGAACCGGGCGACGGATCAGCTGCGCGGCCTGTCATTGACAGTCGCCAGAACACTTGATCCCGGCGCCATCGTCTTCGGTGGCTCGTTGCCGGACTGGATCATCCACCATTTCGTCCAGCATCTCGGATCGCTGGAAATTCTGGGCGAGGACTTTCATGTGGAGCCACCCGAAATCCGGCTTTCGGACATGAGCGACAAACCCCATCTGGGAGCGGCGACCATTCCTCTCTACCGCGCGACGACCCCAAGTTATTACTCGGGGCGGGCGCTAAAAGGCTGGTCTTGAGTCTCCACCAGCCCCGACGTGGCCACTTTTGGTGTTCCCGTTGAGCGGTCGCTGCCGGCACATCACCAATGCGCGACGGTGCCGTCCGAAAGGCTGGCTTCGATGGCCGGAATGACTTCCTGTTCAAAGGGGTGTTTTGCCGCTTCCTTTTCATCGATCTCGATGGCGAGACCAGGAGCTTCCGGCGCGGGCCAGAAGCCGTCGACAAGCTCGAGCGGATAGGCGCCGCAGATATCCGCGAACCAGGGCACGAGGCCGACGGCCTCCTCCTGGATGACGAAGTTCGGCGTGGCGACATCGAACTGAAGCGCCACGGCGCCGGCAACCGGTCCCATCGGATTGTGCGGGCAGACGCCGATGCCTGCAGCTTCGGCGATTGCCGCGATCCGGCGTCCGCCGGAAAACCCGACGCAATGAGCAAGATCCGGCTGGATGTAGGCGACGGCGCGGGTCTCGGCCACCTCGGCGAATTCGCGCGGGGTGAACAGCCGTTCTCCGGTCGCAAGCGGACAGTCGACGCGGCGCGCCAGATCGGCCATGGCCGGCGTGTTGCCGGGCTGGATCGGTTCTTCGACGAAAAGCGGACGGATCGGGGCGATTGCATCGATATAGGCCTTGGCGGCATCGATCGACTGCGGGCGGCCATGGAAATCGGTCATGATGTCGATGCCGTCGCCGACCCGTTCGCGGACGGCGGCGCTGAGCTTCTCGACATGGCGCACCGCGGGAAGTGGCGCGTCGTAGCCGCAATAGGGCACGAAGCCGAGCTTCACCGCCTGGTAGCCCATCTCCACGGTTTCCTGAACGGCGTCGCAGAACGCCGAGATGTCGTCGGTTTCGACCTGTGCGCCGATCTTCGCGCGGCGCAGATGGGTATAGATCCGTACCTTGTCCCGCACCCGTCCGCCTAGGAGTTGCCACACCGGCACGCCGAGGTCCTTGCCCTTGATGTCCCAAAGGGCCTGCTCGATGCCGGAAACCGCCGATAGCCCGATGGCGCCGAGCGGCCAGAAGCTGAAATGGGTCATCTTGCGCACCAGATGCTCGATCCGGCTCGGGTCTTCGCCGATCAGAAAGGGGGCGAGGTCCTCCACCGTGCCGGTGACGGCGCGGGTCTTCCATTCCAGCGTCGCTTCGCCCCAGCCATGGAGGCCCGGCTGGTCGGTAACGACTTTCACGAAGATCCAGTTCCGATGGATCGCATTGACGACGATGGTTTCGATTGCGGTGATTTTCACGGACGTTGGCCTCGGAGATCAGGGATTGAGAAGGTCGGGCAGCCACGTCGAGAATTCCGGCACGAGGCACAGAAACGCGACAGCGGCAAGCTCCGCGAGCAGGAACGGCATAAGAGCCCGCATCAGCGGCAGCATGCCGATGCGGCCGACGCGCATGACGACGAAGAGCACCACACCGACTGGCGGTGTCACGAGACCGATCGCAAGAGTGATCATCACCACCATGCTGGCCTGCACCGGATCAATGCCGAGTTCGCGAACCGCCGGCATCAGCAGGGGTACGAAGATCAGGATGGCTGCACCGATGTCGAGGAAGGTGCCGAGGATCAGCATCAGCACGGCAACCGCGAAAAGGAACATCACCGGGCTGTCGGAGAACATCTCAGCTGCCTCGCCGATCCAGGAGGCGATGCCGAGAAGGTTCAGTGCGTAGGAGAGCAGGGTGGAGGCCGCAACCAGAAGGTAGACGGTTGCCGAAATCCGCGCCGCCTTCATGATCGCGCGCCAGAGGCCGGCCATGTCGAGGCCGCGGAACACGAACAGCGACAGGATGACAGAGTAGGCGACCGCGATGCCGCCGCCCTCGGTGGCGGTATAGGCGCCGACGACCATGCCACCGACGATGATCAGCGGCAGGGTTGCCACGGCCACCCCTTCGACGATCATCCGCATCGTGTTTTCGCCGGTGTGCGCGGGACGGGGCATCGGAACACGCTTGCGCAGCGCGTCGATGAACACGATCCCGGCGCAGGCAAGACCGATCAGGATGCCGGGGATCACACCAGCGAGGAACAGGTTGATGACCGACTGGCCGGAGACGGCCGCGAGCAGGATCGCAAGCCCCGATGGCGGAATGATCGGGCCGATGATCGAGGAGGCAACGGTGACAGCCGCCGCGTAAGGCTTGGTGTAACCTTCCTTCGGCATCTCCGAGATGAACACGCGGCCGAGCGCCGCGGCATCGGCGACCGCCGAACCGGAAATGCCGGCAAACAGCACCGATGCGCCGATGTTCGCATAGGCCGTGCCGCCACGGACCCGTTTGGTGGCGTGTTGGGCGATCGAGATCAGCCGGGTGGTGATCCCGCCCTGGTTCATGATCTCGGCGGCAAGGATATAGAAGGGCACGGCGAGGAACACGAAACTGTCGACGCCGGTGAACATCCGGGTCGCCGCGATCGAAAGCGGCACGTCGGCTACCAGAATGCCGACAAGGCCGGCGAGGCCGATGGCGAAAGCGACCGGGACGCCAGCAAACAGCAGGCCGAGGCCGGTAAGCGCGACCCAGATCATGTGGAACCTCCGCCGGTATCTGACAGGTCGTCATGCTCGGGCTCGAAGCCCGCAAACCATGACAGGGCGATCTGCACGAGCATCAGTGCCGCGCCGACGGGCAGCGCGAGATAGGGATAGATCATCGGAATGCCGGAGGCGGGCGCCACCTGGTTTGCGTTGCGCAGAGCCTGCGGCCAGCTGTAGATCATCAGCACGACGCAGAAGATCGCGGCGATCGAATAAAGCGCTGACTTGACGAGCGGCGCGCGGCGAGGGCCTGCGAGATGCTCCAGCATCTCGATGCCCATGTGCTCGGCACGGAAGATGCAGGCGACCGAGCCCAGCATCATCAGCCAGATCATCAGGTAGCGCATATATTCCTCGGTCCAGCTGAACCCGGTGTTGAAGAGGTATCGTCCGCCGACCTGGGTAAGGTTGAGTACCGTCACGACGATCATGATCAGCGTTGCGAGGATTTCCGTTGTCCGGGCGAGCGCCCGGGCAATGCGAAGAGCAGTTGCGCGCATGGGAAAACTCCATGGCGCCACCCCTCGGGCAGGAAGAGTGGCGCCGTCCGGATGGATCAGTCGTAGATCTTCACTTTGGCTTCTTCGACCGTGGCGAGAAGCTCGTCGACCAGCGCGTCACCCACCTGTTTGCGGATGAAGGCTTCAACAGGTGCCTGGGTGATTTCCTTGAAGGCCGCTTTTTCTTCCGGCGTCGAGACGTGAATCTCCATGCCGAGTTCTTCCTTCAGCTTTTCGGAAAAACGCCAGTCACCCTCGGTCTTCTGCAGGTTCTCGGTCCAGGCCATCAGTTGTGCGGCATCGTTAATGATCTGCTGATTGGACTTGGAAAGACCAGAGAACCACTTGTCGTCGGCGATGATGACATGCAGGCCGAAGACATGCTCGTCCAGGGTATAGTATTTCTGCACCTCGCCGAGGCCGCCGCCATAGACCACTGCCGGCGGATTTTCCTGCCCGTCGACCACGCCCTGACGCAGCGACATCAGCACTTCTGCGCCCGAGATCGGCGTCGCGGTGGCGCCGAGCGAGTTCACAAGCTCCATGAACACCGGGCTTTCCATTGTGCGGATCTTGAGGCCGGACAGGTCTTCCGGGTTGATGATCGGACGCACATTGTTGGTGAAGGACCGGAAGCCGTTCTGCGAGAAGGCGAGCGCCCGCATGCCGGTCTTGTCGAGAATGTCGTCGCGCATGGTGTCGGCGAAGTCGCTTCCCATCACCTGCCACGCGATGGGCGCGCTTTCGAACAGATACGGGATTGACCAGACCTGCATCGGCGGATAGTAGCCCGCCATCGCGCCATCGGCGGCAAAGGTCAGCTCAAGGCTTCCCTGCTGCACCTGTTCAAGCATTTCCCGTTCGCCGCCGAGCTGGTTGTTCGGAAACAGGCGAACCTCGATTTCGCCGTTTGTCTTGAACTCGACGTATTCCTTGAAGCGCACGAGGGCGTTGTATTCCGGGTAATCGCCTTCGGCGATGCCGATGCCGAACTTGATTGTCTCTGCAGAAGCCGGAAGTGCGGCTAGAACGCCCGTTGCCGCGACGCAAGCCGTCGCAAGCCATTGCCTGATATTCATGATTTTCCTCCCTTAAGAAGTCCCCCCTCCGGGGACTTGACGATGTCGGATACAGTCCGATTCAATGTCAGCAACATGACTTTGCCCGCTTCTACATCATACGTAAAGACCCAAGATGACAAAAAACAGTGGCCGGGCCTCGCTCGAATTCCCAATAGACCTCAGTTCCTCGCTCCCGACCGGGGCGGCAAAGGAAGCCGTCACGGTGCTTGGCCGGCGAATAACCAATGACGTCTACCGTCCGGGCGAGATCATGCCGACCGAGCCCGAACTGGCGGATTCCCTGAATGTCAGCCGTGCGACGATCCGGGACGCCATCAAGGTGCTTTCGGGCAAGGGGCTGGTGCGCACGGCTCGGCGCTATGGCACGCGCGTGCGTCCTCTCGAAGAGTGGAACCTGCTGGATTCCGACGTCGTGTCCTGGCACGAACCCGATCATCCGCGTATCGAGCGGATGTTCGCCGAGACCACGGAACTGCGCTGTATCATCGAACCGGCAGCGGCGGCGCTCGCCGCCGAACGCGCGACCGAAGCGCAGATTGCGCAGATACTTGCCGGCGCCCATGCGATGCATCCGGGCGAAGATGACGTTCAGGCGATGTTCACCGCCGACTGCCTGTTCCACGCCACCGTGCTCGATGCCACCGGCAACATGATGATGCGGCAGATGCGGAACATCATCCTGACCATGCTGCGCATCTCGTACGAATTCGGTGTTCTGGTGGTCGATGGTGAGCCGGTTTCGCGCGAGGGCCACATCCATGTCGCCGAAGCGATCCGTGACCGCAACGCCGCCGCCGCGGAGCAGGCGATGCAGACCATGCTGCAATACAATCGACGCACGGCCGTCGAATACTGGAACCGTGCAGCCGCAGAGGGCGACGGAAACAAGACCGGCTGATCCGGAAGTGATTTTCAGGCTTCGATAGCTTGGTCGGTTCCGAAGAGCGCCGCCGCGCTGCATCTAAGCGCGCTCGTTGGCCACGCGTTCGGGCACCAGGTGAACTGTGGTGGCTGAAAAACGCATGGACGTCGCCCTTCCGGTGTCGCACAAACGGTCGTCTCTCTTTCAAGAAGTCTGCCTCGATGTCCCACACTCTCGATCTCTCTTCCTCCAGGGCCACAGCACCCGCCGACACACGGCTGGATGCCTACTGGTTCTGGGGGCCGATCCCGAACGAGGAGACCATGCGCGAACAGCTCTCCGCCTTTCGGGCGCAGGGCTTCACCCGCATCTATATCCAAGCCAGATTTGCTCTCGCGCTGGAGGACTACCTTTCCCCGCAGTGGCTTTGCGCTTATCGGACGGCGGTCGATATCATGGCGGACCTCGGGCTGCGGGCAGGTCTTTATGACGACTATGCCTTTACCAGCGGGCAAGCCGGCGGACGCACCGTCGAAGGCGCCGACCACCTCCGCGAAATCCACCTGTTCTGGTCAAGAAGCACAGGCCAGGACGTCACCATCGCGAACGTGCGCGCAACGCTGGGCGCTGCGCTTGGCCCTGCGGTCCGCAACTGGATCCACGAGGGCGGGATCCCGGTTCCCGGAGACTGGCACCTTGTTGCCGCGACGCTTTTTAAAGACGGGCAACCGCCACTGGATATCACTGCAGACGTGGTTCTTGCCGAAGCCGATCAGACGCAGGCAAGCTTCAAGCTCAAGCGTCCGCTTCCAGAAGGGGCAAGCTGGACTGTTTTCGCCAGCGCGCGCATCACCACGTCGCGGATCATCAACTACCTTCTGCCCGAAGCCGGCGCCCGCTTTGTCGACAAGGGCCTGAAGCCCTATGCCGAAGCGCTCGGTACTCACATGGGAACGACGGTGGACTGTCTCTTCTACGACCAGCCGGCGCCGGCGCTCTACGAATGGGACGGCCAGTATGGCAACCTGATCAACAGCCTGCCCTGGAGCGACGCTCTGGCAGCGTCGATCGCTGGCGACGGTCCTCTCGCGCTTCAGCTTGCAGCACTCCTGGAAGACTGCGGCGAAGAGACGGACGCGATCCGCTCGCGAATATACCGCAAGCTGACCGGACAGATGCAGGAAGCGTTCTTCGGGCCGCTTCGGCGCTTTTGCCAGCGCCATGACATCGCGCTGACGGGTCACGAAATTCTGCCGCACATCAGCTCGTTCGATCTCAACGGAGGGTTCTCCTCCATAGATCCGCGTGTCGCACTCGCGGCAGACTTTTTCGGCACCGACCTGTGGCGCGATGAGACCTCGGTCGATGCCAACAATGTTGCGGCCCAGCTCGCGCCGCTTCTGGGGGACAGCATCGCCCGCGCTTCGGGCAGGAAAGGCTGCTGGGCGGAGCTCTATCTGACATCGGAACGCAGCCCACTGCGCGCGTCCGGTCAGTGGGAATTGACGCCCCATGCCCTGCGGCGGCAGCTTCTGCGATTGCACCTCCTCGGGGCCAGCCGGATCATTCTGCATGCGCTCTACGCCAGTGCGGGCGAAGAAAACCACGAGCTCATGACCAACATGCGGTTCGATTTTCCACCCGGCTACAATCTTCAGCCCTGGTGGCCGGTCTTTGCGGATCTGTCGAAGGAAACGGCTGCCCTGGCGGATTTCATGGAAGCGCCGCCGCCGCCCCAGGTCGCCCTGTTTTATCCTTACGAAACCGCCTTGCGGCGAGGACCCTGGGACGACCATGCGGAGGCCTTCGGGGCGTGGTGCGAGGCACTGTTGGAACATGGGCACCATCCCCTGATTTGTGATGAGGCCGGTCTCTCCAGCCTGCTGGAACACGGTCGCCTCCACGGATCGGAAATCGCCGCAATCGCCTTGCCCGGAACCGTCGATTTCCACGACACGAGCCTCCTCAATCGGCTTCAGGCAAGTGATCTCCCCGTTTACGTTTCAGTGCCCGACGACCTTCCCGGACTGTTCGGACCGAATGTGCCGCAAATGCCACCGACGGAGGGCGTGCGAAGCGTTCTCGCCGGACGGGATGCCGAGGGCATCTGGTCGGTCGTCGTCTTCAACGAGACAGATGAGGTCAAACAGGCCGAGGTCATCTCGAACGGGGGAGTAAGGTCCTGTGAGCCTTTGACCGAGGCAGCCGCGAAACTGGTGGTTGAGCTGGCGCCCCAGGAGTTGCGCATGCTCCGGCTTGAGCCGGCAGAAGCGCAGACCGACTGCTGCACTCTGGCGTCCGCCCTGCCTGTGCTCGGCGACTGTCACGAGGTCCTGCAATCCGACTGGACGCTGGAGGCAGGCAGCCTCGGCAAGAAGATCTCCGTCGACAGGGGATGGCAGGCACAGGGTCTTGCCGACTGGTCCGGCACGGGCGACTACACAAGGGATTTTTCACTTGAGCAGGCCACGGATCTGATCCTGGAGCTTCCCGGCGTTGCCTGCGCAGCGGAGGTGTTTCTTGACGGGTTATCCGTGGGGCGCCGCCATCACGCGCCCTACCGTTTTGAACTCGGGACGGTGAGCGCCGGACGGCATGAGCTGCGGATCAGCGTCTCCAACACGATGGCCAATGCATTTTGTGCAGGGACGCCCTATGCGGGCGATGTCTGGCCGGACGTTTCCGGACTGACCGCAGCGCCCGTTCTCCATGAGGGTGTCACCCCCGGGAAAGAACCTCTTCCGTCGTTGCAAGACTGACCATCGGGGCGCGGTCCGCCATGACGGCGACCGCAGCATCGTGCAGGACAATCGTTCCGGCGGCACAGGCATCGGTCACGAGACGGATCGAACGGCCGGCATCCACGGCCTCGACCACCGTGCCCAGGACGCAGCAATCGGTCGCGACGCCACAGACGGTCAGCGTTGCGTCGGCGGGAAGGGCAGCTTCCGCCTCGCGCCACTTCGAAAACCGGTGGCTTGAGACCGCCTGTCTCCCCTTCCAGCGCGGGTCCAGGTCCCAGACCCATGCCATTTCCGGATCCAGCGCAAAGGGCCATTGGTCGTAGTAGCCCTGCCACGCCCCTTCAGGCACCGCGGGCGGAACGAAGCGGGTGAACAGGACCCGGTCGCTGAAAGCATCGACCATCTTCTGGATACGCGACGCGCAGTCTTCGTATCCGGGGGTGCACCACGGGCTGTCGGGATGGCCGAAGCCCGGTTGCATGTCGATCACGAGAAGCCAGTTGCTCATGCGGGTACCCTTATCGTGTCTTCCGGCGCCCAGTTGAGCCAGACGTCGCCTTCGCCGGCAAAATCCGGCAGGTCACGGTCCCGGGCGATGAGTTTCCATTGCTCGCCTTTGACCTCGATGAGACACGTCGCCAGCGCACCGGCAAAGACCCGCTGGACGAGTTTTCCGCGAACAGAATTGCGCCCGTCAACGGCCGCGTCGCTCATCGTCAGCATCTCCGGACGCACCGCAAAGCGGTGCGACTGCTTTTCACCGGGTAGCGTCAGCCCGTCCAGAAGCTGTTGGGGCAGCCAGTTGGCTTCGCCGAGGAACCCGGCCGCGAAGGCATCAACCGGTCGGTCGTAGACCTCGCGCGGGGTGCCGGCCTGGATGATCCGGCCGGCTTTCAGGATACCAATCCGGTCGGACAGGGTGAGGGCTTCTTCCTGGTCGTGGGTGACGAAAATGGTGGTGATGCCGACTTCCCGCTGGATCCGCTTGAGCTCGATCTGCATATCGACCCGCAGGGACTTGTCGAGGGCAGACAGGGGCTCGTCGAGCAGGAGCACCTTCGGATTGGTCACGATGGCCCGCGCGAGCGCCACGCGCTGACGCTGGCCACCGGAAAGCTGGCTCGGACGTCGATCTGCCAACGCCTGCAATTGCACCAGCTCCAGTGCCTCATTGATCCGCCGCTTTTCCTCTACCGCCGGAACCTTTCGGACCCGCAGACCGAAGCCGACGTTGTCGGCCACCGACATGTTGGGAAAGAGCGCGTAGCTCTGGAACATCATGCCGATGTCGCGCTTTTCAACCGGGATCTTTTCCACGTTGCGATCGCCGATGAGAATGCTTCCGCTTTCGGGATAGTAGAAGCCGGCGATCGTCCGCAGGAGCGTGGTCTTGCCGGATCCCGACGGGCCCAGGAGGCCAAAGAAGCCGCCGTTGTCAAATGTGATCGAGACATTGTCGAGGGCGGTGGTGTGACCGAACTTCTTGGTCACGTTCTGCACGTCTACGAGGGACATCAGTGCTCTCCTCCGAACTTGGCCTTGCGGGTGGCGAGAAACATGATCCCCATGGACAGGGTGATGATGATGGTGGAAATGGCGTTGATCTCCGGGGTGAACCCCTTGCGGATGGCGGTGTAGATCATGACCGGCAAGGTGCTGTCTCCGGGTTCGGACAGGAAGTAGCTCACGACGAACTGGTCGAAACTGACGGCAAACGCGAAAAGCCCGCCCGCGACAATGCCCGGTGAAATCCAGGGGAGGGTGACGCGGCGCAGCACGGTCCAGGAATCTGCTCCCAACGACCGGGCCGCCTCCTCAAGCGCGATGTCGAAACTCGACAGCCGTGCCGTGACCGTGACGATGACATAGGGCAGCGCAAGGGCGACGTGGCCCACAATCACCGCCGGCGTCCCGCGTCCGATGCCAATGAAGAAGAAGAAGATCAGCATGGCTGTTCCCGTGATCAGCCAGGGAATGGCAATCGGAGGAAACAGCAGGACCTGCAGGAGCCTCTTGCCCTTGAAGTCATATCGGAAGAGGGCCACCGAGGCGCAGGTGCCGAGTGCGGTCGCTATGACTGTCGTGACACAGGCGATCAGGACGGAGCGGATCGCGGCGGCGATGATCTGCTCGTTCCCCGCCATCTCTTCGTACCATTCGGTCGTGAACTTGAAGGGCAGCTGGTAGAACGGCGAGGCATTCAGCGACATCGCCGCCATGACGAGGATGGGCGCGTAGAGAAAGAACAGGATCAGCGCCAGCCAGACGCGCCCTGCATGGGCCAAAAGCGAGGTTTTCATGTATTCGCCTTTCGCAGTATGGGGCTGGCAAGTGCCAGAATGAGAAGCACCACCGCCAGCAGGATGAACGACAGGGCTGCCCCCAGCGGCCAGTTGTAGACGGCGACGAACTGATCTTCGATCACCGTGCCGTAATAGGTTCCCACACGGCCGCCGAGGATGCGGGGTTCCATGAAGGATCCGACCACGGGAACGAACACCAGCACGGCACCGGCCATCAGCCCGGGCATCGACAACGGCAGCAGAAGGCGGCGCAGGATGGTCAACCGTGACGCCCCCATGGACCGCGCGGCTTCGATGATGTCGTCATCGATGGCCTGAAGTGCGAGGTAGGACGTGAGGATGACGTAGGGCAGGTAGCTGTGCACCAGTCCGATCACCACCGCAGTCGTCGTGAACATCAGGTTCAGCCGGAGATCGAAGGGCACGAAGAGTTCCAGGAATCTCTCAAGCACGCCGTTCCCGCGCAGCACGATTGCCCAGGAGAAGATGCGCACCAGCGAGTTCGACCAGAAGGGCAGAATGACGAGAAGGAACAGGGTCTCGCGCGCCCGCCCCTTGATGGTGCGGGCCAGGACGAGCGCACAGGGATATCCTATCAGGATGCAGGCCAGCGTGACGGTGAGCCCAAGGGTCACCGATTTCCAGAGCAGGGTTCCGTAGGTCGGATTGCTCAGAAAACGGGCGTAGTTGCCAAGCGTGAAGCCCCAGTCAGGCGTGTCCTGCGGCAGATCTGTCAGGAAACTGAAGAAGAGCATGGCCGACAGCGGCAGAAAGACTGCCACCAGAAGCCATAGATACGCCGGTGACAGCAGGGCAACGAGCCGCCTGCGGTCGCTTGCGTTGGTGAGTTCGGCCATGCCGATCTCCTTGCCAAGGATCGTGTCTTCGGATTTTCGGGCAGGTTGCACAAACGTGCTACCTGCCCGTTTCGCTGAACCGGATTATTGAGCGGCTTTCAGACCCTGCCAGATTTCCAGATAGCTTTCACGGGTCTCGTCAGACACGGGCGCCATGAACTGGATGCGATCTGCGAGGTCCGGATTGCCAAGCACGGTCTTGTTGAAGGCGTCGTCCGGCAAGGCCGCAGCGGCTGCGGTGTTGGCGGAGGCCGGCGCGCCGGCAGCATCCCAGACCGTGTAGAACTCCGGATCGATCATCCAGTCGATGAACTGAAGGGCGGCGTCCTTGTGTTCGGAGGTTGCCGGGACCGAGAGGCCGTCGAGCCAGCCGATGGCTCCTTCCTTGGGGACCAAAAACGTGATCGGCAGGCCGAACGCAATGGAGCGGGCCGCCGAGCCGGACCAGTAGGTGGCGACGTCCAGTTCGCCGGCAGCCATATACTGGTTCCAGTCGTTCTCGCTGCTCCAGAAGGTCCGAAGGTTCGGCATCAGGGAAGAGAGTTTCTCCTTCACCGCGTCGACATCCTTGATGTCGTTGATGTCCTGACCGGTCGCCAGCGCGCCGAAGTGCATCGCCTCGACAGCATCGTCACGGATCGCGACGCGGCCGGAATATTCCGGATCCCAGAGGATCTCGAGGCTGTCGGGAACTTCGGACACGCTGTTGTTGTTCACCGCGAAGGACGTCAGGCCCCAGACCCACGGCACGCCGTAGACCTCGCCGTCCGACGTCAGCTGCGGATCGGTCGCGAACTTTTCGGAAATGCCGGCAAAGTTTTCGATCTTCGACGTGTCGACGGGGGCGATCAGACCTTCGGAAACGGCCTGCTGGGTGTAGATCGAGTTGATCAGCACAACATCATAAGCACCCGGATTGGTGCGCAGCTTGGTCAGCATTTCCTGTTCGGAATTGAAATATTCATGCACGACCTTGTGGCCTGTCGCCTTTTCGAAAGGCTCGACGGCAAAGTCCTGGTCGGTCCCGTAGCCCTGCCAGTTCAGGACGCGGATTTCGTCCGCGAGGGCACCGGATGCTGCAAAGGCAGCTACGGAAAGCGTCAAGAGGAAGGTTTTCATCGCATTTTCTCCTAGTGGAAGGTGTGGGCTCGATTAGTGAGCCTCTTTTTTTGAATCTGATAAACGCGCGCAGACATCCGCGCGCGTCGGAGGTGTCGCCGGACCGAAGCGGGTCGTCGAGAGCGCAGCTGCGTAGCTGGCGTAACGCGCGGCCATCAGCGGGTTGCCGAAACGGGAAAGTTCGGCGATGAAACTGCCGATATGGCAATCGCCGGCACCGTTGGTATCCACCACATCGACCGTCAGCGACGGGATCGCCTGAACGCCGGAAGATGTTGCAAGCAGGCAGCCCTCGGCGCCCCGGCGCACCAGGGCGCCGCGCCGTCCCTGCGCGAGGCTTCGCGCGGCCGCTTCCGGGTCGGTGATCCCGGTAACCACTGCGGCTTCCGCCGCGTTGGCACTGATCCAGTCGGCACGTGCCAGCACCGGAGCCAGCCGCTCCGGCGGCAAGTAGCCGACGACAGGTGAAGGGTCAAACACCAGCGCAATTCTCGCCGGAAGCGCTTTTATCCACTCGATGAGCGCGTCGCGTGCATCCGGGTAATGAAGGCTGTAGCCGGACAGCAGAACCGTTTCGACGTCGTCGAGCGTCAACCGGGCAAGGTCGTCGGGGAGCATGCGACCTTCGGCGCCGGGATAGCTCACAAAGCTTCTTTCCCCGTCCGGCTCGAGAAGAACGGTACAGCACCCCTGGTCGATACCTGACAGTGGATCGCGGCCAAGGCCGATCTCCAGCTCGTTCAGCCTCTCCCTGACGATCGACGCCATTGGCCCTTCACCCAAGGATCCGCCAAGGCGCACGTCCATGCCCGCGGCCCGCGCCGCAGCCATGGCATTGAAGCCGCCGCCCGGGGTTACGCAGAAGTCGGTGACCTCTGCCTCGCCGCCGGAAACCGGAAGCGCGCGCACGAAATAGACCATGTCCACGACCGGTGCGCTCATCTGCAGCATCACGCCCATTCAGCGTCACCGGTAGCGACTGGGGAACGAAGGCTAAGGAGTGCCCGTGCGATCGGTCTGATTTCAATGGAATTGGCTTCCAGGATGCGGGCTTCGGCGGCCTGCGGGATCTCGCCGCCCAGGGCCCCGGCCATCGCGCCCGCAATGGCGCCGATGGTGTCGGTGTCATCCCCGATGTTCGCGGCCAGGATCAGCGCCTTCCAGAGGTCTCCCGAAACCAGACGCAAGAGACCGAAGGCCATCGGCACGCTTTCGCGGCTCGCAACGGACGTGCCGATTGCGGCGACAAGCGCCTCTTCATCTCCCTGACCGGCCAGTTCCAGAGCGCGTTCTATCCGGCCGGCCATGTCCGTCTCGCCGACGGCGCAGCCCAGCTTCTGACCTGCGCGGCAGGCCACAAGCGCATCGCTCATGGCAACGCCAAAGTCCTTTCCGGCGATCCCGCAACTGATCATCATGGCCACGGCCGACGCCCCGGCAATGGCTTCGCCGGTGTTATGGGTGACCCGGCAGGTGCGCGCGACACGGGCCGCGACATGATCCGCGTCGGGGAGCGTCATGATCCCGACCGGTGCGATCCGCATGGCGGCGCCGTTTGTTGTTCCGTTGCGTCCGGTTTCCTCCGGCGAGGTGCCGGCCAGCAAGGCGTCGATGGCAGCGCGCGAGGAGGGGCCCAGGAGGTCCGCAAGCCCTTTGGCGCGAACATCGGCTTCCCATGCCAGAAGATCCTGCGCCCAGGCCACGTCGTCAAAGCCGTTGGGCTGGCCGATCAACCGTTTCGCAAGGAGCAGCGTCTGTTCGGTATCGTCGGTCACCTGTCCTGCCGACAGACCATGCGAGACGGGGTGCCCGTCGAAAGACGCACGAAACCCGTCAATCCGGCCATACCGCTCGGCGATGTCCTGTCTGCTCAGCGTCTGTGACGGCATGCCGAGGGCATCCCCGATCGCGAGACCCATCAGGGCGCCATAGGCCCGCGCTTCCATATTTTCAGCTTCCTTTGGCGCACCAGGCATCGCCATTCTCAGAACTCCATGTGAAGGCCAAAAAGCCCCGGATCGAGGAGACTTTCAACATATTCGACCGGCGCTCCGTCACCGGTGCGCGTCAGCCGGCGAAGACGCAGCATCGGTTCGCCTGCGGCACGTCCCATGATCGCGGCATCTTCCGGCGAGAGCGCCGGCAGGACATTGGCCCATTCCTCGCCGGACACCGCGACAATCCCGCGGCTTTCCAGCGTCCGGGAGAGAGAACCTGCCTCAAGTCCGTCTGTCAGGATCTGGTCGAAATCCGGACGCCAGGGCACGCGTGCACGCTCCAGGGTGACAGCTGCGCCTGTTTCTTCACGGAAGCGGATACGATCGACGGCAAGAACATCCTCGCCTTCAAGTCCGGAGGGGGCGAGATCCATCGCCAGACGCGATATCTTGAGGATACGGGCGCCCATCGATACGCCCGCATCCGAAAGTGCCAGGCTCCAGCCACGCTCGTTGTCGATGACCGAACCGCCGAAGGTGACGAAAGATCCAAGACCGACCCGCTTGCGGATCAGGCCCTTGGTCGCGAGGATGGCGAGGCCCTTGCGAACACTGCTCCGGGAGACGGAAAAACGTTCCACGAGCGCGCTTTCGCTCGACAGGGCATCTCCGTCCTGCAGGACCCCCGACCGGATCTCGGCCTCCAGCAGGCGCGCAATCCGCTCAGGTTTGGTTTCAGGAAAAACCTCAGACATACGCTCTCCATTCACCTTGAGATTAGACAGGTTCAAACAGGTATGTCACTAGCGTCGCCGAATATTTCTGGCCTCGCGCCAATATTCGCAGGTATCGAGCTCCGAACCAAGGCCGACAAAGCTCCGCGCCCAATTCAGCGGAGCTTGGACAAATTTCTGAATTCAAGTGCGGAAATGCAAATGTGCCGGTCGAGGAATGCTTTGTAAGGAAGGTATTTCAGGGCGCGGCTGATCATGCGTGCGATGCCTCGAAATCTGCGATGTCCGTAGAGATGCCGTAAAATGAGACGCTGCGTGGCAGAGCCCACCAATCCACGCAGACCTTTGTTCGAGGTTTGCCAGATTTGCCATCAACCGTAACAGAATGT
Source organism: Rhodobacterales bacterium (assembly GCA_008107755.1). Classification (GTDB taxonomy): domain Bacteria; phylum Pseudomonadota; class Alphaproteobacteria; order Rhizobiales; family Stappiaceae; genus Roseibium. The sequence continues at coordinate 45,508 of VIRH01000083.1, forward strand.
TCGGATCGCAGGGGAACCTATCGTAACTCTGGCATCTACGCCTGGAAACCATCAACCTTCGTCTTCAACCTCGGTCAAAGGAACATGGATTTGCGGATTATGGCGTGAACGCCCCAGTTGCCGTCGACGACCTGGGTAACGCCGAAATCGACGCCTGCGCTCATCAGCATGATCGCTTCGTCCTCGCTGAGCCCATGCGTGCTCATCAGGAACCTGCGGGTCTTGCGGAAGGCATCCTTCATGGCAAGATCGAGCGAGGACTTGGCATAGACTTCGCCCTGGCCCTTGGCGCCGAATTCGGCAAGATAGTTGGGATGGCTGAAACCGGTCAGCACCCATTCTTCAGGTGTTTCGATGAGTGGATAGGTGAGGTCCGAAAAGATGCCGCCCTTCTTGTGCACGATCACCGTCAGCCGTCCGGTCATGGAGCATTCGATGGCTGTCCCGGCAACCTCACCGTCCCCTTGAGAGGCGTGCGGATCGCCGATGGAGAGCAGGGCACCCGGCACGGAGACCGGCAGATAGACGGACGCGCCCTTGCCGAGCCGCCAGTTGTCGATATTGCCGCCAAAATAAGCCGGCGGCACGCTGTCAACCGGATCGGCTTCGCGCGGGGCGACCGCAATTACTCCGAAGTGGGGCCGGAGGGGAATACTGATATCTGAGAGCACCGGCGACAGTCTTTCGATCGTCGCCGGATCGACCGGCACACCCGGATAGTCATAGGTCTTGTGGCTGACACCGAAGGGATCTTTCTGCGGCGTCCAGCGGTAGGCATAATGCGCGCGGGCAAATCCGCTGCCGTCGCCGTCCGGAAAGATCTCGTAGATGAAGATGTTTTCCCGCGGCTTCGGCTCCTGCAGCAGCTCGCCGTACTGGTAGCCCCACCAGGCGGCGACGGAGCTGCCGAAATAGCGTCCGTCGTAGTCAGGGTTGCCGCTCGGGCGCGGCACCATGTCGTCGATGCGCACTTCCAGAACGTCGCCCGGTTCGGCTTCGTTCACATAGATCGGCCCGGTGCAGACATGGACGCCAAAGCCCTCTCCGGCGCCGCGTCCGTAGATCGAGGCATCGATGGGGCCGGCGCCGCGCCGGTCCACGTTTTTCCTGTCCGCGTCCCAGTAGAAGACATCCTCGGCCGCCGCGTCGCCCTTGATGAAAAGCTCCGGATCGTCGGAGGAATGCTGGGTGAGCGTTTCCACCTCGACGGTATCGCCGGAGGAAATCTCGAGAACCGGGCGCAGCGAGCGACTGAAATACCCCCAGTGTACTGTTCTGGAATTCGCCGGCAGCACGTGATGGGTGCCGTCGGTGTCGGGGATGTCGGCAAGCTCTGTCTCGTCCGCCTGCGCTCCGCCTATGGCACTGCGCTTCTTGGCCTTGCGGTCGGTGAGTGCCTTGACCGGCCAGCCGCGCTGCTCAGCGTTGGCCATTTCCATCAGGCTCTTCAAATGATTGGTTCTAAAGGCGCCGGGCGGAAGGCCGAAGCGTTCCTTGAACAGCCGGTTGAAATTGGCAGCATCAGTGAAACCGCAGCTGTAGGCGACCTCGGAAACGGGAATGCGCAGCTCGTCAGGGGCAACCAGGGCCATGCGCGCATGCTGCAGGCGGCGCTCCCTGAGATAATGCGTGAAGCTCTCGCCGTTCTGTTCGAAAAGCTTCTGAAGGTAGCGCTCGGAGATACCTTCCTGGCGGGCAATCCGGCCGGCGGAAAGATCCGCCTCCGCCACCCTGCGTTCGATGGCGAGCGTCAACCGGCTGAAAAGTGCTGCCTGACTGGCATTCGCGCTTGCATCGGCCGTGGACGACGAAACAGAGACCACCACCGTCAGAAAGAGATCCGGGATCACCTGTTCGACCGACTGCCATTCCATGTCGTTCAGGCTGTCGAGCTCGGCTGCTGCCGCGCGCAGCGACTGAAGGAAGACGTTGCCGAACCCGCTCGCAGCCACGGTCACGGGGGCGGTCAGGGGAGACAGACCGAAACGTTGTCCGTGAAGCGCGGTTTCCGAAAGGCAGAAGACGGCAAGGTTCGTGTTCTGGTGAAGAACGACCTCCCATGCCTTGTCGACAGGCAGGACAACCGCCTCCCCTGGTGCGACCGGAAAGCCAGCGGTTTCCGCCGTCACGTCGATTGTTTCGTCGAGCGGCATCAGGACAAGAGGCAATCGGCCCTTGCGCGGGATCGGCGTCAGGGTTTGCGCCGTCGCGGTCAACTTGCCGAGCAGTACGCCCTCCGCCTGGCCGCGAATGAGTGCAGCTGCGAATTGATCGAAGTCCTGTCCGGGCGCATCCGAGCGTAGAGAGAGGGCGGCAAGCACATCCCGCCAGGCATTGCCCCGCGTATCAAGCGGATAGGATTCGCTGATGAACTGCCTGATATTCATGCCCTGATCCAAGGTGCCCACCGGCGCATCAGATGCACCGGTCAATTTATATTGCACCTGCGAAGGGAGGAATGCCAGCCCCGTTCTCAATAGCATTTGAAGACGTTCTTGCGGATCGACCCGTGCACACCCCAGTTTGCATCGACCACCTGTGTGATGCCGAAGTCGGCGGCCACGGACATGAGAGAGATCGCCTCATCTTCGCTAAGGCCATGCACGGTCATGAGAAAGCGGCGCAGCTTCCGGAAGGCGTCGCGCATGGCGTTGTCGAGGCTGGAGCTTTTCAGGATCTCGTACTGGTGATCCGGACCGAGTTCGGCAAGATAGTTGGTGACGCTGAAACCGTAGACGGACCAGATGTCGTCATTTTCAAGAAGCGGGTGATTGAGCCCTTCCATCACGGTGCCGGGCAGATCCGCCTTCTTGTGCAGAATGAACTCGAATTCGCCGGTCAAGGAAATCTCGATGGCCGTGCCGCTGAGTTCGCTGTCGCCCTGGGAGGCATGCGCATCGCCGACCGAGAAAAGCGCGCCTGGAACAGCGACCGGATAGAACATCCGCGCGCCCTTCGCGATCCGCCAGTCGTCCATGTTGCCACCGGTGTAGCTCGGCGGAATGGTGCTGACGAAATCTGCTTCCTCCGGCGCCACGCCCATGGTGCCGAAATGAAGCCGGGCCGGAACCTTGACGCCGGAAAGGATGCCCTCCTTCTTCTCGATCGTCTCGTGATCGACCCGAACGCCGGGATAGTCGATGGTCGGATGTTCGATACCATCCGGATCGGTCTGCGGTGTCCAGAGATAGGAATAGACTGCGGAGACCGTGGTCGGCTCGTTCATGTCCAGCTCATAGATCGTTACGACCTCGCGCGGCTTTGGCTCCTCCAGATAGTCATTGTACTGGAAGCCCCAGTTGGCAGACGGGTTGGAGCCGAAGAACCGTCCTTTATACTCCGGGTTGGCGCTTGGGCGCGGATAGGCATCGATGATGCGAACTTCCAGAACGTCTCCCGGTTCGGCGCCTTCGATCTCGACGGGACCGGTCAGCAGGTGGACGCCAAGGCCTTCGCCGGAGCCATGCTGATACGGTCCATCTTCCGGGCCCGCCCCGCGGCGCTTGATTGTCTTTTCCTCGGCGGTCCAGTGGAAGATCTCTTCGGCGGCGGCGTCACCCGCAATCATGCGGGCATGATCGTCGTTGGCATGGTGGGTGATCGTCTCGATCGTGACCCGGTCGCCGGACTTGATGGTCAGTTGCGGCTTGAGCATTTTGCTGAAATAGCCCCAGTGAACGGTTTCAGCGGTTGCAGGTAGAGTATGATGGGCCATCAGGGTCTCCGATCGTCAGGTAATGGTCGTCTTGCAGGCTGCAAAGGCGCTGCCTGTGGGGTGTTGTTGTCGCGCGGTTCGTGGTCAGACGAGTTCCGCGTCTTCCTTCATGATCTGCAGGAACTGCCGCGTGCGCGGGTTGGATGGTTCGCTGAGCATCTTGTCGGCCGGTCCCTGTTCGACGATGGAGCCGTCCGCAAGAAAGATCGCCCGGTCCGCCACGTCCTTGGCAAAGCTGATCTGGTGGGTTGAAATCAGCATGGTGAGCCCGTCCTCGACGGCCAGCCGGCGGATAACCTCCAGCACTTCGTTGACGAGTTCCGGGTCGAGCGCCGACGTCGGCTCGTCGAGCAGCAGCACCGCCGGATTGGGCGCCAGCGCGCGCGCAATCGCCACCCGCTGCTGCTGGCCACCGGACATGTGCCTCGGCAGCGCATCCGCCCGGTGGGTCAGCCCAACCCGCTCCAGAAGCTCGTCCGCCCTGCGGTCGGCTTCCTTCTGCGAAGCGTTCTGCACCCAGCGCAGCGGGCCGGCGATGTTCTCGCGGGCACTCAGGTGACCGAAGAGATTGAAGTTCTGGAACACCATGCCGACCCTGACGGCGGCGCGTGCGTTGGCAATGGCTGCCGGTGTCAGTTTCAGTCCGTTTTCATCGACCCCAAGCTGACGCCCGAGAGTACGGATCGTGCCGCTCTCCCAGGATTCCAAGCGGTTGATGCAGCGCAGCAGAGTACTCTTGCCAGATCCGCTTGGTCCGAGAAGCGCCACAACCTCGCCAAGGCGAACGGTCAGGTCGAGACCGTCCAGCACCTTGCGTCCGTCATAGCTTTTGGTCAGGTTCTCTATCTCGACAGCCGGCCGACTGGCGGCGATTGCCTGGGCACGCTTGCGTCTGTCGAGAGGCGCGATCGCCTTGCGCGAGGCGGGCGGCAGCGGCGTTGCCGTTGCGTCTTCTTCCTCCGCAGCCTCTGCCTCCACAGGAAGCGGCGTGCGATACCAGGGCAGAAGCCGCGCAAACCGCGCCTTCGGGTCCGGGTGATCCAGATCCAGCATGATCTCCACGACAATCTGGATAATCGCGATACTGCCGGCGAGAACCAGATACATCAGCCCGGAGGCGAAGAAGATCGAGAAGAAATCGAAGGTCGCAGAGGCGAGCTGCGTGCTGCGCAGGGTCAGTTCCTGAACGGAGACGACCGAGGCGAGCGAAGAGTTCTTGAGAGCGCTGACGGCCTCGTTACCGAGCGCGGGTACCATCGTGCGGAACGCCTGGGGAACGACGATGCGGATCATGGTGACAGTGGGCGTCATGCCGAGTGCCTGTCCGGCACTGACCTGCCCCCGGTCGACTGCAATGATGTTCGCCCTGATGATTTCGGCGATGAAGGGCGCCTCGTTGAGCGCCAGTGCGAGGCTTGCCGCCTCCAGAGCCGTCAACTTGATGCCGATCATCGGCAGTGCGTTGTAGCAGAAGATCATCTGCAGGATCAGCGGCGTGCCACGAAAGATCACCGCATAGATACGTGCGAAGACGGACAGGGCGCGGAACCGGCTCAATTGCATGCCGGCAAGAACAATCCCCAGAATGCCCCCGCCCAGAAGGCCGAAGAAGGTGATCAGGACCGTATAGACGATTCCGGTGACCAGATATGGCTGGCTGAGATAATGAAAGAAGAGATCCATGAAAACCTGCGCTCGGTTCTGGAAAGGCTGAGCGGTCCGGAAAGGCTGCGCCGGACCGCTCTTTTCGCGAAGTCTGGATTACTCGGCGAGAACCAGCTTCGGCGTTTCGAGCTGATCTTCCGGCAGGTTCCACTTCTTCATCAGTTCGACCTGGAGACCGGATTTCTGGATTTCGGTAAGGGCCGCCATGACGGCGTCGCGGAATTCGACGTTATTGCGCGGAACCGCGATGCCGACGGAATAGGGCAAGGTGACCGCCGTCGCCTTTTCCAGCTTGTCCGGATAGGCCTCCACGGCACCATCGACGGTGTTCACGTCGTTGATGTAGGTGTCCGCGCGCCCCGAAAGGATCGCCTGGATGCAGTTGGCGTTGTTGTCGTAAAGCTGGATTTCCGGAGCCGGCTTGCCGATCTTTTCGCATTCCGCCGCGAGCGCCTCGATGAGCGGCACTTCCACATAGCCGGTGTTTTCAGCTGCGACGGCCCCGCAAAGGGACGTGTTGATGCCATCGATCCCCTTCGGATTGCCCTTGGCGACCAGAACGCCGTCGTACACCTTCAGATAGGTGATGAAGTCGGCGGCTTTCGCCCGGTCGACCGTGGCGTAGATGTCCGAGATCACGATGTCGGCCTGACCGGCCTGCAGCGTCGTCAGAAGTGCGGCGAAGGTCACCGCCTTGTAGGTCAGATCGAAGCCGAGGCAGTCGCCGATCGCTTCCCCGAGATCGATGTCGAAGCCGATATACTTCGTCGGATCCTCGGGATCGATCGCCTCATAGCCGGGCGTATGCGGGTTCACTGCGTTGACGAGGGTTTTTCCCTTCAGGTCCGGATACTTTGCCTGCAGATCGGCACAGGCCGCCGGAACGGCGGTCTCAGCCTGGGCCGATGTCGTTGCCGTGACAACGGATCCGCAGAAAGCCGCCGCAATCATGCTGGCTGCAAAGACCGTGCTTGCTGCAGACCTTTTCATCGATAGAGAATTGTTTGTCCCGGTAATCTTCATTTTCCGCTCCGTTGGCTGGGTGGAAAGCTGTTGCCTAAATTTGACACCCGGAGCGTAAAGTCGGTTCTGGATTCCAGTGTTGTCTTCAACCGCACTTATTATTGTAAAATACTGGTCTGGATTTCAGTAGTAGTTCAATGTTGATCAAATAAAACGCAGAACATGCACAGAAATTAATCAATTGACTGTTTTTTGAGGGTTTCCTGAGAACCAAATTAATCTTCGAGGCACTGGACGACATCATCCCGTGAAAGGTCAAATGCAGTCGGGTTGCGTACGCAGGCTTTGCCGGTGTGCAGATCGTTTTCGGCCATGGTCATCACGTCGATCAGGGCGCGTTGACGGATGCCGAACGTCCGTTGCGGGCGTCTGAGAGCCCATCGTTGGAGAGGTTTATGATGCCGGCTTGCGCCTTGTGCGAAACCTGCAATAGCTCAAACCTTGAACGCCGCGTAGACGGGATTCAACGTTTTCAAGCCGCACCTACGCTACCGTGATCAGCCTGAATGACATTGTCGAGGTTTTGGACCCGCTGATGCGGAGCTTCCATGGGACATTCTCGTTCAGCCTTAAGCGCGGAAATGGCGGCTTATAAATTCAACGGAGATGTGCAGAGATGGGGGCGGCAAACCTGTCGGCCCGCAATGCGCGGCCTCAAAAAAAATCGGTGCGCGGCTAGTGGGGGTAGCCGGCACCGCAGTTCTATCGCTGGCAGACTCGAACGGTCCGCCTTTCTGGTAGTTCGTCGTCCCGATGGACCTGTTCCCGAGAGCCGCGTGCGGGGGGGGCATGCTCTCCGGTTGACGGCTACCGCACGCCGGCTCGGGGTTAATCCGGGCCGGTCTCGACAAGTCTGAGATAGCTTGTCAGTTTGGAACTGAGCTCTTTCTCGGACAATCCTAGGGTATGTGCTGCTAGACTTCGATTGCCGCTGAAATAGGATAGCGTGCGGATCACCAACTGGCGCTCCGTCTCCTCAAGGGTGGTGCCGACCAGTTGTTCTACAACCGTGTGCGTCGTCCGGATCGAAGCTTCACGCTCGCTTTTGAATATCAGTGCGATGATATGTTCCATCGTGCGCGCGCGATCGGTGGTCATCAAGAAGTTGGTTGACTGGTATTCGGTCTCGCTGAGCACATAGTAGCCGGATTCGGCCATGAACGAGATCCTCATCGTGCGGCCTTTCGGAAGCATGATGAAGAGGAAAGACTCCAGTTCGCTGGTTACGACATCAAGCCGGCAATCTTCGCTTTCATAGGACGTCAGATCTGCGGCCAGAGAGAGTATTTTATCTCGAGCCATTTCCTCCCGGGATACACCTTCGGGAGATCCATGCCCAATCGGTCTGCGGCGGCCGAAAACGACTTTGGGTCGCTTCATTTCAGTAGACCACCCCTCTTGCCCACCAACCAATGAAGGCGCAGAGAAAGGCGGCGCCAATCAGTATTGCGGCTTCGAAAACGCTGCCACGAAGCAGGCTGGCGACGATTGCTCCGGAAATGGCACTCATCATCATCACGACAACAGTACTGCTACGCTCATCGGCGCAGCTGTTTTTGAACCCGTAGTCATTTTCTCTTTCAAGTTCGTCGCTCATGGGGCCGCCTCTGTATTTACAGGTATGCTCATTTTGCCTCAAAGGCTTGGAGGCAGGAATGTCAGGGTGTGCGAAAGGCTGGTCGTTTGGTGCAACGATCGTCGGTTTGGTCGCTCGCGTGTAGATCCGGCATTGCAACGACGCGGATCGTCTCAAATCCTGGAGTTTTACCCCATTGCAATCGTCTGAAGATAAACTCCCGCTCTCAGTGTTTGAAGCGAACCAATGACTTCGAATGCCCTGCCGAGAAGTTGAAGCGCCAGTCGAAAGATGATTTCAAGTGCGGCATTTCAAGCCATGATTGATCGCAACCAACTGCTTGCCCGGGTCTTTGGGCGTCAAAAGTTGAGGAAGCCGGAAAAGGCAGCCATGGACCGCCTACCTGCGATACGACCAACGTTCGCGACACGCCCCGCTGCCTATATCTCAGCGACTGCAACAAATCATCGGGTTCTCATTGACGAAGCCATTCCTCCGGCTTTCGTCACCGCCCGGACAACAGACCCTTATCCACCAGGGCCCAACTTCTTCCAGATCATGGCCCCCCTCAGCTTCCAGGCATCATCGTCTTTCGTGCCAATGTTGACAATCTGGCCCTGCGGCAAGTCAACGCCGCCAATCGCGGGTGCAAAACCGCTTGAGGCCACGCCCGTGGATCTGGCCGCGTCGCTACCGGTGTCTTCCGCGGATGGCGTGTGTTCATAATCGGCGATCAGATAGGCTTGCGTATCGCGCAGTGAATCGGACCGGCGCGGTGGAGAGCGAAGGGTCACGATGCCCTGGAAATGATCCAGCCGGTAACCCTCGTTTGCCACAAGGATTTCCTTGTCAGCGACCGCTCCGGTTAAGGTGTTGCGGTACTCGAGTGTCACCGTTTCGGAACCTGTCAGCACATTCTGCTTCGTCAGAAAGAAGGTCGAGCCGCCCGTTAGCGAAAACTCGTCTCGCTCGCGAACCGTTTCAGGTCGCGCGATATGGGGTATCGCAGCGTTCAGGTCGCTGCGGGGACGAGTCGCTGGTGAGGGGCGGGCTTCTGCGGTGGCCGCGTAGAGCGAGCGTTCAGAGTGCATGAATCCCGAACCTGCAATGCGGGTGGTGTGGCGACCCCACGTGAGAGGACTGTTTCCCCGATCGAGTCGAACGTGGAATTTGCCACTGGTCGGCGCGTCCTTGTGGAAGGACGGACCTTCGCCGTAGACCGGATAATACCGGTCTGGTTCGATGTGTCTCGCGAACTCCTGCGAAAACTGCGAGCTGATATCCCCGAGCTGCCCCTCCGACCCGTCTTCGCCGGTAGCAGCCTGTGCGGCCAGAAGATATTTACCCTGGACCCTGCCTTTGAGATAGAAGGTGACGCGCCCCTTGCTGTACACGTGATTGTAGTTAAACTTGTGCGCCGGTTCGAGGTGCCTCTCTATGTTTCTGTAGCCCGCCGTCTTGGCGGCCAGGGCGACGTAGAACCGCTCGTACTGTGGAATGGTGAGCTGACGGGTGAAATTCAGGCCGCCTGTTCTGGAAACGCCGGAGAGCGTTACACCGATTTCCTGATCCCCCGGCGGCAGGATGCGCTGGATCGCGAACCTCCCTTGTTGATTGATCGGCACGTCGGAACCGAGCGTTGTGACGCTGTATGCCTGCGGAACATTTCGTCCGGAAACGCTGACCGCACCGCCGTTGACCGGAATGTTGCGGATCAGAGTCCTGTCTTTCACTTCGCGGGGCGCGATTGGCGGCTCCGTCGCGTCCCGTTCCAATTCCCCGGTGCTGCGGGACAGCATCAGAAGTCCGGTCTCATCAAAGTGCCCCTCGGCGTCATACACCCGCAGTGCGTAATCGAATTCGCTCACGTCTCCGTCCGGCATGACCCAGGTTGCCGTCCCGTTCGGATCGATGGGAACAGTGTACAGCGGCGTCATGACCGACCCACGATAAGCATCACCGATCCGGACTTCGGCCTTCGTTATGAAAGCCGGATAGTTGGAGGACGCCCGAAAAGTCACCGTTTCACCACTGCGATACGCTCTCTTCAACGCACGGGTTGAAACGTTCAGAGCAGTGCCCACGTCGAAACCATCGAATTTCACCCGGATGTCGACGGAGCTCGGACTGGTGCCCGCTTTGCGCTGATGCTCCGTCTGCGGTTCGACCGACTGGTCTCCAAGGAGAGGAGGCATCGCCTGCGTGCTCGCATCCACGACACGGCCATCGACGCTGACCGAAAAGGGAAGCGAAGGGCCGCTATTCAAAGACCTGGGTCCTTTGTTGGCGCCGACCACAAGACGGTCGCTTTTGCCTACGCGGGTATGTGGCCCATCGGAGGGCTCGGGGCACCCTCCGGCCTGACAGGCGCCCGTATCGATGACGGGTTGGGATGCTTCCGGCCGGCTGACGGCGAAGGATAGAAGGAGCGCGACAGCGGAGACCGCAGCCAGTCCGCGTGTTGCCAACTGGATGATTGTCTTCCGGTCATGCTTGTGAGCGGACAAAGTCATTCCTTGATCTCCAGCCGATTCTTGATTTTGAGCTGGTCGTCAGCTTCGTTCTCGCGCCAGAGGCGGGGGATGGTTTTCTCAGTCTTGGTCAGCCGCCATTCGAGAGGGCGCTCGCGCGTCGTGCGATAGCCCGATGGAGGCGTTCTTGTGTCCTGCTTGCGGATATGGCCGGTCACTGTGACGAGCGCCTCGCGAGAGGACGCGTTGGCGACGCTGATCCTTTTGGGAGGCGTGTCTCTTTGAACGTGACATCCACGGTCCGCGTCTCCTCACCCCCCTCCTTTTCGATGCGCTCGAGGGTCCAAGTGATCGTGACGCTGTCGGTGCCAGCATTTTCAACGCGGTTTCCGCCGACGGCTTCGATGCTCTCGAAAGCCGACAGGGGAGAGAAATTCTCGCTTAGGTCGTAGTGCTCCGCGTCGAAGCCGCCAACATTCGTTGCCGAGATGGTATAGCTGAACGTGGCTCCCGGCTGTGCGTTGCGATCTTGACCAGCGCCGATCTCAGAGGTCAGAACCTTGTCGTGTTTCACCTTGGGCGCCGTCGGTATCGAATGATCGCAGGTCTTGCCGGGGATTGCGGTGCAGTCCAAGATCTCGTTTCTGAGCGCATAGAGCCCGTCAGCGATTTGCGATTTCAGCCGGACTTCGACCAAGAGTTCAGTGGTGCGGGCGGCAGGAGCATCGAGATTGTACCAGGTCGTTTCCCCGCTATCGACATCGTAGGATGTGGTGTAGCCACCAAGCGGCGTCACGGTTTCGATTGCGCTTGCCGGCGTGAAACGACTGACCAGTTCCGGGATGGTTTCATTGCTGCCGCCGGAGTTTTCCAAATCGATCTTGTAGATCAGCAGCTCGCCGGGCTCTGCGTAGGCGTCATTAAAGCCATTGAGCTGATCGTACAGCATCTTGCCGTGGCGAATATTGGCGCCGGTCGGCGTATCGATGGAGCAGACTTCATCCACGATCGGATCGCAATCGAGCATCGTGTTCGTCACGCCCTGCAGGCCGTCCGGAAGCGGGCTTGCGAACGGGAATGTGATCTGGAACGTCTGGGTGTTCACGGCGCCGGGCTCGAGCGTCTCTATCGTTCTCGAGGCGATGTTCGTGTCGCAATCCCAGCTCCAGTCGCCCGGAGCCGGATTGCCACGCAGTAGCCCGGGTACTCCGATGGGGTCGAGCTGAACCTCGACTTGGACGTCGGTTGCCGTCGAAGCGCCCAGGTTCTCCACCTTGATCTCGTAAGTCAGATCTTCGCCGGCCTGCAGGACATTCTTTCCCGGATCCCTCGTTTCGCCGATCAGCCACTTCGACTTGCGGATCACCGGACGCGTTTCCCCCCGGGGTCGCTCAAAGGTCATTCTCCCGAAGTTGAGCCGATCGAGGGGAATGTTGCAGGTAACCGTCAGACCGTCCGGAGGTGGGGTGAAAAGCGAGATCCGGGAAGTCCGGGCGGGTGTCTTTCCACTGGCGAGCGAAGGGGCGACCCGGGTCGCGCTGGCGTGGTCGGTTGCGCTGATCGGAGTGGCATGCCGGGTCCAAACGGTGTTTCCGGACATTTGACCAGACGCACTGGTTGTGAATTGACGGTTAAAGCCGGTGGTTGTGAGATTGAAGGCAATTGGGTTCTTGCTCTGATCATCCTCGATCAGCAGTGTCTTGTTGGTCTCTTCCTCAACACCAGCATTCACGCACCGCGGGAGAAGCCGCTCGTCGGACCTTCCCGAGGGAAATGGGGTCTGTGCTTGCGCGGTTTGAAGCGCCGGTAACAAAAGTGGAGATCCGGCGGAGAGCAACACAGCGGTTGCCGCACCAACGAGACGGGGCCGCGGCGTCACCGCCTGGAGCGTTTCGCGAAGTCCTGAGAACTTGGAAGCAATCATTTTGCCTATCCCCAGCCTGTGGGGGCGCGCATTGCCACTCACTCGAAAGAGTTTCCGGCGCATCGTGCAAGACATCGAAAAATTAACCTATTGTTAAACATTTCAATATCAGCCGGCAATTCCGTCAATCGGCAGAAGGCGACCCGCGAATATTTGTTTTTCTTCCGGTTTCCCGATTTGATGAATGGCCGTGAATGCAAAACGATTGCAGCTTCGTGCAATCCTCTCAAAGAGATTGCGCAGGGACCCATTTGGCCGGCTTTGGAGCTTGATGGGTCCATACCCCAAACAGCGATCAACGAGTCAATACGGCACGAGGCGCCTCGCCAGCGAATGGGACTGATCGATCAAATGCGTTCCGGTTAGCTCTCCCGGGTATCAGTCGCTTCCACACTCAGTATTTGCGCTGACCGCAAAAGGCCAAACCCTATTTGAGCCACGGTACTCGTCAGTCACATGAGGTGTCCGAATAAATTGTCTTCTGTGGAGATGAAAAGTTACCAGTCGATACCGCGGATCGATCATTTTTCCCGTAGTTTATCCAAACATTGCACGTAATGAAAAGTAAGATGCTCAGAAATACTAGGTGTTGTTAACCATAAATACTCTTTCTCAACCTCAAAATCTTCCCACACAGAACGCTCGCCGCAACCGCCGGAACGGACCTCGTATCCGCCCGGTACGCACGAATTTGTATTGAGGAGACCGCGATGTTCGCCGCGATCAAAGGACAACACGCTTCATTTGCAAAACCAGGTGCCGTCGAAATCGCAGTGCAGGGGAACGGCAACGAGGTCGTTCTGGTGGGGAAGGCCCTTTCGAGGCTGCCACAAGCCACCTTCGGCGAGACGCTTCCGCTGTCCTCACAACATTTTGCGGGGAGCGAAAGCTTCACGGTCGCCGACGTCCCGATCGCCGAGAACCTGGCCACCTTTGGGGCAGGCCTTTCCTTCTGCCGAGACGACAGCCTCGCTCTCAACCTCAGCTACGAGGGCAACATCGCCCACGATTTCGTGCGCAACGTCGTCAAGGAGGGGATCGGCTTCCGGTTCTGACCACAACACGCTGTCCTGCAGCGGCCAACTCCCGAGGGTGAATTCGGGAAATCTAGAGTATTCGGCCAGTCCTCATAGTAATGCCGAAAATTTTTACAGCTACTTTGGGGCTAATACATGACCACTCGGAGCAAACAAGCTAATATCATTCTCCAATCGATTGGGCGTGAACACCAGGGGAAGGGCGCTCCAGCGGGTTCTCCGCGTCCTCGCTCAAATGGACGAGACCGGAACGGAGCTGACCAGGCAGAGCTGCAGAGCCGGTCGTTCCAGCATGCGCCCGCGTCATCGACAGAAACGCGCCTTCGCGCTTATTCCGTCGCCTTAATGACGTCGTCTGCTTTGGTCGGCATCGCCTTGTGGATAGGCGTTGTCCCGCAAGCCCTCGCGGCCTGCACCGTGACCGGATCGGGTAACGTATCCGCGCCGCAGACCGGCGACATCGTGGAATGCACCGGCGCTGGCCTTACCACTCCAATCGTCCCGGCGGAAGGAGCGAGCGACGTCACAGTCATCGTCGGTGACGGCAGCACGCCGACGGAGCTGGAAACCGACACCGGGACGGCGGTCAAGCTTACCGACGGTAGCACCGTTACGGTCAATGCGGGCGCGACCATTACCACTACGGGAGAGGTTTTTGCGGGATCGGCTTATAGAACGTCAACCATCTCGGGCGAGGGTGACATCCTGCGGGCGACCCTAAACGGGGGATCGATCAGCGCTCAGGGTGGCAACGTCTATGGGATCGAACTGCGCGCCACGGAAACGGCAACGATCGATATCAATGCCGGATCGCTCGCGGTTACGGGTGAAGATTCTTCCACAGGCGCTTTGGCCACTGCCGACGGCGATCAAGGAACCGCAAGTATCTCGGTGGAGGGAACAGCCGCGATAGAGGTAACTGATGGCGTCGGTATCGACGCCAGGTCGTCCGGGGAAGACGGCACCGCCAGCCTTCTTATCTCGGGCGGATCAATTTTCGGAGCTGGCGCCTCGGCTGGGGGCACCGCATCTGCCGTCGGAACTGGCGGTGCGGCGACGATTGGCATGAGTGGTGGAACGATCGTAATGACCGGACAGAATTCGCTGGGCCTGGGCGCAGTAAATCTCTGTCAAGACTGCTCGGCAACGGTCACCATGAGCGGCGGATCGCTGTCAACGAATGGCGCTGGCAGCAAGGGCGTACAGGCCAACGCAAACGGTCTGGGCAGCGACGCGGCGATCAACATCAGCGGGGGAACGCTTTCGGTTACCGGAAATGGCGCCAAAGGCGCTTCCGCCATCGCGGGGGAGACTGCGGAGCAAGGCACCGCGAGCATCATCGTTGATGGAACGGTGGAGATCTCGGCCTATGGCGAGGGAGCCTTCGGGGCTTTCGCAGAGGCAAGTGGTTCTGGTGGCGAGGCATCTGTTGCCCTTGACGGCGGATCGGTCGTAGTCGAAGGCGAGGGAGCCTTCGGGGCTTTCGCAGAGGCAAGTGGTCCTGGTGGCGAGGCATCTGTCGCCCTTGACGGCGGATCAGTCGCAGTCGATGGCGAGGGGGCAACCGGGCTTCGCGCCAATGGATACTCGAGCAGCAACAGCGCGGTCACGGTCGATGGCGGATCGGTCTCGACGTCTGGCGACAACGCCATAGGGGTGCACAGCACTGCCGAGGCGACGGGCGGGAAGACCTCGGTCACGATCGGCGGCGGATCGATCTCGACCGAAGGCACTGCGTCGCACGGTGTGTTCGCCAACATGTATGCTTATGAAGGGACCGCGACCGTCGACATTTCCGGTGGCACGATCTCCACCAGCGGAGCGTCGGCCGACGCCGTGCGGGCGGCCATCGAAGGCACTTATGCCATTGCCCGCGTGACCGTCTCGGGCGGCAACGTTCACGCTGCCGGCGACGACAGCAATGCGATCGCAGTCATTACCAAGGAGGCACCGTCCTGCGATTGCGGCGACGGACCGGTGGGCAGCGACGGCACTGTCGTCATCGATGGCGGAACCGTATCCGCGACTGGCGAAGGCTCGCGCGCGGTCTATTTCCTGGCCCGCGACGGAAGCAAGAATGCGCTGACCATCGGCACCGGGGCCTCGGTCTCCGGCGATCTGCTGTCCGAAAATCAGGGGTCCGGCACGACAGACCTGACCTTCAACGGGACGGGCGCGCAAAGTTTCGA
>VIRH01000137.1 GCA_008107755.1 Rhodobacterales bacterium
GTCCCTGACACGAGAGGCCGATCTGCCAAGATGGCTTGACTGGTACAACAACAAACGGCCACACATGGGCATCAATGGAAAAACACCAAGTCAGGCCCTCAACGGAACAACCTGATCAGAAACCACATCTAGAACCACTCACGAAACACGAACGCGGCGACCATGTTTACCGAAAATGCAACCAAAACACTCACAATACTCATCAACCCAAACCGCCAATTCTTTCTCTTCCAACGTTCAATCGCTTTTTCATCTCCGCGATTCAAGCACACATAAGAAATAGGCTGAATCCTATCTATTGAACTTTCTAAAAGTCTGCCGATGATTGAGCCTACCAGCCAAGCGAGAGCACCGATAAATACCATGGCAGAAATAGGTTCAATTACCGACTGAACAGAATCAAATATAGAGTTTACATTCGCAAGAAAACCAAATGAAATCACCGTAAACGCAAGTGTAGATACAGAAAAAACCTCGCGCATCCAGTGGCTTATACTCTGAATAAAATTAACAACTCTGTTTTCCGCACTAAAATTAAGCGAGTCGTACCATTCTTCGATTTGAGTCAGGAAATGCCGAGCCGCAGCATAGTCAACAAATTCAATCGAAACTTGCCCAGGCATTCTTCCCAGAATTGAAAAGAGATTTAACGGTCCCACCATTCCCACAGGACGCTTTTCAGCTAACCCGACACGAGACACCAAAACCATATTTATTTTATACTGAATAGGTTTGGAAGCACCGCTAGGGATCAATATTATATTATATTGCATATGCAAATTTTCTACGGGAGATACATTAGATTTGTTATAGAGACAAAATCTATCGTAGCTACTGAATGTTTCTCTTAGCCCATTCACATGAATTACTGAAATATTTTCATTCTTGATTTTAGCCCCGTAAGAGTCGCAGCATTGTGAAATTCGCGCATGCAACTGTGCTAAGTCCTCTATTCTGACCAAATATGACTTATCTAATGTCTTTGTGATCTTTTCTGTTTTTCCGGTGAGCGCGTTATATATATCCTGCAATTGATGGAATGTTATCTGCGTACTATCCGTTACCGAAACCAACTCTCTATCCACCCCCCCCTGCGACATCAACCCCTCCTCTACGTAACTATCGCTTTTGATCCTATACTTATACTAAAAATAAAAACAACACAACCAATAAACAACTTAAACAATACTTGTTGCAGTGCATTGCTGTCAAATCATAAATCTAAGAAGACCTCTACTTCGTACCCTCTCACCACGTCACTGGATAAGAAATTTGGATCGCAGCTGAAATACATGTGACTTCAATTGCCACAGACGGCGACCGCGAATGTTCGCGCAACTAGCCGTGCCCGATTTCTTGGGAATTGACATAAATTAATAAAGTTCGAAAAAACGGCTAACTTCTTCGAATTTCTCGGAAAACGCGATTTTCAGGCGGCTTTGCAGGGCGCATAGAACAGATGCGAGCGCCGAACAAATCCCATCTGACTTATCGTCAGATTGTTTTCGAATGCGGTACGCAAATTCGAAAATCTATCAAGCCACTGAGGTTTTTATGAAATGGCGCACCGGGGAGGATTCGAACCCCCGACCCCCAGATTCGTAGTCTGGTGCTCTATCCAGCTGAGCTACCGGTGCATTCATAACGCGGGTCGTGCCGGTGGAGATTTTCCTGTTGGCGGACCCTGCGGTACGGAGCGGCGGTGCGCTCCGGACAGGGCGCTTACCTACTGCGGTCCCGGGGGGAATGCAAGCGCCTTTTTGAACTTTTTTTCAAGGTGCTGCGACAGGCGCCGCAAACCGGCGGAAAACATGTGCCCGGCGTTTGAAACCGTCCACAGGCAAGCGTCACATGCCTCATGCGGCGCGGTCCGGCACCTTCAGGCAAAAGCAGGTGCCGGGTCTGGCCGTGTCGAGATGGATGGTGCCGCCATGCGCCCTGAGCAATTCGGCAACGATCGCAAGGCCAAGACCAACGCCGCCGTGCTTGGAGCCGCTGTGAAAGGCCTTGAACAGGGCTTTCTGGATGTTCTCCGGAATGCCCGGCCCGGTGTCGCTGACGGAGATCACGACGCTGTTGCCCTCGCGCTCGGCCTCAACGGTGATGCGACGGACGAGCGCGGCGTCCCGCTCCGCTTCCAGCGCCTGCAGCGCGTTGCGGACCAGATTGAGCAACACCCGGAAGATCTGTTCCGGATCGGCATCGATCTCGACCGCTTCATCCACCTTGACCTCGAAGGTGACCGTGTCGTGATCGACAAGGCCCAGAACGTCGGCAACGTCGTCGCAGACGCGCTGCAATCTGAGGAGACGGCGCTGGGGCGCCCGCTCCTGCGCCTTGCCGTAGGACATGACCGCCTGTGTGTAGCTGACGGCGCGATCCAGCGTTGCCAGGATCTTGGGCGCCAGTCGGTTGACCGTCGGGTCGGGAACATGCTCCAGCCGCTCCAGAAAGAGCTGGGCGGAGGCGAGCAGGTTTCTGAGGTCATGGTTGATCTTGGAAACGGCAAGGCCGAGATCCGCCAGCCTCTGTTTCTGGTGCAGGGTCCTGGAGAGCGCTTCCTCCATCGCGGCAAGCCGCAGCTCCGCCTCGCCAAGCTCGTCCCGGCGGCCGGATATGGCCATGATCCGCGAGGTGTCCTCGGGATTTTCGGCAAAGCGGTCCATCGACCGGGTCAGGCGGCGCAGCGGGCGGATGAAGAGCGCCTGCAGGCTGATGTAGACAAGGCTGGCGGTGATGCCGGAAATGACCAGCGACAGCCCCAGGATGCGACCGGAAAAGGCCAGCATGTCCTTTTGCAGCAGTCTGACGGGAAGGACCACGTCGACATGTTCGGTATGGCCCATCTGGCCGACGCCGACGACGCGCATCAGGCCGTCGCCGCGGTAGGTCAGGATCTGGAACGTATTGGCGATCGAGGAAAAGGGCGTCACCACCGCCATGTCGATGACGAAGTCGACGTCGCCGGGCACGTTGCTCATGGCGATCAGGCTGCGGCGTGTGCCCTGGTCGAGCGAGATGGCGACGGCGCCGGTGGTGCGCAGCAGCTCCTCCTGCAGGCGTGGGGCGATGGTGCCCGTTTCCGCCAGCACTGAGGCGGCAACGCCGGCGGTCGTCAGCCGATCCATGAGCCAGGTGTCGCGGTAGTTGGCGACGGAGGGAACGTAGATGAAAATTTCCGCCAGCATGACGAAAAGAACGGTCAGCAGCAGCAGCTTGCCGGACAGGCCGCCAAACCGGTGCCGCGATGGACGCTCGCCCGGGTCGGGCGCCCCTGCCCCCTCGCCACGCGGAACAACGGCACCATTGGGCGTGCCCTCATGCTTCATGTCGCTGTTCCCGCATTCCGGTGCCAACCCCATGTCCGGCCGGTTTCCCGGCACCCTGGCTCAGTGCGAACGGATGCCGGTCAAACGCTTGCCAGTCAACGCACTCCGCAAAAATGATCTCCGGGCCCCCGCGCCGTTTACCCGAATTTCCTCAGGAACCCGATGAGACGGCGGACCCAGATGTTTTTCGGCGCATCCCCATAGTAGGAGATTGCCGCCCGGCGCACCAGTTCTCCGAGTGTCGGATAAGGGGCAATGAAGCCGGCAAGGTCCTTCATGGTCATCTTTTTCGACAGGGCCAGCGACAGGAGATTGGTAATTTCACCAGCCTGGGCACCGACGATATCTCCGCCAAGCAGCTTGCCTCCGGGACCGGCGATCAGTTTCAGACGCCCGTGCGTCAGATTTTCCGCCTGTGCCCGGTCGTTGCCCGCATAGTCGGCCCGCAGAACCTTGACCCTGCCTGCCCCGTATCGCGCAACCGCATCCGCTTCGCTCATGCCGACGTGACCAAGCTCTGGAGAGGTGTAGGTGACCCAGGGCACCTCGGACGCGTCAAAGGAGATTGGCAGGCGAAACAGGATGGAGCGGATGACGAGCCCGCCCTGTTGGCCTGCCACATGGGTGAATTGCGGCCCGCCCGCCACATCGCCGATGGCATAGACCCGACGGTTCGTAGTGCGCAGGCCCTTGTCGGTCCTAATTCCGGCGCGGTCGGTCTCGATCCCCGCGGCCTCAAGTCCGAGGTCCTCGACATTGGCCTTGCGTCCGGTGGCAATCAGAAGATGGCTCGCCGTGACCTCCACGACCGTACCGTCCGACCGACGTGCCGTGACGATTATCTCGTCCCCGTCCCGGCGGAGTTTTTCGACGGATGTCTCTTCGAACAGCTCGACGCCTTCCCCGCGGATGGCGTCCAGAACGATGGCCGCGAGGTCGTCATCGTCCTTTCCAAGCGCGCGGGCCGCCTCGAACACCGTGACGCGGGAGCCGAGGCGCCGATGGGCCTGCGCCATTTCCATGCCGATCGGCCCGCCGCCGATGATCACCAGATGCTCCGGCGCTTCATCGAGCGAGAACAGGCTTTCATTGGTCAGATAAGGAACTTCGTCCAGACCGGGGATCGGCGGAACCAGAGCCCGGGAGCCCGTCGCGATAGCGAAGCGGCGCGCCCTGATCTGCGTCCCGCCGGCCTCTACCTCGCCCGGCCCTGTAAAGCGCGCGGCTTCGCGCAGCACCGTGACGCCGAGCCCCTCGAACCGCTCCTGCGAATCGTGCGGGGCGATGGCGTCGATGACGGATCGGACGTGGGCCTGCGCCTTCTTGTAATCCTCCTCACGCACCGTCTCCGGAAGGTCGAGCCGTCCGGGGGCGGAATAGCCTGCCGCCGAGCGCGCCGCCGCCAGAAGGGATTTCGAAGGGACACAGCCGTAGTTGAGACAGTCGCCGCCCATGAGTCCTTTTTCGATCAGGACGACCTCGACACCGAAGGCGGCCGCGGCCGCAGCGACCGTGAGGCCGGCCGAGCCAGCGCCTATCACGCATATATCCGGGGTCAGCAGGTCCGACATAATGGCTCCATGAGGCTTCTTGAGAGAAGGGCCGGTTGCGTGCGTCAGCGCGCACGGACTTTTTTCAGAACAACGGGTATGAGGCTTGCGACACCCAGCGCGAAGAAGGCGGCCAAAAGCTGGGGCGTCACCAGGGCGGATATGTCGACCTCGCATGTGCCGGCCGACGCGCAGCCCGGGTTCGCGGCCTCCTGCGCGGCGATCACGCTTTCGAGGCCGGATCCGATGAAGGCAAAGGCGAAGGTGCCGGGAATGATGCCGATGAAGGTCGCCGCCGCATAGGAGGCAAGCGGCATGCGGAAGATGGCGGGGGCAATGTTGACGAGCCAGAAGGGAAAGACCGGCGTCAACCGCAGGAACAGCAGATAATTGAATGCATCCTCACGAAAGCCCTCCGAAAGGCGTGACAGGAACGGCCCTGCGCGCCGGGTGAGAACTTCGCCGAGGGAACTGCGCGCGACCAGAAACACTGCGCAGCCGCCAAGCGTTGCCGCCACGACCGTGGCAAGCCCGCCGACGAGCCAGCCGAACAGAAACCCGCCGGCGATCGTCAGCAGCGAGGCCCCTGGAAAGGACAGCGCGACAGCGAGCGTATAGACCGCCAGATAGACGGCGAGCGCCAGCACCGCATTCCGGTCCACGAAATTGGCAAGGTCCTGGCGCTGCATGATGAGATTCGACAAGGTGAGTTCGCGGTGCAGGCCGAACGCGAATCCGAGGATTGTCAGCACCAGCAGCACGGCCAGCGGCAGCCATTTGCGCAGGGTGCCCAATCGGGACGTCTCGCCGCCGTGCGCCTTACCCTTGTCGCCGTCTTTCGACCGCGTCATTGTCTTCGCCTCTTCCACCGGCATTTCCGCTCCCGTTCGCGCATGTCCGGCCCTCGGGCGTGGACCCTTGAAATTGTGATATCTGGCGGCCCGGTCCGTCCTTGATACGCAGATGTACCTTAAACCTTTCAAAAAGAACCGGGCTTCACCGATATGTTATGCTTGGTGGTTTCGGGTTCACCTGTGCGTGATCGTCGGGAAAGCGGCATTTATTGGCTCTGCGACGTTGACTTGAGGCAGCGTGACCCTTATAAGCGCGCTCGATCGGGACATGCATTCGGACCCAAGGCTGTCGAGCCGCGCTGTTACGGCGCTTCGAGTGCTTCCTCCAAAGAATTTAAAACGAACAAGGGCCGCGCATCAGATCGCGCGGGGAAGAACAATGAAGCGTACGTATCAACCGAGCCGTCTTGTCCGCAAGCGTCGCCACGGCTTCCGCGCACGTATGGCCACGAAAAATGGCCGTCAGGTGCTTGCTCGTCGCCGCGCCAAGGGCCGGAAGAGCCTCAGCGCCTGATCGGCGCACGTCGCAGTGCGCCGGGTGGGCGGCGTCTGCCAGCACCCGACCGCTGCCATGAAGACACTCAAAAAGCGCTCCGAATTCCTGGCGGTCGCCAAAGGCGGCCGGCTGGGACGGCGCGCTTTTGTCGTTCAGGGGTTGAAGCGCGAGAGCGCGGACCCGGCCCGTGTCGGCTATACCGTGACCAAGAAGACCGGAAACTCGGTGATGCGCAGCCGGATAAAACGCCGGCTAAGGGCCGCCGTTGCCGAACTGACGGAGGCGGATATCCCGCAAAGTGCGGACTTCGTGCTCGTGGCCCGGGACAGTGCGCTCACTCTTCCCTTCCCAAAACTTGTTGCAGACCTTAAGTCTGGCCTGACGCAAGTGCTCGATCCGGATACGCCGCGCGGTCGTGGGAACCGCAACGGGGCTCGCCGGCAAAACAAACGACATCGCGCAGGAAAACAGGGGTAACTCCAGTTGATTTCTGATAACCGAAATACGATTCTCGCAATCGTACTGTCCCTGGTAGTTCTTCTGGGCTGGCAGTATTTCGTCGCCGCTCCTCAGCTTGAACGTCAGCAGGCCGAACAGCAGGAACAGCAGCAGGACGCCGAAGCTGCCCGTCAGCTCGAAGGCGGCGGCAACCCCAATGCTCCCCAGCCTTCCGCAAGTTCCGGCGGCGATGCATCCGCCCCGTCGCAGGCGGCCGGATCTCCGGCAAGCTTCGCCTCGCGCGAACAGTCACTGGCCTCATCGGACCGCGTCGGGATCGACACCTCGCACCTCGAAGGCTCCATTAACCTGAAGGGCGGTCGCATCGACGACCTTCGCCTGAAGGAATACCACGAGACGGTTGATCAGAGCAGCCCGACGATCGTGCTGTTCTCCCCCTCCACGGCGCCCAATCCCTATTACGCCGATTACGGCTGGGTGGCCGATCCGGGTTCGGATGTCGCCCTTCCGGGCCCGGACACGAACTGGTCAATCGACGGCGACACGACCCTGACCGCCTCGACGCCGCTGACCCTGACCTGGGACAATGGCGCGGGCCTGATCTTCAAACGGACCTACTCGCTCGATGAAAACTACATGTTCACGGTCGAGCAGTCGGTCGAGAACACCTCGGGCGAAGCCGTCACGCTTTACCCCTATGGCCTAATCGCGCGGCGCAACATTCCCCAGTCCAACGGAATGTGGATCCTGCACGAGGGTGTTCTGGGCGTCTTCGGCGAGGACGGCCTGCAGCAGGTCAAATATTCCGATCTTGAGGAAGAGGGCTCGATCCGTCCGCCCAAGGTCGATCAGGGCTGGCTTGGCATCACCGACAAATACTGGGCCTCGACACTGATCCCGATGCCGGGAGACGAGTTCCAGCCGAACTTCAGCCACTCCGCCAAAACCGGAAATTTCCAGGTCGACTATCTCGGAAATGCGGTTTCCGTCGCCGCAGGTGCGACCGGCGAGACGAGCTCCTATCTCTTCGCCGGCGCCAAGGAAACCCGTCTGCTTGATTCCTATGAGGAGTCCCTCGGCGTCCAGCGCTTCGACCTTCTCATCGACTGGGGCTGGTTCTACTTCCTGACCAAGCCGATGTTCTTCGCCATCGACTGGTTCTTCCATCTCACCGGCAACTTCGGTCTCGCGATTCTGGCCGTCACGGTCCTCGTGAAGCTGTTCTTCTTCCCGCTCGCCAACAAGTCCTACGTCTCCATGAGCAAGATGAAGCTCGTGCAGCCGAAGATGACGGAAATCCGCGAGAAATATAAGGACGACCGGCAGAAGCAGCAGCAGGCGATGATGGAGCTCTACAAGGAGGAGAAGATCAATCCGCTTGCTGGCTGTCTGCCGATTGTCATCCAGATTCCGGTCTTCTTCTCGCTCTACAAGGTGCTCTACGTCACCATCGAAATGCGGCATGCGCCGTTCTTCGGATGGATCCAGGACCTTTCCGCACCGGACCCGACGACCATCTTCAACCTGTTCGGCCTTATTCCCTGGGATCCGCCGCAGATGCTGATGCTTGGCGTGTGGCCGCTGATCATGGGTATCACCATGTTCATCCAGATGAAGATGAACCCGGCTCCGCCCGATCCGACCCAGCAGATGATCTTCACCTGGATGCCCGTGATCTTCACCTTCATGCTGGCCTCCTTCCCGGCCGGTCTGGTGATCTACTGGGCATGGAACAACTCCCTGTCGGTGACCCAGCAGTACATCATCATGCGCCGTCAGGGTGCGAAGATGGAGCTGTGGGACAATCTCGGATCCACGTTCAAGCGCAAGAAACCGGCCGCTTCCGACGACGAGAAGTGACGGGCCAGCGCCTGCGGACCCGCTCGGTCCCCGAAAATTAGCGAAAGCCCCGCCTCGGCGGGGCTTTCTGCTTTCCGGCCCGCGAACAATGCCCTTTTCTGCCATCGGCTATCGCTGACACATCCATGCCCTTTTTGCTGATCAGAAGTTGCTCTCCATCGGGAGACAGCATGAAACGGATCATCAAAGCACTTGTCGCGCTCCTCGTGTTGATTGTCGCCGCCGCGGGCGCCTATGGCGCGATCGGCTACCGGGATGCGCTATCGGACGCCGACGCACTTTCGCGCCGGGCTGACGCACTGATTGCGGGTCGGCGCGCGGCCGAAGACCTCGGCGAGGGCCGCAAGCGGACGCTGCTTCTCGTACAGGATCCTGCCTTCCGCCATCACGAAGGCGTCGATTTCACGAGCCCCGGTGCGGGCATGACGACGGTGACGCAGTCACTCGTCAAGCGCCTTGCCTTCGATGAATTCAAATCCGGCATACGCAAGATCCGACAGACGGGCTATGCCATGGGTCTGGAACAAGAGCTGACCAAGGACCAGATCTTGGCTCTCTGGCTAGACACGGTCGAGATGGGGCGCGGGCCGGACGGATGGATGACCGGCTTTTTCGAGGCAAGCGAAGCCATCTACGGCATGCCACCCGACGACCTACCGGAAACGCAATTCCTGTCGCTGGTGGCGGTTCTCATCGCACCGGGTGCGCTCAGCCTGCTGCATCCGGAGGAGCCGCTGAACGAGCGCGTGTCGCGGATCGAGCGTCTGGTGGCGGGCAAATGCATACCGAACGGTCATGGCGATGTCTGGCTGGAGGGATGCTCGGGCCAATGAGAGCCGTTGGCCTCCCTCCCCCTTGACGCTTCGCTTCGCTTCGTGATTTAAATCGCAACGTCGCGCCGGTTTTCGTGGTGCGACCGACATGTCCCCTTCAGGAGTTTCCGGACCGATGAACCGATAAAGCAAGACCTGTTTCGCAAGGCGAAGTCGCTCACCGGCAGGTCGACCGCGTGCACCACGCGTTTCCCTCTTCCCTTGTTTCTTGCTTTGACGGAGTTTCCATGCCCGGTCCGTGTCCCGACACCCATCATCCATTCAACGGCGAACCTCATACGGTTTTCCTGAAGAACTTCATCACCCGGCCCACGATCGAGGTCGGCGATTACACCTATTACAACGATCTTCGCGATCCGCGCGATTTCGAGAATTCGAACGTGCGCTATCTTTTCGATCCGGTTGGAGACAGGCTGAAGATCGGCAGATACTGCGCGCTGGCGCAGGGCACGACCTTCATCATGAATGGCGCCAATCACGCAATGACCGGGTTCTCGACCTACCCGTTCCACATTTTCGGCGAAGGCTGGGAAGACGAGTTCGACATCTCGACGATCTTCGATCACCTGCGCGGCGACACGATCGTGGAGCACGATGTCTGGTTCGGCACGAATTCGACCGTCATGCCAGGCGTCACCATCTGCACCGGAGCGATCATCGGCGCCCATGCCGTTGTCGCCTCGGACGTGCCGCCCTTCGCTGTCGTCGTCGGTAATCCTGGTCGGGTCGTGAAGCTCAGGTTCGACGAGGAGACCATCGAGCGCCTGCTCGACATTGCCTGGTGGGACTGGCCGGCCGACAAGGTCGCCCGGCATCTGGGTGCAATCCGTGGCGCGGACCTCGACCTGCTCGAGGCAGCCTGCAGGAGCTGATCCGCACCGGAAGCTGGAAAACCATCGTTAGAGGAAGCGAGGTTTCCAGCTCCATCCCTTTTTGGCTGGAGCCGCAGCACCGGCAGGCTTGGCAGGGGGCGGACCTGGCGGCGGTCCCATCGGTTCGTCCTTTTCCTTGTCCCACTTCACCTCTTCCTGCTTGTAGGGATCCTCCACGGAAATACCGGCCCGTTCGAAAACGATCTTGACGTTCCGTTCGAATTCATTTCGGGCAGAGTGATTGATTCGATTTGTCCGCGCTGCCACTGGGTCGGCATGCTTGCTGAAATTCATACGCATGCGGAGCGGATCGACAGTCTGCGGAAACTCCGTCTGCTCAAGCGCGATGAAGATCAGCGTGGCCCGGTATCTTCCGAAACTCTGCTGGTTCGTTGCCTTCCCCAGAAACCGGCCGCTCCTGGTCCGTATCGGCAGCATCCTCGGGGGTTCCTTGCCATATCCGACCCCCTTGAGACCGTCAAAATGTTTGACGAGTTTCGGCAGGCTGCCACCAAAAAAATCAGGATGTTTTGCCTGATACCCGCGAATCTTGCCGACAACTTCTTCCGTTGTCTTTTCATTCCGGCAATAGATGACCATGGCATCGGCCCTCGGCCCTCCCCCCGGCACCTCGATCTTTGCGCTCGACATACCTTCAACATCCCAGATGCGTTTGAGAATGCGCCCGAAAGCCTGTCCGCGGTGTTTGTTCCTCAGATTGACATAAATGCGGTCGGTGACGGACCTGTCCTCTTTGATGAAGTGAATGAAGCGACCTTTCAGGTCCGACCGAGCCTTCAGATCTGCAAGCGAGTTGATGATGTCCAGGCCTTTTGCTGCCTGCAAAGCGATCGTGGGTGCCGGTGCCAGTCGCTTTATCTCTGAGTATCGCGCTTCGAGTTGCGTCAGAAAATTCTCGATTGCCTTGCTCTCTTCGACTTTTACCTTCCGTTTTTTTCGGGTAAACGCGTAGTGATCATAAATCATGTCTATACCCCTGTTGTGAGTATAGAGCTGGTTCTCCCCGTCTCGCTCGAGCCTCATATGCGTCAGGCCCTTTGGCCTCCCGCCACTGGAACCCTGCGCATGCTGCATGATCGTGTCTTTGTTTGCCCAAGTCCAATTGACGAGTGCGGTTAGTTCCGGATGAATAGTCATTTCGCTGTCCTTCCCAGGCAGAAACTCCTCTCGAAAAAGTAGTAGGTTCACTGCGCAAGATCGTGTGTCGGGCATCACTCCCGTTGCGGTAACCCGGCAGACCAGCGGATTGCGCCATTGCTTGCCGGCGATTTCCCTTGCTTCAAGACAACTTGATGACTTGACGAGAAACGCTTCGGCGTCATGCGGATGATCGGTGACTGCGGGAGCGGCCCTGAAGGCTCTCTTGCCTGTTCCCGGTTCACACGGCTCCGCATCGCGTCTGGCCGTTCGCAGTCTGCCGCAAAGTATTCGGCAATCCATCCGGCGCGCTCTACTGCTCCTCAAACACACTGGAAATCGACGAGATCATCGCCAGTGTCGGCCATCACAGGTGTCTCGGAGAAGAGTGGAGTACTGGTCTTGTCGATGCTGGCGCGAGACGCCAACAAAAATCTTGACGGATCAGATCGACGTTCCGCCCCGAGATGGGAAACGGACCAACGCAAGGAGAGCAGAGCCATGGGTTTTCAGTTTCCCAATCCATTCCGCAGAAGGACCGAAGTCTATCGTGCCACGTCGCGCGAGGTCATCGACCTGATCCGGCGAACTACCGAATACCAGGCCCTGGAGCGGGCGACGGATCAGGAAAGCGCGGACATTACGGTCATGTCAGTTCTCAACTTCATCATTCAGTCAGACCCCCAACTGCGCAACTTTGCAAGCATCAACAGGTCTCATGACTTTCTCACCAACATAATTCCGGGCTTCCTGACCATCGAACTGCAAAAGGTTCAGACCTCCATTCTGCATCTGGAGCAGTTGCTGTTCAGTGCTTTTGCGAACATGGCCCATGAACTGCGTACAAACCCTGGCCTGCAGCGCCAACCCAACCAGTACGGCGCCGCCCCGAACGACAGCGACAGCCTCAAGGCGGCGAAATGGATCTGCAGCGCTTCGGGCACGGTCGGGCGGAATCCGGGCCAGCAGACACTTTCCAAGATACAGGACACGATCGAAAAGGTCCTGCGCCTGGACATGGATCTGCGCGATCCCAGAACGCTTGAATACATCCACGAAGCCATCGTCGAACCGGTAGCACTTCCCTCCCAGGCCTTTCGCAAACCCAACCGCGACACGAATTATCCGGGCTCCGGCGGCGGCAACTACCTCAGATACTTTGCCAGCCAGCAGGCGATGCAGATCCAGGAATTCATGGCGATGCCGCCGACCGACCCCCTTCCCGATCCGGCCGCCGTGCGTCCCGGCCAAATCGGCAATTTCAACCCCGTTCCGGATCTGGCCCGCCGTTTCAACAACTATGGCAACATCGCCTGTTATCTGTTCGGCGCACACATCAGAGCTCACAGCTTTTCGGACGGCAACGGCCGGACCGTCCGCACCCTCTATGCCTGCGCGATGATCAAGTGCGGCCACGGGTTCATCGCACCGGCACCCGTTTTCGAGAGACGGCTTACCGGTCTCTGATCTCTTTTCCATCGCCGAGCGGCCATGCAATCGCTGCTCGACGGCTTCGTTCGCTCAGGCTAAAAGGCAGGCATGAGCGAAGATCAAACCTATTCCAACGATGACCTCGAAGCCGGGCGCCTCATGTTCGCCCGCCAGTGGGACTTCCTGACGAGCGTCACCGACATGGCCAACCTTCCGGAAGCGGCGGGCATCGAAATCGCCTTTGCCGGGCGCTCCAACGTCGGCAAGTCGAGCCTCATCAATGCGCTGACCGGCCGCAAGGGGCTGGCGCGCACATCGTCCACGCCTGGACGCACGCAGATGCTGAACTTCTTCGTTGCGCCCGAAACGCCGCTGACCATCGTCGACATGCCAGGCTACGGCTATGCACAGGCGCCGAAGGAAATGGTCGATGCCTGGACCGCGCTGGTGTTCTCCTATCTCCGGGGCCGGCCGAACCTGCGCCGGGTAATCCTCCTGATAGACAGCCGCCACGGCATCAAGAAGAACGACCTGGAAGCCATGGAGCTGCTCGACAAGGCCGCCGTCGTCTACCAGGTGGTGCTGACCAAGGCGGACAAGATCAAGCCGCCGCAGCTTGTCCGGCTGATCGACGATACCAAGGAGATCCTGAGGAAACGCGTCGCCGCCTATCCGGAAATCATCGCGACCTCATCGGAAAAGAACAAGGGCGTGGACGAGCTGCGGGCGGCACTCTGCGTTCTGGCGAACCAGTAGCTCAACGCAAGGTTTTGAGGCGCCGGACGCAGCCAGGCGGAAATTCCGCCTGTGAAGCATCGGCGTTGCCATTCCGGCATGCAGCACCGGCCACCCGAAAAGCGTGCGTCATTGTGAAGGGCGAGCAAAACCGTTATAGCAAGGTCCTTCGCGATCCATTCCGCAATAGTGCGAGTAGCTTACATCCATGACAACGCCTGACACCGCCAGCCGCGCTCAGATCATCGCTCACGCGCTGCCCTACATGCAGCGCTACGACAACAAGACCGTTGTCGTGAAATATGGCGGGCATGCCATGGGCGATCCGGAACTCGGCCAGGCCTTCGCGCGCGACATCACCTTGCTGCGTCAGTCCGGCGTCAACCCGGTCGTGGTGCACGGCGGCGGCCCGCAGATCGGCAAGATGCTGCAGCGGCTGAACATCGTCAGCGAATTCAAGGGCGGCCTCCGGGTCACCGACAAGGCTACCGTTGAAGTGGTCGAGATGGTCCTGGCGGGGGCGATCAACAAGGAAATCGTGCAGATGATCAACGCCGAGGGCGGGCGTGCCGTCGGTCTGTGCGGCAAGGACGGCAATCTGGTCACCGCGCGCAAGCTGAAACGCACGATTGTCGATCCGGACAGCAACATCGAGAGCGTCGTCGATCTCGGCTTCGTCGGTGAGCCGTCGAACGTCGACCCGACCGTGCTCCGGATGGTCCTGAAGGAAGACATCATTCCCGTGGTCGCGCCCGTCGCGCCCGGCGAGGATGGCGAAACCTACAACATCAATGCCGACACGGCCGCCGGCGCGATCGCCGGCGCGCTGAACGCAACCCGCCTCCTGTTCCTGACAGACGTCCCGGGCGTGCTCGACAAGGAAGGCAACCTGATCAAGCAGCTGACCGTCGCCAGGGCCCATGAGCTGATCGCCGACGGTACGATTTCCGGCGGCATGATCCCCAAGGTCGAAACCTGCATCGAGGCTCTGGAGCGGGGGGTCGAAGGCGTTGTCATTCTCAACGGCAAGGTCAGCCACGCGGTGCTGCTGGAGCTGTTTACCGATGGCGGCGCCGGAACGTTGATCCGACCGTGACGGGAAAACGCGTCATCTCGGGCGAAGGTCCCCATCTCCACCGCCGGGATATCCGCATCTTCCAGGGCGTGGAGGCGTGGGTCTTTGACCTCGACAACACGCTTTATCCGCATGACGCGGATCTCTTCTCCCAGATCAACGACCAGATCGCCCTTTATGTGCAGAAGGCGCTGGGGCTCGGCCCCGACGAAGCGATGTCGCACCAGAAGGCGCTCTATCACCGCTACGGCACCACGTTGCGCGGGTTGATGATGGAGCAGAAGATCGATCCGGACGACTATCTGCGCTTCGTGCACGACATCGACTATTCCGGCCTCAAACCCGACCCTGACCTGGGCGAGGCCATCAAGGCCCTGCCGGGCCACAAGTTCATCTTCACCAATGGTGACCGTCCGCACGCGGAACGAACCGCGGCTGCGCTCGGCATCGCGGACCATTTCGAAGATATCTTCGACATTGTCTCCGCCGATCTGATCCCCAAGCCGAACCGGGAAACCTACGACAGGTTCCTTGAAAAGACCGGCATTTCCTCCGCCCGCTCCGCCATGTTCGAGGATCTTTCCAAGAACCTCAGCGTGCCCCATGCGCTCGGCATGTGCACGACCCTGATCATTCCGGCAGGCTCGCGCGAGGTGTTTCAGGAAACATGGGATCTGGAGGGCGAACCCCATCCGCATGTGGACTTCGTGACCGACGACCTGACAGGCTTCCTGAAATCGGTGCTCGGCGCGCTGTCCTGAGACACGCTGAAGACGCCTGCGCAGAAACGGCATTCAAACGCCGCGCTTCGTCTCGCCGATCGCGGATCTCCGCTTCTCTTTGCCCGGCATGACGATAATCACCGCATCCGCGCACGTTCTTCCTGACAAAGCATCACGACGGCGCCGCCGAGACTTCGGCAGGACACATGCCCGCTTCCGAAAGTTCCTCGGCGCCTGCGAAGTCCCTGCACAGGAACTGCACCTCGCGCGGCGAAGCATCAGGCTCCCGAGGTTATCCTTTCAGGTGCAGCATGTTCCGGTCCGCTCTCTTTCAGCCCCTTCCCGCAAGATCCCGTCCGAAGGCGGGCAGCGAACGGGTCATTCATCATGTCCTGCTATATCTTCGCCGCCATATGGGCAGCGGATGGTTTGCCATCGCAGCCACGGAGTTCATCGCCTTCGGACTGAAGCAGGCTTACGCTTGCATCTTCGGCGGCCTGCTGCTGGCGATCATCCTGCTGACGCGGTTTCTCTACCCCGACGACGCCATCCTCAACCGATACGACTTCCTGTTCGTCTGCGCTGTCAGCATTCAGATCGCCATGCTGGCAACCCGGCTCGAAACGCTGGACGAGGCCGGGATCATCCTGATCTTTCATGTCGTCGGCACGGCGATGGAAATCTTCAAGACCTCCGCCGGCTCCTGGGTCTACCCGGAGGAAAGCCTGCTTCGGCTCGGCGGCGTGCCGCTGTTCACGGGCTTCATGTATGCCTCTGTTGGCAGCTATCTCGCCCGGGTCTCGCGCATCTTCCACTTTGCCTACACGGGCTATCCGCCGGCCTGGACCACCTGGCTGTTCGCGCTTGCCATCTACGTGAACTTCTTCTCCCATCACTTCGTGACGGACATCCGCCCGGCTCTCTTCGGCTGCTTGATCCTGCTCTACGGCCGCACATGGGTCCACTATTCCGTCTTTCGCTTCCGCCACCGGATGCCGCTGGTCCTCGGCTTCTTTCTTGTCGCGCTTTTCATCTGGTTCGCGGAGAACATCGGCACCTTCGCACGGGCCTGGCAATATCCGGATCAGGCAGACGGCTGGTCGCTCGTCTCGCTCGCCAAGCTGAATGCCTGGGTTCTCCTGATGATCATCTCCTTCGTTCTGGTCTCGCTGGTCAACCGGCCCAGGGTGGAAGAACCGGGGGACAGGGAATGAGCGGGAGGCAGTCCGTGCTCCAGAAGATCAAGGCAACGGATGGTTCTTTAAAGAAGGAGCTTCGCCACATGCTCCCGCTACTTATACCGACCTTCTCACACCTCACGTATTGTCATCCCGGCTCTGCGCCAAGGCTTGGCAGGGATGACGCGCGAAGGGCCTGGGCCTCCGGGCCGGCTGCCGGACTTTTGCAAACCTCTTGACCGCGAGAAGCCAACCAACACGTCCTCAGCGCTCTCCTGCGTTCCGACGACCCAACGCTCGACATGTCCCGCTCCATTGACTATTGAAGAATATTCAACTGACCGGAGCACGGTGTCATGGCGTCCCTGCGCGCTCTTCATGCTTTTTCCCTGCTGGCCCGACACGGGCGCGCTGCGCTTGCGGCCGAAAAACTCGGCGTCTCGCCATCAGCGCTGTCGCATCTCATGCGCAAGCTGGAAAGTGAGCTGGGTGCAACTCTGGTCAACCGCGACGGCCGCGGCCTGTCGCTGACCGAGGAAGGCCAGCGGTTGGCGCTCAGCATGGGCGATGCCTTCGACCGGATCGACGAAGCGGTCGACAGTTTCAAGCGGCGTGGGCGCACGGAGCTGAGGATCAGCACCGTATCGACCTTCGCCACCCGCTGGCTGATCCCGCGCCTGCCGAGTTTTCAGACCGCGCAGCCCGATGTCGAATTGCTGCTGTCGACCTCGACCCGCATCGTTGATCTGGACAGGGAAAACTACGACTGCGCCATCCGGCTCGGTCTCGGCAACTGGCCGAGCGTCGAAAGCCACCTGCTCTGGAAGGAACATCTCGTCGTCGCCCTTGCGCCCGGCCTCATGAACGGCAAGGACCCGGACGACCCTGAACTGCTTAAAGGCCTGCGCCTTCTGCACAGCGCTTCGAGACGGGCCGACTGGGACATCTGGCTGGAACAGGCCGGGCTGTCCCACCCGGACACAAAGGCCGGAATGGTGCTGCAAAGCCGGGACCTTGCCATCCAGGCGGCCATCGCCGGCATGGGCGCGATCGTGATCGACCGCCGCTTCGTCTCCCAGGAAATCGCCGCCGGCCATCTGGTGCTGCCGGACTGGAAGGTGGTGGAACTCGACACCGGCTACTGGTTCGTCCGGTCCCCGGCAAGGACGCTGACACGGCCGGTGGCGGCATTCCGGGAGTGGCTGCAGACAGCGGTTTGAGCGTTGGAGTTCATACCCTTCGAACGGCCCTTGGAAGCCGTCATCAGGAATGCTCACCTTGCCACGATCAGGCAAGGTTCCCTGCGGGATATTTCCGTTTCCTCGCAAAGGTGGATCTGGCGAACTCGAGAAAGCTGGCGAGCCTTTGCGGCATGTAGCGATCGCGGTGATAGATCAACGACATGGGTTGCTCCGGCAAAGCCCAGTCAGGCAGCAACTCCAATAGAATGCCCTGGGAAAAGTCCTTGCAGACAAGCACCTCTGGCAGCATTGCAATGCCCATTCCCGAGCAGGCAGCAACCCTGACGGCCTGTCCCGAGTTGACGGAAAGGGACGACCTGGGCGCCCAAGCGATCGTTTCCGATCCGGTTGAGAAGCGCCAGGGTTTGCGCCCGGTCCTTGAAAACAGAACGGCCTTGTGGCGCTCAAGATCGGCCGGGGTTTCGGGTGTTCCCTGTTGTTCCAGGTAATCCGGCGATGCGCAAAGCACCATTCTGTAAGGCGCCAGAGCTGTCTGTAGAAGCGTGCTGTCCTCGAGTTGGCCGATGCGAAAGGCAGCGTCAAAACCACCCGCGATCAGGTCTTCGTTGGTGTCGGACAGAACGAGATCGATCTCCACTTCCGGCGCCTGCTCGGCAAAGCTGCCCAGTGCCGGCATCAACGCTTCCGTTCCGAAACTGGTCGGGGCCGCAATTCTGAGGCGCCCTTGCGGACGGAGCTGCTGATCACTCGCCTTGCCCTCCGACAAGGTCACAAGCTCCAGAATGTCCCGGCACTGCTCCAGATAGCTCGCACCGAAGTCTGTAAGGCTGTGCTGGCGCGTGGTTCGATTCAGCAACCTCACCTGTAGATGGTCCTCGAGGGCTGCGATCCTTTGGCCCACCAGTGCGCTTGTGACATTGAGCCGCCGAGCTGCGGCGTTCATGGACCCGGCCTGGACAGTTTCCACGAACGTGCGCATCGCGACAAAGAGATCCATTGAAAAGCAATCCTTTCGGGTTTTCCAATTTCTTCTGTGATTATCATATTTTTTCTTTCCGATTAATTTCTTGTTCGATTTGGCGAGAAACAAGGATCCGATATGACCAACCGATTTGAAAACCGTCGTGTGCTTGTCACCGGTGCGGGCAGCGGCATGGGGCGTAGCGTTGCCCTGAGGCTTGCGCAGGAAGGCGCGCTCCTGACGCTCTGGGGCCGGCGCATCGAACCGCTGGAATCCCTGACGGAGGAAATCCGCAACGCGGGGGGCGAAGCGATCGCTCAGGCCTGCGACATATCTGATCCGGAAGCGATCGCGGCCAACCTCGATGCATCACTCGCGCATTTTGGATCATTGCACGGCGTCTTTGCCAATGCAGGGCATCTGGGTGATTTCAAATCGGTGCGGGACACCAGGCCTGAGGATTTCGACGATCTCGTCAGGATCAACCTGATCGGCACGCAACAGACCGTTGCGCAAAGTCTGAAGCGCATGGAGGGCGGCGCCGTTCTGATCAATGCCTCATGGACTGCGCAAGCCGTGATGCCCGGCACCGGTGCCTATGCCGCGACGAAAGCAGGTCTGATCGCGATGATGCGTGTTATCGCCATTGAAGAAGGACCGCGAGGCAATCGCGTCAATTCGATCAGCCCCGGCATTATCCTGACGCCCATGGCGGACGACGTACTGGACCCGGAGATTTCACGTCGCCTGTCGGACCACACGGCGCTTCGGCGCAACGGCCGGCCGGAGGACGTGGCCGGCACGGCGGCATGGCTCCTGTCCGATGATGCGGCTTTCGTGACGGGCCAGGACATTGTCGTCGACGGCGGATTTACCTTGGGCGGGGTTCTTCGATGACACGAACCGGGACAGCGGAACCTGTCGCGGATGCACGACAAATACGCGTCCGGTGCCGCCACGAATGCGCCCTCTCGTCCACAAGCATCTGAGCCTGTCAGGCAGTGATTTCCAAAAGGCAGAGCCCCGCCTTTTGGGAACCATTTGACCGGAGAAGGGTTCACTGCCTTTCGCGTCATGCGTCTGGCAACACTGTCGGATGCGGCGAAACCCGGGTAAGCGGCATGACTGTCGCAAGACGCAAGGGGAGAGCGACTGACGAGGCATATGCCTTGAGGTCGAAGACAATCCGAACCGACCCGACTGCCCGGGACACCTGACCTGAGAGGATTTCTTTATGACTGTCGTGCTTGCCACTGTATCCCGAGATGGAGTTGTGCTCGGTTCGGACTCCCAGATCACGGACAAGGGGCGCGGCATGACATATCCGGCCGAGAAGCTGCATCCCCTGGGCTACCTGGCCGCCTGGGGCGGCAGCGGCGCGCGGTCTGTCTTGACTGACGTGGAGCGCAGCTTCAACGAAAACAGTGCCGCGATCCTGGAGGCGCCCGACATCGGACGCGCGCTTCAGGCGCAGGTTCTCCCGATCCTTCGCCATCACTACGATACCTTTATCCCCGACGTGCCGGGCGAAGAAGGCGCCGGCACGCCGTCCGCCTATGTGATGGCAGCCGGTTGGCGGGACGGAGAGCCCTGGATCCTGGAGATAACGCCTTCGGGCATGATCGGTCACTACGGCGATATCGGTTTCCATGCGATTGGCAGCGGTGCCCCCATGGCCCAGCAGGCCGGCTCGCTCCTGTCCCACTTCCATCTGGCCGAGCGATCCCTGCGCTTTGGTTGCGCGACTGTCCTTCGGGTCCTGCGCGCACTCGACCTTACCTCCGCCAGCGTTGGAGAACCGTTCAGCCTGTGCCGCATTGATGCGGACGGAGCCCACCACCTCAGCGAAGAGGAAATCGCAGAGATCGGCGAGTTCGTGGACGAATGGGAAGAAGCCGAACAGAACGTCATCTCCGACCTGTTCGATTGAGGTTGTCAGACGGTTTGGCTTCTGTCAGCGCACCAGAATGATGCCCAGCACAGCCAGCACGATCAGGCAGCAGCCGAAGATCTCTGATCGCGCGATGGCTTCCTTGAAGACCAGCCAGGAGGCCATGAAGGTGAAGACGAGTTCGATCTGTGCGAGAGCCCGCACGTAGGCGACGTTCTGCAGCGTCATGGCCGTGAACCAGCCGACCGAGCCGGCAACACCGGACAAACCGACCAGGGTCGCCATCTTCCAGTTGGCGATGCTTGCCCGCAGCTGGTCCGGTTCTCGCAACGCCATCCAGATCACCATGATGATGGTCTGGAACGCTGTCGCGTAGACCAGCGCACAGGCGGCCTGCATCGCAACGCTTGTGCCTTCCAGCGAAATGGAAGCCGTGCGGTATGCGACCGCCGACGCCCCGAAAAATGCGGCCGAGGCAAGGCCGATGAGGGCGGGACGCCCGAGCAGGGTGGACCTCACCGACGCCAGCGAGATGGGCGCCCTTGCCAGCGATATCACGATGACGCCCGCAATCCCGACCAGAATGAAGAACCCCGAGCTCAGCGAGATGTGCTCGCCCAGCACGATGAAGCCGAAGAGGGCTGCCTGTATCGGTTCGGTCTTGGAATAGGCGGTGCCGACCGCGAAGTTGCGGAAGGAGAACAGATAGATCAGCAGAAAGGTCGCGACGATCTGCGCCAGTCCGCCTAGGGCGCCGGCAATCAGCAAGGTGGCGGTCGGCGAAGGCAGCGGCTGGTCAAACACCAGATAGAGAACCAGCGCATAAAGGATTGCGAAGGGAAGCCCGTAGCCGAACCGGACAAAGGTGGCGCCGGTCGTGCCCAGCCTGCCCTTGAGGTGTTTCTGCATCGCCGTGCGCAGGTTCTGGCAGAACGCGGCGGCAATGGTGATCGGTATCCATAATTCCACGGGAAGGACTTTCGGCAGGGAGTTGATGTTTGATCATCTAAGGGCAAAAACCGCCCTTTAAAAATAGTCGATTTGGCAACAGTTCGTTTATTTATCCTCAACAACCAGAATGGTCTGGACGCTCCCGAACATGGAACGATCAGCGGCCTGGCAGACGAACATGACCGCATTCGCCACCGCAACCGGCGCTCCTGCGCTTGACAGCGCTTGGCCGGGCGGCTTAGGTCCGGCAGAATTGTTCACTCCCGGAGATATTCCACCCGATGACCCAAGATCTCGCCTCCCTGTCCCGGACCATCGACGCGGCTTTCGAGGACCGTGCGTCCATCGATACCACGACCAGCGGTGACATCCGCGATGCCGTCGAGACGACGCTGAACCTTCTGGACCGGGGGCAGCTTCGGGTCGCGGAGAAAAAAGATGGCGACTGGGTCGTCAACGAATGGACGAAGAAGGCGGTGCTGCTGTCGTTCCGCCTCAACCCGATGGACATCATCAAGGGCGGCCCCGGGGATTCCACCTGGTGGGACAAGGTGCCGTCCAAGTTCGACGGCTGGCGCGGCATCGATTTCGAGGAAGCCGGTTTCCGTGCCGTGCCGAACTGCACCGTCCGCCGCTCGGCCTTCGTCGGCAAGGGCGTCGTTCTGATGCCGTCCTTCGTCAACCTCGGCGCCTATGTGGATGAAGGCACAATGGTCGATACCTGGGCCACGGTCGGCTCCTGCGCGCAGATTGGCAAGAACGTGCATCTGTCGGGCGGCGTCGGCATTGGCGGCGTTCTGGAGCCGCTGCAGGCCGGACCGGTGATCATCGAGGACAATTGCTTTATCGGCGCGCGCTCGGAAGTCGTCGAAGGGTGCATCGTGCGCGAAGGCTCGGTGCTCGGCATGGGAGTCTATATCGGCAAGTCGACCCGCATCGTGAACCGGGCGACCGGCGAGATCTCCTACGGCGAAGTTCCGCCCTACTCCGTCGTCGTCTCCGGCACCATGCCGACAACCGCGAAGATGGGCAACGGCGAACCAGCCCCGAGCCTCTATTGTGCGGTCATCGTCAAGACGGTCGACGAGAAGACCCGCTCCAAGACCGGCATCAACGAACTGCTGCGCGACTGATACGCGACGAACGGCCAAGCCTTCAAAACCCTTCGCCCTTCGGGCGGAGGGTTTTTTGCATCGTTGGCGGCGCTATCCGCCCCACATGTGCCCGACGAGCTGGGAGATGACCAGCGTCAGGACGATGTCGAGCACGACGACGCCTATGGCGAGGCTGATGGATGCTTGCAGGGCGATCCTTGCCACCGTGTAGCGATACCAAAGCACCGCCAGAAGGGTTGCGAAGGACAGAAGCACGGAGATGCCGGTCGATATGACCCCGAGCAGAAACAGAAGATAGATGATCAGATGGGGAATGGAGGCAAACAGGCTGGTCCAGTTACGTGCAATCACGAAAGGCACATATCGGCTGGAAATGCCGATTGGCGAGGCCAGCAGCGCCAGCAGGATCGGATAGGCCACCCAGTCCACGCCCAATCCGAAAAACTGCGCCGTCCAGTAGGCGCCGTTGGGAAAGGCGTCCGGGTGGAACATGTTCTCGTCGAAATAGAATTGCTTTTCGGCCGTCGCGCTTGCCAGAAACGCCGGCAGCAACAGGAAGATGACGCTGAAAGAGCGCCAGAACCCCTGGATCGACTGGTCGAAGAAGGCCATCCCTTCGGGACGGTTGCGAAGCAGCAGCCAGGAGCCGTCCAGTCCGGCGCGTATCTCTCCCATCGTGATCAAATTCAGGCTGCTCCTTCTGGGTCCGGGGCATGTGATGCGCGACTGACCGATGTTCGGCAGATGGTCTTCATGACTGTCCCGCGCCTCATTTCCACATTCAACCGGCTGCGGGATTTTCCCCCGATGAAAAATAGCTGGCAAGAAACCGGCCGTAAATTGCAGCCAGCCGATCCAGATCCTCGACCGCGACACATTCGTCGATCTTGTGCATCGTCTGGCCCACCAGGCCGAATTCCACCACAGGACAGTAGTTCTTAATAAACCGTGCATCGGAGGTGCCGCCGCCGGTCGAGAGTTCCGGCGTGCGGCCAGTCTCCGCGCGCACCGCTTCGCCGAGAGCCGCGATCAGACCCTCGTCCTTCGTCAGGAAGGATTCGCTGGCGTCTCGCTTGAACCGGATATCGACATCAAGGCTGCCCGTATCAACGGCACCTGCCGTTTCCTGGATCTTCGCCTTCAGGCTTTCAAGCGTCCATTCGTCGTTGTAACGGATATTGAAGCGCCCTTCCGCCCGCGCCGGGATCACGTTGAAGGCCGGATTGCCGACATCGAGATTGATGATCTCCAGGTTCGACGGCTGGAACCGATCGTTGCCGGTATCAAGCTCCAGAGCCTCCAGCGCTGACAGAACCCGCAGCAGTCCGGGCACCGGGTTGTCCGCAAGGTGCGGGTAGGCGACATGCCCCTGGGTGCCGGATACGGTTACCGTGCCGGACAGCGACCCGCGGCGGCCGACCTTGATCGCATCGCCGAGCGTGTCCGGATTGGTCGGCTCGCCGACGATGCAGCTGTCGAAGACATGCCCCTGCTCCTTCGCCCATTCCAGAAGCTTGACTGTGCCGTTGACCGCCGGCCCCTCTTCGTCACCGGTGATGAGAAAGGAAATCGTTCCGCCGAAATCCGCACCGTTTTTCGACACGAAATCGAGTGCTGCCGCAGCAAAGGCGGCGATCCCGCCTTTCATGTCGACGGCGCCGCGGCCGTAGAGAACGCCCTGATCGATCGTCCCCTCGAAGGGGCCATGCCGCCAGTCGGTTTCGGAGCCTGCCGGCACGACATCGGTATGACCGGCGAAAACGAAATGCGGCTTGTCGGTCCCGATCGTGGCAAAGAGGTTTTCCACGTTCGGTGTGTCTTCGTCTTCAAAGGTCACGCGCGAGACCTTGAAACCGGCCTGGGAAAGAAATCGCTCGAGACAGGCCAGCGCACCGCCTTCCGCGGGCGTGACAGAGGGACAGCGGATCAGGTCCTGAGCGATTGCAACGGCGGATGACGGCATGGATTTCAAACTCTTTGTTTCAGGACATCTCGGCTCGGTGTGCGGCGGACAGTTCCGCCGTCAGCGCTTGCGCCAATAGCTGTTGGGAAGCGGGCCGTGCCGGTTGGGTTCCGGCTTGCTCGGAATGAAGCCAAGCACCAGAACCATCAGGATGTTCAGGACCGGCACGAAGATCAGAAGGGCGAAAAATCCGCTTTGACCGATGTCCTGAAGGCGCTTGATGACAAGAGCCAGTTCGAACCACTGCAGGGCGAAGAACAGCAGGGGGAAGAGCGGATTGGACGCCATGAAGGCGCTCGGCGTGACTGTCTCGGGCGTCAGGTAGTCCATGCTGGACACCCACCACAATCTGACGGCTATGGAGATGATGATCCAGACGAAGCCGAAACTCAGCCAATAGGGAAATCGCCCGATCCGCCCGAACGGGCTGAGCATGGCCCACAGGGGACCCGGTGAAATGTTGGCGCTCGGCGGGGGCGTATTCATTCAGTCCGGCTTTCGTTTCATGATCAGGCTACGAGGTAGACGGATAAGCGGCGGGGATCAAGTTCTCTCGCACAATCGGCCGGCGCCATTTGCCACATGGCCGGAAAGTCCACCCCCGAGAAATATCCTTGTCAGCATTCCGTATCGTAATTTTAAGGAAGTTTGCACGGAATGCGTTTATCGTAAAAAGTGTGAGACCAACCCTTACAAGAGGCTCGCTCATGTGCACCGCACGGACCACCCCTCTCGCCGCATTTTTCCTTTCTCTTCTCCTCGCCCTGCCGCTTCTTTGCAGCCTGCCGGCCGGAGCCCAGGAGAAGGCGCCAGCGCTGCCCGAGCAGTTGCAGCCGGCCGCAATGGAGAAACTGGTCAAGGATCTGGACCCGGAGCAGGTAGATGCACTGACGCAGCTCATGAACCTGCTGCAGCAGGGTGCGAGCGCAAAAGAGGCAGCCCCGGTCACTGCGGAAGAGGAAGAGCTGGATCTCATTCAGGAAGTCGACGAGGCGATGGAAAAGTTCGGCACGCTTGTGGCGACGCAATTCCGTAACCTGCCTGACCTCCTCTCCGGCGTGGTCGGCGGCATCGACGCGCTTGTCTCCGGCTCGGTGGCCGGTCCGATGCATCTTTTCCTTGGCGCCATAGCGCTTCTTCTCGTTGTCGGCTTCGCAGCGGAGTTTTTCGTCAACCGGCTGGCCGCGCGGCGGCGCGAGCGCATCCGCACCGAGAAACCCGACACGCTTTACGAGACGGTGAAACTGGTCAGCCTGCGGGCAGCCCTTGACCTGGGCGGCCTGCTGGTCTTCGCCCTCTGCGTCATCATCGTGGCCCGCGTTGCGATCCTCAACCACGAGACTCGCACCTTCGCTCTTCAGGCAGTCTACTGGCTGGTGTTCCTGCCCCGTCTCGTTGCCGCGGTGCTGCGGTTCGCCCTTGCGCCGCATCGCCGTGACCTGCGTCTTGTCACCACGGACGATGTGACCGCAAAATCGCTCTATCGCAGCTTCACGATCCTCTTCATCGTCGTCGGAATCTCGTTCTTCCTGCGCAACGTGATGCAGAACGCGGGTGAAGACACCAGCGAAACCTTCCGCTTCTTTGTCGGGATCGGCGTCAATCTCTGGATCATTGCCATCATCTGGAAAAGCCGGAGAGGCCTGACCAGCATCCTTCTTGGCGATGATGCAAATCCAAGTACCGGACTGGAACGCATGGCACGGTTCTGGCCCTATTTTTCCATCGCCTTCATCGTGTTCAATTTCCTGCTGGTGGCTTTTTCCGTGAGCCTGGGCAGCGAAGCGCTGACCGCCGGACGGTCACTCGCGGTGATCGCCCTCGTGATCTTCGCGCCGTTCCTCGACACGATGGCCCGCGGCATCGTCTCGCATATCGTGCCGCCCATGCAGGGCGAAGGTCCGATTGCGGAAGCCGCCCACATGCAGACCCGGCACAGCTATATGCGCATTGCGCGGATCGCCCTTCTGGCGTTCCTCGTGCTGATGATCGGCCGCATCTACGGTCTCAATCTTCTGGCCATCGGCAGCGATGATGGATCATCGGTTGCGCGGCACACTGTGATTTTCCTCCTGATCCTTGCCGCCGGCTATCTTGCCTGGGAGATCACCAATCTGTGGGTCGCCTACCAGCTTGCCAAGGATAGCCCGCCGGTGGCGAGCGTGGACGAGGACGCGGAAATGGGCGGAGCCGGCAAGTCGCGCCTTGCCACCATCCTGCCGCTGATGCGCATGGTCGTGCAGATCACCATCCTGACACTCACGATACTGCTTGCCCTCAGCCAACTCGGCGTCAACATCACGCCGCTCCTGGCTGGCGCCGGTGTCATTGGCCTCGCAATCGGCTTTGGTGCCCAGACGCTTGTCCGCGATGTGGTCTCGGGCGTGTTCTTCCTGATGGATGATGCCTTCCGCCTGGGCGAATTCATCGATGCGGGAGGCACTCAAGGGACGATCGAGAAGATCTCGATCCGCTCGCTGCAGCTTCGCGGTTCGCGCGGCCCGGTTCATATCGTGCCCTACGGCGAGATCCCGAAGCTCACGAACCTGTCGCGCGACTGGGTCATCATGAAGCTGAAGTTCACCGTGCCTTTCGACACGGACGTGGAAAAGGTCCGCAAGATCTTCAAGCGCATCGGCCAGGAGATCATGGAGATGGAGGAGTTCAAGGACGACATTCTGGCGCCCTTCAAGGGCCAGGGCGTTGCGGATGTCGACGACGTCGGCATCGTGGTGCGTGGCAAGTACACGACGAAACCGGGCAAACAGTTCGGCGTGCGCAAGGAAATCTACAAGCGTGTCCAGCAGGCCTTCGAGGAGAACGGCATTCAGTTCGCCCGCAAGGAAGTGCGCGTCAATATTCCCGAATCCGCCAATCTGGACGACAAGCAGAAGGAAACCGTCGTCGCGGCTGCCGCAGCTGCGGTAGCGTCCAACGAGACCAAGCCGGCGGCGGAGTAGCATTCGCTCGCTGCCGACCGCCTGTGCGCTGCGGCAAGCCAATGCTCTGCCATGGCTCGCGCACTGGTTTTGATCGCACGCTCTTGTAAGCCTTTCTCCCGATTGAGCGCCGCGCCGTTTCATGGCTACAATTGCGTGTTCGCGGGAGGCGGACATACGGCTTGGCTTTTGGGAGGAAGCTTCGGCATGAGCGAGAACACGTCCGCACCGCAGGGTGCTGGTTCACCATCCGCCGACGACGAATTGCGGCCCATGCCGCATGTCCGGCAAATCTCTGCCAACGATGTCATCGACGCCTTGTCCGCGGGCCTGGCGGATTTCCGGCGAGCGCCGATCTACGGGCTCACCATAGGCGCGGTGTTTGCCGTGGGAGGCCTGTTCGTCATCCTGAGCGCTGCTGCGCTCCAGATGAGCTACCTGTCCTACCCGGCAGCCGCCGGCTTTGCGCTGATCGGCCCCTTCGCCGCGGTCGGCCTCTATGAGGTCAGCCGCCGCATCGAGGCCGGCGAACCGCTGTCCTGGTCCCGCATTCTTGGCACCATGTGGGCGCAGAAAAGCCGGGAGCTCTCGTGGATGGCCTTCGTGGTGCTCTTCATACAGATCATGTGGATGTACCAGGTGCGTCTGCTGCTGGCGCTGTTTCTCGGGTTCAAGTCCTTCGCCTCCTTCGGCGAGTTCCTGACACAGGTGATCACCACTCCGGAGGGGCTGATGTTCCTCGCCGTCGGCCACGTCGTCGGCGCAATCCTGTCGTTGATCCTGTTCTCACTGACGGTCATCTCATTCCCGCTGCTTATGGAACAGGATCGCGATTTCATCACCGCCATGATCACCAGCGTGCGCGCCGTCGTGCTGTCACCGGCGCCGATGATCGGCTGGGCCTTCGCGGTCACGGCGCTTCTCATCGTCGCCATGA
The DNA here is from genome assembly GCA_008107755.1 of Rhodobacterales bacterium. Classification (GTDB taxonomy): domain Bacteria; phylum Pseudomonadota; class Alphaproteobacteria; order Rhizobiales; family Stappiaceae; genus Roseibium. The sequence goes on from VIRH01000137.1 coordinate 28,512, forward strand.
TCCCCGCCTTCCTCGGTCTGATCGTCATCCTGCCAGTGCTGGGACACACGACGTGGCACCTCTACAGGAAATGCGTCGCGGCGCCGGAGGAACAGCCAGACTGACAGCAGGATATGGGGGAGCGGTGGTTCAGTGCACGTGGCCCTTCCTTCGAGATCCGAGCCAGTTCGCTCCCCAGGATGAGCAGACCGCTGGGCCGTGTCGCATGCCCCATCGAGAAGGGCACGGACAACGGCTTCAGTCGTCGCCTTCGGCTTCCGCCTCCAGCGCCGCCTTGCGGTCCTGCCAGTCCTTCTTCAGTTCGATGTCCTTTTCCCGCGAGCGGTAGTCGACGCGGGTCAGGTAGAGGCCGTCGGCCGGGGCAACCGGGCCGCACGCCTGACGATCCAGCGCCTTCAGCGCCTTCGTGATGTCGCCCTGCCCCCACTTGCCTTCGCCAACGAGGCGCAGGGTCCCGACCATGGAGCGGACCTGATTGTGGAGGAACGAACGCGAAGAGCATTCCGCGATGACGAACTCCCCGTCACGATAGACCCTGAATTCCTCCAGCGTCTTTTCCGGGCTCCTGGCCTGACAACGGGAATGGCGGAAGGTGGTGAAGTCGTGATGACCGACAAATTCCTGCGCGGCTTCGTGCATCGCTTCCGCATCGAGATCGGGCTTCACGTGCCAGGCGAGGCCGCGCTGATGGGTCAGCGGCGGTACGCGGTTGTGAATCCGGTACCGGTAGGAGCGCCGGATCGCGGAAAAGCGCGCATCGAAGCCTTCGTGCATTTCCTCGGCATCCAGGATCACCACCGGCTCCGGCTGACAATGAAAGTTCATTGCGCCCATGACCGTCTTCACGTCCCACGCCTTCGACAGATCCACATGACAGACCTGCCCCGTGGCGTGGACGCCCGTGTCCGTGCGGCCGGCCCCGCCGATCGTCACGTCCTCGCCGGTGAACGCCCGGACCGCGCGTTCGATCACCGCCTGCACGGACGGGCCATTTGCCTGCCGCTGCCAGCCGCAGTACGGCCGGCCGTCATATTCCACCGTCAGCTTGTACCGGGGCATTACTCGAATTCTTCAAAAGGGGTCGCGAAGGCGACTTCGATCGGCAGGTCGCGGGCGCCGCGCTCGCTCAGGGCAAGCGCCATGAAGGCATCTCCCGCATAGGGACCCTGCACCTTGCGCGCAAGAGCGGAATCGAAGCCGAAGCGCGGATAATAGGACGGCGGGCCGAGCACAAGGACGAGATCCTCGCCGAGCTCCTTCAACCGTTCCAGCGAGGCCCTGATCAGCGCTGAGCCGATGCCCTTTCGCTGCCTGTCGGGGACGACGGACACTGGCGCCAGGCAGGCTATCTGCAGCTCCTGCCCCTGACCGACCGACGCCGGAGTTACCTGGCTGTAGGCGATATGCCCGACGATGGCACCGCCATCCTCCACGGCCACCTGTTCCAGCACCAGCGCGCCGCAGTGGCGCAGCTTGTGGACGAGGCGCGCTTCCATTTCGGACGGGAACGCGGAGGCGACAAGGTTCCGGACGGCGGTTTCGTCTCCCGGTGCAACATCGCGAATGGTCAGGTCCGGTGCGGCAGCTGCGTCAGTCATCGTAATCTCCTGCGCGATCAATCTAGTTCAGAACAACGCCGTCAGAAAGAGATGCACCGCGCAGGAAATCCTCGCCGCTCATCGGCTTCTTTCCGGCCCGCTGCACGAGGTCCAGGCGAACAGCTCCTTCGCCGCACGCAATGACCGGGGCATTCTGCGTCTCCAGAACGGTGCCCGGGGAGCCGCTGCCGTCGGCGCGCGAACTGCGCAGGACCTTCACCCGCTCGGTTTTGCCGCCGAGCGTCATCTCGCACCATGCGCCCGGGAACGGCGACAGGCCGCGAATGTGATTATGCACCATGGCCGCCGGCTGCGACCAGTCAATGCGTGTTTCCTGCTTGGATAGTTTGGCGGCGTAACTGACGCCTTCCTCGGTCTGGGGCTGCTCTTGAAGGCCACCCCAGGAAAGTGCCGCGAGAGCGCGGACCATCAGGTCGCCGCCGAGCGTCGACAGCCGGTCGTGCAATTCACCTGCCGTCATGTTCTCTTCGATCGGGACCGTTTCGGACATGCAGACCGGCCCGGTATCGAGACCTTCTTCCATGCGCATGACCTGAACCGCCGTTTCCGCATCTCCGGCCATCACCGCCCGGTTGATCGGCGCGGCGCCGCGCCAGCGGGGCAGCAAGGATGCATGGAGATTGAGGCAACCCGAACGTGGTGCCTCAAGGATCGCTTTCGGCAGCAAGAGACCGTAAGCGACCACGACCGCCACGTCGGGCGCCAGAGCCGCGAACGCTTCCTGGTCTTCCTCGCTCTTCAGGCTCTTGGGCGTGAACACGGGGATGCCGAAGGATTCCGCCGCTTCATGAACCGGCGACTTCTTCAGATCCATTCCCCGGCCGGCAGGGCGCGGCGGCTGCGAATAGACCGCCACGACTTCGTGGCCCTGGCCAACGATTTCCATCAGGGTCGGCACGGAGAATTCCGGTGTGCCCATGAAGACGACGCGTAGGGACATGAGGCTCCTGATCGGTTCGAGACTTTGCGCCCCTTATTGCGCCTAGCGCCAGAGCTTGCAAGGGGCTGATCCGGAGTTTGCCGCCCATCTTTCCAGACCGTCCTGCCGGTCCGCGTCGGGCTTAGGACGGTCGATCTGCACCGAGACATGTTCCCAAAACATCATCCCGAGGAAGCGCGCAAGCGCCGTCTCGAAGAATGGGCTGCTGGTTCGGCAGACCGTCCCTGCGGCAAAGGTGTCAGGCCAATCCGGGGAGCAGGACCTTGAGGCTCCCGACCATCATTTCCATGGCGATGGCGGCCAGGATCATGCCCATCAGGCGGCCCATGACGCTGGTCGCTGTCTGACCGAGAAAACGGGAGAGGAACGGGGCGCAGAAGAAGGTGACGATGAGGAGAGCAATGGCCGCGGCGATGCCAGCGGCATAGGCGATCTCCTGCTCGAAACCGGTCACCTGTCCACGGAAGATAATCATGGTCGAGATCGAGCCGGGCCCCAGCAGGATCGGGATGGTCAGCGGATAGATCGCCGGGTTTTCCTGGTTCTGCTGGTGTTCCTGTTCTTTCTCGGTGCCGTGATGCGCCTTGCTCTTCTCACCGGAAACAAGATTGAGAGCGATCAGCAGGATCAGGAAGCCGCCCGCGAGACGAAAGGCATCGATGCTGATCCCGAAGACCTTCAGGATCATGTCGCCCGTCAGGCCGATGATCACCGCGCCGATGCTGAGGCTGAACAGAAGCGTAATCGCGACCTTGCGCTCGAAAGCAGGGCCCTTGTCTGCCGTCAAGGACAGAAAGACCGGCAGGTTGGCGATCGGGTTCATGATCGCAAACAGTGCGGCAAAGATCTTTAGGAAGAGAACCTGATCCATCCGATGCGCCCCCACGCATTGCTGGTGTCACATCAGAGTTTGCCGGCGAGCTTCGCCTGCTTGGTGAATTTCTTGACTACCCTGTCGCGCTTCAGTTTGGAAATATAGTCGATGAACAGTGTGCCGTTCAGATGATCCAGCTCATGCTGGATGCAGGTGGCCAGCAGACCGTCGGCCTTCAATTCCTGTTCGGCACCTTCACGGTTCAGGAACTGGACCGTCACCTCGGTCGGGCGCTCGACATCCTCGAAGTATTCCGGGATCGACAGGCAGCCTTCCTGATAGACCGACAGCTCTTCGCTCGACCAGACGATCTTCGGGTTGATGAACACCATCGGTTCCTTCGGCGCATCGTCCTTGGCGACGTCCAGAACAAAGATGCGTTTCAGGACGCCGATCTGGCTCGCCGCCAGACCGATGCCTGGCGCATCGTACATGGTTTCCAGCATATCATCCGCAAGAGTACGGAGATCATCGTCGACCGTCTCGATGGGCGCGCAGACCTCGCGCAGGACCGGATCGGGAATGGTGATAATCGAACGTTTCGTCATGCGTTTCACATAGGCAATCGCGGTCAGGCGGTCAACGCGGAAATCGCCGTGTCCCCGCGCCTTTTTGCAGGTACGGGTCCGCTCGCAGATGTCCATCGGTTCCGAATCGTTCTATCTTTGTTTCATGAATGAGATCCTGTTCGAACTTGGCGGCCGTCCCGTAACGGTGCTCGAGACTGCAATCGCCTGCGGTCTGCTTCTGCTTGCACTGATTTTCTGGCTGGCTCTGAAGACGACCCGGGAAATGCGCCTGCGGGCGGAAACCGATACGGCGGCCGCCGAACGGATTCACGAGCTGGAGAGCCATCTGTCCCAGCTCCTGAAGAGCCAGGGCGAGATGACCGGCCGGATGCAGACGATGGCGGAGGTATTCGGCTCGCGCCAGTCGGACATGATGCGCGCGGTCAACGAGCGCCTTGACGGCATGGGGCACAAACTCGGGCTGTCGATGTCCGACACCAGCAAGCAGACCCAGGAAGGCTTGCGCCATCTCCATGAGCGCCTGGCAGTGATTGACCGGGCGCAGCACACCATCAAGGACCTTTCCGGTCAGGTCGGCCAGCTTCAGGCGATCCTGTCCAACAAGCAGACGCGCGGCGCCTTCGGGCAGGGTCGCATGGAAGCCATCATCCAGGACCAGATGGCGCCGAGCACCTATTCTTTCCAGGCGACGCTTTCCAACAACAGCCGTCCGGACTGCCTGATCCACATGCCGAACGGCGCGCCGCCACTCGCCATCGACGCGAAATTCCCGCTGGAAGGGTTCAACCTGCTGCGCAACGCGGAGAGCGACGACCAGCTCAAATATGCGCAGGCCCAGTTTCGCAGGGACTTCAGCAAGCACATCCAGGACATCAACGAGAAGTATCTGCTTCCCGGCGAGACCCAGGATACGGCGTTCCTGTTCGTGCCATCCGAAAGCGTCTTTGCCGAGCTGAACGAAGGTTTCGAGGATCTCGTCCAGAAATCGCACCGGGCCCGCGTGGTGATCGTGTCCCCCTCTCTCCTGATGCTCTCCATCCAGGTGATCCAGTCCGTGCTGCGCGACGCAAAGATGCGCGAGCAGGCCCATCTGATCCAGGCCGAGGTCGGTCACTTGATCGCCGATGTCAGCCGGCTCAACGATCGGGTCGGAAAGTTGCAGTCGCATTTCACGCAGGCGAACAAGGACATCGACCAGATCCTGATCTCCACGGACAAGATCAGCAAGCGCAGCCGCAAGATCGAGGATCTGGAACTGGGAGAGATCCAGGGAGCCGTTGAGGACACCTCCTCCGCAGAACCACAGCTGTCGGTTGGGTCGAAAGCCTGATCAAGTGCCGTCCGCCTTCACAACAAGCGCCTCGTCGCGATAGGCTGGCGCCTTCACCCCACGCTTCATTTCAGGGAGCCGTCATGTCCGCATCGGAAGAAATGGATCTTACGACCTCCCAGCCGCCGGCCGCCTTCCCGCCTCCCCTGCAGGCGCTATGGTGGCTCAAGAAGGGTGGACTATCCGTCGGCCCCGAATGGGAACAGGCTCACATGATCTGTCAGGAGGCCGAAGGCGAGCTTCCGCACGACTGGATCCATGCGCTCTGCCATCTGATCGAAGGCGATACCGGCAATGCGGCCTACTGGTTCCGCCGGGCGGGGAAGCCCGTCGTCCGCGACGCCGCAGCCCTCTGGCAGGACATTCGCGAAGATATTTCGTAGCTGACTTTTCCGGCTCGGCACCCTGGCCGCTATGCAGCCCCGGTCAGCCGCCGTGCGGCGGTGATGGCGCCCCATTCGCTCGCGGCGATACGCTCGATGGCTTGGCGAAGGGGCTCCTGCGCAGCGGTCATGGTGAAGCCGTTGGCGTGGAGCAAGGCATCTGGCCCCGTGACGATGGCCACATGTCCTTTCCAGAAAATCAGGTCGCCGCGCGTGAATGACGACGGGTCCTCGTGCGGGATCGCCTCGCCCGCCTCTGCCTCCTGCATGTCGCTGTCGCGCGGAAGGTCGATGCCTGCGGCCTGCGCCGCCAGCTGGACGAGCGCCGAGCAGTCCAGCCCAAGGCTCGACCGACCGGCCCAGAGATAAGGCGTCCCGACGAATTCCTCTGCGACGGACACCCAGTCGGGCTCCATCGTGTCGACCGGGACAAGATGCTTCGCGACCACGGCAGAACCATCCTTCAAGAGCGCATACCTGAGGCCGCGGGTCTCGGTTTCTCCGACGACCGTAACCTTTGAGCCGATCGACAGAAGGCCGAGAGGCGGAAACTTGAGGTCGGGTCCGGGATAGCAGTAGGTGCGCAGAGCGCGCACCCGGTGCGTCGCGGCCGACACCGGGCCGAGACCGTCCGACGAGAACCAGCCGACATAACCGTCCGTATCGAGCTGCCCCCAGGCCCAGCCTTCCGGCGTCTGCTCGTAGACCGTGATCCATTCGCCGCAGAGGGCCTCGGTGTCGACGGACCTGTCCGGCCGCGGTTCGGGCCGGATCGCCAGACGGTCCACGGTGACCTGAAAGACCTCACCCTCGACAAAGCGCTCGGCCTCTGCCCTGCCCTCATAGTCGGCAGCGGCAAGGTCGGGTCTGACGGGATGGCGGCGGCGGTCGAATGTCTGGGTCATGTCCTGAAGTTCACTCAAGCGTGGAGAGATCGGAGCGTCAGATTAGCGGGGCAGTTCGCCGGCCTTCTGGGAGACGAGGTCGCCAAGGTGCTCCAGATACAGCGCGCCTTCAACCGTGCGCGTGATGATGACGTTGCGCTTGTCCGCCTCGTCGCGCTTGCGCGACAGCAGCCGCATGCCGCCCAGTGTGTCGAGCGCCCGAGTGATCGCCGGCTTGGTGACGTTCAGCTTGGCCGCAAGACCGCGCACCGTGTGGGGTGGCGGCTCCAGATAGACGCAGAGCAGAATGGTGATCTGACGGGCGGACAGATCCTGCTCGCTGTCTCTTACCAGCGCCAGGTTCACCTCGTGCATCAATTTCAACGCCTGTGCGGCGCGCAGTTCGACAGCCATGGATATGTTGGTCCCACCCGTTCTCCATGGCCATCAAAGCACAAAAACGTTTCGGAGCCGTTATCTATTCTCGGCAAATCGCTCGGTGATGAGATCGAACAGACACCGGATGCCCTGGGCCTCGCCGCCGACCGGCTTGCCCGGCTTGTCCGCCGGCGACCAGCCGTAGATGTCGAAATGGACCCAGCTCTCGGTCTTTTCGACAAAGCGGGAGAGGAACAGCGCCGCCGTGATCGACCCGGCGAAGCCCGTGCCCGACGTGTTGATATGGCTGATATCGGCAACCTTGCTGTCGAGATACTGGAGGTATGGCTGCCAGAGCGGCAGACGCCACAGCGGGTCGGCCGCGGCTTCGGACATCACCGCGATATCCTCTGCCAGGTCCTCGTCCCCGGTGTAGAAGGGCGGCAGGTCCGGGCCGAGAGCGACGCGCGCCGCTCCGGTCAGCGTTGCCATGTCGACCAGCAATTCCGGGCTGTCCTCATCCGCAAGGGACAGTGCATCGGCAAGGATCAGCCGGCCCTCGGCATCCGTGTTGCCGATTTCCACGCTCAAACCCTTGCGGCTCGGCAGGATATCGCCGGGACGGAAGGCGCTGCCGGCGACCGAGTTCTCGACACACGGCACGATGACGCGCAGGCGTACGGGAAGTCCTGATGCCATGATCATGGACGCAAGACCGAGAACGTTCGCGGCCCCACCCATGTCCTTCTTCATCAGCGCCATGGACGAACCCGGCTTCAGGTTCAGACCGCCGGTATCGAAGATCACGCCCTTGCCGACCAGCGTGACCTTCGGATCGGTTTCGCTGCCCCAGGAAAAGTCTGCAAGACGAGGTGCGCGCGAACTTGCCCGGCCGACGGCATGAACCATCGGGAAATTTTCCGTCAGAAGGTCGTCGCCAACGACGATCCGTCCGCTGCCGCCATGCTTTTCGAAGAGCTCCGAGACAGCGCTGGCAAGTTCCTCGGGGCCGAGGTCATTGGCCGGCGTGTTGATGAGATCGCGGGCGAGTTCGACGCCGTCGAGAATCGTGCCGAGACGGTCAAGATCGACGTCATCAGACACGCCGAGGCGGAGCATTCTTGGAGCAATGGCGGTGTAGCGGTCGAACAGGTAGCTCGAAAGCGCAAAACCGAGGGCCGCCTGCTCCGCATCGGGAAAATCCTCAGCGAGCTGATAATCGCCGGCCGGCAGGGACCGGACCAGACTTCCCAGCGCAAAGGGATGGGCCAGACCGCTATCCGTGACCCCGAAGAGCACGGCTGCCGCGTCGCCGCTCAAGCCCGGCACAAGCTGCATCGATGAAGGTTTGCCCGTGAAGTCGTTCAGGGCGCACCAGTTCCCCGCAGCGTCTCCAAGCCCGGCTAGAATGCCGGGAAGAGTGGCTTCCGTGACGGCGATGACAGGAGTGGATTCGGAAAGATCACTTTTGCGGACAATGCTCGCTCGCACGGGCTGTACTCCGTTCTCGTTCGTGTGTGGGTATCCCAAGACCTACGCCGCGCCGCTGCCGGACGCAATATCCCCCGCCGGCAGCGGTGCGGTTTCGCAAATCGCGAGCCCGTTTAACCAGTCATTAGGGTTAATTCTTTATTCCTTGGAGCAGAAACAAAAAATGCCGTTGGCAACAAGGACGTTGATGATGCAACCGCCGAAGCCAGCTCTTGCGAGACGATGCAACCGCCTTGCCTCGAGCTTAATAGCGATGACAGCGCTGGTTCTGGTGACCGGCTGCGCCTCCAACAAGTCCAACACCGGCACCTATTCCCCGGCTTCTGGAAGCCATTACGCCGCGCCCGGCTCATCCCAGGCGCGCGCGGCCATCGGCAAGTGGGGCAAAGCCTATCAGAAGGACCGCAAGAATCGCACCGCGATCATCGGCTATTCCAACGCGCTCAGCCAGAACGGACAGATGCCGCAGTCGATGGCCGTGCTGCGCGCCGGCGTCATCGCACACCCGAAAGATCGGGAAATCGCGTCCGCCTATGGCAAGATCCTTGCGATGAACGGCCGCTTCGACGAAGCCCTCAATGTGCTGAAACGCGCGCAGCGGCCCGACACGCCCGACTGGCGGCTGATGTCCGCGGAAGCAGCCATCTACGATCAGACCGGCCAGCACAAGCAAGCCCGGGCGCTCTACACCCAGGCCCTCAAGATCGCGCCGGACGAGCCGTCGCTTCTCAACAATCTCGGCCTGTCCTATCTTTTGACCAACGAATTGCCGGATGCGGAATATACGCTGCGCCGCGCCGCGACGTTGCCCGGCGCCGACAGCCGTGTCCGCCAGAACCTCGCGCTGGTTCTTGGTATCCAGGGAAAATACGACGAAGCCATTCAGGTGGCCGAAGCCGAGCTCGACCCCAATCAGGCCAAGGCCAATATCGCCTATCTTCAGGCAATGATGCAAAAGCGCCAGCAGGGCTGAACCACAGCCCTTCCACCTGCCTCGAAAGAACGCCCCTTCCCTGCTCGACAGCCAGCCGGACGACCTGACGGTCCTCCGGCTTTTTTTGTATCAAGCGCATCTATCCCCCCCCCCGGCACGAAAACAGGGGAAGTCCCGCTCCAGTCGAGACCTTCAGGGTGCGTCCGGTCGGCTGTTTCCGTTCACGGGCCTCGTGTGCCTAGAAGGCGTCCAGTTCCATCACCTGCATGATGGCGGGGGAGAGGACGATGAAGAACAGCACCGGCAGGAAGAACAGGATCATCGGCACGGTCAGCTTCGGCGGCAGCGAGGCGGCTTTCTGCTCGGCCATCAGCATGCGCTGCTCGCGGGTGTCGTCGGACATCGTCCGAAGTGCATGGCCCACGGGCGTACCGTATCGCTCGGCCTGGATGAGGGCCATCATGACGTTCTTGACGCCATCAACGCCGGTGCGTTTCGCCAGGTTTTCATAGGCCGTTCGACGATCGCTCAGGTAGGACAGTTCCGCCGTGGTGAGAGACATTTCCTCGGCGAGATCCACGGACTGGACGCCGACTTCCTCTGCGACGCGCTGGAAGGCCCCTTCGATCGACATGCCCGATTCCACGCAGATCAGCATCAGGTCGAGCGCGTCCGGCCAGGCCCGCTGGATGGCGAGCTTTCGCTTGTCGATCTTGTTCTTGAGATAGACGTTGGGAAGAAAGACGCCGATCCCCGAGACCGCGATGCAGAACAGGAACCGCGAGAAGCCCGGGATCGTGCTGTCCATAACGACGAAAGCATAGAACATGGACAGGCAGAGCAGAACGCCCGGAGCCAGAATACGTGCCGTCAGATAGTAATAGAGCGGCGCGGAGCCACGATAGCCCGCCATGCGCAGGCGTTCGGTCGTGCTCTCGTCCGACAGCATCTCTTTCAGGTTGAAGCGATCGACAAAGTTCTTCATCTGCTCCTTGGGCTGATTGCGCAAGGAGGCGCGCGCATCCTGAGGAGCCTGCAGGCGGGCGCGCTCGCGGGCGCGCATCTTGTCACGCTCCAGAGCGACCGTCTTCATCCGGCTCTTGAGGCTGTCCCGCGACAGAAGCGGCATGACGAGGGAAAAGATGGTTCCCGTCACCGCGACCATGGCCAGGAGCGCGGCAATGAACTGGCTCGATGCGATCGTCTCGAAATTCATCTCGCCCCCCCTAGAAATCGAAATTGATCATTGCCCGCATCACCATGACGCCAATGAACATCCACAAAAAGCAGCCACCCATGATGATGTTGCCGGTCGTCGTGGTGAAGAGCATGCTGATGTAGTCCGGGGACATTATGTACATGATACCGCCGACGGCGAAGGGCAGCGACCCGATGATTCCCGCGGAGGATTTCGCTTCCGCGCTGAGCGCCTTGATCTTGCCCTTCATCGTCTTGCGCCCGCGCAGGACCTTGGACAGGTTGTTCAAGGCTTCAGCGAGACCGCCACCCGACTTCTGCTGGATCGCGACGACAATCGCGAAAAAGTTCGCTTCGGCCACCGGCACCCTGTCGGGCAGCTTCTGCACCGCTTCGGAAAGCGAAATGCCCATGACCTGGGTTTCCGTGATCTTTCTGAACTCGGTCGCGACCGGTTCACGCGACTCGCGGGCAACCACCTTGATGCAGTCGGACAGCGGCAGCCCCGCCTTGACCCCACGCACGATGATGTCCACCCCGTTGGGCAGTTCGTCCAGAAACGCGTTGAACCGCCGCTTGCGCTTGTGGCTGACCCACCAGCGCGGAAAACCGAAGAGGCCGGCGAACGTCAGGCCGCCGATCACAAGCAAGTTGCTGCTGAGGAACAGCGAAAGAATGAAGAACACGACACCGCTGGCTGCGCTGAACATGATGAAGTGGGACATCTCCCAGGCGAGCCCCGCCTGCTCCATCTTCACCTTCAGCGACACCTTGTGCTGCTTGTCGTTCTTGGCGCGCTGGCGTTCCTCGAAGTCCTTGAGCTGATCCTGAATATTCCTCTTGCGCCGGTCCGTGTCGCGAAGCTGCTTGCGCTGGTTTTCGCTCTGCGGACGCGCCGCAACGGCCTGCAGGCGCTGGGAACTGCGCTTCGATCCCGACAGCGCCGGCTGGAACAGACTGTAGATGATGCCGCCGACGGCAAACATCACCAGAAGCGCAACCGCGATGCCGGTCAGCTGCGGGGAGAGAATATCTTCAAGTCCGGACATCTCGCCTTCACTCCGCTCTGTATTCTGGCATCTCGGAGGCATCGAGTGCCTGTGCCAGGCGGCCTTCCTCGCCGAAGTACCGGGCGCGCTCCCAGAATTTCGGCCGGCCGATGCCCGTGGAGCGGTGGCGTCCGATGATGCGGCCGCTGGGGTCCTCGCCGACGATGTCGTACAGGAACACGTCCTGGGTGGTAATGATGTCGCCTTCCATACCCAGCACCTCGGTAACATGGGTGATGCGACGCGAGCCGTCGCGAAGACGCGCCGCCTGGACCACGACGTCGATGGAAGAGACAATCATCTCGCGCAAGGTGCGTGACGGCAGGGAGAAGCCTCCCATCGTGATCATCGATTCCAGTCTCGAAAGGGCCTCGCGCGGCGAGTTGGCGTGGAGCGTGCCCATGGAGCCGTCGTGACCGGTGTTCATCGCCTGCAGCAGATCGAATGCCTCCGGTCCGCGCACTTCGCCGACGATGATGCGTTCGGGTCGCATACGCAGACAGTTCTTGACCAGATCGCGCATGGTGATCTCGCCCTCACCCTCAAGGTTCGGCGGTCTCGTTTCCAGGCGCACCACATGAGGCTGTTGAAGCTGGAGCTCCGCGGAGTCCTCGCAGGTGATGATGCGCTCGGTGTTCTCGATATAGGCGGTGAGGCAGTTCAGAAGCGTCGTCTTGCCCGAACCGGTACCGCCGGAAATGAGGACGTTGCAGCGCGACCGCCCGATGACCTGAAGGATCGTCGCCCCTTCCGGCGTGATCGATCCGTATTTCACCAGCTGGTCGAGTGTCAGCTTGTCACGTTTGAACTTACGAATGGTGAGGGCGGGACCGTCGATCGCGAGCGGAGGCGCGATGACGTTGACGCGGGAACCATCCGGCAGGCGGGCATCACAGATCGGGCTGGAGTCATCGACACGCCGGCCTACCTGGCTCACGATGCGCTGGCAGATGTTCATGAGCTGTGCGTTGTCTCGGAACGCAACGCCGGTCTGTTCGACCTTGCCCTGGGTTTCGATATAGACCGTGTGCGCGCCATTGACCATGATGTCGGCAATGTCGTCACGGGCGAGAAGCGGTTCGAGCGGACCGTAGCCCAGAACGTCGTTGCAGATGTCCTCCAGCAGGTCTTCCTGCTCGGAAATCGACATGATGACGTTCTTGAGGGCAATGATGTCGTTGACCACATCACGGATTTCGTCGCGCGCATCCTCGGCGTCGAGACGCGCAAGCTGCGACAGGTCGATTGCCTCGACCAGCGCGTTGAAGATCTGTGCCTTGGTCTCGTAGTACTCGCTGGTCTTCTTGCGCGGTGTCGCTGCGGCTTTTTCCACGGCGACGGGCTCCGGTGGCGGCGCCTTCGTTGCGGGAGCTGGTGGAGGCGGCGGCGGGGGCGGAGGAGCTGCCTTGCTTTCCTCGGCTTCGGACGGCTGGACGGTTTCCTCCTGGCTGATTGCAGGAGCCTGTTCGTGCGGATCAGCGGAAGGATCCGCCTGGGCAGGCGCGTCCTGAAGGCCGGGAACGCCTCCCGGCCGGATCGTCTGTACGCCTGACGATGAACTGCCACGTCTTCCAAACATAACGAACTATCTGCTCCGTAAGCCGTCGGTTACCCGGCCCTGCGCGTGAGTTTCGAGAACAATCCGCCAATGGCCGAACGAGCGTGCCTGCTCGGCTGAACCTTGCCGGATACGGACTGTGCCAGATCATCAAACAGGCGCGAGACCGCGCTCTTGCCATCGAGTTCCGCAATCATCTGGCCGTTGTTGGCGGCCGTGCCGAAGAGCTGCGGCTCGAAGGGGATCGCCGCCTGGACGCGGAGACCCAGTGCCTTTGCGAATTCCTCCGGCTTGATCTCCGGCCGCTTGGGCACGTTGACCTTGTTCATGACCAGATGCGGCGGACGGTCGTTGGGGCGCATCTGCTTCAACAGGTCGACCATGTTCTTGGCATTGCGCAGATTGGCAAGATCCGGTTCGGCAACAAGCACGATCTCGTCGGCATTGAGCAGCGTGTTGCGGACCCAGGCGTTCCAGGTGTGCGGAATATCCAGCACGATCATCGGCACGCTGGCGCGCATCGTATCGACCACTTGCTCGAACGTCTGTTCGCTGTGGTCGTAGGTTCGCTCGAGCGTTGCAGGCGCTGCCAGGAGGCTGAGGTGCTCGTTGCATTTCGACAGGATCCTGTCGAGATAGGTTTCGTCCAGTCGCTCGGGTGAGGAAACCGCCTCGAAAATGCCCTGGAGCGGATCCTGATTGAAATCGAGGCCTGCCGTGCCGAACGGCAGGTCCATATCGGCGACGACGACTTCGCTCTGCAGATTATGCGCAAGCGACCAGGCACCGTTATGGGCGATGGTGGACGCACCGCATCCCCCCTTCACGCCGTAGAAGGCGATGGTCCGACCGAGCGGTTCTGCCTCCGGATCGGCATAGAGCTGCCCGATCGCGCCGATGAGCTGGAAAACGCTGACCGGCGTGATCAGGTATTCACTCACGCCGCGGGCAATGAGTTCGCGGTAGAGCATGACGTCGTTGACGTCGCCGATCACGATGACCTTGGTTCCGGCGTCGCAGTATTCGGCGAGCTGATCGAGGCTGGCCAGAACGTTTTCGCGCGCGCCGCTGGTTTCCACAATGATGAGGTTCGGCGTCGGCGCCTGGGAGAAGGTGCTGATCGCCGCCGGAATACCGCCCATATCGACCTTCAGATGGGCCTTCGCCATCCGCCGGTCCTCCAGAGCCGCCTCCGCGACGCGCATCGTCTCTTCAGTCAGGCAGAAACTGTGAACCGTCACGCGCGGGATCGGATTGACACGCACCGGCTCCTCACTGCCTCCGAAAGAGGTATCCGCAGGCTCGGACGCTGGGTCAAAATAGCCGGACATATTCTGCAAGTCGTGATTAGCGCTCATGGTGCACCTATTGATCTGCCACTTGGGCGCCGACGCCTTCTTTATAGTCGCTTGCCGTGACTTCACCCTTTCTGTAGGCCTCGATAACCACGGCTTGGCGTGCCTGATCGGCAGGCGTCGATGCCCTCGGCGTCAGAAGATCAGACGGGTTGTCGACCATCGCAGCCAGGTTTGACTGGGTCGCACAGCCGAAATTCTCGTAGTCGGTGTTGGCGCCGATTCCACCGCCGATGTTCTTTGGCCAATCGCCACATTCACCGGCGGTCGCCTGCATTCGATTGTAGGCCAGGCGGATCGGAGCATCCGCGCCGGGGTCCTGAACCGAATAGGTGCGGGTGCTGATCCGCGACCGGCTGACGCCACCTCGTTCGATGGCCCGGCGGATTTCCGGCGTCACGCTGTGCACGGCAGCTTCGTTGGCACCGCCGGAGGGAACGAGGATCTCGACACTGCCGTCGCCATACTGCCTGGAATCGGCGGCAAAGGAGGTAATGGTGCCTTCGATCGGCCCGATCAGCCTGCGAGTGCTGCGCCCAATCGGCAGGTCCAGCGTCTCGGGTTCCTCCGTCACCACGATCGGATGGCGTAGCCGATAGTCGTTGGACGCCAGAAGCTGGCTCTGGGTTTGCGCGCTTTCACAGCCGGCAACCGCAAGGCAACCGAAAACCACAAGCACGGAGCGGGCGGCGACGACACGCCGGGGCGTATTTTTCCTGATCATCCTTCCGTCCTCACTTGTAGATGAAACCGACTTGGCCATGATAGGTGCCTTCGACTGTTGCGCCGGCTGGGCTGTAGATCTTGTTCAGACGATTGAGGAAAACCGTTTCCGCATCGGATGGCGGCATCAGGTTCTTGTCCGGACGCACGAGCTTTGATGCTGCCACCGGCCTCACCACATAGGGCGTGACGAAGACGACGAGTTCCGTCTGTTCCCGCAGGAAGTCGCGGCTCTTGAAAAGCGCGCCGAGGATCGGGATCTGCATCAGCCCGGGAACACCTTCGACCGCCTGCTGATAGGATTCCTGCAGCAGGCCGGCCATGACGAGGGTCCCGCCGGAGGGAAGTTCAACCGTCGATTCCGCACGCCGAACCTTCAGGGCGGAAATCGTGATCCCCCCTGGCACGGAGACCGCACCATCGTTGCTGAGTTCGCTGACCTCGGTCTTGACCCGCATGCTGATGCGGCCACCGGAGAGAACCACCGGAGTGAAGTCGAGACCGACACCGAATTTCTTGAACTCGACCGTTACCTCGTCATTGTCCTGCGCGATCGGGATCGGGAATTCACCGCCCGCCAAGAAGCTGGCATTTTCACCGGAAATGGCGGTCAATGTCGGCTCGGCCAGAGTTCGCACCACGCCATCGCGCTGCAAGGCTTCGATTTCAGCCGTGATCGACGCGGATCCCGAGGAGAAATTCAGCCCGCCAGTTGCCTGATTCAGGAGCGACGGATTGACCGTGAAACTCGGGATACTGCTTGCATAAGGCACGAAGTTGCCGAGACCGACCGAGCCGGTAAACTGGACACCGAGCTGCTTGACGATCGAACGCTCCACTTCCGCGACGGTTACCTTCAGATGCACCTGGTCCTTGCCCTCTACCGAGATCAGGTTGACGATCTCGGTCGCCGAACCAGCGCCCTGGAACTTGGCTGCAATATCGGCCGCCTGCTGCGCCTCGATGGTGCTTTTGGCCTTGCCGCTGAGGACTACGTTACCGCTGACCGATTCGGCGGAGATATCGGAGCCCGGCAGAAGCCGTCGGATAATTCTAGTCAGGTCGGAGGTGTCCTGCTCAACGCGTACATCGAAACTGGCAAGCTCACGGCCGCTGCGGCCGAAGAGCACGAGCCGGGACTGTCCGGCGGTGTTTCCGATCACGAAAATCCGGCGCGGTGTCCGCAGAACCGCATCCGCGATTTCCGGATTGGAGACCAGAACGTCTGCCGCATCTTCGGCGAGGTTGATAACGACGGATCGACCGATACCCACATTCAGAAGGCGGCCGCTGGCACGCTCGCCTGCGGCGATATGGACCTGGCTGGGAAAATTGCCTTCTGCGACTGCGCGCGAGCCGCCTGTCGCCAACGCGGCACCGGCGATCGCAATCGCACCCAGAATGCTCAAGAGGTATTTTTTCATGGCGCTCCCCGCGCTCGCTTGTCTCATCGCCGCGGGTCTCATTTCACACCCGACTGGCTTGTGACGCCGTATTTCACGTAGCTGACGCCACGGCGGCGGCTGTTTTCCTTGTCGGCATCGTCAGCCGAGTCCTGTGCGCTGCGTAGCGCCAGGGAAATCGTTCCGATCTGCTGCGACTGCGCTACCACCTCGGATTGTCTCAATGTCAGTTCCAGCGTGGCGGTACGCTTGGGCGAAAGATTCTTCTGGTCGGGTTCGCCCGCCGTCGTGGTGTCAATCGCAAGGACCCGGACGTTTTCGAGAATCGTTTCGCTGGTCGCGCCGCGATCGCTCTTGCGGGTCAGGATGAGATCGACCTTGTCGCCCGGGAGAATGAATCCGCCCGCCGATGTCTCAGCCTCGACGCTGACCGCGATGGCACGCTTGCCTTTGGGCAGGATCGCCGCCATGAACCCCTTGTCGGTGCTGATCAGCCGCTCCGGCCGAATTGGCTCTCCGGCAAAAATGGGGGCGCGGGCGATTCGGCCTGCATAGACCTCCTGCGCATCTGGTTCAGCCGTTTTGGTGAGAGCGCCCTTGGGAACCGTGGACTCGGGCCAGCTTGCCCAGGAAAAGTCGGCCGGCGAAAGCTTCATGCCCAGGCCGATATCCTTGGCCGCAACCAGGACTTCCGCCTCCTTCGCCGCTTCTTTCGGCGCTTCCGCGGTTTTGGGCGCATCGGTCCGGCTTCCGCCGGACATCATCACCATGCGAAATGCAATGAATCCTGCGGCGACCGCGATTGCCAGTACGAAGATCCGTGCGAATTTCATGACCAAAACCCAATAATCCTGCGCGCAATTGCGCTGTTCTCACTTAGGATGAGGGGTAATTGGTCAAAACATGGTTAACCAAGGGTGCAAGTTTTTGGTTAATTCGCGTTAACTTTACTAAATAACAACTTAAACTTCGACCTACTCGCCTTGACAGGACACAGGCACGGGAGAATTACGCCAATTTGACGCAGACACTATTTTTAAACGACGCCCCTTATTTCCTTAAAGGAAGCTTCGTCAACGTCAGCTATTCAAGAGGCGTGGCTGCGTCTTTCAGGAGATCGCCTGAAACCAGAGCGTCGAGGGATAGACCTGCAGACCCGCAATGGCGATGGCGATACCGTAGGGGATGCCGGTTGATTTGTCCTGAAGCCTGCAGAACCATTCCTGGCGCATCAAGGGGCCTGGAACATATTCGGTCTTTTTCAGGAAAATGAGGCTCCAGGTCAGCACCATGCCATAGATGGCGACGAGGATGACGAACTCCATCAGGACCGGACTGAAGCCGATCCAAAGGGCGATTGCGCCGATGAACTTCACATCGCCGCCCCCCATCCAACCGAAAGCGAAGAAGGCAAAGCAGGGAAGAAACACGACCGCGAACGCGAGAGCGTGCATACCCCAATCATGAAGCGGCATGCCGACTGCAAGCGCCAGGATGGCAAATCCTGCCGCAAGCAGGATGGAAACCCTGTTCCGGATGGTCATCGTGAGCAGGTCCGACACGCCGCCGAAGGCCACGAGCATGGGAAAGATCACCAGAATTCCAGCTTTGAGCATGATGGGTCACCAAAGTTCCGTATCAGGCGACGCTACCCAGAAGAAATTAACATTTCCCAAGCAAGAAAAAGGCGGGCAACAGGGCCCGCCTCATCCGAACTGATATCTTCGTCGCGCCAGGCGCGATGCGATTACTGGGTCTGTGCTTCGTTAAGCTTGCCGGTAATCGTGTCGAAGATGCCCGTTACGCTGGTTCCGGTTGCGCCAACGGCTGCAACGATGACGATGGACAGCAGGCCGGCAATCAGGCCGTATTCGATAGCCGTTGCACCAGATTCGTCTTTTGCGAAACGCGAGATAAGAGATTTCATAGTTTGCTCCATGTACCACTGAGTTGACAGCTTCAAGTTCGCCGGATCTTTTTTCTTGCCCGTTCGAACATGACCAGAAGGTAAGACAGAGAGCTTTCCAACTTGTTAAATTCGCCAAAGAAAAGAAAAGCGAATTCGACAATAAAATCCATGGTTAAAAATATGTTTACAAAGACTCAGGCGTAGTTATACGCATTACTACTGCATGTGCGCCCCTCAAAAAGCAAATTCCCTGGTCATTCCTACTTATCTGGCGTCGGACGCCCCGAAGGACGCATTAGTAAATGAACTACAGCGCCCTTTCTCGCGAAGGTCCGGCTGTGCGTCGGCAGAACCTCGGAAACTGTTTGCCCGCGAGCGTTTTTCAGGTGGAACTGGAGGGTCCCGGTTCCAGATCTGACAACGACCTCTCTCAAAATCGAGAAAACGTTAGCACATCCTTCACCACGTTGGCGTCATCCTGTCGCGAGATCAGCCACATTTGGAGTAGGCATAGGCATGTTGGAAAAGCTTGTGAAATGGACAGGTGCCCTTGCACTGGTGCTCCAGGCAAGCGCCACGCTTGCCCAGGAGGGGCCGGTGATGGTGACCGTCGACCGTGCCAAGGTCTTTCGTATCGACGACGGAGCCTCCGCGGTCATCGTCGGCAACCCCTTCATCGCGGATGTTGCCATGTTCGACCAGAACACCGTTGTGATCACCGGCAAGAGCTACGGCACGACCAACCTCGTCATTCTGGACGAAAACAACAAACCGATTGTCGATGAGACCATAACAGTACGCGCCTCTGACAATGACGTGGTGTCCGTCTACAGGCGGGCGGCCCGCGAGACGCTTTCCTGCAATCCGACATGCGAACCGACGCTTCGCCTCGGTGATGCGGAAAGCACGTTCAAGGCGACCGCCGAGCAGGCTGCGGCCAGAAACGATATGGCCGTTCAGGCTGCCGGCGGAGGTAACTGATCCGACTGCGCCGGTGGAGTGAAACGAACATGCGCTGGACGAAACGAATTCTCCGGCCCTTCACGTCCAGTAAGGGACGCCGCTTCCTGGAAGACGAGCAGGGTGTGACCGCGATCGAATTCGCGATCGTTGCCATTCCATTCATGGTTCTGTGTTTCGGGATCATCGAAATCGGCCTTGCCCTGTTGGTCAATCGCATGGTCGACAATGCGGTGGTCGGCGCCGCCCGCATGATCAGGACGGGCCAGGTTGCCGAAGGCGAGATCACCAAGGATCAGTTCAAAAGACAGGTCTGCGATCTGATGCCCAGCTTCATGTGTTCCCTGAACCGCATCACGCTGGATGTGCAGACCTACGACACCTTCGCGGCCGCCGGCAGCATGG
This sequence comes from Rhodobacterales bacterium, assembly GCA_008107755.1. GTDB lineage: Bacteria > Pseudomonadota > Alphaproteobacteria > Rhizobiales > Stappiaceae > Roseibium. The sequence continues at coordinate 48,434 of VIRH01000137.1, forward strand.
AAAGCCTTTACGACGATGACGGCAAGCTCAAGAGTGACGAAGAGACGAGCTTCGACCCTGGCAGCGCCTCCAGCATCGTGGTCGTGAACGTCATCTATGACTGGCCGATGATGACTTCGCTTCTGGGACTTGATGCAGCCGACCAAGGCAATCTGCGGCACCTTTCATCAACCGTGGTGTTTCGAAATGAACCCTGGGAATAAATCCGGTCGCGTAGAGCGAATTTCAGGCGCGCTTCAAACGCTTCAGCAGTTCTGGTCCGACAGGCGCGGTGTGTCGGCGACCGAATTCGCCATGCTGCTCCCGTTCATGCTCTTGATCCTGATCGGCATGGCGGTGGTGACCGGAGCGCTCAACCAGGATCGCAAGATCAGCCGCATCGCCATTTCCGTAACCGACCTGATCGCCCAGGCACAGACAGTCAACACCAGCGACCTCGATTCTGTGATGAAAGTCGGCGACGCCATTCTGGCTCCCTACACCACGGATGATCTGGATATCGTCGTTGCCAGCGTCTCCTTCGATGACAAGGGCAAAGCGACTGTCGACTGGAGTCGGAACAACGAGAAAAGCACGGCGTCGGACTGGAAACCTGGCTCAGAGCCTCCGATCACGTTGCCTGAAACGATCGCAAAGCCGAATTCGTCCATCGTGGTCGGTTACACCAACCTCGCCTACAGGCCTCTCTTCGCAGAGCTCTATTCCCAGCTTGCCAGCGTCTATAAAGGCGACGCGATCCAGACGATCAATCTGAGCGACACCTACTATCTGCGCCCCCGGCTGACCGCCCGGGTGGATTGCGAGGACTGCCCGGGGTCCTGAACAGTGCGCGGCCTGAACGGCATCGCTTCCAGTCTGGAAGATAATGATTTCCGCCTCTGAATTGCTGTATCGCAAACCCGCCACGATCGAATTCCCTTATTTGTACCGTCGCACATTCCGGTTACTGTAACCTGCAATGCTGCGTTGCGATATGAAGCCTCGAAAAACGGGAAACGGGTACAAGATGGCGACCAACAAGACATATGAGCAGATATCCGTCGGCGACACCGCTGAAATCGTCAGGGAATGTTCCTCCAATGATCTTCTGGTCTTTGCCCATGCCTCGGGAAACCACAACCCGATCCATCTCCCCGACACCGACTGGACCGGCGACGGCCATATCGACAAGCCGGTCGCTCCGGCAATGTGGGTCGGCGGCCTCGCCTCCGCAGTGCTCGGCAATATCCTTCCCGGCCCCGGCACGGTCTACAAGGCGCAGTCCTTCAGGTTCCTCGGTGCGGCGGCCGTCGGCGACAAGCTCACCGTCAAGGTAACCGCAACTGAAAAGAAACCCGGAAACGTCGTCCTTTTCGATCTTGCGGTCAGCCGAGGCGACGGCACGCGGCTCGTGGAAGGCGTCGCTGAAGTCCTCGCGCCGACCGAAACGATCGAATTCGATTCCAGCGACATTCCGGCTCTGCTCGTCCAGCGGCATCGGCACTTCAACCGCTTGATCGAGCTTGCCAAGACGCTGCCGGCTCTGCCGACCGCAGTGGTTGCTCCCGACGACCCCAACTCGCTGGAAGGCGCGGTGATGGCGGCGCGGGAAGGCCTCATCCGTCCGATCCTGATCGGCGCGCACGAGCGGATCAAGGCAGCTGCGGAAGACCTCGGCGAAGACATCTCTTCCTTCGAGCTGATCGACATTGAGGACGAAAGCGAGGCTGCCGGCCGCGCAGTCGCCATGGTCCATGAGGGCCGTGTCCAGGCCGTGATGAAGGGACACCTGCACACGGACCATCTCCTGCATCACGTCGTCAAACGGGACGGCGGCCTCAGGACCAAGCGCCGCATCAGCCATGTCTTCGTCATGGACATTCCGGGCCGCAAGACACCGGTCCTGATTTCAGATGCCGCCATCAACATTTCGCCCGACCTCAACACCAAGGTCGACATCACGCAGAATGCCATCGACCTCGCCTGTGCGCTCGGCCTTGAAATGCCGCGCGTGGGCGTGCTGTCCGCAATCGAAACGGTGAACCCCGCCATTCCGTCGAGCCTCGACGCCGCGATCCTTTCCAAGATGGCCGAGCGGGGCCAGATCACCGGGGCGATCGTCGATGGTCCTCTTGCCATGGACAATGCCATCGACGTCCAGGCAGCCCGCACCAAGGGCATAACCTCGCTGGTGGCCGGTCATGCGGAAGTGCTGATCGTACCCAATCTGGAATCCGGCAACATGCTCGCCAAGGAGCTGACCTTCATCGCTCACGCGGAAGCGGCGGGCCTCGTGATCGGCACAAAGGTTCCGGTGATGCTGACGAGCCGAGCCGATGACGGCCGGGCACGCCTTGCGTCCTGTGCCCTTGCCCTGCTGTTCAACCACTGGCAGGCGAAAGGGACACCTGTCGGTATCCTGGACAGAGATGAGGACTGACCGATGGCACCGGTTATCCTCGTTCTGAACTCCGGTTCGTCTTCCATCAAGTTCACCCTCTACGCGGGCACGCAGGTTCTCCTCCGAGGCCAGGTTTCGGGCCTTGGCGCGGAACCGCATCTGACCCTCAAGTCTCATGTTTCCGGCGAGGCAGTGGACCGGGCGCTGAACCGGGAGGAAGGTGAAACGCACGCTGCTGCCCTTTCAGCGCTGTTGCCGCTGCTGGAAGCGGAACTCGGCAGGCGCCATGTCGATGCGGTCGGACACCGCGTGGTGCATGGCGGCATTACGTATTCCGCGCCGCTGAGGATCACCGAAAACGCCTTGTACAAGCTGAGATCGCTGATCCCGCTTGCCCCCCTTCACCAGCCGCACAACCTGGCCGGCGTCGAAGCGGCCAGGGCGGCCTTTCCCAAGGCCCTGCAGGTTGCCTGTTTCGACACCGCGTTTCACCGCAAGCACCCCTGGGTGAACGATACCTTTGCCCTGCCGCGCTCCTATTATGACGAAGGCGTGCGGCGTTATGGCTTTCACGGGCTTTCCTACGAATTCATCTGCAGCCATCTGCGCGAGCGGATGCCGGAGGCTTATGCGGGCCGGGTGGTCGTTGCCCACCTTGGCAACGGCGCCTCGATGTGCGCAATTCGTGACGGACAGAGCATCGGGTCGACCATGGGTTTCACCGCCCTCGACGGACTGCCCATGGGCACGCGCTGCGGGCAACTTGACCCGGGTGTCGTCCTTTACCTGCTGACGACCAAGGGAATGACAGCGGAGGAGGTGTCGGACCTTCTCTACAAGAACGCCGGCCTGAAAGGGCTTTCAGGCATCAGCCAGGACATGCGGACCTTGAGCGAAAGCGACGATCCACGTGCTGCGGAAGCAATCGAGTACTTCGTCTTCCGTATCCGCCGCGAACTGGGCGCGATGGCAGCCGTGCTCGGCGGCCTGGACACGATCGTCTTCACCGGCGGCATTGGCGAGAACTCAATCCCGATCCGCGAGAAGGTATGCGACGACCTCGACTGGCTCGGCCTCAAGATCGACAGGGACCGGAACGAGGCGCAGGAGCAGGATATCTCCGCGCCGGGTTCGGCTATCCGGGTTCTGGTCATTCCGACCAACGAGGAAGAAATGATCCGCCGCCATACGGAAGCACTTCTGCAGGTGTAAAGCGAGGCGCCGCTATTTCAGCAAGGCAGCGTAGTCGTCCTCATAGGTGCGCAGCACCGGGCGATAGTCCGCGTGCGTGACCGGCTCGAACCCGCCCGGCAGGTCGGGTTCGATGGCCAGATAGGCATCGGGCGCCTCGCGGCGCAGATCCATCAGGCCAGCCCGCAAGCGCCGCTTCAGGGCATCCGGCAGATCCTTGAGAACCGTGTGGGCCGAATAGGGAATGGGCGGAGAACGCCAGACGATTTCCAGGTCCTTGAAACCGGGAGAACCGGAAACATAGTAGTCGTTCAGCGTGCCCGCGGTGAAGCCGTTCTTGGCTTCCCCGGCGAGCGTCGACCAGCAGAATGCAGCGTCGACCCGGCCGTCGAGCACCGCCCTGAGGCCTTCCACCGGATCCGACACTTCCTCAAGCTGCGAAAAATGCGTTCTCACGTTGATGCCGTCAGCCGCAAGGTTCGCCAGCGGGATGCGATAACCGGTAACGGCCTGCTTGGAACCGATTGCGACACGGGCGCCCTTCAGGTCCGCGAGCGCCTTCTGGTGCTCGCCCTTGCGGGCGACCAGTATGGAATGGAACCGTGCGGGGAAATCATCCGGTCCCGCTGTCACAAGTGGCTCGACGCAGCCGCAAAGCTGAAATGCAGCGGCGTAGCCGGACGGCGACAGCCGAACATAGTCGATCCGCTTCTCGGCAATCGCCTCGACGGCGTCACCCAGCGTATCGAGCAAAAACAGGTCCACAGGCAGATCGGCGATTTCCTCGAGCGCGAGACGGAATGACTCGACACGTTCGCGCGCCCCCTCTTCCGCGGCGACGACCACACCCAGCCGGAGCCGGTCCGGCATGTCGTCCGGTTGCTGCGCATGCGCTTGCGCGATCAGGAAGGAAACGGTAAGGCACGCCGCAGCAAAAAAAACCAACATGCTCCGCTGCAGCCGCGCGGCCATCCAGAAACATCTCGATGATGAAACTTGCAATACCATTTTCCGCCTGTCTAGATCAGAGGAACAGCCCGATGGACCGATTCGATACCCTGATTGGCCTGGGTGTCGACCCTGATGGGGTCGTCTGAAAACTCCGGATGAGAAGCATGAGCACTCCTATCACAACAGTGGTCTTCGATATAGGTAATGTCCTGATCGAATGGAATCCGGAATACCTCTACCGTGACCTCATTCCTGATGACACGGCACGCCAGGACTTTCTGGAAAACGTGTGCTCGGCGGAATGGAACCTGCAACAGGACCTTGGCCGCCCCTGGGCCGAGGCAACGGAAGCACTGATCGGCGAGCACCCGGACAAGGCCGAAATGATCGCCGCCTATTCGGACCGATGGCACGATATGGTGCCCGGAGAGATCCCCGGCACCCCTGCCCTTCTCGCCGAACTGAAAGACCGCGGCGTGCCGCTTTTTGCCATCACAAATTTTTCGGGCGAAAAATTCGCCGAGGCGCAGGCTCGCTTTCCGTTTCTGAAGACAAGCTTTCTCGACATCGTCGTGTCGGGTGACGAGCGTCTGGTAAAGCCTGATCCGGAGATTTTCCGAATCCTTTTCACCCGCCAGAACCTCGATCCCCGTGAGTGCATTTTCGTCGATGATTCGAAAGCGAACATCGAGACGGCCGCAGCTCTCGGGATGACGGTTCATCATTTCAGCGAGGCCGGCCCGTTCCGGCAGGACCTCGTCGCTCATGGTCTTCTCGACGGCCAGTAGGCAGACCAGAGCGTGGCCCCCAATCAGGCCTTCACGATCCACTCGCCGACGAAACCGTTTTTCTGGCAGACGTTGCGGGTGTCCACGATCAGCCTGGAATTTTCCGCCACAAGTTTCCAGTCAACCTTGTCGTGATCCGTGGAGATCAGAACCGCGTCGTATTCCGCCAGCATCTCGGGCGAGAGGTCGCGTGATTTTCTGCCAAGAAGGCTGGGGAACGCACGGGTTGGCGGGATCTCCGGAATGTGGGGATCGTGATAGTCCACCAGGGCCCCGCGCGACAGGAAAAGATCCGTCAGCTTGAGCGACGGGCTTTCGCGGAGATCATCGACGTTTTTCTTGTAGGCCATCCCGATGATCAGGATCTTTGCGCCTTTCAACCCCTTGCCGGAGCTGGCGTCGAGCGCAAGTGCCAATTGCTCCAGAACATAGTGCGGCATCGCCGTGTTGATCTCGCCGGCGAGTTCGATAAAGCGGGTCGCGACTTCATATTCCCGAGCCTTCCAGGTCAGATAGAACGGGTCGATCGGTATACAGTGACCTCCTAGGCCAGGCCCCGGATAGAACGGCATGAAGCCGAAGGGCTTGCTCTTTGCCGCGTCGATCACTTCCCAGACGTCTATGCCCATCCGCGAGTAGATCACCTTGAGCTCGTTGACGAGCGCGATGTTGACCGACCGGAAGATGTTCTCCGTCAGCTTGACCGCCTCCGCCGTGGACGCGCTCGAGACAGGAACGACGGTATCGACAAGGGTTTCATAGAGGGCCTGAACGAGACGACGCGAGGCCGGATCGTCCGCACCGACCACTTTGGGGATCGATCTCGTCGTATAGCTGGCATTGCCCGGGTCTTCCCGCTCGGGGGAAAAGGCCAGATAGAAATCCTCGCCGCAAGTCAGTCCGCCGGCCTCAAGAACCGGCTGCATACGCTCGGACGTCGTCCCGGGCCAGGTGGTGGATTCCAGGACGACAAGCTGGCCAGGACGCAAACGCTCGGCGATTTCCCTGGTGGTGTTCTCGACATAGGAAAGATCAGGCTCACGCTGCTTGTTCAGTGGCGTCGGCACGGCGATGACAATCGCATCCGGCTCGCCAAGTTCTGAAAAATCACCGGTCGCTCTGAAGTTGCCGGCATCGAGCGCGCTTTTGATTTCGCCGTTGTCGATGTGCTCGATTCCGGACTGTCCGGCGTTCAGAGCCTCAACCCGCTTCGGGTTGATATCAAACCCCAGCACCTTGAAGCCGGCCCGTGCCGCAACGAGTGCCAGCGGAAGGCCGACATAGCCAAGCCCCACAATGCCGATCGTGTAGTCCCGCCGCGAAATGCGGTCCACCAGCGTGGCGAGCTGTTCGCTTGGCTCTTGGGTAGAATTGGACATTCATGCCTCGTGCTAGGGTATCTGGCAGCCGAACGCGCGGCCGGAAAATGATCGCCTGTCTTATGCAAGGGGGCCCAAAGACTCTCAAGTCAAAACCGACTGTCCTTTTTCACAAAAGGTCAGGCACGGATCTGGCCAGTCTCGGTAGAGCACCAGTGACAGAGATGGACACTGATTGTGTTTGAAGAGCGACAGGACGGTTCAGCCGGCGAAGCCTTCCAGAACGTTCACACAGTTGGTTCCCAGCGCATCGACGGCGTAGCCGCCTTCCATCAGGAAAATGGTCGGGACGCCGACCTTGGCAAGGCGCTGCCCAAGGCGGATGTAGTCGTCACTCTTGAACTTGAACCCTGAAATCGGATCACCCTCATAGCAATCCAGCCCCAGAGAGACCAGGAGGGCATCGGGCTTGTAGACAAGCAGCCAGCGGCAGGCTTCCTCCAGGGCCTTCGTGTAACCGTCCCAGTCGGTTCCGATCGGAAGCGGCCAGTTGCGCGTGAAGCCGGTTCCCGCCAACTCTCCGGTCTCGTCCGCATAGCCCAGGAAATAGGGAAATTCGTCCTTGGGATCGGCATGGATCGACAGGAACAGAACGTCCGGGCGGTCATAGAACAGCGCCTGAGTGCCGTTGCCGTGATGGTAGTCGACATCTAGGATCGCAATGCGGTTGAGGCCGTAATCCCGCAGGTACTGCGCTGCGACCGCCGCATTGTTGAAGAAGCAGTAGCCGCCGAAGAAATCGTAACCGGCATGGTGACCGGGCGGACGGCAGAGAGCGAACACCGACTGCTCGCCGTCGAGCAGCATCTTGGCTGCCGTCAGCGCCGTGTCCGCCGAGGCGCGCGCTGCCTTGTAGGTGTGCTCGCCAATCGGCGTACCAGCATCCATGGAATAGCGGCCAAGCAAGCCATCGATATGCCGCACGTCCACATCCTGGCGCAGGCTTCGGATCGGCCAGACGAAGGGGAAAGCCTCACGGGTCCTGCCCGCTGCGGTCCATTTGCCCCAGAAACCTTCCAGAAAGGAGACATAGTCCGGAGAGTGAACACGCTGCAGGGGACGAACATCGAATTCATCCGGCGCGACGATCTCGCCCAGGCCGCGGCTCTTGAGAGTCTTGAGCACGATCTCGGCGCGGCTCGGAATTTCCACGGCGGGTTTCAGTTCACCGTCGGATATTTCCTGAAGCGGTGCATGTGCGAGCTGGCTTTCGGAAAAAACCGTCTTCAAGTAATCCCCCCGGTTTTCGTGTCAGTTCGTCGTCTCAGGCCGTTGCGAACGCGTCACCATACCCGATTTCAGGAAAAACGGTATTCGGTAACATGATTATAGGTTTCCCCCGGCTTAAGCAGGACATCGGTGAACCCTGGCCTGTTGACGCTGTCCGGCCACCTCTGCGCTTCAAGGCACAGTCCGGCGTAGCGTACGTATGACCGTCCTCCTAGGCCGGATACCGGCACGTCCAGCATGCCCGCGTCATAGAATTGAACGCCCGGTTCGGTCGTCCACATTTCCATGCGCCGATCGCCGGCCGTGTCTTCCAGCGCGGCGGCGAACTCGACCGCCTCCCGCGCCGTGTCCGCAAGGCAGAAATTGTGATCGTAGATCACATCGTCCTCACCGGGTTTCCGCCGGATCTTGCGGCCTTCCCGGAAATCATAGGGTGTCCAGGCGACGTTTCGCACATCTCCGGTCGGGATGAGCCTGTCATCCACCGGGAGATAGGTTTCCGCAGCGATCTCCAGCGTGTGATCGAGGATGGTGTCGCTGCCATCGAGATTGAAATAGGTGTGCTGGGTCAGATTGACCGGCGTGATGCTGTCGCAGGTTGCGGAGAACTTGATGCGCAGGGCACCGGTTCCCGTCAGCGTATAGCGGACCAGCGCTTCGACCTTGCCCGGATATCCCATGTCCCCGTCCGGCGAGACCAGCTTCAACAGCACGCTGGCCTTGTCCGACTGCTCGATCTGCCAGACCTTGCGCGAAAAGCCTTCCGAGCCGCCGTGCAGATGTGTCGTCCCGGCTTCATTGAGGTCGAGCTGATACTCGGTGCCGTCGATGGTCATGTGACCGCCGGCGATCCGGTTTGCGCACCGACCCGCGACCACGCCGAAATAGGGAGAGTGCTTCTCGTAGCTCTCAAGATCGTCGAACCCCAGAACGACGCTCTGCCCGTCCACCTTAAGGTCCCTGATGATGGCGCCGAACGTCAGCACGGAGGCTTCGAGCGAGCCTTTCTTCAACAGGATCTCCCGCACGGGCGTCCCGTCTGCAAGCGTTCCGAAATCGCTGATCATCAAAGTCTCCGTGGAGGGGCGCGTCGCTGCTGCCTTGGATATGAAAAAGGCGGCAGGATATTCCGCCGCCTTACTGTGAATGGTCAAGGCCTTGCGCCGTCCGGCGCAAGGTTATTTTGCGTTGAGACAATCAGAGGGTCTGATTGTACTCGCCGACTTCCGGGTTTTCCCGCAGGACACCGTCCACTGCCTTGAACATTTCGCGCAGCCGCTCTTCCGAGACCGGGCTTTCCACGACGACGACCAGTTCCGGCTTGTTGGACGAAGCACGCACGAGACCCCAGGTGCCGTCTTCGCTGACGACGCGCACGCCGTTCACCGTGATCAGGTCGGAGATCGCCTGTCCTGCGACGGTCTCTCCCTTTTCCTTCATGTCCTTGAAGCGGCTGATCACACGCTCGACGACATCGTATTTGATCTCGTCGTCGCATTTCGGCGACATGGTCGGCGAGCCCCACGTTTTCGGAAGATCGCGGCGCAGATCGGCCATGGTCTTGTCCGGGTTGCGGTCGAGCATGTCCAGAATGGCGATTGCGGAAACGAGGCCATCGTCATACCCGCGGCCGATCGGCTTGTTGAAGAAGTAATGGCCGGACTTCTCGAAACCGACGATCGCGTCGAGTTCAGTCACCCGCCGCTTGATGTAGGAATGTCCCGTCTTGTAGTAGTCGGTCTTTGCGCCGTTCTTCTGCAGCACCGGATCGGTGTTGAACAGGCCCGTTGACTTGACGTCGACGACGAACTGGCTGTTCGGGTGAAGCGAAGAGATGTCGCGCGCGAGCATGACGCCAACCTTGTCGGCGAAGATTTCCTCGCCTTCGTTGTCGACGACACCGCAGCGGTCACCATCACCGTCGAAACCGAGGCCGACCTCGGCGCCCGTTTCCAGAACCTTGTCGCGCAGGGCGTGAAGCATCTTCATGTCTTCAGGGTTCGGATTGTAGCGCGGGAAGGTGTGGTCGAGTTCCGTGTCGAGCGGGATGACCTCGGCGCCGATCGCTTCCAGGATCTTCGGCGCAAAGGCCCCTGCCGTGCCGTTGCCGCAGGCCGCGACGACCTTGATCGGACGCTTCAGCTTGGCACGGTCGGTCAGATCCTTGAAGTAGATTTCCGGGAACCCGTCGACGAACCTGTAGCTGCCACCGCCCTTCAGGTCGAACGCCCCTTCAAGCACGATTTCCTTGAGACGCCCCATCTCGTCCGGGCCGAAGGTGAGCGGACGGTCGATGCCCATCTTGACGCCGGTCCAGCCGTTGTCGTTGTGAGAGGCGGTGATCATGGCAACGGCCGGAACGTCCAGCGCGAACTGCGCGAAATAGGCCATCGGGGACAGGGCGAGACCGATGTCGTGCACGTTGACCCCTGCCGCCAGGAGGCCGTTCACGACCGCCATCTTGATGGATGAGGAGTAGCTGCGGAAGTCGTGACCCACCACGATGTCCGGCCGCACGCCGCGTTCGTGGATCAGCGTACCGATACCCATGCCAAGCGCCTGCATGCCCATCAGGTTGATTTCTTTTTCGAAGAGCCAGCGCGCGTCGTATTCCCGGAAACCTGTCGGTTTCACCATTGGAAAGGATTCATACTCGAACGTGTTCGGAGTCAAACTCGGTAGGGGTTTCGGAAACATCAAAGCCTCTCAACGCGATAATAGAATCTGGAGCAAAAAAACATTTCGCAGTGCACGCACCGGATTATTGAACCAGTACAAGTGTGCCGTTGGAAATGTCAAATCGTTCCAGCTCATGGAGAACGGACATGCCAAGCAATGGTTGCCCAAGACTTTGATCATTCAAAACGATGGCATCAATGTGCTTGAGATGGATATTTCCGATCCTGAGGCTGTCGATTTCCACACCGGCACCATAGGTTGTGCCGTTGGCTGTGCGGACTTCGTGCCTGAAATCTGCAGGATCGACGTCGATACCGATCTCTTTCGCAATGGAAAGCGGAATGGCGGCGGTGGTTGCGCCGGTGTCGACAAGCATTTCCACCGGCCGGTCATTCAACCGAGCGTCGGCGATGAAATGGCCGTTTCGATCCATGGTGATCCGGAAGGTCCGCTTGCCCGAACCACTCGTCGATTCGGCGGCTTCAATTTGTTCGCCCTTGAACGCGCCAAGATGGTTCTCGATAAGGCCTGGCAAGAAAGGGGCAATGCAAACGCACAAGATCAGAATTGCCAGATAGCGCCCCATGTCACCCTCAAGGTTTCGATGCGGGTTCCGGCATACCAAATCTTCGTTAGCGCTGCGTAAAACTCATTCAGACAATCTGGTCCGCCAGCCGTGCGATATCGTCCTTCGCCGGTGCGCTGGACTGGGCGCCGGTCACCGTGCAGGCAAGCGCGCCTGCGGCGACACCCTCGCGGATGGCACGCTCAAACGGCCTGCCCTGGTCAAGCGCGCAGGCAAGCGCGCCGCAGAACGCATCACCGGCCCCGGTCGTATCGACGACCTTGATGGCAGGTGACGGGAGACGCAGGCGCGTCTCGCCCTTGCCGGCGACGACACCGTCTCCGCCAAGGGTCACGACAACCGTGCGTTCAGGTGCCGCCAGGGCCTCGACAAACTGCTGTGGCTCGGGCGCAATGCCGAGACGCTCGGCGACCTCGGCTGCCTCCGTCTCGTTGACGACGAGCGTCGCGGTCGTCTCGATCAGGGCCTTAATGTCTTCCATGGGCACGGGCGCCGGGTTCCAGAAGACTTTCGCGCCGCTCTTGCCGGCCATGGCGATTGCCTTTTCTGCTTCGCCGAACGGCGTTTCTCCCTGCAGCATCAACATGTCGCCCTGCGAAAGAGACGGGGACAGCCAGTCGGCTTCCACGCGCGCATTGGCTCCGCTGGCCACGATGATCTGGTTTTCGCCCTGCCTGTCGATGCCAATGAAGGCAAGCCCGGTCGCGCCGTCCAGGGACCTGACGCCGGAGAGATCGACACCTTCCGATTTCATGTTGGCAAGCGCGAGATCGGCAAAGGCATCCTTGCCGACTGCACCAACCATGCGCACGTCGGAACCGGCGCGGCATGCGGAAAGAGCCTGGTTGGCGCCCTTGCCACCGGCAAACGACTGATGGTCCGGCCCGGTGACGGTTTCCCCGGCCGTCGGCAGCCGGGGTACGGCCACGACAAGGTCGAGGTTGATGGAGCCGAAGACGGTGATCATGACGAGGTCCTCATCGGGCGAAGATCGGAGGGAAGAAGAGAAGGCGCCGCACGGGCCCTCCGACACTGGTTCGGAGGGCCCGTGTCGTCCTGACTTATTTGGTACCGTACATCCGGTCGCCTGCATCGCCGAGACCCGGCATGATGTAGCCCTTCTCGTTCAGCTTTTCATCGATCGAAGCGGTGAAGATCGGCACGTCCGGATGCATTTCGTTGAACTTGGCAACGCCTTCCGGTGCGCCCAGCAGGCAGAGGAAGCGGATGTCGTTGGCGCCCTTTTCCTTGAGCTTCTGTACGGCGGCAATCGCGGAATTCGCGGTCGCCAGCATCGGATCGACCACGATCACAAGCCGCTCGTTAAGGTCTTCGGGCGCCTTGAAATAATACTCGACCGGCTCAAGCGTCTGCGGGTCGCGGTAAAGGCCGATATGGGCAACGCGTGCGGAGGGAACCAGATCGAGCATGCCTTCCAGCAGGCCGTTGCCCGCCCGCAGAACCGACGCGAAGACCAGCTTCTTGCCGGCCAGCGTCGGCGCCTGCATTTCCGCAAGCGGCGTTTCGATCGTCTGGTTGACGAGCGGCAGATCACGGGTGACTTCGTAGCACAGCAGCGTGGAGATTTCGCGCAGCAGCCTTCTGAACCCCTGGGTCGAGGTCGCCTTGTCGCGCATGATGCTCAATTTGTGCTGAACCAGCGGATGACTGATGACGGTAGCGCCGGACATGTCTGCCTCTCTCGATTTATGGGTCCGAACCCGTGCGGACCTGTTTGACCTGTTTTTATGTTCAGAACCTATTGCCCAAAGGGCAACCAAAATACATCCCCCGGATCAAGATATTGCCCGAGATTCTTCCCTTTTTCGGCGCTCTGCTCCAGTAGCCGGGCACCGGCACGGGCCGTGCCGCCCTCGAGAATGCACGTCAGTGGAAGCTGTTCGGCGGACGCCTCCAGTTCCTCGCGCAGCCGATCAGCGAGCCGGTCGCTGAGGGCGATGGCAGCGGCCCGGAGCGCAACCGTTCGGTCGATGGATGTCTCGCCATCTTCAACGGCTTCTGCGGGCAGGATTTCGAGAACACCGGTCTCGACAAAAAGGGCGACATGCGCTGCATCAGCGGGCGCGGTCAGAAGGTCCAGCCCTGCAACCTCGAACCCCGCCCAGGCAAAAGGCTCAACCATTGAATAAACCATCTCCTGCGCAGCCGTATGGAACGGGACAATGTCATCGCTGCCGCCGGTCTCGGCCGCTTTCTCCGGCCTCAAGAGTGCAAAGCTGTCGCCAAGGCTGACATCGCCTGAAACTGCGCCTCCGTCCCAGACCGGTGCCAAAGTCTCCAGAAGATTGTCCAGAAGGCGTTCGGCATCCACGACACCTTCGCTGTCGCCGGCGCGTTTAACAGCCAGAAGACCGGGCCGGGTCGCGTCGCCTTCACAAAAGAGATCGGGTCTCAGCGACAGCGCTTCGCCCAGCCGCTTGAGATAACGTTGCATCTCCACAAGAAGCGCCTTGTCGCGAACGATATCCCATTGCAGAGCCGACGCCAGTTCCTCCAGGTCGAACCGGATCAGCGTAGCCGCATCCACCCTGTAGGGGTCCGACATGTCGCTCGAAAATGAACCGGCCGCAAACATCTGGAAGGCTGCGAGCGCGGAGGCGCGGGAGCCCGTTGCGCTGACGCCGGACATGGACTCCTCGAACACCCAGTCGGACGGATGCCTTGTTTTCATGAAGGCGGTGACGACCGCCAGATCGGCAGCGGAGGCAAGCATCTCTTCGGCAGTTTCAAAATCGCGGGCAGTTGCGAGGGCTGCCCAACGATCGAGACCGCCGAATTCGAAATCTCGCCACACGCCATAAGGGGGGATCTGGAAATCGGGATAGGTCTCACGCGTCGTTTCCAGAACTGACAGCAGGGCCCCGTCCATTTTTTCCGGAACGACCCGTATGGACGGGAGTTCTCCACCGGAAAGCCGTTGCAGGATATCATGAGCTTTCCGGCGCAGTTCCTGCGGCTTGAAAAGGCTCAGTGTTGAAGGGGAACCGGTCATTAAGTCTATCCGCCCGTACTCGTCATTTTTTCCGCCGAACCTGCCGCGTCCCGCCTTCGAGGCCTTGCCGGAACCTTGCGTGCCCCGCCTATCCTTCGACCATAAACTTGTCAAACCGGATCGTCATTCGTCATCATCGCGAATGATCTGAAGAGAATCAGATGCTGGTCGCAGTTCGGTCGCAAATTGCTGCGACATGGCGTCCCGCTCCGGTTCGTGCCGGCCGGACTTGCAACCGGTGGCCCGATGATCCGAGTCAAATAACAAGATCAACTTCCCGCCTGGACATCATGCCCGCTGTCGTTTCCATCGCCGCCCTTCTCGCCGGATCCGCGCTTCTTCTGCTTGCCGGAGGTTTGCACGGCCTTCTTCTCCCCCTTGCCGGCCTCGACCAGGGGTTCTCGGATGCTTCCCTCGGTCTTCTGGGGGCCGGCTGGGCGCTCGGCTACATGAGCGGCTGTCTGTTCGTTCCCTTGATCGTGAAACGGGTCGGACATGTGCGCTCCTTCGGCGCGCTGGCCTCGCTCGCCGGCATCACGGTCCTCCTCAACCTGATCTTCATGCACCCGGTCGCGTGGATCCTGTTAAGGGCCATCACTGGCTTCTGTTTTGCAGGGGCTGCGATGATCGTGGAAAGCTGGCTCAACGAACGCTCGACCAGCGAAACGCGGGGGCGGATCTTCGGTTTCTACACAATGATCAACCTGGGTGCGACGACGGCGGGTCAGCTTCTGCTGACGCTCGGGTCTCCGACCGGGTACTTCTTCTTTGTGCTCGGATCGATCATCTATTCGCTGTCTTTGCTGCCAACGGCGCTTTCGACAGCTGCATCCCCTGCCCCGCTGACACAGGCGAAACTTGACCCGAAAAAGCTCTGGCGCAACTCCCCCATCGCCGTCGTCGCGGTCTTCATGGTGGGCGTTTCTAATGGCTCCTTCGGCACGCTCGGCGCTGTTTACGGGCGCAGGATCGGTCTGGAAGTTCCCGAGATTGCCGTCATGATGAGCCTGGCACTGCTCGCCGGCGCCCTCATACAGATCCCGGTCGGCATGCTTTCCGACCGGATGGACAGGCGTAAAGTGCTGGTCGGGCTCGCGCTTGTTGCGATGTCGCTCGGCTCCAGCCTGTCGTTCTTCGGCGGCGTCAGTCCGCTCGCGACGGTTCTTCTGATCGCGGCCTTCGGCGGGGTTGTCTATGCCATGTATCCCGTGATCGTCGCCCATGCGAGCGACCATGCGGATCCGGGCGACTTCCTGCGGATCAGCGGCGGACTTCTGCTCATCTTCGGCACCGGCACCATGGTCGGCCCGCTCATGGCCTCCGGCCTGATGACGTTTACGTATCCCGGCGCCCTCTTCCAGGTGACGGCCGCGGCGCATCTCTCCATGATGCTCTTCGCCATCTGGCGTATCCGCCAGCGGGCGCCGGTGTCGGCAGAAGCCAAGTCCGAATGGGTGCCCGTCATCTCGACAGCGCAGATCACCACCCCGGAAACCGTCAGCCTCGACCCCAGGACGGAAATCGACGAGACCGGCGGCGATATCTAGCGCCTGTCCAATTCGGGACCGTCCTTGTGGTCCTCCTCGGCGCAAGGATGTGGCGACGAGTTGCCCTGTGTCCGCGGCTGGGTTGGGGTCGGGAACAAAAGATCCGCCACACGCTCCGCCTCATCCTGAGGAAGCGTGAACGCGCTGCCTCGAACAATGGGCCGCGCATCCGGTAAAGGCTATCTCCGGATCTGCCGCTTCTCGTCAGGATCGGGCTTCGCGTTAGATAAGCAAAGCCCGGTCCTGGTGTCCGTCCTATTTCTTCGGCAAGCCGTTCACGCGGGCGATGTAGTCCGGAAGATGGGGAACGTAGTCCTCGGCTCCGTCGCCGCCATTGGTCACTGAAATCGCGTAGGAATTCTTCACGGCACTTGAAAGCGAAGTGACGAAACGGGCGTCGTTGGCCATGCCTTCCACGTATTTCATGTCCTTGTAGGCATTGGACAGGGTGAACTTGTGTGCCTCGCGGTTTCCTTCCAGCGTATAGGCCATGAAAGTCTGATAGAAACCGCAGTCCATGCGGCTGCCGCGGATGACGCTGTCGAATGTCTCGGGCGAAATCCCAACCTTTCCGGCAAGCGCCAGCGCTTCGGCATAAAGAGCACCATAGCCGAGCGAAAGGAAGTTGTTGATCAGCTTCATCCGGTGTCCGTCGCCGAGCTTGCCAAGATGCACGATCTTGGAGGCACAGGCGTTCAGAACGGGTTCCACCCGTGAAAAGACCTCCTCGCTGCAGCCGACCATGCATTGCAGCTCTCCGGCTTCGGCCTGGACCGGCGTTCCACCGAGGGGCGCGTCGGCATAGGCAACGTCGAGAGTTTGCAGATCCTCCGCCAGCCGTTCTGTCGAGGACGGATCGGCGGTCGAGCAGTCGATGATCACAGAGCCCTCGGCGAGCCCGGGCTTCAGACCCATGACAACCGCTTCCACGGCCTTGGAGTCCGTCAGGCAGATGAAAATCACGGACGAGGCGGCCGCAAGCTCCTCCAGATTGCCGGCTTCCCTTGCACCGCGCCCGACCAGATCCTCGACAGGCGCGCGGTTGCGATGCGCGATCGTGGTCAGCTCAAAGCCTTTTTCCAGAAGGTTCTTCGCCATGCCGTGTCCCATCAAGCCTACACCGACGAACCCGACTTTTTCCGTGCTCTTGCTCATTTTACCTGGCGTTCCTTCCTCTTTGATCCGTGATCTCCCCGTACAGGTGCGCTCTCGCACGAGCCGGGTGCCCGATTGTCTGTTGCGACGACACGGACCGGCAGGCGCGCATGAAATGGCACTTGCCGATCGGACTGTCGGTCGGCACCTTCGAACGTCACTCGCCGTTTGGCAAGCTATCCGGAAGTCTGCGGGGCTGTCTTTGGCCGGGCGAGGTGTTCCCCGAACGGCTCGGTCCTAGCGTGCTGCGCTGTCCAGCCGGACGAGCAGGCGCTTCTTGGTGGCGTTGTCGCAAAAGGCCGCTTCGATGGCGGTACGGGTCACTTCCATCTGATCCTCGTGGCTCCAGCCGAAGGTCTGCGAGACGGACGCGTATTCCTTGCCCAGTGTGGTCCCGAAATACGGCGGATCATCGGAATTGAGCGTGATCTTCACGCCTTCCCGGCGCAGCATGTTGACCGGATGAAAGCGCAGATGCGTATAGACGCCGAGGGCAATGTTGGAGCCGGGACAGACTTCCAGAACGATGTCCTCGTCGACCAGCCTGCGCAGGAGTTCACGGTCCTCGATGGCCCTGACGCCATGGCCGATCCGCTTCACCCTGAGGAATTCCAGAGCCGCGATAACGCTGTCAGGCCCGCCGAATTCGCCTGCATGGGCGGTCGTGCCCAGACCTGCCTCGGACGCCATGCGAAAGGCCTTGGCGAAGTTGGCCGGATGGCCGGAACGCTCATCGCCTGCAAGGCCGAACCCGGTGACCAGAGGATGCGGATTGCCGATCACTTCCTTGACGACACGCTCGACCGCCCCGGATCCGAAGTGACGGACGCCGATTGCGATCATGCGGCCCTCGATGGCGGTTTCGTTCTTGGCCCGCTCGATACCGGCCGCCAGCCCCTCCACATAGGAGCGGTAGGACAGGCCCGCGGCCTGGGCGTGGTCCGGGGAAACAAAAATTTCGCCATAGATCGCGCCTTCCGCCGCCAGCAGCCGAAAATAGGTCTCGGACAGCAGGGCGTAGTCGGCGGGCGTCTTGAACACCGAGCTGACGGTGTCATAGGCTTTCAGGAAGCTGGAAAAATCCGACCAAAGATATTTGCCGTTCCCGTCGACGACGGCGGAGACATCAACACCGTATTGCGCCGCCAGCCGCCGGACAAGCGTCGGCGGGGCCGCACCCTCGATGTGACAATGCAGTTCCACCTTAGGAACCGTGACGGGAACGCTCATGACTGGCGGATCCTCAAATGGCGTGAATGCCGGAGTTGGGGAAGACAGCGGCTACTGTGCCCGATTCCCGGTGGCGCTTGAACGGGTAGGCCTACAAAAAACTGGTGCCGTCCGGACCGGAATCAATACCGAGATGATCGGCAACGCTCTCGCCGATATCCGCGAAGGTCTTGCGACCGCCAATGCCCCTGCCCTCAAGGCCAGCGCCAGTCGCGATCACTGGCACGTGCTCCCGGGTGTGGTCCGTGCCCTCCCAGGTGGGATCACAGCCATGGTCCGCCGTCAGGATGAGGATGTCCCCTTCCCTCAGCTTGTCGATCATTTCCGGCAGCCGGCGGTCGAAATGCTCCAGGGCCGCGGCGTAGCCCGGCACGTCGCGCCGGTGACCGTAGAGCATGTCGAAATCAACGAAATTGGCGAACACCATATCTCCGTCGCCGGCCTGATCCATTGCCTCCAGCGTCCTGTCGAACAGCTGGTCGTTGCCTGCCCCCTTCAGCACCTTGCCGACACCCTGGTGCGCGAAGATGTCGGAGATCTTGCCGACGCCGTAGACCGTGCGGCCGGCATCGGCGAGCCGGTCAAGAAGCGTCGGGGCCGGGGGGAGCACGGAATAGTCACGGCGGTTCGCGGTCCGCTCGAACGTCTCCGCCGTCTCGCCCACGAAGGGGCGGGCGATCACCCGGCCGATGTTATAGGGATCGGCAAATTCGCGCGCTATCTCGCAAAGGTCGTAGAGCCTTTCGAGCCCGAAATGCTCTTCATGGGCGGCAATCTGGATGACGCTGTCGGCCGACGTATAGAAGATCGGCTTGCCTGTGCGGATATGCTCATCGCCGCATTCGGCAAGGATCACCGTGCCCGAGGAATGCTTGTTGCCAAGGATGCCCGGAATTCCCGCCTTGTCGCAGATCCTGGCGATCAGCTCGTCCGGAAAGCTCGGCACGGTATCGGGAAAATAGCCCCACTCGAAGCGAACGGGCACGCCCGCAATCTCCCAGTGACCGGACGGCGTGTCCTTGCCGTGGGAGGTTTCCGCCGCATAGCCCCAGATCCCCTCCGGTTCTCCGGAAAAGGTCAGGCCCGGAACGTCCTTGCCTGTCGACAGCCGTCCTGCCGCTCCGAGGCCGAGCCTGTCCATGTTCGGGAGGAGCAGCGGCCCGCTGCGCAGACCGTCCTTGTCCGCCTTGCCGGCGGCACACTGCGCCGCGATATGGCCCAGCGTGTCCGATCCCGCATCGCCGAACTCGGCAGCATCGCCGGCGCCGCCGATCCCGAAACTGTCCAGCACGCACAAGATTGCACGAGCCATGGCATCTCCTCCAATTGTTCATTGCCGACCCTGACGGCCGGAAAGGACCGGGCAACCCCGGTCAGGTTCGGGCAAGCGATCGCTTCCCTAGGGCGCGATGCGGTCCACGACGCTCGGCCGGTCAACCACATCCACGGCTGCACCGATCGTGTAGGCCTTGCGAACGGCGTTCGCCGCAGCTTCCGCGTCTTCTTCCGTCCGGGCGTGAACGATGGCAAGCGGGGCGTCGGAATCCACCGAGTTTCCGATACCGGCCAGATCGGTCAGGCCGACGGAATGGTCGATGACGTCCTCCGCGGACTTTCGTCCGCCGCCGAGCGTCACGACCGCAACGCCGACCGCGCGCGCATCAACACCGGTCACGATGCCCTCCCGTTCCGCATAGACCGGGGCTGTGATCGGTGCCTTGGCAAGGTAGAGCTCGGTCTTGTCCATGAAGTCGGCGGGGCCGCCGAGAGCGCTGACCATCTGCCCAAATTTCTCCGCCGCGCGGCCGCTGTCGAATGCCTCGCGCATCATCTGCGAACCGGCAGCGGCATCCGCAGCAAGACCGCCTGAGGCCAGCAGTTCGCCGCCCTGGGCAACGGTAACGTCCCACAAGCGGTTGTCGACGGCGGTGCCTTTCAGGAAGTCGACGGCATTCTGCACCTCGACGGCATTGCCGGCGGCAGAGGCCAGCGGCTCGTTCATGTCGGTGAGGAGTGCCGTCGTCTTCAGCCCCGCCCCGTTTGCGACCAGCACAAGGCTTTCGGCAAGAGCGCGGGCGTCGTCCAGTGTCGCCATGAAGGCGCCCGTGCCCCATTTCACATCCAGCACCAGCCCCTGCAGACCCGCAGCGAGCTTCTTCGACAGGATGGACGCGGTGATGAGGTCGATGCTTTCCACGGTGCCGGTGACGTCGCGAATGGCATAGAAGCGCTTGTCGGCCGGAGCGAGATTGCCCGTCTGACCGATCACGGCGCAGCCGACCTCGCGCACCACCTTGCGGAAGAGATCGTTGTCCGGCTGGGTCTGGTAGCCGGGAATACTGTCGAACTTGTCCAGCGTTCCGCCGGTGTGCCCCAGGCCCCGACCGGAAATCATCGGCACGGCGGCCCCGCAGGCGGCAAGTGCGGGCGCCAGCATCAGCGATACGTTATCGCCGACCCCGCCGGTCGAATGCTTGTCGAGCACGGGCGCGTCGATGTCGGACCAGTCGAGGACATTGCCGCTGTCGCGCATGGCCAGGGTCAGCGCGACGCGTTCGTCGACGGTAAGCCCCTGGAAGAAGACGGCCATGGCAAGCGCGGCGACCTGGCCCTCCGTCACCGAGCCGTCGGACAGCCCCTTGACGAAGAAGGCGATCTCCTCCGTCTCAAGCGAACCGCCGTCGCGTTTCTTGCGGATGATTTCCTGCGGCAGCATGGTGTCGCTCCTTGTCAGTAACCCGAGCCGGGCGTCTGCTGACGGCCCTCGATCGTGGCGATGAGTGCATCAAGAAGGCGGCGGGAGCCGAACCGGAAGGTGGAAGCCGACACCCAGTTATGGCCCATGATCTTGTCGGCAAGCGCCAGATAGGACGCGGCGTCCTCGGTCGTCGTCAGACCACCGGCCGGCTTGAACCCGATCACGCGCTCTGCATTTTCCTGACGCCGTTCCTCGATCACTCTCAGCATCACCTCTGCCGCCTCGAGTGTCGCGTTGACGGCGACCTTGCCAGTGGATGTCTTGATGAAGTCCGCGCCGGCGGCAATAGCCACGTTGGAGGCGGCATGGATCAGGAGCAGGTCGCCAATCTCGCCTGTTTCCAGGATGACTTTCAGAAGCGCGGGTTCGGGCACCACCTGTCTGACGCGAATGATCATCTCCTCGGCAAAGCCCTTTCGGCCGTCCATGAAGGCCTTGTAGGGCATGACCAGATCGATCTCGTCCGCACCGTCCGCAATCGCCCTCGCTGCTTCCGCAACAACGGCCACGGTATCGATGCCGCCGCCCGGAAAATTCGCGACGGTCGCAACCTTGACGCCGGTTCCCTTCAGCTCGCGCGCGGCCTGCGCAACGAAGCGCGGAAAGACGCAGACCGCGGCGACGGAGCCGTGATCGGTGACCGAGCGCGCCGTCAGTGCGGAGATATCCGCCTCGGTGCAGTCGTCGTTCAAGTTGGTCAGATCAACGAGACCAAGAGCCCGTTTGGCGGTTTCGATCATGTCGCTCATTTGCCGACCTCCTTCACAAACTCCCGCAGGAGTTCCTTCATCCGTTCGGTGCCCTGAAGGGCGACCGATTTCGTTTCGTCGTGGGACAGGGCCTGCTCACGCATGCCGGCGCCGTAGTTGGTGATGATCGACATGGCGGCGACCCGAAGCCCCAGGAACCGCGCCATGATGACCTCCGGCACGGTCGACATGCCGACCGCGTCCGCGCCGAGGGTGCGGGCCATCCTGATTTCGGCCGGCGTCTCGAAGGACGGACCGGAGAACCACATGTAGATGCCTTCGGCCACCGGATCGCCGGTTTCCTCGGCAACCTTTTTCATGATCGCACGCAGTTCAGGGTCATAGGCGGCGCTCATGTCGAGGAAGCGTTTCTCGTCCTCCTCGCCGATCAACGGGTTCTTGCCCGACCAGTTGATGTGATCGGAAATCAGCATCGGCGAGCCGGGAGCGACCTCCTCGCGCAGGGAACCGGCGGCATTCGTCGCCAGTAGGATCTCGCAGCCGAGTTCCTTCAAGGTTTCGACCGGCGTGCGCATGACGGCCGGATCGCCGCTTTCATAGTAATGAGCGCGTCCGGACAGGATGACGACGGGCACGCCAGCCAGCGTGCCGGCAACCAGTTCGCTGGAGTGGGAGGTCACGGTGGAGATGGGAAACTCCGTCAGATGCTCATAAGGAATGCGCACCGCATCCTCGATCTCCTCGGCCAGGGCACCAAGGCCGGATCCGAGAATCATGCCGATCTTGTAGCTGCCTTCGCGGGCGGCGCGGACGATGTCCGCGCATTCAGGGCCAAAACCGCTCATGGAGGGTTCGTCCTTTTCGTTTGTGGATCAACCGGTACCGGCACGAAGCCGAGGCAAGCTTGCCGGGTTGATCGTTCCTGGAGTGTGGATGAACTCATATAGCTATGAGGTTACTCATCTTTTAGTTCAAAAGCGGCCGGCAGCAGTTCATCCATCGTAAAACTGCGCTTGATGCCGTCGAGATCGGCGACATGGACGACCAGATCCTTGGTCCCGAACTCGCTGAACCGCTGGCGGCACATGCCGCATGGGGTGCAGAGCGCCGCGTCGCCGATCACGACAGCCTCTGCAATGCGTGTATAGCCTGCCGCGATCATGGCACTGACCGCACCACCTTCGGCGCACACGCTGACCGGATAGGAGGCGTTCTCGACATTGCAGCCGGTGAAGATCGTGCCGTCCGGTGTGCGGAAGGCCGCGCCAACCAGAAAGTTGGAGTAAGGCGCATAGGCCTTTTCGCGAACCGCCTTTGCGGCTTCAAAGAGGTCGTCGAGGTCGCTCATGAGCGTTCCTTCAGATACGGAATACCGGCGGCTTTCGGCGGGATCGCCCGGCCGATGAAGCCTGCCAGCAGGATGACGGTCAGGATATAGGGCAAGGCCTGGAAGAACTGGACCGGGATCTCACCGATCCCGGGGATGGACTGGCCCTGAAGGCGGATCGCGACGGCATCGAGAAACCCGAACAGAAGGCAGGCGAACATTGCGTTTGCGGGCTTCCACTTGGCAAAGATGAGGGCTGCCAGGGCGATGAAGCCCTTGCCCGCCGTCATGTCCTTGATGAAACCGGAGGACTGGGCGATCGAGAGGTAGCTGCCCGCAAATCCGCAGAGCACGCCGCAGGCTATCACCGCCCGGTAGCGAAGCCAGGTGACGGAGATGCCGGCCGTGTCGACCGCCGCCGGGTTTTCGCCGACGGCCCTGAGGCGGAGCCCGAAGCGGGTGCGGAACAGCACCCACCACGTCAGCGGAACCGCGAGAAACGCCAGATACACAAGGATGTTGTGGCCGGACAGCAGCTCGCTGTAGAGCGGTCCGATGACCGGGACGTCGCGCAGCTCTTCGGCGAAGGGGAAGGTGATGTCGCGAAAACGGCCGCCCTCGGGCAGCGCGGGCGTCTTGCCACCCTGACGGAACCAGGTCTGGCCGAGAAGCGCCGTCAGCCCCATGGCCAGGAAATTGATTGCGACCCCCGAGACGATCTGGTTGCCCCGGTTGGTGATCGACGCGAACCCGTGGATGAGGCCAAGGCCGACCGACACGGCAATGCCCGCGAGGAGTCCCGCCCAGGCGTCAGCTGTCAGATATCCGACGGCTCCCGCGCCGAAGGCAGCACCGAGCATCTTGCCCTCGAGCCCGATGTCGACCACGCCCGCACGCTCCGAATAGAGGCCGGCCAGACACGCCAGAAGCAGCGGGGTCGACAGGCGGACGGTGGAATCGAGAATGAGGATGAGGGTGTAATACATCTCGTACATGTTCACGCCTCCCTTGCCGTCAGCCGCTGAGAGGGCGTGAACAGCCTGATGATTGCTGGTCGGAACATGTGCTCCAGCGCGCCGGCAAACAGGATCACCAGACCCTGGATCACGATGATCATGTCGCGGGTGATGTTCGGCATCTCGAAGGAGAGTTCCGCGCCGCCCTGATAGAGCATGCCGAAGAGGACCGACGCGAGAATGATGCCGACCGGATGCGCCCGCCCCATCAGCGCGACGGCGATGCCGACAAAGCCGTAGCCGGTGACGAAGTCGATCAGCAGCCTGTGTTGGGACCCCATGATCTCGTTGATGGCCATCATGCCTGCAAGGCCACCCGACATGAGCATGGTGATGACGATCGTGCGCACGGGCGAAATGCCGGCGTAGATCGCCGCGGTGGCATTGGCGCCGAAGGACCGGATCTCGAAGCCGAGCCGGGTGCGCCAGATCACCAGCCACACCAGAAAGCAGGCAGCCAGGGCGATGAACAGCGACAGGTTGACCGGCGCATAACCGAACCCGGCGGCGGGAAAGATGTCGTTCAGGAACGGCAGCCGTCCGCCGACCTCGAAGGTCCGTGTTTCCGGCTGCATCGAACCGGGCTTCTTCAGCGCGTTGTTGAGGAGATAGACCATCAGCGAGGACGCGATGAAGTTGAACATGATCGTGGTGATGACCACGTGGCTGCCGCGAGTTGCCTGCAGCCAGGCCGGAATAAATGCCCAGGCAGCGCCCATTGCGGCGGAGCCGAGAATGGCGAAGGGAAGCGTTACATACCAGGGCACGTAACGATCGAGCGCGAGGCAAGCAAGCGCGACACCGAGGCCACCAAGATAGGCCTGCCCCTCGCCGCCGATATTGAACAGCCCGGCGTGAAAGGCGACCGCGACGGCCAGCCCGGTGAAGATGAAGTTGGTCGCGTAGAACAGCGTGAAGCCTATGCCTTCGCCATAGCCCAGCGAGCCCCAGACCAGCAGACGAACCGCGTCGAGCGGGTTTTCGCCGATGAGGACCACGACAAGGCCGGAGACAAGGAAGGCGGCGGCGAGGTTCAGGAGCGGGATCAGACCGTAGTCGACCCAGCGTGGCAACTGACCGGCAGTCATTGCGCGGCTCCTTCCAGGAGGTTTCGTTCGTCTTCCACACCGGCCATCAGAAGCCCCAGTTCGCCTTCATCCGCGTCCGATCCACGCTCGCCGACGATCTTGCCGTCGAACATGACCAGCACCCGGTCGGACAGCGCCCGGATCTCGTCGAGTTCGACGGAGACAAGCAGAACGCCCTTGCCGGCGTCGCGCATTTCGACCAGACGCTTGTGAATGAACTCGATCGCGCCGATGTCGACGCCGCGCGTCGGCTGGCCGACCAGCAGCACATCCGGATCACGCTCGATTTCGCGCGCGAGCACGATCTTCTGCTGGTTTCCGCCCGAGAAATTCGCGGTTCTCAGCATCGGATTGGGCGGCCGGATATCGTATTTCTCGATCTCAGCGACCGCGTTCTTGCGGATGGCGGCAAGGTCCAGCAAAGGCCCTTTGGAATAAGCGGGGTCGCGGTGATAGCCGAGGATGGAATTCTCGTATTCGGAGAAGCTGTTGATGAGGCCCATCCGGTGTCGGTCTTCCGGAACATGGGCCATGCTCTTGGCACGCATGTCGGCCGCGTCGAGGCTGCTTGTGCCGAGGTCAATCGTCTCGCCGTTGATCCTGAGGGTGCCGCTGGTGGCGCGTCGGATGCCGGCCAGGGTTTCGAGCAACTCCGACTGGCCGTTTCCGGAAACGCCCGCAATGCCGACGATCTCCCCTGCCCGCACGGAAAAACTCACATCCTTGACCACCACGACGCCGCGGCTGTCGGTAACGGTGAGGTTTTCCACTTCCATGACCGGCGCTGCCGGCTCAGCGGGCTTCTTGTCGACGCGCAGGAGCACCGAGCGGCCGACCATCAGTTCCGCCAGTTCCTCCATCGAGGTCTCGGCCGTCTTGCGCGTGGCGACCATCTCGCCGCGCCGCATCACGGAAACGGTATCTGTGATCGCCATGATCTCGCGCAGCTTGTGCGTGATCAGAAGGATCGTCTTGCCTTCGCTGCGCAGGACCTCGAGGATCTTGAACAGATGGTCCGCCTCGGCCGGCGTCAGCACACCGGTCGGCTCGTCGAGGATCAGCACCTCGGCGCTGCGATAGAGCGCCTTCAGGATTTCCACCCGCTGCTGCAGGCCGACCGGCAGGTCCTGGATCAGGGCATCGGGATCGACGCGCAGCTCGTATTCTTCTTCCAGGCGCCTCAGTTCGCCGCGTGCCCGGTTGATGCCGCCAGCAAGCCGCTGGCTGTCTTCCGCACCCAGAATGACGTTTTCCAGGACGGAGAAATTGTCGACCAGCATGAAGTGCTGATGGACCATGCCGATGCCGAGCGTGATGGCCGCCTTGGAATCGGGAATGGTCACCTTGTTGCCGTTGACGATGATGTCGCCGGTGTCGGCCTGATAGAAGCCGTAGAGGATCGACATCAGCGTCGACTTTCCGGCACCGTTCTCACCGATGATGCCGTGGATGGAGCCCTTCTTCACGACGAGATCGATGTCCCGGTTCGCGTGGACGGGACCGAAGCTCTTGTTGATCTTCCTGAGTTTGATTGCCGGCGTGTCGTTCATGCCTTCCCCCAGGCGTGACGGTTGTTTTTCATTTCTTGCCCCTGTCGCGGAGACCCTTTTCAGAAAGGGCAAGCGCCATCCGTGATGATATCGTGAACGTTGATCGAGCCGTCCGATATTCCACCGACCGCGTCTTCTGCGGCCTTTTTCATGGCGTCGGTGATCAGTTCCCTGTTGTTGTCGTCGAGTACCCAATCCATGCCGCCGTCGGCAACGCCAAGAACCTGTAGGCCCGGCTCGAAGGTTCCGTCCGCTGCGGTCCTGAAACTGTCGAAAACCGCATTGTCGACACGCTTGCGAATGGAGGTGAGCACCTGACCGGGATGAAGGCCGTTCTGATTGCTGTCGGTGCCGATGCCGAGCACGCCGGCGTCGGCCGCAGCCTGAAGAACACCGATCCCGGTGCCGCCCGCCGCCTGGATGACGACGTCCGCGCCGCGTTTGATCTGGCTGGTCGCCAGCTCGGCACCGCGCACCGGATCGGCGAAGGCGAGCGGCGTGTCGCCCGTCATGTTGGCAAGGACCTTGACAGTCGGGTCGACCGACAGCGCCCCCTGCTTGTAGCCGCACAGGAAGCGGTGGATGATCGGGATGTCCATGCCACCGACGAAACCGACAGTCCCGCTTTTGGAGGCCATGGCCGCCAGCAACCCGGCGATATAGGCGCCTTCCTGCTCCTTGAAGACGTAGGAACGCACGTTCGGCTGGTCGACAGCCATGTCGATGATGGCAAATTGCGTGTCAGGAAACTGGGCCGCTGCCTGATTGACTGCATTCGCCTGGTTGAAGCCGATGGCGACGACCGGTCCGTCGCCTCGGCTGGCGAAGTTGCGGAGGGCCTGGAGACTCTGCGCGTCTCGATCCAGCTCGAACTCGCGCACCTGCGCGTCAGACTCTTCCCTGAAGCGTTCGACGCCCCTGAACGCGCTTTCATTGAAAGACCCGTCGTATTTGCCGCCGACCGAATAGACGATCGCCGGATCGGCCAGGGCTGAGGTCGCGCACAGCGCTGCGGCCAGAGCCGCCGTCAGCACGGCAGACGTGAAACGGAACATCGGGTCTCCCATCGCAAATCGTCGTTTCGTAGATCCCGTGAAAAGACCTCCGCGGCACGAAACCGCGGAGGCCGTCTGTCTCTGCCTAGAACGGGCAGCTCTGGTCGGACATGTAGTCGTGGACCTCGATTTCGCCGGAGATGATCTTCGCCTTGGCGTCGTCGACAGAGGCCTTCATCTCATCAGTGATGAGTTCGGCGTTGTTGTCGTCAACTGCCCAGTCGACGCCGCCTTCCTTCAGGCCGAGAACCTCGATGCCGGAGGACCAGGAATCGTTCTGGGCGTCTTCGAATGCCTTGTAGACAGCCTTGTCGACGCGCTTCAGCATGGAGGTCAGGACGGAGCCCGGATGCAGGCCGTTCTGGTTGCTGTCGACGCCGATACCGAGCTTGCCAGCGTCGGCTGCGGCCTGAAGAACACCGATGCCGGTGCCACCGGCGGCATGATAGATCACGTCCGCGCCGCGGTCGAACTGGGACTTGGCGAGCTCGCCGCCCTTGACCGGGTCATTCCAGGCAGCGCCGGTGGTGCCGGTCATGTTCTCGAAGATTTCCGCGTCCTCATCGGTCGCCATGACGCCCTGCTTGTAGCCGCAGGCGAACTTGCTGATGAGCGGAATGTCCATGCCGCCGACGAAGCCGACCTTGCCGGTTTCGGATGCCATCGCAGCTGCAACGCCGACGATGTAGGAGCCTTCATGTTCCTTGAACAGGATGGAGCGGACATTCGGCAGATCGACGACCATGTCGACAATCGCGAACTGTGTGTCCGGGAATTCCTTGGCGACCTTCTCGACCGCGTTGGCCTGGGAGAAGCCGATGGCGATGACCGGGTTCATGCCGCGCTTGGCGAAGTTGCGCAGGGCCTGCTCGCGCTGGCTGTCGTTCTGGATCTCGAAGTCGCGGTATTCGGTGCCGGTGTCTTCCTTGAACTTCTCGGCGCCGTTATAGGCTCCTTCGTTGAAGGACTTGTCGAAACGGCCGCCAAGGTCATAGAGCACCGCCGGCTGGATATCCGCGGCCGCGGCCCCCACGACAGAGAAGGCAAGTCCGGCAAGCGCCGTGCCCAGGGTAAGTACTTTTTTCACGTGTATGTCCTCCGACATGCGGGGGCCGCCCGGAGCCGGCCCGTTTCCCCTCGTGGCGCAGCTCCGCATCAGGCGGACTGTGCCAACTGCAATCCGACCCGTGCGCTCAAGGCCCTCGCAAGGGTCTCGTCGCTCACGAGGTCGGTAATGACACCGGTACGCAGGGCCGCAAGGGTGGCGTCCACCTTGCTTACTCCGCCCACCAGCGCAATCACCCGGCTTCCACGCACCTCATCGAAATGCAGCCCGACGGCGCAGTCGCCGAGCGGTGCGGGAGCCAGTTTTCCGTCAATTGTCAGGAACCGGCCCATCAGATCGCTGACGGCGCCGCCCGACAGAAGCTTTTCCTGCTCGCTCTTGGAGATCACGCCGCGCGTCACCAGATGCCCTTCGTTCACCACCGAGCCGATACCGATCAGGAACGCGTCCGATCCGCGTGCCCTTGCCATCAGATCCTGCACGCTGCGCTGTGTCAGGAACATCGCCTTCTCGTCTTCGTTCTCGGCAAAATAGGGCACCGGAAGATAGTAGCCTATCCCCCCGGTCCGCTCCTGCATCTTCTGAACGATGTCGTAGGGGTTCGCGGCGAGCGTGCGGGTTAGAGATCCGCAGATCGACATGATTTCCAGATCGGGGCGGGAGAGTTTCGGCAGCGCTTCGACAACAGCCGTCAACGTCCGGCCCATGCCGACCCCGAGACGCGTGACGTTGGAGCCACCGAGCAGCCCGGACAGGAACTGGGACGCGGACACGGCGACCGCGCGCAGAGCCGTGTCGTCGTCACCGCTGCCAAGATCCGGCGCGATGATGCAATTCTTCAGCCCGAAAAAATGTGACAGCTGCTTTTCCAGCTCCAGACACTCGCGCGGGCGCCCGTCGACCTGGAACTTCACGTAACCGGCTTTCTGGGCATGAGCGATGAGGCGATGAACCTTGGCCGGCGAAACGCCGAGCTGCGTGGCGATTTCGCCTTGCGTGCGGCCGCCGACAAAGGACAGCCACGCCGCCCGGATGGCCATGTAGGATGTCCAGTCGTCGTCGCGCGTCTGCATCCGGCTCCGATGCCTTCCCTGGCAGGTTTCAGACGGGAACCGATCCTGTCTCGATCCTGCCTGTTCGTGGTTCTGCTTGTTGTCCGTTGCGCCGAATTCCGGTTTTCGCGAAATGCGACGAAAAATTCTTCACCCAGTGAGAATTTCTTCAAATCATGACGAGCCGGGCAATTTCAGTCAACCGAAAAAACTCCCGATTTATGTCAGGTTTGCCGCTTTTTTGATCAAGTGATGAGGCTGTGGTCATTTTATGCAGCTGGGCAACATTTGCCGCGATTCACCTGAAATTTACCCGGAGCGGCAAAAATTGCCTACCGTTCCAACACTTATATCGTATCTGTGGAATGTATGCACTTTGTGCGGCTTTGATTTTGCCAGATAAATGCTTTTCGGGTACTTTTGGCACACAGCTTGCTAAGTAATAATTCAGGCGCATCAGGGTCATTCTGAAGTGCATTGTCAGGAATAACGAGGTTCGAAAACTGTAAGTAAAACAATAACAAGACACTGGGGAGACGTGGCATTGCAGCCGAACGGCTGAAATAAGGAGAAAACAATGCGTCTCGACAAAACGACGAAAATCTGTGCTCAGACAGTCATCAGAATACTGTCTCTTTTCTTCGCGGCGATCCTTCTGGCCGCCCCCTCCGCAGCCCGGGACCTGCGCCCGGCCCTGCACGCCTCCTCCCAATACAGTTATGACGCCGCCAACGAAGTGGATGTCGAACTCGTGCTTGCGGTGGACATCTCCCAATCCATGGACACCGAAGAACAGGAAGTTCAGCGAGCCGGCTATGTCGCCGCGCTGACGTCCCGCGAGTTTCTTGATGCCATCCAGGTCGGTCCGATCGGGCGGGTCGCCGTGACCTACATGGAATGGGGCGGTGTCGACGAGCATTTCATCATCGCGGACTGGACCGTCATCCAGGACGCCTCTTCGGCATCCCACTTCGCCTCCAAGATCGCGGAAGCTCCCCTGCGTCAGGTGCAGAGAACCTCGATTGCCTCGGCGCTGGAAAAATCGGTCTACCTCGTTCAGAACAACAAATACATGGGTCTGCGTCAGGTGATCGACATTTCCGGCGACGGCCCGAACAACCAAGGCGGCTCGGTGACCGAAATGCGCGACCGCATGGTCGCCGCCGGCGTCACCATCAACGGCCTACCCCTGATGATGAAGGCCAACAAGAACACCTGGCAGGCCATGCTCAACCTCGATCACTATTACGAGGACTGCGTCATCGGCGGACCCGGCTCCTTTGCGATCCCGGTCCGGTCAAAGGAAGGCTTCGCCGACGCGATCCGCATGAAGCTGGTCATGGAAATCGCCGGGCTAACCCTGCCGGGTCACGACCCATTCGTGCAAAAGGTGGCGGGGCGCGAACCGATCCGCTGCAATCTGTTCGACTGACACCTGCCACGTCATTTCTCCCCTTTTCCTGCCGCGTCTTTCCCATCAAGGCGCGGCATTTTTCTTTTTTGTCTCATGGTCGGCCCCCTCCGGGCATCTTTCGCCGCAGCTCGCTTTTCCGCTTACCGACCGATTTCGAACAAGGCGAACAGCCGCCGGGCCCATCAAATGGGTTTCAATCGATTATCTTTGGTGTAAACACAGTCCGCCCCCCGATGCTCCGCCGAGAGGTTTCCCATGACTGACATGCCAACGCTCGCCCTGGTTGCCCATGACGCCAAGAAGGATGCCATGGTGGAATTTGCCCGGCGCCATGAAGACAAGCTGGCCGCGTTCAACCTTGTGGGTACCGGCACAACCGGCGGGCGCATCAACGATGCCTGCCCTGCGCTGAACATCACCCGCCTGAAGAGCGGCCCGCTTGGCGGTGACCAGCAGATCGGTGCGATGATTGCCGAAGGCAAATTGCAGGGGCTGATCTTCTTCATCGACCCGCTGTCGCCCATGCCGCATGATGTCGACGTGAAAGCCCTGATGCGACTGGCGGTTGTCTACGACATGCCGATGGCGCTCAATCCGTCGACCGCGGATATCCTTTTGAGGTCCGCCCGGCTCAAGGGCCTTCACACCACGTCCGCAACTCCCGAAGTCAGTGCCTATTCGTCATGAGTTTTTCCGAAAGCCCCAAGTCTTTCGCCTATCCTGTTCTGGTCGCCGATATCGGCGGGACGAATGCCCGTTTCGCTCTCGTGGAGGGAGCAGATGCGCCGACGCTCATGTGCGGCAAGACGGCAACTGCCGACCATCCCGACATCTGCTCCGCAATCCGTGCCGCCGTCTTGCCCGAAGCCAGCGCGGCACCACGCACCGCCATCATTGCCGTGGCAGGACCGGTGACAGGCGACAAGATCCCCCTGACCAACGCGGCCTGGGTCATCGAACCGCTCAAGATGATCGCCGATCTCGGTCTCGATGACGTCATCGTGCTCAATGACTTCGAGGCTCAGGCCCTGGCCCTGCCTGGCTACCAAGGCGGCGACATCGAGCAGGTCGGCAGCGGGACGGTCCGCGAGGCCAGCGCAAAGGTGGTACTGGGTCCGGGAACCGGTCTCGGGGCGGCCGTAATGATCCACGCCGCCGGCAAATGGATCCCCGTTCCCGGCGAAGGCGGTCACGTGGAGATCGGCCCCGTGAGCGACGAGGATTTCGGCATCTGGCCGCATCTGGAGCGCGTTGGCGGACGGCTCGGCGCCGAGCAGATCCTAAGCGGCACCGGACTGCCGCGCCTGGCACGCGGCGTCTGCACCTGGATGCAGGCCGAGCGAGATTTCGTAACGCCGGCCAGCATCACCCGGGCGGCGGAGGACAACGATCCGGTCGCGGTCAAGACGCTGGAAGTGTTCGCCCGCGCCATGGGACGGCTGGCCGGTGACTTCGCGCTGACCGTGCTCGCGCGCGGCGGCGTCTACCTGACCGGCGGCATCACGCCTCGCATCACCCGGTTTCTGACGGACGGAAACTTCCGATCCGCCTTTGAGACCAAGGCCCCCCATGACGCACTGATGGCGAAGATCCCGACCTTCATCGTCCGCCATCCCGACCCGGCGGTGGAAGGCCTCGCCTCGTTCGCGCGGGCGCCTGCCGCCTTCGCGGTCGACACGCTCGGGCGGCACTGGTCGCGCGGGCAGGCTACGTCAACGGCCTGATCTCAGCTCATGGCGCATGCCCCTGTCTTCAAGTCACCGCTTCCGATAGATGGCGTTCTGCCCGACCTGGTGGCGGCGCTGGAGAGCGGACCCAACGCGGTGCTGGTGGCGGAACCGGGCGCCGGCAAGACCACCCGCGTGCCGCTGGCCCTCCTCGACGCCGGCTGGCGCGGGGACGGAAAGATCCTCGTGCTGGAACCCCGGCGCCTTGCCGCCAGGGCGGCCGCAAGACGCATGGCGAGCGAGCTTGGCGAGAAGGCCGGCGAGACAGTCGGCTATCGCGTCCGCATGGAAACGCGCGTGAGCGCCCGAACGCGCATCGAGGTGATCACCGAAGGTGTCTTTACCCGCCTCATTCTGGACGACCCCGAACTCAGCGGTGTTGCCGCGGTTCTCTTCGACGAATTCCACGAACGCTCCCTCGACGGGGACCTGGGGCTGGCGCTTGCCCTCGACGTTCAATCGGCCCTGCGCGAGGACCTGCGCCTTCTGCCCATGTCCGCGACGCTGGACGCTGCCGGACTGTCCACCCTTCTGGGCAACGCGCCGGTGATCGAGAGCAAGGGGCGCAGCTATCCGGTGGAGACACGCTATCTCGGCCGCGACGCCAAGGAGCGGATCGAGCCTCAGGCCGCCCGCGCCGTCCGTCAGGCGCTGACTGAGGAAACCGGCTCGATCCTCGTCTTTCTGCCCGGACAGGGTGAGATCAAACGAACCGAGAGCCTTCTGGCAGGGTCCCTGCCCGCGCATTGCCAGCTGGCGCCGCTTTACGGCGGCCTCGACGCCAGGGCGCAGGACGCAGCAATTCGCCCCGCAGCCGAGGGAACGCGCAAGATCGTGCTTTCGAGTGCCATCGCCCAGACCTCCCTGACGATCGAGGGCGTTCGGGTTGTCATCGACAGCGGTCTGGCGCGCGTGCCCAGATACGAACCACAGACCGGCCTGACACGGCTCGAAACCGTTCGCGTCTCGAGGGCCTCCGCCGACCAGCGCCGCGGCCGAGCAGGACGAACGGACCCGGGTGTTTGTTACCGCCTTTGGGACGAAGCGCAGACGGTTGCGCTGCCCGCTGCCGAGGCGCCGGAAATCCTTGAAGCGGACCTGACCGGTCTCGTTCTCGATCTGGCGGCCTGGGGCACGCCCGATCCAGCAGCCCTCACCTTTCCCGATCCGCCACCGCAAGCCGCCTGGACGGAAGCAACGAGCCTGCTGCGTGATCTTCATGCGATTGATTTGTCCGGTCGGCTGACCGATCAGGGCAAGGCACTTGCGGCGCTGCCGCTGCACCCGCGTCTTGCTCACATGATTCTGGACGGCAAGGCCCGCGGCCTTGGCTATACCGCGGCCCTGACGGCGCTCCTGCTGTCGGAGCCCGGTCTCGGCGGGCGCGATCCGGACGTGCGGGCGCGTCTTCAGGCGCTGCGTCATGACAGAAGCCAGCGGGCGAAAGATGGAAAGTCCCTCGCCGAGCGTTGGCTGAAACAGGCCGGCGGCAGCGGGACCGATCTGGATATGGAAAGCGCCGGCCTTCTTCTTGCCCTTGCCTATCCGGACCGGGTCGCGCAGCAGCGCGGACAGACAGGCCGCTTCCGGCTGGCCAACGGACGCGGTGCGGAACTCGACCCAGGCCACGCCCTTGCCGGGGAAGCGTTTCTGACGGTCGCCGACATTCAGGGCAAGGCCGCAAGCGGCCGCATCCAGCTCTGCGCGCCGATCTCAAGGGCGGATATCGAGGAGCTGTTCAGCGCGGAGATCGAAGAACAGGACGAGGTCCAACTGACCGGGGACGGTGCACTCAAGGCCCGGCGGGTCACCACATACAAAGCTGTGGAACTTCAATCCGTCAGCATTCGCACCGCCGATCCGGAAACCGTCGCGCGCGCGCTCCTCGCCGAGGTGCGTCGCCGCGGCCTGTCTCGCCTGCCCTGGAGCAAGGACCAGGAACGGTTACGCCGCCGGGTGGCCTACGCGCGCGATAATGGTGCCGACGACCTGCCAGACCTTGGCGATGCTGCCTTGATCGACACTCTGGAAGACTGGCTCGCGCCCTATCTCGTGGGACTGACGAGCCTTGCGTCAATCGACGCCGCCGTGCTTGGCAATGCACTCACGGCGCTGCTTCCCTACGATGCGTCGGCCAGGCTCGAGGCACTGGCCCCCTCCCATTTCACGGCACCGACCGGCAGCCGAGTTCCCATCGACTACGGCGCCGCCGCCGGGCCGACGCTGTCTATCCGCGTGCAGGAACTCTTCGGCCTGAAAGACCATCCATCCGTTTGCGCCGGCCGACTGCCCCTGATCCTCGAACTTCTCTCCCCCGCCCAGCGCCCGATCCAGATCACGAAGGATCTGCCGGGTTTCTGGGCAGGGTCCTGGTCGGACGTGAAAACCGACATGAAGGGCCGCTACCCGAAACACCCCTGGCCGGACGATCCGACGCAAGCCGAGGCGACACGGCGGGTGAAGCCGCGGGGGAGCTGAGGCGGACGCTTCGGGCTCAAGCAATGCAATGCTTCATTCGGGCCTGCGAAGGACGCCCCTTGGCCCGTCTCGACTCAGGAGAAATCTGGCGCCCGCGTATGCCGCCCATCCTTCGAGACAGCGCTCGCGCGCTTCCTCAGGATGAGGGTGTGGGTGGGCACAGTCTTGTTTCCGGGCACCCTTACTCTCGGCTTCTCTCCCTCTCAGCCTCATGCTGAGGAGGGCCGCAAGGCCCGTCTCGAAGCATGGGCTCCTTGCTCCGAGGACGGCCTGGGACAGCGCGGGTACAGGCTCCCGACCTGTCCTCAATCGTCTGACGCAGCCACCAGGCTGGCGTTGCCGCCGGCGGCGGCCGTGTTGATCGAGACGACCTGTTCCAGAGCGAAGCGGGTCAGGTAGGCCGGGCCGCCCGCCTTGGGGCCAGTGCCGGAGAGGCCCGAGCCGCCGAAGGGCTGAGTGCCGACGACTGCGCCGATGGTGTTGCGGTTGACGTAGATATTACCCACTGAAAGCCGGTCGACGACCTTTTTCACTGTCGCATCGATGCGGCTGTGCACGCCCAGCGTCAGGCCGTAGCCGGTCGAGGCGATCTGGTCGAGAACCTTGTCGATGTCCTTTGCCTTGTAGCGGACGACATGCAGCACCGGGCCGAAGA
Source organism: Rhodobacterales bacterium (assembly GCA_008107755.1). Classification (GTDB taxonomy): domain Bacteria; phylum Pseudomonadota; class Alphaproteobacteria; order Rhizobiales; family Stappiaceae; genus Roseibium. The sequence goes on from VIRH01000137.1 coordinate 84,459, forward strand.
CCTCCCGCGTCAGGGCTTCGGCCTTGTCCAGCTCGATGATATGCGGCGCGACCCAGGAGCCGTTGGCGAGCTTGCCGGTTGGTGCTTCGCCGGCATAGCGCAGCGTCTGGTTTTCGCGCATGTCATCGACATGGGAGATGATGTTGTCCCTGGCTTCCTCGTCGATCACCGGACCGATGTCGGTGGAGGGCAGGCGCGGGTCGCCGAGCTTGAGCTCCTTGGCGGCGCCTTCGAGCATCTTCAGAAGGCTGTCGGCGACGTCTTCCTGCACATAGAGCAGACGCAAGGCGGAACAGCGCTGGCCGGCGGAGCGGAAGGCCGACATCATGACATCGTCACAGACCTGTTCGGGCAGCGCCGTCGCGTCGACCAGCATGGCGTTGATGCCACCGGTCTCGGCGATGAGCGGAACGATCGGGCCGCGCTTGCCGGCAAGGGTCTTGTTGATCGCCCAGGCGGTTTCCGTCGATCCGGTGAAGGCAACGCCGGCGACGGCGGGATGCGAGGTGAGTGCAGCGCCGATATCGCCTTCGCCCGGCACCAGCAGGAAGACGTCATCCGGTATGCCGGCCTCATGCATGAGCCTGGCCGTCTCGTAGGCGATCAGCGGTGTCTGCTCTGCGGGTTTCGCCACAACCGCGTTGCCGGCAACGAGCGCCGCGCTGATCTGGCCGAGATAGATCGCAAGCGGGAAGTTCCAGGGCGAAATGCACACGAAAACACCGCGGCCACGATGGCGGTACCGGTTTTCCTCACCGGTCGGCCCCGGCATCAGGCGCCCCTCACCAAAGAGGTCCCTCGCCTGCGCGGCGTAATAGCGGCAGAAGTCGACCGCCTCCCGGATTTCGGCGATGCCATCCGGCAGGCATTTGCCGGCCTCCATTGACAGAATGGTCATGAGGCGGTCGCGATGGGCTTCCAGCAGATCGCCGACCTTGTCGAGGGCGGCGGCGCGTTCCTCCACGGGTCGGCGCGACCAGCGCTCGAAGCCCTTGCCGGCGGTGTCTATTGCCTTGCGGGCGGTCTCGGCATCCGCAAAGGTCACAGTTCCAACCTTGGTCGTGCCGTCAAAGGGCGCGAACACCGGATGGGCGTCGCCCTTGACGGCAAGGCCCTTGCCGAGCGGCTTGGCGTCGGCGAACGGCGGTTCGAATGCCGACATGCCTTCGACCAGCAGATTGCGCTCGGCAGCATGGCCGAATTCAACGCCCGCGGAATTGTCCCGGCTTTCGCCGTAGAGCTTCTTCGGCAGCGGGATCGACCGGTTGACCGCATGAAGGCCATTGTCGAGGATTTCGGACGGGCGCTTCAGCAATGCCTCGACCGAAACCGAACTGTCTCCGACGATCGTCACGAAGGAGGAATTGGCGCCGTTTTCAAGAAGGCGGCGGACCAGATAAGCCAGCAGGTCCTTGTGGCCGCCGACTGGCGCGTAGATCCGGCAGGGAAATCCGTCGCGCTCGCACACGGACTTGTAGAGGCTTTCGCCCATGCCGTGGAGGCGCTGGAACTCGTAGCCTTCCGCCTTGCCGCCGGACAGTTCGATGATCTGGGCAACGGTCAGGGCGTTATGGGTCGCGAATTGCGGATAGAGCACGTCGCGCGCCGCCAGCATGCGCTTGGCGCAGCACAGGTAGGAAAGATCCGTTGCCGCCTTGCGGGTGAAGACCGGATAGCCTTCGGCACCGCCTTCCTGCGCGTGCTTGACTTCCGTATCCCAGTAGGCGCCCTTGACCAGACGCACCATCAGCTTGCGGTTGGTGGCGCGGGCCGCCTCGACCAGCCAGTCGATGACCTGTGTTCCGCGCTTCTGGTACGCCTGAACGGCAAGGCCGAAACCCTCCCAGCCTTCGGTGACCGGATCGTTGAGAAGGGCCGCGATGACGTCCAGAGAGATCTCGAGCCGGTCCGCCTCTTCGGCATCGACGGTGAAGTTCAGGTTCCTGTCCTTTGCCATCTGCGCAAGCTCGCGCAGCTTCGGCAGCAGCTCGTCGCGTACGCGCTCGCCATTGACGGACTGGTAGCGCGGGTGAAGCGCCGACAGCTTGACGGAGATGCCCGGACGATCCGGAAGCGGCTTGTCGCCCGCAGCCTTGCCGATGGCCTCGATTGCCTTGGCATAGGACTGGAAATAGCGCTCCGCGTCATGCGCTGTGCGCGCGCCTTCGCCGAGCATGTCATAGGAATACCTGAAGCCCTTGGCCTGTTGCGCCTTGGCGCGTTCCAGAGCCTTCTGGATGGTTTCGCCCAGGACAAACTGATGACCGAGAAGCTGCATGGCCTTGCGGGTCGCCACCCGCACGGTCGGCATGCCCATGCGCTTGACGAGGCTGGACAGAACGCTCTGCGGCGTGTCGCCCGGGTGGAGAAGACGCGAGGTGACGCCAAGCGCCCAGGAGGAGGCAGAGACGAGCCAGGTATCCGATTTCGGTCCCGAGGGATCATCGAACCGGGCGGCCGCCAGCTTGTCCTCGATCAGCTTGTCGGCAGTCTGGGCATCCGGCACCCGCAGGAGCGCCTCGGCCAGCACCATCATGGCCAGGCCTTCACGTGTCGTCAGGCCGAATTCGCGCATGAAGTCCTCGACACCGCCGAGGCCGACCTGAACCGAGCGCATGTCCTGGATATAGCCACGGGCACGCTGGTCGATCAGTTTCTCAACGACGGGGTCGCCTTTCGCTTCCTTCAGAAGAGCCTCGACGAGCGATTTGTCGTCAGGCGCATAAGCGGCCCGAAAAGGCTGGAGGGCTGCGGTATCAGTCGGTTTCATGGCTGCTGCATTTGCGGTCATGACGATCTCCCAAAGAGCCCCTCAAGGGGCGCGCAAAAACATGTTTCTCAGAATATCCTGTTTCAGATCCCGTTTTTCTCTATTTTTTGGCGTCTGTGCCGTATATTCACCCACGATATCTCATCTTATAGGGATTTTCACCATGTTGGACGCGACAGACCGGAGAATTCTAAAGGTGCTGCAGGTCGACGGCCGGATTACCAATACCGACCTCGCCGACAAGGTGAACCTGTCCGCGACCGCGACGGCCGAACGCATGAAGCGCCTCGTGCGCGACGGTTACATCGAGCATTTCTCCGCGAGCCTGAACCCCAGGAAAATTGACCGCGGGCTTCTGGTCTTTGTGGAAATCCGGCTCGACCGTACTTCGCCGGAAATCTTCGACGCTTTCAAGTCCGCTGTCGAGCGCTCGACCGACATCATGGAGTGCCACATGGTCGCCGGCGGCTTCGACTATCTGATCAAGAGCCGCGTCAAGGACATGGAGGCTTATCGCGCCTTCCTGTCCGACGTCGTCCTGGCCCTTCCAGGCGTGCGCGAAACCCATACATATGCTGTGATGGAAGAGATCAAGGACACGCATATCCTGCCCGTATGATGCTGACCACAAATGCAATTATTGTTCACAAAGCCTTGTGTTGACCGTGTCGTGATGGCCGCGCGAGGAACAGGCAGGACTTTTCGAGGGAAACGACATGAAACGCTTTTTGGCCGCCGGACTGGGAATTCTCGCACTGCTTGCGGCGCCTGCCACGAGCCTTGCGCAAAGCCCCGGATCGCCAGGGCCGGCCCCATCGCCCGCCTGGCAGGACGTGCTGGACGAGGCGCGCGGCCAGACGGTCTATTTCCACGCCTGGGGCGGCGAGCCGAGAATCAACGCCTATATCCAGTGGGCCGCGCGCGAGGTCGAGCAGGCCCATGACGTTCGCGTCGTCCATGTGAAGACCACCGACACCGCGTCAGTCGTCTCGCAGGTGCTTGCCGAAAAGTCAGTCGGCAAGTTCTCCGGCGGGGCAGTGGACCTCGTCTGGATCAACGGCGAGAATTTCGCGGCGATGAAGGACACAGGACTGCTTCAGAGCCAAGGCTGGGCGACGTCCCTTCCCAACTGGCAATATGTCGACGTGGAGAGCAAGCCGACGGTAAAGATCGATTTCACCGTTCCCACGGACGGTCTCGAGAGCCCCTGGGGCATGGCGAAGCTGGTCTTCATGCATGACACCGCGCGGCTGGCCGTTCCGCCGTCGACGCTTCAGGGACTGCTGGATTTCGCTCGGAAGAACCCGGGCCGCTTCGCCTATCCCCAGCCGCCCAATTTTTACGGCACGACCTTCCTGAAACAGGCACTCGCGCAGACCGTGACCGATCCGGCGGTGCTGTCGCGTCCGGTGAAGGACGCCGATTTTGAAACGGTAACGGCGCCTCTCTTTGCCTTTCTCGACGAATTGCATCCGCTCTTGTGGCGTCAGGGCAAGGCCTTCCCGAAGGATGCCGCCCACATGCGCCAGCTTCTGGCGGACGGCGAACTCGACATCGCCTTTTCCTTCAACCCGTCCGACGCCTCGGCGGCGATCGCCAATGGCGAGTTGCCCGACACCGTACGCACCTTCGTGCTGGACGGCGGCACCATCGGCAACACGCATTTCGTTGCCATCCCGTTCAACAGCTCCAACGCGGCTGGAGCAAAGGTCTTCGCCGATTTCCTGATGAGCCCGCTGGCGCAATCGCGCAAGCAGGATCCGGAGATCTGGGGCGATCCGACGGTGCTGAATGTGGCTTCCCTGCCGGAAAGCGAAAAGGCGCGGTTCGACCGACTGGACCTCGGCGTTGCCACGCTGACGCCTGAAGAGCTCGGCCCCGTTCTGCCGGAACCTCAACCGAGCTGGGTAAGTGCTCTGGAGACGGCCTGGGAGGCGCGCTACGGAGCGGGAGGAGAATAAGCCTTTGACGAAGGCTGCCGGCTTGCGGACCATACCGGCACTGGTCACCGTCTGCCTGCTGGCCGGGCCGGTGCTTGCCGGGCTGGCCGGCACGGTGCTGCCCGCGTTCGGCTATCTGCCGGTCCTCGGATACGGCAGCCTGTCGCTGGAGCCGTTCCGTCAGCTTTCGGCCGAACCCGGACTGGTGCGCTCGGTTGCCCTCAGCTTCGGAACAGGGCTGGTCGCCTCGCTCCTTTCCCTCGCCATCGTTCTTGCCTTTGCCGCGGGATGGTACGGGACAGCAACGTTCCGGCGGATCTCCCGCCTGCTGTCGCCGCTTCTGTCGGTGCCGCATGCAGCTGCCGCCATCGGCCTTGCCTTTCTGATCGCGCCTTCCGGCTTCGCGGTACGGCTTTTTTCCCCCTGGGCCACCGGCTGGACTCGTCCGCCGGATCTTCTGATCGTTCAGGATCCCATGGGCATGGCCATGACCCTCGGCCTCGTCGCAAAGGAAGTGCCGTTCCTGTTCCTCATGACTTTGGCCGCGCTCAACCGGCCGCACGTGCGCGATTATTTCAAGGCCGGGGAGAGCCTCGGCTACGGCCGCATGGCGGTGTTTTTCACGATCGTCCTGCCGCAGATCTATCCGCTGATCCGCCTGCCCGTCCTCGCCGTGATCGCCTATTCCACATCGGTTGTCGACGTGGCCACCATTCTCGGATCGACCACGCCGCCGCCGCTCGCCCCGCGCCTTGTCAGCTGGATGAACGATCCCGATCTGGAGATGCGTCTGATGGCGTCGGCCGGCGCGCTCCTGCAGCTGATGCTGAGCACGGCTGCAATCGCCACCTATCTGGCGCTGGAGACTGTCGCCAGCGCTTTTGCCAGAGCCAGTGCCACTCGAGGCCGGCGCAGGCAGGCGGACGGCGCGGCACGGCGCACAGCGCTTGGCGTCATGTTCATCGTCATTGCAGCAATGATCCTGTCCATCGCGCTGCTGGTCCTGTGGGCGGCAGCAAAATCCTGGTGGTTTCCGGCAGCCCTGCCGCAGCACTGGAGCCTCGAGCGGGCCGGCAACGCCTTCATTCTCGGCCTTCCGGCCCTGACATCCACCCTCGCCCTTGCCGGACTTGCGGCCGTCATCGCAACGTCCCTGACGATCTGGCTGATGGAAGCGCAGGGCCGGTCCGGCAACGGCAGTCAGCGCAGACTGAAGCTCTTTATCTTCCTGCCGCTTCTCCTGCCACAGGTCAGCTTCCTGTTCGGCCTACAGATGCTGTTTCTGGTGTTCGGTCTTGGCGGCAGCTTTCTGTCGGTGTTGCTGGCGCATCTGGTCTTCGTCTTTCCCTATGCGTTCCTGTCGCTCAGCGATCCCTGGCAGCGACTGGATCCTCGGTATGAGAAGGCCGCCGCCGCCCTTGGCGCATCGCGAGCGCGGATCTTCTGGCAGGTCCGCTTGCCGATCCTGCTGCGCCCCGTATTGGTAACGCTTGCGGTCGCCGCGGCGGTGTCGGTCGGGCAGTATCTTCCAACGCTGATGATCGGTGCTGGGCGCATCGTCACGGTGACGACGGAGAGCGTCGCGCTGGCCAGCGGAGGCAATCGCCAGTTCGCGGCGCTATATGCTGTCCTGCAGCTGATCATTCCGCTTGCCGGGTTCAGCCTTGCCGCGGCCGTGCCCGCTGTCGTCTACCGCAATCGCGCCGCCCTGCGGCCGGCACTGTTTTGAAGGGAGGCCACGGACCGACATGAGACAGGATAGCTTTCAGGGACTGGCGCTGGACCAAGTGGCGATCCGGCTTGACGGCGAGATCCTGCTTGAGATCGGCTGCCGCATACGCCCGGGCGAAATCCTGACGATCATGGGCGAGAGCGGTAGCGGAAAGTCGAGCCTGCTGGACTTCATCGCCGGGTTTCTGCGCCCGGATTTCGAGGCCGGCGGGCGGGTTCTGCTGAACGGGCGGGACCTGACCGGCCTGCCTGCGCAGGAGCGTGCAATCGGCCTGATGTTTCAGGCGCCGCTGCTGTTCCCGCATATGTCGGTATTGCAAAATCTCGTCTTCGCGATTCCAGCCTCCATCCGAAGCAAGACGGACCGCCGCGACCGGGCAGAACGGGCGCTGGAGGATGTCGGGCTGAAAGGGTTTGGCGGACGCGATCCTGCGACACTGTCCGGCGGGCAACAGACGCGCGTTGCCCTGATGCGGACGCTGCTGGCAGAGCCTCAGGCGCTGTTGCTCGACGAGCCGTTTTCAAGCCTCGACAGGACCAGGCGCGCGGATGTGCGCGATCTGGTGTTCGATCTGGCGCGCAAAAAGGGATTGCCGGTGCTTCTCGTCACCCATGACGAGGAGGACGCCGCGGCGGCTGCGGGCGACATCCATCCTCTTGAAACGGGACGTATGGCGGGCTGAGCCTTCCGGCAGCCCGGAGCGCTTACTCGCCTTGATCCGCGGACTGGGCCTGCAGCAGGGAGTAGTTGTCGATGCCGATACGCTCGATCAGGCCGAGTTGCGTTTCCAGGAAGTCGATGTGGCCTTCCTCGTCGGCGAGCAGACGCTCGAACAGGTCCTTGGAAACATAGTCGCCGACTTCGCGGCAGACTTCACGGGCTTCGCAGTAGAGCGAGCGGGCCACATATTCGGCCGCAAGGTCGCATTCCAGGCATTCCTTGACCGACTGGCCGATGCGCAGCGGGTCGAGGGTCTGCAGGTTGGGCAGGCCTTCCAGGAAGATGATCCGGTCCATCAGGTCCTGGGCGTGCTGACGCTCTTCGTCGGCTTCCACAAGTTCCTTGTCGGCCAGTTTGGTGAAGCCCCAGTCAGCCAGGAGGCGGGAATGGACCCAGAACTGGTTCACCACCGTCAGCTCGTGACGCAGGGACTTGTTCAGATAGTCGATTACGCGTGCTTCGCCCTTCATGGACCCTCTCCGTATGGCCGGCGGTTACCGGCGTGCCGAACGCTTGCGCGCCACCGGCGCAGGTTCTTTTTCCTGTTTGTCTGCCGACACTTGTGCCGACGCCCCTTCAGACCCTTTTTTGTGAATGATGTCAATCACCGAGGGAAAACAGCTCCCGCATCGCGGCCGGCATCCCAAATGGCGGAACACGGCACCGGGTGTCGGGATCTTTCCATTCGGATCCTTCCGCATTTCTTCCGCCGCTTCACCAAGCTGCTTGTCAGACAGAACATTACAGGAGCATATGATCATAACAGGATCCGGACGGACTTCCTTCTCACGGGTTTTTCGGTTGGCATATTGGCATCGAACCGTTTCTGCGCAATAACGAAACCCGAATAGCAGAGTCAACTTTTATGATACTCTCACGAAACTTCAAGGACATGATATGAGCGCTGGCGCAGAAATCGACGAACGCCCGACCCTGGTGCTGACGGGAGCGAGCCGCGGCATCGGCCATGCGACGGTGAAGCGCTTTTCCGCGGACGGCTGGCGGGTGATCACCTGCTCGCGTCAGGCGTTTTCGGACAAGTGTCCCTGGCCGATGGGGCCCGAGGACCACATACAGGTCGACCTTTCCGACCCCGAGAACCTCGGCTATGCCGTTCAGGAGATCCGCAGGCGCCTCGAGGCAAACGGATCGCGACTGAACGCACTCGTCAACAACGCCGGCATCAGCCCCAAGGGCAGAGACGGCGAGCGCCTCAATTGCCTTACCACCGCGATGCATGACTGGCGCACCGTGTTTCAGGTCAACTTCTTCGCGCCAATCCTGCTCGGGCGCGGCCTGTTCGAGGAACTCAAGAAGGCCAAGGGCTCGGTTGTCAACGTGACCTCGATCGCAGGAATGCGCGTGCATCCTTTCGCCGGTACGGCCTATGCCACGTCGAAAGCCGCACTTGCGTCGCTGACCCGCGAGATGGCCGCCGACTTCGGCCCGCACGGCATCCGCGTCAACGCGATCGCGCCGGGCGAGATCGACACGTCGATACTGTCTCCCGGAACCGAAAAGATGATCGAGGACATCCCGTTGCGCCGTCTCGGCAACACGAGCGAAGTCGCGGACACGATCTATTACCTTTGCTCCGACCAGTCTTCCTACGTCACCGGATCCGAGATCCACATCAACGGCGGCCAGCACGTCTAGGGGGCACTCCCCTACGCGATACACCACCTGACGTAGGATAAGCACCGGACTTTCTCATAATGGAAGACATGTCCCAAGACTTCCTGACCGGGTAAGATAGTCAATATCTGCCCGGCGTCCTGGAACTCCGAGTTTACGTAAAATTCACAACCTCTCGACGACAATGCGATCAGGAAACTTGTTCTTGAAGCAGTTTTTCGGGGGGAATATGCAAAAGGTATTCAAGCGACTGGTCGACCTCAGGTTCGGCTACAAGGTCGTCGGTGGTTTCATTGCAGTCATGGCACTGACCGCCATAGTCGGAGGAGTGGGTTTTCTCGCAATCCAGAATCTCTCCTCCAGCTTCGACGTGGCAGACAGCTCTGCGCGGGCTGCTGCGGAGGTTCAAGCGACCTCGCTGAAACGGGAGGATTACCTCAACTCGCCGACCCCGGAACTGCGTGACGCGGTGCTGGACAACCTGCAAGCACTGGAAGGTTCGCTGCACGACCTGACGGCCAAGGTTTCCGGCGTACCGGCAGCGGAGACACAGGTCGCCGAGGCCCGGCAGGCGGTTGACCAGTATGCGGCGACATTCGCCCAGGTTGCCGAACAGACGCAGCAACAGGGCGAGCGTCTTGCAACCCTTCAGGAAAACACGGCGGACCTAGAACGCCTTGCAAGCTCCATCACCGATGCGGTGCTTGCGGAGGAAAAGAAGGTCACGGCGGAAGCCTTTGCGGCCAACAGCCGGCTGGAGGACGCCAACGAGCTTCAGCGCAGTGTCTTCGAAGTGAAGGATGAGGTGGTCCAGATCCGCCTGCTCTATCTGGAGGGCAGCGGCAATATCGAAGGCGACGCCCTCAAGACATCCATCAACATCTCGCGCGAGCTTGTCGCCGAGACCAAGCAGATTCAGTACAAGCAGATCGAAGGCATCGAAAGCGCGACCGTCAAGAAGCTTGGTGGAAATGCGCTCGCCCTCAATGCCGCGCTGATGAACCTGACCAAGGATCTCGGCTTTTCCGGCGCCTATGAAGCACGCCTTGCCGTCGGCACGGCCATCGACGGGTTGAATGCGCTGACGCAGGAAATTCTGGCGCAAGTCACGCCCGTGGTTGCCACGGCCAAGACCGATGCGCTGACAGCCTCCACCCGGCTGACGACCATCCGCGCCATCGCCGACAAGGCAACCCAGCTCAGCCAGAGCGCCCTCAGCACCCGCGCGGAAACGCTCTATCTGTTTGGCGCCTTCGGTGCGCAGGACCCCGAACCGGTCAGCCGGGAGATCGCAGATCTTGCAAAGCTTGAAAAAGGGATCCGTAACTTCGCCAACGTACTGCCGAGCGCGGCGGACGCCATCGGCGCCATTCCCGCTTCGATCGAAAGTCTCGACCAGTCGTTCAAGGAAATGGTTGCGACCAAGGCGGACCTGCAGGCCAAACGCAGTGAACTGGATACACTGACACGCACAGTGAGCGCCGAGATCGCCGCCATTACCGAAGCCCAGTCGGCCGCCGCCAGCTCGGCCGCGGATTCCGCCCGCATCCAGATCGCGACGACGATCCTGATAGCGATCGCCTGCGGTATCGGCCTCGCCTACATCCTCAATCTGGCGATCACCCGCCCGATCCGGACCGTGACCGACGTCATGGCGCGCCTTGCGGAGGGCGACAATGAGGTCGAAATCCGCGGCACGGAGCGGGGTGACGAGATCGGCGAGATGAGCCGCACGGTACAGGTGTTCCGCGACAACGCCCTTGAGCGCACCCGGCTTCAGGTGGAGAGCGCACAGGAGGAAGCCGCCCGGCAGGAGCGCCAGGAGCGTATCGATAGCCTGATCCAGAGCTTCCGCGCCACGGCGGAAGAGGCCCTCGGATCGGTCGCGTCCACCGCCGACAGCCTCGACAGCACCGCTCAGGCGCTGACGGAAATCGCCCGCGACAGTGCCGGCTTTGCCAGCGAGACCCAGGGCGCGACGGACGAAACCACCGGCAATGTTCAGACCGTTGCCAGCGCGGCGGAACAACTGTCCGCCTCCATCGGCGAGATCTCCCGCCAGGTTGCGCAAACAACCGAGATCGTCGACCGCGCCACCACCGGCACAAGGGTCACGAACCAGAAGGTCGAGGGCCTTGCTCAAGCGGCTTCCAAGATCGGCGAGGTCGTGACGCTCATTCAGGCAATTGCGGAGCAGACCAACCTGCTGGCGCTGAATGCCACCATCGAGGCTGCGCGTGCGGGTGAGGCCGGCAAGGGCTTTGCCGTCGTCGCAGCGGAAGTGAAGGAACTCGCAACGCAGACCTCAAAGGCGACGGAGGAAATCTCCTCGCAGATCACCGAGATCCAGAACGCGACGAAGGATTCCGTCGTCGCGATCGGCGAGATCACCGAGACCATGGGCGAGGTCAACACCTACACCGCCGCCATCGCCTCGGCCGTCGAGCAGCAGGGCGCGGCAACGGCCGAGATCTCCCAGAACGTCCAGCGCGCCTCCCAGGGCACCAACGCGGTCTCCTCGTCCATGAACCAGCTTTCCCAGGCCGTCGACCAGACCGCCTCCTCCGCCGACATGGTCCTGTCGGCGTCGGGTGAGCTCAGCGAAAAGACCGACCAGCTGAAATCCGAAGTCGAACGCTTCCTGTCGGAAGTCGCCGCGGCGTAATAGGCGGATCACGTCAGCTAGAGACACTCAAAAAGGCGGGAGCGTTCAGGCGCTCCCGCCTTTTCTGTTTTCTGAAGGTGGCGGACAGGTTTCGCAAGTGGTCCGGACCGCAAAGCAACCGGCCAGTTCCACCGCTCCGTGCCGTCTTGCCTGAACGAGAGTGCGACAAGACGGTTGTCAGCCAGGAAGGTTCGACTTTTCCAGCAAAGCTCACTCAGCGGCGAAAATGCCGGCGCGAGATGCGTTCGCGCGCTTCAGAAAACTCTTGTTGATCGGGCTGTGAGGCTTCAGGCCAGTCGTTCCGACGCGAGTGCTTCCGCGGCACCGCCCTTGCCTGAGCGCACTGCGGCCTCCGTCAGTGTCCAGTCGATGATGTCTCGCTGGGCATGACTGCCGCCGAAGGAGTTGGCGATGAACCTTGCCGGGTGAAGAATATCGACGGCTTCGTCGAAGCGTCCTTCCCAGAAGGCGCGAAAGCCCTTGATCAGCGGCATGCCCTTGGCTTTCGCCCAGCGCTCCGTTTCGCCGCCGGTGCCGGTCGCCAACTGGTACTGGCTCAGGATCCGATCGACTTCACGGTCGCGGCCCGCGCCAAGATAGGCCATGACGGCGTGCCAGTCGTTGAACGGGTACAGCCGGCCATCCGCATGGGCGTCCCAGGCTTGCGCCACTTCGGCCCAACGATCACCCACATCATGGCCGTCCAATTGCATGCGCCACAGCAAGGCCGAGGCATCAACCAGATCAAGCGCGACCTGGCTTTCGTCGCCACGAATGCGTTTGTCATAGAGCTGCAGGACAGTGTCGGCTTGTCCGACATCGAGGTGATACAGCGCATTGTGCCACCAGTTATGCACCTTGAAGAAGTTGTCGTCGCCAGACCAGTGCGGCTCTCGCGATTTCATCCAGACGATGCCTTCCTCGGCGCGGCCCTGCATCTCCAGGACATGGGCAACCGCGTGGTGTGCCCAGCAATCGAGCGGGTCCCGTTCAATCGCCTCGCGGCCCATAGCCTCGGCCTTTGCATAGTCTCCGGCCTCTTCCAGGCCAAAGGAATACATGCCCAGAAGGATCGAGTAGCCTGGCTGATCTTCCGACCAATTCGGCAGAACCCTGGCCAGCCGATCGCGCATGTCGCGTGCATTCGCCCGGTAGAAATCCATCAGGTGGCCGGCCTGCAGACCCAGGATGTCGTGAGGATATTCGAAGTTGTGCCTGTCGAGCCGGTTGGCCGCCTCGGTCCAGTTGTTGCTGACAAGAGCCTCCAGAGCCGCAACATGGGACTTCTCGTTGTCTCTCTTCGCCAGGGGTTTTGCGGTTTCCAGAATGGATCTGGCTTCCGCAGCCGCCTCGGGTTCGGTCGCAAGTCCAAAGAGGTAGGCCTTGAGGATATGGGCCATCGCAAAGTCGGGCGCCGCCTCGATCGCTTGATCGACAGATGCGCCCGGGTCACCGCGGTAGATATTGAATTCGCGCAACGCGGTATCGTAGTACCCGGAAGCCTCCGGGCTTGAACCGCTGAGCGCAGTTGAATGCATGATATTCGTCATTGTGTGCTCCGTGATCGTTGGGTCGGTGTCAACCCATGTCACCTTGACCGGAAGCCGGCAGCGCTGGATTGATGATGCACGGAGAAATAACGGCACAGGCTTACGTGAGGTAGTGTACTCGTTGGACAGTTCGTCACTTTTCGAAATTCGTGAAACAAGACAATACGTTGGAGTGCCAAACGTTGGTTTAGAGAGCAGCGGCCCGCTGACCACCAACCGCCTTACTGTACCATTGGTACAGTGACTGTGGCGCATGGGAGTGGCTGCACAGTCTCCAGGCGAGGCATCCCCGCCTCATCGCTTACTCTCAGGTCGCGCTACTCAGGACCACGAAGGCGCGCTTTCCCTTGCCGCCAGGCGCGTTCTTCTCACGAGCCTGATTGGCGGCCATCTCTCGCCGTGCCGCCCGGCTCTCCAGCATGGGGTGCAGTGATCTCGAAAATGATGCCGATCAGGGTGCCTGGACCGACTAGACATAATGCCGCGACCCGGTAGACCACCGTAGATTGCCGGGCTATAGACAAAGGAAGACCCGAATCTGTCGCCGGCTCCAAACGGTCCTGCCCTTTTTTTGCGGCGGTCCTGACCGGACAGTGACGGTCTTGCCTGTCAGTTCCGTCATGATCGCGTCCGCCAGAATGAAACTACCGGACATCGCAACCCGCCTCAGGCGACACGACTTCCTCAAGCAGCTGACAAGTCTGCTCGAGGTTGCGATGCCGCGTTGTGCGCTGCGCGGCAATGCGACGTCGAAGGTCTCGGCCTCGCTGCTCAGGTCAGCCGGATGTCTCGCGATCGTTCCGTTCCTGCTGCTGTCGCTGATGGCGAATGGCACGATGACGGTCGCGGATGCGGACGGCCTGCCGAAGATCGTCATCTGTACCGGCTCGGGTCCGCTGGAAGTCTTCGTCGACAAGGACGGCGCTCCGCTTACGGATCAGGACCGAAGCTCGCAGGACCTTCCCTCGGACGACGACGGCTCGTTCTGCGAATGGGCGTCTCACGCAGGTGTGGCGACTCATGTCCTTGCCCCTGACCTTCCGGCCATCGTCCTGCCACCGTCGCGTGTCGATCGCGTCGTCTTCCAGGATCAGGTGCCGCCGAAGCCGGCTCTGCTTCGGCGCTTCGCCCGGGCACCACCAGCGCGCACAGCGTAAGCAGCTGATCGCAGGACGAGGTGCAAGAGCCAACTCCGGCTCAGGCCTGGCTCGATCTCCTCCGTGCGCTGCAAACGCCTCTTTTTGTCCGACTGAAGCCTTCCGCCTCGCATGCAGCCGATTGCCGGCTGCCTTCGCCGATGCGAGCGGCACCGCTTCACGCTTTTCGAGATCTTCGGCGAGGGACCGGCCCGTTGCGGCCACACTCTCTCGCTCCCCGATTTTCACGCCCCATTCGTGAATTCCCGTCAGGAATTCCGCGGGCGCTTTCCGGATATCGACATGTCAGAACCAACTTCACGAGCGGCCAGCTCCGCTCTTTATCGCGCCGTCTGGCGCTGGCACTTCTTCGCGGGCCTTTTGATCCTGCCCTTCGTCATCATCCTTGCCGTGACCGGCGGGATCTATCTCTTCAAGGACGAGATCAACGACGCAGCCTACAGCCAGTATCGCTTCGTACCCGTAAGCGACAGCCCCATGCTGGCGCCTTCGGAAATCACCGCCGCGGCGCTGACCGCCCATCCCGGAACCCTGAAGTCCTATGGGCCGCCGGCCGCGGAAGACCGTAGCGCGCTAGTGAAGATCGTCGGCGAAGACGGTCTTAAGGACACGCTCTATGTCGACCCTTACACGGGCGCCGTGCTCGGTAGCCAGTGGGACGGCGGCGCGGCGGGAAGCCCTGCAATGTATGTGGTGCGCAAGCTGCATTCGCTGGAATATGTCGGCTGGCTCGGCAACCGGATCATCGAAGGTGCCGCCGGCTGGATGGTGCTTCTGGTCGCAAGCGGGATCTATCTGTGGCTGCCGCGCGGCCGCAAGGTCGGCACGGTAAGCATCAAGGCCAAGCGCGGCCGGCCGTGGTGGCGCGACCTTCATGCCGTGACCGGGCTTTACACCGGCGTCTTCATCGTTTTCCTGGCAATGACCGGCCTGCCCTGGTCCTCCGTGTGGGGCGGCAATTTCTATGATTATGCCTACCAGCTTGGGCTCGGCATGCCCGACGGCTACTGGTCGAACAAGCCGGTCTCCAGCGTGCCGGTGGAAGATGCCGTGGACCGCGCGCCGTGGATCATGGAAAAGCAGCCGATGCCGCTTTCCGGTGCCGCCGAAGGCGTGCCGCAGGGGCTCGACACGGTGGTCGCCACCGTTGAACGTCTTGGCATCGTCCCGGGCTATGCCGTCTCCATGCCCAACGGGCCGGAAGGCGTCTTCAGCGCGTCGGTCTATCCGGACGACATCACAGGCGAGCGGGTGATCCACCTCGATCAATATACCGGCGAAGTGCTTTATGACGCCGGGTTGAACGACCTGGGCGCGCTCGGCTGGGCGGCCGAATGGGGCATAAGCATTCACATGGGGCAGGCGTTCGGCCTTGCGAACCAGATCATCCTGCTGCTGGCCTGCGCCGCCATGGTGATGCTGTGCGTCTCCGCCGCCGTCATGTGGTGGAAGCGTCGGCCTGCAGGCAGCATCGGGGCTCCGCAAGTGCCGGCCGATTGGCGCATTCCGCGCACGCTTCTGGTCATGGGCATCGCCGCGGGCATCTTCTTTCCGTTGGTCGGCCTCTCGATGCTGGTGCTCGCCGCAATCGAGGTGGTCATTTACCTGACGAACAAGCGCCGCCTCCAGGCTGCCTGACAAAAACGGGAACGCCGGCCCATGCCGGCGTTCCCCTTGAAAGCCCTGCGGCCCTTGTGCAACCCACGCACAATCACCCTGCACCGAGCGGGCCTTGTCCTTTCGATGGCGCCGTCCCGGCGCGGCTTACCCCTCCTCCGCTCGGTCCGCTTGCCGGTTGACCTGCCTCTTCAACGAGATTATGGCGAACGGGAGCCGGAACTTCACAACAGCCGAGAGACCTGCCGTGGCGGACAAGACCAGCGCCCCTTCCTATGCCCCTTCCGGAAAAGCACCCGTGCAATCCTGGCCGGTGATCCTGGAGACGAATGGCTGGAAGGACTACAGGCTTCTGGACATGGGCGCGGGCGAGAAGCTGGAGCGCTATGGGCGCTTCACCATCGTGCGGCCCGAGCCGCAGGCCATGGGTGCTCGGCGGCTGAAGAAAAGCTTCTGGGACAAAGCCGACGCCGTCTTTTCCGGCGACACGGAAGAGGAAGGTCCCGGCCGCTGGAAATTTTCCGGCAACGTTCCGGAAGTCTGGCCAATGTCCTACGGCCCGGTGCGATACAACGGCCGCTTCATGTCGTTTCGCCACGTCGGCGTCTTTCCCGAGCAGGCCGCCCATTGGGACTGGGTCAACGGCAAGATCCGGGCCGAGCGCGAGCGCAGCCCCGACAAGCCGCTGAAGATCCTGAACCTCTTCGGCTATACGGGCCTCGCCTCTCTGCTGCCGGCCACCGAAGGCGCGCAGGTGACCCATGTCGACGCCTCCAAGAAGGCCATCGGCTATGCGCGCGAGAATCAGGAGCTTTCCGGTCTCGAAGACCTGCCGATCCGCTGGATCTGCGAGGACGCCTCCAAATTCGTCGCCCGCGAAGTGCGGCGCGGCAACACCTATGACGGCATCATCCTCGATCCGCCGAAATATGGCCGCGGCCCGAAGGGCGAGGTCTGGGATATCTACACAAGCCTTCCCGGCATGCTGGACGACCTGCAGAAGCTGCTCGCAAATGATGCGCTGTTCATGATCCTGACCGCCTACGCGATCCGCTCCAGCTTCGTGTCCATTCACGAACTGATGGCGGAAAAGCTCGCCTCGCAGGGCGGCTTGCTGGAATCCGGTGAACTGGTGATCCGCGAGGAAAACGGTTCGCGCTCCCTGTCCACCTCCCTCTTCTCGCGATGGAGCAGCCGATGAGCGAAAAACGCCAGGGCGCGGTGAAACAGATCACCAGCCATTCCAATCCGCTGGTCAAGGAGATCAAGGGGCTGGTCGCCCAGCGCAAGCACCGCAGCCAGTCGGGACTTTTCGTTGCAGAAGGCCTGAAGCTTGCGACCGACGCGCTTGAGGCCGGGTGGGACGTGCGATATCTCGCGATCGGCCCGGAGGCGCGTGACAATCCCGTTGCGCAGAAGGCGGCGGCCGCCGCCAAGGCACGCGGGGCGCTGATCCTGGAAGTCTCCACCGCCGTCATGTCGGCGATGACCCGCAAGGACAATCCCCAGATGGTGGTTGGGGTCTACGAGCAGCAGATCCTGGGTGCGAAGGATATCGATCCGCGCGGCGCCAGCGTGTGGGTGGCGCTCGACCGGGTGCGCGATCCCGGCAATCTCGGCACGATCATCCGCACGGTGGATGCGGTCGGCGGTGCCGGTGTGATGCTGGTGGGCGACTGCACCGACCCCTTCGCCGTGGAGGCCGTGCGCGCCACCATGGGCTCTCTCTTTCACGTGCCGCTGGCGAAGATGGGCAAGGAGGAGTTCAAGGCCCTTGCCGGCAAATGGCCGGGCACCGTCGCAGCGACCCACCTCAAAGGCTCCGTCGACTACCGGGTACCCGAATGGCAAGATCCGGTCCTGCTGGTCATGGGCAACGAGCAGAAGGGCCTTGAGGACGACATGGCCGACGCGTGCAAGACGCTGATCCGCATTCCGCAGGTCGGTCAGGCCGACAGCCTCAACCTGGCCGTGGCAACGGGCATCGCGCTTTACGAGATCCGCCGCAACCATCTGGAGCTTTGAACCATGCGCCTTTTCGTCTTTGGTGTCGGCTATTCATCCAGGGCCTTTGTCGAGCGCATAGCCGGCAAGGCCACGTGGATCGGGGGCACGACGCGCTCGGCGGAAAAGGCATCGGAGCTTGAAAAGCTTGGGGTGCAACCCTTTCTCTTCGATGGCAAGTCTGCAGGTGACCGCATTGCGGCCGCGCTGGCAGACGCGACCCATGTGCTGGTATCGATCGCGCCGGGCGAAGACGGCGATCCGGTGCTGACCCATCATGGCGCGGATGTCGCCGCCGGCCGGCCCGACTGGATCGGTTATCTTTCCACCGTCGGCGTCTACGGCGATCACGACGGCGCCTGGGTCGATGAGGAAACAGAACCGCGCCCCGTCTCCAGACGATCGGTGCAGCGGGTTGCGGCCGAAACGGCCTGGCTCGATTTTTCCGAGGCAAACGATCTGCCCGTTCAGATCTTCCGTCTGTCCGGCATCTACGGCCCGGGCCGAAATGCCTTCGGAAAATTCCGGGGCGGGACCGCCCGGAGGCTGATCAAGCCGGGGCAGGTCTTCAACCGCATTCATGTCGAGGACATTGCCGGCGCGCTTGAGGCGGCGAGCGAAAGGCCAGCAACGCGCGTCTTCAACGTCACCGACGACGAACCCTGCCCGCCTCAGGACGTGATCACCTTTGCCGCCGAGTTGCTTGGTGTGGCACCGCCGGAGGAAGTCTCTTTCGAAGAAGCAGACCTGTCTCCGATGGCGAGGTCGTTCTACGGCGAGAACAAGCGCGTCTCGAACAAGCGGGTCAAGGAAGAGCTCGACTATTCCTTCCGCTATCCGGACTACCGGACCGCGCTGAGAGACCTGGTCAAGACGGACGGCTTCTGAGGCCGCTCACCTTCTGTCATGCCGCCTGCAAGCGCGTCCGCAAACCTGACGCCTCCCCTCCCCGGCTTGCGTGCGGCCGCGAGCCTCTTTAGTGTGCCGACACGATCACGATGTGCGAGTGTCTTCCAGCTCGCCAGAACACGTAAAAACAAAGAAGAAGATCCCATGAGCACCTGGCGCGTTTATCTTTCCGGCGAAATCCACACAGACTGGCGCGAGACGATCGTGACCCGCACGCGTGAACTGGATCTGCCGGTGGAATTTTCCGCGCCCGTGACCGATCATCCGGCCAGCGATGATTGCGGTGCTGTCATTCTCGGCAACGAGGACAACAAGTTCTGGTACGATCACAAGGGCGCGAAGGTAAACGCAATCCGCACCCGCACGCTGATCGAGAAGGCCGATATCGTGGTCGTGCGCTTCGGCGACAAGTACAAGCAGTGGAACGCCGCCTTCGACGCGGGTTACGCTTCGGCGCTCGGAAAGTCCCTGATCGTCATTCACGACCCGTCGCTGACGCATCCCCTCAAGGAGGTCGATGCGGCCGCGCTGGCGGTTGCCGAGACGTCAGAACAAGTCGCCGATATCCTGAGATACGTTATACGTGGCGAACTTAATCGCTAAGCGGCTATTGAAATTAACACTTTCATTACCATATCAGCTCAGACTACTAAAAGGCGCCGCTTTTTTGGCGGAGCATCCGGAACTCAATCTCACAGGATCCGCGCCTCTATTCGCTGCAGTCAAGCTTGACTACAGCTAGGCATGCTAATCCCTTTCGAGCTCCGAAGAGTACTTTAGTATTATCAGTAACATTGTCATCAAGGCGTTGAAAACCGCGCCTATATGAGTCGCGTGACCGCCTTGATGCGAAATTTGGAAAGAAAATAATCCATGCAACATGGAAACGTGAAATGGTTCGACCAACGCCGGGGTATCGGCTCCATTGAACCGGAAGATGGCAAGGACATCCTTGTAGACATTACGGCCCTGCACCGCTCTGGCCTCGCAACCCTCAAGGAAGGGCAGCTCGTCGCATTCGACAGCGAGTGGCGTCGCGGCAAGATGGTGGCTGAAGACCTCAAAGTCCTGTAAGGTAACCTGCAGGTCGTGGCTGAATGAAGGGCGGTTTGACCGCCCTTTTTATTTGAGGATTTGCCATGCAGGTCGAGTCCATTCTGGAAAAGGGAATCAAGGCGCACAGAAGCGGAAACCTTGAAGCCGCACAGGACGCCTATCTCGCCATATTGAAGGACAACCCGAAAGATCCCGACGGGCTGCATTTTCTGGGTCTTCTTCATTTCGATGCCGGAAAGTCGGAAAACGCAATTGAACTGATCCGCCTGTCACTTGCGGAAAATCCCGACAACGCGGCCGCACACAACAATCTCGGCAACATCCTGAAGCTGACAGGCGACGACGACGCGGCCCTTTCCGCCTATCTTCGCGCCGTGGAACTGGATTTGCGCCACGAGGAGGCCTGGAAGAACATCAACGTGCTGCTTCAGGGCACCGCGGACAATGACCAGCTCCTGCCTATCCTTGAGGAAATCATCCGCGTCGATCCGGAAAATGCCAGTGCCTGGCACAACTACGCCCTCTCGTTGTTGATGCAAAAGCGCAAGGACGATGCCGCGGATGCGCTTGAAAAGTGCCTGTCGTTCGGCGTCGGCGTCTACAGCGATCCCGTCTGGCATGCCCGTATCCTGTGCGCGCTTGGCCGCCGTGAACGGGCAATTGTGCATCTGGAACGGATCGCGGCCGCCCTGCCCGACAATGAGACCGCCCACTACCAGCTTGCCGCGGTGCGCGGCGACGACGTGAAACACGCCCCGGAAACCTACGTCAAAGCCCATTTCGACAAATTCTCGGACTCCTTCGACGAAGTCCTGCAGCGGCTCGGCTACCGCGCTCCCGAACTGGTTGCCGCGCAAGTCGAAAGACAGGCAGCGGAACGCGGTCAGGGTTTCGAAGACACCGTCGACCTCGGCTGCGGCACGGGCCTGTGCGGGCCATTGATCCGAATGCACTGCGGCAAGCTGACCGGGATCGATCTGTCCCAGGGAATGCTGCGCAAGGCTGCCGCTCTCAAGGTCTATGACTTTCTTGTGGAGGGCGAACTCGTCAGCTTCCTGAATGCCGACTTGCCGACCCAGTTCGACCTGGCGGTCTGTGTCGATACGCTGTGCTACATCGGGGATCTTCAGCCCTTCATGACGGCATTGCAGACGGCGCTGAAGCCCGGCGGGCTGCTCATCGCGAGCGTGGAACATCTCCAGGGCGCGAGCGACCTCGACTACAAGGTGGATTCGTCCGGGCGCTATGCACACACGCCCGCCTATTTACGCCGCTGCTCGGAAAATGCCGGGCTTGTCTACATCAAGGAAGATCAGGAAGTCCTGCGCCACGAACTCGGCGCGGAAGTCCGGGGGCTGGTCTTCACGGTCCGGAAGCCCATCGCGAAATTCTCCTGATGCCGGGCATGCGAAGCCGCTGCCATGGCGGCGCCTGAGGTCCGCGGGGATTGGCTCCACGTGATCGATTTTGCTACGCTGGCGCGGTCACTCCGCATGTCTCAAGCAATCCGGTCAGATCCATGTCGCATTCTTCTTCCGGTCCCGCGTTGACCGGCCCAAGACTTACGCCGCTTTCGGGCAACCCCGCCCGTCAGCTTGTCGTGATCCTGCATGGCTACGGGGCCGACGGCGCCGACCTGATCGACATCGGCCGTGCGTGGCAAGGCCGTTTGCCGGATGCCGCCTTCGTGGCCCCGGATGCCCCCGAACCGCTTCCGTTCGAGGCGCTTGGCGGCAGGCAATGGTTTGCCCTTACCGAGCGCTCGCCGTCGGAATACAAACTCGGTGCCCGCTCGGCGCAGACCGCCCTCGACAGCTTCCTCAACGAGGAACTCGCAGCCCTCTCGCTGGACGAGCGCGCGCTCGCGCTGGTCGGTTTCAGTCAGGGCGCCATGATGACCTATCAGTGCGGGCTAAGGCGCAAGACCCCGCCAGCGGCGCTCATCGCCTATTCCGGCCTGTTGCCGGGATGGGACGACCTTGCCGACATCGGCACACGCAGCCCCCTTCTGATCGTTCATGGAGCCGAAGACGACGTTGTGCCGAGCTACCACGCCGGGACGGCCGCCAAGGCGCTTGCCGATGCCGGGGCCGATGTCGATCTCCACGAGCTGGATAGCCTCGGTCATTCCATAGACGAGCGCGGCATGGTGCTGGGTGGACGGTTTCTGGAAGCGGCATTTTCCGCCCGAAAGGCTCAGAAAGAGTGAATAGTTAATGCCCTGTTAACTGTTTTGCATAATGCTCAAGGCACTGTTTTGCCGAACCAGGAAGGTTCGCGATAGCCAGGAAGCCCTCCGATGCAGATCTCCGTCGAGACGACGACCCAGAGCACCAGCCTTTTCTCAGCCTCCTTTTCGAAGGGCGGCAACGGCACTGATGCCTCCGCGGGCAAGGGTGGCGGCGCGGATGCGAACGGCGCCGAGGCCCCGGCAGTCAGCCTTCTGGAAGCCGCAAGCAAGAAGGCGGAAGAAGATGCTGTCGTGATCGCGGCCCTTCAGGACGCGGTCGAAGAAGGCAAGGGCAAGAAGGACGATGACGACAAGGACGGGGCCCTTGCAACCGTTGAAGACTATCAGCAAACCGCGGGCAAGCTGAAGGCTGCCCTTGGCGAAGGTGGGGACGATGGCTCCTCGGTCTCCATGGCCTATGAAAGTGCGACCATCTCGACGACGACCATCGAGGCCGAAATCGACGGCGAAACGCTTTCCGCGCAATTCGTCTCCTTCGAACGCGTCTCCTACGACAGCGACAAAGGCCTGTCGGTTCGCTCTGCCAGCGCATCCTCGCTCAAGGGCGAATTCGACTATGGCACCGTCAGCTATCAGAACGCTTCGGTGAGCGAACTCTATGCCGGCAGCGGCGAACAGGTTTCGAATTTCCTCGGCCTGACCGCCTGATATCCTTCCGGTCTCACAATCCGGACATCCCGAATTCTTATCGGCGGTCTCGATCGCTCCATATGCATGCCGGGCGCTTCGCGCTTCCGGAATCAAAAAAGGGACACCCGGGCGGGTGTCCCTTTTCGTTTTTCCGATAGCCCTTAAGGATCAGACCTTCTTCAGGTAGGCGACCAGAATGTCCAGCGCAGCCTGAAGGTCCGACTTGTGGATCATTTCCGTGACCGTGTGGATGTAGCGCGTGCCGACCACAATGCCGACGGCCTTGGCACCGGCGGCAGCCTGCTGGGCGGCTGCGCCGTCCTGACCGCCAGCGGCCAGCATGGTGAGCTGGAAGGGAATGTTCTCCTTTTCCGCCAGCGCCTCGAATTCCTTCACCAGCGCGCGATCCGCAATGAAGCTGGAATCTTTGACGTGAAGGCCGAAGCCCTCACCCTGGACGGTGGTACGGTCCTGTTCGGGAACGCCGGGGGTATCGCAGGAGAGCGTCGTGTCGATGCCGAGACCGATATCGGGGGACACGGCGAAGGATGCGGTGCGCGCACCACGCAGGCCGACTTCCTCCTGACAGGTAAAGGCAACGTGGATCTCGCACGCATGCTTGGCCTTGCCGAGACCCTTGATGGCCTCGATGCCGAGCCAGCAGGCGATGCGGTTGTCGAGAGCCTTGGAGACGATCTTCTCGCCGATCTCGATCAGCGGCTCGTCCATGGTGACCATGTCGCCCACCTTGACGATGTCCTTCGCACTTTCGCCAAGGCCCAGATCGACGACGAAATCCTTCGGCTCGGGGATCTTTTTGCGTTCTTCGGGCGAGGAAATGTGAATGGGCTTGCCGCCCGGGTTCATCACGCCCTTGAAATCGCCTTCGTCGGTGGAGACCAGAACGCGGCGCGAGAACAGGTTGCGCGCATCGAAGCCGCCGACCGGCTGGACATGCAGAAAACCCTTGTCGGTGACATGGGAAACCAGAAAGCCGATCTCGTCCATGTGACACAGCAGCATCACCTTCTGGACGTCGTCCTTCTTTGATCCCTTGCGGCTGTCCCGTCGGCACAGCAGCGAGCCCATCGGGTCGACAGTCACTTCGTCGAAAAGGCCCTCGATTTCCGCCATGATGAGGTCTCGCACGCGGTGCTCGTGGCCAGGCACACCGGGGGTTTCGCAGAGACGGCGGAGCAGATCGATGTTCATGAAAAATCCTGTAGGAGTTGTAATCTGGAGACAATCCTATTCCGAAACTGCTGTATGGACAAAGAGTTCCTAGCGACGTTGCGCGACCGTTCCGAGAGATCCGCAATCCTGGCAGTTTCCTGCGGCTCCAGCCGTCCTCACGATCAATTAACCACTCGAAACCCCTTGGCGAAGATTCGGCAAATACTTCCTCGTCTGCCATTGGGCTGACGCAATTGGTCGCAAACATTTGAAAATTACATAAGCGTCCGACGCCGGGTGGCGAACGGGCGCACCCCAAGACAAATGACCACCCCGGGGAAGATCATGGCGCAGAAAAAACATTTCATACTTTCCATAGACGGCGGCGGAGTCCGCGGCCTCATTCCGTTGCGTGTTCTCGAAGCTCTCGAGAGCAGACTGATGCATCGCGGCATTTCCGTCCCGATGCATCAGGTTTTCGACATGATGGCCGGCTCCTCCACCGGCGGACTGATCGCAGCCGGCCTCTGCGCACCGCGTCCCGGCGGGTCCGCCGGCGAAGCCGCGGCGACGCTTGGCGAACTGCGCGACTTCTTCGAACGCGACGCACGCGAAATCTTCAAGCGCTCGATCAGCGCAAGGCTGGCCCGCACCGTCAGCAGCCGGCTCGGTCTCTTCGACGAGACGTATGACGCACGTCCGCTGGAAAAGCTTCTGAAGGAGCGTTTCGGCTGGACGTCGATTGCCAGCGGTTTCTCAC
Source organism: Rhodobacterales bacterium (assembly GCA_008107755.1). Lineage (GTDB taxonomy): Bacteria > Pseudomonadota > Alphaproteobacteria > Rhizobiales > Stappiaceae > Roseibium. The sequence goes on from VIRH01000137.1 coordinate 109,028, forward strand.
GCCTGGTGCTGACCGCCTATGACATCGAGCGGCGGCAGGCGGTCTTCATGACCAACGGTCTGGAGGAAAACGGCGGCCGGCCCGACGACTATTACTTCTGGCAGGCCGTGCGCGCGACGACCGCGACGCCTTCCTATTTCGAGCCCGCCAAGGTCGAGAACCTTACCCGCAAGCGCGAGGAAGCTCTGATCGGCGGCGACGTCTTCATGAACGATCCGGCGCTTGCCGCCTACATGGAAGCCGGCAAGCTCGGCTGGGATGCCGACGAGATCGTGATCCTGTCGCTCGGCACGGGCCGCGCTCCGGAACGGTCCTTCCCTTATTCGGAGGCAGTCAACTGGGGCGCGCTCGGCTGGATGCAGCCGTCCAAGGGCGTTCCGATCCTGTCCGTCTTCGCGGATGGACAGTCGCAGACCACCTCCTATCAGGCGGAGCATCTGTTCAAGGCGCTGCCGAAGGTCATCTATCACCGGCTCGACACGGTGCTTGCTCCGACCTCCGAACATCCGGACAATGCCCGCCCGGGCAACATCATCGCGCTGAACGGCGCTGCGGACCGTATCATCCGTGACAACACCGTGCTGCTCGACACGCTCGCCGACATGTTGAAAGCCAATATGGAAAGCGAACTAGCAGATGCGGAACCCGCCAATCTGGTGCATGCTGCCTGACAGCCGGACAGGCTGAACACAGCAGCCGGCGACACGCAGCCAAGGCACGGACGCAAGAGGTTCCACGTGGGGACGCCCGGACAAACGGCACAAAGGCGCAAGATGAGACGGCAGTGGCATCGCCTTCTGACGGCAAGCGGCCTCGCGGCTACTCTTCTTGCCGCTTCGGGCGCCCTTGCGGCGTCTCCCGTTCCGTCAGCCAAACCGGAAGCGGGGACACGGGGCACAGCTGAGTCGTCCTCATCCTCTTCTCCGGCGACGGCCGCGGCCACGGATGACGGCGAGATCCGTTCGCAGGTTGCCGAGATTCCCGTGCCCTCCAGAAAGCGCGCGGTGCCAGAGGGATATGTCGCGAAGAAGCCCACGCTGGTCCTTCGCTCAAACATGCCGGCGAAGGATTATTTCGGAGCTGCGACCGGTCCGGCGCCGCTTAAGGCGCGCTCCATCGGCTCCTATGCCAGGGGGTGCCTTGCCGGCGGCACCGCGCTGCCGATCGACGGAGCCAACTGGCAGGTGATGCGCCTGTCGCGCAACCGCAACTGGGGTCATCCCGCCCTCATCGACTATCTGGAAGACCTTGCTGCCGACGCGCCGAAAGTCGGCTGGAACGGTCTTCTGGTCGGCGATATCGCCCAGCCACGCGGCGGGCCGATGACCTCCGGCCACGCCAGCCACCAGGTTGGCCTTGATGCCGATATCTGGCTGACAGAGATGCCGGACCGGCGGCTGTCCGCGCAGGAGCGGGAGGAAATTTCCGCCATCTCCATGCTCAAGGGTCCGCTGGACGTGAAGGGCGCTGACCGCAGGGTCGATCCGCGGAAATGGACGGACATGCATGCCCGCCTCATCCGCCGGGCGGCATCAGACCGGCGCGTTGCACGGATCTTCGTCAATCCGACGATCAAGAAGGCGCTGTGCGAATTCGAGACATCCCGAGACCGGGCGTGGCTGCGCAAGATCCGGCCCTGGTGGGGACACCATTACCATTTTCATGTGCGGCTTGCGTGCCCGCCCGGAAGCGTCGGGTGCAAGAACCAGAACCCGCCGCCGCCCGGAGACGGGTGCGGCGCGCAGCTTACCTACTGGCTTTCGGACGAACCATGGGTGCCGAAAAACCCGCCAAAGCCCGGCGAGGCACCCAAGGTGGTCAAGAAAAGGCCAATGGCGCTGTCCGAGTTTCCCAATGACTGCCGGACAGTCCTGAGTACGAAGTGACCTTGGCGCCGGCGACGGCGCAGGGCGGAGCCTTAGCGCGCGCATCGGGCTTGAACAGCATCTTCAACATCTTGCGAAGCAGAAGGATCTGGCGGGAGAGCACAGCCGGCTCGGCCAGTGCCCTGGATATCACGATTCCGCCTTCCAGGATCGCGGACACCATGTCGGCGAGATCATAGAGATCCACGCTTTCCCGCGGAGAATAGGCGCAAACGATCTCCTCCAGGGACCTTCTGAACCTCTCCCGCCAGGCAAGCACCGACTTGCGGTTCAGCTCCCGCACTTCCCTGTCGAAGAGGCGCTCCTGATAGCAATAGGTCGCAACGAGACACCCCGGATGACCGTTCGGCAGGTCATCGATCAGCCTAGCCAGAAGCTTCAGGCTGATCAGGAAGGCCTGAAGCGGATCATCCGAAAGATCCCGCCCCGCGTCGAAGATCTCATCGAACCGGCGCTTCTCTTCGGCCATGTGGTCGATGAGAAGCGCACGAGCGAGCGCGTTCTTGTCCTTGAAGTGGTAAAAGAAGCCGCTCTTGGTGATGTCGACTTCCACGCACAGTTCCTCGATCGAGGTTGCTCCGAACCCTTTTCGCAGGACTGCGGCCCTCGCCGCGACGAGGATGCGCTGCCGCTTGTCGGTCTTCCTTTCCATCTTCCCGGTCTCCGAGGCGTTGCTTGAACTGCTGTCGACACCCAGCGGTGCGACTGACGAAACAGAGTGTAGTACGCGGCAAGCAACTTCAGGGTGTGACCGCCATCACTTCCGCGACGTCAGATTTCTCGTCTATATCTTTGTTCCAGTAGACGGGTGGCAGTCGCACGCCAGCATTCGCAGCATCGCAGTTCATTTCGAAGAACACCTGCGGAGCGCCCGCTTCAGTAGAAATGGATTTTGCAATGAATACGATACGAAAATTACTTCCTCATCAGTCCGACGCCATCTTCCTGACCGACGGTGGGATCGAGACGAGCCTCATTTTTCTTCAGGGCATCGACTTGCCCTACTTCGCCTCGTTCACGCTTCTGCGGTCAGCCGAGGGCCGTGAGAAGCTGATGGACTACTATCGGCCCTACGCCGAAATGGCGACGCGAGACGGCACCGGGTTCATTCTGGAAAGCCCGACCTGGCGCGCCAATCCGGACTGGGCGACACTGCTCGGGTATTCGGCGGACGAACTGGACGAAGCCAACCGTGCTGCGATCGAAGCAATGCGCGAGCTTGCCGACGATTACCAGACCGGTGACAGCCCGTTTGCGATCAGCGGATGCATCGGACCGCGCGGAGACGGCTATGTGGCCGGCGAGGCCATGAGCAGCGGTGAGGCGTGCGAGTACCATGCCAGGCAGATCGAGGTCTTCGCTGAAAGCGGGGCCGATCTCGTGACCGCCATCACCATGACCAACGTGCCGGAAGCTGCCGGCATCGCGGTTGCCGCCAAGGCCATTGGTGTGCCGTGCGTCATCTCCTTTACGGTGGAGACGGATGGCTGGCTTCCTTCCGGCACCTCGCTTGAGGATGCGATCGACTTCATCGACAAGGCCACCAGCGGAGCCGTCGCCTACTACATGGTCAACTGCGCCCATCCGGCCCACTTCAGCGATGTTCTGGAACAGGGCGGAGACTGGGTGAAGCGGATCGCCGGCATCCGCGCCAACGCGTCGCAGATGAGCCATGAGGAACTGGACGCGGCGGAGGAGCTCGACATCGGTGATCCGGTGGATCTGGCAAGGCGCTACAGGAAAATTCTGCAGTACATGCCGTGGGTTCGGGTGCTCGGCGGATGCTGTGGCACGGACCACCGTCACCTTTCGGAAATCAGCCGCGCCTGCTGCGGACAAAAGATCGCCGTCTAGGGTTGCCACCACCTCCGGCAACCTCATTCGGCGAAGGAGCTGCTGCCGCCCGTGCAAGGCAGTCGGCTCCGGCAAGGCGCGGGACCTCACGGTCCCGCGCTTTTCTCATTTGTCGGGAGCGGCCATTCCCGGATTGAGGACACGGGTCATGAGAACCAGATCCAGCCACCGGCCGAACTTGGTGCCGGCCTGCGGCAGACGGACCGATATCGCGAACCCGGCCTTTTGGTGCAGCGCGATCGATGCGGCATTGTCGCCATCGACCGTGCCGACGAGCAGATGCATGCCCGCTTTCTCCGCCCTTTGCGCAATCCCTTCCAGAAGGGCAAGACCCGCCCCGAGGCGCCGCGCGTCCGACGCGACATAGACCGAGTGTTCCGCAGTCAGGCGATAGCCTTCGCGTGCGCGAAAGGTACCGAAACTGGCGAAACCGACGACGTCGCCGCCTTCCCCCTCCGCGACAAGCACCGACAGGCCCTTCTCCTGGCAGCTTTCCAGCCAGGCCAGTCTGGCTTCAAGTGTGTCTTGCTGGTTCGTCCACGCAGCAGTCGTCTCGCGCACCGCCTCATTGAAAATCTCAAGTATTGCCGGAATGTCCCCCGGCGTGGCGTCTCTCAGATGCATATGTGTCTCTTTGAAATTAGATAATCTCATTCTAACCTCGGAAAACGAAAAAGAACTAATGACTGCGATTAGAAAGTCGAATGGATATCAATCAACTCAAGGCTTTCGACCGCGTGGCGCGGGACGGCAGCTTCACCGAGGCGGCGGCGCGTCTCAACGTGACGCAGGCAACCATTTCCATGCGCATCCGCGCGCTGGAGACCGACCTTGATACGCAACTCTTCGTCAGAGGGCGCCACGTCCGCCTGACCGACCAGGGCATCGGCTTCCTGCCCTATTGCCGGCGCATGCTGGGCGTGTTGCAGGAGGCACGGGAAACCCTCAGGCGGGCTGAGCGCGGGCGTATCTCGGTCGCATCGCTCAGCTCCATGATCATGCCGCTGATCAGCGACGCCCTGCTGCGCTTCCAGAGACGACACCGGGAAACGGAAGTGATCGTGCGCGACGGTCGGCATAATCTGATCGCCGCCATGTTGCACGAGCGGGAGGTGGAGCTTGCGGTCATGTGCTGGCCCAACCTCGATCCGCTGCTGACCACGGTCGAGCCGCTTCTTGTGGTGCGCGAGGATGTTCTGCTGGTCGCCGCGCCTGACCTTGCCGCCAGCCTCGGTCCCGACCCGAGCCTGACGGAGGTTCTGGAAAAGGCACCGCGCTATCTGAACCTTGCATGGTGGCAGGCCGCGCCCGCAGATGCGGCTGCCATAGCGCTGTCCGCCCCGGTCCGCGTCGACCTGCCCACCGATCCGGCGCGCAGCCTTGTCGAGGCGGGAGAAGGTGTCGGCCTGTTCGTGCGTTCGGCGGTCGCCGGCGCGCTGAAGGAGGGCCGGCTCGCAGAGGTCCGGCCGAAAGACCTGCCGCCGCTCTTTCGTAACATCGCGCTTGTGGTGCGCGAAACGGACGCGCTGGACCAGGCGCACCTTCTGGAATTTGCCCATGAAATCGCCGCGGAGGGACGTCAGCTCGGCCGGGTGCTGAAAGACGTGCTTCCGCCGCCGGGGTCCGTCGGTGACCCTGCCTGAGTCGGGCGCAGGTACCGGACTGAAAAGAGGTTTGCGGCGGCGAAGGGGTAACGTCCGGCACGCAAATGCGAAAAACCCGGCAATCCCGCCCGTATAGCGCATCAAATCCCTTTGCGAAGCGCCTGCGCGGTGGTAAACGGGCGGCCATGACGACGAAGCCGCTTTCAAACATCAGAAACTTTTCCATCGTTGCCCATATCGATCACGGCAAATCGACGCTTGCCGACCGCCTGATCCATATGACCGGCACGCTGACCGACCGCGAGATGACCGAGCAGGTCCTCGACTCGATGGACATCGAGCGCGAACGCGGTATCACGATCAAGGCGCAGACCGTCCGGCTGATCTACAACGCCAAGGATGGCCAGCAGTACACGCTGAACCTGATCGACACGCCGGGTCACGTGGACTTTGCCTATGAAGTGTCCCGATCGCTGGCGGCCTGCGAAGGGTCGCTGCTGGTGGTCGACGCCTCCCAGGGTGTGGAAGCGCAGACGCTCGCCAACGTCTATCAGGCAATCGACAACGACCACGAGATCGTCACCGTCCTCAACAAGATCGACCTGCCGGCGGCCGAACCCGACCGCATCAAGGAACAGATCGAGGATGTGATCGGGATCGACGCCTCCGAAGCCTGCATGATCTCCGCCAAGACCGGTCTTGGCGTCGACGACGTGCTGGAAGCCATCGTCAAGAAGCTGCCGCCGCCCGAAGGCGATCCGGACGACACGCTGAAGGCGATGCTGGTCGACAGCTGGTACGACACCTATCTCGGCGTGATGGTTCTGGTGCGCGTCATCAACGGCTCACTCAAGAAGGGCCACAAGATCAAGATGATGGGCACGGGGGCGGCGTATGACGTCGACCGTGTCGGCGTGATGACGCCGAAGTTCCTGCAGGTGGACGAGCTTCACGCCGGCGAAATCGGCGTGATCACCGGCTCCATCAAGGAAGTGGCGGACACCCGCGTCGGCGACACGATCACACTTGAGAAGAAGCCCTGCAAGGAAGCCCTGCCCGGCTTCAAGCCGGCCCAGCCGGTGGTTTTCTGTGGCCTCTTCCCGGTCGATGCCAACGACTTCGAGGATCTGCGCGCCGCCATGGGCAAGCTGCGCCTGAACGACGCCAGCTTCTCCTATGAAATGGAGACCTCCGCCGCGCTCGGCTTCGGCTTCCGCTGCGGTTTCCTTGGCCTCCTGCATCTGGAAATCATCCAGGAGCGGCTATACCGCGAATTTGACCTCGACCTGATCGCGACCGCTCCTTCGGTTGTCTATCAGATGAGCCTGACGGACGAGTCCGAAGTGGAGCTTCACAATCCGGCTGACATGCCGGACATCGTGAAGATCACCGAGATTCGCGAGCCGTGGATCCGGGCGACGATCATGACGCCGGACGACTATCTGGGCGGCATCCTGAAGCTGTGCCAGGAACGGCGCGGCATTCAGGTCGACCTTTCCTATGTCGGATCGCGCGCCATGGTCTCCTACGACCTGCCGCTCAACGAAGTGGTCTTCGACTTTTACGACCGGCTGAAATCGATCTCCAAGGGCTATGCCTCCTTCGACTATCAGCTTTCGGACTACCGGGCGGGCGATCTCGTCCGGATGTCGATCCTGGTCAACGACGAGCCGGTGGATGCGCTGTCCGTGCTCGTGCACCGCAGCCAGGCGGAACGCCGCGGCCGCGCCATGTGCGAGAAGCTGAAAGAGCTTATCCCGCGGCACATGTTCAAGATTCCGATCCAGGCGGCCATCGGCGGCCGCGTGATCGCGCGCGAAACCATCTCGGCCCTGCGCAAGGACGTGACCGCCAAGTGTTACGGCGGCGACGCAACCCGCAAACGCAAGCTTCTGGAAAAGCAGAAGGCCGGCAAGAAGAAGATGCGCCAGTTCGGCAAGGTGGAGATCCCCCAGGAAGCCTTCATCCAGGCCCTGAAGATGGATGATTGAGAAACCGGTTGGCCCAAAGCGCCAAGCCAGGGATGCAGTAATTCTCTGGCAGGTTTCGAATGGGCGGGTGCTGCTTTAGCAGCGGGGCCCGCCCAAGTTCCGGCATCGCGTGATCAATTGATCCACCGGATCAAGCGAAAGGTCGAACACCTGTGAGGGCCAGGCGCAAAGCACCGTCAAGTGCTTGCCGCACCAACCAACTCCGGGACAGCCGGCCCGGACGACAGACTAGACGAAGGAAACGACATGAGCCTCGAAGCCACCTTGCGCGAGCGAGCAAGCAATGCTTGCGAACTTTCCGGATCTACCGAGAATCTCACAGTGCTTGATGTCGGCCCCGATGCGGACGGTTCGGCCGGGACGGCCATTCTCGTCAGCTCTGCCTTGACCGGCCAGATCACAGGTGCCGATGAGATCGATCCGAAGCAGTGGCATTGTCTCAATGAGTCTGCCTGGAGCACCGTGCCGCCGGTTCAAGTAACAGCTTATCGTCTTCTCTCAAGGATGCCGGGAGAAGGCTGGGCACGCGATCTTCTCGACATGCTGTATCTGGACGAAGAGACGCTCGCCTGGGCAAAAGCCGGCCTTGAAGGCTCGTCCGACAATGCCGACGACGGCGTCGTTCACAAGGATACGCACGGAGCCGTGCTGGCAGCCGGTGACACGGTCACCCTGATCAAGGATCTCAAGGTCAAAGGGGCCAGTTTCACCGCCAAGCGCGGCACCGCCGTGCGCAACATCAGTCTCGTCGCCGACAACGCAGAGCAGATCGAAGGCCGGGTAAACGACCAGCGCATCGTGATCCTGACGGAGTTCGTGAAGAAGGCTTGAGGCGGTTTCCACCCTGCCTCAATCGACGGTCACGACCTGCCCTGTGAGACCACCCTCGACACATTTGGCGTAGGCGAGACCGACGCGCCGGGACGAGACCGGGTCATGTCCGGGAAAGATCGCCCCGTAGCGATCGGCAGAGACTTCCAGAAGCCCGGGGCTGACGACATTGATCCTGAGACCGCGCGGCATGTCGATGGCCGCGGCCTTCACGAACCCGCCGAGTGCCCCGTTGGTCGTCGCCGCCCCTGACCCACCTCGGACTGGATCCCTGTCGAGAATGCCGCTCGTCAGCGTGAACGACCCGCCATCGCTCACCACGCTCAGCCCCTTCAGCACGAGATTGATCTGGGTGAGCACCTTGTTCTTCATGCTGTAGAGATATTTCTCGCCGGTCATTTCCGCCAGCCGGCCGAATGAGACCTCGCCGGCAGCACAGATAACAGCCTCCACCGGACCGGTTTCGGCATACATTGCCTCTATGCTCGCATCGTCAGCGAGGTCCACCCTGATATCTCCGGATGAACGCCCGGCCGTCACGATCTCATGACGGGAAGAGAGTTCGGCGACGGCCGCCTGCCCGATCGCTCCGGCTGCACCGATGACTATGATCTTCATGTCTGATTTCTTTCCAGTTTGTCGTAGATGGCGAGCTTTTCTGCGAGAACCTCCTCGCAGCGGTCGAGATCTGTGCGTTTGCGTTTGAGGGTCTCGGCGTGCCCGAGCAGCAAAGCCTTCCGCTCTTGAACGGTTCGGTCGCCCTCGCGGTAGAGCCCGGCGAAGCGCTGCATGTCCTTCATCGGCATACCGGTCTTGCGCAACCAGTAGAGCAGTGTGAGCCACTCCACGTTCTCCGGCGAAAACCGGCGCAGGCCGTCGGAGCCACGCTCGATGGCCGGCACAATTCCGGACTTCTCGTAGAAACGGATCGTATCGGCGCTCAGGCCGCTTTTCATGGAGGCTTCGGAGATCAGCATGGGGTCCTTTCCTGGCTGGTCAGGTAGACCCTACCTCTCTGGAGCTACTCCAGGTCAAGGCCTACAAATGCTCCCTGAACGCCTGCACGACCGCAGAGGCGATGTCATCCTCGCGGCAGAAGAGGACCATTCTGGTCTTCGGCAGGTCGGGCAGCGCATAAAGGCTGCCGACGTCGCGGCTGCCGGGCGGGATGTTGCGGCGGTCGAGACAAGCGATACCGAGACCGGCGGAGACGGCGGCCTGAACCGCACCGACGCCGGTGCCTGTGAAGACGTGTTCGAAATCGATACCCGCCGTCTTCAGGCCCTGGATCGCGAACCGCCTAAGTGCACAGCCGTCCTGCAGAGAGACAAGCGGGAAGGTATCGCCGGCCTGCCAATGGAAGTCGCGCGATGCCGTCCAGACGACGTCGTCCTCGAAGGCGGTGCGACCGTCGATACCGACGTCCTCCGAGCGGATCATGACGGCACTGAAAAGCCCTGCCCGGAAATCCCGGTAGAGCAGGTCCGAGAGGCCGACGGACACATGAAGACGATATTCGGGCAGCGATTTGCCGAGCGCCGCGACAATGCCGGGCAGGCTGGCGCCGGCCGCATGATCGCTGATGCCAAGAAGCAGCTGCCGCCGGACTTCCATGCCGCCGGCCCGCGAGGCCACCCGGTCGTGCAGGTCAATGAGGCTTCTGGCATCGTTCAGAAAACGTGCGCCGAAACTCGTCAGCCGTACCGAGCGCGGCGACCGACTCAGCAGCATGTCGCCCAGCCGCTCTTCCAGTTTCTTGATCTTCAGGCTGACGGCCGACTGGCTGGCACCGGTCACCTGCCCCGCCTTGGTGAAGCTGCCGGTTTCTGCGACGCGCACGAAGGCGCGCAGAAGGTCCATGTCGAGATCGCTCATTCAATGATTATAAGATCGAATTATTGAAATATCAAAGATTTGTTTTTCTTATTTATGAGCCAGCCGTATCGTTCTCACATCAATCCCGCGTGAAGGAGGATGCCATGCCGCTCACCCATGTTTCGATCCTGAAAGGATCAAAGACCGCCGGTCAGAAAGCCGTGATCCTGGACGAGATTTATCAGTCCTTGCGCGAGACTTTTGACGTGCCGGCCGACGACAAGTTCATGACCATCAGCGACCATAGCCGGGAGGATTTCCTGTTCGGTCGTCATTACATGAACATCGATCGCTCCGACGATCTGATCCTCATCCAGCTCACTGTCAGCGACACGCGGACCGTGGAGAAGAAGAAGGCTCTCTTCGCAAGGATCGTGAAGGGGCTTGTGAGGGAAGTGGGCGTTCGGTCCGAGGACGTCTTCATCAACCTGGTGGAAACGAAGGTCGAGAACTGGTCCTTCGGCAATGGTGTTGCGCAATACGCCGAGAGGCTGCCGGAAGCGGTGTGAAGCTCTGACAGGCAAAGGATGCGGAAGAGCCCGCGTCCTCGCCCAGCTTGTCCGCCGGATGATCGGTCGAGGTCGCGGTGCAGTTAGCACCCAATCGCGCGACCTCTGCGCGGACGGCCCTTCGCAGGGGAAGCCCGCAGATTGCGGCTGCCCCGGATGGCCGTCAGGCATGGAAGCCGGCGCCCGAGGGGGCGCAAGCCGTCAGCTCAACGCCGATTGAACGGCAGATCGGCGAGTTCGCGCTGGGACATGCGGGTGATGGCCGGATGGCTGAGCGGATCCCGACGGTCCCAGGTGGTGTCCGGGCGGGTACGCAACTGGCGGCGCATGAACAGTTTCATCATGAGTTTCAATCTCCTTGTTCTTGTTTTTCTCATGGCCAAATTCCTCTTTTGAATTTAGCTTCACTGCATATATAGACGCCTCTCACCCTTAAAAAAATCGACTTCTTCTCCATTTCAGTTTAGATATTCTATAATGAAAAACCTGAACCGCATTCACCTCTCGGGCCTTCGGGCCGTGGAGGCTGTCACTCGGCTGGGCTCGCTCAAGGCAGCCGCCGCGGAACTTGGCGTGACAGTCGGCGCGGTCAGCCAGCAGGTGCAGAAAACGGAAGGCCAGCTCGGGGTCCAGCTCTTCGAGCGGCGGAACCGGCAGCTCGTTCCGACAGTTCACGGGCTTGCCATGCAGCCGCACCTGACATCGGCCATGTCCTCCCTCTCGACGGCGGTCGCGACCACGCAGCGGGGACGCGACGATGCGCTGACGATTTCCGTCGCGCCCGTTTTTGCGGGCAAATGGCTGGTCTGGCACCTTAAGGCCTTCAACAAGCTTCATCCCGACATACGGGTGCGGGTGGAAGCCACCGTCGATCTGGTCGATCCGGACACGACGGACGTCGATCTGTGCATCCGCGTCGGGCGCGGCCCCTATCCAGGCGTCAACACGGAGAAGCTGCTTAGCCAGCGTGTCTTTCCGGTGTGCAGCCCGGCGCTGGCGGAAAAGATCCGCGAGCCGGCCGACATTGCCAAACTTCCGATCATTCAGGACCGCGGCCAGGTCTATTCCTGGCGAACCTGGCTGGATCTCTTCGGCCTCGAGGAAGACATCCTGACGGAAGGACCGACCTTTTCAGACGGATCGCTGTGCCTCGATGCCGCGATTGCCGGACAGGGCGTTTTTCTGGCCTGGGAAACGCTCGCTGTCTATGCCGTTCAGGCGGGCCAGGTCGTCGCGCCCTTTCCGCAGCGCCCGGCCACCGGCCTCTCCTACTGGCTGATCAGCGGACGGAACGCGCCCATGACACGCGCCAAGAAAGCCTTCGGCGACTGGCTGAGACAGGAACTGCATGCCTCGCTTGGCCGGGCCGAAGGGGCGGATGCGGTCAGTTGAAGCCCATATCGCCGCCGTCATCCCCGACCTGTTCGGACGTCCACTTGTTTGCGGAGTGACGGTCCGAGTTAGCTGCGCCCGTTTTCTGCTTGCCTTCGCCGGACCAATTAGTAAAGTGCGCGCCATGACCAGCAGGATCGCACATATCGGCCGCTCCGGCCCTCTGACGGACGCTATCAGCGCCGTTGCTTCCGTGCGCCTGAGCGAGCTGCAGGGCCCCGCCTGCGGACGATTTACGCGCTGACGCGCTACCCGTTTCCAGCGCATCCCCTCCTCACGAAGTCTCACGCAATAATGCTCATGTGGCCGTGGTATTCGGCGCCATTATTCGTTAAAAGACCCCGACTTTCAGTTCCAGCAACGACCCGCGCGCTGCGCGCGAACCGACAATCGAGCACGCATGTCCAATCTCGAAACACTTGAATCCGATCTTCTGGCCGCCATCGAGGGTGCCGGAACAGAAGCCGCCCTGGAAGAGATCCGGGTGCAGGCACTGGGAAAGAAGGGCCAGATCTCCGAGCAGATGAAGACGCTCGGCAAGATGACCCCGGAAGAGCGCCAGGTCATGGGACCTGCGCTCAACGGCCTGAAAGCCCGGATCACCGATGCCATCGCCGCCCGCAAGGACGTTCTGGCCGACGCCGAACTCGAGGCGCGCCTCGCCGGAGAGACGGTCGACGTCTCCCTGCCGCTGCGACCCTCGCCTGCCGAAGCCGGCCGCATCCACCCGGTCAGCCAGGTTATCGACGAACTGACCGCGATCTTCGCCGACATGGGCTTTTCCATCGCCGAAGGTCCGGACATCGAAACCGATGAACTCAACTTCACGGCGCTGAACTTCCCCGAAGGCCATCCCGCGCGCGAGATGCACGACACGTTCTTCTTCAACCCGAAGGAAGACGGCGAGCGACTGCTTCTGAGAACCCACACGTCGCCGGTTCAGATCCGCACGATGCGCAACCAGGAACCGCCGATCCGCGTGATCATTCCCGGCCGCACCTACCGGTGCGACAGCGACCAGACCCACACGCCGATGTTTCACCAGGTGGAAGGCCTTGTCATCGACAAGGAAAGCCACTTTGGCCATCTGAAGTGGGTGCTGCAGGAGTTCTGCAAGGCCTTCTTCGAAGTCGACGACATCAAGATGCGGTTCCGGCCGAGCTTCTTCCCGTTCACCGAGCCGTCGATGGAAGTGGATATCCAGTGCGATCGCTCCGGCGGCGAGGTGAAGATCGGTCAGGGCAGCGACTGGCTGGAAATCCTCGGCTGCGGCATGGTCCACCCGAACGTCATCCGCAATTGCGGTCTCGATCCGGATGTCTACCAGGGCTTTGCGTGGGGCATGGGGATCGACCGGATCGCGATGCTGAAATACGGCATGCCCGATCTCAGGGCCTTCTTCGACGCGGATGTGCGCTGGATACAGCATTACGGCTTCCGCCCACTCGACCTGCCGACCCTGTTCGGCGGCCTGTCGGGATAAACCATCTGGCTCTGTTGAGGGGGCACCGTCCATGTCACTGTTCATCCGTCTGATTGCCGTCGCATTGCTGTGCGCCGGCGGCGTTCTACCGGCTTCGGCACAAACCGCCGACCGGGAAGAGCGCATCGCCACCCCGACCTCGTTCATGGAAGCCTGTGCCGAAAAGATCGAGAACCGTGGAAGGCTGCGGTTCTGCGACACCTATTTCCGCGACCAGCTGGGGACCGAAGCGGATGCGCTGCTCTATCTGCGCGACCGCATCACGCAACTGCGTGCCAGCCATGAGGCCAGCTCAGCGGAGAAGTACAGCAGCTTTCTGCAGGCGATCTACATCGTGGCGTTTCTGACGATCGCCTCGATCGTCCTGATCGCGAGCGACCGGCGCATCGGAGGAACGGCCCGTTGGGCAAGCCTGGCCACCAGCGCCGCGCTTCTGATCATGGTGGTGATCGTCGCCATGGGCTGGCTCGGCAAGTATCGGGCCGAATATGCGGCCCAGGTGGAACTCGGTATCCTGCGCGACAGGATCGAGACCGAAGCCGCCCAGGCGATCGCGACCAAGCAGCAGATCACGCCGGAGATGGTGCGCCGCTGGACCGAAGACTTTTCCGAGATCGGCCGTCGGTTTGCACAGAACTACGCAGACGCGACCATCGTTCCCGAAGTGTCAAGGCTCGGCAACTGACGCCTTTTCCGCCCGTTTTCGCCGCCACTTGCGGCATCAAGTTTGAAGAGATCGAGAAATGAAATTCACCCTTTCCTGGCTCAAGGAACATCTTGAGACCGAGGCCAGCCTGGAAGAGATCGTCGAACGTCTCAACATGATCGGCCTCGAGGTCGAGGAAGTCACGAACCGCGCCGACGCGCTGAAGCCGTTCCGTATCGCCAGGGTGCTGGAGGCTGTTCAGCATCCCAATGCAGACCGGCTGCGCGTCCTGAAGGTCGACACCGGCGACGGCGAGCCCGTGCAGGTGGTGTGCGGCGCGCCCAACGCCCGCGCTGGCCTTGTAGGCGTGCTCGGCAAGCCCGGCGACTATGTTCCCGGCCTCGACGTCACCCTGTCCGTCGGCAAGATCCGCGACGTGGAAAGCTTCGGCATGATGTGTTCGGAGCGCGAGCTGGAACTGTCGGACGAGCACACGGGCATCATCGACCTGCCGGAAGACGCGCCCGTCGGCATGGCCTATGCGGACTGGGCCGGGCTCGACGAGCCGGTCATTGAAATCGGCCTGACACCGAACCGGCCCGACTGCACCGGCGTTTACGGCATCGCCAGGGACCTGGCGGCCGCCGGTCTCGGCAAGCTGAAGGAACGCTCAAACGAGCAGGTCCGCGGCAGCTACCCCTGCCCCGTCGACGTCAGCTTCGACTTCGGCGACACGAAAGCGCTGTGCAAGGCATTCGGCCTGCGCCTCGTCGAGGGCGTTAAAAACGGTCCTTCTCCGAAGTGGCTTCAGGACCGCCTGACCGCCATCGGCCTTCGTCCGATCAACACGCTTGTCGACATCACCAATTATATCACCTTCGATCAGGGCCGGCCGCTGCACGTCTTTGATGCCGACAAGGTGAAGGGCAATCTCGTCGTTCGCCGCGCAAACGAAGGCGAGACGCTTGAGGGCCTCAACGGCAAGTCCTACGAGCTCGACGAGACGGTCTGCGTCATTTCCGATGACAACGGAGTGGAGAGCCTCGGCGGAATTCTAGGCGGCGAACCGTCCGGCTGCACCGAGGAAACCGTGAACGTCCTGATCGAGTCGGCTCTGTGGGACGAGGACGGCATCGCCGCCGCCGGCCGCAAGCTGGGGGTCAACACCGACGCCCGCTACCGGTTCGAGCGCGGTGTCGATCCCGATTACATGATGCCCGGTCTCGAATATGCGACGCGCATGGTGCTGGACCTGTGCGGCGGCGAAGCGTCCCAGGCCGTGCAGGCCGGAAGCATTCCCGACAGCACCAACATCATCGAGTTCCCCTACTCTGAAATCCGGCGTCTTTCCGGCGTCGAGGTTGCGCAAGCCGAGACCAATGTCACGCTGAAGTCGCTCGGTTTCTGGATTTCAGGCAGCGGCGACACGGTGAAGGTTGCCGCACCTAGCTGGCGTCCGGACATTGAAGGCAAGGCCGATCTCGTTGAGGAAGTCGTGCGCATCATCGGTCTCGACCGGGTGCCGGTAACCCCGCTGCCGCGCACGGGCTCTGTCGGCCAGAAGGTTCTGACCATCGGTCAGATCCGCCGCAACAAGGCACGCAGGGCCCTTGCCGTGCGCGGCTTCAACGAAGCCGTGACCTGGTCGTTCATCTCGAAGGACCAGGCCGAACTCTTCGGCGGAGGTGCGCCGGATCTCGCGCTGGCCAATCCGATTTCCGGCGAGATGTCCGACATGCGTCCGAGCCTGCTGCCCGGCCTTCTGAGCGCCGCGCAGCGCAATGCGGATCGCGGCTATGGCGATGTTGCGCTGTTCGAGATCGGCCAGGTGTTCGAGAACGACACGCCGGACGGCCAGAAGATGGTCGCCGCCGGTGTGCGCCGCGGCACAGCGAAGGCAACCGGTGCCGGACGGCACTGGTCCGGCAGCTCCGAAAACGTCGACGTTTTCGATGCGAAAGCGGATGCGGAAGCGGCTCTTGCCGCCATCGGCGCGCCTGTCGACAAGCTGCAGGTCTATGCGGATGCGCCCGGCACGTTCCATCCGGGCCGCTCGGGCACATTGAAGCTCGGGCCGAAGAACACGCTTGCCGTTTTCGGCGAGATCCATCCACGGGCCCTGTCGACGCTCGACATCGACGGTCCGCTGGTGGCGTTCGAGATCTATCTGGACGCCCTGCCGCAGCCCAAGGGCAAGGGTGGTCGCTCGAAAGGCGCGCTCAACGCCAGCCACCTGATGCCGGTGCGCCGCGATTTCGCGTTCGTGGTCGGCAAGGACGTTCAGGCCGAAACTCTACTCAAGGCCGCGCGTGGAGCGGACAAGAACCTTGTCGCGGATGTCACCCTCTTCGACATCTACGAAGGTCAGGGCGTTCCGGAAGGCCAGAAGTCCGTCGCGATCGACGTGCTGCTGCAGCCTCGCCAGAAGACGCTGACGGATGAGGAGATTGATGCGGTCGCGAAGAAGATCATCGCCAATGTCGAGAAGTCGACGGGCGGTACGCTGAGAGGCTAGGTCTGCGGATGCTCGATCGGGTTCGATGGAGCATCCGGCACTTCAGAATATTGCGAGGGGCCGGCACCGCCGGCCCTGTCCCGCATCAGTCTCTTTTCATGCTTTCGTCGATGCAGATCTGAACCGGACACCTGACGCCGTGTTTCGTTGTCACGAAGGTGGTCCGCAGGCTCTGGCCGACCAGGCAGTATTTTCGTCCGTTAACATAGCGATCGAAACGGACCTCACCGGTCTTGAGGTTGATTGCCCCGTACTGCTGGACCAATGCCTGGGTCTGCTTGCAGGTGAGGGTTTCGGTGTTCGGCTGCCGCCTGGTCTGGGCCTCGGCCCCTGCCGACAGCATGACAAGCGAACAAACGACCACGCCGGCCCGAAGCGCGGTTCGGGCAAACGAGGTGAGCATCCCGTAATTTACTTCGTGCATCGCAAGCCTTTTCTGGTTTCTCAGGCAAACCCTAAACCAAATCGCTCATGTTTTCAGGCACCTTGTCGAGGCCAATGGCCGCGACCGCCTGTCACGCAATGCTACAGGCTCGGTCCGCCTCTTCAAACGCCCCTCTTTCCAATGGAAGAGAACGTCTGAAGAGACGGCGAACCGGGCTCATTCATCCAGCGGCGAGTGCTAGACGGCTCAGTCGAAATGGAACGGCGAGAACTGGATGCACTTGTTCACAGGGCACCTGTTCGTGTCGCGGGTGACGATGGTCTCGGTCCTCAGGACCTCGCCGTGCTGGCAGAAGTTGCGGTTCTTGACGTATCGCTCGAAGGTGTGCTGGCCGGTCGTCAGCACGGCAGCACCCTGCTGTGCGATCGTCGCCTGAACCTGTCCACAGGTCATGGCGCGCGCGTCCGGCCGTGCCAGTGAGGGCTGCGCCGTAAGAGCCAGGACCGTCAGTCCCATGCCGAATGCTGTGAGTTTTCTTGCAGCGGCGGCGGAAAGTCGGTTCATGTTCTTCATCCTTGTTTTTCTCTTGTTTCGTTGCAGATGGCGCCCGTTCAAGGCGTTTCAAGTAGATAGAGCTCTTGTCTCCCGGCCGCTGTGCCGCCCATCACTTTGCTTTCGCACCTGCGAAATGCTCTTCGCGGCTCTCACGCTCTGCCCGGAATCAGGTAGGCTGCACCCGGCTTCACGAGAGGAACCCGCATGGAAAGCGCTGACGAAAAGGCAGCAACAGGAGCCCTCCTCGGCGATCGATATGGCGCTTGCGAAGAGGACCGGCTTGCGGCCCTGTCGGAGATCCTGAGCGCGGCGCCCCACATCATGGACATCCTGACCGCAGTCCGTGATCTTGGGCTGAAGGACGCCTGGCTGGTGTCGGGCGGGATTTACCAGACCGTCTGGAACGTCCTGACCGGACGTGACCTCCTTCACGGCATCAAGGATTTCGACATCATCTATTACGACGGGTCGGATCTTTCCTACGAGGCCGAAGATGCAGTGATCAGCCGTGTCAATGACGCCTTGCCCCGCCTTGTGCCTCTTCTGGAGGTCCGCAACCAGGCCCGTGTACATCTCTGGTACGAAAACCGCTTCGGCAGGCCCTACCGGCCGCTGGACTGCTCCATGGATTCGCTGACGAAGTATGCCGCGCGCACCCATGCCGTCGCCGCCCGGTTGGCGCACGACGGCAGGCTCATCCTTCACGCACCGTTCGGCCTTGCCAACATCTTCGCGATGCGGCTGGAACCGAACTACGGGTATAGCAACGCTGAAACCTTTGCCGAAAAGGCCGAGCGCATGAAGGGGCTCTGGCCGGAACTGACAATCGTTCCCTGGCGGGCGACGCAGAGCTGAACGGCCAGACGTCAAACGGACCGGGCGCGGCTCCGGTGGGCTTGTCGTAGTGCGTCTATGACCAGTAGTCCTGCCTGGTCAGGCGGCGGCAACGTCGCGCAGGAATTCGTCGATGGCGCGGCGCATCTCCTGCGCTTCGTTGCCGAGAACATCGGTCGCCTCGGCCATGGAGGAAGCGGACCGGCTGGTGCGCTCCACGGATTCGCTCACCTCGCCGATATTGGACGCGACCCGGCCGGTGCCGTCGGCAGCCTCTGAAACGTTGCGCGAAATCTCTTCGGTCGCAGTCCCCTGCTCTTCGACCGCTGCGGCAATCGCGGACGTATAGCTGTTGACCTCGTCCATCGTGGCGGCGATGGCGCCGATGGAGTCGACCGCGTCCTTGGTCTCGGCCTGAATGGCCGCGATCTGGGCGCCAATTTCTTCGGTCGCCTTGGACGTCTGGGTCGAGAGCTCCTTCACTTCCGCGGCAACGACGGCAAAGCCTCTGCCGGATTCCCCGGCCCGTGCGGCCTCAATGGTCGCGTTCAGGGCCAGCAGGTTGGTCTGCTCGGCGATCCCCTGGATCAGCGTTACCACCTCACCGATCCGGTTCGCGGCGTCCGCAAGAGCGGCCACCTTCCGGTTGCTGCTCTGGGCGTTTTCCGTTGCCTTCAGAACGATTCCGCTGGTCTTTTCGACCTGACGGGAAATCTCCGAAATAGAGGACGACAGCTCTTCGGCGGCGGAGGCGACAGTCTGCACATTCGCGGATGCGGACTGCGACGTGCCGGAGACGGACGAGGCGCGGCCGGTCGTATCCTGCGCCAGCGCGCCCAGCTCATCGGCAGTGCCCCGCATTTCGATGACCTTGAACCCAACGGCGTCGAGCCTTGCGGAAATATCGGTCTGGAACCTGGCAATGGAGGCCGCCATATCCTTCCGCTTCTGCCGTCCGATATCGTCCTGCAGCGCGCTCTCTTCCTGGAGACGAACCGCTTGCAGGCGGGCGTTCTCGGCTTCTTCGCATGCGATGTCGGAGGCTGCGACAACCTTTGCCAGACTGTCGGTCAACAACCAGAGCGCCCCAGCCTCCAGACCGATGAAGGCGGCATGGAAAAGCACCCGCGCCAGATCCGGTCCATTCGGAAACATCGCCCACGGCATCGCAAAATTGAGAACGACGTGATGGACACCCACCACCGCAGCAAAGGCGACAAGCGCACGCCAGTCGACCCAGCAGGCCAGAAACGCGAGGACGACGACAAAATACATGTGGCCGTCAAGCTGGAAGGAATTTTCGATGTCTGGCGTATAAAGCGAAGCGACGAAAAGCGCCACGAGAGCGGCAAGAGTCATGGCGGTGGCAAGGCGCGTTTCGACGCCTGTTTCGAATTTCAGCCAGGTGGCCGTTGCCGCAACGCCCAAGAGCAGGGAGGCGCCGCACATTGTGACGAAGGAGACGTTGCCCACCCACCAGGCCGTGCCGATGACCAGCAGCACATTCAACCAGATGAAGGGGATCACCACCCGGGAAAACGTCTCACGGAAACTGTCCAGTCCGGACGTCACGGTTGCAGTGGTATCACTCATTCGGCAGTCTCCAGGGAAATCCCGTTCCGGCGTGCGCATTCAGGGGAAACGCGATCAAGGGCACGAAGTCGCGGTCCGATGCCTCGGCAAGGGCACTCCAGCCGCCGGCGTTGACGGAAACACTCCGACCACCGACCCTGCCAAAGAAGCCCAGAGCCCTTGCGCCCCAAGGTCCTGCCATGAAGGCGACCATGCCGTCTCGACCTGACCTCTGCCCGAAGAGCAGCGCGACCAGTCGGCTAACCGCAACACAGATGACTGAAAACAACACGGATGACCGTGACATTGCCCCGAACCCCAACGCATTGATGCGCAGGTTCACTTTCGTTGAACAGGCTTAATAATTCCTGAAAATCGACAAAGACCGACCGGAATTCAAGAAATTCCGGCCAGATAAAATCAGAGATACAAGTATTCGTAATTTTAACTAACAACGGACGCGGTTTATACTTTCCTCGTCCTTGCAGTGCCAGGATGCCGTCAGGCCGAAGCGCCAAGGCCGACGGGGCAGGACACGCCGGTTCCCCCGATGCCGCAATAACCGGCCGGATTCTTGGCGAGATACTGCTGGTGGTAGTCCTCGGCAAAATAGAAGGTGTCCAGCTTGCGGATTTCGGTGGTGATCGACGCGGAAACGCCGGCCGCCTTCAGCGCCTGCTGATACGCATCCCGGGAATGTTCCGCCGTCCGCAGATCCTCGTCGGAGCCAACGTAGATCGCAGAGCGGTACTGGGTGCCGGTATCGTTGCCCTGGCGCATGCCCTGTGTCGGATCATGGCTTTCCCAGAACACCTTCAAAAGATCGCCGAAGCCCACCTTCGTCGGGTCGTACACCACCAGCACCGCTTCCGTATGGCCGGTCCTTCCGGTGCAGGTCTCATGGTAGGTCGGATTGGGCGTATGGCCGCCGGCGTAACCGACCGCCGTGACATGAACGCCGGGAAGCTGCCAGAAGAGACGCTCGGCACCCCAGAAACAGCCCATGCCGAAGAGCACGGTTCGCATGGTTTCCGGAAAGGGTCCGACCAGCGATTCGCCATTCACGAAATGGGACTCGGCCGGGGTGATCGCATTGGGCCTGCCCGGTAGCGCCTCATCCTTCTCGGGCAGCGAGAACTTCTTGCTGAGCATGGTCATGAAAGACATGGCTTGTCTCCGAATGGCACGGACCGCCGGCGGGAAGCCGGTCGGACCGTAGCGGGTTTGCTTTCACGACTATATCTGGCGCGGCGCGCACCGGTTTCCAAGGGGCGCGTGGGTCACCTTTTTCAGTTATGCGTACTGCACATGCGCCGTGCGGCGTCTTGACCCAAGCCACAGGAAGATCAGTCCAAGCGGCGCGAAGACGGCCCAGACAGGCCAGGCCAGCACCACGCGCAGTCCCGGCTCCCACAGATGGCCGTAAGCCGACCCTCGAAGGCTTTCGTTCATCAACTCAAGCGTCCGCGGGGAAAGCTCGAACCAGACGTCGACCAGCGGCGCCATATATACTTGTGATTGTGCAATGGAAATGCTCGCATCGGAAATACCCGCAATAATGGCAATTGCCAAAAATGCATATCCCAGCAGTCGGAAGAGAAACTTAAAAACAGTGATCATTGTAATTCTTTCTGGCTTTCGCAAGAAACCTTTATGACTGGCATTTATCGAGACTGTAGATTTTTGCGATCGGCTTCTGCGGGCGATCATTCAAAAATAGTGTCAAAAAATCTCTAATAAAGAAATGATATGAAACACATTCTGGTGAGCTTTCTCAAGCCCTTTTCTCAATGACACCCGGCGACGCCGAATGGTCTTCCGGCGATAAAATCCACAGGCGCGCACCGCGATAAAAAAAACTCGTTCAGGTGCTTGCGCTTAAGTCTGCCATGAGTATATTGCGCGGCACTCAAGCGGGTTACAGCTTGACAAGGACAGGTGGCCGAGTGGTTGAAGGCGCACGCCTGGAACGCGTGTATACGGGCAACCGTATCGAGGGTTCGAATCCCTCTCTGTCCGCCATATTTTCTTCCCAGCGCTATCGCCTTCGGCTCCATAAGCGCTTGGCTCCGGGTTCGGACTTTGTCCTCGTTCCTCCGCCAGCTTCCTTCCATCACCATTGATTCGGCCAAACAAGTGCCTGCGATCGGGGACCTTGCCCTCGCTCCTTCGCGGCGCGTCTCTTCCGCACACCAATGCGGGAAGGGCCGATAGAGCGTCCGGATTACGGCATCTTTCTGACCGACCGCCCCACACGGCAACGCGGCTTGCAATCGCAGCGCTGGCGGCGTATTGAGCCCGTCCGCTTCACTTCCCAGACTGCTGCCTTGCGCCGGGCCACCCTCTCGAGCCCGCATCCGCATGCGTCTGCCGCGCGAAAGGACCGTCGCCATGACCATGACAATCGGCCTCGACTTCGGAACGTCGAACACCGTCGCGGTAACGGCCGCGGGCGGCACGACACAGCCGGTCTCCTTTTCCGATGACAGCGCAGCCTACACGTCGCTCGCGACCGTGCTCAGCTTTCTGGACAAGGGCGCGGCGAAAGCGCCCCACCCGGAGGTCGGCCCCTGGGCGATCCGGCAGTTCCTTGAAAGCCTCGGCGACGTGCGTTTCATCCAGTCGCTCAAGACCTTCGCGGCGAGCAGGGCCTTCAAGGGAACCGGCATCTACGGTATTCCGTTCGATTTCGAGGAACTTATGGCGACTTTCCTGCGCTGCGCCTTCGAGCGTGCGGGAACGACGTTCGACCCGGCCAGCACGCGGCTCGTAGTCGGGCGTCCGGTGGAATTCGCCGGCCACAATCCCGACGAAGATCTTGCCATGGCGCGCTATCGCAAAGCCTTCGGCAAGCTTGGCTTCGAGGATATCCTGTTCGTGATGGAGCCTGTTGGTGCCGCATTTTCCTATGCGCAGTCGCTGCAGCAGGACACGACCATTCTGGTGGCCGATCTCGGCGGCGGCACGACCGACTATTCGCTGATGCGTTTCGAGACCCGCTCGGGACATCTTTCCGCATCGCCGCTTGGGCGGGGCGGCATCGGCATTGCAGGCGACACCTTCGACTACCGGATCATCGACAACGTGATCCTGCCGCGGCTCGGCAAGGGCTCACTCTACAAGAGCATGGGCAAGGAGCTGGAAATCCCGCCCAATCTCTTTGCCAATTTCGCCCGCTGGCACATGCTGTCGATCTTCAAGACCTCGGACGACTTCAAGGAAATGAAGAAGCTGCTGCGCTATTGCCTGGAGCCGGACAAGATCGAGACGTTCATCGAGCTTGTCGAGGAAGACCAGGGCTATCCGCTCTACAAGTCCGTCTCGGAAACCAAGGCGCTGCTGTCCTCGTCGGACGTGGCCGAGCTCACCTTTGCCCCGCTCGGATCGGATTTCCGCGCCAGCGTCGCACGCAGCGATTTCGAGACCTGGATCGCGCCGGACCTCAGGAAGATGGACCGCGCGCTTGATGACACTCTGGCAAAGGCCGGCCTCGGAGAGAGTGATATCGACCGGGTGTTCATGACAGGCGGCA
Source organism: Rhodobacterales bacterium (assembly GCA_008107755.1). Taxonomy (GTDB): domain Bacteria; phylum Pseudomonadota; class Alphaproteobacteria; order Rhizobiales; family Stappiaceae; genus Roseibium. Next base: position 132,492 of record VIRH01000137.1, read on the forward strand.
CGTCGTTCGTGCCGGCGGTACGCAGGCAATTCGCCGAGCGTTTCGGCGCGGACAAGATCTCGGGGGGCAACGAGCTGACCTCGGTTGCCAATGGACTTGCCCTGATCGGTGCGCGCGAGGATGCAGCCGACTGGGCGCTCGCGGCCTGACGCCTTACCGATTGCGCGCCCTCTAGGGCGCAACCGCTATTCGACCAGGTTTATATCCGCCATCAGGTCCGCGGCGGTGGCTTCCAGCGCTTCGCCGAGTGCTGCAGGCGTCAGCCCCTCCGGCAGGCGCAGGTTCGCCGTCGCCTTGAAGAGCGCCTCGCCCTGCATCGAGCCCTGCAGGACCTGCGTTTCCAGATTCTCGATGCTGACGCCGTTTTCCGAAAGGACACGGGTGATATCGCGCAGAATGCCCGGATGATCCTGGGAAACCAGATCAAGCTGTGCGGAGGCGCCCATCGGCGCGCTATCTTCCGTCAGATCCGGTTTTACGGTGATTGCGATTCCGTGGGTGGAAAGGGCCTCCAGCTTGGCGGAGAGGTCTTCCGACTGAGCCGCTTCGATGCCGATGCGCACGATGCCGGCGAATTCCCCGCCGAGCCGCGCCATGGAACTTTCGATCCAGTTGCCTCCGGAGCCCGCGATGGTGCCGGCCAGCCGCTCGACGAGGCCGGGCCGATCCTTCGCAAGGACCGTGATGACGAGATGTGTCTGCATGTTGCCCTGCCCATGGTTAAGCCAAATTGGAGGTACAGGAAAGCAACAGGCATGTCCACCTGCACCCCTACGTCACTTTAGGACGTGGATATGCGTCCGGATCGTATCTTTTAACAGGTGTGAAGGTAGCGGATACGCTGATCCGTTGCCATAATGCCGGACGTGTCCCTGCTCCCTCGAGGTGGGTCGGGTCAATGAGGGGGGGACGCGCATGAAGCACATCGAAGGTCGCCGCGCCGACAGTTTCTGGTGGCCGCTCATCGAGCGTCCGCTGGCCTTCTTTTTTGTCGTGCTGCTCGGACTGGCGATGCTTCCGGCGGCCGTCTGGATGGACCTGCGCGCGATTGCCGATGCCTCGCTGCAATCCCAGGCCGTCGATCTCGACCAGGCCATCAGCAAGATCCGCACCTATTACGCCCGGAATGTCGTTGCCCGCGTCCTGGATGCGCCGGATGAGATCGTGCCTACGCATGAATATCACAACATAACCGGCGGCATCCCGATCCCCGCGACGCTGTCCATCGAGCTTGGCGACGTGCTTGGCGGCAACGAGGGAAATCTTCAGTACCGTTTCGTCTCCGACCTTCCGTTCAGCCTCCGAGGGTCGCACAATCTGTCTGCCTTCGAGGAGAAGGCGCTGGCCGACTTCCGCGAGACCCGCGATCCTTCCGACGTGGAGATCGGCTATGAAGGGTCCCTGTTCAACCGGAAGATCCGGATCGCCTCGCCGGTGATGCTGGGCGAAACCTGCGTCAGTTGCCACAACGAGCACCCCCAGAGCCCCAAGAAGGACTGGAAGGCCGGAGATGTCCGCGGCATCCAGGCGATCACGATCAGCCAGCCGGTGATCTCCAACCTGTGGTCATTCAAGTATCTCCTGATCTATTTCGGCTGCGCCGGCGCGGCCGGTGCGGCCTTTTCCGGCCTTCAGTGGCAGCAGGCAAGCCGGTTCCGCAGAATGAACGCCACGCTGGCGCAGGCGAACGGCGAAATCGCCCATCTGAACGACCAGCTCAAGTCGGAAAACCTGAGGCTCGGCGCCGAGATAGAGGTTGCACGGCAGATCCAGATGATGGTGTTGCCCACCAAGGACGAACTGGGAGGCATCTACCAGCTGGAGATCGCCGCCTTCATGGAACCGGCCGACGAGGTCGGCGGCGATTATTATGACGTTCTGCAGCTTGATGACCGGGTGAAGATCGGCATTGGCGACGTCACTGGGCACGGGCTCGAAAGCGGCGTTCTCATGCTGATGGTGCAGTCCGTCGCGGTCGCCTTGCAGGAACAGGGGCCGTCTGATCCACGTCAGTTTCTCGCCACGCTCAACAGTGCCATCTGCCGCAACCTCAAACGAACCCGGACGGACAAGCACCTGACGCTTTCCTTCCTCGACTTCGGACGCGACAAGGTGACCCTTTCGGGGCAGCACGAGGAGATGATCCTGCTGAAGCATGATGGCGGGCTAGAGATCGTCGATACCGTCGATCTTGGTTTCCCGATCGGCCTCGATGAGGACATCGAGCGCTTTCTGCGGACCCGGGACGTCCCCTTCGGCCCCGGTGACATCATCATTCTCTATACCGACGGTGTCACGGAGGCCGAGAGCCCTGATGGTGAGCTTTTCGGTCTGGACAGGCTCGTCGACAGCGCCCGCCGGCACAAGGCTCCCGGTGCGTCCCGTGTTCTGGAAGGCATCCTGGCAGACCTGAAGAGCCACATCGGCACCCAGGTCGTGCACGACGACATCACGCTGCTGGTCATCCGTCACACATGATTGCTTTTGTTGGAACGCGCGCGACGAAAAGATCGAGGCAGACGGCCTGATGCGGACGAAAACAGGCCTTGTTCATACGCGCCAGACGATGTCGCTTTCCGGCTTGATCCGGACAGACCCCTCCCCTAATGTGCGCCAACCTGACGGCGTCCCGGGGCTTGTTTCCGAGAGGGACTGAAAGCTATTCCGGATGCGGTTGACCCAATCAGGGGACCAACGCCGGAGCTGTCCAAGGCATCTGCAAGGAACCGGTTTGCCGGGCCTTTGCCTGTGTTTGCTTTCATCCCCGGCGCCGGACCTTACAATCGCCGTCCCGGCCAATCCCTGGGGAGACCAATGATCCAGCGCACGAACCTCTTCTGCCTCGCCGCAGCGCTGCCCGGACACGCGCGCGCGCATGGCGGACAGACAGGCCGTCCTGCAAGCCCCGCACACCGACTGGGAGACGTTGCCCAATGAGCGAGAAACTCGGTCTGATGATCTGCGGCCACGGCAGCCGCAACAAGGGAGCGGTCAAGCAGTTCGCGCAGCTTGCCGAAGGCCTGAAAGCACGCTTTCCCGACTGGCCCGTGGAATACGGCTATCTGGAGTTCGCAAACCCGGTCATCCACGACGGCTTGAACCGGCTGCGCGAACAGGGCTGCACCCGCGTGCTGGCCGTTCCGGGCATGCTGTTTGCCGCAGGTCACGCCAAGAACGACATTCCCTCCGTCCTGAACACCTATCAGGCCATGCACCCGGAGATGACGATCTCTTACGGACGCGAACTGGCCGTCGATACGCGCATGGTCCGTGCCGCGGCGGCGCGCATCCAGGAAGCGATCGACGCGGCCGACAGCGACGTTCCGCTGCATGAAACCCTTCTGATGGTCGTTGGCCGCGGTGCATCCGATCCGGACGCCAATTCCAACGTGACCAAGATCACCCGCCTCCTGTGGGAAGGCTTCGGCTTCGGCTGGGCAGAGACCTGCTACTCCGGCGTTACCTTTCCGCTTGTCGGCCCCGGCCTCGAGCATGCCGCGAAGCTCGGCTACAAGCGCGTCATCGTCTTCCCCTATTTCCTCTTTACCGGCGTCTTGGTGCAGCGGGTCTATGGAACGACGGACGAAGTGGCACAACAGCACCCGGACATCGAATTCCTGAAGGCAAGTTATCTCAACGATCATCCGCAGGTCATCGACACGATGGCCGACCGCGTCCAGGAAATCCTGCAGGGCGCGAACCTGATGAACTGCCAGATGTGCAAGTACCGCGAACAGGTGCTCGGCTTCGAGGCGGATATCGGCCAGGCACAGGAAAGCCACCATCATCACGTCGAAGGTCTAGGCGCGGAGGCGGAGTGCAAGCTCTGCGACGAAATCTGCACCGGCGCCTGCGAAAAGCAGGTTCAGGCCAATACGCAGGATCATCAGCACGATCACTCCCACGGACATGGACACGATCATGGGCATGGGCATGGGCATGGGCATGATCACCATCACCACGATCATGGGCACTCACATGGCCACGGGCACGACCATGATCACGGGCACCATCACCACCCCTACCCGCATGCGGATCATCCGCACGGGCCCAGGTCTTTGAAGAAGGAAAACCCGGGTCGTGGGCACTGACACCGATCCGGGCTATGCATATGAAAAGGACCCGGCGGCAATCTACCGCCAGTCCTTTGCCATCGTTCGCAAGGAGGCTGATCTCGGTCATCTGCCGGACGAATTGCATCCGGTCGCAATCCGCCTGATCCACGCGTGCGGCATGACGGATCTGCCCGCCGACCTTCTGTGGTCCGAGGGCGTCGTGTCCGCTGCCCGTGACGCCTTCGCCCGAAGAGCGCCGGTGCTGTGCGACGTGGAGATGGTGGCCCACGGCATCATCGCCAACCGGCTCCCGGAAGGAACGCCGGTCGTCTGCGCTCTCAACGACCCTTCGGTTCCCGATCTGGCAGCGCGGCTGGCCACCACGCGATCCGCCGCTGCCGTCGACCTCTTGCGCGACCGGCTGGATGGCGCGATTGTCGCCATCGGCAACGCCCCGACCGCCCTCTTCCATCTTCTGGAGACAATTGCTGCAGGCGGTCCGAAGCCGGCACTCGTCCTCGGGTTTCCCGTCGGATTCGTCGGCGCGGCGGAATCGAAGGAAGCCCTTGCGGCCAATCCCTTCGGTGTGCCCTTTCTGGCAATAAGAGGTCGCAGGGGCGGCTCGGCCATGGCAGCGGCTGCGGTCAATGCGCTCGCAGCCGGGCTTCCCGAGGAGGCGTGACATGAACCAGGGCGACAAAAGCAAAGGCCATAAATCGACCGGCGGCGGCAAACCTCTTCGCTCCCGTGGTTACCTGTCCCGGCCAGGCGGTGGGCCGGCGCCCGTCCCCGGCGAAGCGGATACGAACGCCGAAGCCCTGCGCCACAAATCGCGCGGTGCACGCCAGATCTCCGCATCGCGCGACAAGAACCCCGAGGCTCTGGAAACCAGACCCTCGATCAAACCCTACCGGCTGGACGACACATGACGGCTCCGTGGCTTACCCTCATCGGCATGGGCGAGGACGGGATTCTTGCGCCTGGCGGCCGCGACGCGCTTGCCGGCGCTGACATCGTCTATGGCGGCGCCCGGCATCTTGAGCTTGCGGGTGCGTTTGCGGCCGAGAAACGATCCTGGCCGTCGCCTTTTTCCGACGTATTCAGTCAGCTTGACGCGCTCAAAGGCAAGTCGGTTGCCATCCTGGCAAGCGGTGATCCGATGTGGTTCGGCATCGGCTCGAGTTTGCTCTGCCATTTCAAGGCGGACGAGATGACGGTTCTGCCCTCGCTTTCCGCCTTCCAGCTTGCCGCTGCGCGGATGGGTTGGGCGCTGCAGAAGTGCGAGTGCCTGTCCGTCCACGGGCGGCCCGTCGATCTTCTGCGCTGTGCGCTCTATCCCGGTGCCCGGCTTCTGGTTCTGACGAGCAATGGCGAAGCCGTCCGCCAGATCGCGGATCTTCTGGCCGATGAAGGCTACGGCCGGAGCCGGATGACCGTGCTTGAACATCTCGGCGGCGACAGGGAGCGCCACTTCAGCGGCGTTGCGGAGGACTGGTCGCAGGACGTCGCGGATCTTCACACGCTCGCCGTTGACCTCGTCGCGGAGCCGGGCCTCAGGTTCCGCCCGCGAACCGCCGGTCTTGCGGATGACGTTTTCCATCACGACGGCAAGATGACGAAACAGGAAGTCCGCGCCATCACGCTGGCCGAGCTCAAGCCTCATCCGGGCGCACTCCTGTGGGATATAGGTGCCGGCTGCGGCTCAGTCGCGATCGAGTGGCTGCGCGCAGCACAAAGAACCCGCGCAATCGGGCTGGAGCCGCATGCGGAGCGGCGCCGGATGGCGGCGGAAAACGCCGTTGCACTCGGCGTGCCGCATCTCGAACTTGTCGATGCGGTGGCCCCGGAAGGGCTGGAAGGCCTGCCCCGCCCCGATGCCGTCTTCATCGGCGGCGGACTGAGCGAACCCGAAACGCTGGACGTTGCCCTGCGCGCCCTTTCTTCCGGCGGCCGGCTCGTGGCCAATGCGGTGACGTTGGAAAGCGAGGCGGTTCTGCTAAAATCCTACCAGAAGACGGGAGGAACCTTGCGCAAGCTGTCGATCCATCGCGCCAGTCCCGTAGGAGAGCTGACCGGATGGCGGCCGGCGATGCCGGTAACCCAGTGGAGCTTCACCAAACCATGAGCGGAACCCTTTACGGTGTCGGCCTCGGTCCGGGAGATCCGGAATTGATGACGCTGAAGGCGCACCGGCTGATCGCCGGCGCCGCCGTGATCGCCTATCCGGCGCCGGACACAGGCGAGAGTTTCGCCCGCTCGATAGCCGCCGACGCCATTCCCGCCGGCGCACGGGAAATCCCGATCGTGGTTCCCATGCGCGTCGACAGGTTTCCGGCCCAGGAAATCTACGACCGCGCGGCCAGCGAAATCGCCGAGGTTCTGTCTGGTGGCGAAGATGTCGTCGCGCTGTGCGAGGGTGACCCGTTCTTCTACGGCTCCTTCATGTATCTGTTCGAGCGGCTGACCGGCCGGTTTCCGGTCGAGATCGTTCCAGGTGTCACGTCCATGACCGCCTGCGCGGCGCAATTGCGTCGTCCGCTGACGGCCCGCAACGATGTGCTGACGGTCATCCCGGGGCCCCTGCAGGATGCCGATATCCGCAGCAGGATCGAAGCCGCTCAGGCCGTCGCCATCATGAAGGTCGGACGGCATCTCATGCGCTTGAAGAGCCTTCTCGACGACATGGGTCTGCTCGAGAACGCCGGATATGTCGAACGGGCCAGCCTTGCCGAACAGAAGGTGTTCCGCCTTTGCGATGTCAGCGGTGAAAGCGCACCCTATTTTTCCATGATCCTCATATACAAGGGAGAAGAAGCGTGGACGCTTCCCCCATCCTTTTCGTCCTGAACGAAGCGGGTCTCGACACCGCCCATGACGTCGCCGAACGGTTTTCGACGGCGCGCATTCATGGTCTGGCCGGGCGCGTGCCGACGGCCGATACCCAGTTCAACGAGACGATCGAGCACCTGCAGCTTCTGTTCCGCTCCGGGCACCCGATCATCGGGTTCTGCGCGAGCGGCATCCTGATCCGCGCGCTTGCACCGCTTCTCAACGACAAGCGCACGGAACCGCCGGTCATCGTCGTATCGGAGGACGGTTCCAGCATCGTGCCGCTGCTCGGCGGACACCGGGGCGCCAACGAACTGGCCCACATCCTCGCCAAGATCCTCGGCGGACATGCGGCCGTCACGACCGCCGGCGACACGAAGCTCGGCATCGCGCTGGACGTTCCGCCGAAGGGTTGGGTGCTCGCCAACCCGCAGGACGCCAAGCCCGTCATGGCCGAACTTCTGTCCGGCGCTTCCGTGCGCATCGAAGGCAAGTCCAGGTGGCTGCAGGAAGCTAATCTCAACGTCTCCGAAGACGCGGCCATTTCCCTGGTCACGACCGAGGAAGCCATCGAGGGCGGGCCGACGAGGCTGGTCTACCACCCGCAGCGCTATGTCATCGGTGTCGGTTGCGCGCGCTATTGCGAGCCGGCGGAACTGATCGATCTGGTGGACGCGAATCTCGCGCTGGAAGGCATCGCGCCGGGGGCAATCGCCTGCGTCTCCACGATCGATCTCAAGGCAGACGAGGAGGCGGTGAACGCGCTTGCCGACTATCTGGGTGTGCCGCTGCGCGTCTTCAGCGCCGAAGAGCTTCAGCGGGAGACACCGCGGCTCAAGAACCCGTCCAACGTGGTCTTTCAGGAAGTCGGCTGTCACGGCGTCAGCGAAGGGGCCGCGCTTGCCTCTGTCGGGCCCTTCGGCTCTCTCGTCGTGGAAAAGCAGAAGACTGAACATGCAACCTGCGCCATCGCCCGCGCGCCGCAGCCACTGGATGGCAAGGCGGTCGGCCGCGCGCGGGGCCATCTTTCGGTCATCGGGATCGGCCCGGGACGTGACGAGTGGCGCACCCCGGAAGCGACCCGGCTGATCGCCGAGGCGAGCGACGTGGTCGGCTATTCGCTCTATCTCGACATTGTCGAAAACCAGATCGCCGGCAAGGAACGGCACGATTTTCCGCTTGGACAGGAAGAGGACCGCGTTCGTTTTGCCCTGGAAGAAGCGGGCAAGGGCAAGAATGTTGCGCTGATCTCCTCCGGAGATGCGGGCATCTATGCCATGGGAACGCTCGTCTATGAACTGCTGCACCGGAACCAGGAATATGGTGGCGTCACGGATGCCGCAAAGCGGGTGACGGTCACCAACGCCCCGGGCATTTCGGCCCTGCAGGCCTGTTCCGCCCGGATCGGAGCTCCGCTCGGCCATGACTTCTGTGCGATCTCTCTCTCCGATCTTCTGACCCCGTGGGAGGTCATCGAGCAGCGCCTGAAGGCGGCGGCCGAAGGCGATTTCGTCATCGCCTTCTACAATCCGGTTTCGAAACGTCGGCGGACACAGCTTGCCCGTGCGCGCGAAATCCTTTTGCAACACCGGCCGGAAACCACACCGGTGGTTCTTGGAACCAACCTCGGACGCCCGGAAGAGAGCGTTCGGGTGACCAACCTGGAAAAGCTGAGCGTCGATGAGGTGGACATGCTGACCACCGTGCTCGTCGGCTCCTCGAACTCGCGGGCCATCATGAAGGGCGACGGCAAGATCTTCGTCTATACGCCGCGCGGCTACGCAAAGCGGATCGACTCGCGCAAGCAGGACGAGGCTCCAGCTGCGCCGGACACCCAGGAAACGAAAGAAAGCGAATGACGGTACATTTCATCGGCGCCGGGCCGGGCGACCCGGATCTCATCACCGTGCGCGGCCTGCGGCTCATCCAGTCCTGCCCGGTCTGCCTTTATGCGGGTTCTCTCGTGCCCGAAGAAATCGTCGCCGCCGCGCCGGAGGGTGCGCGCGTGATCGACACGGCTCCCATGACGCTGGACGAGATCATCGACGAAATCAGGAAAGCGCACGACAACGGCCAGAACGTTGCCCGCGTTCACTCCGGCGATCCTTCGATCTACGGTGCGACCGCTGAGCAGATGCGCCGTCTCGATGCGCTCGGGATCGACTATGACGTTACCCCCGGCGTTCCGGCCTTCGCGGCCGCCGCTGCGGCTCTCAAGACCGAACTGACCATTCCCGAAGTGGCGCAGACCGTCATCGTCACGCGCACGGCCATGCAATCGTCCGCAATGCCCAACAACGAGGATCTGGATACGCTCGGTCGAAGCGGCGCGACGCTCGCCATCCACCTGTCGGTGAGGAACCTGCGCGAGATCGAGCGTCAACTGACACCCCATTACGGCCCGGACTGCCCGGTTATCGTCGCCTACCGAGTCGGCTGGCCGGATGAGGCGTTCATCCACGGGACGTTGTCGACGATCGCCGTAAAGGTGCGCCAGTCCAAGATCACACGTACGGCCCTTATCTTCGTGGGGCACGCGCTCAAGCCGGACGAGAACTTTCGCGACAGCGCGCTTTATGACGCGGATCACGTCCACGTGCTGAGGCCGAAAAAGAAGAAGAAAATCAGCGCCTGACACCCTTGGGCGCGGAACACCAGGGAGCAATCGTGGCACGGTGGCCGACCTCTGATCGGGTATCTGACAACTGCTCCCGGTGTTCCGCCGGTCGATGGGGCATTCGTTCCAGTTGTGGCAATTTTTCTCCTACACGCATATGATCCGGATCATATAAAAGGAGAGGTTCCACGATTTGCTTTCGATTTTCGGCATTCAGTCGGCATTCGAAAATGCCGGGCTCAAGGCGTCCGAGGTCAAACTGTCCCGAGGTGAGACACTTTTTCGCTGGGGTGACCCGGTCAGGAAGATGTATCTGGTCGAACGGGGCAGCCTGGTTATGGTTCGCACGCTGGAAAACGGCCAGGAACTTGTGGTCCAGCGCGCGGGACCGGGCGACCTCTTTGCCGAGGCGTCACTCTTTTCCGACCAGTATTATTGCGATGCGATCTGCGGCACGGCCGTTGTCTGCGCTGTCTATGACAAGCAGGATATCCTGAACGCGCTTACCAACCCGGATCTGTCCATTCCGATCCTGCGCGCCTATTCCCTGCAGATCCGTGACCTGCATACGCAAATCGAACTGCGCAACATCAGGCGGGCGGACGAGCGGCTGCTGGCCTATTTCAACACCCTGCCCGTGGACGACGAGGGCTGGCATGAACCGGAGCATTCATGGAAGGACATTTCCCGCACGATCGGGATCACCCATGAAGCCTGCTACCGGACGCTTGCCGCGCTTGAGAGAAGCGGACGGATCGAGAGATCGGGCGGTCGCTACCGGCTGAGGAACCAAGCCGCCGTCAAAGCGACGCGATGACATGGGCGAACGAGCCCATCACGTTGCCGCGCCGCAGCCCCATGTCGGCAAGCCCGGCACCTTCAGTATCGCGCGCGCCGAACAGCCTTTCGGCGCCGCCGGCGCCGACATCTTCGCTGACGATGGACGCGTAGTGGAACTCATGCGCCGCCAGGCGGGCCGACCAGGGCAGTCCGCCGCGCGGCTGCAACACCCTGTACCCGAGATGACGCTTTCGCTCCTTGAAAGACGTCTCCAGCGGCAGCAGTCCGAGCATCTGGTGGCGACGGCCTTCCGCATCGACAATGCCGCTGCCCAGGGTCATGTAGCCTCCGCATTCGCCATAGATGAGCGTGCCCGCTTCTGCTGCTGACGCCAGCGCGGCCTTGAAACGCGTGGCCGCGGCAAGCTCTCCCGCGTGAAGTTCCGGATATCCGCCCGGCAGGAAAATCGCGTCGGCATCCGCATCGGGCGCCTCATCCGCAAGCGGTGAGAAGAACGTCAGCTCGGCTCCCAGCTGCTGCCACCGGTCGAGGAGATGCGGATAGGTAAAGGCAAAGGCGACATCACGGGCAATCGCCATCCGCTGGCCAAGCGGTTGCGGCAATCTCGGTGGCACGTCGGTTCGAGGTGCGATCGGCGGAGACGCACACTCGGCAAGCCTGCCAAGATCGACATGCTCTGCGCACAGCCCGGCGGCGCGATCCAGAAACGCCTCGAGATCAGTGTGTTCCCCCGCCTGGACCAGACCCAGATGTCGTTCTGGCAGATGAAGATCGGGCGAACGCGGAAGCGCGCCCAGGACGGCAACACCGAGCGAAGAAAGGGCACTGCGCAGCATCGCCTCATGTCGTGCGCTGCCGACCCTGTTGAGAAGGACACCCGCCACCCGAACGTCCGCACGGAAGCTGCAGAAACCGTGGACGAGTGCTGCGACCGACTGGGCCTGCCGGGCGCAATCGACGACCAGAATGACGGGAAGCCCGAGCGCAAGCGCAAGATCCGCCGCCGATCCGCCGCCACCCGCCGCCCCGTCAAAGAGGCCCATGGCACCTTCGACGATCAGGAGATCCATCTCCCTGGCCCTGTCACCTGCCAAAAGGCGCAGGGTCGGCGCGTCCATTGCCCAGGCATCGAGATTGACACATGGCATTCGTGAAGCGGCTTCATGGAACTTCGGATCGATATAGTCAGGTCCGGATTTCGCCGACGCGACCTTGATGCCCTGATTGCCGAGCGCCCGCAACAGGGCCAGTGTCAGCGTGGTCTTGCCGGCTCCGGAGCCGGGCGCAGCGATGAGAACGCCTCTTGCCCGCTGTCCCACCTGATCAGCCGGCATCTGCCGACTGCCTCACCTCGCGCAGGCCGAGGGGATCGGATTCAAGAACCTTGCCGGACAATGCGCCGAGCCAGTCCAGTCCGCTACGCAGCCGCACGACCTCGCCGACGCAGACGATTGCCGGCGGCGCGATGTTCGCGGCAATCGCGTCCTCATGACAGCGGCCGAGCGTGGTCTCGAGAACCTCCTGACCTTCCAGCGACGCATTGCACACGATACCCACAGGCTCATCCACAGATCGTCCACCGGCTATCAGTTTGCCGGCGATCGCTTCCAGATGCTTCATCGCCATGTACATGACGATGACCGGCGAACCTTTTGCGATCCCGTCCCAGTTGACCGCATCGGGCGTCAATCCGGTCTGGTCGTGACCGGTCAGGAACGTGACCGCCTGATTGCAGTCGCGATGGGTGGCCGGAATCCCGGCATAGGCAAGGCCGCCGATTCCTGCGGTAATTCCCGGAATGATCCGGAACGGAACACCGGCTTCGACAAGCCCAAGCGCTTCCTCGCCGCCCCGGCCGAACACGAAGGGATCACCACCCTTGAGACGCAGGACGCGTTTGCCCTTGCGGGCGTACTCAATCAGTTTCAGCGTGATGTCGCGTTGCTTCGGGCTCGGCTTGCCGCCGCGCTTTCCCGCGTAATCAGTCACCGCGCCCGGCTTGACCCAGTCCAGAATGCTCTTGTCCACCAAGGCGTCGTAGACGACCACATCGGCCTGGCGCAAGCCGTTCAGGGCATGAAGCGTCAACAGGCCCCGGTCGCCAGGTCCCGCGCCGGCAAGCCAGACCCAGCCAGCCTCGAACCGCGGCAGCCCTTTTGGCAGGTGCGATTTTTCGTGATCTTCGTCCATGGTTCCTGTTTACCCGGCTCTCCGAACCACGCCAAGCGCTTGCGCGTAACAAATGGAAGCGAAAACGACATTTCGGGGCAAAGGCATAAAACATTCGCTATAGAGAAGGCATGTCGAAGGAAGAGCCGAAAGAACTGCGACGGGGCTGGACAACGGGAGCCTGTGCAACGGCTGCCGCCAAGGCGGCTTATACCGCGCTCCTGACCGGCGATTTTCCCGATCCGGTCACGATAACCCTGCCGAAAGGGGGCACGGCGGACTTCGTCCTGACACGCCATCACCTTGCCGGCGAAGAAGCGGCTGTCACCATCACCAAGGACGCCGGGGATGATCCGGACGTGACCCATGGCGCGCTGATCACCTCAACCGTACGCCTGATCGCGCCGGGCAGCGGGGTACGCTTCCGCGCCGGGGATGGCGTCGGCACCGTCACCCGCCCCGGCCTGCCGATCGCGCCGGGCGAACCCGCCATCAATCCGGTGCCCCGCGCCATGATGGAGGCGGCGATCGACGACGTCGCGGCCAGACTTGACGGCACGGGCGACGTGGAGATCGAGATATCGATCGAGGGTGGTGCAGCCCTTGCGCAGAAGACGATGAACCCGCGACTTGGCATTGTCGGCGGGCTGTCGGTGCTTGGCACGACCGGCATCGTGCGGCCGTTCTCCTGTGCGGCCTGGATCGCATCTATCCATCGCGGCATTGACGTTGCCCGCGCCGTCGGCCTGACTCATGTGGTCGGCGCGACCGGGACAGCGTCGGAGGAGGCCGTGCGGTCCCGCTATACGCTGGACGAGACCGCCTATCTGGACATGGGGGATTTCGCGGGCGGTCTCCTGAAATACCTGCGCAGGCATCCCGTTGACAGGATCACGATGTCCGGCGGCTTTGCCAAGTTCTCCAAGCTCGCCAATGGCGCCCTCGACCTTCATTCCGCACGCAGTTCCGTCGATTTCGGGTTTCTGCAAGAGCTGCTGAGGGACGCCGGCGCGGATCCGAAGACGGTCGAGGCGGCCGCGACTGCAAACACCGCCAAGGAAGTGCTCGACCGGGCCTTGGCGGAGGGGATCGGTCTGGCATCTCCCCTCGCCCGACGGACGAAAGACGCCGTGCGACAGATCCTGCGCGACGCGCCCATCGCCGTCGAAGTGCTGATCACCGACCGTCAGGGTACCATTCTGGGAGAATGCGGCTTTGACGATTGAGCATGTGCTTCTTCTCGCCGGAACGCTCGAGGCGCGAAAGCTGGCCGGCGACATCGCCGCCCGCATTCCCGCGCTGCGGATCACAGCCTCCTTTGCCGGTGCCGTCAGTGATCTGCCGGATCTCGGCGTGCCGACACGTGTCGGCGGGTTCGGTGGCGCGGAGGGCCTCGCAGCTTATTTGCGCTCGAAGCAGATCAGCCTTGTCATCGACGCCACGCATCCCTTCGCCGCTCAAATGAGCCGGAACGCTGCCGACGCAGCGCTTGCAGCAGGCATTGACCTTGTCAGGCTGGAGCGACCTGCGTGGGCACCGGGGCCTGGCGATCATTGGCTCCCGGCCGGATCGGTCGAGGAAGCCGTGTCGCTGCTTCCCGCAGGGGCGCGTGCATTTCTCGCCATCGGGCGCAAGGACATCGGGCTGTTTGCCGGACGCGGTGACATATACGGGCTTGCCCGCATGATCGAGCCACCCGGACACGCCTTGCCCGCGCATTGGGATGTCGTGCTGGAGCGTCCTGCAAGATCGCAGGATGCGGAAAAGGCTCTGCTTTCAGATCACTCCATGACACATGTGGTTGCCAAGAACAGCGGCGGCACGCGGTCCCATGCCAAGATCGCCGCGGCCCGTTCGCTCGGGCTGCCGGTCATCATGATAGAGCGCCCGCAACTGCCACCGGCGCGAACGGCCGGCAATATCGTTGAAATTCTGGAAGTCCTGGCGGAACGGATCTGACCCCTTGCCAGTCGGTCAGACCGACGCCTCAGCGGGCGCGAGAGCGCTTGCAGCGGAAGACAGCGATCAGAAACCGCGGGATGCCGAACACATAGCGGCGAAACAGGCGGCGCGGCTCCTGCAGAAGCCGGAACAGCCACTCAAGACCAAGCGAGCGCACAAATCTGGGCGCACGCGCGACCGTTCCGGACATGAAATCGAACAGGGCCCCGACGCCGATAGCGACCGTCGCGTCGAACTGGTGCCGGTTCTGGGCGATGAACATCTCCTGACGCGGGTTGCCCATGGCGACGAGAAGCAGATCCGGTTTCGCCTTGTTGATCGCGGCACAGATGTCGCCGCAGTCTTGCGGTTCAAAATAACCGTTCCTGTAGCCCACCACGACATGGCCCGGATAGGTGGCCTCGATGTGTCTTGCGGCCGCCGTCACCTGCTTTTCACCCGCGCCCAGCAGATATATCCGAAGTGGCAGATCGATCTCCGCCAGAACATGCGGGATGAGATCGGTGCCGTTCAGGTTCTCACGGAACCTTTTTCCGTAGATGATGCGGTTCGCGAGCGCGATGCCGATGCCGTCATTCAGGAGTGTCATGCGGTTGAGCGTCGCCGCATAGGCCGGCTGATCGAGCGCGGTCATGATGGTGTGGGCGTTGCAGATGCCGATATCGAGCGGGATTCGGGAGCGCACGGCCGTGCCGACGAGCCGGACAACATCGTCTTTCGACATCGATGTGATCGCCAGCGGCCCGATCTCCGTCTTTTCTCTCCGCAGCGGAGCTGACATTTCGAGATCCTGCATCAGCATGGTTGAACCGGGTTACCCCTGAAGGACTTTCGTGTTGGAGGGACTTTCCCTTCGCTGCAATTGGTAATGGAACAGATTACCTTAATTTCTCGAGCGATTTCCGCAAGGTCGTCGCACAAACCGGCGCGATGGTTACCTGTTTGCCTTCCACTCGCATCGCCGCGACGCACCGGGGTAAGCGCTCACGCCTGCCGGCCGGCGCTCGCCTCGTCAGTGAAGGTGAAGTAGGAGCGGACGCGGGGATTGCCGGCAAGCTGACGGAGGAGCGCAAACAGCAGCCCGATCCCGAAACCGGCAATCGCACCCCCGATAGCCCCGCCGGTCAGCAGCATCATCCGGCCCGGACCGTCAGCCAGGATCGGTGGCTCTGCCCGGCCGATCACCCGTATGTTGCTTTGAAGGTTGTTGTATTCCTCGTTCGCCTGCCGCGTTCGCGTGAGCATGGCTTCATAGATCGCGCGGGCGGTTTCCGCCTGAAGCTCCAGATTGTCGAGAGCTGCCTGATTTGGCGAGTTGCTGAGCTTGAGAGCCTTTTGGGCTGTCAGTTCCTTGGCAATCTCGTCCTGCGCCTTCTGAGCCTGTGATAGCTGGGTCTGGGCGGCGGACAGAATGCGCTTCAGCTCCTGGCCGATCTCGGTGCGGATCGTTCCGAGCGAAGCCTCGGCTTCCGCGATGGCTGGATGCCTTGACCCGAGCTGGCTCTGCAAGCGGCTCAGGTCCGCCGAAGCCGTCGTGTATTGCCGGCGGAGCTGGGACAGTTCCGGGGAAGCGACTTCCGTAGCCCCTCCCGTCACTGCGCTGGAAACGCTCAGGCGACTTGCGGCCTCCACCCTGGCGCGCGCCTCGATGGTCTGCTGCTGGGCCTGGACCAGGGCCGTGTTGAGAGCCGTAAGCCGATCATCGGAAATCAGGGAGCCACCGGCGGAGACGAGATCGTTTCTCGCCCGATAGTCCTGGACCGCCTTTTCAGCCGTGAAGGCCTTCTGGCGCAGGTCTTCCAGCCGCTTGTCGAGGGTCGACGTCACTGTCTTGTACTGGTCGGAGGCGGTTGTGACTTCGTATTTGTAGAAGGAATCGACGATCTCGTTGGCGATCAGAGCTGAGCGCTCCGGGTCCCCTGTCGTCACATTGACACCGATCACGAAGGAATCGTCAACCCGACCGACGCTTACATCCCTGCTGAGCTGGGCCGCAGCCAGAAGCACGGACTGTTCGTTTTCCATGTCGCTTCCCTTTGCGAGATCCAGGTTTCGGACCACCTGCTGCAGCAGGGTGCTCGAGCTCAAAATGGCGATCTGGCTGTTTACCAGCGAGGTCATCGTCTGCGGATTGACCGGATTGGTCGCCTGGCCGTCCCAGCTCAACTGCAGCTTGGTCGGGTCAAAATAAAGGTTGGCAGATGCCGTGTATTTCTTCGGCAGCAATGTCGTGGCACCGGCCAGAAGCACCATGCACACAAGCATGGCCCCGAGAATTATGAACCGGCTCTCGTAGATCGCGCGAATGAAGGTCCGCACGTCGAGAAGCGGTTCCTCTTCCTCGTAGCGGGCCTCGATCATCGGCGTGGGCGGCGGATAGGCGCCCCTCTTCACCGAATAGGTGGAAGACCCTGCGCTTCGATCGAGAGCGGAGGACGCCTCCGGCAGGTCGTCTTCCCAATCCTCATAGTCGTCGTGCCGGCCATGGACATGGGTCTCCGGCACATCGCTCCGGCGCATATCCTCGATATCATCCTGGTGCTCGGGCGGAAGCCGATCGTATTTGCGCGCGCCGGCCTTGCGCTCGCCCGCCAGACGAACCAGTTCGCTCTGCCCCTCGCGACGCGTGCCCTCGGGAGGCGTTTCTTCCGTGGCAGAGCGGGGCTGACGCGGCTGGGCATGCCGGCGCGGCCGGCGCCTTGGCGGCCGTTCTCCGTCCCTTCCATCCCATTCGTCGTCAAATCCGCTCATTCACCGGTCCCGGCATCATATCGGTGCAAAATTCTGCCCGATCACAGTGCAAAATTGTGGTTAATTTACCGTTGAACATTCGTTGCCGGCGCGCACGGGTGGAGACTGCATGACAGCGCCAAGCTGCGGTCTATCCCTGCCGCTGACCGGCTGAATGTTGTTGCCCTCGGATTCCGGCCACCAGTCACCGGCCGCCCAGTACGTCCAGCCGAGCCACCTGTCCGGGTGCCGATCGATCACACCCACCATTTCGCGGAGGCCTTCGAGGCACGCGGGGTCCTTCGAACCGCCGAATTCCCCCAGAAAGCCGCGCGCATCGTGGTCACGCAGCCAGGCGGTGAACCGTTCCAGCGCCTCCGCGGCCTCCGCAGCCTGCGGACAGGTGTCGTGGGTGCCGGAAAAGTCCTCGTCCATATACTGATGCACTTCATATGCGAAGTTGCCTAGCGGGTCCTGAACCCCGGCCATGACGATACCATTGTTGCCCATTTTCCTGTCGGACGACCAGCTGGATGCACCGCTCCAGTTCGTACCCGGCACAAGGATCAGATTGCCCGCTTCGACCGCGCGGATGCCGGCGATGGCCCGGTTGACGGCAATCAGCCAGTCGTCTGCCGGAATGTCGTAAGGCTCGTTCATGAGGCCGAAAATGACATCGTCCTCGTTGGCGAATTCCGGTGCCAGGCGAATCCAGAAACCGGCAAAGGCCTGCGCGGGCAGCTCCGGCGTCATCAGACGCGCGTCTTCGTAATAGCCGAAATTATGCGGATCGAGCAGGATCGTCATGCCCTGAGATCTGATCATTTCGACTGACGACTTCAGGCGCTCCAGTTCTGCAGCGTCCAGCTTTTCGCCGATGACTGGCTGCAGACGCTGCCAACGAAACGGCACGCGGACGATGTTCATGCCCTTGTCGGCGAAATACGAGACCGTTTTCTGCGACGGATAGATGTAGTTGCGGCCGTAGACCCCGTTGATGTCGCCGTATTCCGCTCCCGACAGATTGACCCCCTTGTAACAGACGCTGTCGGCGAGGACCTCACTCGAAAGGACGGCAAGCATCGCGGCGGCAGTGAGAAGTGAAGATAGTCCCCGGCCCGCGCTGCGTGCGGAGGGACGTTGCAAGTCATGTCTCAATCGCATTCTCACTTCCATCAAACGTCGCTTCATGCGCGAGCCGCATTGCGCCTGTCCATCAGGTCCGGACGACAGCCCGCTCTCGCCGGTGAACTCCCTTCAGCCACCGTGCGATCGGAGCCTCGAACAGGCGATAGGTCACCAGAGACACCATAACCGACGCCACCAGACAGATTGAAATGAAAACAAATTCATTTTCGATCCAGTCTACCGACAGTTTTCCATAAGCGATCCGGACCGCAACCAGCGTGAAGACATGGGTGAGATAGAGACTGTAGGACGCATCGCCGACAAGGCGGAGCCAGGTCACCTCCCGCAGCTTCGAAAAATCGATGGAGACGAGGCAGAAGACGATCAGGAACGCAGGCACCCCTGCGGAGAATATGCGCGGGATCCCGGTATCGAGCGCATCGAACAGAATTAGCCCTGCGCCTGCCACAGGCAGGAGGATCTTCGCCGCCGGTTCCGGAAGCAGCTTTCCGGCCATGTAAAGCCGCGCCAGCACAACGCCTGCCAGGAATTCGAACACGATCGAATTACCGTAAAAGCGGGCCGCGACACTGTCGCCGGGAACAAGGTTGAAAAGCAGGAAGAGCACGAACAGAACAAGGGTCAGTGCGGCGATCCGAACCCTTTCGGCCAGAAGCAGCAGAGCGCCGAAGATGAGGTAGAAATACATCTCGAAGTTCAGCGTCCACCCGGGAATGACAACCGGCGCGATGAGCTGCCCCGCCTCGTCCGCCGCATTCGTCCAGGGGATGAAGAACAGCGAAGCGATCAGGTGCGGGAGATCGAAACGGGTGGAGTTGAGATAGCTCGGCATCACAAGGGCGATGCCTGCGGCTGCCAGGGTCAGCAGCCAGTAGAGCGGCACGATACGTTCGATCCGCTTTCTGTAGAACTCAAGCGGACCGATCTGCCTGCCGGCGGTCGTCAGCCACATCACGAAGCCGCTCAGGACGAAAAAGAGGTCCACACCGGTCTCGCCGAAGAGGTACTGCCGCAGATCGGACTCGAACCCCAGCCGCTCGATCTGAAGGACGGCGTGAAAATAGACCACCAGAAGCGCGGCAATCGCCCTCGTGTATTGAAGCTGGACGAGCATCACACTTCCCTGACCCTTGAATAGTTCGCTCGCCGTGGCTGGCGAGCTCTCTCGGCCACCACCTCAGCCTCCGGCGCGCGCTTCAGATGGCCCGCAAGCAGCCACAAAAGTCCTGCGACCTTGATGGAAAAGATCGCGGTTCCTCCGATCATCATGTTCATGAAGATGAAGATGCACAGACCATGCGCGAACCGGCGCTGCTCGCCCGTCTCGTAAGCAGGGTAGCAGCTGACGAACAGCCAGAGGAGAAAGAGGCTGAAACTCGTCCCGATTACGATCACATAGATATAGCCGCTGTCCCCGAGGGTCGGCGCCAGATCGGCGGCGAAGCCGAGCTGCTCCAGGATTCCCATCTTGGTGAACATGCTCATGGTCAGGACGACCCGGCCCGAAATGTTGTCACCTTCCGCGCCCGGGTCGATGAGAAAGATCACCAGGCCCATCAGGAGAAACGCCGGCAAGTAGAGCACAAGCAGGATCCGTGGCAGATACGGGAAGATGAAATAGCCGGCGATGCTGATGAAGCCGAATAGGATCATCGTTCTCGTGTCGTTGGTCACGATGATCAGAATGATCGTGAACAACAGAAAGGCACGCAGGCGGGACGAAAAGCGATCCCACAGCGTCAGCACGTAGATCATCATCACGCCGCAGAAATTGGCAAGCGACACCTGCTCCAGAAAAAGCGAGGAGGACCGGTGGTTGATGATGCCGAAACTGAAGCGGCCCTGAAAACCGAGCGCATTTCTGAAGAGTTTGGAATCCACCACTTCGAACAGGGGAACGCCGCGGGTATTGTAGAAATACATCGCCGGATAGAAGAGGTCTCCGTAGAGCTTCGTGAAGAAAATCTCGAAACACAGGACCAGGAAGACCAGGACGGATGCGACGATGAACAGGGAGCGGATCGTCGCTTCACTCGCGCGGGTGCCGAGGGTCACGAAGCAGAAGATGATCAAGATGTTCCTGAAATAATCCAGAACCACGTGACCGTTGACGATCGACACATAGACCGCAAGGATGAGTGTCGCGACCAGATACGCAAGCGGGAGCAGATCGCGTTCGTAGATGCCCTTGCCCAGGATCATGGCCAGAGCCACCGCCAGGATCGAAATTTCCGTGATCGCGACGGCATTGAAGCCGAGCGGCATGACATGCGCGTTCACGATCGCCAGGAAGGCATTGTAGAACGTCGCGGCCAGCGCCACGGCGACCAGCAACCGGCTTACCGAACCGGCATCACGTCTGCTGCTTCTTTCCTGCAATGCCTTGCAGCCCTTTGAAAACGGTTATCTTGCGATGCGGCCCGTCCCCGAGCCTGGCGCGTCGCTCGCTTTGAAAATCGACGATCACCTTATCTCATAGCGGATCGAAAACGGTTAATCGATGCTGCCGGTGAGGACACTTCGATAGAGTTCGTCATAAAGGCCGATCGTCGTCTCCCAACTGTGCTGGCGGGCGGAAACCATCGCGGCATCGCGCAGGTCCGGCTGCGCGCGCAAATCTTCCAGCACAGAGCGGACGGAGCGTGCGGCCTCCGACGGAACTCGAAAATCGGCAAGACGCACCATCGGATGCTTTTGCGCCAACGAACTGAAAGCGGAGTTCGGCTGCACGACAGGTAACAAGCCAGCGCTCAGCGCCTCGATCATCGCGATCCCGAAACCTTCATATTCGGACGCGCTCACGAAAAGACTGCAGCCTGCCATCAGCTCGCCAACGCCGGCATCCGGCACGCCCAGATGCACCGAAACATTATCGGCAAGGCCACGCTCACCAATCATCCGTGCAAGATCGTCCGCGCCAAGATCCGATGGCCCTCCGACAATATGGAGGTGCCAGTCCGGCTCGTCCTGCGTCAGAACCCTGAGTGTATCGAGCAGCCGTCCCAGTTGCTTGTTCGCCGAAAACCGTCCGATCGTGATCAGGCGCCTGACCGGACGGGGCGACGACGCCCCCTCGAATTTGCCTAGGTCCACGCCGTTCTCGATCAGGCGCACCTTCGCCGGTGCCACCTTCGCGAACATTGCCAGATCGCTTCCGGAGCAGCAGGCGATGCGCTGATACTGCGAGGCCGACAGTCGGGTTACGCTGTTCAACCAGATCTTCTTCAGGGGCAGATAGGCGTTGGTATGAAAAAAGCCGCCATGCGTGGTCGCAACAAGCTTGTGTCGATGGAACGGAGCCCCGAGGGCGAACGCATCGAAAAAGAAATCGACGCCGTGAACGTGAACCAGATCGGCGCCCTTCAGACAGGAGAACACCGATGGCGCCAGCGGATAGCGGCTGCTTCCGTGATAGGGGATGCGGTGGACCGGTATTCCGTCGATCTCCTCGTCACGAGGAAGTTCACGGTCCGGCTGGGTGAAAAGACGGTCGAGAGTGACGATCCGCACGGACGCGAGGCGGCCTTTTTGCCGCGTCACCATCTGGCGGACGAAATCCTCCAGTCCGCCAACCATCGGCAGATACTGGCGCACGACATGCACCACAGAAATGCTTGCCAGGTTTGACGATGGCGAAGGCTTCTTGTCGAAAGATAGCTCTGAATCCGGGGCCTTGAGACTGCCCGAAACTGAAGTTGAAATGGTCGTTCCCCCTCAAACCGGCAGCAAACTTCAGCGCCTCCGCCCCCTAGTGATCCGACCCGGAGCTTCCCACCATGGAACTGCGCAGACCGGACATCGCACCGAAGACTCCATTGATGGAGCATACCGCATTTGCAAGTCCGTCTTCTGAATATTCGCAGTCCTGTCGCGGGAGCAGATAAAGGTCATCTACATGCGTTGTCTGCAGGCATCCGGGATCGGTGGTGACCGCGGTCTGAAATCCGAGAGATTGCACGATGTCGGCCTCGCGACGGCCCGAGAGGGAAGGCTGGCCGTAAGGATAGGCGAAATGCGTCACCGGCCGCTGCAACCTGCTTTCAAGAAATTGCTTGTTGTCGGCGATCTCGCTGCGCACCTCGTCGTCGGACAGGAGCCGAAGCGCGCGATGGGTCGTCGTGTGTGCCGCAATCTCGATCAAAGGGTGGCGATCCGCCTCGACGATCTGGCTCTCGCTCATGAAGTACTTTTCGGCAAGGTCGGGCAGGCTGGCGTCATTGTCGCGGAACGTCTGGTTCAGCATGTCCGCGCGGCGGAAATCCTCCCAGACCCAAGCAATCAGATGGCGCAGCGTTGCAACCTTGCTGTCATAGTCGGGACAGGAATACCGAGTGCCGGTCGGCTCGAAATCCACCCGGTCGTTCTTGCGGACGATATCGCGCAGGCCCAGCCACCAGGCATTGATCGTGCGGGTGACAGCCTCGGTCGGGACGTAGATGGTGGCCGGCACGCCGTACCGTTCCATCACTGGCAAGGCCAGTTCCACGTTAGAGCGGTATCCGTCGTCGAAGGTGAGCACCACAAAAGGCTGGCTGTCCGGGTCGTTCAGGCGCCGGACCGCTTCCGACAGGTTGACGACGTCCCGCCCGCTGTCGCCCAGCGCATTCAGGATCAGGTCAAAATCCTCAACATGACAGCCGCTGCCGAATTTGGCCCGGTTGCAATGCGTGAATTCGTGGAACATGAGGATGGCACCCTTGCCCCCCAGTCCCCAGCCCGCGAGACGGGCAACACCGCTTTGGGCAATCGCTTTCACGCCAAGGGTCTTGATCCGGCGACGGGCTTTCGCCCATGGGGTCAGTCGCAGATTTTCCTCTGGAAGGTCCCGACCTGCGGGCAAAAGAGCGCTCGAAGATGCCATGGCCATGGGTTTTTGAAGAACCGTCTGTCTCGTTTCAGGGACCGAAGCTCCGATCATATGACCGATGCCCCACAAGCTGCGCCGGAGGCACCTCACATTGCCTCCCGTTCCCTTCTAAGAAAAAACCTCTTAAATCAACCCTAAGAATTCAGTTTGCGCAAACCACTCGATTTCGACCATTGCCGGGCTTACGCTTGCGAAAGATCTTGCGAGCATGATGCCCCGTGTTTGTTTGATTTTCAGATCCGGCCGGGAGGCACAGCTTTCATGCGAATATTGATGCCCTGCGCGGCCTTCCCCCCGTTTGCCGATGGCGGTGGACCGATTTCCGCCCTGATCGTTGCAAGACTTCTGATGAACGAGGGCCATGAGGTCAGAGTCGTGCACGTCACGGACGAAGAGGCCTTCGAAGACTACGAAGGCATATCCGTCCATCGCGTAAAGCCGCTCAACATCTACTGGAACTACTATCTTCCGCGCTCACCTTTCAAGAAAGCAATCTGGCATCTTCTCGAGAACGGCAATCCGCGTGCCTACCGTTTCATGAAACGGGAAATCCGCAGCTTCAAGCCGGACGTGGTCCTCACCGACAGTATTGAGAACGTCAATGTCGCGACCTGGGCGGCGGCAAGGTCGCTCGATGTTCCTGTCGCTCACACCATCCGCAGTGCGTTTCTCCTGTGCTGGAAAGGGAGCATGCAGAAGGACGGGAAATCCTGCATCGGCCAGTGCAGGAGTTGCCGCCTGACATCCACCGGAAAGCGCCTGCTTTCGCGCTACGTGGACGTCGCGATCGGCGAGTCCGATTACATCCTGGAGACGCATCTGAAGGAAGGCTATTTTCCGAATGCGGTGCCCCGGTGCATTCCGGGCGCAATCCCCGGAACCCTGGATGCACAGGCGAGGTCCTATCCAGTGAGCAGACCGTTCCGAATAGGCTTCATCGGCGTCCACACTCCTTTCAAGGGGATAGACGTGCTGGCACGGGCGGCCAGTCTCTTTCCGGAAGACGTTTCCGTCGAATTCCTGATTGCGGGCACGGGGCGCGATGCATTCGCCGAGGAAGCCCGAAAGCTGTTCCCGTCGGACAGGACACGTTTTCTGGGCTGGACGGATCCGGACAGCTTCTTTCCGCAAATCGACCTCCTCGCCTTTCCCTCGATAGGCCGCGAAGCATTCGGCAGAGTTGCCATCGAAGCGTTCTCGAAGGCGGTGCCGGTCGTCGGGTCCGGGATAGGCGGAATTGCCGAGACCGTGGTTCCGGATGTCAACGGACTGCAGGTGCCGCCTGAAGACCCGCAAGCGCTGAGGGACGCCCTTTTGCGGATCGCATCCGACCGCTCCTTCTACGAGACCTTGTCCGATGGTGCGCTCGCAAGTGCGGACCGATACAAGACACCCGCTATTGCGAGCGCCTATTCGCAAGCTCTTGAGGAAGCGCTGCAAAGGCGCGGCAAATACATCAACCCGACGCACATGGTGACCGAGCATAAAAATTAACTGGAATTTCGAACCGGACCACCCCGATAATGAATCTTAACTTGTCGCGACTAATAAATTTCAAAACACGGGCACGTGAAATTCAGTCCTGAGACAGATCGGATCGATCGCCGCGTCTTTTGCCGGCAACCGATAAAAGGCTGAATTTCACGAGGCCAAGCTCTTGTGTGAAAACGGTCATCAAAAAGACCGAGCACAGGCGCCGGAGTAGATAATGCAATCGATTCTCAGTGCCAGTCTGTTCGTGTCAGCCTCCGGTCTCATTTCGATGGTCGGCGGCTTCCTGAGTTCTGTCATCATCGCCAGACTTCTTGGCGCCGATGGGACCGGCCTGACGGCGATGGCGCTCTGGGTCGCGATCACTGGCGCTATTCTGGCCGGTCGCGGATACCCGGCAATCATCCTGCGGTACATCTCCCGGCACAAACAGGCCCCGGATTCACAGAACAACCTGGTCCGGAAACTCTACAAGAAATACATTCTGCTGGTTCTGCTGATTACGCTCGGTTTTCTGCTGTACGGCCTCTATGATTATTTCACGATCGGGCTCAGCAACGCGATGGTGTGGGCGATCGCCGGCGTGATCTGCCTTCTCTATGCGCAGGGACATTTCGTCATCGCCGCCGATCACGGCCTCGGGCATTTTCACAAGACCGCGCAGAAGACGGCGATCGGATGCCTTCTCCAGATTCCGGTTACCATCTTCGGCGCCTATTTCCTGGGGCCGGCCGGGGCAATGCTCGGATATCTTGTCCGGCACACGCCCCAGGCCCTCGGGCTGACGGAATACAAGCCGAAAGCCGGGGCCCCGGATATCGAAGTCACCCCGCAGATGATCAGCTACGGCAACAGCAACTGGCTTTCGATCCTGCTGGACACCCTGGTCAAGACCCGGGTCGAGTTCCTTTTCATCGGTTACTTCTTCACCGTGGTCGAGGTGGGATACTTCGCGGTCGGCGTCACCTTCTCCAGCCTGATCCTGCAGCTGTCGCTTTACCTTGCTGCCGGCCTGACACCGGGGTTCGGCAAGCTTTTCGATGACAACGCCACCGAGCAGTTGCAGATATCCTACGATCGGTCCATTCGCTGGCTTTGCATGCTGCTGATGCCGGTCAGTTTTGGCGGCGCGGTCATCATGCCCGAACTGATCCCGCTCGCTTACGGGGCCGAATTTGCACCCGCAATCCCGATCGCGGCCATTCTCGTCTTTTCTTCGCTTCCCCAGGCCCTCGCCTCGGTCCCTCTCTCGGCGATGCTGGCATTCGAAAAAGACAGGAAACTGCTTTACTGCAACAGCATCGCGGCCTTTACGCTGATCACCCTGAACCTGGTCTTCACCCCGATGTTCGGCGGACTTGCCGCCGCATTGATCAGGGGCATCATCGGTCTTTTCACGTTCTTGTGGCTCGTTCATCACTGCCACAGCCGCCTCGGCCTCAAGATCAATCTCGCATCGCAGGCAAGGGTGCTCGTTTCCGGACTAGCCTGCGCAGCCTGTGCCGGCTTCGTGGTGCTGGAGGTCGGTGGCGTTACGGGCATGGTACTCGCTGTCGTGAGTTCGGCAGTGATCTACGTCCTTGCGCTGCGCCTGACCCGGTCCATTCCAGCTGAGGAACTGGTATTGATCGAAAAGGTCATGAATTCCTATGTACCCGCCCGTCTCCATTTCTTCCTGCGCCCAGCCCTAACCGTTCTGGGTTCATTCTCGCGAAATTGAGCCGTTCCACCATCAGCCGAGCGTCGTGTTCACGACCCTCGGAGCGCATCAAAATTGACAGTTGTTTCTCTTCTTCCTAAGGATTTTCGATGTCTGAGACCGATGCAAAGCCAATCGCCTTCGACGGTGTTTCGGCACTGGTCTCCTGGCCCTTGCGCGAGCCACAAAGGCGAACCGGTGTTCTGCTCTGCCGCCCCTGGGGCCGTGACGAGGTCTGCAGTCGGAAATTCTATCGTTGCCTCGCAGATGCTCTAGCCGGTGCTGGCTTTCCCGTCCTGAGGTTCGATTATCCGGGAACCGTGGATTCGCTCGACCCGGCAGAAAAGAGCGGCTTCGAGGGATGGATCAATGCCGCCAGCCGGAGCGCGGACGTTCTCAAGGGCGTTTCCGGCTGCGACAAGATCGTCTGCTTCGGCTTCGGTCTCGGCGCCCTCGTTGCACAGGTCCTGGCGACGCGCAGAAGCGACATAGCGGGCATGATCAATGCTGCGCCCGTTCTGGGCGGCAAGCGCTACATCCGGGAACTCGCGCTGCACGCCAAGGTGCTTTACGAAACCGAGCAGATCCCGCTTCACCGCCTCGACACGACACGAACATCGATCCTCGGCAACGTGATGCCGGACGACGTCGCAGCCGAACTGTCCAGGAAGAAGCCGGAGGACCCGTCGCATTTTGCCGGAATGCCGGTCCTGCTTTTCGCAAGACCCAACAGCAAGGCGGACAAGGATTTCGGTGAAGCCCTGCAATCCGTGTCGGACCAGGTAAAGCTTTGCGACTTCGATGAACATGACGCGCTTACAGCGGAGGTCCTGACTGCGCGTGTTCCACAGAAACTGATCGCAACCTGCACTGCGTGGCTGCGGGAAACGCAACCGGACCTGATGCGGGGCCCCGACAACTCCATCGAGACCGCGACATACCCGCCGATCGTTGGGACGTCCGGCTTCACGGAGACGACCGCCTTCGTGAAAGCGGAAGGGCGGAAGCTCCTGACAGTGACCACCAGCCCTGTCGCCTGCCCCCCGGACGCGCCGGTCTTCATCTTCGGCAATACGGGAGGCTACGACCATCACGGTGGTCTGGCGCGTGACTCGGTCATGGCAAGTCGCGCCCTCGCAGAAGCCGGTGTCATTGCCATCCGTTTCGACGGGTTGAACACCGGCGACAGCTATCCTGATCTTCCCGACGGGGAGGAGACACTTTACTCGGACATACCGATCACGGATCTGCAGATCATGGTCGACGATGCGCAGGCTCGCTTCGACGGCCCTATAACGCTTGTCGGCCGGTGCAGCAGCGCGTACTCGGCGTTTCATCTGGCAGCGAAAGACGACCGGATCAGACAGCTCGTTCTGGTGAACCAGTTGAAATACATCTGGGATCCGAAGGTCCCGGTCAATCTCAAATACATGGGTCACAGATCCACCGAAGAGTACAAGAAACGCCTGTCCGATCCACAGATCTTGCGCCGGCTTGTGCGCGGCCAGGTTAACATCAAGGCTGCCCTGCGCGGCATCGGGAGGCTTCTCGAACAGAGACTGTCGGAACGGGTCACGCGCGTTTTCCCAAGACTTACCCGCTTCGGCAGAATGAGGCTTCAGGCTCTGGACATGTTCGCGGCCCTCCGGGATCGGAACGTTCCTGTACACATTTTCTGCAGTCTTGGCGACGAGAGCATCAATCTACTGGAGGCTCATTTCGGTCCCGGACTCGTAGACCTCGCCCGCTATCCGAACATGACCTACGCCACGGTCGCGGACTCTGACCATTGCCTGATGCCGGATCATGCCCGAGCCGCCCTGACGGATCTCCTGCTCAATGTTGCGGCGATATCGCTGGCAAAGGGGCGAAAGTCCATCCATGTGCCTGCTGGACACACGGTAGGAATTGCGCGCGAGGAGGATGCTGCAAGCTCTCTTTCGTCACGGTCGGGATGAAAGGAAGACCGAGGCCTGCCGCTTTCTACACGACGACGGCATGATCCAGCGCATTCAGCCGAAAGACCGGCTTGTCCGCGGTTTCGCCTGCGTCGCTTGCCGCCCGCAGATGAACGATCCTCGGCATCCCCGGAGCAAGATGGAAACAGGCATCATCGGCAACATGCGTGTCGCAACAGATCGAAGCCCACCGGACGAGCCGGTCGCTTTCCAGCTCGATCTGCCACCTGCCGGTCGACGCATCGACCGGATTGACCGCCGTCCGGACCTCCGCCTTCTGCGGATGTGGATCAAGGCCGAGCGGGAAGTGAAAGTCTTCCGCCAGAACTTTCCCGCTCTCGCTGTCCCTGAGCCGAACCACGGTCACGTCGTGTGACGGCGGGCCGAAGCGATAGGCGTAGGTGACGTCGAAGAAGGCGCCGATCAGCTCGACTGCATTCAGTGTCTGTGCGCTGTGGGGCGGAAGGGAAAGATCTCGCTGTCCGCTGACGACCGGCGTGCGGCCGTCTTTCAGGCAGGCGAGAGACAGCGTGACTTTTCTTTCGGTTGGCCACTCATTGATCAGATGAATGGCAAGGCCGTTTGTGCCCTCGTCGGTCACGCAGACCTGAAGGGGCCGGAAGGCCCGTTTCAGGGCATGATAAGCCGGCTTTGGAACACCGTTTGCGTCGATGACGCCCCAGCCCGCTCCCATCATCACGTCCTGATAGGTCCACACCAGTGCGCCCCGGCAGGACGAGGCCTTGCGCCGCCACTCGGCAAAGGTGCGCTCCATGACGTGGCCGGTCACCGCCCGGCCAAGATCGAGATACCGGTCGGGGTCGGCGTAGCGCAGGTCGGCCGGGTCGATGCCGAAGAGCGTCTTGAGGTAATGGTCGCGGATGTCCTCGAAATCCCAGCCGGCACCGCGGTCGCGCGGCACGCCTGCCTTCCAGCGCGGATCGTGGCCGGGGCGCGCGGGCAGCGCGCGCTCGAGACTGGATGCTTCCGGGATATTCGAAAAGGCGAGGCACTCGCCTGCAAACCG
Source organism: Rhodobacterales bacterium (assembly GCA_008107755.1). Lineage (GTDB taxonomy): Bacteria > Pseudomonadota > Alphaproteobacteria > Rhizobiales > Stappiaceae > Roseibium. Next base: position 161,846 of record VIRH01000137.1, read on the forward strand.
AACTCCGGCGCGTCTGGCGTCCTCCAGCGGACGGCGATAAGCGCCGACGCCGTAGTAATGGGCGATGCCCTCGTCAGGCGAAAATGGCAGAACGCCGCCGCAGGGGGAATTCGCGGCGTAGGGTACGTCGGGGCGACAGGTCTGCGCGAGAGACGGAAGGATCTCTTCGCAAAGCGGCCCCTTCCAGCGATCTTCCGGCAGGCCCATCATGGCGCCCTGCTGGTAGATCTCGCTACCGCCGCACAGGACTGCCAGCGACGGACAGCCCTGCGTGGCGTCAAGTTGGTCTCGAACTTCGGCACGCACTTCGTCGACGAATGCCTCGTCCTTCACGGGGTAGTCGTAGTTCGCGAACTGGAAATCCTGCCAGACCAGAATGCCGAGTTCGTCGCATAGCTCGAAAAACGCCCGGCTTTCATAAAGCATGGTGCCACCGATGCGCAGCATGTTCATGCCCGCGTCGCGCGCGGCTTCAAGCAGCGGTCGATAGGTCTGCCGGTCGCCGGCAAGGGTCAGGAGATCAGCACATGTCCAGACCGCGCCCCGGCAGAAGACGGGAATCCCGTTGACCTTGAGGACAAATCCCTTGCCGTCCTCGCCGTGGTCCGTTTCCAGCCTTCGAATACCGGTTCGGCCAAGCGAAAACCGGTCCTGTTCCGCCGTCACCGAGATCTCATGGAGATGCGGCGTGCCGTGGGTGTGCGGCATCCAGGCATCGATACCGGCCAGCACCAGGGTGGCGGCGTGGCGGCCGTCTTCCTGCACCATCATTGGTGCGGATGCACCCGCACAGTTGAGAACCGGTTCGCCCGTCATGCCCTCAAGACGCGCGGAGACCGTCAGGACACCTGAACCGTCAGGCGCGAGATCCGACAGGATCCTGACGTCGGACAGACGCGGGGCAGCGGCCGGAAAAAGTCGGATCGGCCGATACGGACCAACCGCGTGGATTTCCGGACACCAGCCGGGCATGTGTCCCAAAAGCGTGGTCCGGATCAGGCGCAGGCCCTGGGAGGTCGCAAGCTGGGGTTTCCAGCGCGCGCGCGGTCCCTTGGCGCCGAGATGCGGCTGAAGTGCCCGAAAACAGATGCGCAGCGTGTTGTCCGCCTTCAGCACCACCTCCGTTTCCGGCATCCGGAACATGTTGCGGCTTTCCAGCACCAGTGCGCCGTTCAGATAAACCTCGGCAATTGTCGCCAGTCCGCCGAAGCAGAGACGGTAGGCGCCCGGCTCGGCGGCAAACCGCGTTTCGTACCAGATATCCTTGTCGTGAAGAGGAGACGGGTGATCGGGGTCGTAGCGTCCGGCGGCTGCCAATGCGCCGGCGGCCGTCCCCGGCACGCTGGCCGGAACGGGGTCTTCCCCATGGTGGCCATCCAGCGGCGGTTCCGCCCCGGCCTCCGCCAGCGTCAGCACCCAGTTGCTCTGGTGGAGGTCGATCATTCAGGCCCCGGACGCAGCGCCAAGCGGCATCGGCACAGGTTCGCTGTCGCCGTAATGACGGTCGAGATGCTGCATCAGCCGGTCCCAGGCCTCGGCCGCCGGTATCAGTCCCTCTGCCAGTCCGTCGAATTTCTTGCGCATGACGGCCCGCGCCACCTTGAACTGCACCGTCTTGCACGTCGTGGAGATCGTGCGGGCGCTTTCCGCGCCTTCGCTCATTTCGGTGCGGCCCTGCTCGGCCAGCCAGTCGAGATAGGACGAGAACAGCTCGAAGTTCGCGCCGAGCTGGCGCAGCGTGTTGAAGGCATAAAGATGAAAGAAACCGAAGTCGCGCGTGCTGACTTCCTTCACCTGCGCCGGAAAGACCTTCGCAAAGGCGCTAACCGGGTTTTCCGCCGGACGCCTTCTCAGATGATGGCGCAGGAGCTGCTCGGAAACGGCGAGGATCTGTTCATCCGAGGGCCGCTGATCGGGGAATTTCACGAACTCCGTATAGGGCAGGAACGGCATTGCCGTCTGATGGTCGCCGCGCTGAAAGACGCCGTCGAAATCGTCGCCTTCGAGCCGGTGGAGCCCCAGGCCATGAAAATACTCCATGACCCTGTTGTCGAAATCGATGCGGTTCGGGGCGACGGTCGTCTTGCCGTGGCCTTCGTGATAGCCGACGCCCTTGGTGTCGGGAAGGAAGAAGCTGTCGACCTCGACCAGGGACAGGCGCCCGCGCCGGATCTGCTCCTGAACGTGATTTTCAACCCGGTCGTAGATCGCCAGTTCCGTCACCTTCAGGCCGTACAAGGCCTCGAGATCTTCCAGCGGCACCTTGAAGAAGGTGAACTGGTCGCCCTCGAAATCCTGCGTCACGGAATAGGCGAGAGACGCCTCCGCCGGAAAGCCCAGGGACGGCAGGACCTCGATCCAGACATCGAGATAACAGTTGGTTTCGGGCCAGTCCCTCTCATGCGCATGCAAGGGACTGCGCGCGTAGGTCGCCGCGCTCAGATCTTTGAAGACTGCTTCGCTCATCCGGCTGATTTCCTCTCACCCCCAAAGGGCTGATTTGACGCCGTCAGGCCACTTGGACGTCTCGAACCCGTGATGGCGGAACAGGGCAAGCGCAAGGCGCTCCAGACCGAAACCGACACAGGCGGTGTGCGCCGGCGTACCGTCGGCCTGCTCGATGGAGAAAGCCTTGCCGAAGTTGTCCATGTGGTAATTGAAGCTCATGCAGGCCGTCGGTTTTTCTTCCGACGTGATCGGCACCAGCATCTCGAATTTCAGCTCCTGCTCGCGCTGACCTGACGCCATGATCCTGCCTGCACGGCCGAAGAACGGATCGTTGGCGACGTCGACGTGATGGGGCAGTTCCAGCCGCTGCATCATTTCCTGACCGCGCTGCTTCCAGGTCTCGCGGAAGGCCATCGTCTGTTCCGCCGAGCCGACGCGGACATATTCGCGCTGGCGGAACATCTGCATGCGCGCCGGATCCTTCGAGGGTTCGTGGCGGAAGCAGTAGGACTGCAGGGCGACATAGGCTCCGTCCTGCGAAAGACGGCCACGCCGCGACAGGATCGGATAAAGCGGATAGCAAGCAGCGGGCGTGAGCGCGACCTGGGTCAGCTTCTGGTCCTTGGACCAGTCCTCGCCGGCGGCCATGCACTGAAGCAGGCCCATGTGATCGTGATCATTGCCGCAGAAGGCATGAACGGTACCGGCAAGCTGAGGAAAGCTCTTCATGTATCCGCTGGTTTCGAAATCCTGCATGGTCATGCCCGGCGGGAAGACCATCGCCTCGGAAATCTCGTCCTTGCCGTAGTCGAGAGCAAAGGCCTCGAAGCGCGAGATCACGTCTTCGAATTCGCCGCTGCGGGCATAAAGACCATCAACGCCGGAGGAATGCAGGATGCCTTTGGCGAACAACTGGTCCAGATAGGAGACTTGTGCGTCCATGTCTTACCCCAACAGGCTGGTGTCTTGCTTGTTGACCAGAAGCATCGTCGACGTGTTGCCGAGGATACGGTCATTGGAGATCATCAGCTGGGCGGAATGTGCATCGCGAAGATGACGCCCGAGGCTGAAGGGGGTTCCGTTCTTGTACCCCGCGATGCCGCAGATCAGCATGCAGTGATTGATGATGGTCAGGATCGTCTGCGAGGTGCCGATCTTCACGTTGTTCATGGCAACGGAGAAGCTCATCGCATTCAGCGCGTCCTCATCACCCTTGCAGGCGTCGAATTGCTTGAGGCCGGCGACGACATTGGACTTGACCAGTTGCAACAGGCTGGAGGCCTCCGCAAGCCGCAGCGCCCCGGGCGGGACCTGGCCAGGAGACTTGCGCGCGGCGGCCTTGACGAACGCCTGGGCGCGCGCGACCGCGTCGGCCGCGATGCCGTACCAGAGAGAGCCCCACAGAAGGTGCGAGACCGCCAGCATCGACTGGGCGGCGATTTCGGCAAATGGCCGCGGCAGGATCTGCTCGCTCGGAGCCTCGCCCTTGAAGATGAAGCCGTCGGAACAGGTGCCGCGCATGCCGAGCGTATCCCAGACGCTCGTCCGCTCCAGCGTGTACTGATCCTTCAGGAAAATGGTTGCCACCTGGTCGGAATGCGCCGCGTCGGCATGACGACGCGAAGTCACCATGATGGCGTCGGAGGCCTCGCCGTAGGAAATCACGGTGGCATCCTTGGTGAGCCGGGCCGTGTCGCCATCAACCTCGATCGCGCAGAGCGAATTGCGCAGATTGCCGCCGATGCCTGCCTCGCTGGTGGCGGAGCCAATGAGCAGCTGCTCGGCGCAGATCCGCTTCAGAAACGCCTCATGCCATTGGCTGCCGACGGCATATCCCGACAGGCTGGCAATCTGGATCTGATGCATCGCGTAGGTCATGGCCGTCGCGGCGCAGGCCTGTCCCAGGATCGCGCAGATATCCGCGACCTCGGTAAGCGAGGCGCCCTCGCCGCCCATGTCCGGAGAAATCATGATGCCCATCAGCCGTTCGGCCTTGAGGGCATCCATGCCCTCGGACGGGAAGCGTGCTTCCGCATCCACCCGGTCGGCGAATTCGGCGGCGATTTTCGAGGCGCGTCGTGCGCGGTCGGTCTGCGACAAGGCAGTGATCTTGGCGGCGGCAGTCATGGCTCAGGCAGCCTGGTGTTTGAGGATCTCGTTGAGAGCGGCTTCGATCGCCTGGATCGAAGAAAAGGACTTCCGATTCAGCAGGTGTTCCGGAAATTCGATATCGAATTCCTCTTCCAGCGCGAGCATGACCTGGACCGATGCGAAAGACGACAACCCTGCATCATAGAGGTCCGCATCGTCCTTCAATGCGTCGGCAGCAACCGGAAGGTTGCCGTGTTTCGCCAGAAGTTCCCTTATTGTCTGTTTCATGCCTCTTCCCCACAATAAAAAATGCGGCTCGCTAAAAGCCGTGCTCGTTTTCAGCAACCAACAATTAATACAATAAAAGATAATTGCCGTTTAAGAGCGATAGACAAAAATACGTAAGAAATCATAATTAAATTTTCTTAAGTTAATGCTTGGCTAATCCGTCGCACCTGCTTTCCTGCACTCCCAGTCCATCGCTTCTCATCGATAACCAGGGCCCGGTCGCCCGGTCTGACGCCGGTGCTCATCTCCTGGTCGCCTTCCGGTTCCTGGCGACATGAACGATGCAGCCCGCCTCCCCATAACAATGCAAGAGGCCGAAGCATTTGCAATGCTCCGGCCTGCTGAAGGTCAAAAACAGGACACGCTCCGAAGTGGTCCAGAGACCCCGATCACTGCCACGCGACAAGATCGACATGGCCGACCATGACTGAAAGCTCTCCAGCCTCGATTTGCGCCATCCGCAGCCGGTACCAGTCCTCGAGCGCTGTCGGTTCGACGGCGTCAATATCCCAGCGAGACCGGGCAGCCCGGAACCAGCCGCCGAGAAACTCCTCCAGGAAGTCTCGGTCATCCGGCCCGACCTGCCAGTCGGAGGGACCGGAGAGCACCTGCAGGCCTTTCGCCTGCAATCGCGCGACGGCCTCGCCGGCCGCCTCCGGCCCGAGAGCAGGACCAAACCCCTTTTCGCTTTTCTGATCCTTGTTCAGCGCCTCGACGAGATCATTGTCGAGCGGATGCGGGGGCGAGAAGGTCGTGCGTCCGTCGTAGGTGAGACTTGCCAGGAACGGCTTTCCGGACGCGGCAATCTGCGTTGCGAGCCGATCGAGAAATGCCTCCGACACGAGGTCGAGAAAGGCGGAGGTCGTGATGGCGTCGACTTCTTCAAACGTCAGCGATTCAAGGTCGCTGGCCAGATCGATCTGCCGGGTCGAAACCGACACGCCGCTGCCACCGCTCCATCTCGCGGCGGCAACGTCCAGAAGTGCCGGATCGTAATCCGTCAGCTGCCACTGCGTTTCCGCATTCAAGAGAGGCTGAAGCGCGGCGACGGTCGACCCGGCGCCGCTTGCAAGATCGAGTATCCTCGCCGTGCCCTCCGGCAACTGCGCTCGAAACGCCGTCTCGACATCCCGGTTGCGGGCCGCAATGTCGAGCGGCTCGCGCAGGGCCAGCCAGTTGGGGGAAAATCCGCCGGTCATGACGCCACCTCCTTGAGTGCATTTGCGAACTGCCTTGCGGAGTCGCTCCAGCGCGGCAACCGCTCCGCCGCCTGTCTGGCTTCGTGCCCGAGGCGCTGTCGTTCCTGCGGACTGTTCAGAAGAAGCTCCAGCGCAGATTGCAGCGCCCGTTCATCCTCGGGCGGACAGTAGATCGCGGCCCCGTCCGGCAGGGTCTCGCGAACCGCGCCACCGCCGCTTCCGATTACCGGCAATCCGTTCGCCAGCGCTTCCGTGTAGGCCATGCCATAGCCCTCGTAGCGGCTGGCGAGGACGAAGATGTCCGCACGGTCGTAAAGGCCCTGCAACTTTGCCTGTTCGACCGCGCCGTGAAAGACGACGCGCTCTTGCAGGCCGGCACTCTCGATCTGCATCTTGAGGTCCCGATAGCAGTCCGGCGCGGCGTCCAGACCGCCGGCAATGTCCAGGTGCCACGGCAGGTGCTCAAGCGCCGTCAGTGCCTTGATCAGCAGATCATAGCCCTTGCGCGGGACAATCGTCCCGACCGACAGAAGCCGCAAAGTTTCATTGCCGGAGCGGGAAACGGTTGCCGCCGGCAGGTCGGTCCCGGGCAGAACGACATCGATCCACTCCGCGGGAATATCGAACAGCTCCGTCACCTGACCTGCGGTCGCCGGGCTGGTGACGATCACGTGGGCGACGGCGGACAGGGCCCGCCTTTCGCTGTCCTGCAGTTTCCGCGCCGTTTCTGCAGTCAGGCCGTTTTCCAGGCACAGCGGATGATGCACGAGGGCGACAAGTTTCAGATGCCCGTCAAGCTCCGCCGCGATCTCGTCCATCGCCCCGAAGGCCAGTCCGTCGATGACGACAATGCTATCGGCGGGAAGCCCGGCAAGCGTCTGCCCGGCTGCGCGAAGCGTCCCGTCGTCCGGCGACGGGAACCCGTCTCCAAGCGGGATCGGCGTGACTTCCAGGCCTAGATCGCGCAACCCGGCCAGGATGCGCCGGTCGTAGCCGTAGCCGCCGGTCGGCGTTTCCAGGTCACCCGGATAGGCAAAATACAGCGTCTGCATGAGTCGATCAGATCTTCGCTTCGTACCAGGCGCGTGCAACATGGGATTCGGAGATCGTGACGCGGATCGCCGAAAGCTCCGCACCCGGACGGCCCAGACGATCATCGCGGGCGGCCTTCGCAAGATGATCGTGAATGTGCTTGGTCAGGAACTCCGTCGTCGTGTTGACGCCCTCGAATTCCGCAACATCGTCCAGGTTCTTGTAATTCAGCGGCTGCAGCACTTCCTTCAGCGCCTCATGCGCGCGGCCGATATCAATCACGACGCCGTTCGCATCCAGCGTTTCGGCGAGGAAAGCGGCATCGATGACAAAGGTCGCGCCATGGACGGCCTGGGCCGGTCCGAAGAGCTCGCCCCTGAAGGAATGGGCGATCATGATGTGGTCGCGAACTTCAACTGCAAACATGGTGAGATTTCCTGAGATTTTCGAAAAGGGAAGGCATGAGTGATCAGGCCGCCGTATCATAAACGACAAGTGCGGTCAGAACGTCCGAGGATTTTTCCAGAATGGCCGGCAGTGTCTCCGGGAGATCCTGAAACTCTATCCTGTGGCTGATCAATCGGTCGAGCACCGGATCTGCGAGCAAGGTCAGGGCCGTTTCCATGCGCCTGCGATAGGTCCAGCGAGCCTGTCGGTCGACCGGGATGGTCCCGACCTGGCTGGAAACAAGCCTGAGACGCCGGCAGTGGAAATCCGCGCCGAGCGGCACCTCGGGCGCATTCGCTCCGTACCAGCTCATTTCCACAACGGCAGTGCCGTCGCCCGCACAGGCGAGCGCGGTCGCAAGGCCGGGCGCGGTCGCGCTCGCATGAAAGACAAGGTCCTGGCCGCGCGGGGCGTCCTGTGGCAGCGCGAAGGCAAGACCGAGAGCCTCGGCAATCTCGGCGCGAGCCGGATTGACATCCACAAGCGTAACTTTTGATCCGGGCAGCCGGCCGGCAACGTATGCAGTCAGAAGACCCACGACGCCGCCGCCGACCACGCAGATGTGATCCCCGGGTGATGGTTTTCCGTCCCATAACGCGTTAAGTGCCGTTTCCATGTTGGCGGCAAGCACAGCGCGCTCGGGTGAAACGTCCTTCGGAATCGGCACAAGCGCCTCTGATGGAAGGTTGAAGACGTCCTGATGCGGAAAGAGCGAAAAGACCGTGCGACCGGAAAGACTGCCCCCGCCGTCCAGAACCTTGCCGACATTGGCATAGCCGTATTTCACCGGATGGGGAAAGTCGCCTTCCTGAAAGGGCGCGCGCATGCGCTGCCACTCGCTCTGCGGCACCTCGCCCCGATAGACGAGCCCTTCCGTCCCGCGGCTTATGCCGCTGTAAAGGGTCTGAACCATTGCCTCACCGGATTGGGGATCTTCATACGTCGCCGCACCGATTGCGCAGGACGAGGGAGCGGTGTACCAGAGGGCCCGCGCGCGACCTGTGCCGCGCATCACCGAGGCTCTGCCCGACATTTCCTATTGTCCATCAACATGCACTCACCTCCTGTCAACTTTAGAACAACATCATGCGCACTATTGCGATGCTCGTTGTGATTGGAAGTCAAAAATAATGTCTGACGTATTTGGCATATCGGCAATCAAGCGACCAGGCGTGCGCATGACGGCAAGGCGGATCGGCTTTGCTGCCCTTCTCACGCTCAGCTTTGCCGGTCTGACCACCCTCATGGCGATGACGCTTTCCCCAGGCGGTCTAACGGCCCTCGATCTGTTCGTGCTCGCCTGCTTCGTCGTGACCCTGCCATGGACGATCATCGGGTTCTGGAACGCCGTCATCGGACTGGCGATCATGCGGTTTTCGAAAAACCCGCTCAAGTCCGTCTGTCCGATCTCGCCTGCGAGCAAAGGCCCCTTGACCACCTCGACCGCGCTTCTGTCCTGCGTGAGGGACGAGGATCCGGACAGCCTGGAGGTCAATCTTGGCGCCATGGCGGCGAACCTCATCCGGTCCGGTATCGACTCCCACTTCACGCTCTACGTCCTCAGCGATACTTCAATGAACGATATCGCGGCCGAGGAACAGCAGATGGCGGAGCGTCTGCGCGATCGTTTCGAGGGTCGGATCGACGTCATCTACCGTCGGCGTACCGAAAATACCGGATACAAGGCCGGCAACATCGAGGATTTCTGCCGCCGTTGGGGTGACAACCACGATTTTGCGATCGTGCTGGATGCCGACAGTTACATGTCGGCGGATGCCATGGAAAGCCTCGTGCGTCACATGGAAGCCAATCCGCAGGTCGGCATTCTCCAGAGCCTGGTCGTCGGCCTGCCGACCGAAAGCGCGTTTGCGCGTGTCTTCCAGTTCGGCATGCGCCTCGGCATGCGCTCCTACACCATCGGCAGCGCCTGGTGGCAGGGCGACTGTGGTCCTTACTGGGGTCACAACGCCATCCTGCGTGTGAACCCCTTCAGGGACCATTGCAGCCTGCCGGTTCTGCCTGGCAAGGGCCCGCTCGCCGGCACCATCCTTTCCCATGACCAGGTCGAGGCGGTTCTGATGCGCCGCGCCGGTTACGAGGTCCGAGTCCTTCCTCTGGAAACCGGCAGCTACGAGGTCAACCCGCCTCACCTTCTGGAATTCGTCCGGCGCGACCTGCGCTGGTGCCAGGGCAACCTGCAGTACCGCCGGCTTCTCGCGCTGCCGGGCCTCCGCTTCGTCAGCCGGGCGCAGCTTTTCCTTGCGATGCTGATGTTCCTCGGCTCGCCAGCCTGGATCGGCTTCATGACCACCGCTGCGATTTTGGGCATGACCACCGACTATACGCCCTATCGTGCGGATACGGGTGCAGCGCTCTTCGCCACCATCCTGACCATGGTCTTCGCACCGAAGCTTGCCACCGTCGCCGACGTGCTGGCGCGCAAGGACCTCAGGACCGCCTTCGGCGGAACAGCCCGCGTGCTTGTCAGCGTTCTTGCCGAAATCGTCTACTCGGCGATGCTGGCGCCGATCATGGCGGTTGCGCACACGCTCTTCATGGGCGGCATCCTGTGCGGCAAGACCATCGGCTGGGGTGCTCAGGCCCGCGGCGTTCAGCGACTGCCGGTGCTTCTGGCAGCACGCAAGCTGTGGCCCCAGACGCTCTTCGGCCTTGCGGGCCTTGCATGGATCATCAGCCAGCCGATCGAGCTGGTGTGGCCGGTGATCCCCGTTGCGATCGGTCCGCTTCTCGCCATCGTCATCGCCGTGTCGACCTCGACGGGCCTCCTCGGCAAGCTCGCGATCCGCTCGACCCTGTGGCGCATTCCGGAAGAAACCAATCCGCCGGAAGAACTGGCAAGCCTGCACCTGCCGGCCCTCGCCAATCGCGGACACGGTCCGGCTCAGGTCTCGCAGGGCCTCGTGCGCGGCGACGCGGCTCCTGCCGAAGGCTGAGCCTTGTCGTGGACCCAGCCTGAAAGAGGCCGGACTTTCCCTGGATGAAACGCAAAAAACCGGCGTGAGCCGGTTTTTTCATGACTTTTTTCGGGTCGGGGACTGTCAGGCAGCGTTCGACGAAGCGACAGGCTGCGTCAGGAAGCTGTAAATCTCACTTGCATCGCCCGAAGCGCGAATGCCTTTCGTGACCTCAGCATCGCGAAGCTGGCGGGCAATCCTGGCGAGAGCCTTGAGGTGATCCGCTCCTGCCCCTTCCGGGGCCAGCAGCAGGAACACCAGATCGACCGGCTCGTCATCGAGCGCGTCGAAATCGACCGGCTTTTCGAGCTTCGCGAAGAGGCCCACCAGACGATCGAGACGCGTGAGCTTGCCATGCGGGATAGCAATGCCGTTTCCGACACCCGTGGATCCCAGTCTTTCACGTTGAAGAAGCGTGTCGAAAATCTCGCGCTCGGAAAGGCCTGTCAGCTCCGCAGCCTTCGCGGAAAGTTCCTGAATTGCCTGTTTCTTGCTCTTTGCCCGGAGACAGGCAACGACAGCTTCTTTATCCAGCAGATCACCAAGATCCATAAGTTCGCCTACATGTTTCGGAGACCGGCTTCCGCTCGGAAGCCGGCTCCGTCCGCATCTCTATTCGGCGGCCTGAGTGTTGGCCACAAGTGCCGGATCGATCCAGCCAATGTTCCCGTCCGGGCGGCGGTAGACGACGTTGACACCGCCATTTGCCGCGTTCTTGAACAGAACAACCGGGGCTTCGGTCAGATCCAGCTCCATGACCGCCATACCGACAGTCATCGTTTTGACTTTCGCCGAGGTCTCGGCAATCACCAGGGGATTGAAGTCCGCAGGGACTTCCTCGTCTTCTTCCGGCGAGGCGAGGACATAGGATGCCGCCTCGAGGGCCTCTCGGCCGTTACCGTTATGGACGTGGTGGTCCTTCAGCTTGCGCTTGTAGCGCCGCAACCTCTTCTCGATCTTCTCCGCAGCCTGATCGAAGCTGTTGCGCGGGTCCGGATCCTGAGACGACACCTGGAGCACAATCCCGGTATCGAGATGCAGGCTGCACTCGGACTTGAAGCCGTTGCCTTCCCTGCTGAGTGTTACGTGGCCTGTGAATCCGCCCGTGAAATACTTCGACAGGGCATCTTCGATTCGGTCTGTGATGTGTTCGCGCAATGCATCGCCAACATCCACATTCTTACCCGAAATCCGCAAAGCCATGGGGACCTCTTCTTTTTCTATTGACCTTTTGGTCACCGGCCGCGAGGCCGGTGCTGAAACGCGAAACGTTTCAAGTCCACAGAATGGACCAGTCGACGCTTGAGCGCCATCCCCTGATTACGTCATGAGGGCGGTGCTATAATTGCGGTAACTCAAAGAGTCAATTCTTTCCCGAACAGCTTATCTCTCCGGCAGATCCGCAGGGTATAATACTGTCTTATTTCAGTGGAAAATCTTAAAATGGCCGCAGAGTTCCGCGCCCAGCTGCGCTTTTCCCGCAAGTGGTTTCAAAGACGGCTGTTTTTCTCGCGGCGGCGCTGGACAGAAGAGCCGATCCTCATCGCTTCCCGATATTTGGCCACCGTGCGGCGGGCGATATCGACACCATCGTCCTTCAGAACCTTCACGATGGTGTCATCGGACAGGATCGCCTTCGGGTCTTCCGCATCGATCATCTGCCTGATCCTGTGCCGCACGGATTCGGCCGAATGCGCATCTCCGCCGACGGTTGCGGAAATTGCCGAGGAGAAGAAGTATTTCAGCTCGTAGATACCGCGCGGCGTTGCCATGTACTTGTTCGACGTGACCCGGCTGACGGTGGATTCATGCATGCTGATCGCTTCGGCGATCGTCTTCAGATTCAACGGCCGAAGGTGCGCGATGCCATGGGTCAGGAACCCGTCCTGCTGGCGCACGATCTCCGTCGACACCTTCAGGATCGTCCGCGCGCGCTGGTCGAGGCTCTTGGCAAGCCAGTTGGCGGTCTGGAAGGAATCGGTGAGATATTCCTTCTCCGTCTCGTTGCGTGCCGTCTTGATGACCCTGGCATAATAGGTCTGATTGACCAGAACCTTCGGCAGCGTGTCGGAATTCAGCTCCACCGCCCAGGTGCCGTCGTTGGCCGCACGCACGAAGACATCCGGAACGACGGGCTGTACCAGCGAGGAGCCGAAAACGCTCCCAGGCTTGGGGTCGAGCGCCCTGATCTCGGCAATCATCTCGATCAGGTCCTCGTCATCGACCTGGCAGATCTTCCTGAGAGCCGCAAGGTCGCGCCGGGCGAGCAGTTCGATGTTGTCGATCATCGCTTCCATCGCCGGGTCGAAACGGTTGCGGTCGATCAGCTGGAGCTTCAGGCATTCGGCAAGACTGCGGGCAAAAACGCCGGCAGGCTCAAAGGTCTGCAGGACACCGAGCACGGCCTCAAGGCGTGACATGTCCACGCCGAGCTGTTCGGCGGTCTCTTCAAGATCGAGGTAGAGATAGCCGTTCTCGTCGAGCGAATTGATCAGGTGCCCGGCAATGAGCTTGTCCGCTTCCTCGCTCAGCGACAGATGCATCTGTTCTTCCAGCGAGTTGACCAGCGAGGTTTCCTCGGCAACGAAGGCTTCCAGATTGTAGTCGTCGGATGCCGCGCTGCTGGACGCGTTCTTGTAGCTGTCGCCGGATTTCAGAAGGGCGGGATCCGGGGATGCGGGCACGCCGGGTTCGTCCGGGAAGACGTTGCCGAGATCGGTGTCCATGCGCGAGGCGATGGCCTCCGACCCGGTTTCCAGGTCATTCTGCATCCAGTCGCCGGAATTGGGCTCGTCGCTGGAGACCTGCGGGGCTTCGCCGCTGTCGGCGCCGCGCTCGGCTTCAGCATCGCCGGAGCCTCCGGGCTCTCCCTCCCCTTTTTCAAGCAGGGGATTGCGCTCCAGCTCGGCTTCGACATAAGCCACGAGATCGAGATTGGACATTTGCAGCAGCTTGATCGCCTGCATCAGCTGCGGCGTCATGATCAGCGACTGGCTCTGCCGCATCTCGAGCTTGGTGGAAATGGCCATTTATATCCTGAGCAATGTCACCACAAGTTGGTCTGCTTTTTGCTTATTATTACAGACTGAACTTATAACCTCCAGATCCGCCCCGGATCAAAGTGTAAATTGCTCTCCGAGATAAAGGCGGCGGACATCCGGATTGGTGACGATTTCCTGAGGAAGCCCCTCGGTCAGAACCTCACCCGCAGCGATGATATAGGCGCGATCGATCAGGCCCAGGGTCTCGCGCACATTGTGATCGGTGATCAGAACGCCGATCCCGCGCTGGGTCAGGTGGCGCACCAGTTGCTGGATATCTCCCACCGCGATCGGGTCAATGCCGGCAAAAGGTTCGTCGAGCAGCATGAAGGACGGACGGCTGGCAAGGGCGCGGGCGATTTCCACACGCCGGCGCTCACCGCCGGACAGGGAGATACTGGGGGACTTGCGCAGATGGGTGAGGCCGAATTCGGCCAGAAGGGAATCCAGTTCTTCCCGGCGTTTCTGACGGTTCGGCTCGATCACCTCCAGCACGGCGCGGATGTTCTCTTCCACCGTCAAACCGCGGAAGATCGAGGCTTCCTGTGGCAGATAGCCGATCCCGAGCCTTGCGCGGCGGTACATGGGCATACGGGTGATGTTGAACCCTTCGAGCGAGATCTGCCCCTGATCGGGCCGGATCAGGCCCGTGATCATGTAAAAGGTTGTCGTCTTGCCGGCGCCGTTCGGGCCAAGCAGGCCAACGGCCTCGCCCGGCTTCACGGAAAGGCTGACGTGCTTCACCACCTGGCGGCGCCCATAGGTCTTGCCGATGCCGTCGACGACGAGGGCTTGCGAAAGAGCGTCCGAGGTCTGCTCCTGTCCCGGCATTTTTCCCTGCAATCCATTAAAGTCAGAAGAAGTAATCTTCACCGATGCGTCGTCCATAAAAATAATGCCGCAAGCTCTATAAGAGCGCTAGTTGAAGGAACCGACCATGACGGCCGGTCTTACTGGTCGTCCTGTTGCTGCTGTACGCTGTTGGGCTGGATACGGACCTTGACCCGGCCGCTGCCGCTCTGGCGCGCGACATTGCCGCTGCCGGCGGTCAGGTTCGCCTGGCCGGTCTTCAGATTGACCGTCAGACGATTGCCGACGACGACGTTGGGGCCCTGGCTGAGCACGACTTCGCGGCCGGTCATGACCATCACTTCCTTGCTCATGTCAAAGCTTGCCTCATCGCCCTTGGCCGTCTGGTCCTTGGAGCTGACGAAGACGCTGCCCTCGGCTTCCAGCCGCGAAATCTTCTGCTGCACGGAGCCGTCGTCGGGGGTCGCCGTCGCCGCTTCCTCGCCGGAGCCTGCGTAGAACACCCTCAGACGGTCCGCCTTCAGGCTGGTCTCGCCCTGCGTGACCACGACATCGCCGACGAATGTGGCGATCTTGTCGTTGTCCTCGACCTGCAGCTCGCCTGCCTCGATCTCGATCGGCTCGCCTTCGTTGGAGCCAAATCCGGCAAAGGCGTCGGAGAAAGTCTGTGCCTGGGCCGACCCCACAAAAAGCACTGCCACAGCCGTGAGTGCGAGACGCTTGAAATCAATCATTTTGCTGCCTTCCTTCCGATCCCGGATTGAGGGTCATCTTAACGCCATCGGTGAAGCGCACGAGGCCGTTATCCTGATCATAGAACAGTTTTCCGCCGGTAATCTGTCCCTTTTCCGAGACAATCGTGACCGGATTGGACGTGGACATCGCACCGTCCTTGAGATCGACGTCGATATCGTCAAGGTCCACAGTATACCCCTCGCTCCAGATGATCTGGATGCCCTCATAAAGACGCAGGGTCTCGTCGGCGTTGTTGTAGATGCCTTTCAGCGCGATGATATCCGCCGACTGATCCTTGCTGAGGTTGATGTCCGCCTTGATCGTTTCAAGGTCGATGATCCGTGGGTCCGTGAGGCGCTGGATCGCCCGGCGTGCCGTCACCTTGTAGGAGCGCTCGCCGTCGTGGCCGGACAGCTCCGGCTGATCCATCACCAGCCCCTCGCTCGTCAACATCAGGTTGGCGGCGCCAAAGGTGCCGAGAAGGTTGAACAGCACCACAAGCCCGATCATTCCAACCAGGATCAGCACGCCAACTCCGGGAAAAAGCCAGCGCAGGATGCGCACCAGGATGCTGTGCCTGCGGGCGGCACGCTGCGCGCGGTTGAGCCGCATACCGGATGCGGCCCGTCCCCTATGGTCAACAGCAAGAGTCAAAGACATCTCCGAATGCACGCCGAGTGTCAGGCCGGCGCCGATCGGGCTGCAGGGCAGCCGTCACGAATGGGCAAAAATATCGTTTTCTTCCCAGCCCTTCAGATCGAGTTCCGCCCGGGTTGGCAGGAAATCGAAACAGGCTCTGGCAATATGGCTGCGCTCTTCGCGCTCAAGCATGAATTCCAGCTTTTCCTTCAATGCATGCAGATACAAAACGTCAGAGGCCGCATAGGCCAGTTGCGCGTCGCTCAGAACCTCGGCGGCCCAGTCCGAGCTCTGCTGCTGCTTGGACAGTTCAACGCCAATCAATTCGCGCGTGATGTCCTTCAGCCCGTGCCGGTCCGTGTAGGTGCGAACGAGCTTGGAGGCGATTTTCGTGCACCACACCGGCTCGACACGAATGTTCAGATAATGGCGCAGGACAGCAACATCAAACCGCGCGAAGTGAAAAATCTTCGGCTTGGACGCATCGGTCATCAGCGCGGCGAGGTTAGGCGCCTCGGTCTGGCCCCGCGAAATCTGGACCACGTCAGCCGTTCCGTCTCCCGGCGAAAGCTGGACGACGCACAGTCTGTCGCGGTGCGGATTGAGGCCGAGTGTCTCCGAATCGACCGCCACCGCCGTGGCGGTTTCATAGGCTTTCAGATCCGGCAGATCTTCCTTGTGATAGCGGATGGTCATGTCGCGTCCTCTCATGCGGCCGAACCCGATTGCCCAGGCAATACATCGTTTCGACCGTCAGGTAGAACATGACGTGGCGCGAGGCAAGCACGATGGTCCGGCTATTGGAACCGGTTTCGCGCAAAGTCGTTTATTTTTTAATACGAAAAGCTTCGTGACAGGATTTGCAGCTTTTCGCAAGTGAGCCGAAGGCCGCGCCCAACTGCTGCCTGTCCGCGCCAGCTTCAGTGAGTTCTTTCAACTCCAGCGCAGAACTGCGCAGGCTCCCTGCATATTCCGAGAACCTGCTCCACTCACGCCAGATCTCGGGACTGGCCTCTGTCGGTTCGTGAAGGCTGCCTTCGGGAAAGAGATTTGTCAGTTCCTTGCCGCCATGAGAAGCGACAATGCCTGCGGCCGCACTGATCTTGTTCCGCTCCACAGGCCCGCCTGCCTTCAGCGTCTTGCCGATGGTCTTCATGTTCGCGCCGATTTCCGACATGGCATCCATACGCTCTTTCACCACGCCTGAAGCACCGCCATGCGCCCAGGCCGTGCCCACGGTGAAAACCGCCGCAATGATGATGAGGCCTGGCCGTGTGCCCCGCATGTCTCGTCTCCCGGATCAGAAAATGCCGTTCGCCTTCTGCAGTGTTCGCACGTAGACGACGATCTGTTCAATATCGTTAATGTTGACACCAGGCACGGACGGCATGTCGCCGAAGGGCCAGTGATGCGCCTTCACGCCGCGCGTGACCGCCAGAAGAAAGGCGCCGTCACCGTGATGGTTCGGCTCATAGATCCTGTGAACCAAAGGCGGCCCGGCGCCGTTGCGACCGGCGGCATTGTCGCCGTGACAGACGGCGCAGTTGGCCTTGAAAAGCTCCTGCCCAGCAAGTGCCGTTCCTTCGAGGTCAGGTACCTTGACGTCGACGAGCGGCTCTCCGGGCTGGTCGGGCACCATCGGGTCCGGCTGGATCATGCGCCCGACAATTGTCGCGGCGGCGGCCAGCGCGAGAATGAGCGCTCCCCCGACGAACAGTCGCCGGCTCACTTTTCCGTACTCTGAGTTATGGCCGCCTCGCCACCGGAAGTGCCGGCAAGATCGTCGATGATGGGGCAATCGGGCCGGTTGTCGCCGTGGCATGCGTCCACCAGCGTGGACAGCACTTTCTTGAGAGACTGCAGTTCGGCGATCTTGCGGTCCACTTCGCTGATTTTCGTGCGTGTGAGGGCCTTCACGTCTGCGCTCGCCCTGTGCCTATCCTCGTAGAGCGACAGCAGCTCGCGGCATTCCTCGATGGAAAAGCCGAGGCTTCTCGCCCGTTGCAGGAACTTGAGACGCTGAAGATCCGGTTCGGCGAATTCGCGATACCCGTTCTCGCTCCGCCCGGGACGCACAAGACCGATATCCTCGTAGTAGCGGATTGTCTTGACCGGCAATCCGCTTCTTTCCGCGGCGAGGGAGATATTCATGATCCGCTCCTACAACTTGATCGTCCTCAGCCGCAGCGCGTTGCTGATGACCGACACCGATGACAGGCTCATGGCCGCGGCCGCCAGCATCGGCGACAGCAGGATGCCGAAGACAGGATAAAGGATACCCGCCGCGACCGGAACGCCGACAGCATTGTAGATGAAGGCGAAGAAAAGGTTCTGGCGAATGTTGCGCACCGTCTCGCGGGCCAGCTTGCGGGCTCGCAGGATTCCTTCCAGATCTCCCTTCAGCAGGGTCAGGCCGGCGCTTTCGACCGCAACATCCGCGCCCGTACCCATCGCAAGACCGACATCGGCCGCAGCAAGCGCTGGCGCGTCGTTGACGCCGTCCCCCGCCATGGCAACGGTCGCCCCGGACGCCTTCAGGTCCTCGACCAATTTCTGCTTGCCCTCAGGCAGAACACCTGCCCTCACCTCGTCAATGCCAAGCGTCCTTGCCACGGCTTCCGCGGTTCGCGGAGCGTCGCCTGTCGCCATGACGATGCGGACCCCGTCCTCGTGAAGTGTCCTGATCGCCGCCAGGGCATTGGGCTTGACCGGATCGGCGACAGCAACAAGGCCCGCCAGCGACGCGGTCTCGCCCGTCTTGCGCACCAGGAACATGACCGTGTTGCCAAGGACAGCCAGTTCTTCGGCCCGGTCGGACAGAGCCGAGAGATCTGCTCCGCTGGCCTCGGCAAAACCGGAATTGCCGAACAACACCTCGTTGCCGCCGACACTGGCGCTGACGCCCTTGCCCGTGACGGCCTGAAACCCGTCGGCTGCCGGAATGTCGATGTCGCGCGCTTCGGCTTCGGCCAGGATCGCCTCTGCGAGCGGATGCTCCGACCCCTTTTCCAGGGCGGCAGCAAGACGCAGAACCTCTTCCTTCGTGGCGCCGTCCGCCGGTACGATTTCGCTGACGGCGGGCCGGCCTTCGGTCAGGGTTCCCGTCTTGTCGACAACGATCGTATCCACCGCGGCAAGGCGTTCGAGCGCTTCTGCGGTCTTCACCAGAACGCCGGCCTGCGCGCCGCGGCCCGTTGCCGTCATGATCGACATCGGCGTCGCAAGTCCGAGCGCACAGGGACAGGCGATGATGAGGACGGAGACGGCCGCGATGACCGCGTGAACCAGCGACGGCGACGGACCAAAGATGAGCCAGACCATGAAAGCCAGAACAGCGACGCCGACAACCGTCGGCACGAAATATCCGGCAACCCGATCCGCAAGTCCCTGGATCGGCGCGCGCGACCGCTGCGCGGACGAGACCATGTCAACGATCTTGGAGAGCATCGTCTCCGTGCCGACATGCTGCGCTTCCATCACGAAACTGCCGGACTTGTTGAAGGTGCCCCCCGTCACCTTGTCGCCGGGTCCTTTTTCAACCGGCACCGGCTCTCCTGTCACAAGGCTCTCATCGACAGCAGAAGCCCCTTCCTTCACGTTCCCGTCGACAGGGACCGCATCGCCGGGGCGAACCCGCAGAAGATCACCGGACAGGATATTGTCCAGCGGGGCATCATATTCGCCGCCGTCCGGCGTGATCCGCCGCGCCGTCTTGGGTGCGAGGTCGAGCAGCGCCCGGATCGCATCGCCCGTTCGCTCGCGGGCATTCAGTTCCAGAACCTGACCGACGAACACAAGTGCCACGATGACGACCGATGCCTCGAAATAGACCGGCATGTAGCCTTCAGGCCCTTTCAGGGTATCGGGAAAGAGGAACGGCAGAAATGCCGCGATCATGGAATAGAGATAGGCGGCGCCCACCCCGATCATGATCAGGGTCCACATGTTGAAGTGCCGCGTAACGAGCGATGTCCAGCCGCGCTGGAAAAAAGGCAGCGCGGCCCAAAGCACCACCGGAGTCGCCAGCAGGGCTTCCACATAGATCGCAGGGCCCTCACCGATCCAGCTTCGGATCGGAACGCCGAGCATTGGCCCCATGGTCAGGATCAGGAGCGGGATCGCGGCCAATGCGCTGACCCACAGGCGCCGCGTGAAGTCGATCAGTTCATGGTTCGGTTCGTCGGAGACGCCGCTCATCGGCTCCAGCGCCATGCCGCAGATCGGGCACGTTCCCGGCCCTTCCTGAACGATTTCCGGATCCATCGGACAGGTATAAAGGGCCGCCGACGCCGACTTTTCGGCATCCTGCGCCTTCTTCACCTTGTTGTTGCCCGACAGATAGAAATAGGGATCGGCCTCGAAGCGATCGTGGCACTTCGGGTTGCAGAAGTGATACTCCGTTCCCTTGTATTTCAGGCTTGGCTTGCCCTTTCCGAGCGTGACCGACATGCCGCAGACCGGGTCGGTGACTTTTTCGGATTCGGAGGCACGGGGTTCGGGGGAGGCGGTGTCCTGCTGCATGGAAAAACTCTGACTGTTCGACAGTTGTGAGTTTTAGATAGAGTTTCCAGTTACTGGAAGGTCAAGGCGGGAAAACGCGTAGACGGCAGCAGTTTGTTCAAACGGGAAGTCGGCAGCAGCTGCCGGTCAGAGAACGGTGTGGCGCAATCCGCCGTTGACCTGAAGGATTTCTCCGGTCGTTCCACCGGACTGTTCGCTCAGAAGATAGGCCGTCGCACCTGCAACTTCCTCTGCCGTCACGCCCCGGCGCAGGAAGGACTGGCGCGAGAGGGCCTCATGCACGCGCCGGAAATCCGGCAGGACGCGCGAGGATGTCGTCGGGACGGCACCGGCGGACACACCGTTGACGCGCACGTTCTCGTGGCCGAGTTCCGACGCAAGCGCACGCACGGAATGTTCAAGCGCGGCTTTGGCGACGCCAAGCACCTCGTAGCCCGGCACGACACGCTCACCGCCGAGGAAGGTCAGGGCGACCACCGAACGCAGGTTCGGATTGCGGCGCTGAACTTCGCGCACCAGCGCGATGAAGGAGTAGCAGCTCGTGCTGATGGTCTTCAGGAAGTTCTCTTCGCTGACGCCGAGCAGCCCGCTGTCCTTGTCTGCAATATCGGTCTTGGCGAGGCAGAACACCATGCCCGTCAAATCCGACAGATCGTCAATCGCCGACATGTCATCGGGATAATCGAGATGACGGACCTCGTGATGCGGGGCAACCAGCGCCAGCCGCTCCGGGCGCCGCGTGGTGAGAACGGTTTCCCAGCCGCTCTGGTGCATGTGCTCTCCGATGGCGAGCCCGAGCGATCTTTTCGAACTCACACCGGCAACCAGAACCTTTCGGGTCTTGGGCTGCGGCTTTCTGAGTTCGAACAAGGTCTCTAACGCACGGCTGACGGCCATGGAATTCTCTCCTGAAGATGAATTGCATGAAACTACCCGCTTTCGATGACTTTCAGATATCAATTTGTGTAACCAAATATACAGTTTGATTACCATGGCATTGTCGATGCTTCACATGCCATTTAGTCATTGAATTATTGGTGGTTTTATCGATTTCATCGTCAAGAATGCCAAGGGCACCCTTGCCGTTGCACGGGCGATGTTGTCAGCCGTTCCTTTCAGCCGTTCATCCGATCAGATCGCGCCACCGAGAGGCATAATCCGCGAATCCCGAATCGGCATCCGATGTCGAACCTGTATCCCCCGCAGCGGTGCCGGGATGCTGTTCCGCCGACGCATGCAGAAGCGCCGCGCCGATGGCGGTGCCGGTGAGAGAGTTTTCCTCGGCAACGACCGGGCAGCCAGAGGCCGCTTGAAGCATGCGCCGATAAAGCGGATTGCGCGCGAAAGGCCCCTCGACCACGACCGGCCCCGCGGCGCCTGCTATCGACAGGCATTCGCGCGTCATCAGCGCAAGATAGCAAGAGAGCGCCACGAAGCGTTCGCCCTCGCTCAAGCCGGTTTCGGGAACGGTCCATCTTTGTCTTCGGCCCTGAAAGGGGCCCGAGCGGGGATCGACCGCAGGCAGCAGCATGGCGCCCTGGTTCAGGACGGAGGTCACGTCGCGGTCCGACCACTCCCGGCCGTGACCGTCGCAGATGATCTCGAATTCCCGGCCGCCCATGAAGCGCGCCGAGGGCACAGGGCTGCCGAAGGCGTCGACATTGATCAAGGTGTCGCGCGCTGGGTCGAGATCAGCCTTCCCTCCCCCGACCGCCAGGACGATGACCCATGTTCCGGTCGACACCACGCTAAACGGCGCGTTGCGCCGCAGAAGATGCGGATAGAGCGATGCGTTGGAATCGTGAATGCCGCAGGCGACGGGCACTCCCTCGGGCAGACCGGTCCGGTCTGCGATCGCAGGCAGGATGGAGCCGAGCCGGTCGCCCGCCTTGCGCACCGGGGCCATCCTGTCGGCAAGCCCCAGCCGCCCGACAAGCGACGACCAGGTATCGCTGAAAGGTGCCCAGAGATCCGTATGGCAGCCGAGCGACGTCGCCTCGTTTGCAAGGACACCCGTCAGGAGATAGCCCCAGTATTGCGGATAGGTCAGGACCGTCGCCGTTCGCTCCAGAAGTCCGGGATCGGTTGCAAGCTGCCAGTGCAGCTGGGCGCCGAGATTGAGGCCCATCGGCAGGCGCGGCGATCCGGTTTCGGCAAACTCCGGACGGATCGCATCATACCGGGCCGCAAGGGCGTCGGGACCGCCGTGCTCGTAGTCGAGCATCGGCGCTGCCGGATTGCCGTCCTTGTCCAGAAGCACCGCGCTGGCTCCATGGGTCGTCACGGAAATCGCTTCGATGCCATGGGCCGCATGCAGCCGCGCAAGGGCATCGCAGATGAAGGCCCAGTGGCCCTCCAGATCGAAATGCGGATAGGGCGGTCCCGCAAGCACCGTGTTGGCGCGCGTCAGGACACCGATCTCGCGTTCGCTTTCCAGATCGACAACGGCAACCTTGGCATTGGTTTTGCCGATGTCGATCACGCCGACATGCCGGGGACCCGCCATACCCGTCAGTCCATGTGAAAGACGGTGACGAGGGGAACGGCAACCGGTTCGTTGTCAGGTTTCGTCACCATGATATCGGCCATATGTGCCCACCATTTCTTCATCACCGGATGCGCCGGAAGCTCGTCCATGCCGTGACCGTCGTCCCGCCACAGAACTCCGAAGAGCGTGTTCGTCTCCCGATCCAGATGGATCGAATAATCGCGGACGCCCGCCTTTCTCAGGAGCTTGAGGAGTTCCGGCCAGATCGCGTCGTGGCGCTTGCGGTACTCGGCTTCCATGCCCGGGTTGAGCTGCATCTTGAAGGCATATTTTTCCATCGCTTCAGGCCTTCCTCCTTGCCATCACCTGCCGGGCGATCCGGGGCAGAGCGATGACGGCAATCAGAAGCAGACCGATGAAGATCGACATGACGATGCCGGGGACATTCAGAAGACCGAAGCCGAAGGTCACCATGCCCATGATAAAGGCCGCGATGACGACGCCGGGAATGGACCCGGCGCCCCCCAGGATGCTGACGCCGCCGAGCACGACCATCGTCACGACCTCAAGCTCCCAGCCGAAGGCGATGGAGGGCCGCGTCGCCCCGAGGCGTGACGTCAGGCAGATGGCAGCAACGCCCGACATCAGCCCCGTCAGCAGGAACAGCGCGAATTTAACGCGGGGCACCCGGATGCCGGAAAAGAGCGCGCCAACCGGATTGTTGCCGATCGAATAGACAGCACGGCCGAACGTGGTCCGGTGCAGAAGGACCGCAAAGACAATGGCGAGAAACGCGAAGAGCACGAACTCGAACGAGATCACCCACCAGACGTAGCCCTGACCGAAGAAGGCGAAGCCTGGCGGATAGCCGGTATAGGCCTTGTCGCCTAGAACGATGTAGGAGAGGCCGCGGAAGAGGCTCATCGTGCCGATGGTGACGACGATGGACGGCAGGCCGAGTCGTGTCACGAGCACACCGTTGAAGGCGCCGCAGGCGAGCCCCACGCCGAGACCGATCAGCACCAGCACCGGCGTGTCGGCCCCCATCTGCACGGCAAATCCCATGGCGGTGGAGGCGATTGCAATGATCGAGGCGACGGAAAGATCGATCTCTCCGGAGATGATCAGCAGCGCCATGGCGAAGGCGATCATCGCCTTTTCGGTGAAGTTGAAGGTGGCGTCCGACAGGTTCCAGGGATCGAGGAAATACGGCGAGGCAAAACTGTTGATCGTGAAGACGGCAACTGCGACCACGAGGAGCAGCAGTTCCCAGCTTCCGAGAAACCGTTGCATTGCCGATTTCAGCCGGTCCGGGATCTGCCGCCCGGTCGCGGACGTTTCTGACGTTGCGAGGCTCATGTCGCGTGCTCCGCTTTTTTCAGGATCACCCGGCCCTTCGGTCGGCTGGAGGTCACGTTGAAGGCGACCGCGATGATGATCGCGCTGCCGGAAATGGCGAGCTGCCAGAAGGGCGAGATGTTGATGACCGGCAGGGCGTTCTTGACGATGCCGAGGAAAAGCGCGCCGAGCAGTGCCCCTCCGACAGAACCTATGCCGCCAGCGATCGATATGCCGCCGATGACGCAGGCCGCGACCACTTCCAGCTCGAAACCGCCGGCAATATCCACATAGGCAACGGCATAGCGCGCGACCCAGAGGTAGCCGGTCAGCCCCGCCAGCGCGCCCGAGATGACATAAGCGGCGCACTGGGTGAGGCCGACATTGATGCCCGTGTAGACCGCCGCATGCGGATTGCCGCCGACCGCGAAGAAGGCCCTGCCGAGCGGTGTGCGGCTGATCAGAAGGGCAAAGCATGCGACCACGAGGATGGCGATCCATGACAGAACCGGCAGGCCGAAGACGACTTCACGCGGAAAGGCCTTGAAAGCGTCACTCATCTCATGCGCGTTGATCCACTCCCCGCCGGAGATCAGGAAGATGATGCCCCTGTAGATGGTCATCGTGCCGAGGGTGACGACGATGGGCGGAATGTCGAGCTTCCAGACCAGCAGGCCGTTCACAAGCCCCATGACGGCCCCGAGCGTGAGCGCGATCGCCAGGATCACGGGAACCGGCAGCCCGGGCAGCATGGTGTTCAGCATCGCGACCGCCATGCCCGTGAGCGCAAGGTTTGCCGCGACCGACAGGTCGATGCAGCGGGTCAGGATCACCGCCATCTGGCCAAGCGCCAGAATGATCAGCGGCGCCGTGTCGTTGAAGACATTGGCGAGGTTGGACGGTTCGACAAAAGCCGGAAAGCGCGCGGCAATCGCGATGACAAGGACAATGATCGCGCCGCCCAGGATTGCCTCGCGCGATTTCAGGATGGACCCGCTCATATGTCTGTCTCCGTAATGCCGGCCGCGGCGCGCACCAGATGCTCCGGCGTCAGGTCGGCGCCCTCGAACTCGGCGGCGATCCTGCCCTCGCGCATGACGATGACGCGATCGGACATGCCAAGGATCTCCGGAATCTCGGACGACACCATGATGACTGCGAGGCCTTCTGCCGCCAGCTCGGCCATGAATTCATGAACGGCTGCCTTGGACCCGATGTCGATGCCCTTGGTCGGCTCGTCGAGGATGATCACGCGCGGTTTCGTCGCCAGCCACTTGGCAATGACGACTTTCTGCTGGTTGCCGCCGGAAAGCTCGCCGATATCCTGATCGAGCGCTGCTGCACGCAGATCGAGACGCCGGGTGTAGTCCCGGGCAAGCCGGAATTCCTCCGCGAGCCTCAAAAACCCGTTTCGCGAGGTTTCGCCCAGGGACGGCAGCGAGACGTTCTGGAAGATCGGAAGTCCCTTGACCGCCCCCTGCTTGCCGCGATCCTCCGGCACATAGACGATGCCCTGCCGGATCGCCTCGTTGGGGTCGCGGATCACGGCAATACGGTCGTCGATCCTGATCGCCCCCTTTGAGGGACGTGTGACGCCGAAGAGCGCCTGCATGAACTCGCTGCGACCGGCGCCCACCAGGCCGTAGAAACCGAGTATCTCGCCTTCGCGCAGAGAAAAGCCGATGTCCTCGAATTCGGTCGGATGCGAATAGCCGACGACCTTCAGAACCTCCTTGCCCAGCTGCGGCGTGCGTTTGGGGAACACCTGGTCGACGGAGCGGCCGACCATCATGGTCACCAGGTCCCGCTCCGATATCTCGGAAATCAGGCCCGCCCCGACCATCTCGCCGTCGCGGAAGACGGTGTAACGGTCGGCGATGCGGAAGATCTCGTCGAACTTGTGACTGATGAAGAGGATCGCCTTGCCCTCGGCCTTCAGCCGCTCGACAAGGGCATAGGTTTCCTCGATTTCCTTGTGGGAGAGCGAGGCCGTCGGCTCGTCCATGATGACGATCTTCGCATCAATGGAGAGAGCGCGCGCGATGGCCACGAGGTGCTTGTTGGCGATGCCGAGCTCCCGAAGGGTGACATGCGGGTCGATCTGCGCACCGATCCGCTCCAGCAGCGCCCTTGCTTTTGCGACCATTTCCTTGCGGTCGATCAGACCGAATTTTGTCCTCGGCGCGTGGCCGATGAAGATGTTTTCCGCAACGGAGAGATCATCGAAGAGAACCGTCTCCTGATGAATTGCCGTGACGCCGGCAGCGCCTGCGTCCTGCGCCGTCGGAAAGTTGACGGAGTGACCGGCAATGGCGATCTCGCCTTCGTCCGGCTGGTAGATGCCTGTCAGGATCTTGACGATGGTCGACTTGCCGGCACCGTTTTCGCCGACGAGCGCGGTGACTTCGCCCGGATGAAGCTGCAGAGAGACACCGGAAAGCGCCTTGACGCCGGGAAAGGACTTGGAGATCCCTGTCAGGGTCATCACGGGCAAGGCCGTTTCGTCTACATTGCGCTCCCCTGGTTTCGGGTGCACGTCATCGATGCCCTGCGTGTTCGCAAGCATTGCCATTGTCCCGGAGCCTGTCGCTGTTCCTGAGGTGTGGTGACCCGGCGCCTGATGCGCCGGGCCGTGATGACGTGTTTTCAGAGTCGATCCTTAGCCGACTCAGAAAACATCCTTGAAGTCATCGATGTTCGAGCTGTCGTAGACGAACGGGTCCGCCATCGCGCCTTCATTGTTCTCGTCGAGGGTCAAAGATCCCATGCGGCCCATCGGGATTTCCGCTCCTGGCTTTGCTTCCGCCTTGTCGGTGGCAAGGTTGTAGGCGAGCATCGTTGCCGCGTAGCCGAGGTCGATCGGATTCCAGATCGCGAAGGATTTGGAGGCTCCCGACTTGACGTGACCGGCCATCTCGGACGGCAGGCCAAGACCCGTGACGTTGATCTCTCCGGCTTTTTCAGCGTCCGACACGGCCTGAGCCGCTGCAACGATACCGACAGAGGTCGGGGCGATGATGGCCTTCAGGTCCGGATAGGTCTGCATGAGGCCCTGGGCTTCACGGTAGGACTTGTCGGCGAGGTCGTCGCCATAGACGGTCGCGACGACGTTGATGCCCGGATACTTGTCCGTCACCTTGTTCATTTCCTCGATCCAGATGTTCTGGTTCGTGGCCGTGGCGGACGCGGACAAGACGGCGACATCGCCGCCATCTGGCAGGTTGTCGGCAGCAAGCTTGATGATCATGTTGCCGATCAGCGCATTGGACGAGGGGTTGAGATGCATCTCGCGGCCCTCGGGCGCGACGCCACTGTCCCAGGAGACGACGATGATGCCGCGCTGCATGGCCTTTTTCAGGGCCGGAACGAGGGCATCCGTGTCGTTCGCCGAAATCGCGATGGCGTCGACCTTCTGGGCGATCAGTGCGTTGATCACCTCGATCTGGCCTTCGGCGGTGGTGTCGGTCGGGCCGGTATAGATGATCTCGACGTCGCCCAGTTCCTTGGCGGCCTCCTCCGCGCCTTTCGCGGCCGCTTCGAAGAAGCCGATGCCGAGCGCCTTGACGACGAGCGCGATGCGCTTGGTTTCCGCCTGCGCCGGGGCGGCGAAGCAGACCGCTGCGACGGCTGTCGCGGCGACAAGTGATTTCAGGAATTTCATTGTCTTCCTCCCTAGATCGACCCGTGGCCGTCGGCCCGGGCAGTTGTTCGCTTTCCAAGTTCCGGAGCGTTCCGTCATGTGTCCGCCTGGACGCCGGAGGCTCCTGAAGTCCGCCGGCCCTCCCAGGCTCCGGCAGATGTCGGCTACCCGTTCGAGGTCGCCCTGGTCTGCGCGGCATTCGACGTCGCCACGATCAGATTGATGTCGGCCTGTTCCAGCATCGAGGCCGCGCTGTCGGGAATGTTCTCGTCCGTTATCACGGTCGTGATCCGCTCGAGCGCGCACAGGATGAGGCTGGAACGCGCACTGAATTTCGAGGAATCCACCAGCACGACCAGTTCGTCCGCCTGCCCAATGAGCTTCTGTTCGGCCTGGATCAGCAGCGGGTCGGCCTCCATGAGACCGAGCGGTCCGAGCCCCTGCGCGCCCATGAACATGCGTTTGGCGTAGAAATTCCGCGTCACGTCGTTGTCGAACGGGCTGAGGATGATGTTCTGGTCGCGGTAGATCACCCCGCCGGAGAGCATGATCGTGTTCTTCGAATTCTTCAGAAGATGCTCGGCGATGGGAAACGAGTTGGTGAAGATCTGCATGCGCTTGGTTGCCAGTGGATGGACCATCTGGAACGTCGTCGTCCCGCCGTTGATGATGATGGCATCACCGTCCTCACACAGGTCGACCGCCTTTTGCGCGATTGCGCGTTTTTGAGCGATGTTGATCGTTTCATTGACACGGAACGGCCGTCCTGCGAGGCCGACGAACTGCGGCGGATGGATCGACTCCGCGCCGCCACGCACCCGGCGCAACTTCTTCTGAACATGCAGCTGAGCGATGTCGCGGCGAATGGTCGCCTCAGACGAATCCGTGAGCGCCACCAGTTCCTGGACAGTCACGACCGGCCGGTCCTGAACCGCGGACAATATGATCCTGTGGCGTTCTTTTTCGTGCATGAAGGCCTCCCGACTACCTAGACGTTTCCATTGATGTCCATCATTGTCAATCATAAAAAGTCATAATTGATCATAGTGCAGCGCAATATGACTGATAATGATCGTTTTTGATTGACAAGGCGCCGTGATCACGCGAGTTTCTACGAAATGACGCGCTCGCCGTCAGGCATAATCGGGAGGAAAAGATGTTGAACCTTGCTGCCGGGTCACGGCTCACGAACCTTTGGGATGCCGGCAAGGCTTCGGCGATGAACGAGGCGGAGCGCCTTCTCTACCGGTCCAACCTGCTCGGGTCCGACAAGCGCATCACCAATTACGGCGGCGGCAACACATCCGCCAAGGTCATGGAAAGAGATCCACTGACCGGGGACCAGACGGAAGTTCTCTGGGTCAAGGGATCCGGGGGCGATGTCGGCACGATCCGGATGGACGGCTTCGCGACGCTCTATATGGACAAGCTGCAGGCGCTCAAGGGGATCTACCGGGGCGTCGAATACGAAGACGAAATGGTCGGCTACCTGCCCCATTGCACCTTCAATCTGAACCCGCGCGCCGCGTCGATCGATACGCCTCTCCACGCGTATGTTCCGAAAAAGCATGTCGACCACATGCACCCGGATGCGATCATCGCGATTGCCGCCGCCAGCGACAGCAAGGCCCTCACGCAGGAGATCTTCGGCGCTGAGATCGGCTGGCTTCCCTGGAAACGGCCAGGCTACGAACTTGGCCTCTGGCTGGAAAAGTTCTGTCTCGACAATCCGGAAGCCAAAGGCGTCGTTCTGGAGAGCCATGGTCTCTTCACATGGGCCGATACCGCCGAGGAGTGCTACGCGACCACGATCGACATCATCAACAAGGCGATCGAGTGGTTCGAGCACAAGACAGCCGGAAAGGACGCCTTCGGCGGCCCGAAGATCACCGCGCTCGCACCTGCCAAACGGCGCGAGGTGGCCGCTAGACTGATGCCGGCGATCCGCGGCATGGTGTCCACGAAGCAGCATATGGTCGGCCATTTCGACGACAGCGACGCGGTTCTGGAATTCGTCTGTGCGAGGGACATGGAAGCGCTCGCCGCGCTCGGCACCAGCTGCCCGGACCATTTCCTGCGGACCAAGATCCGACCGCTGGTGGTCGACTTCGATCCGGCCAATCCGGACGTTGACGAAACGCTCGCCGGCCTTGGCCCGGCGGTGGAAGCCTACAGGGACGATTACGCGGCCTATTACGAGCGTTGCAAGCATGCGGACAGCCCTGCCCTGCGTGATCCGAACGCGGTCGTCTATCTGGTTCCCGGCGTCGGCATGATCACCTTTGCCAAGGACAAGGCGACGGCGCGGATCTCGGCCGAATTCTACACCAATGCCATCAACGTGATGCGCGGCGCCTCTTCCGTCTCCACCTACCGGGGGCTGCCCGAGCAGGAAGCCTTCGACATCGAGTACTGGCTGCTGGAGGAAGCGAAACTCCAGCGCATGCCGAAGCCCAAGAGCCTTGCGGGCAAGATCGCGCTGGTCACCGGCGGGGCGGGAGGTATCGGTTCGGCGACCGCAGAGCGCTTTCTGAAAGAGGGCGCCTGCGTGGTGCTCGCCGACATCGATGGCGATGCCCTGAAGGCGACCGAGGAGACGCTTGCGGCCCGCCATTCGAAAGATGTGGTCCGCACCGTTGTCATGGACGTCACCAGTGAGGACGCCGTTGCCGACAGTTTCGCGCGCGCCGCACTGGAATATGGCGGCCTCGACATTCTCGTTTCCAATGCCGGCATCGCGTCCTCCGCGCCGGTTGAAGAAACGACGCTGGACCTCTGGAACCGCAACATGTCGATCCTGTCGACCGGCTATTTTCTCGTCTCTCGCGCGGCCTTCCAGACCATGAAGGTCCAGAAGATCGGCGGTTCGATCATCTTCATCGGCTCCAAGAACGGCCTTGCCGCCTCTCCCGGTGCCAGCGCCTATTGCACGGCAAAGGCGTCCGAACTGCATCTTGCCCGGTGCCTTGCGCTGGAGGGCGCGCCGGACGGCATTCGCGTCAACGTCGTCAATCCGGACGCGGTGCTGCGCGGCTCGAAGATCTGGTCTGGCGACTGGCTGAAGGAACGGGCCGAAGCCTATGGCAAGGATACATCCGAACTGGAGGAGCACTACCGCCAGCGCTCGCTCCTCAAACGCTCCGTCCTGCCGGAAGACATCGCCGAAGCCAGCTATTTCTTCGCCTCCGAGGCCTCCTCGAAATCGACCGGCAATATCATCAACGTGGATGCCGGCAACGTTCAGGCCTTCACGCGGTAGTACTCCGAATTACCCCTCATCCTGAGGAGCCTACTTGCCCGCATCTCGAGGGACGGGCCACCTCGACGGAGCCTGCCGCACATCCTTCGAGACAGCGCTGACGCGCTTCCTCAGGATGAGGTGGTAGCGGGGTGTGAGGCTGGGAAAAGAGAACGGGAGCGGAAAGAGGTGCATCTGCGAGCATCGCGTGAATAGCTTCAAGGCAAGGGCAGACAGAAACACACCTCATCCTGAGGAGCGGGCTTGCCCGCGTCTCGAAGGATGGGCCACCTGCACGGAGCCTGCTGCACATCCTTCGAGACAGCGCTCACGCGCTTCCTCAGGATGAGGTGGTAGCGGGCTGTGAAGCAGGGAAAAGAGAACGGGAGCAGAAATTGGTCCATCTGCGAGCATCGCGCGAATAGCTTCGAGGCAAGGGCAGACAGAAACATACCTCATCCTGAGGAGCGGGCTTGCCCGCGTCTCGAAGGATGGGCCACCTGCACGGAGCCTGCTGCACATCCTTCGAGACAGCGCTCACGCGCTTCCTCAGGATGAGGTGGTAGCGGGGTGTGAGGCTGGGAAAAGAGAACGGGAGCGGAAAGAGGTGCATCTGCGAGCATCGCGTGAATAGCTTCAAGGCAAGGGCAGACAGAAACACACCTCATCCTGAGGAGCGGGCTTGCCCGCGTCTCGAAGGATGGGCCACCTGCACGGAGCCTTGCCACCCGTCCTTCGAGACAGCGCTCATGCGCCTCCTCAGAAGGAGGTGAAGGGGCGCAGAGGGTCTGCAATGGCAGGCCAGAGAATATGAACAAGCGGCTTCCGGCGAGAACCCGCTTCATAGGAAAACTGGGAGGATTTCCGCATATGACGATGATCGACAAAAGCCTGATCGAACAGGAAAACGAGGCGCGCGCAGAGAATCTGAAGCGCGACTACGAAAGCCTTGGCGAGCGGCTGGACCGGCGCGGCATTGCGATCGACGAGATCCGCGACAAGGTGGCAGCCTACGGCGTCGCCATTCCCTCCTGGGGCGTCGGCACGGGCGGCACGCGCTTTGCCCGGTTCCCCGGCGCAGGAGAGCCGCGCGGCATCTTCGACAAGCTCGAAGACTGCTCGGTCATCAACGAGCTGACGCGGGCAACGCCGAATGTCTCTCTGCACATTCCCTGGGACAAGGCAGATCCGCATTCCTTGAAGGCGAAGGCCGAAGAGCTCGGCCTCGGGTTCGACGCCATGAACTCCAACACCTTCCAGGACCAGCCGGATCAGGCGCATTCCTACAAGTTCGGCTCGCTCAGCCATACGGACGCGGCAACGCGCCGGCAGGCGATCGAGCACAATCTTGAATGCATCGAGATCGGAGCGGCGCTCGGCTCGAAGGCGCTGACCGTCTGGATCGGCGACGGATCCAACTTTCCGGGGCAAAGTCATTTCACGAGGCAGTTCGAGCGCTATCTTGAGTCCGCGAAGGAGATCTACGCAAGGTTGCCCGGCGACTGGCGGCTCTTCACCGAACACAAGATCTTCGAGCCGGCCTTTTATTCCACCGTCGTGCAGGACTGGGGCACGAATTACATGATCGCGCAGGAACTGGGCGAGAAAGCCTTCTGCCTCGTCGATCTCGGGCACCATGCGCCTAACGTCAATATCGAGATGATCGTTGCCAGGCTGATCCAGTTCGGCAAGCTCGGCGGCTTCCATTTCAACGACAGCAAGTACGGCGACGACGATCTCGACACCGGCTCCATTGATCCCTACCGCCTGTTCCTGGTGTTCAATGAACTGGTGGATGCCGAGACGCGCAACGCGCCCGGTTTTGATCCGGCCCATATGCTCGACCAGTCGCACAATGTCACCGACCCGATCGAAAGCCTGATGGTCAGCGCCATGGAAGTTCAACGGGCCTATGCCCAGGCGTTGCTGGTCGAGAGGTCCGCGCTGGAGGGCTTTCAGGAGAGCAACGATGCGTTGATGGCGACGACCACGCTGAAAACCGCCTTTCGCACGGATGTCGAACCGGTCCTCGCCATGGCACGCCTCGACCGGGGCGGCGCGGTGGATCCGGTGGCTGCCTACCGCGCGTCAGGCTACCGGAAGCAGGTGGCCGACGTCCGGCCGCAGGCGTCGGGCGCAGGTGGCGGGATCGTCTGACAGGTGTCGGCATCGCCAGGCGGCCAAAGGCTTGCGCCGATGCCACCTGCCCAAGGTGTGCAATCCCGATCGCGACCCTGGCCGTCAGTGCGTTGCCGGCGCCGGCGGGACGACAACGCCAGCCTTGCGCAAACCGTCGGCAACCAGCAGCTGATCTTCGTATGGAATGTTGCGGGCGGAGAGTTCCCCCCAAAGGTTCTGGATGAAGTCAGGGGCAATGCGCTGGAACGCGGCCGCCTCCTTGCGGGCCTCCTCCACGCGTCCGGTCTGCGCGTAAATAATGGCTGCGATCCCGTGATAGGTCGGAACCTGATAGGCGTCCGACTGTTCGATCGCGCTTGTGGCGCAAGCGTAGTCTTCCTGCAGATAGCAGACGAAGGCGAGGTTTCCCTGGTAGAAGCCTTCCTTTGCAGGATTGAGCAAGAGGGCTTTTTCCATAAGCGCGCGGCCGCGCGTCTTTTGGCCTGACAAGCCGAAAATCTGCCCCGCCTGCCCAAGCAGGTCACTGTCGTTCGGATTTATCGCCAGCGCGCGATCGGCATAGTCGAAAGCCTCTTGTGGCTTGCCCGCAAAGAAAAGCGCCGTGGCGAGCGCCTGCAGGCCTCTGGCGTTGTCGTGATCGACCGACACCGCCCGGCGTGCAGCCTCCACTGCCCTGACAACGGCTCCCTCCTTTCGATTGAAGCCGTGGCGGAGCTCATCGACATAGACGAAGGACAGCATCGCCAGAGCGGTTGCGTAGGTCGGAAACTGCCCGACCGTACGCTCCAGGCACGCTCGCAGGGCATAATGCGTCTCCGGATCCGGCCTGTTGCGATAGGGGTAGTAGTCCAGGCTGCAGAAATACGCCTCCAGATCGTCCGGTGGGCCCTTGCCGTCGGCGATATCCGGCCTGTGAAAGACAACGCCGTCGGGCTGGGCGACCGCGCCGGCAACGGCGGCTGCGGTTTCCGCGGGAATGCGAAACAGGGCATCCGCCGTCAGCTCATGCTCATACGTCGACGTCCAGACAACCGCCCTCGTCGCGGTATCGATCAGCCGCGCACTGACGCGCACATGATCGGTATCGGTCCGGGCACTTCCTTCCAGCAGATACTCGGCGTGCAGTTCGGTTCGCAGTTGCTCCACATTCGCGCCGCCGTTAGCGCGGGAGGTCTGCACACCGAAAACCGAAATCTCCTGAAACCGCGACAATGCTCCGACCAGCTCGTCCGTGATGGCCACCGCATAAGCGGCGGACATGTCTTCGGCGCCGAGATTTGAGAAAGGCAGCACCAGCACCTTCGGCTCCAGACGAGGGACCGCGGTTGCCGTGTTGCGTGTCACCGCGTCGTAGCCGATCCACGAAAAGGGAACGGCAAGCGCGAGGATTGCGAGAATGAGAACGATCGCCAGCGGGCGGCGGGGAACAACGACCGCACGCGGTGCCACCTCTGCCGGAAGCGACTCCCTCGGCTCGAAGCGATAGCCGAAACATGGCACGTAGCCGCCCTTGGGCAAGCCGATCACGACCGGATCACCGGTTCCCGCCGTGAGATAGTAGCGTTCCAGCGCCCGGCGCAGCCGGGCCGCCTCGATACGCACGACCGGGTCGCTCTGGGGATCGAATGTTTCGTCGCGCCCGAACACGTCGATAGCCACCGAGTAGGCCTTGATCCCGGACGACCGTCCTTCCAGCGTTTCGTCCACGACGTAGCGCAGGAACGAGACCACGCGGTCCGGCACCTTGAAATCCTCACTTGCGACGATCCGCTCGACTGCATCGCGGATTTCCGGTGCCGTGGGTTCGGCTTTGTCCTGCATCGGTCTCGCCCCGCGGACCAAGAGAAATATGACGTTACGTTACCACGGGATTGGCTGTCGAGGCCACCTGTATGCGTAGAAACCTCATGGGCTCAGGGACGTAGGCTACATGTAACTTCTCTACCTTTCCTTGTATTCCCACCACCTCACTACGTAACGTCAGCACCATTAGGGCCGGGAAAGGTGTGATGGCCATGGAGCAGGAGCTGGAAGCCGTCGTTCGTCTTTTCCCGAAGCGCCAGGCGGAAATCTCCAGGCTGCTTCGATCCGACGAGGCCTTCGCGGGGATTTGCCGGGATCTCGCCGATGCACAGACGGCGTTCGCGCGGCGGTCGGCCGAGCCGGACAACGACCTGAACGCAAAGCGGGTCAATGAATACCAGGCGCTTGTCTCGGAGCTGGCGTCGGAGATCGAGGACCTGCTCGACCATCCACCCGGGTGACGGCGAGGAGGAGCCTGAAACGGGTCCGGCCCGCGAGGCGAGCGGGCAGCAGCACATGCAAAAAGCAATCAAGCGAGGAGCACATCATGTATCAATTCGGAAAGTCATTGCTGACGAATGTCTGCCGCAGCGCGGCGCCGGCCCTCGTCGTGGCAGCGCTGGCGGTGGCACCTGCCCACGCGCTGACCCAGGAGGAAGCCGACGCGATCGCGACGGAGGGTTACGTCTATTTCTATTCGCTGATCACCATGGACCTGACCCGGGAACAGCTGACCAACGTGCCGGCAGGCGGCTCGTCCTATGGAGGCCCGGCAAACTGGTTCAACAATGTTCGCCAGTATCCGGCGGCCGACGACAAGACGGTGGTCCGGCCGAACTTTGACACGCTCTATTCCAGCGCCTGGCTCGACCTGACCAAGGAGCCGGTGGTGATTTCCGTTCCGGACACGGACGGACGCTACTATCTTCTGCCCATCCTGGACATGTGGACCAACGTGTTCGCGTCTCCCGGATGGCGGACGACCGGAACGGAGGCACAGACCCTGCTGATCACGCCTCCGGGATGGAGACCCGACCTGCGCGACCGGTTTGCGGAAGAATACAAGCTGCCCGAGGACACGCAGCTGATCGAGGCGACCACGCCGCATGCCTGGATGATCGGTCGCATCAAGACCGACGGCCCGCACGACTATGACGCCGTTCACAAGATCCAGGACGCATTGAAGATCAGCCCCCTGTCGCAATGGGGCAAGGACCTCAAGGCCCCGCAGGTCACGGTCGACAAGAGTGTCGACATGAAGACACCGCCAAAGGTGCAGGTCGACACGATGTCGGGCGAGACGTATTTCACCCGCGCAGCGGAACTCCTGAAGACCATCCCCCCGCATTCCACCGACCAGCCGATCCTCGCCCGGCTGAAGCAGATCGGGCTGGAAGCCGGCAAGAGCTTCGAGTTCGAAGAGGCCGACCCTGTCGTGAAGCAGGCAATCGAGAAGGCTCCCAAGGCCGGTCAGGACCTGATGGCGTGGAAACTGCCCAGGTTGGCAAGCATCGCGAACGACTGGTCCATGAACACGGACACGATGGGCGTTTACGGCAACTACTACCTGAAACGGTCGATCGTCTCCCAGGTCGGGCTTGGCGCCAATCAGGCGCAGGATGCGATCTATCCGCTCAATCTCGCCGACAGCACAGGTGCCCCCCTCAGCGGTGAAAACAACTATGTGCTTCACTTCGAGAAATCGGAAATCCCGCCTGCAAACGGCTTCTGGTCGGTGACGCTTTACGACAAGCAGGGCTATCAGGTCGCCAATAGCCTGGACCGCTTCGCCGTCTCAAGCTGGATGCCGTTCGTCTACAATGCGGACGGATCGCTGGATCTCTACTTCCAGAACGAGAGCCCCGGCAAGGACATGGAAGCCAACTGGCTGCCGGCTCCCAAAGAGGCCTTCAATCTGACAATGCGTCTCTACGCCCCGAAGTCAGAGGCCTTGACCGGCAAGTGGGTACCGCCCGCGGTCACAAAGGCAACCGCACTGCCGCATCTCGTAAGCCAGTAGGCGCCTTCCGCCGAGCCGTGCAGCAGACGCGTCAGGCGGACCACGGCAGATGAAAAGACACCGGCCCTCCTCCACTGCGGGGAAGGGCCGGTGCCGTTATCAGGAATGCGCTCCGGTTTTTCCCTATAGCACCCAGGTCGCAATCGGCGGGAAGAACAGCAGCAGGGCCAGCACGATCAGCTGAAGCGCGATGAAGGGCAGCAGGGCCGTGTAGATGTGCTTCAGCGTGATCTCCGGCGGCGCAACGCTCTTGAGGTAGAATGCCGCCGGACCAAAGGGCGGCGTCAAGTAACTGACCTGCATGTTGACCGCAAAGAGAATGCCGAACCAGATCGGATCGTAGCCGAGGCTGACGATGATCGGGACGAAGATCGGCAGGGTCAGAAGCGCGATGCCGATCCAGTCCAGGATCATGCCGAGCACCAGCAGGATCAGCATCATCACCATGATGATGACCACCGGCGCGGCGTCCATGCCGAGGATGGTCGAGGAGACGAAACGATTGCCGCCCATCAGGTTGTAGACGCCGACCAGCACGGCCGCGGCGATGCCGATCCAGATGATCATGCCGCAGGTTTCCAGCGTATGGACCAGGCTTTCCTGCAGCATGCGCAGGTTCAGCTCCCGCCTGAGCAGAGAGATGATCAGCACAGAGGACACGCCCAGCGCGGCAGCTTCCGTGATGGAGGCCACCCCGCCGTAGATCGAACCGAGAACCGCGATCACGATGAAGATCGGCGCGATGAGCGATTTCAGAGCGCTGACAACCGACTCTTCGGCGTGTTCCTCGGCCGACATCGGCGGCCCGAGTTCCGGATCGCGCCAGCAGCGCACCAGAACATAGGCGATGTAGCACC
The DNA here is from genome assembly GCA_008107755.1 of Rhodobacterales bacterium. Taxonomy (GTDB): domain Bacteria; phylum Pseudomonadota; class Alphaproteobacteria; order Rhizobiales; family Stappiaceae; genus Roseibium. The sequence goes on from VIRH01000137.1 coordinate 199,595, forward strand.
CCAGCAGCAGCATGGCCGGCGTGATCGCTGCGACGAAGAGATCGGCGATGGAAACCCCGGCGACCAGACCGTAGATGATCAGGACGATGGAGGGCGGCATCATCGTGCCGAGTGAACCGCCGGCGCAGACGACGCCGATGGAAAGATCGCGGTCGTATCCGAGCCGCAGCATTTGCGGCAGGGCGAGAATGCCGAGCAGCACGATTTCCCCGCCGATGACACCGGACATGGCCGCCATCAGAATGGCAACGATCAGCGTCTGGACGGCGACACCGCCGGGCAATCGCCCCGCAAGCACCCTCATGCCGTTGAAGAGATCCCGCGCGATGCCCGAGCGGTCGAGCAGCGCCGCCATGAGCACGAACATGGGAATGGCGACGAGAGAATATTCGGTGATGAAGCCGAAGATACGCGAGGTGACGAGCGGAAGGGCGTTACCGCCGAACCACCCGAAGGTGAAGATCAGCGCGACGAGACCGGTGACCCAGGCGAGCGGCTGACCGGTAATCAGCAGCGCGAAGATCATCGCGACGAGCAGGTAGGTTCCGTATTCGATGCCGATTGCGTTGAGGCCCATTCTACTTGCCTCCCCGCGTCTGTGCCGGCTTCGTGCGGATCGCCTTGACGAGATGCAGAGCCGTCTGGACGAACATCAGGCAGACACAGAAGAGAATGATGATCTTCAGGAGGGCCGGCGTCGGCGGGTTCCACGCGGTGCCCGTTCCTTCCAGATGAATGTCCCCTGTCGGCGTGTGGGTCGCCTTCCAGGCCATGATCCAGCCGGCGTAGCCAAGGCCGGCGAAAAAGACCATCGCGATCAGGGAATTGACGATGTCGAGCCATCGCCGTGTTGCCGGGGAGACCGAGTCGTAGATCATGCGCACGCGGATGTGCTTGTCGCGGGCAAGCGCGATCGGTCCGCCGACCAGAAAGATTGCCCCAATCAGAAACGTCGTCGTTTCATGCGCCCAGTAGGTGGGACTGTCGAAGACGTATCGCGCAATCACCTCATAAACGCTGACCGCGAACGCGACGAAAATGGCCCAGGCAAATATCTTTGCGGAATGGGCGATGATGCGATCAAGGCCCGTGCGGGTCTCCGCAGTGGTGTCTTCTGTATTCTCAACGATGTCCGGATTTTCCGACACGGCTGTCCTCCAGGATGAACAAGGCTGCGCCCGACCAGGGATCAGGCCGGGCGCAGGTCGGCTTTCGGTGGGAGCGATGGCGGAACCGCCATCGGCCTTGGCAACAAGAATTCAGGGCGATTGCCCTGTACCCGAGGGTCGAATGGGCGCGCAGATCGAAAGGTCGACCGCGTGCCCACTGCTTGCCGCCATTCTTCGAAACGAACCTTCCGGCCTGCTCGGAAAGGGAAAGGCCGGAAGGCTTTGGGCCTTTTCGGTGCGTCCCACAGACCGGAGAAACCGGACCGAAGGACGAAAGCCGGAACAGCCCGCGCATTCCTCAGAGCTGGTTACGGCCCTTCAGGAAGGCGACGACGGCGTCGTAGTAGCGCTGGGTCATTTCGGTCTTGCCGGCCCAGGTTTCCCATTCTTCCTGTGCGATGCGACGGAACTTCGCACGCTCGTCACCCGACCAGTTGATGATCTCGATTTCCGGGTTCTCCTTGGCCGTCGCAACCGCTTCGGCGTCCAGCTTGCGGACCGAATAGACGTGATCGAAGATGAACTTGTCGACCGACGCTTCCAGGACCGCCTTCAGGTCGTCCGGCAGACCGTCCCAGGTTTCCTTGTTCATGGAAATGTCGATCAGAGGCAGGGAGTGAAAGCCCGGATAGAGCGGATAATGGGCAATGTCGTTCATGCCCTGAGCCTGGTTGGTGGCGAACACCGTGTAGTCGGCCGCGTCGACCACACCCTTGTCGAGTGCGGTGAAGACTTCCGAACCCGGCAGGGCCACCGGAGACGCGCCAGCCTTGGAAAAGATCTCGTAGACCATGCCTTCAGGAGCACGCAGCTTCACGCCCTTCAGGTCGTCCACGGACCGAATCGGCACGCTGGAAACGAAAGCTTCCGGCTCGGTCGCCGCAGCGCCGAGAAAATGCACGCCATAAGGCTCGACCAGCTCCGAATAAAGCTCATGGCCGCCACCGGACTGCATGAAGCCGATCAGCTCGAACGGGTCGCTCCACGCGCCGACGAGGTTACCCATCATGGCGAAAGCCGGGTCCTTGCCGGCGAAATAACTCGGGTCGGTCAGGTGACCCTGGAGAATACCCGTGCCGACGGCTTCCAGCGTATCGGTGTGCGGGACAACTGCGCCAATCGGCAAGATCTCGATCTCGATGCGCCCACCGGACATCTTCTCGACGTTTTCCGCCCACTTCTGCTTGTTGACGAAACCGGGTTCGCCTGCAGTTTCCGAGGTCTGGAACGTCCAGTTGTAGTCAGCGGCAAATGCGGCGCCCGACAGGGCGATTGCGGACACGGATACGATCGCCGCGCCCAGGAACTTCTTCAACATCTTGCAACTCCTCCCAGAGTCATTCAAATCGATTTAAATGGCTCGGACACCCCACCTCTGGGAGCGGCTGCCTCGAACCGTGCGTCAAGTTGTGCACGTATGACGCGCGCAATCAACAGGTTGATTGAAAAACAATATTCTTTCCTAACGCAAGGCGCTTATCTTCCGTTGCGTTCCTGCCATTTCCGGTACTTTGTCAGGTTTTCCTCCCGAGTGCCCGGATAGAGACCGATGATCCCGGCTCCGCCCAGAACCTCCTCCATCACGAAGTCCTCATAGCTTTCCATTCCCAGGCATTCGTCAGCGATTTCCTCGGCCAGGTGGGCCGGAATGACCATGACGCCGTCCTTGTCGCCCAGAAGCACATCGCCCGGAAAGACAGCCGCATCACCGCAAGCGATCGGCACATTCATGTCGAGCGCTTCGTGAAGGGTGAGATTGGTCGGCGCGGACGGATTGGCACCATAGGCCGGCATGTCGAGCTTGCCGATGCCGTCGCAGTCGCGGAACCCTCCGTCGGAAACGATGCCCGCACAGCCGCGCATGGCGAGCCGGGTGACGAGGATGGAGCCTGCGGTCGCCGCTCTCGCATCCTTGCGCGCATCCATCACCAGCACATGTCCGGGCGGGCAGGTTTCTACGGCCACGCGCTGCGGATGGCCGGGATCGCGGAAGACGGTGATCAGGTTGCGGTCCTCGCGCGCCGGAATGTAGCGCAGGGTGAAGGCCTGGCCGACCATCACCTCGTCCTTCGGGGCGACCGGTTTCACCCCCTGGATGAACTGGTTGCGAAGGCCGCGCTTGTAGAGCGCTGTCGCGACGGAGGCTGTCGAGATCTTCCGGTATTTCTCGCGAGTCTGATCGGAGAGCACATAGGGGGCGGTTGCCTGATCGGTCATTTCGGTCTCCCTCAGATGAGGCCGTTGGTTTCAAGGAATGTGTCGAGTTTCACCTGCTGGGCGTCCGTCAGCGGCCATGCGGATGGCGGGCGGGTCGGACCGCAGTCCTGGCCCAGCGCCTGAAGGGCCGCCTTGACACCCGTGACGTTGGTGCCGTTCAGCTCTTCTGCGCGAATATCCTCAAAGGCCCTCATTCCGGCGATGAGCGTGTTGGCCTTTTCGTAATCGCCTTCGTCGAGGGCGGCATGAATGGCAACCGAACGTTCCGGCCACACATTGATGAGCCCCGACGTGAACCCTCGTGCCCCGACCGCGTAGAGCGGCGGTGCCCAGACTTCGGCAAGGCCGCCGACCCAGACAATGGATGGGTCACAGGCGGCGATCGCGGTGGCAAGCTTCAGAGGATTGGGTGTCGCCCATTTGACGCCCTTCACGCCAGGCAGGTCGCACAGCGCCTTGATGTTGTCGGTGCCGATGGCATCGTTGCGCAGATAGAGCATCACCGGCAGGCCGCCGCCGGCCTTCGCCACCTTCTCCACATAGGCGACCGTTCCACGAGGGGATACGAAGGGATCCGGTGGCTGATGGATCATGAGCGCGGCCGCACCCGCCTCGGCAGAGGCTTCCGCCAGCCGGCAGGCATCACGGATACCGCGGCCGACGCCCGCTAGAAGCGGCGCCCGGCTGTCCACCATCGCGGCAACCTCCCGCACCATGGTGCAGGCTTCGTCGGTGGTAAGGGTATAGAACTCGCCGGTATTGCCATTGACGACCGGCATATGAACGCCCGCGCCCAGAGCCCGGTCGATGACGGGTATCAGCCGATCAGGTGCAATTTCGCCCTGACGGTCATAGGGCGTGACGAGGATGCCGGAGATGCCCCGGAGCGCTTTTTCAAGATCGTGTGTCATGGGAAACCTGTCAAAAGATGTCCGGCTCTCCGGCTGCCTTGCCGAAGCCCCGTTCCAGAAAATCGAAGTCACAGCCGGTGTCCGCCTGGGTGACATGCCTGGAGAACATGTAGCCCCAACCACGTTCGAAGCGGGGTTCGGGGGCGGCCCAGGCGGCGCGGCGGCGCTCAAGTTCGGCGTCGTCCACCAGCATGTCGAGACGGCGGTTCGGAATGTCGAGGCGGATCGTGTCGCCGGTCTTCAACAGCGCCAGCGGCCCGCCGATGAAACTCTCCGGCGCGACGTGGAGAACACAGGCGCCGTAGGACGTTCCGGACATGCGCGCATCGGAGATGCGGAGCATGTCACGGTGCCCCTTTTTTATCAGCGCCTTTGGAATGGGAAGCATGCCCCATTCGGGAAAGCCGGGTCCGCCTTGCGGACCGGCATTCCTCAGGACCAGAACGTGATCCGGCGTCACGTCGAGGTTCTCATCATCGATAGCCTTCTTCATCTCCGGATAGCTGTCGAAGACAAGAGCGGGGCCTTCGTGCACATGGAATTTCGGATCGCACGCGGCGGGCTTTATCACGGCTCCATCGGGACAGAGGTTGCCTCTTAAAAGCGCCAGCGAGCCTTCATGATAGACCGGGTTGGAGAGCGGGCGGATGACATCGTCGTTATGGACTTCCGCCCCCTCAAGGGTCTCGCCGAGCGACTTGCCTGAAACCGTCATCACTGTCGTGTCGAGCCGTTCGGAAATCTGCGTCATCAGCGCGCTCAGGCCGCCCGCGTAGAAGAAATCCTCCATCAGGTAGTCCTTGCCGGCGGGCCTGATATTGGCGATCAGCGGCGTGACGCGTCCAAGCTCGTCGAGATCATCGAGGGTGAAATTCACGCCGGCGCGCCGCGCCATAGCGATCAGATGGACAACGGCATTTGTGGAGCAGCCGGTCGCCATCGCGACGATGGCGGCATTGCGCACCGCTGCGGGCGTGATGATCTCGTCCGGGGTCAGGTCCTCCCAGACCATGTCGACAATCCGCCTGCCACAGTCGCTCGCCATGCGCTGATGGCCTGCGTCGGCGGCGGGAATGGAAGAGGCACCGGGCAGCGTCAGGCCCATTGCATCTGCGATCGCCGTCATGGTCGAGGCCGTGCCCATGGTCATGCAGGTGCCGACGGACCGCGCGATCCCGCCCTGGATGCCGAGCCATTCCTCGTCGGTGATGTTGCCGGCGCGCCGTTCGTCCCAATATTTCCAGGCGTCAGAGCCCGAGCCCAGAATGCGGCCGGCATAGTGACCGCGCAGCATCGGTCCCGCCGGCAGGAAGATGAAGGGAACGCCGGCCGTGATCGCCCCCATGACAAGACCCGGCGTGGTCTTGTCGCAGCCGCCGAGCAGCACCACCCCGTCAAGTGGATGGGAGCGGATCATCTCCTCCGTCTCCATGGCCAGCATGTTGCGGTAGAGCATGGACGTCGGCTTGGTGAAACTCTCGTCGACCGACAGCGCCGGCATCTCGACGGCAAAGCCACCGGCCTGCAGCACGCCTCGGCGCACGTTTTCAACCCGCTCGGGAAAATGTCCGTGGCAGGAGTTCAACTCCGACCATGTGTTGAGGATGCCGATGATCGGCCTGTCACGGAATTCTTCTTCCGAATAGCCCAGCTGCATCATCCGTGAACGATGACCAAAGGACCTCAGATCATCGGGCGCAAACCAGCGCGCGCTGCGCAATTCGCCCGTTGTCTTCCGTTTCCTGGTCCCGCTCATTGCGTCCTCCCGTCTCGTTCTTGCTCCAGATGTATGCGCATACATAAATTGTTGTCAAGTCGTGGAAGACGCACCCATCACCTCGCTATTCAGTTCAATACTTGGGCTATTGACAGCGATGTTTAAGGTATGGCACGAAATGTTTGCGCATACATAACTTGCCAACAGCCGCTTGGGAGGCGGCTGTGCACACAGATCGCACCCGCAATACGCGGGCGCACAGGGAGGATTTCATGACCATTACTCGCAGGCTCGCCCTTGCCGTGCTCGGTGCAACGGCCCTAACCGCAACCTCGCTGACTGCGATGGCGCAGGAACTGCCGCGCAATGTCCGCCTCGTGATCGGCTCGACCTCGACCGGCGGCGACACCTATCAGAACTCGGCCATCGTCGCCGATGCCCTTGCCGACAAGCTCGGCATCAACATCAAGGTCGACGCTGTCGGCGCCACGGCCGCCTTCAAGGCGCTGGAGCGCGACAAGCGCGGCACGACGCTGATGATCTTCCACGACCAGTCCTATCTCGGCGAGCTTTACGGCCGTGAAGGCTACAAGGACCCCTTCTCCACCTACAAGATCGGCCCGACTGTCGCGATCAATCCGGGCAACGCCTATCTCGTCGCCAAGAATGCCAAATACGGCACGATGGGAGAGATTCTCTCAGCTGCGGAAGCCGGCGAGAAGGTGCGTGTCGCCATCCAGCCGGGCGGCGTATCCGAAATCGGCTTCTCGGCCATGAAGAACGCTGCCAGGCTGCGCTCACCTGGCTCGGAAGCCAATCTCGTCGCCGTCAACACCGGTTCGCAATCCGACAAGAACCAGGCCATGTGGGACGACCTTGCCGACGTGATCAACGGCTCCATCCAGGCGAACGAACAGTTCACCCAGCTGGCTGACGACGACCAGAAGGCGATGAAATTCGTCTGGATCACCGCCCGTCCGAAAACGCTCGAACAGGCGCCGGAACAGGGCATGGGCGACACCACGCGGGACAAGTTGCTGAAATATGCCTCTCCTGAAACCAACGTGCCGCTGAACGACGCGGAGAACTTCACCTTCGACAAGGAATTCTTCTTTCTCTACAACGCCGAAATGGATGATGCCATCGTCAGCCAGATCGATACGGCCCTTGCGGAGATCTTCGAGAATGGCGAAATCCAGAAGCGTCAGAAGGCGTCCTTCTTCATCCCGAACTTCCTCCCTTCCGACAAGGCGCGCGCACATCTTGAAGCCAAGCGCAATACCTACAAGGACGTGATCAGCGAGATTACGACCAACTGACGGCGCTCTGCGTGCCCAGCTCCAGTTGCTCCCGCCCCTCCTCGTCCTGAGGCACGGAGCATAGCGAAGCCTGGAAGGATGGACCGCATGCATCGAGCGTGCCGTCCATCCTTCGAGACAGGCCTTCGGCCTTCCTCAGCTGAGGTCGTGCACGGCTGGCCGCGGCACCATCAATCGACGAAACGCGGCGGCACCGCCGCCCCTCACCCGAATTGCATGGAGACCCCATGGGTGACCTGACCAGAGTGACGATCGACTTTGAATCGTCGCACCTTCTGTTTCCGACCATCATTGCCTGCGTGCTGGCCGTTCTCGGTCTTTCCATCGTGGTACGCGAGCGCAGGAGCATCCTCGCGTCCGGCAACCATTGGGCACGGATATTTTCCAACATGGACAAGGTCCGGTTCTTCGGAACCATTGCTCTCACTCTGGTCTATTTCTCGCTGATGGTGCCGGTCGGCGACATGTGGCCGAACACGGGCATGGGTTTCCTGCTGTGCTCCATCCCCTTCGTTTTTCTCACCGGTGCCCTGTTCCTGCATGACCGTGGCCTGAGGCCTGTTGCGACCATTGCTGTCGTCGCGCTGGTGGTGCCGACACTCGTGTGGTGGCTGTTCACCGACGTCTTCTTCCTGACACTGCCCTGAGGCCCGGCTCCCATGGAACTCTTCGCATTCGTGACGCCTCTTTTCCTTTCGCTGATCGTTGCCGGAACCTTTGTCGGCATCGTCTTCGGCGCAATCCCCGGCATGACGGCCACCATGGCTGTCGCCGTCTGTCTGCCACTCACGTACCCCCTCGGCCTTGAAAACGGTCTGGCCCTGCTGCTTGGGCTTTATGTCGGCGGCATTTCAGGTGGCCTGGTGCCGGCGATCCTTCTCAACATCCCCGGAACGCCCTCCTCCATCACCACCACTTTCGACGGTTATCCGATGACCCGGCGCGGCGAAGGTGAACGTGCGCTGAAGATCGGCATCGTGTCGTCGCTGGTCGGCGGCCTGATCTCGCTGGCGATCCTGTTCCTGTTCGCGCCCGTGCTGGCCGATTTCGCGATCCGCTTTTCATATGTCGAGAAATTCCTGATCATTTTCTTCGCGATGACCGTGATGGCAGCGCTGTCGAAGGACACGCTGGTCGGCATCTTTTCCGGGGTCCTCGGCATCTTCATCAGCCTGATCGGGGTCTACGACCTGTCGGACGGGGGCAACGGCAAGACACGGCTCATACCGCCCGGCCTCGACTACTGGCTCGACAGCGGCTTTTCCCTCCTCCCGGTCCTGATCGGACTGTTCGGACTGACCGCAGTCCTGTGCGAGGCGGAACTGGGCGTCCCAAGGGGACTGTCGCGCAGCGAGGTCAAGGTCGGACACTCCTCGCGCTTTTCCTTCTCGGTCTTCAAGGGACAGATGCTCAACCTGATCCGATCCTCCGGGATCGGAACCTTCGTCGGCATTCTTCCGGGCGTCGGCGGTTCGGCAGCGTCGATCCTGGCCTATACCAACGCCAAGACCTTCTCGAAGAACCGCGACAATTTCGGCAAGGGTGAGCCGGCAGGCATCATGGCCTCGGAGGCGGGCAACAACGGCCTCACCGGAGGCGCACTGGTCCCGCTGCTGTCTCTTGGCATTCCCGGCGATTCGACCACGGCCCTGCTGATCGGAGCCTTTACCCTGCAGGGCATTCAGGTGGGACCGCTTTTTATCGGCAACAACCCGGACACCTGGAATGCGATGATCTTCGCCATGATGATCGCCAATGCGGCCATGTTCATCATGATGTTCTTCGCCATCCGCTACGTGGCGCTGATCGTGACCGTGCCGAAGCACATCCTGTATCCTATCATCCTGATGATGTGCGTGATCGGGGCCTATACGATCAATTACGGCATCATGTTCGACGTGTGGACACTGGCGATCTTCGGCCTGTTCGGCTGGGTCGCCTACCATACACGCCTGGAAATCGCGCCTTTCATCATCGGTTTCATCCTGGGCCCATCGGCGGAGGTCTATTTCGTGAAAAGCCTGGAGTCCTTTGGCGATCCGACGATCTTCTTCACCAAGAGCTGGATCGCGATGGTGCTGTGGGTGCTGATTTCCGGCTCGATCCTCATTTCCCTTTATCTCGCAAGACAGGCACGGCGCGACTGATGAAGACTGGCTCTCCGTTATCGCAGCCTTTAAGAAAGACACCTCGAGAGAACAGTATTTCGCAGGGCGCATGAGCGACACAAAGGCAACTCAGGCAAAGAGGCAGCGGACCGGCGTCCGGGTGACCATGGCGACCGTCGGACGTATGGCAGGCGTCTCCCAGGTCACTGTCTCGCGGGCGCTCAGCGAACCGGACAAGGTGTCCGCCGATACGCTGAGGCGCATTCACAGCGCCATCGAACAGACGGGCTTCGTTCCCAATGCCATCGCCGGTGCTCTGGCCTCGCAACGCAGTCGACTGATCTCCGCGCTGGTGCCCTCGCTGACGAACGTCGTCTACTCGTCCTTCGTCAAGACGTTCAGCGACAGCTTGCGGGAAGCAGGCTACCAGTTGCTTCTGTCGGAAACCGGGTTCGAACCGGAAGAGGAGCTGAAGGCGATCGCCAGTCACCTCTCCCGCCGCCCGGACGCCATTCTGCTGACCGGAATCCACCACTCCGCACAGGCCCGCAAGATGCTGCTGGGCGCGGATATCCCCGTTGTCGAGGCCTGGGACATTACCGACACGCCCATCGACATGTGCGTCGGCTTTTCGCACGTCGAGGCGAGCCGCGCCGTTGCCGATTACGTGATGGCGACGGGCTACACCCAAGCGGCGACAGTGACGGCGAATGATGAGCGGGCACACCGCAGGCGCGATGCCTTTGCCGCGCGCATGACATCGCTTGGCGGCACGCCGGTGGCGGCCCATGACTGCGAGGGGCCGGCCAGCATCGCGTCTGGCCGGGCTGCCCTCTCCGATCTGATCGAGCGGGAGGCGTTGCGGACCGGCGTGATCTTCTGCAGCTCGGATGTTCTGGCGCAGGGACTGCTGATCGAAGCCCAGGCCTGCGAGATCAACGTTCCCGGTAATCTTGCCATTATCGGGTTCGGCGATCAGGAATTCGCAGCCCATCTGGAGCCGGCCCTGACGACCGTGCGTGTCGACCGCAACCGCCTTGGCAAGGAGGCTGCGGACACGATCCTGACGCGGTTGAACGGCGGCGAAAAGAAACGCGTCGTCGTCGACCTCGGCTTCGAAATCGTCACGCGCGCCTCCGCCTGAAGCCCCCTCTTCGAAGAGCCGACGCTCAGCTCGGAAGGGCGACAACGCGCTTGCCAGCCATGCGGCCAGCTAACCTGAAGGGGCCGGCCCGCTCCGCCCTACATCAGAGATTGAGACGCGGCCTTGACGTTTCTGGTCGCCGTATCGATCTGGGAGGTCGCCGACGAGATGGATTGCATGCTTGACGTGATCTGATCAACGCCCTGCGCCGCCATCTGCATGTTCGACGAAATCTCGTGCGTGACGGACGACTGCTGTTCGACCGCAGACGCAATGCTGGAGGCGATATCGCCAACGTTGCGGATGACGGCCATGATACGATCGATGGCTTCGACCGCGTCTCCCGTTGTCTCCTGCATTCTTCCGATCTGCTGCGAGATCTCCTCAGTCGCCTTGCTTGTCTGCGACGCGAGGTTCTTCACCTCCGATGCAACGACGGCGAACCCCTTGCCCGCCTCACCGGCACGCGCCGCCTCTATGGTGGCGTTGAGGGCAAGCAGGTTGGTCTGTTCCGCGATACCATTGATCAGCTCGATCACCGACCCGATGGTCTTTGCGTCTTCCGACAGGCCCGACATGATCTGGCCGGACTGTTCCGCTTCCCCGATCGCGCTTTCGGAGACCTGGAGCGCAGTCTGGACCTGGCGCCTGATTTCCTGAATGGAGGCGACCAGTTCTTCAGCGGCGGCTGCAACCGCCTGAACGCTTGACGACGTCTGTTCGGACGCCGATGCGGAATCGGCCGCCTGTGCGGTGGTGTTCGCAATCTGCTCGGCGATGCCAACCAGGTCCTGGTCGATTTGCTGCTGAACCGACGTTCTGCGGCTGCGTTCGCGAACCTGGCTGGTCCGGTCGGTCGCGAATTTCACCACCTTGAACGGTCGGCCCGAGCCGTCGAGAATCGGGTTGTAGGACGCCTGGATCCACACTTCCTTGCCGTCCTTGCCGAACCGCTTGAATTCATTGGCCTGGAATTTTCCCGCGCGGAGTTCCTTCCAGAACTTCTTGTAACCCTCGCTCGCTCTCTCCTGCGGCTCGATGAACATGCTGTGATGATGGCCCTTGACCTCTTCGAGGGTGTAGCCCATCGCGTCCAGGAAATTCTTGTTGGCGTCGAGAATGTTGCCGTCCAGGTCGAAATGGATCATCGCCTGGGACTTGTTGATCGCGCTGAGCTGCCCTTCGGCGTCCGCACTGCGCAGCTTTCGATCCGTAATGTCGGTGGCAACCTTGATCACGCGAACGACCTTGCCGGCCGAATTGGTCACCGGATTGTAGGTGGCCTGAATCCAGACCTCCTTGCCGTTCTTTCCGAACCTCAGGAATTCGGAGGACGAGAACTCGCCCTGGTTCAGTTTCTTCCAGAACGCCACATAATCCGGGCTGGCCGCAAATTCGGGGTCCACGAAAATCCGGTGATGCTTTCCCTTGATCTCGTCAAGGGAGTAGTCCATCGCGTCCAGAAAATTGCGATTTGCTTCAAGGATGGTTCCATCCGGCGCAAACTCGATAATCGCCTGAGATCGGCTCAGCGCCTCGAACGCAGATTTCCATCTATTGTTATTGAACATCGAATCTCCACCCAATGACGAGCAATTTGACCCAACGTCATACCGGGCAACTGTTAATAAATTTATCTTCATCAAAAAATAGAAAGAAAAATTTTCTTTATATATGAAATATTACTTGTACTTATTGCCAATTTCTACAATTCTTGCGTTTAATATGCAAATATTACGGGTATCAAAACAAATTCTCTCCCGTCGAATCTACGGAAACAGATGAGAATTACCGTTTGCAGACAAGGAGGAGGCAGCACACTCCGAACAAAACGAATGCTGTTCTTGTCTGATGCGCCAAAACGAAAAACGGCCCGCCGAAGCGAGCCGTTTTTTCAGTCATTCCGAACCGAACTGGATGTTCAGAATTATATTTGGTGCCCAGGAGAGGACTCGAACCTCCACGCCCGTAAGGGCACTAGCACCTGAAGCTAGCGCGTCTACCAGTTCCGCCACCTGGGCTGTGAGGGGGGCTTGTAAGGGGCATGTGGAATCTTGTCAATCATGCTGTAAGACTTTTTTTCTTCATGCACAGGGAGCCCTTCACACAACCCGCGCAAAGGGCTATGAGACTGGGAAGCCGAACCGCGATTTCCGCTGTCCGGCCAATCCTTTTGGACGCGACAGAAGGCAGTTGAGGATGTCCACATCACTTAATGGCAAGCTCGTTACGGTTTTCGGCGGATCGGGTTTTCTCGGCCGCCATATCGTTCAGGCCCTGGCGAAGCGCGGCTACCGGGTGCGCGTTGCAGTGCGCCGCCCCGATCTGGCCACCCATCTGCAGCCTCTCGGCGTGCCGGGACAGATCATGCCGATCCAGGCGAACCTGCGCTACCGCTGGTCCGTCGACCGGGCCGTGATCGGTGCCGATGCCGTGGTCAATGCCGTCGGCATCCTGTCGCCGTCAGGCAAGCAGAGCTTCGATGCGGTTCAGAGCTTCGGGCCCCGCGCAATCGCCGAAGCGGCACGAGCGGCCGGCCTTTCCGGCATCACCCATATTTCCGCCATCGGTGCGGATGCCGACAGCGGCTCGGCCTATGCACGCTCCAAGGCGACCGGGGAAGCCGGCGTTCTGGAGACGCTGCCTGACAGCATCATTCTGCGTCCCTCCATCGTGTTCGGTCCGGAAGACGATTTCTTCAACCAGTTCGCCAACATGGCACGGATTGCGCCGGTGCTTCCGTTGATCGGCGGCGGCGAGACGAAGTTCCAGCCGGTCTATGTCTGCGACGTCGCCGAAGCGGTCGCACAATCGGTGGACGGCAAGCTGAAGTCCGGTGAGGTCTATGAAATCGGCGGACCGGAGGTGAAAAGCTTCCGAGACTGCATCGAGGAAGTTCTCGAAGTCACCCGCCGCTCGCGCCCCCTGTTGCCGATCCCCTTCCCTGTCGCATCCATGATGGGCAAGGTCCTGCAGCTTTTTCCCGGCGCGCCGCTCACCTCCGACCAGGTGGAATTGCTGAAAAGCGACAACGTGGTCTCCGATGCCGCCAAGGCGGACGGACGGACGCTGGAAGGAATGGGCATTTCCGCCTCGACCATCGAAGCCGTTCTGCCCACCTACCTGGAACGCTTTCGCGAACACGGTCAGTACGACGCCCACCGTACGACCTGAGGTCGCTGCAAGAAAACCGGCCTGGGCGGGGTTCATTGTCTGCCTGGGTGGTTTGTCATCATTGATGACGGAACTGCTGCCCGCCTTCTTCGGAAAGACGCTGCGAGTTTTCCGGCGCACAGCCTTCGGCTGCGTCGGTCAGGGGTTTTCGAACGGCTCTGGCGGATCAGACAATATCCAGCCGTCCCGAGGCTTGAGACGGCGCTTGTCGTCTGACACATCGCCAATCTGCCGGTCTGCCCTTTCATCGACACTTCTTCCTCCGGCCGGTTCGCCCTGGCCCTGTCCGACGGCGAAGATGCACTCCAGCAAGCAGGCCCTTGCCAGCATGACGTTCTCAAAACGCGATATTTGCCATGGCAATGGCGAACGGTGCTGTGGCTGACAGAGGCATCTGCCAGCCACAGATCGCGCTTATTTCCAGTCACGGGTCCGTATCCTATCTTCCTGCAATTCCTCGTAGCCGAGCTCGGTGCGAAAGAAGCCAATGTCCTTGAGATCCCCTTCTGTCAGGCGAGACAAAGCGCGGTGAGTTTGGCGGCGGAGGTAATAGCGGCGAAGCTTTTCGGCAAGAAGACGAACGGCATCAAGCAGTAAGCCACGATTGCGGGCACGGTTGCGATAAACAGTTTCGATTCCAAGGCTCATGTCTCTTCTCCTTGAGGGGTCGGGTCCACCGTTTTCGGGGGACAAGGAGATAATGGGGGGTCAATCCTGACAGCAGGGAGTCAGGTTTGCTCTCGTTCTGTTCCCGCGTTAGATTTTTTTTGCGACTCCCGCAGGGACAGAGACTTCATGAACCCGATCGAACGTGCTCTTGGCATTCTGCTGCTGCTGACCGGCGGCAAGCTTGTACCCGCGACCGTGCTTGCGGACCGTTTCCAGGTCTCGCTGCGCACCGTCTACCGCGACATCGACCGGTTGATCGCCCTTGGCGTGCCGGTGGACGCGGAGCGCGGCGCCGAAGGCGGCTACCGGCTGGCGAGCGGTTATCTGCAGCCGCCTGTCGCCCTCACCCGCAACGAGACGGCGGCGCTTCTGTCCGCCATGGCCCTGGTGCGCAGCAGCCGGACAGTGCCACTTGCCGGCGACCTGACGTCGGCTGAAAAGAAGCTGCTCGCCTCCCTGCCCAAAACGGTGCACGGCCTCCTCAAGGAAACCCACCGCATTGTCGGCATCGAACCGATCCCGCCCGACATTTTCCACGCGGGCACAAAGGCGGAAGCGACCGAAGACTGGCAGAAGGCGCTGGATGGCTTCATGGCCGGTATTCTCGACGGCAAGCGGGTGCGGTTCGAGCATATCAATCCGGCGCGTGAAACGGTCCGCGAGCACGATGTCGAGCCGTACGGCATCATGTTCGACCGGGACCTGTGGTACCTGGCGGGCCGCTGCGTTGATACCGATGTTCTGAAGGTCTACCGGGCGGACCGGGTGCGGAACCTTGAGGTCAGCGGATTGTTCTTCCGGCCCAACAAGGAATTCTCGATCGAGAGCCTTCTCGGCGGCGCCTGGCTCTCGCAGGCGATGCGCCGCTGGGAGAAGGAAGAACAGATTGCCAAGATCCTGATCACACCGCAGCAGGCCCGGCAATTGAGCGCTGACTGGTACTATCGCCACGCGGTCTTCACACCTGCGTGCGACGGGCGGATCATGGTCAGCGTGCCCAACACCTCCCGCGCCCGCGTCCTGCCCCTGATCCGATGGCTCGGCCCGGGGGCGGAACTCATCGAGCCGCAGGACCTGCGCAGGGAACTGGCGGCCGAACTGGCCGAACTGGCTCGGCTGTATGCTAAAGACATGCCGCTGGAGCAGTCGGCCTGAAACGCATGAGCGGCGGCGGCAGATCGCCGCCGGCCGGCCTCAGCCGAAGAAGTAGAGCCCCGCGAAGCCTGCAAGGCCGACGCCGATGCGCCACCAGGCAAACGGTGCAAAGCCGTGCCGGGAGACGAAGTCCAGAAGCCCGCGAACCACGAAAACGCCTGCAATGAAGGAGGCGACGAAACCGACGCCGATGATCACCGCATCGTTTGCCGACAACACGTTGCGGTTCTTGTAAAGGTCGTAGGCAAAGGCGCCGGCCATGGTCGGCATGGCGAGAAAGAACGAGAACTCGGCGGCGGACCGCTTGTCCGTGCCCATGAGCAGCGCACCGGCAATGGTGGCCCCGGAGCGCGAAACGCCGGGCACCATGGCAAGGCACTGGCAGAACCCGATCTTGAGACACAGAGACAGCGGGTAATCCATGACGTTGGTGTAGCGAGGGCGCAGTGGCAGGCGATCGATCCACAGGAGAATGATCCCTCCGATCAGCAGCGTCGCGCAAATCAGCGACGGCGTTTCGAACAGGACGTTCTTGATGAACCCGTGCAGCATGACGCCGATGACGGCTGCCGGCAGGAAGGCGATCAGAATGCCGGCAACGAAACGCCGGCTTGCGGGATCTGACGGGAGCGATGTTGCCAGTGCCCACAAACGCCCGAAATAGACGGAGAGGATGGCCAGGATGGCACCAAGCTGGATCAAAACCTCGAAGGTCTTGCCCGTGCTTTCAAAGCCCAGAAAATGGCCCAGCAGCAGAATATGTCCAGTGGAAGAGACCGGGATGAATTCGGTCAGGCCTTCGACGATTCCCAGAATCAGAGCATTCACAATCGTATGGGCGTCCATGGTAATTCATGTCTCCAAAAAAAGGCTGGATGATTTTCGGCCGAAAGGCCGCAATCCCGGTGTGGGAAATTCCGCACCGCATCATTCCAACGCCTCTTTGCCGGACTATCCCGGTCTCGTCAAACCCTTGATAACCATATTGATGGCAAACTGCGCCGTAACGTGATTTGCCGCACGAGCGCAGAAGCCTGTTCGGAACTTCAGATTGTTTCGGGCATTTCTCCTCCACCATCCCGGCTTTGACGTAGTCTTGCCACAGTTCAGGCTCTAAACGCTCACATGCTGACGCTCTATCATCATCCGCTCTCACCTTCCTCCCGCTTCGTGAGGCTCATACTGAGCGAGTACGGCGCCGCGTTCGAAGAGCACCATGTCAATCCCTGGGAGCGGCCGCAGCACCTCCTGGTGCTGAATGCCGCCGGTACCGTTCCGGTTCTGGTGGAGAATGAAGGGCCAGCGATCTGCGGCGCATTCCCGATCATGGAGTATCTGGACGAGACCCGCGGCTATGCTGTAGCGGACCGTCGCCTGATGCCCGATCACCCGGACGCCCGCGCCGAAACCCGGCGGCTGGTGGAGTGGGGGCTTGGGAAATTCGATCAGGAGGTCGTCGGACATCTGGTCCGCGAGCGGATCTACAAGCAGATCATGCCGAAATCCGCCGGTGGCGGCGAGCCGGATTCGGCAGCGCTGCGTGTCGCGCGCGCCAACATCCATCACCATCTGAAGTATTTCGGTTATCTGGTCGCCTCGCGGCGGTGGCTGGCGGGCGACCGGCTTTCCTTTGCCGATTTTGCTCTTGCGGCTGGCCTGTCCTGCGCCGACTATCTGGGGGAAGTTCCCTGGAACGAAGAGGAAGACATCAAGGCATGGTATGCGCGGGTGAAATCACGCCCGAGCATGCGCCCACTTCTGGGTGAAAAGGTGCTCGGCATGCCGGCGGCTCCCTCCTATGCGGATCTCGATTTCTAGGGTTCGGGCTTTGGTTTCGGATCTGCCGTCCAGCCGGGCGGGTTTTCGGCAGCGTCAGGTTCACAGGTGACTTCAGGCAACCACACCAGACGGATTATGGGGCGTCTTGGACAGGAAGACCGGGAAATTTCTCTCTGCCCTTGAGGCCAAGGCACGACAGCTCGGTTTCGACGATCTGAAAATCGCGCCTGCCTCCGGCATTCCCAAGGCCGAAGCGCATCTCAGAACCTTTCTGGAAAACGACTATCACGGCACCATGAGCTGGATGGAGGAGACGGCGGATCGCCGCGCGTCGCCCAAGGCTCTCTGGCCGGACGTCTCTTCCGTCATCATGGTGGCGATGAACTACGGTCCGGACGACCGGCCGGAAAACCATCCCCTTGCCCATCTTGATGATCCCGCCACCGGCGGAATTTCCGTCTATGCCCGCCATCGGGATTATCACGACGTCATAAAGGGCCGCCTGAAGGAACTTGCGAGCTTCATCGTCTCGCGTGCCGGCGGAGACGTGAAGGTGTTCGTCGACACGGCCCCGGTCATGGAAAAGCCGCTTGGCGAGGCGGCCGGGCTTGGTTGGCAGGGCAAGCACACCAATCTGGTGTCACGCGAACTGGGGTCCTGGTTTTTCCTGGGGTCGATCTTCACGTCGCTCGACCTTCCGGCAAGTGGCGCGGAAACGGATCACTGTGGATCCTGCCGCGCCTGTCTGGAAAGCTGTCCGACAGACGCGTTTCCCGCGCCCTACCAACTCGATGCAAGGCGCTGCATCTCCTATCTGACGATAGAGCATCCGGGCCCGATCCCACGGACGTTCAGGAGTGCCATCGGCAACCGGATCTACGGCTGCGACGACTGCCTTGCCGCTTGTCCCTGGAACAAGTTCGCGTCGGCCGCCTCCGAGGCGAAGCTGGTTGCGCGCGAGGACCTGAAGAGCCCTTCGCTGGACAAGCTGCTGCAACTCGACGATGGCGCTTTTCGAAAGCTCTTTTCAGGCTCTCCTATCAAACGTGTCGGTCGCGGGCGTTTCCTGCGCAACGTTCTGATCGCGGCTGGAAATTCCGGCGACGAACAGCTTCTGCCGAAAGTGACCGACCTGCTGAAAGACGAAGACCCGGTCGTACGGAGTGCTGCCGTCTGGGCCTTTTGCCGTCTGGCGCCGGCTGAAGAGGCGCGCGGACGAAAAGATCAACAGCTTTCAGCAGAAGCAGATCCATTGGTGCGGGAAGAATGGATGGCGGAATTCTCCTGATCCGCGGCAGCGGCCGAGTCGACGCTACCGGAAGTTTGGTCCATAGTCACGGAATGGTCAAAGATCTGCCGCCATATCGCTATCGACCAACTGATATCGGTCAAACTCGCACATACGATTTGGAGCCAACACATTGATTCCCCAGACAGTCCCTTCGTCGACCCCTGTCACGGCTAGATCCCGCCTCCGCCTCTTCATGATGAGCAGTGCCCTGGTTCTGATGTCGGGGCCAGCCTTTGCGGAAGAGACCGGCCTCAGCGCCTTCAACTCTTATGTGGAAGCGCTGCGCGCGCTAGGGCTCGAGGTCGAGAACGGCGCCGTCAATTATGACGAAACCAGCGACACGCTCACGCTGACCGACAGCAAGATGGCGCTGAGCGGCGTCATTCAGGGCCTACCCGTCGAAGAAACCGATGTCAGCGACAACGACGGTCCGACCGACATTGAGCCCGCGAAGGTGACCGATCTCACCTATGCGCTGTCGATGGCGTCGGGCACCGTGACCATCCAGGGTCTGACACATGAGGACGACACCTTCTCGGCGACGTCCTGGACCTATTCGGACGACACGCAATTTTCCGTTAGCGGCGAGGCCGAAGGCAAGGGACGCCTCAAGATCGAGGGCCGTTTGTCTGGCGCTGCCGTGACCAATTACGACTTCGTCATACCGACGCTTCCGGCGGAAGACGCCGAACACAAGGTCAGCCGGTGGCTGCCGTTCGTGCGCGCCGCAATCATGTCGTCCTACGACGAGACCAAGGTCGATACGACCGCGATGACGATCGAAGCCTTCAAGGTGGAAGACGGCAATGAGACGCTCGTCCTTTCCGGCACCGGTCAGGTGGACGGATATCGGATGGCCGGCGTCCATGACGGCAAGGTCGAAGAACAGTCGATCGATCGCATGACCCAGAACCTGAAGGCGCTCGACCCGAAAAGCGGACGCTTGCTCGATCAGGTGACCAGTCAGGGCAAGACGATCTACCAGAACATCGACCTCGGCGCGTTGATTGATCTTTTCGATCCTTCGGTCAAGGAAACGGGTGACAAGGTCACGCTTATCGGCTCCGCGTCGGCAATCGACTACGAAAGCCAGCAGGAGGTTTCACAGGGCACCTCGGTCAAGATGAACGTCGACAAGACATCCTTTTCGGATGTCACCGTGGTGAAGCGTGACAGTGACGTTCTCGCCCTGCTGGACGAGCTGCTGAACAATCAGGCACCCGATCCGGAAGGATTGGTCGTAGGCGCGTTGCAATTCTATCGCGCTTTCGGCATCGCGGACGCGCGCGCCACCGGTATTGCGCTTAAGATCCCGGACCCTGACGAGCAAACCGAATTCAATGTGGACATCAAGGAAATGTCGATGTCCGACATGAGCTCCGACGGTATCGGTGAAATGATGATTGTCGGCTTTGATGCGCCGGAACTTCCGGGCGGGGCAAGCGCCAAGCTGGACTGGGCAGCGCTCGGCGATGTCGAGTTCGCGGATTTCGGCCCCATGAAGGAAACGATCGGCAAGCTGTTCGAGGATCCGTCCTATGCCGAGAACAATCCGCTTGAGGTCACCCGTGCATTCCTGCCGCAGTCGCTCGGCTACGAGATCGAGGGCCTGAGCCTGAACTTTCCAGATACGGGCGAAATGGAAATCGGCAAGACCGAATTCAACATTTCGACCACTGTTCCTCCGATCCCGACAAGCCTTTACGCCAAGACCGAAGGCTTGAAGGCATCGGTCGAAAACATCGACGACGAGGAAGCTCAGGCACTGTTCCAGGCGCTGGGTCTGACCGAAGTCCAATGGTCCAATGAAACGCGGCTCTACTGGGATGAAGCGACGAAGGACCTGACCCTGGAGCGGATTATGATCGACGTTCAGGGTTTCGGCCGCGCCGAGCTCTCCGCGAAATTTGCAAATGTGCCCAAGGAACTCTTTGAAGATCCCGAGGGACAGGGACAGGTCGCCGCGATCATGGCGCAGTTCGTCAACGCGTCGCTGGTCTTCAAGGACGACGGACTTGCCGCCAGGGGCCTGCCACATATGGCCGAGAAACAGGGGATTCCGACCGAGGTGTTTCGCGCCGCACTGGTCGGCCAGGCCGTTGAAGCGAGCCGCCAGATCGGCAACGACAACCTGACCGCAATGGTGCAGGAGCAGGCGACGAAATTCCTGGAAAACCCGGGGACGCTGAAAGTGACCATGTCACCGGAAAAGCCGGTTCCGTTCGCCCAGATCCTGGGCAGCATCGCGGCACCGCAGACCCTGCCGGACCTTCTCAACGTCAACATCGTTGCGGACTGAGGCCGGCGGAGGATCGCTACCGACATCTGCAGGACCGTGTCTGCGCTCTTATCGGCGCGGACAAAAAAAAGGCGGCCAGTGGCCGCCTTTTTCAATTCGACATTTCACATCTCACGCTGTCAGATGCGAAAAGGCTGCAACGACGCGTTCATAGACAGGGCGCTTGAACGGAACGATCAGCTCCGGCAGGCGGGATGCCGATTCCCAGCGCCACTCACTGAATTCGGCCGTATGGCCGTCCGGTGGGGTCAGGATGTTGATCTCGTCGTCGCTGCCATCGAACCGGTAGGCGATCCAGCGCTGCGCCTGGCCACGGTATTTGCCCTTGCGCGACGCGCGGACCACATCATCAGGATAGTCGTAGGCAAACCACTCCGGAGCTTCTTCCAGAAGCGTGATGGACCTGATCGAGGTTTCCTCGAACAGTTCCCGCCGAGCAGCCCGTTCGGGCGCCTCCCCCTTGTCGATACCGCCCTGCGGCATCTGCCAGGCATACTCATAGTTCGAGCTGCTGCCGCCATCATCGCGACTGCCGATCCAGACCTTGCCGTCGGGATTGATCAGCATGATGCCGACGCATGGGCGATAGGGAAGACCATCCCGCGGTTCGGGGAAACCCGGTCCGAGTTCAAGTTTTGTCACGAGACACCTGTGTGAAATGAAATTATCGGTCGATGGTGGCGCTGATCGGCACAAGCTGCAGACCGCGTTCTTCCAGATCGTGTACCCATTTTTCGAGCTGGCGTACAGTCACCGGAAGAGCAGATCCGGCTGCGACTGCAAACCCGCGTGCGCGGGCGACGCCTTCGAGCTGAAGCAGCTTGGCGTTGATATTGTCTTCGCGCGGCACTTCGTCCAGCACCACGTCGACACCGCTGAAAGGCAGGCGGGTCTTCGTCGCCATGTCCGGCGCGATGCTGCGCGAGGAGGTGCCGTTGTCGACGAACATCAGTCCGCGCTCTTTCAGCTTCTCCATGAGAAATTCCATCGACGGCGCCGTCGACGTGAAACGCGCGCCCATATCGGCGACGGTCCCGACGTAGTTGGTGGCCCGTGTCAGAAGGAAAGCCAGTCTCGTGAGCATTTCGTCCGGTCGAAGACTGACAAGCAGCGTATCGGGGCCCGGGTCGTTGTCGGGGAAGTCGAACGGCTCCAGCGGCAGCTGAAGCAGCAATTCATGCCCCTTCATGCGCGCCTGCTGCATCCACAGGTCTAGGTCCTGACCATAGGGCGCCAGCGCGAGGGTCACGTCTGAGGGCAGCCGATCGATGGCGTTCTGTGTTCCGGCCTCGCTCAGCCCGAGCCCGTTGACGATGACGGCAATTTTGGGGATCGACGAAAATTCGCTCATGACCGGACGCGAATAGGCGTCGAGCGGCCTGACCCCCGCGTCGCTGATCTTGGGCAGGAAGCCCAGATCTGTGCGCTCGCTGACACGGCTGTCTGGATTGATGGAAAGGCCCTTGATGGGTGCGTCCGGACCAAGGCCGTCGGGTCGCTGTACCATCTGGTAGCGGGGACCGAGAAGATCTCGATCGGAATTCGGCCTGAGTTCGGGCCCGAGATCCTCGCCGATGCCCGGCCGGATCTCGACGACCTCGATGTCATGGGAGGTCACACCTTCCACCACGGCATCGAGTGGCAGGACGGCGACCGGTTCACCGCCCAGGGGATCGTCGACGACGGCAATCCAGATGATTGTGGTCGTCACGATCACGCTCAGAAGGCCGGCACCGATAAGACCGAACGGCAGCCTGTCCAGCCGCCGTTTTCCCATACCTAGGGGAGCAGTGAGATCTTCGCTCGACATTCCGTCCTGAGCCTTTTTTCCGGCAGGCAGCCGGTGTCTTCATTGTTTTTCGGGATACGCAGAACGAGAACGAAAAAGTATGCGCGCCGGAAGGTCCGGCGCGCATGGCATCAAATCAATTCTTGACAGCGGCGCTGTCGGATACCGGCGGGAAGGCACTGTCGACCTGTTTGCCGCGCAGAAGGTCCAGAGCCAGCTTCAGCTGGGTATCTTCGTCCGGATCAGCCGGAACATAGGCCTGGCTGCCGGATTCTTCCTCGCCGTCACCTTCCAGGTGACCGCGCAGACCCGCTTCACCCTTGGTGTCGACGCGGCCGACCAGATCGTCCGGCAGGTCCTGCAGGGCCTCGATGTCGGGAACGATACCCTTGGCCTGAATGGAGGTACCGGACGGCGTGTAGTAGCGCGCCGTGGTCAGGCGAATGGCACCGTTGGCGCCAAGCGGGATGATCGTCTGGACCGAGCCCTTGCCGAAGGACCGGGTGCCGAGAATGGTCGCACGGCGGTGATCCTGAAGCGCCCCGGCAACGATTTCCGACGCGGAGGCAGAACCACCGTTGACGAGCACGATGACCGGCTTGCCGTTGGTCAGATCGCCGGCACGGGCGTTGTAGCGCTGGGTTTCCTCGGCTTCGCGGCCACGGGTCGAAACGATCTCGCCACGGTCCAGGAATGCGTCGGACACGGCGATCGCCTGATCGAGGAGACCTCCCGGGTTGTTGCGAAGGTCTACGATGTAGCCCTTGAGCTTATCTTCGCCGATATCTTCCGTGATTTCGTCGATCGCCTGTTTCAGGCCGTCGAAGGTCTGCTCGTTGAACTGGGTCAGACGGATGTAGCCGACATCCTCGCCCTCTTCACGCCAGCGGGCGGAGCGGATACGGATGACATCGCGCGTGATCGTGACGTCGAACGGATCGGCACGGCCTTCGCGGCGAAGGGTGACGACGATATCCGTGTTGACCGGACCACGCATCTTTTCGACCGCTTCATTCAGCGTCAGGCCCTGGACTTGCTCGCCGTCGATGCCGACGATGAGGTCACCAGCCAGAACGCCAGCCTTGGCGGCAGGCGTGTCATCGATCGGCGAGACGACCTTCACGAGCCCGTCTTCCATGGTCACCTCGATGCCGAGGCCGCCGAACTCGCCGCGGGTCTGCACCTGCATGTCGCGGAAGCTCTTGGGCGACATATAGCTGGAATGGGGATCCAGCGAGGTGAGCATGCCGTTGATGGCGTTTTCGATGAGCTGGGCATCGTCCGGTACTTCCACATAGTCGGACCGAACCCGTTCAAACACGTCGCCGAACAGATTCAGCTGACGGTAGGTGTCCGTTGCCGCCGCATTGGCGGCCACCGACATGTTTATCGGTACCTGCGACAGTGTGGTAACCGCTGCGGCTCCCATGAGAGCACCCACAAGCAGCAAGGAAGCTTTCCGTATCATCCGCGAGCCTTTTCTTCTTCTGCGCGCGCCCACCAGGGGGTGGGATCGATCGCGCGGCCGTCCTTCCGAAATTCTACATATAGTATTGGCTGGGTTGACCCCAAGCCAAAGGTCGATGCGCTCGCCCACTGGGTTGCGCCCATAACGCCAACCGGTTCCCCGGCCAGTACAAACTGCCCCAGTTCAGCATCGATCCGGTCCATGCCGGCCAGGAGCACATGGTAGCCGTCGCCGGTGTTCAGGATCAAGAGTTGACCGTACGAACGGAAAGGCCCCGAGTAGACCACCCAGCCATCCGCCGGCGAAGTTACATTAGACCCCGGCCTTGTGGCGATAGATTGTCCTTCCGTGCGTCCACCGAATTCATCCTCCTGGCCGTAATCCTTCAGCATCGTCCCGACAACGGGCTGTGGAAGCTGGCCGGTGGCATCCTCAAAGGCGATGGCCGGAGCCAGTCTGCCTGGATCAGAGAACGGATCAAACTTGCGCGAGGCATTTCGCTTCGCTTCCGCGGCAGCGCGCCGGGACTTTTCCGCAGCTTCGCGCGCGCTCTCGATCTCCTGCTCCAGGCTGGCGATGAGTTCCTGCAAAGAGCCGGCCTGATCCGCCAGTTCAGCCGACCGCTGTTTTTCCTCTTCGAGAATCCGTACCGACTTGGAATGTTCCTGCCTTTTGGCGCTCAACAGAAGCTCAAGTCGCGACTTTTCCTCAGCCAATCGCATCGCATCGCCCCGAAGGCGCTTCTTTTCGTCAGCAATCACCGACTTGAGCCGATGCAGTTCCTCAAGATCCGCCGCAAGAGCTTCAGTTTCCACCTTCAACTCCGGCATCACCGCGTTCAGAAGAATCGCGCTGCGGACCGCGGCAAGGGCATCGCTCGGCCTCACGGCCAGGGCCGGCGGCGGGCGCTTGCCGATGCGCTGAAGTGCCGCGAGCACCTCTGACAGGACGTCCCGGCGCGAGATGAGAGACAGACGCACCGCATCCTCGTTCTCGCCCAGACTTCCGAGCCGGCGCTCGGTCGCAGTCAATTCCGTTTCCAGCCCCTTGATCGTGTCGGAGGTGCTGATGATCTTCGAATTCAGAGTGTCCCGATCCCGGTCAAGCGCCCTGATTTCGCGGGCAAGCTCAGCCTGACGGTCCGTAGACACCTCGATGTCGCGCGAAAGGGCTGCGAGCTCCTGTTCACGCTGCTTCTTGCGTTCCAGGACCGCGGTCGTTTGCGGCGACGGCTGGGTCTTCTGCTGGGCGACATCCTCGACCGTTTCGGTCGCGTCTCCGGGCAGCGGCAAGATCGCCAGGCCAAACAGAACACTGCTCAGGAGACGTGCCGTCAGCCGCCTCCCAAGTCGTCTGCGCATAGCCTTGATGCGAAACGATTCCAACCCGCCCTAGCTCCCTTAGGTTACTTTGTTCCAGCGTTGCATAGACAGCGTTAACGATCCGTTTACCCTGATGACCGAACGCTTAATATGTCTTCCGCTTGTGCCGCGTAACCCCGGGCAGCGAACTCTCGAGCGTCCAGCGACGCCGATCAGTCCAGGGACAATCCCCTCCACCGGATCGCGTCAGGCTGAGACGCAAACAGTCCACACCCTGAGGTTTCAATTACTTGCCGAATGCGGCGAGATACGGGCAGGACACTTGAATCGCCACATTTTCAGGAGCGATTCCACATTCTGGAATGATAATTTCAAACTTGTGTTGCGCGCATGCCGCGACTTTTACTCAACATGACATCTTTTGCGGGAAATGATCCCCCTTCTCCACTTGTGCAGACGACGCGAACCCCAGCCTCTGCGCTGCGAAAACGGCGGGGCTCGCAACGATCTCAGACCCGATGATAGGGGTGCCCGGACTGGATCGTCATGGCGCGGTAGATCTGTTCAGCCAGGAGGATGCGGGCAATCTGGTGCGGCCATGTCATTGCGCCGAGCGCGAGCTTCAGATCGGCCCTGTCCAGAAGGCTGCGGCCGTGGCCGTCGGCGCCGCCGATGGCGAAGACGACGTCCGGCACGCCCTCGTCCTTCCAGTCTTCCAGTTTTCGGCTGAAATCGGGGCTGGTCATGTTGCGGCCGTTCTCGTCCAGAACGATCAGCCGCGTACCGGGTGCGAGGCCCTGCAAGAGATTGCCGGCCTCCTCCGTTTTTCGATCGTCGGGCCGCTGCGCGCGGCTTTCCGGCAATTCATGAAGAGAGACGTCGGTGATGCCGAGACCGCGACCCGTCTTGCGGGCGCGGTCCATGTAGCGGTCGAAGAGGTCTTTGTCCGCACCGGCCTTCATCCGGCCAATGCAGGAAATCGTGAAACGCATGAGGTCCCCGCCGGACGTCTTGTCCGGTGCGCTACTTTGGTTTCGGCGGCTAAAGAGGCCCTGTCATCAGGACCCCTGACGCTGTTCAGCCGATATATTGCGGTGCGTCGTCCGTCTCCGGAGCCCACATCTTCTCGAGATTGTAGAAGCCGCGCACTTCCGGACGGAAGATATGAATGATCACGTCGCCCGCATCGATGAGGACCCAATCGCAGGTCGTCTGACCTTCCACCGTCGCGGAGACACCTCCGGAGGCTTTCAGGTCGCGCAGCAAATTGTCCGCCATCGCGCCCACATGACGATGGGAGCGGCCGGACACGATCACCATGTGATCGGCCAGAGAGCTTTTGGCTGCGATATCAAGAGTAACAACGTCCTCGGCTTTGGAATCATCCAGGCTCGCGAGAACCGTATCGAGGAGGTCCGCCGCGAGATCTGCGCTCACGGAGGGCTTCATGGGAGAGGACATGTCTGTCCGCCCGCTTTCAAAGGTCATGGTCAGGTGTAGTGCCTTTCGCCGTTTATGCCGCCCTGCCTCCAACGTTGTCACGAACCGAACGTTCGACCATTTACGTCACCCGTTTTGGGTGCAGGACCGGTTGACCGTACCTCGGCCGCGCTCGTCGCGACCGCCTTCATAATACCGCTTACCCCTTGGCATTTTCAAGACAAGGGTGTGTTCCTAGGCAGTTTCGACAATGTCAGGGCCGTGGCTTGCGCCGCAGGTCCGTTGACGTTGTCGCGTCCAGAGCCGTGTGAAGAAACGTCCAGACGGGAGCTGCCATCTCCGGCAGAAGCGCTGCGTCTTCTTCCGGAAGCCTATATTTTTCAAATGCTTTCGCCATGGGCGACGACAGGACCGAGAGGGACGCTCCCGGCCGGTCAACGATCGCCACCGGCACGGTGCCGACGATCGAGCGCCAGTCCTGCCAGCGGTGGAAACCGGCAAGATTGTCGGCTCCCATCACCCAAACGAATCGCAGGGCCGGGCGAAGCTCTTTCAGCGCCGCGACGGTCCTGGCCGTATATGGGGAGCCCAGAGCACTTTCGAAAGCGGTAATCTTCATGCGCGGATGATCGGCGAGCGCACGCGCCGTGCGCAGCCGCGTTTCAAGCGGCGCAAGATCGGAATGGCTCTTGAGCGGGTTGCCCGGAGACACCAGCCACCACACCTGGTCGAGACCGATCCGCTTGAGCACCGTCGAGGCAACCAGGCGGTGACCCGAATGCGGCGGGTTGAACGAACCGCCGAAGATGCCGATCCGGTTGCCTGCCTCCGCATGGGGAAGCTTCAGCCAGTCGCCGCCGAGCCCGCCTTCCGGGCGCCCCGCCCCTGTCATCGAAACGGCCTCACGAACGCGTCTGGCCCGTGCCGCGCACCTTGTACTTGAAGCTGGTGAGCTGCTCGACGCCAACCGGACCGCGCGCATGCATGCGCCCGGTGGCGATGCCGATCTCCGCGCCCATGCCGAACTCACCGCCGTCGGCAAACTGCGTGGAGGCATTGTGCAGGACGATGGCGCTGTCCACTTCCGCCTGGAACCTGTCTGCCGCCGCCTGATCACCGGTCACGATGCAGTCGGTGTGGCTGGAGCCGAAGGCGGCGATATGATCCATCGCGTCATCGAGATCCCTGACCACCTTCACCGCAAGGATCCTGTCGAGATATTCCGTCGACCAGTCGTCCTCGCTTGCCGGCACGATGTTCTCGCAAAGCTCGCGAGTGCGCGAGTCGCCCCGGATCTCGCATCCCTTCGCCTGCAAGGCCTTCACGATGACCGGCAGGTGGCTTTCCGCCACATCCTTGTGAACGAGAAGGGTTTCCAGCGCACCGCAGATGCCCGTGCGCCGCAGCTTGGAATTCACCACCACCTCGACCGCCATATCGAGATCGGCCGCCTTGTCGATGAAGATATGGACCAGGCCCTCCAGATGCGCGAAGACCGGCACGCGGGCTTCGCTCTGGACACGTTCGACCAGACTGCGCCCGCCGCGCGGCACGATCACGTCAACATTACCGCCAAGGCCGCGCAGCATCTCGCCGACTGCGGCCCGGTCCGTCACCGGCACGATCTGGATCGCGTCCTCGGGAAGGCCGGCTTGCGCAAGACCGGACCTCAAGGCCGCGTGAATTGCCCTGTTGGAATGGATGGTATCGGAGCCGCCGCGCAGGATGACCGCATTACCCGCCTTGAGGCACAGGGCGCCGGCGTCCGCCGTCACATTCGGCCGGCTTTCATAGATCACGCCGATCACGCCGAGGGGTGTTCGGACCCGCTCGATCTTCAGCCCGTTGGGCCGCTCCCAGGAGGTCATGACGCTGCCGACCGGATCGTCTAGGGCGACGATGTCTTCCAGCGCCTTCGCGATTGCCTCGATCCGCTCCGCATCCAGTGTGCCGCGGTCGAGAAAGGAAGCCGCCTGACCGTTGGCCTTCATCGCCTCGATGTCGATCCTGTTGCCCGCCAGTATGTCCGGCGTCGCGGCCCGAACGGCCGCCGCCATGGCGGCAAGCGCCTCGTTTTTCCTGCTCGTTGGTGCCGTGGCAAGAACCCGCGCTGCGGCACGGGCGCGCTGCCCGATCTCCGCCATCAGGTCTTCAGTCGTCATCGCATCGACCGTGTCCAGCATACTCACCAACTCCCTTTCGTCCGGTTTCCGAGGAACCGGTTTTCAAGTCTTCTATCGCGTTCCGTTCAAAAAGGCATCCTCCAGAACGAGGTCGTCCCGATGGATCATCTCGGCCCGTCCCGGATACCCGACAATCGCCTCGATTTCCCGGCTGTTGCGCCCGGCGATCAGCTGTGCCTCGTCGGCGTCATAGGCAATCAGGCCGCGTCCGATGATGTGCCCCGACGGGTTCACCAGAATGACCGCGTCGCCGCGGGAGAACGTTCCCGACACCGCTGCGACGCCGGCCGGCAGCAGGCTCTTGCCCGATTTCATGGCCCTCACCGCGCCGTCGTCCAGGCGGATCTCGCCGCGCGGCTCCAGATGACCGCCGATCCATGCCTTGCGGGCGCTGGCGGGGGAGCCAAGCGCGGGAAACCAGGTTCCGCGGGCGCCTTCATCGAGCCGGGTCAGCGGATGCAGGGTCTTGCCCGACGTGATGACCATGGTGGTGCCGGCCGCTGTCGCGATCTTGCCCGCATCGATCTTGGTCTTCATGCCGCCGCGAGAAAGCTCCGATCCGGCACTGCCGGCCATTGCCTCGATTTCCGGCGTGATGCGCGGAACTTCCGGCAGGAAGACCGCATCCGGGTTCTGGGCCGGCGGGGCGGTGTAGAGGCCGTCGATGTCGGACAGAAGCACCAGGCAATCGGCGCTTGCCATGGTTGCGACGCGCGCGGCAAGCCGGTCGTTGTCGCCATAGCGGATCTCGGAGGTCGCGACGGAATCGTTTTCATTGATGATGGGCACGGCGCCCATCTTCAACAGCGTGCCGATGGTCGCGCGTGCATTCAGATAGCGCCGGCGCTCTTCGGTATCCCCGAGGGTCAGCAGGATCTGCCCCGCCTTGCGCCCGAGCGCCCCGAGGGCACCGGCATAGGCCTGGGCGAGCGCAATCTGGCCGGCGGCGGCCGCCGCCTGGCTTTCCTCCAGCTTCAAGGGTCCGGCCGGCAGTCCGAGGATGCCCCGGCCAAGGGCGATCGAGCCGGAGGAAACGAGTATCACGTCCGCGCCGCCATTTGCGAGACTGACGACATCCGAGATCAGGGCGTCCAGCCAGTCGCGTCTCAGCTCTCCGTTCTCGACCAGAAGAGCGGAGCCGATCTTGACGACAATACGGCTATGGCCCCGCAGAGACCGGGCCGAGGGCGACGACATCACGGATGCCATCCCTCCTGCTCGGGAGATGGTACCTGGTTCGCCGCGTCTTCCTTGTCCTTGTCGATGGCACGCATGATCATGCGCAGGGCCCGGTCGACATTGAGGCCGCTTGCGGACGACAGAATGAGCGGCTTCTGCCCGCAGGCCGCTTCAAGGCTCGCAGCTCGCTCTTCAATCAGATCCTCCGTCAGCGCATCGCATTTCGACAGTGCAACGATCTCGGGCTTTTCCGTCAGGCCTGCGCCATAGGCCTCAAGCTCCGTCCGGACCGTCTTGTAGGCGTCGCCCGGGTCTTCCTGGCCCGAGCCGTCGACGAGGTGCAGAAGCACGCGCGTGCGCTCGACATGGCCGAGGAAGCGGTCGCCGAGGCCTGTGCCTTCATGCGCGCCCTCGATCAGCCCCGGAATGTCCGCCATGGCAAAGGAATTACCGTCGATCTGTACGATGCCAAGGTTCGGGTGAATGGTGGTGAAGGGATAATCGGCGATCTTCGGCTTCGCGGCGGAGACCGTTGCCAGGAAGGTCGACTTGCCGGCATTGGGAAGCCCGACCAGGCCCGCATCGGCGATCAGTTTCAGACGCAGCCAGATCCACTTTTCCTCGCCCTCCAGACCCGGATTGGCTCGGCGGGGGGCCTGATTGACCGAGGACTTGAAATGCGCGTTGCCGAAGCCGCCGTTGCCGCCCTTCAAAAGCCGGACCTGCTGACCGATCTCGGTCAGGTCGGCAATCAGCGTCTCGTTGTCTTCCTCGAAGACCTGCGTGCCGACGGGCACCTTGAGGACCACATCCTTGCCGTGAGCGCCGGTGCGGTTCTTGCCCATGCCGTGGATGCCGGTCTCGGCCTTGAAATGCTGCTGGTAGCGATAGTCAATCAGCGTGTTGAGGCCGTCGACACATTCGATGACGACATCACCGCCCTTGCCGCCGTCACCGCCGTCCGGTCCGCCGAATTCGATGTATTTCTCGCGCCGGAACGAGACACTGCCCGCGCCGCCGTTGCCGGAGCGCACGTAGATCTTGGCCTGATCGAGGAATTTCATTGTTCTTCTCTTGTCCTGTTGTCAGGCCACGATCCCAGTCAGTAGCCGTTCAGAAAATTGTCCCGGGTCACTTCCATGCGAAGAGCGGGAATGCTTGCGCCACGGGAAAGGCTTGCGCAGCTGACGTCACCAACCTCTTCGAAGCCGAGTTTCTGCGCCACCATACGCGAGCCCGGATTGTCCGTCATTGCTTCGCAGGCAACGCGCGGGTGCGCGGTGTTTTGAAACAACCAGACAAGCGCTGCACGCGCCGCTTCGCTCATGAACCCCTTGCCCCAATACGGACGCCCCAGCCAATAGCCGATCTCCGGGGTCTCCTGCAACTTCTTGAAGACAAGGGAGCCGATCATTTCACCCTGATGGTTGATCTGAAAGGTCAGGCTGTCCGCGTTTTCAGGATCGTCCCAGCCCTGCATCGCCTTCGCGAGGCTGTCTCGTCCCTGATCCCGATCATAGGGATAGGGAACACGCGAGAGCATCTTCGAGACTTCATAATCGCCCAGAAGCTCCGCACAGCGGTCGAGGTCCTCAAGACGCGGCTGTCGGAGCGTCAGTCTGTCGGTCTGGATTTCGACCCCGCTCATGCGACCGCCTCCCTTGCTGCCAGATAACTTTCGCGAGACAGACTGACACGCGTTCCGGGCAACTCCTGCGCGCGCGCCCTGACCGAAATCGGACAAGGGGTTTCGTTGCCGAAACCGAGCTTGCGCAAGACGTTCAGGGACGCAGGGTTTTCCACGAGCGCGCCGCTGCTCACGCTTTCGGTCTGTGTCGATGCGAACAGCCAGTCAAGTGCGGCCCGTCCGGCCTCCGTCATGAAGCCGCGACCCCAGAACGGCCTGGCGATCCAGTACCCGAAATTGGGCGTTCCGTCAGGCCTTCCGACGGAAACGACGCCGATGGGGCCGTCGCTGCCATGCTCCTGCTCCTTCAGGAAAATAGCGAAGGCCCGCTCGCCGTCTTCCTGCACGGCAGAGGTTTGCGCAAACCAGTTCTTCGCGTCCGCCAGCACATAAGGGTGCGGAACGACGGAGAGCACCTTTGCCACCTCGAAATCGCCGACGCGATCGGCGATCAGGGCAAGGTCTTCTGCTGCGACCGGGCGAAGCACCAGGCGCCGTGTGCGGAGTTCGGGCAGCATCACGCCATCTCCCCTGCCGATGCCTTGCGCGCGTCGAAATCCGCACGGTCCAGACGGACGACGACATTCGACACCCGCCGGTCGAGCGCCCGGGCAAACCGCTCGGTCAGACTGTAGGGCCGGAAGCCCATCTTGCGCAGGAGCGCACGCGAACGCGTGTTGTCCTCGAAGGCACGGGCGGCGATCGCATTTGCCTCATAGGCCTGAAACGCCCAGGCCAGCACAACTTCCACCGCCTCGGAGGCATACCCATGGCCCTGGAAGGCGCGGCCGAGCCAGTAGCCGACGGTCGGAAGATCAGGAAGCTCCGTCAGGTCGCCGGGTGCCTGGATGGCAACGGCGCCGATGAAGACCCCGCCGAGCGTGACCACGAAGACGGCCTCGGTCTGAAACGGATCCGTGCCCACGATCTTGCCGACGAATTCCTCCGCCTCGCCTTCAACGTAAGGCCAGGACGCGCCGGTGAGCCAGCGGACGACTTCGAAATCGCGGCCGCCGAGATCGGCAATGGCCTCGGCGTCCCGCGTTTCCAGCGGGCGCAGGACCAGCCGGCGGGTCTTCAGGACGGGAAGCGTGGTCATCGGCCCTGCCCCCATTCCTTCAGCGAGCCCCAGACAGCGCGCTCCAGCGTATAGCGCTCTATCGGAACCGAACCGCCAGCCCCGATGGAACGGATCATCGCCTGATCTCGGTACTGGAAGCCCGACTTCACCAGCACCCGGCGCGAGGCGGGGTTGGTGACGCGGCAGGAGCCCTGCAGTTCGTTCGCATTGGTATGGGTGAAGGCATGATCGACGAGGGTATGGACCGCCTCTGTGGCAAGGCCCTGCCCCCAGAAGGGCTCACCGAGCCAGTAACCGACATGCAAGGGACCACCCGGTTCGACAGGCGCATATTTGCAGATGCCGATCAGCCGGCCTGTGCTTTTCATGCGGATGGCGAAGAGGGCGTAATTGTCACGAGGCTGGTTGGCACGCGCAATCAGCTGACGCCCGTCCTCGGCCACAAAGGGATGAGGCATCGCGGCAAGGTTCGCCGCAACCGTCTTGTTGTTGGCCAGATACACCAGATCGGCCAGATCGTCCGGACGCGGCTTGTCGAGCCGTACCCGAACTGCTTCCAGCGGCAACGGGGCCGCAACCAGACTGCTCTCGTCTAATAATCCATCACTTTCAACAACCATCTTTTCCTCCAGTCAGAACAAATCAAGGGAGAGATGGCGCCCCATCTCCCCCTTGGATCTTCGACTGGTCTTTGGTTGCTGACCTGTCTCAAATTGCCGGGGTCTTACGGGACGCCGGCGTTTTGAAACTTCACGTCGGCTTTACTCCGCTGCTTCCGCTACCGGGAGCACGTTAATGTAGGTTCGCTTGTTGGCTTTCGCCTGGAACTCTACCTTGCCTTCCACGGTTGCGAAGATGGTATGGTCCTTGCCCATACCAACGCCGGTGCCCGGATGCCAGGTAGTGCCGCGCTGACGCGCGATGATGTTGCCGGGAATCACAGCTTCCCCGCCATACTTCTTGATGCCGAGACGGCGGCCAGCTGAGTCGCGACCGTTGCGGGACGAGCCGCCTGCCTTTTTATGTGCCATCGTTAGAACTCCTCGTTCTTCGAATACTTTTCAAACAGTCGTTGGAGCGGCGGCTTATTTGCCAGCCAGTTCCTTTGCCTGCTCAACCCAATTTCCGCGCTCGAACTTGCCCTTCAGGCCAGTCTCTTCTTCAACGCGAGCGACATCGTCAGCGGACATGGCTGCGATCTGAGCGAAGGTGGTGATACCCGCCTCGTTCAGCTTCTTCACAGCTGCCGGGCCGGCGCCGTCCAGTTTCTTCAGGTCGTCGCCCTCAGCTGCAGCAGCAGCCGGTGCGGCTTCAGCGGTTTCGTCGGCCTTCGGCGCAGCCTTCTTCGGCGCTGCCTTCTTGGCCGGCTTTGCACCACCGGTCAGGATGTCGGTCACCTTGACGAGGGTGAACGCCTGACGATGGCCGTTGCGGCGGCGGGAATTCTGACGCCGGCGCTTCTTGAAAATGATCACCTTGCGGCTACGGCCCTGATCGACCACTTCCGCAACAACGCTGGCGCCTTCCACAAGCGGAGCGCCAATCGTGGTGTCCGTGCCGTTGCCAACCATGAGCACTTCGTCAAACGTGACGGAGCTGCCGGCTTCGGCGTCCAGTTTTTCGACCCGGAGGAGGTCGTCTGCGGCAACAGTGTACTGCTTGCCGCCGGTCTTGATCACTGCGAACATGTCGCGCACGTCCTTCTTTTCGTTTTTGAACTTACCGGTCCGGCACAAAACCGACCAACCGGTAGCTTTTCAGTCGAACCGAGGCGCCTGTCTGTCCGGATTTTCGTCCGGCCGACTGGTCTTTGAGAACGGGAAGCGTGAAGCTGATTTTGCCCGTCAGGCCCTGATCGACAAAGGGAACCCGAAAAAGCGCACCTTTTCGAGCCCGCGCAATATAGTCGGACAGCCTCCGATGTCAAACGGAAATATGCCGAAAGAAGACACCGGCCTCCGACGGCAATTCGATACATCGGAAACCACTTGCCGGCAACGGGCCTTGACCCCCGTTCGAACCTGCCGTCGCTTCTACAGTCACACCCGCCTCGATGGTCAGGATGTCGCCTGCGATTGCCACCGAGGTTAGCCATCCCTCCCCGGTCGTCCACGACCTGATCGGGGATCCATTCCCCCTCTCCACGTGGAGCCCACCCCGGCACAAGCCTTCCATCGATCGGCACTACTTCGCCCATGACGCTGGAATCACTCTGGAAACGATTGGACCCCCGATCAAGTCGGGGATGACGCCGGGTGTGAACTCGGCAGCGTCACCCCGGACGGGCCGATTAGATCAGGCGGTTCACATGCCTCGGAAACGGCGCCAAAAGCCCATCGCTCGCCGCAGCGCGGCAACGCGCCTCCGACGCACTTCCGGACCGTCCGAACATTCCGGTGAAAAGAATGAAATTCTGCTCTTGCAGCATCACCAGAGCTTGTCTATGTTCCGCGCCACTTGAGACCCGTTTATCTCAATGTGCCGCGGAGAGGTGCCGGAGTGGTCGAACGGGGCGGTCTCGAAAACCGTTGAGCGCGCAAGCGTTCCGAGGGTTCGAATCCCTCTCTCTCCGCCATTTTATTCCTGCGCTACCCCCGTCGGCTATTTGAGCGCATGGATCAGGGGTCGGTCTACTCCTGCCCCTCTGCTGTTTCCGTCACTTCTGCTGCCTCCCTACATCAAAAGCCTCGCATGGCCGGTGGTTCTGCCGCTTTCCAGATCGCTTTGCGCTCTTGCAGCATCGGTGAGGGCATACTCCTGACCTGCATCCTGAATGATGCCCTGGCGGATCGCCTCGATGACCGATTGCGCCGCGATGCGGTAGGTTTCCGGCTCTGCGGCGTAGGCCATGACGCTTGGGCGAGCGAGGGACAGCGAGCGGATCGGGCCGAGGTCTTCGACGGATATTGCGGGAATGGGGCCTGCCGCCTGGCCGATGGAGGCGACGACGGCGAACTTTCCGGCGCAGCCGAGCGACTTGGCGAGCATGTCGCCGCCGATGCCATCGATCACGAAATCGCAGCCCTTGCCGTCGGTCAGCTTGCCGATTTCGGCAACGATATCCGCGTCGCGGCCAATGATCACATGATCCGCTCCGTTCGCACGGGCGATTTCGGCCTTGTGCTCCGAGCTGGCCGTTCCGATGACCGTGCACCCAAGCGCCTTTGCCCAGCGGACGAGGATCGTTCCCAGTCCCCCCGCCGCCGCGTGGACAAGCACAACGGTGCCTTCGCCTGCCTGGCAAGTCCGGGTCAGAAGCATGTGGGCCGTGAGCCCGCGCAGGAAGGCGCCGGCAGCAACTCCCGTTTCGATGTCGTCCGGCAGTTTGACGGCCCGCCAGTCCGGCAGGAGCCGCGTTGACGCGTAACCGCCGGGGATGCCGGCATAGGCGATCCGGTCGCCGGCACGAAGGCCGGTTACCCCCTCGCCGACTGCCTCGATGACACCGGCGCCTTCCACGCCCAGAACTGCAGGCAGCGGAAGCTTGTAGAGGCCGGTCCGCTGGTAGATGTCGATATAGTTGACGCCCGCCGCGTGCTGGCGGATGCGGACTTCCTGTGCGCCGGGCTCCTGGAGAACGCATTCCACAATCCGGAGCTGCTCGACACCACCCGTTCCAATCAGTTCGATCTTTCTGTCCATGCGTTTCATCTCCTTGCTGTCCCAAGAGATCGCATCTGGAAACCGGATAGAAAATTCCCTACACTTCACCCTCTAATGTGAGAAAATGAACCGATGAACTGGGACGACCTTCGCCACTTCAGCGCCCTCGCCTCTGCCGGATCCCTGTCGGGTGCCGCCCGCATGCTGGGCGTGGAGCATGCGACCGTCGCCCGCCGCATTTCCTCGCTTGAGAATCATCTCGGCGTTCAGCTTGTCGACCGGCGCGGGCGGCGCTGGAGCCTGACCGGCGAGGGCGAACGGATTGCCGCCATTGCGGAGAGGATGGAAACGGAGGCTCAGGCGGTTCGGCGGGCCGCTGACGGCGCGCGCTCGGAGCTGTCGGGCACCGTCACGATCAGCGCCCCGCCTGCCCTTGCGCTCGCGTTTCTCACGCAGCCTCTGGTCGCCCTGCAGGCACGCCATCAGGCTCTCACGATCCGGATGCTAAGCGAGGCCCGAACCGCTTCGCTTGACAGAAGCGAGGCCGACATTGCCGTTCGTCTCAGCCGGCCCGAAGATGGCGACCTGATGATCACAAGGTTGGGGCGCCTCGCCTTTCGGCTCTATGCCAACCCGGACTATCTTGCGCTGACCAAAGAGGCCGCGTGGCGTTTCATCGGCTATGAAGGAGCGTCTCCACGCGCGCCGCAACAGACTGCGGCAGAACGCTTTGCCGGGTCGCGGCCCTTCACATTCTTCGCCAGCAGTCTGGAAATCCAGCAGGCCGCAGCGCGTGCCGGCGGCGGTGTCGCGGCCCTTCCGGACTTCATGGCGCGATCCGATCCGGGGCTGGTTGCCGCAGTGCCCGAGGAACTGATGTCCCGGGACATCTGGTTCGTCGTCCACAATGACCTGAGACGCTCCGCCCCCGTTCGGGCGATCCTGGAGAAGCTCCGCGAAGCGTTTGCCTCTCACCCGCGCAGCCCGGACCGCGACTGAAGCGGCTGCGTCCTCCGGTTCGGCTACCCTTGTCTGCCACCTTTACATGACGTGCTTCGAGCACTGGTGCAGGCGTTCGATGAGCCAGCGGCCAGCGGGTCCAGGCGGGGACGAGGCCCGGTAGACGGCCGACATGGGCAGTTCATGCCCCCCGCCATGGATGCTTTCGACCGGCAGTTCAACGAGACGGCCGGCTTTCAAATCGGCCTCGATCACGTGCCGGGGCATGCCTCCCCAGCCGAGACCGCTGAGCAGGAAGGCCTGCTTGGCAAAAAGGTCCGCCAGCCGCCAGGTGGACGGCGACAGAACGCCGAACTCGCGCCCTTTGGTCAGGCTGGACCGATCAGTGAGAACGAGCTGAATGTGGCGGGCGAGTTCGTCCTTCGGGATATGGCCCT
Source organism: Rhodobacterales bacterium (assembly GCA_008107755.1). Taxonomy (GTDB): domain Bacteria; phylum Pseudomonadota; class Alphaproteobacteria; order Rhizobiales; family Stappiaceae; genus Roseibium. The sequence continues at coordinate 237,696 of VIRH01000137.1, forward strand.
TCCAGCTCGCCAGCGGATGATCGGCGGCAGCGACCATCACGAAACTGACACTCGCGAGCCGTTCGGCCACCGTCTCCTCCGGCAGGAGAGGCAACGAACCGATGATGCCGAAGCTCGCGCGGCCGTCGAGGATGGGCTCGACCGCCGCACCGAGCGCCTCGACATGGATGCGCAGCGGCGTTGACGGGAACTTGCGGCGAAAGTCCTTCGCAGCGGCCGCCAGTCCTTCCAGCGGGAAGAAGACATCAATCACGATGGCAAGCTCCGCCTCGATGCCGGAGGCCATGCCCTTGGCCCGCGCTTTCATGACATCGACGCCCGCCAGAACCTGTTTTGCATCCGCGAGAAGCACCGTGCCCGCGCGCGTCAGCTTCGGGTAGCGGCCCCCTCGGTCGAAGAGCTTGACTTCCAGTCGGCATTCAAGCGTGCCGATCGCCTCGCTGACGGCAGACTGGGTGCGTCGCAATCGGCGCGCGGCCGCGGAAAAGCTACCTTCGTCAACGGCGGCAACGAAGACCCGGAGCTGGTCGAGCGATACGTTTTCGAGCATATGATCTCCTATCGGCTGTTCCGATACATAGTAACGGAAAATACCGACTTCTACCTCTGCTGCAATGCAACCATATTCGGGATGAACGGGCCTCGGGCCTCAACAATCTAATGCCGTCCCCGCGCCTCCCACGCGAACGGCCGGAGAGCAAGACAATGACAACGATCCTTCATCTCGATTCCAGCATTCTGGGACCTTATTCCGTCAGCCGCGAGCTGAGTGCGGAAATCGTCGCACGGCAAACGGAACTGCATCCCGGCGCATCGGTTGTCCACCGCGATCTCGTCGAGGACGACGCCCGGCATCTGTCCGGCACCCACCTTGCCGCCTGGCAGGGCGATGACGCCGCCGGCAATGCGATCGAAGGTGACCTCAAGATTGGCGACGCCTATATCAGCGAGCTGTTTGCTGCCGATATTATCGTGATCGGCGCACCGATGTACAACTTCACCGTCTCGTCGCAGCTGAAGGCCTGGATCGACCGCGTCGTTGTTGCCGGCAAGACCTTCAAGTACACCGAGAGCGGCCCTGAAAGCCTGCTGCCGGCCGGCAAGAAGGTGTTCATCGCCTCCACGCGCGGCGGCGTCTACACGGGCGACAGCCCGGCAGCTGCCCTTGAGCACCACGAGAGCTACCTGCTGAGCGTTCTGGGCTTCATCGGCCTGAGCGACGTCACCATCATCCGCGCCGAAGGTGTTGCGCTCGGCGACGAGCCGAAGGCTGCCGCCATTGCCGATGCCAAGGCCACCGTCCACGCCCTGACGGCCTGACGGCCTGACACGACGAACGTTTTCGCCGGCGCCGGTCACGATCCGTCCGGCGCACGCAAGCGGACAAGAGAAAACCCGGAAGAACCATCGTTCTTCCGGGTTTTTCGTGTTTTTATCACCGTCCCGAAGCAGTCGCCTCCGGGGACCGCACTCAGAAATGCGGCGCGGTGCCCTTGTCGATCACTTCCGGCGTATCCGTGTTGACCGCACCGTTCCAGCCGCCGCCGAGCGCCTTCTGGAGAGCGATGTAATAGGTGGTCAGAAGCACCCTGCTCTGGATCTGGGAATCCTGCGCGGAATAGCTTGAGCGTTCCGCATCGAGCACGTCCAGGAAGCTGACGGCGCCGGTCTGATAGAGGGAGCGCGACAGGCCTGCGGCCTCCTCGAATTTGCGGGCCGACCGGCTCTGGCTGGCCAGACGCCGGCGCTCCTGGGTAAAGCCGACGAGGGCGTTTTCCACGTCTTCCAACGCGGTCAGAACCGACGACTGATAGGCCAGGAAAGACTGGTCGCGCTGAGCCTGGGCGATCTCGACACCGGCGGCAAGCTTGCCCGCATTGAAAATCGGAACGGACAGGGCCGGGCCAAAACTCCAGCTGATCGAGGAATTCTTGCCGAGGTCGCCGAAATCGGTGGCAGAGGTCGCGATGGAGCCGGTCAGGCTGACGGAGGGATAGCGCGCGGCAGTTGCCTCGCCGATCCTTGCCGTTGCCTGCGCGAGCTGACGCTCGGCGAGGCGAACATCCGGGCGGGACAGCAGGATATTGGCCGGGACCCCGGTCGGGATCGGCAACCGCGGGCTCGGAATCCGGCCGCTCTTCTGCAGGCGACCGCTGAGGGCCGTGGGCTCCTGACCGGTCAGGACGCCGAGCCTGTGAATGGAGGATGCCAGCGCGGTCTTCAGCGTCGGTATGTTCGATTCCGTGGAGGCTGCCTGACCTTCGGCGTTCGCCAGATCCAGTCCGGACGCGGAGCCGGCCTCGAAGCGCTTGCGAATGAGATTGGCGGAATTGAGCTGCGACTTCGCCGTTTCCCGGGCCAGATTCAGGCGCTGTTGAAACCCGCGTGCCTCGACATAGTTGGTCGCAATGTCGCCGATCAGAGTCAGCATCGTTGCACGCAGCTCTTCCTCGGCAGCATCCAGTCCGTATTTCGCGGCCTCGCGCGAACGGCGGTTGGCGCCGAAGATATCCAGTTCCCAGGCCGCATCGAAGCCGCCGTTCCAAAGGGTCGAGAAGATCCCGTTGGAGGCGTTCGCGGTCGAAATGGACTTGGAGCGCGTTCCGGCCGCCGACCCGTCAAGGCTCGGGAACAGGGACGCGGTCGCCTGTTTGTAGCTGGCACGGGCTTCGCGCACCTGCGCCTTTGCCGTGCGCACATCCAGATTCCGGTGAATGGCAAGATCGATCAGACGATCGAGTTCCGTGTCACCCAGACGTGTCCACCACTGGGCGAGCTGCGGAACGGAAGGCGGCGTTTTGGCCGTCGTGTTCTTCCAGCTCCCCGGCACGTTGACGTCCGGGCGCTGATAGTCCGGCCCAACAGCACAGCCGGCAAGCATGGTTGCCGCGAGCAGGCCCGCCGCCATCTTCTTGAACGCTCGATTGCGGCCGACCGGGTTTCCAGCTTTGAGGAAAGTCATCTTAAGTCTCTCAGTGTGCATCCTGGCCGGCAGGCTCAGATGGTGAAACTCTGGCGGATTTTCCGCCGAAAACGCGCCTGACCGTTACGAAGAGCAACGGCACGAAGAAGATCCCGAGCACGGTCGAGGAGATCATGCCGCCCATGACGCCGATGCCGATGGAGTTCTGCGCACCGGACCCGGCGCCCGTCGCGATCGCCAGCGGCGTGACGCCGAGGATGAAGGCGAAGGACGTCATCAGGATCGGACGCAGGCGCTGGCGTGCCGCTTCCAGCGTGGCCTCCACGAGACCAAGCCCCTGATTCTGCCGCTCGATCGCGAATTCCACGATCAGAATTGCGTTCTTGGCGGCAAGACCGATGGTCGTCAAGAGCCCGACCTTGAAGTAGACGTCGTTGGTCTGGTCGAACAGAAGCGCGGCGGCGAGTGCGCCGAAGATGCCGATCGGCACCGACAGCATCACCGAGAATGGAATCGACCAGCTCTCGTAAAGGGCAGCAAGGCTCAGGAACACGATCAGGATCGAGATCGCGTAGAGCGAGGTTGCCTGGTCGCCGGAAAGCCGCTCCTGGTAGGAGAGCCCCGTCCACTCGTGCACGAAGCCGGGCGGAAGCTGGCTGACGAGGTCGTCGATCGCGCTCATGCCGTCGCCGGAGCTGACGCCCGGGGCGGACTGGCCCTGAAGTTCGACGGCGGACGCGCCGTTATAGCGCTCCAGCCGCGGCGAGCCGTAGGTCCAGCGCGAGGTCGAGAAGGCGCTGAAAGGCACCATGTCGCCGTTGCTGTTGCGCACATGCCAGAGGTCAAGATCCGACGGCTGCATGCGGTAGGCCGCATCGGCCTGGACGTAGACGGGCTTGATGCGGCCCCGGTCCATGAAGTCGTTGACGTAATTTGAACCCCAGGCGATGGAGAGCGACTGGTTGATGTCATTGACAGACAGGTCGAGAAGGCGCGCCTTTTCCGTGTCGATGTCGACCTTGAACTGCGGCTGGTCCTCCTGCCCGTTCGGACGCGTCGCGACCAGCTTGGGAGACTGGCCCGCCATACCGAGGAGTTGGTTGCGCACCTCCATCAGCCTGTCGTGGCCCGCACCGTTGATATCCTGCAGGTAGAAGGAAAAGCCGTTGGTGTTGCCCATGCCCTGGATCGCGGGCGGCGCGAGCGCGAACACCTGTGCGTCCTTGATCTGCGAAAAGGCACCCATTGCGCGACCGGCTACGGCCTGCGCACCGAGGCTCGGGTTCTCGCGTTCGGCGAAGTCCTTCATCCGCACGAAAGCAAGACCGACGTTCTGCCCCTGTCCGCCGAAACCGAAACCGGCCACGGTGAAGACGCTGTCGACCGCATCCGGCTCCTCGTCGAGGAAGTGATCGCGGACCTGGTCCAGCACGGAAAGTGTCCGGCCCTGGGTTGCGCCCACGGGCAGATTGACCATGGCCAGAAGGATGCCCTGGTCTTCCTGCGGAAGGAAGGAGCTGGGCAGCTTGGTGAACATCCAGCCCATGGCCGCCGCAATCAGGACGAAGACGACCAGGAACCGCTTTCCGCGCTTCAGGATGCCGCCGTTTGCGCTACGGTATCCGTTGGCGCTGGCGTCAAACCCCTTGTTGAACCATGCGAAGGGACCGCGGGAGTGACCGTGGCTCCCCTTTTTCAGGATGGTTGCGCAAAGTGCGGGCGTGAGGATAAGCGCCACGAAGACCGACAGGACCATGGCCGAGACGATGGTGATGGAGAACTGTCGGTAGATGACGCCGACCGACCCGCCGAAGAAAGCCATGGGCACGAACACGGCCGAGAGTACGACGGCAATGCCGATCAGCGCGCCGGTGATCTCGTTCATGGACTTGCGCGTCGCCTCGCGTGGAGACAGCCCCTCCTCCGCCATGACGCGTTCGACGTTCTCCACCACGACGATGGCATCATCCACCAGAAGGCCAATGGCCAGCACCATGGCGAACATGGTCAGCGTGTTGATCGAATAGCCGAACAGCGCAAGAATGCCGAATGTGCCGAGCAGAACCACCGGAATGGCAAGCGTCGGAATGATGGTCGCCCGAATGTTCTGCAGGAAGAGATACATCACCAGGAAAACCAGCACGACGGCTTCCAGCAGGGTGTGGACCACCTTCTCGATCGAGAGCTTGACGAAGGGCGTGGTGTCGTAGGGATAGACCACCTCGACGCCGGCAGGCAGCGTGGAGGACAGACGTTCGATCGTGTCGCGCACACGCTGCGCGGTGTCGATGGCATTTGCGCCGGTTGCCAGCGACACCGCCAGACCGGACGCGGGATTGCCATTGAAGGATGCCGCCGTCGCATAGCTTTCGTTGGCGACTTCCACACGGGCAACGTCGTTCAGGCGGACGACCGCACCTTCCTCGGAAGTTTTCAGGATGATGTCGCGGAACTGCTGCGCGGTCTGAAGACGGCTGGAAGCGGTGATGGTCGCGTTGAGCTGCTGGCCCTCGACCTGCGGCAAGCCGCCGAGCTGGCCTGCCGACACCTGCGTATTCTGCGCCTGGATGGCAGCGCTGACGTCGCCAGGCATCAGGTTGTATTTCAGCAGCTTGGTCGGATCGAGCCAGATACGCATCGCGTAGCCCGAGCCGAACAGCCGGGTCTCACCGACACCTTCGACGCGCTTGAGCGTATCGTTCAGCGTATTGTCGACATAGTCGGCGATATCGGTCGACGTCAGGCGGCCGTCATTGGAAACGAAGCCAATCACCATCAGGAAGCCCGAGGAGGACTTCGTCACGGTGATGCCCGTGTTCTGGACGACCTGCGGCAACTGGCTGGAGACGAGCTGCAGCTTGTTCTGCACCTGCATCTGCGCAACGTCCGGATCGGCGTCGGAGGAGAAGGTCAGCGAAAGCTGGGCCGACCCCGTGGCCGACGATGTCGCGGTCATGTAGTCCAGGTGGTCGATGCCCGACATGCCCTGCTCGATCACCTTGGTGATGGAGTTTTCGACAGTGTCGGCATCGGCGCCCGGATAGTTGGCGCTGATGTTGATGGTGGTCGGGGCGATCTGCGGATATTGCGAAACGGAGAGCGTCGTGATGGCGAGTGCCCCTGCCAGCATCGTGACAATGGCAATCACCCAGGCAAAGATCGGCCTGTCGATAAAGAATGCTGACATCAGTTGGCTGTCTCACCTTTTGTCGAGACCGCCTCCCCGCGGCTCTCCACCTCCCCCGTGGTTTCATCGATCGTCACCAGCATGCCGGTGGCTTCCTGGCCGGCGCGCACGAACAGCGATCCTTCCACAATGATCCGGTCGCCGTCGGAAATGCCCTCGCTGACCAGCCAGTTGTTGCCGACATTGCCGTCGACCTCGAGAATGCGCTCCTCGACCTTGCCGTCCTTCGACAGGAACAGCGCCGTCGGCTCGCCGCGCGCGTTCCGGGTCACCGCCCGCTGGGGCACGACGAAGGAATTCTGGGCAATGCCCTCCTCGACGAGGGCCTGGACATACATGCCCGGCAGCAGCAGCCGCTCGGGATTCGGGAATTCGGCGCGCAACGTATAGGTCCCGGTGGTCGGATCGACGTAGGCCTCGGAGAATTCGAGCTTGCCTTCCTGCGGATATTCCTCGCCGGTTTCCAGAAGCAGCCGGACCTTGACGTTGTCGCCGTTCAGCTTGATCCGGCCTTCGCGAACGGCCTTGCGCAGCTTCAGCAGGTTGGTGCTGGACTGGGTCACGTCCACATTCATCGGGTCGAGCTGGCGGATGGTTGTCAGCGGGGCCGCCTGACTGGCCGTCACGAGCGCACCGACGTTCAGCGTCGAGGCCTCGATGCGGCCGGAGATCGGTGCGCGAATGACGGTGTTGTCGAGATCGATCTTCGCGGTCTGCACGGCGGCCCTGGAGGCGGCGACATCCGCCTTCGCCTGCGCGAGCGCGGCCGTCGCGTCGTCCAGCTCCTGCTTGGCAACCGCGTTCTGCTTGATCAGTTCTCCGTAGCGGTCGACCTTGGTCTGTGCGCTCGGCAGCGCGGCTTCCGCCTTCTGCAGGTTCGCCTGGGCACTGTCGTAGGCAGCCTGGTAGACGTCATCGTCGATGCGATAGAGAATCGCGCCCTCTTCGACTTCCGTGCCCTCGTCAAAGAGGCGTTCCTTGATGATACCGCCAACCTCGGGCCGCACTTCCGCAACCAGCGAGGCAGCGGTCCTGCCAGACAGCTTCGCGGTGATGGCGACCGACCGGGAATCCAGCTCGATCACGCCGACTTCCGGTTTGGGGGCATTGCCGCCGCCCTGCTGGGCGTGGACCGGGCTGACGAACACTCCGAGAGACAGAATGAGAGCAGTTGAAATTCCAAACAAAAAGCTGACCTTGGAGCACTTGGGAGAAGTGCCGAGGACGAGAGATACACACATCATCTAAAGCGGACCCTATTGCAACCCGATTGGGCTCGAATTTTAGAAAACTTTCAGGTACCAGTAATATACGACGCGATCCGCCGTCAATGAAAAATCGGTAAAAAGCCGTATCGCAGGGAGGGAAGTTTCATGCAGGCCGAGGAGCTGACAGAAATGCAAGAAAAAGACGCAGCGGAATCTGGAGACAAGGCCGCAGCCTGCCGTCAACGCGGCCGTCAGAAGATTCACGACGAGGAGGAACTCAAGTCCAGGATCATCGAGATCGCCTTCAAGACGTTTCATGAACATTCGTTCAAGGGCACCACGATGGCCCTGATTGCAAAGAATGTCGGCATCTCGAAACGCACGCTCTACCAGAGCTTTCCCTCGAAGATCGAACTCTTCGCCGAGCTTGCGATCCGTCACCGGTCGAACCTGATCGACCTGCCGCGCGACTACGATGGCTATACGCTGGAGGAAACCTTGAGGGCCGTCTTCAAGGTCGACCAGACGCGCGAGGAACACTACCAGCGCGCCAGCGAGACGCGGCTCTTCTATGCCGAGGCCGTCGCGAACCCGGAACTGGGCCAGCTCTTGAAGAAGCATTTCGGCAGCGACCTGCATGACCTTCTGGCCGAGTGGATCGAGCAGGAAGTGGAACGCGGGCGCATCGTCTCCGACTCGCCGCGCGACACCGCGAAATACCTGCTCGATGTGCTTGTCGCCGCGCGGCTGTTCCGGCCGAACACACCCGACCCCATTCCAGGCCTGTCGGACATTCCGACCTATCTCGAACACGCCATCAAGATCATCCTGAAGGGCCTCGTGCCGCGCTGAGCCATGGCGGGACCGGATCGCGATACGAACCGGCCCCTCGGCACTGTCAGAGAACGGCGAGAACGCTCTTCTTCGCGGCATCCACGATCATATCGGCCTCCTCGCGTGTCAGGCACAGCGGCGGGGCGAAGCCGATGATGTCGCCCTGGGGCATTGCCCTTGCGATGACGCCGTTCTTCAATAGCTCGGCGGCGACGGCCGGGCCGACCTTGCGGGCCGGATCGAAGAATGTCCGGGTTTCCCGGTCCTCCACGAATTCGACGGCCATCAGGAGACCCTCGCCGCGGATCTCGCCGACGTTCGCATGACCGGCGAGCGCATCCGTCAGCGCCTGTTTCATGTAGCTGCCGACGGAGCCGGCGTTGGCAACGAGGCCGAGGCTGTCGACCAGTTCGAGGTTGGCAATGCCCGCCGCCGCGCCGACAGGATGCGCCGAGTAGGTCCAGCCGTGGCCGATGGGACCGTTTTCGTCCGTGCCCTTCACAAGGACATCCCACATCTTCTTTCCGACGATGGAGCCCGACAGAGGGGCGTAGGCCGAGGTCAGGCCCTTGGCGATGGTGATGAGATCGGCTTCCATGTCGTAGTGGTCGGAGCCGAACATGGTGCCGAGACGTCCAAAGCCGGTGACCACCTCGTCGGCGATCAGCAGGATATCGTGTTTCTTCAGGATCGGCTGGATCGCCTGCCAGTATCCTGCTGGCGGCGGCACCAGACCGCCGGTTCCCATGGCCGGCTCGCCGATGAAGGCGGCGATGGTGTCCGCGCCTTCACGCTCGATCAGCGCTTCGAGTTCGGCGGCGCAATGGGCAACGAAATCCGCCTCGCTCATGGCAAGGTCCGGGCGGCGGAAATAATAGGGCGACTCGGTGTGCAGCACCTGCGCGAACGGCAGGTCGAACTTCTTGTGGAAGAGTTCCAGACCGGTCAGCGATCCGGTCATCAGGCCGGAGCCGTGGTAGCCGCGCCAGCGGGAGATGATCTTCTTCTTTTCCGGACGGCCGAGGATGTTGTTGTAGTACCAGACGAGCTTGATGTTGGTCTCGTTCGCATCCGATCCGCCGAGACCGAAATAGACCTTGGACATGTTCGCCGGGGCGCGATCGAGGATCATCCTGGAAAGGGTGATGGAGGCCTCTGTCCCGTGACCGACATAGGCATGGTAATAGGCAAGCTTCTTCGCCTGCTCGGCAATCGCCTCCGCAATCTCCTGCCGGCCGTAGCCGACGTTGACGCAGTAGAGCCCGGCAAAGGCATCCAGCAGGCGGGTGCCGTCACGGTCCTCGATGTGGACGCCGGAGCCGGTCTCGACTATGCGGCTCGGCGCTTCGCCGCGCGCATGCTGGGCAAGGTGCGAGGAAGGGTGGAAGAAATTTTCCCGATCCCACTGATCGAGCTGGTCGTTGCGCAGCATGGCGTGTCCTTCTGTCCGCGGATCGGAGTCCCTAAAATCGGCACCGTCCGGCATCGTCGATTCCGGCTCACGGTAGCCGGGAGAGGGCAGAGGAAGTGCCTGCGGCTCCAGAGGCCCGGCAGACGAACCGTCTTTAATCATCCGTCTGGAGAGATGAAACGTCCGGTCCAGAGGCGTCGGCAAGACGGTGCAGAGGCGGCACGCCCCCCGTCTTCACCGGCTTGGTGACAACATAGGTGTAATAGCGCGCAAGGCCGATGCGCCCGTCGAGCAGGGTGTCGATCAGCTGCTGGTAACTTTCGATATCGCGCGTAACGACATGAAGGACATAATCGAAGCCACCGCCGATGGCCCAGCAGGAGACAATCTCGTCCCGCTGTTCGATCGTGCGCTCGAAGGTCTGGAAACTTTCGGCCCTGTGGTTTTCCAGCTCCACGGTGACGAACACCTCGATATGCGCGGCGACATGCTTCAGGGAGATCTCGGCGCGATATCCGCGGATGACGCCCGCGTCCTCCAGGCGCTTCAGGCGCTCCCAGAGAGGTGTCGGCGACAGGTTCACACGCTTGGCAAGCTCAGCCTTCGACAGCCGCCCCTCTCGGGACAGCGTGGCGAGAATTTTCAGATCGCGGTCATCGAGTTTCAGCCCCTGCATGGGCCGACCATGGGCAGATAGCCACCCCTTGTCAATTGTTATGAAACCGGCAAATATCAAATCATGACAATCTGGAAAAACCTCGCGAGCAAGATCCACCGACCGGCCTACAGATCGCTCGCGGATCTGATTTCCAGGTTAATCGACAAGGGCGAGCTGCAGATTGGCGAGCGACTGCCGACGCACAGGGACCTTGCCTATCAGCTCGACCTCAGCGTTCAGACCGTCAGTCGCGCCTATGACGAACTGGCGCGGCGAAGCCTGATCGACGGAAAGGTCGGCCGCGGCACCTTCGTCAGTGCACGCCCTGCCGAAACGCGTCCGCCCTATCTGCAGGACCTGCAGGAAGAACGGCTGCTGGACTTCTCCAACCTGAAGCCGGTTTCGTCTGAAATGCACATGGAGCGGATGAAGGCAACGCTTGCGGATCTTTCGCAAACGCTCACCCCCTCCTCGATCTTCTCCATCCGTCCGGCAAACGCCCTGCGCCCCTACCGGGAAGCGGCCGTGAAATGGCTTGGCCTGTGCGGCGTGAGCGCATCGCCCGACCGTATCCTTCCGACCAATGGCAGCAGTTCGGCCATGACCACGGCGATCCTGACCGCGGCGGGGGCCGGCGGGGTGGTCGCCGCCGAGCGGTACTGTCATCACCCGCTGATCCGGCTGTCCCGCTATCTCGACCTGCGGCTGCAGGGCATAGAGCAGGACAGGGAAGGCCCCCTTCCCGAGGCCCTCGACACGTTCTGCAAATCAATGCGGATCGATGCGCTTCACGTTCTTCCGAACGGGCTCGGCCCGCTTGCCCTCGTCATGGGCCTCGAACGCCGGCAGGCGATCGCCGATCTTGCCCGGAAACATGAGTTTCTGATCGTTGAAAACGACGCCTGGGGCCCGGTTCAACCGAAGCGCCTTCCGCCGATCGTTTCTCTGGCGCCGGAGCGGACCCTCTATTACACGAGTTTCACCAAATGCCTGCTTCCCGGGTTTCGGCAGGGATATCTCGTCGTGCCGGAAGCCCTGGAGCCGGCGGCGGAAAACCGCCACCTTGCGACCGACTGGATCGCAACGCCGCTGATTGCGGAGATAGCCGCGCGCTGGATCGAGGATGGCACCGCGGAGGACCTGCTTTCCTGGCAGAAGGATGAGCTCGCGCGGCGCAACCGCATTGCGTCCGAGGTTTTCAGCGGCATTGCCCATCACGGCAGCCCGAACGGCCTTCATATCTGGCTGCCGCTCGCCGCGCAGTGGCCTGAAAGCACATTCGTCGAGAACGCTCGCCAGAAGGGCGTGATCCTTGCACCGGGATCGGCGTTCGCGCTGGCGGGATCACCGCCGAACCCCGGGGTCCGCATCTGCCTCGGCAACATGGGCGAAGACCAGTTCCGCTATGGACTGGAGGTGCTGTCCCGGCTCTACCGGAGCCGTCCTGAGCCGGAGCCGTTCGCCTTCTGAGCAACGCCTGAAAACATTGTCATGATTTAATATTCCGATTGACGTGCAATTGACCTCCTTTCAGGGTGAACCGAGTTCATGTTGGAAGGGGAAACCCGTGCCCCAGTCGGCTCCGGCCCGTCAGGATTTCACGCTTGCCGATTTCACCCGTGCCCGGTCCGCAATCTCCGGCATGGTGCGGCGCACGCCCATGACTCTCTCGCCGAACCTCAGGGAGCGCTTCGGCGTTCCCGTTCATCTGAAGCTGGAACATCTTCAGGAAACCGGCAGCTTCAAGCTGCGCGGCGCCGCAAATGCAGTGCTCTCGCTCAATGATGCCTCCAAGGCTCGTGGCGTGGTTGGCGTCTCGACAGGCAACCACGGCAGGGCACTGGCCTTTGCCGCAAAACAGGCGGGCGTCGCCTGCATCATCTGCATGTCCCGGCTCGTGCCCGCGAACAAGGTCGAGGCGATCCGGGCCCTTGGCGCGGAGGTGCGTATCGTCGGCGCCTCTCAGGACGAGGCGCAGGAGGAGGTCGATCGGCTGGTCTCGGCGGACGGCATGACGCTGATCCCGCCTTTCGACCATGCGGCCATCATAGCGGGTCAGGGAACGCTCGGGCTCGAGATCGTGGACGACGTGCCGGATCTTGAAACCGTTCTCGTGCAGCTTTCCGGCGGCGGACTGATCTCCGGCATCGCCGCGGCGATCAGGGCCAGGAAACCGCACATCAAGATCGTCGGGATCTCGATGGAGCGCGGCGCTGCCATGGCCGCGTCGCTTGATGCCGGACGCCCGGTGCAGGTGAGCGAAGTGCCGACGCTTGCGGATTCCCTCGGAGGTGGCATCGGCCTCGCCAACAGGTTCACGTTCCCGGCCGTCCGCAATCTGGTCGACGAGATCGTTCTCCTGAGCGAATTGGAAATCGCCGACGGCATCCGCCACGGTTACTGGCAGGAACGCCAGATGCTGGAAGGTGCCGGCGCTGTCGGATTGGGCGCCCTGCTGTCTGGCAAGGTCCGCCCGTCCGGTCCGACCGTTGTTCTTCTGTCCGGCGGCAACATCGACATGAAACTTCATCACCGCATCATTTCCGGCGAAACCCCGGATCTCGCCTCGGAAACCTGAACCTGACCGATCAAAGGGTATGACATTTGCCGGCTATCAAGATCCTGTCAGAGACCCAGCTTCGCCAGATCGTGCGCCTCAATCTCGAGGCGGTCGACTGCGTCGAGAGCGCTTTCGCCGCCCTCGCCGGCGGCGGCGTCATCATGCCGCCGATCCTCTCCATGGCAATTCCGGACGCCAACGGCGAGGTGGACGTCAAGACGGCCTATGTGCCCGGTATCGAGAGCTTTGCACTCAAGGTGTCGCCCGGCTTCTTCGACAATCCCGCCAGCGGTCTGCCAAGCACCTCCGGTCTGATGGTGCTCTTTTCCGCCCGCACCGGCATGGTGGAGGCATTACTTCTGGACAATGGCTACCTGACGGACATACGCACGGCGGCGGCCGGCGGTGTTGCCGCCAGACATCTTGCCGTCGAGACCGCCTCCAGCGCCTGTATCTTCGGCGCGGGCACGCAGGCGCGCCTGCAGCTTCAGGCGCTCTGCCTGGTTCGTCCGATCACCAGCGCCGTCATCTGGGCCCGCGATGCCGGCAAGGCGGACAAGACCGCCGCCGACCTGGCGCAGACGCTCGGCATCGATGTTCGAGCTGTCGAAGATCCGTCCGAAGCTGTCAGCCGCGCAGACGTCATCGTCACGACGACCCCAAGCTCGGTGCCTCTCATCAAGGCTGACTGGCTAAGAGCCGGCCAGCATGTGACCGCCATGGGATCCGACCAGGAGCACAAGAACGAGCTTGATCCGGGGTGTCTGGCGCGCGCCGATGCCTATGTGCCGGACCGCCAGTCGCAGACGGAACTCCTCGGAGAACTTCACCATGCGATTGGTGCTGGCGCGGTTCCGAAGGGCCAGGCCTTTGCCGAGCTCGGCGACATCGTCTCCGGCAAATCCGCGGGCAGACGGTCGGCCGAAGACATCACGATCGCAGACCTGACGGGAACCGGGGTTCAGGATACTGCGATCGCCACCTATGCACGCCGGCTGGCGAGCGCCGCCAAAATCGGAACCCAGATCGACACCTGACCGCCCTCTTTGAAAGGGACACCGCGCATGATCGAACCGACACTTCGCTTCTCCCGGGAAGAATACGACATGAGGATCGCGAAAACCCGCGCAGCCATGCAGGCGGCCGGCGTCGACGTGATCATCGTCTCCGATCCCTCCAACATGGCCTGGCTGACGGGCTATGACGGCTGGTCCTTCTATGTTCACCAGGCGGTGCTTGTGGGGCTGGAGGGAGAGCCGATCTGGTATGGGCGCGGGCAGGATGCGCAGGGCGCCTATCGGACTTGTTTCATGCATCCGGACAACATCATCGGCTATCCTGACCATTACGTGCAGTCCCGCGAACGCCATCCGATGGATTACCTGTCGGCCCGCATCGAGGATCTCGGCTGGGCCGGAATGGCGATCGGCGTCGAGATGGACAATTACTGGTTCTCCGCCGCCGCCTTTGCGTCGCTTCAGAAGCACCTGCCGAACGCGTCCTTCAGCGACGTGACCGGGCTCGTCAACTGGCAGCGGGCGGTCAAGTCGCCGAGGGAACTGGACTACATGCGCAAGGCGGGCAAGTTCGTGGAGCGCATCCATGCCCGTATCCTGGAAAAGGCCGAACCGGGCGTTCGCAAATGCGATCTGGTTTCGGACATCTATGACGCCGGCCTGCGCTACGACGAGGCGATGGGCATCGGCGGCGACTATCCCGCCATCGTGCCGCTGACACCGTCGGGCAGCGATGCCGCCGCTCCGCATCTGACATGGGATTTCCAACCCATGAAGCGCGGCGAAGGAACGTTCTTCGAGGTGGCGGGCGTGCACAACCGCTATCACTGCCCACTCTCACGAACCCTTTTCCTGGGCAAGCCGACGCAGGAATTCCTGGATGCGGAAAAGGCCGTTCTGGAAGGCATGGACGCGGGACTGGAGGCGGCCCGGGCCGGCAACATGTGCGAGGACATTGCCAACGCGTTTTTCAAGGTTCTGAAGAAGCACGGCATCACCAAGGACAACCGGGCGGGCTATCCCATCGGCATCTCCTATCCGCCGGACTGGGGAGAGCGCACCATGTCGCTGCGCGCCGGCGACCGCACCGTTCTGGAGGAGAACATGACCTTTCACTTCATGACGGGTCTGTGGATGGAAGACTGGGGTTTCGAGATCACCGAAAGCATCGTCATCGGGACCGGGGCGCCCGAGTGCCTTGCCGATGTTCCGCGCAGGCTCTTCGTGAAGGACTGACCATGAACAATCCGATTGTCGCCGGCGTGCCATTCGATCAGGACGGCGTTCATCACGGCTTCCTGCGCCTGCCCTACAGCCGCGACGACAGCGCCTGGGGCTCCATCATGATCCCGCTGACGGTCATCCGCAGGGGCGACGGGCCGACCGCGCTCCTGACGGGGGGCAACCACGGCGATGAATACGAGGGACCGATCGCCCTTCAGGATCTGGCGCTCACCCTGACGGAAGACGACATCACCGGGCGGGTGATCATTGTCCCCGCCTTCAATTACCCCGCGTTCAAGGCCGGCACCCGAACCTCGCCGCTGGATCGCGGCAATCTCAACAGGTCCTTTCCCGGCCGTCCGGACGGCAGCGTCACGGAAAAGATCGCGGATTATTTCAACACCGTGCTGATCCCGATGGCGGATTTCGTGCTGGATTTCCATTCCGGCGGAAAGACGCTGGATTTCCTGCCCTTCGCGGCGGCCCACGTGCTGGAGGACAAGGCACAGCAGGTTGCCTGCGTGGCTGCGATGCAGGCCTTCAACGCCCCCTATTCGGCCATGCTTCTGGAGATCGACAACGTCGGCATGTACGACACCGCCGTGGAGGCGCAAGGCAAGACCTTCGTCACGACCGAACTCGGCGGCGGCGGCACGGCAACGGCGAAATCCGCCGCCATCGCCAAGAAGGGTGCGCGCAACTTCCTGATCCATGCAGGCATTATGGATGGCGAACTGGACCTGCAGCCGAGCGTCAAACTCGACATTCCGGAAAACGACTGCTTTCACTTCTGCGATGGAGACGGGCTTCTGGAACCGCTCTTCGATCTCGGCGACCGGGTGGAGGAACATCAGCCGGTCGCCCGCGTCTGGCCCCTCGACCGGACAGGCGTCCCGCCCCGCAACATTTTCGCGTTGAGATCGGGCATCCTGGCCGCCCGGCATTTCCCCGGTCTCGTCAAGACCGGTGACTGCGTTGCTGTGATCGGTACGGCCGGCTGAGCACAGGGCACGGTCGGGAAATTCCAGCTGCTAGAGATCGGGACGACCGCGAGAACCGTGAGCGTCGTCCCGGCCTCCCATCCGTCAACCTCGCCCACCCTCTTCGCGATGGTGGTTCGATCGTCAAACCTTGGAGTGCAGTCCAAATCCGCTCGCGCCCTCCGGCTCGAGCCCGTTTTTCAAGGTCAGGCTCGGGATCAGATAGTCTCCGCCGTTCTGCAGTCGATACGGGATGGGCGCTGCCGACCAGAGGTCACGCATGCGCCCGCGCAAGGCTGCGGCCATCTTCTCGAAGCCGTCGTCATCAAGCTTGTCGACCCGGTAGGCGACAAAAGACGGCAGCACGTCGAAGCCCGGATAATAAAGAACGCCGTGGGTAATCGGAAACAGCAGGTCATCGATGGGACCGTTGATGCCGCGCGCAGAGTAGTGGCTTTCCCAGCCGCCGGCGGTGACAATCACCATCGCCCGCTTTCCGGCAAAGGTCCCTTCGCCGAACCGGTCTCCCCAATGGGTGTCGCTGTGTTCGCCGACCCCATACGCGAAGCCGTAGGCATAGACCCGATCCACCCATCCTTTCAGAATGGCCGGCATCGAGTACCACCAGAGGGGAAACTGCAGAATGACCGCGTCGGCCCAAAGCAGCTTTTCCTGCTCGGCTTCCACATCCGGCGTCAGCGAGCTTGCTGCAAAGGCCTTGCCCGAGGCCGCGGCGACTTTCAATCGCTTGTTTTCGCCGAGCAACGGAAAATCCGCGCGACCAACCGTCGGCATGAAGTTCATGGCATAGAGATCGGACACCTGCACCCGGTGGCCTTCCTTCTACAGCTGCTCAACGGCAACATCGCGCAGGAAGGCCGCCAGCGAGCGCGGCTCGGGATGGGCAAAAACAATCAGGACATTCATGTGGTCACCTAAGTTCGAAGCACTGTATTGCCGAAACCTAGGCGCCTGATCATTTTTCCGCTATAGAGACGTAAAGCATAACATTATTCTGAAAAATGGATAAATCAGCCATTTCCCTCGACAGGATGCGCACGTTCGTGCGGGTCGCCGAAAGCGGCAGCCTGTCGCTCGTCTCGCGCGAAGCCGGAATGGGCCAGTCGACCGTCACAAGGCACATCAATGAACTGGAGGCCTCCGTCGGCGTTGCTCTCCTCAGCCGCACAACGCGCAGGGTGATGCTGACGGAGGAAGGGACACGCTACTATGCGGCGTGCGTCCAGATCCTGCGGCTGGTCGATCAAGCCACCGACGAAGCCCGCGAAGCGCGGCTGGCGGCGGAAGGCACCGTTCGCCTGTCCTGCACATCCGCCCTCGGCACACTGCACATCGCTCGTCTGATATTCGAGTTTCAGGACAGCCATCCGAACATCAATGTCGATTTCAGCCTTACCGACGACCGCATCGACCTGGTTCGCGACGGTGTAGATCTGGCCCTGCGCCTCGGACCGCTTGCCGACAGCTCGATGAAACTGCACGCCCTCGGAACAAGCAACCGCTCCATGGTCGCGTCTCCGGATTACCTCAGATCGCGGGGGGCACCCGAAGACCCGGTCGACCTCGCAAACCATGAGTGTATCGTCATGGCAAACGTGGGCGGCAGCGACCGGATTCTGTTCACGGGGCCTGATGGCAGCGATTGTCTTGTTCCGGTTAAAGGCCGCCTTCGCGTCGACAACGGTCTTGCCGCGCGCGAGGCTTTTACCGCCGGTCGCGGCCTCGGACCTGCGCACCTGTGGCTCGTTCATGATCTGCTGGCGGAGGGAAAAGTCGAAACCCTGCTGGACGGTTTCCGGCTGGCGCCGGTTCCCGCCAACCTTCTGATCGTGCCGGAACGTGCCGCCGTGAAGCGGGTGCGCCTCCTGATAGACTTTCTCGCGGAAACCGTTCCCGGACTGCCCGGGTTCGACAGCCCCTGAGGCCCGCTTGACGAAGGCTTTTTCCCGCTCAGGCGCTCATCTCGATCAGGGCATGCAGATAGAGATTGGCCGCCTTTTCGATGTCCGCCCAGTCGCTGTGTTCCTCCGGTGCGTGGCTGATGCCGCCCCGGCTCGGAACGAAGATCAGGCCGGAAGGGCAGAAGGCCTGCATGGTCTGGGCGTCGTGACCGGCGCCCGAAGACATGCGGATGGCGGGAAGGCCGTGGCTTGCCGCCAGGCGCTCCAGACGATCCGCAATAGCCCCGTCCAGCTTGACCGGGGAAAGCCAGCTGCGCTCATCAATGTGCAAATCCAGGCCGTGGCGGCTGGCGATGTCAGCCGCGCGTCTTTCTAGCTCCTCGCGCAAGGCTCTCATGTGGTTTTCGCAGATATCGCGCAGAATGATGGAAAAGACGGCTTTTCCCGGAATGGTATGCGGGTGGTTCGGCAGCAGGGAGACATTTCCGATCGTGATCCGGCTCTGCTCCGTGCCCTTGTCCGCAATCACTTCCGGTATGGCCACCGACAGCTCGGCAAGGCCGGCAAAGGCATCGGAGCGCAGGTCCATCGGTGTGGTGCCGGAGTGGTTGGCAGTGCCGGACAGCTCCACTTCCAGATAGCAGACCCCCGAGACTTCATCCGCAATGCCGATGGGAACCGAGCTTTTCTCCAGCACCGGCCCCTGTTCGATGTGAAGTTCCAGAAAGGCCGCGACCGAGTCGGCAGGCCAGGCGGCATCCGCGATCCTGTCCGGATCGAGCCCTTGCGCCGTCATGGCGTCGCTCAGCATGACACCGTCGGCATCGCAGGCGCGGGAGACCCAGTCCGGCGTTACCGTGCCCGTGATCGTCTGGGACCCGAGCATGCCGCCGAAACGCCCCTCCTCCTCGGACGTTGCGACCACTTCGATGGCCGTAGTGGGCTCGATGCCCGCATGCTGCATGCTGCGCACGCATTCCAGAGCGACGCAGGCCCCGAGCGCGCCATCCCAGGCCCCGCCTTTTACCACCGTGTCCAGATGGGATCCAACCATGATGCAGGGACCATCAGCCGGCCCGTAGCGACCGAAGAGATTGAGCACCGCATCCCGGCGCACCGACAGACCGTCAGACACCATCTGTCCGGCAAACCAGTCCCGAACCTTCACGTCCTCATCGGAAAAACCGGGACGATTATAGCCACCGGTCGAGGCGTCATATCCAAACCGGTTCACCCCTTCCAGAAGGGTTTTGAGCCGTTCAAGATCGATACTGACAGCCGACTGCGGCATTCGGAATCTCCCCGTTGTTTCAGCACTTAAGCGCTTTTCTTCACCCTCGGGTCTCATACCCGGGCTCAAATTAGTATGAAATAATTATTGCAGCTACGCAATTAATCATGATTAATTAGTTCGCAGAATAAAGACAGAGGGGAATGGTCATGAAAAAATTCCTTGCCGGTGCACTCGCCTCGGCTTTCCTGGCCTTTGCGCCGCAGTCACATGCGCAAACGCCGCCCAACGTTCTGGTCGTCGGCCAGATCGCCGAACCCAAATCGCTGGACCCGCATGCGGTTACCGCGGTGAACGATTTCCGCATCCTGGTGAACATGTATGACGGTCTTGTCCGCTACAAGGACGGCACGCTGGAGGTTGAACCCTCCCTTGCAGAAAGCTGGACGATCTCCGACGACGGCAAGACCTACACCTTCAAGCTGCGCGAAGGTGTCACCTTCCATGACGGATCGCCCTTCAACGCGGAAGCGGTAAAATTCAACTTTGACCGCATGCTGGACGAGAACCATCCCTTCCACGATACCGGCCCCTTCCCGCTGTCCTTTTTCTTCTCCACCGTGGAAGAAGTCGTCGCGGAAGACGAGACAACCGTCACCTTCAAGCTGAGCGCCCCCTATGCTCCGTTCCTCTCCAACCTTGCCTATCCGACCGGGCTGATTGTCTCTCCGGAAGCGGTCAAGCAATACGGCAAGGATTTCGGGCGTCATCCGACCGGCACCGGCGCCTACAAGTTCGGCGAATGGGATGCCAACGCCAAGGTGGTCGCCGTCCGGAACGAAGACTACTGGGACGGTGCGCCCGATCTTGAAGCCGTCATCTACCGGCCGATCACCGACGCCAATACGCGGATTGCCGAAATGCTCTCCGGTGGTCTGGATGTCATGGTCGAGGTTCCGCCCGACAGCCTGCAGCAGTTCAAGTCCGACGACAACTTCAAGGTTCTCGAACAGGCCGGTCCGCACGTCTGGTTCCTGATCCTGAACGCCAAGGAGGCGCCCTTCAACAACAAGGCTGCCCGCCAGGCCGCGAACTATGCCATCAACAAGAAGGCGCTGGTGGACAATATCCTGCAGGGCACCGCGGAAGTCGCGGCCGGCCCGACCCCGCCGGCCTTCGCCTGGGCATACAACGAGAGCCTCGAGCCCTATCCCTATGATCCGGAAAAGGCCAAGGAGCTTCTGAAGGAAGCGGGCTACAATGGCGAGGAAATCACCTTCTACGTGACCGAAGGCGGTTCCGGCATGCTCGATCCGATCGCGATGGGAACGGCGATCCAGGCGGACCTGGAAGCTGTCGGCATGAACGTCAAGATCGAGACCTACGAGTGGAACACCTTCCTCGGCAAGGTGAACCCCGGCCTTGAGGGCAACGCGGACATGGCGGAAATGGCCTGGATGACCAATGATCCGGACACCCTGCCGTTCCTCGCGCTGCGCACCGAAGCCATGCCCGACAAGGGCGGGTTCAACTCAGGCTATTATTCCAACGAGAAAGTCGACGAGCTGCTGGAAAAAGCCCGTGTATCCACCGACCAGGACGAGCGTGCCAAGCTCTACAAGGAGATGCAGGAAATCGTCCAGGAAGACGCTCCCTGGGTCTTCGTCGCCAACTGGAAGCAGAACGCCGTCACCAAGGCGTCGGTCGAGGACTTCAAGCTCCAGCCGTCTTTCTTCCTGATGCTTCAGGACGTCAAGAAGCCGCAGTAAGCTAGAAACCGTGTCCCGGCGGACCAACCGATCCGCCGGGACTTTCGTATCCGCGCCTTTGAGCGGCTTGCCTGCCCTGGCAGGCAAGAGGGCGTCTCGACGAGAACCTCATCCTCATCGTGAGGAAGCGCAAGGCGCTGTCTCGAAGGATGGGCGGCCCGTCTGGCGCAAGCTGCCCATCCCTGGAGACGCGAGCAGGCCGCTCCTCAGGATGAGGCTGAAGAAGACCGACTCTTCCGCATTCGGCATCGATCGATTTCAGGAGAACCGATCAACGCCGCAGCGGGACGCGAACTGAGGGGAGAGAGGAATGGGCGCCTATATCGCCAAGCGGCTGCTTGCCGCCATCCCGGTCCTGTTCGGACTGACCATCATCGTCTTTCTGATCATGGCGATGATCCCCGGCGACCCCGCCACAGCCATACTGGGGTCGTTCGCAACACCGGAAAACGTCGCCCGGATCAACCGGGAACTCGGCCTCGACAAATCGCTTCTCGAACAATATTTCATCTGGATCGGCAACCTGTTCCAGGGCGACCTGGGGCGGTCCTACGCGCTGAACCGGCCGGTTCTGGACGAGGTCCTTGAACGGTTCTCCGCAACGCTCATCCTGGCCGGCACGGCCCTCATCCTGTGCGCGATCTTCGGCCTTCTCGCTGGCATCGTTTCGGCCGTGCGGCAGTATGGCTGGGCCGACAAGCTCATCACGCTTCTGGTGCTGATCGGCATTTCGACACCGTCTTTCTTTCTCGGCCTGCTGCTGATCCTGGTCTTCGCGGTCAAGCTGAAGCTGTTTCCCGCTTCCGGCATGTACGCCATCTACGGCGGCGGCGATCTGCCGGACTTGCTCTATCACCTTGCCCTTCCCGCCCTGACCCTGTCGGTCGTCGCCACCGGCGTCATCGCGCGGCTGACCCGCACCGCGATGCTGGAAGTGCTGCGGCAGGACTACATCCGCACCGCACGCGCCAAGGGACTGTCGGAACGCAAGGTCATCTACAAGCATGCGTTCAAGTCCGCCCTGGTGGGCGTCGTTCCGGTGATCGGCATTCAGGCAGGCTTCGTGATCAGCGGCGCGGTCTATGTTGAGACGGTGTTCCAGTGGCCCGGCATCGGGTCGATGCTCGTCAAGGCGATCTCGACCCGTGATCTGTTGCTGGTGCAGGGCGGCGTTCTCGTGGTCGCGGCGGCCTATGTGCTGTTCAACCTGCTCGCCGACGTCATACAGACCCTTCTGGACCCGAGGTTGCGCTGATGAGCGAAGCTGCACTCAACTCACAGTCCCGGCCGAAGGGAAAGCCGGCCCGCCCCGGAACGGCAACGCTGCTGCTCAACAACACGCTGGCGACCTCCGGACTGATCGTGCTGACGCTCATCTGCCTCATCGCCCTCGCCGCCCCCGTGCTGCCCTTGCCCGACCCGGATGTGACGGCCCCGGCTAACAGGCTGATCCCTCCGTTTACAGCGGGCCATCTCCTGGGAACGGACGACCTCGGCCGGGATATCCTGTCCCGACTGATCTGGGGAACGCGTGTCTCGCTGGCGGTCGGCCTTTCCGCTACCTTCATCGCCGCCCTGTTCGGGTCGCTTCTGGGGCTCGTCGCCGGCTACGCAGGGGGGCGGACAGATGCCCTCATCATGCGCGGCATCGACATGGTCATGGCCTTTCCCTACATCCTGCTGGCGCTTGCGATCGTCGCCGTGCTCGGGGCGGGGCTTCTCAACGCGCTTTACGCCATCGCCCTCGTCAACATTCCCTTCTTCGCCCGCAACATCCGCGGCATGACGCTTGGCCTTTCCCGGCGCGAGTTTGTTGATGCCGCCCGGCTGTCCGGCAAGTCGCCCCCTCAGATCCTGTTTCTGGAGATCCTGCCGAACGTGATGCCGGTGATCGTCATCACCATGTCGACCACCGTCGGCTGGATGATCCTGGAGACGGCAGGTCTTTCCTTCCTCGGCCTCGGCGCACAGCCGCCGCAGGCCGATCTCGGCTCCATCCTGGGCCAGGGCCGGAAGGTGCTCTTCACTTCGCCCCATGTCTCGGTCATCCCCGGCCTGATGATCTTTGTCCTTGTGATGAGCATCAACCTCTTCGGCGATGGCGTTCGCGACATCCTCGACCCGCGTCTGCGTGCCGGATCGCTGACCCGTCCGGTGGCCCGGACGGAAGTCCGCCGGGACAACTCCGCCATACCAAAGCCGTCCGCGCGCGGCGGCGTTCTCGACGTCAGGCAGATGCGCACCGAGTTTCAGGTGGGCTCCTCGGTCTACAAGGCGGTCGGCGGCGTCGACCTCAACCTGAAACAGGGCGAATGCCTCGGCATCGTCGGGGAATCGGGCTCCGGCAAGTCGGTCACTGCCATGTCGATCATGGGGCTCGTTCCGACACCGCCCGGCCGCATCGCCGGCGGGGCCGCGTATCTCGACGGAGAGGATCTCTTCGCTGCGAGCGACCGGCGGGTGCGCGACCTGCGCGGCGGATCGGTGGCCTATGTCTTCCAGGACCCGCTGTCGACGCTCCACCCGCTGTTCACCATCGGCGAGCAGCTGAAGGAGGCGATCACCGCCCATCAGCCGCTGTCGAACACCCAGGCGACCGAAAAGGCGGTCGAGCTTCTGTCGCTGGTCCGCATGCCCAATGCGCGCAAGCGTCTGGGCGCCTACCCGCACGAACTGTCCGGCGGCATGCGCCAGCGCGTCTGCATCGCCATGGCGCTGGCGAACGACGCCAAGGTGCTGATCGCGGACGAGCCGACGACCGCGCTTGACGTGACCGTTCAGTCGCAGATCCTGACGCTGATGAACGGTCTGCGCCGGGAACGCAATTCGGCGATCCTGTTCATCACCCACGACTTCGGCGTCGTCTCCGCACTGTGCGACCGGGTCGCGGTCATGTACGCGGGCCGGATCGTTGAAACGGGCCGCACGGAGGACGTCCTCAACCATCCGAAGCATCCTTACACCGCCAAGCTGATCGAATGTGTCCCGGTGCTCGGAGAACCGGAACGTCGGCTCGACGCCATCGAAGGGCGCCCGCCTGTGGTCGACAAATTGCCCGAAGGCTGCGCCTTCGCCGATCGCTGCCCCTTCGTCCAGGCCGACTGCCGCCGCGGCGAGATCGATCTCGAGATGTCCTCGCCCGAACGCGGCGTCCGCTGTCTCCACCCGCTGAACGAGGAAGCCCCGGCATGAGCGAACACATGGCAACGGACCAGACCGGCAGCGCATTGCTTGCCATCGATGATGTGGAGCGGATCTTTGGTGGCGAACGCAAGCTCTTCGGCGGAAGGACGCCTGCGGTCCATGCCGTGCAGGGGCTCAGCCTTGATGTCCGGCGGGGCGAGACCCTCGGCGTCGTCGGGGAATCCGGCTGCGGCAAGTCCACCCTCGCCCGCCTCGTCGTCGGCCTCGATCTGCCGACGTCCGGCAGCATCACGTTCAACGGCGAGGATCTTGCGGAACTGGCGCGGAAAGACCGCAATGCGCTTGCCCGCAAGGTGCAGTATGTCTTCCAGGATCCGGTCGCTTCGCTCAACCCGCGCAAGACGATCCGCACCATTCTGGAAGCCCCGCTGCGCCATCTGACCGACATGAACGCGGATGCGCGAGAGCGGCGGCTGAACGAGCTTCTGCAGGCGGTCAATCTGGCCCCGGAATTCCTCGAACGCTATCCGCACGAATTCTCCGGCGGGCAGGCACAGCGCATCGGCATCGCACGGGCCCTTGCCGCTGGCCCGGAGCTGATCGTGCTGGACGAACCGGTGTCCGCGCTGGACGTCTCCGTGCAGGCGCAGGTTCTCAACCTGCTCGACAAGCTGAAGGAAGAGTTCGGCCTCACCTACATCTTCATCAGTCACGATCTGTCGGTGGTGGAAAGCGTCAGCGACCGTGTGGCGGTGATGTATTTCGGCCGGATGGCGGAACTCGGCCCCTCCAGGGGTATCTTTCGCGCGCCACTGCACCCCTATACCGACCTTTTGATGCGCTCCGCCCCCGCCCCCGGCCGGCACGACCTGATGTCCGAGGATGCCTCGGCAGAACTGCCCGATCCTTATGATCCGCCCCCGGGCTGCGCCTTCGCCGCGCGATGCCCCAACAGGACGGACAAATGCGTCGAGACGAGGCCGGCCCCGGACGAGGCTACCGGCTCCGCGCCGGGTCATATCGCAGCTTGCCATCATCCTCTGACGCGGGCATAGGCAAGACGATGAAGGGGGACCCCATTTTCCGGTCATGATTTTATCCGAGGGCATAATCGGCGCGAAGTCCGGCAAACGGCTGAGGCGGCCAGACATGGTGGCGCAACAGATCCGCGAGATGATCGTTGAGGCGGGGCTGCAGCCCGGAGACAGGCTGCCGAACGAATGGCTTGCGCCCGAGACCGTGAAAGTCTCGCGCGGGACCTTGCGAGAAGCCTTGAAGGTGCTCGAATTCCAGGGACTGATCACCTCGCGCAGCGGACCGGGAGGCGGCGTCTTCGTGGCCCGGGTGGAACCGGCGGAAGCGATCCGGCTTCTCGATAACCTGTTCCTGTTCGACCAGCCGTCAATCGCCGACATCTACACCCTGCGCAAACAACTTGAACCGGAACTCGCGGCGGCAGTTGCCGGAAACCTCACGGAAAGCGCCTTCCGCTCGCTGCAAGGCTGCATCCGGCTTTACGAAGACGAGCCGACCACCGCCGAGGAGGAATATGCCCAGAGGCTTGCGGAACTCGATTTCCATGAAGAACTGACACGCCATTGCAGCAATCCGATTCTTGCCTTCACCTGCTCCTTCCTGCTCAGCCTCCTGCGCGACATGACCGTGTGCCGATCGATCTACAAGGAGCCCAATCCGGCGCTGCGCGAGACCGGGCTGCACTATCAGGTACGTCTCCTGAGAGCGATCAAGGCCGGCGACGTGGAGCTTTGCCGGATGATCATGCGCGGACACATGATCGAGGCTGAAAAATACATGCTGGAACGGGCTGCCATGCGAAGACGCAGGCCTTCCGGTGAACCGGAAGAGCAGACCTGAACCCGCATCGTGCCCGGATTCCCGGCAGCGTGACCCCCGGACCTGTCAGATGTGCCGATTGGCGGCACCTGGCACCCCCACCATCACGCGCCTCCCCTGTCGTGTTCAAACGGGCAATCAACTGGCCGCAGCGTCCTTACGCAGTTCCTGAAAGGCTGAATATTGTCGGAGAAAAGGGTCTGAGAGAGCCGCGAAGGACGATAAATTCGCTTTTGGCATTGCAGCGCAGATTAATTTCTACAGCGCTCGACGTAGCGTCTTCTGCGTGCGACACGAA
Organism: Rhodobacterales bacterium; assembly: GCA_008107755.1. Lineage (GTDB taxonomy): Bacteria > Pseudomonadota > Alphaproteobacteria > Rhizobiales > Stappiaceae > Roseibium. Next base: position 263,915 of record VIRH01000137.1, read on the forward strand.
AACGTGCAGCGCACAGGTGAAGAAAATCGAGATATCGTGGGAACCAATTTGCGCCTTGCACGTTAATGGCAATATTCGTTATCCTGCAAAACGATATGCCCGATATACGCAGTAATAGATGGAAATAGATGCAAGCCGATTTGACGACTGATAAAAAATTTCCAAAACGATGCAAAATAATGCTGCTATGCACAATATCCGGGCTTCTCACCAACATTACCAAAATTAAATGATGAATTTTCCCAAAGGGGTGGCCGAAACGGGCAAGTTCGTGTTTTGCTATGCGAATGTCGCAAATGAGCATCACGGATACCCAGTTTTGGGACATTCATTCATTTGGGAAACTGACTAAGACTGCAATGAAATGTTCTGAAGGGGAGAACACATGACAAAGTCCAAAGACAATGAATTACTTGGTCGTCTTGAACAGGCGGCCCGCACGGGTGGTATCACCAAGCGTGAATTCATCCGCTACTCCGTGCTGGCCGGTCTGACCGCTTCCACTGCCACCGGGCTGTGGTCGAGCGAGGCAAAAGCCGAGCCCAAGCAGGGAGGAACATTCCGCTGGGGTATTCACGACGGCAACACCTCCGACTCCCATGACCCGGGTACTTATCTTACCCGCGTGATGATTTTCCTGGCGCATACGCACCGCAGCTACCTGACCATGATCATGGGCGACGGCTCGCTCGGCCCGGATCTCGCAACGAGCTGGGAAGCCAGTGACGATGCATCCGAGTGGACCTTCAAGCTGAACGAAAACGCCGTCTTCCACAGTGGCAAGAAAGTCACCGCTGACGACGTGATCGCATCGCTCAACCACCACCGCGGCGAAAACACGACTTCGGCGGCCAAGGCGCTCCTGACCGGTGTCACCGACATCACCAAGGACGGCGACTATACGGTTGTTGTGAAACTTGACGGCGGCAACGCCGACTTCCCTTGGCTGATGACCGATTATCACCTTGCCGTTTGCCCGGCGAACGAGGACGGCACCATCGACTGGAAGTCCGGCGACGGTTGTGGCCCCTACAAGATCGACAACGGCGAATTCGGTGTCCGCTTCAGCCTGAGCCGCCACGATGGCTGGCACGGCGAAGGTGCGTATTTCGACAAAGTCGAGCTGATCACCCTCAACGACCCGAACGCTCGCCAGACCGCTCTGGTGACGGGCGACGTGGACGCCGTCTCGCTCATCGAGCTGAAGACGATGTCCCTGCTTCAGCGCAACGCGAACATCAAGATCTTCAACATCCCGTCCGCGGGTGCGATCACGCTGCCGATGTTCTGCGACAAGGCTCCCTTCGACAATGTGGATGTCAGGAACGCCCTGAAGCTTGCGATGAACCGCGACGAGATCATCGAGAAGATCACGTTCGGTGCCGCAACGAAGGGCAACGACTTCCATCATTCGCCGGCACAGCCGTACTGGCCGGACGACATCCCGCAGCGCGACTACGACCCGGATCAGGCCAAGTCCCTGCTGAAGAAGGCCGGCGCCGAAGGGCTCACGGTGAGCCTCAGCACCGCGGACAGCGTCTATGCCGGCGCCGTCGACATGGCCGTTCTTTATGCCGAACAGGCAAAGGCTGCGGGCATCAACATCAACGTCGTGCGCGAACCGAACGACGGCTACTATTCCGATGTGTGGCTGAAGAAGCCTTTCTGCCTCGTTTCCTGGGGCGCACGCCCGACGCCGGACGTGATGTACACGCTCGCCTACAAGGACGATGCGGCCTGGAACGAGTCGCACTGGCAGAACGAAGAGTTCAACAAGCTTCTGCTTCAGGCGAAAGCTGAACTCGATCAGGACCTCCGTGCGGAAATGTACCGCGACATGGCCATACTGGCGAAGGATGACGGCGGAACGATCATTCCGTTCTTCAACAACTTCGTCTACGCCAGCAGCGCCAAGGTCGGGACTCCCGAGAATATCGCCGCCAGCTGGGAAAATGATGGCGCGCGCGCAGCGAGCCGTTGGTGGTTCGAATCCTGATCCAGTAATCCGGGGCGGTGCACTGACACCGCCCCGTTTTCGACCTGCACTGCCCCGGGGCCTGCCGGGAGAGTGCAAACTCCGAGGATCGGGCACCTGCCAAAGCAAACTCAAAAAAAGCTGTCAGGGAACCGCCCGATTGATTGTCCGGCCCAATAATGGATGCCGGGCTTCCTTATTCTGGAGGTACAAATGGGGGACATCCTACAGCTGGTCCTTAGGAGACTTGGCTTAGGTCTAATCACACTTTTTGTGGTTTCAATCCTTATCTTTTTTGCGGTCGAACTGCTGCCCGGCGATATCGCCCAGGCAGTCCTCGGCCAGGGTGCCACGGCGGAAACCGTTGCGGCGCTTCGTGAGAAACTCGGTCTCAACGACCCGGCATTCATCCGCTACTTCCATTGGCTTGGCGGAGCGCTGACCGGGGACTTCGGGGTCTCTCTCGTGTCCGGTGAACGCGTCAGCGACGCCATCTCCACGCGATTCCGGAACACGCTGTTCCTCGCGACCTATGCAGCGGTCATCGCGGTTCCGCTGTCCATCTTCCTCGGGATCATCGTAGCGCTGTTGCGCAACACGCTCTTCGACCGCGTTGCCAATGTGCTGACGCTGACGTCGATCTCTTCGCCCGAGTTCTTTCTCGGTTACATCCTGATCCTGTATCTGGCGGTCAAGACGAACTACTTCCCGGCCATCGCAAGCCTGAGTGCCGACATGTCATTCGGCGATCTGCTTCACCGGACGTTCCTGCCCGCCCTGACGCTGGTTCTGGTTGTTACCGCCCACATGATGCGCATGACACGAGCGGCGATCATCAACCTTCTCGCGTCTCCATACATCGAGATGGCGCGTCTCAAGGGCGTTCCGCCCTGGAAGGTGATCGTACGCCACGCCCTGCCGAACGCATGGGCGCCGATCATCAACGTCGTTGCGCTGAACCTTGCCTACCTCATCACCGGCGTCGTGCTGGTGGAAGTGGTCTTCGTCTATCCGGGCATCGGCCAGCTCCTCGTGGATGCGGTGGCAAAGCGGGACTTCCCGATCGTCCAGGCATGCTGCCTGATCTTCGCAGCAACCTTCATTCTCCTGAACCTGGCGGCCGATGTCGGATCTATTCTGACCAATCCCCGTCTGCGACATCCGAAATGAGGGCGGCGAGATGAGCAATTTTGTTATCGTTTACTACGCGCTGCTGATCGCAGCGTCCTGTCTGGCCGCGTATTTCAAGAAACGCGAGATCTTCATCCTGGTGTTCACGCTGACGCTGGTGTCCTTCTTCATGGGGATCATCGGCGGCCAGTCGGCCCTCCGGTTCATCACGACCGCGGCCGGCCTGCTGGCGGTTGCGGCGGGCATGTCCTATGCCTTCCGCGAATTCCTGATCCTGATCACGCCCGAAGGCGTCGCCAAGGAACTGCGCACGGCACCGCTGACCGCCGCGTTCGGAATGTTCGTGATCTGCACCTATGCGATCGCCGGCATCTTCGCGCCGATCATCGCGCCCTTCGGCGAAGCCCAGGTGATTTCCTCCGCCTTTGCACCGGCGGACGAAACCATGCTCCTGGGGGCCGACCAGCTCGGCCGCGACATGTTCAGCCGCATCATCTACGGTGCGCGGAACACAGTCGGCCTGGCGCTTCTGGCAACGATGCTCGCCTTCATCATGGGCGCGCTGGCGGGCCTGCTGGCGGCAACCAAGGGCGGCTGGTTCGACCAGTTCCTGGGTCGCTTTGCGGATGTCATCATGTCCATTCCGTCGCTGATCTTCGCACTTCTGATGCTCAGTATCTTTGGCACGAACCTGATCGTCATCGTCATCGTGATCGCGGTCATCTATTCCCCGCGCGTCTTCCGCCTGACACGGGCTGTCGCGGGCAATGTGGTGGTCATGGATTACATCGAGGCGGCGAAGCTCCGCGGGGAAGGCACCTGGTACCTGATCCGCAAGGAAATCCTGCCAAACAGCACGGCCCCACTGATCGCCGAGTTCGGACTGGAATTCTGCTTCGTCTTCCTGCTGATCGCCGGCCTGTCCTTCCTCGGCCTCGGCGTTCAGCCGCCTACGGCCGATTGGGGCTCGATGGTGCGCGAGAACGCGACGCTGATTTCGTTTGGTGAATTGACCCCGCTGATTCCGGCGGCGGCCATTGCGCTGCTGACGGTCGCGGTGAACTTTGTCGTCGACTGGATGCTGTTCCGGTCGTCCGGCCTGAAGGAGATGTGAGCATGGCTCCCAAAAAAGACGTACTGCTCCAGGTCAGGGATCTGCGTATCGAAGGATATTCCGACGAGCAGTGGATCGAGATCGTTCATGGCGTCGATCTTACCCTTCACAGGGGTGAGGTTCTCGGCCTCATCGGAGAATCGGGTGCCGGCAAGTCCACAATCGGGCTTGCGGCCATGGGCTTTGCCCGGGACGGCTGCCGCATCTCCGGTGGTTCGATCGAGTTCGACGGGCTGGAGCTGACGACGACGAGCGAATCCGATCTGCGCGCGCTGCGCGGATCGCGCATTGCCTATGTCGCTCAGTCGGCGGCCGCGTCGTTCAACCCGGCGCACCGGATCATCGACCAGCATACAGAAGCGCCGATCCAGTACCGGATCCAGAAGCGGGTCGAGGCGCAGGAAGACGCCATGCAGCTTTATGAGCGGCTACGCCTTCCCAACCCTGGCGAAATCGGCTTCCGCTATCCGCACCAGGTGTCGGGCGGACAGCTGCAGCGCGCCATGACCGCCATGGCCATGGCCTGCCGGCCGGACCTGATCATCTTCGATGAACCGACCACGGCACTGGACGTGACGACGCAGATCGAGGTTCTGGCCGCGATCCGCGACATCGTCGATCAGTTCAACACCGCCGCGATCTACATCACGCACGATCTGGCCGTCGTCGCCCAGATGGCGGACACCATCAAGGTGCTGCTGAAGGGCGAGGAAATCGAGGAAGCGCCGACCGAGCAGATGCTCGACGAGCCGAAGGAAGACTACACCAAGAGCCTTTGGGCCGTGCGCAGCTTCAAGCGGCCGCAGAAAGCCCGGCCGGCGGGGCCGGATGCGCAGCCGATCGTCTCCGTCAAGGGGATCGAGGCGTCCTACGGCAAGACCAAGGTGCTCGACGATGTCTCCTTCGACGTCTACCCGGGCATGACGGTTGCGGTCGTCGGCGAATCGGGCTCCGGCAAATCGACGACGGCCCGCTGCATCACCGGTCTCCTGCCGCCGACCAGCGGCGAAATCCTGTTCAAGGGCGAGCCGCTGCCGCCGCGCTATCAGGATCGGTCAAAGGACCAGCTCCGCCAGGTTCAGATGATCTATCAGATGGCCGATACGGCGCTCAATCCGAAGATCCGCATCTGCGACATCATCGGCCGGCCGGCGCAGTTCTATAGCGGGTTGCGCGGTACCGCGCTGAAAAGCCGGGTCGATGAACTGCTCGACCTGATCGAGCTGGAGCCGTCGAAATATTACAGCCGGTATCCGACGGAACTGTCGGGCGGTCAGAAGCAGCGCATCGGCATTGCCCGTGCTCTTGCGGCCGATCCGTCGTTCATCATCTGCGACGAGGTGACCAGTGCACTCGACCAGCTTGTGGCGGAAGGCATCCTGAAGCTGCTTGACCGGCTGCAGAAGGAGTTCAACCTCGCCTACATGTTCATCACCCACGATCTGGCGACCGTCCGCTCGATTGCCGACGAAGTGGTGGTGATGCAGAAGGGCAAGGTTGTAGAGCAGGGTCCGAAGGACGAGATGTTCACCCCGCCGCATCACCCCTATACCGACCTGCTGCTGTCATCGGTTCCGGAAATGGATCCGAACTGGCTGACCAGCCTGCTGGAAGAACGCGGAACGGACCAGATCGGCGAAGCCGCCGACGTCTGAGTCCCTGCCATCGTTCAGGACAAGCGCAAACACCCCCGGGCGGAAACCCGGGGGTGTTTGAGCTACAAAGGGCATTTCCCCACTGCACGGGAAGACCCGGCAGCGCCATCATCGAGCCCGGCCACCGCCGGACCATGACCCTGATCGACGCAAAACGCCTTGCCGTTCGGGGCAAGGTGACATCGAAAGATCAGTTTAAAGGGAAATGTGCCCTGGAAGCTGGGTTACGGGCCGGCTCAGCCGACCATCATATACCCAGACAGCGCCATCGCACCGACAATGACGGCATAAACGCCGACCAATGCGGGCCAAGAGGCACTGTGAGTTCTGTATTCACGGATCCAGTCATCACGGGTCATTCCGACCTCCTAAAACGCCCGGGCAATGTCCGGGATGATGTGTTGCACTATCGCGACCCCTACAGGACACAAGTTAAGAATTCAATGCCGGAATACAAGAATCGCATCCGGAAAAATGCATACCAGCTCAGCATTTGATCACGCCGTAAGCACTTTTGCGGACTTTTACAGTCCCGACGGTGCGTCAGGGAGTGCCGGATTCCCGCCCCGGGAGGGCGCAGAACCCCTGTTTTCCCCACTCGGCGGCCAATTCTTGCCGGCGCCTGTGACGAATCGTCCAGTCTGGTCCCCCCGTGAAAAAATTTTTGCGCGGTTATGTCTCAAGGGATGGCTGAGGCTTGCCGGTAACTGCCTTCCAGTTCGATCAGCCGCTGCTTGCGCCAGAGGCCGCCGCCGTAGCCGGTAAGCGACCCGTCGGCCCCCAGAACCCGGTGGCACGGCACCACGAGGGCGATCTGGTTGGCACCGTTGGCCCGGGCGACCGCGCGAACAGCATTCGGGCGCCCAAGTGCGGCAGCAACGTCCGAGTAGCTGCGCGTCTGGCCCGCCGGGATCTTCAAGAGCTCCCGCCAGACATCACGAGTGAAAGGCGATCCGTGCAGGGCCAGTTTCGTTTCGAAAACAGAGCCCTTGCCCGCGAAGAAATCATCCAGTTCTGCCTGAATCTGATCGGTGACCTCCGTCCGGCCAAAGCCGACCTCGCCCTTGGCAAAGGTCTGCAGCTTCCTGAATTCCGCCGGAAAGGCCTTGCGGTCCAGAAACTCCAGAAGGTGGAGTTGCGTATGGTCCGTGACCGCGATCATCGGCCCAAGCGGCGTGGTGAGCCAGTCGGAAAAAAGCAAAGGTCTGGCCGAGAAAGCTCCCGGCGACTGCCCCAGTATCTTCGCAAAGGCGTCGCGAAATGCACTCGGCGATTCGAAGCCGGCCGTGATCTGGGCATCGATGACGCGGCCGCCGCCGGCGAGCGATGAAAAGCCTTCCTGAAGGCGGCGCTGGCGGGCCATTTCCAGAAAGGTCATGCCGAAATGGCGCTTGAACGCCCGGCGCACGGTGGAGGGATCGAAGCCCAGGCACACCAGGTCCGGCTCACCCCATCGGTATCCCGGCCGCTTTTCCAGCGCCTCGATCAACGGCTTTACCACAGGGTCGGCACTCGCCTCCGGCGTGGTCGGCCGGCAGCGCTTGCATGGACGGAAGCCGGCTTCAATGCATTCGGCCACCGTCTCCCGAAATGTGCAGTTCTCCGGCTTCGGCTTGCGCGCCGGGCAGGTCAGCCTGCAGAAGATGCCGGTCGACGAGACACAGACGAACATGCGCCCGTCATAGGAGGCGTCGCGGGCCAGAAGCGCTTCATAGAGCGTATCGAAACTCGGTCGGATCATCAGCATGAGTCGAGACTAATCCGACCGGAGATCGCGTGCAGCTGGAAATCGGGCGTCTATTTTCCGCCAACGCGGATTTTCCGTTTCTCTCCTCCTGAGCACGCGCTGCCTCGAAGGACGTTTCGCTTGCGCCCGAGCCTGCCGCCCATCCTTCGAGACGGACCTTATGGTCCTCCTCAGGATGAGGTTTGCATGGCAAGCAAGTCCTCTGAATTCAGACGAGCGATCGCCACCGGAAGGACGGGTTTGCCCGCTGCCCTCCTGAGGAAAACCTGATCACCCAAAGGTGGCACAATTCTGCGCTTTTCCCTTGGCTGGGGCTCAGCGGTAGACCTGATCCTCTCCCGGGAAGCTGCGGTCCTTGACCTCGTCGGCATAGGCCTTCACGGCAGCCTCGATCTGGCCGCCCAGGTTGCCGTAGGTCTTGACGAATTTCGGTGGGGTCGGGTTGAGGCCAAGCATGTCCTCCAGAACCAGAATCTGGCCGTCGCATTCCGCGGACGCGCCGATGCCGATGGTCGGGATGGAGATTGCCTTGGTGATCTTTGCCGCCAGCGGTTCGACCATGCCTTCCACCACAATAGCGAATGCGCCCGCTTCCGCGACCGCCCTGGCATCCGCCAGATGCTGATCCCAGGTGTCCTCGTCGCGTCCTTGTGTGCGAAAGCCGCCCATGACGTTGACCGACTGGGGCGTCAGGCCCGTGTGGGCCATGACCGGAATGCCACGATCGGTGAGGAAGCGAATGGTCTCTGCCATGCGCTCACCACCTTCCAGCTTGACCGCGCCGCACTGGGTTTCCTTCATCACCCGCGCCGCGTTGCGGAACGCGACCGAGGGGCTTTCCTCATAGGTGCCGAAGGGCATGTCGACGACGACGAGAGCCCGCTTCGTGCCGCGGACCACGGCCTTGCCGTGCATGATCATCAGTTCAAGCGACACGCCGACGGTGGATTCCATCCCGTGCATGACCATGCCGAGGCTGTCGCCCACCAGAATGAAATCGGCATAGTTGTCGACGATGGCCGCCGTGTGCGCGTGATATGAGGTCAGCGACACGATCGGGTCACCGCCCTTACGCTTGGTGATCTGCGGTGCGGTTACGCGGCGGACGGGCTTTTGAGTGCTCATGCGACATCCTTTCGGCAGGGCTTGAGACGGACGGTATCAGGAAGCGGGTGCGATCACCCGCTGGTCGATCAGGAGAACAGTTCCGAAGCGAACAGCCATGAGGAGGACGGCCGGGCGGTCGAGCTTGCCGGTCATGTCCTGCAGCGTCACGGCATCGCGAATGTCGACGCTTTGCACATCCGCTGACGACGCCTTGGAAAGCTCGTCACGGATTGCGGCTTCAAGCGTCTCGATCGAAGGCGCGGACAGAGCCAGTTCGGCTGCGCGATCGAGCGAGCGGCTGAGGGCGATGGCTTCCCTCCGGTGCTCGGGCGTCAGCCGTACGTTTCGCGATGACATGGCTAGGCCGTCCGCTTCGCGCACCGTGGGATGACCGATGATTTCGAGCGGCATATCCAGATCGCGCACCATCTGCCGGATCACGGCAAGCTGCTGATAATCCTTCTCGCCGAAGACGGCGAAATCCGGTGTGGTGATGTTGAAGAGCTTGGTCACGACAGTGGTCACACCGCGGAAGTGTCCAGGCCTCAGCGCTCCCTGCAGGACCCCGGACAGGCCAGGCACCTCGACATAAGTGTCGCCCCCCGCGCCGTACATTTCCTCGACGTTGGGCATGAAGACGGCATCGACGCCTTCCGCCTCGAGCAGCGCAAGATCGCGTTCCTCGTTGCGTGGATAGGTCGACAGGTCCTCGTTGGGGCCGAATTGGGTCGGGTTGACGAAAATCGTCGTAATCACCCGGTCGCCCGTTTCGCGCGCCAGCCGGACAAGGCCGATGTGGCCGTCATGCAGAAATCCCATGGTCGGCACCACACCGACCCGCAATCCCGCACGCTTCCAGGCGCGCACGGTTTCGCGCATATCCGCCTTTGTGCGGCAGATCTTCATTCTTTTCCTCCCCGGCCCAAAGATTGGCTCAGGCCAAGTTCTTTTTCGCAGGCGCAACATAGGCGGAAGGAAGGGCAAGGTCCAGACGAAGGTTCAAACGGCGTCTCAGACATGGCTTGCGAGACGAAACACAGGCCCTGAATAGCTGCATCCGGAACAAGGCTATGCGCCGACAAGGACCGAAATCATCAGCGATCTGTTTTCTTCAACGGTGCCAGATGGATCTCGCGCTCGCTCTCAAACACCTGCAGGCTTCAAAAGGCTCCGTCATACGAACGCCGCTCGATTCGGCAGGCAAGCAGGGTGAATCCGTCGCGTTGGAGCGCCTCTTCCGCCTCGCGGCGCAGGCTTTCACCATCCTCGATCCAGACGCCATGTCCACCATAGGCTCTTGCGACGGCCGGAAAATCGGTCTCCCCGAAATCGACGCCCACGTTGGGGCGCTGGCTGCCGCGCTGCTTGAGTTCGATCAGGGAGAGGCTGGTGTCGACCAGAACGCAGATGATCACCGGTATCTTCAGGTCCCGAAGGGTGGAAAGTTCGCCAAGGCACATCTCCAGTCCGGCGTCGCCGACAAAGGCGATCACGGGGGACCGCCCCTCGACAATCCGCTGCCCCATGGCCAGCGGCAGGGCACAGCCCATGGTGCAGAGTGCGGAGGACTGCAGCATCTTGCGGGGACCCGCGCAGCGCCAGATCTGACTGACGAGAATCCGGTGTGCACCGCTGTCGGCCGTGGCAACGGCATCCGCGGGCATGGTCTCGCGCAAGGTATGAAAAACGGTTCCCGGCCCCCAGCCGGCGGCTTCCGGTGCGAAGGCCGCCTCAAGCTCCTTGCGAACGGCGGCCGGTTCGCCTTCCGGCCAAGTCTGCGCATCCGGATCTCGCACGTCGCCAAGACGTTTGAGGACCGGCGCGACCGCGCTTCTGAGCGTTGCCGTGACGCTGTGCATGCCGTGGGTCCGAAGGACTGGCGTCACGTCGATGACCGGTGCGGTTTCGTCCCAGGGATTGCGCCAGTTGATGCGCATCTCGATCGGATCGTAGCCGAGGAGCAGGATACAGTCGCTCTTGTTGATGAGCGGCAGGAGATGTCCGTCCGCCTTGGGTGACAGGCCCGCGCCGCCGAGGGCGAGCGCATCGGTTTCGTCCAGCAGCCCCTTGCCCTTGTAGCTGGTTATAAGCGGAACACGGAATGTCCGGCAGAAGTCGGAAATCGCGGCGGAGGCGTTCTCGTTGACGGCATCGACACCGGCAATCGCGATCGGTCGCTCGGCTTTCCTGAAGAGCTCCAGCGCCGCATCGAGCCCGGCCCCCTCCGCCGGTGCGGTCGCAACCGGTGCTGCGGAGAAACCCTTGGTCCAGGCTTCGTCCGTCTCCGCTTCCGCGACCCGGATCGGCACGTCGATGTGAACCGGGCCCGGCTGGCCGTCCAGAGCGATGGCAAGTGCCTTTTCCATCATGACATCCAGAGCGCCGAGGCGGGCGGAAAAGCTGGCCTTGACGATGGGCCTGAGCAACTGCTGGTGATCGAAGACCTGATGGGTGTAGCTCTCGGCTTCGCCCTGATCGACACAGCCTGTGAGGAAGACCAGCGGAACCCTGTCCTGCCAGGCGTTAGCGATCACGTTGACCGCATTTGCGGCACCCGGGCCAAGCGTTGCCAGAAGCACGCCGGGCGCGCCATCCGCATGCCAGCCGCCCTCAGCCATGAAGCCGCCGGCGTTTTCGTGTTTCACCAGCACGAACCGAAGTCCGGCCTCGTCCAGTGCCTGCATGAGCGCCAACACCTCGCCGCCGGGCATTCCGAAAGCGTGGCGGCACCCGGCCGCATGAAGTTTTCCGGCAATGATGTCCGCACCGGTGGTCATGGTTTCGTCTGTCCCTTGTGTGTCGCCTCCGGACCCAGGTCGAGAATGCCCCTGTCCGACAGGTCCGCCAGCGTGTCGTCATCAAGCCCGAGATGCCGGGACAGGACGTCCCTTGTATCTTCTCCGAGCAGGGGCGGTGCCTTGGCGTAGGAAACGGGTGTCTTTTCCAGGTTGATCGGCGAACCGATCAGGTCAAGGGAGCCGGACAGCGCATGTGGCATGGATATGCGCATTTCCCGCGCCAGAACCTGCGGATCGGAAAACACCTGCCCCAGATCGTTCACCGGTCCGCACGGAACGCCCGCAGCCTCCAGAAGGGCAATCCAGTCGGCCGCCGTCTTTTCAATGGTCAGCTTGCGGATCAACGGCACGAGTTCCTTCCGGTTCCTCACCCTGTCGGCGTTCTTGGCATAGCGCGGATCGATCGCCAGTTCCGGTGCCCCCGCTATCTCGCAGAACCGTTCGAACTGACTGTCGTTGCCGACTGCGAGGATGAAGGACTGATCGGCAGCCGGGACCGTCTCGTAGGGAACGATGGTCGGATGTCCGTTGCCAAGCCGGCCGGGGACCTCGCCGGACACCAGATAGCCGGCGCCCTGGTTGATCAGCCAGGAGACCTGGGCGTCCAGAAGCGAAATGTCCACATGCTGGCCGTCCCCGGTCCCGTGTCGGTGGTTCAGCGCCGCCAGAATGGAGACCGTCGCATACATGCCGCACATGACGTCGGCGATGCCGACCCCGCATTTCGTTTCCGTGCCGGCTTCCTCGTCCGGAAACCCGGTCAGCGACATGATCCCGCCCATGCCCTGGATCAGGAAGTCGTAGCCTGCCCGGTGCGCGTAGGGGCCCGTCTGGCCGAAGCCCGAGATCGAGCAATAGATCAAGCCCGGATTTCGCTGCTTCAGGGTCTCGTAGTCGAGGCCTCGGCGCTTCAGATCGCCGACCTTGAAGTTCTCGACCAGGATATCGGACCTTGCCGCAAGATCGGCGATCAGCGCCTGCCCATCCGCGCTTGCCAGGTCGATGGCAACGGAGGACTTGTTGCGGTTGGAGGAGAGGTAATAGGCACTCTCGCCCGTTTCCCGGCCGTCCCGGTCCCTCAGGAAGGGCGGCCCCCACCCGCGTGTGTCGTCGCCGCGGCCGGGGCGCTCGATCTTGATGACTTCGGCACCCAGGTCCCCCAGGATCTGCGTGCAGGTCGGACCGGCGAGAATGCGCGAGAGATCGAGAACGAGAAGACCGGAGAGAGCTCCGCCAGAAGAAGAGGGGTCAGTCACAATTCACCTTGATCACGAATGTCTGCGGACAAGGCCACACGGTCCGTTGCGCGTCAACACTCGGGCGTGGTGAGCGCGAACACCTGTTCTCACATTGCCGTCAACGCTCAGCTGTGTTGCCAGCCCTTCATCTTGCTCAGTTCCAGCCAAGCACGCTTGATCCAGCCTGCCTCGACGCCGTGGCCGCCCGGATGCAGGCAGATTTCCAGCATTCCGGTCTTGGGCACCCAGCGCTCGCACTTGAGCCCGTCATCGGTGTAGGTCTCCGGCTTCGTGCCGGCGAGGCCCTCCTGGCGGAGCCAGACGTCGAAGCTCTCGAAAACGTCGCCCTGCTTCCACTTGTCGCCACCGAGCCACCGGCCTTCGATCGGTACAACCGTGTCGGAGGTGCCGTGGACGTGAAACAGATAGGGTGTCTTCGTCGGGCAGGCTTCGGGAAGCGGCTCCCAGAAGGCTCCGGAAACAGGTGCATAGCCGGCAAATCTCTCGGAATTGTCGCAAGCCAGATACCAGGTCATGAAGGCGCCGGACGAGAAACCGGACAGCATCGTGTGCTGCGGGTCGACGCCGAACCAGTCCGAGACATCCTTCATCACGCTGTCGAAGAAGGCCGGCTCGTTGCGCAGATGGCTCGGAGCGGTGGGGAACGACCATGTGCCTTTGACGCCCTGAACCGCGACGAAGGCAACGCCGAGCTCGTCGGCCATCTTGCGGAAGCCGGGGTTGCGGATGGCATTCAGCGCCTTGCCGCCGTGGCCGTGCAGAAAGAAGATCGCGCCGAGCGGCTCTCCGGCCTTGGGATGCTCCGGCAGATGAATGTAGTATTCGCCGCCGGGCAATTCGCACGGCGTTTCCTCGCCGCAGGCAGGGGCTTCCCCCGCCCCGCCGTCAGCCTTCGCCGCTGACGGTAGCCAGAGGACAAGAGCAAACAGGGTGGCGGTGACGGCCAGTCGAAAAGAGGTTTCCGAGGACAAGGACAATTCTCCCAAACGCTTGCTATGGACCGGCCTTCCGGCCGCCCGGCGGACCAAGAATGGAAACGAAGCGGGATTTGTAAAGCGGGCCGTGTTCACAAGAACGGGAGACGCCTGAGCCATGGTCGGTAGAGAGGACTAATCCCAGGCTCCTTCGGTCGGAATGTTCAGAACGCGGCCGCAATGCTTGCAGTGGACGGAATCAGGATCGTGGCGGTTTAGCCCGCAGTCTGGACACGAATAGCGAACCTTTGTCGGGCGGAAGATCGTCTGGACGAGCCGCAGGAACAGGGCGACCCCGAATATCATGATCAACACGGTCATCAGCCGGCCTATGCTGTCGGTCATGATGATGTCGCCGAAGCCGGTCGTCGTCAGCGTCGTCACGGTGAAATAGAGCGCGTCGAGGTAGTTGTTGATGCCGTCGTTCCGGTCATGCTCCACCACGAAGACGATCGCCGTGACCACGAAGATGAAGACGATGAGGTTGACCGCCGACTGCAGGATCTCCTCGTTCTGACGCAACCACTTCGATCTGCCCCGCAGCTCCTTCAACAGGTGATAGGAACGCATCAGCCGCAGCATCCGGATCACGCGAAGGAAGGCGAAATTCTCCAGGAACGCGGGCGCAAGCAGCGAGAAGATGACGACGACATCCGCGATGGTGGTAAAGTTGAGGAGATAACGTCTCGTCCTCGGTTCGGCGATCATCCGGCAAATGAAATCAAGCGTCAGAACAGCGGCGATCGCGTAGTCCAGCTGGTGATGCTGGCGGTCGGGATCGTACATCGCGGACACGATGAAATAGCCGATGGTCACAAGGTCGAACACCAGCAGCGAATAGCGGAACACACGGGCCCTGCGGCTGTCGCCGAAATAGAGCTTGCGCAGGAAATCCTGCACCACCGAATAATATCGCTCCATTGACGCGTCTTGCCCTTTTTCTTCCTTTGCCCTCAAGGGCAACCGACAAGAGACGGGCGGAAAAGTCAATCAGTCACCGCTCGGTATGCTTTGGATACGCCTCGTTTACCGGCAATTGCCTGCGTAATGATGTGCGAGAGTGGTTTCATCTCAGGCGTCGGCAACCTAAGTACAAGAGGAAGACAACCTGGCCGCAGGGCCGCAACTTGAAGGACAGCACATGTTTGATCTGTCGGGGCAGGTCGCACTGGTGACCGGAGCGAGCCGGGGTATCGGCGAAGCCGCCGCTCGAAGCCTTTCGAAATACGGTGCCAAGGTGATGCTGGTTGCACGCTCGGCCGACGACATCGAGCGCATCGCCGTGGAAATCAACGCAAATGGCGGTGAAGCCGCTGCCATCGCCTGTGACGTCTCTCTCTATGAGGACGTCGAAAAAGCAGTGCAGCATACGCTGGCGACCTTCGGCGCCGTCGATATCCTGGTGAACAATGCCGGCGTCATCGAGCCGATCAGCCGGATCGAGACCTCCGATCCCGCCGCGTGGGACAAGGTCATCGATATCAACGTGAAGGGCGTCTATCACGGCATTCGCGCTGCCGTTCCGCACATGCTGGAAAAGGGAGCGGGCACCATCGTCAACATCAGTTCGGGTGCGGCCACCGGTGCGCTGGAAGGCTGGAGCCACTATTGCGCCTCGAAGGCCGCCGCGCTTTCCCTCACGCGCGGAGCGGACAAGGAACTGGGCGACAAGGGCCTTCGCATCGTCGGCCTCAGCCCGGGCACCGTCGCAACGCAGATGCAGGTCGACATCAAGGCGTCCGGCATCAATCCGGTGAGCCAGCTCGACCCGTCGGCGCATATCCCGCCCGAATGGGTGGGCGAAGCGATCTGCTGGCTATCCACGGACGCGGGCGACGAGTACCGCGGCACCGACTGCTCGCTGCGCGACGAAGGGGTGCGCAAGGCAATCGGGCTCATCTAGGTGTTCGATCCCAGACTTTGATGGTGCTGTCTTTTCTCCAGACTGGAAGGAGAGCGCCTTGGCAAAAGCAAAAAGCCCGCCAGAGGCGGGCTTCAAAAACAAAAGAGGGCCGCTGTGCGGCCCTCCCATGAGATCGATGTGACCGAAGGTCCGGATCAGATCCCAGCGAAACCGTTCAATGCCAGAGGCTGCTCCCGCACCGTTCGACTCCGCCCAGACCCTGGGCCACGATCGGATACTCACTAGACATGGGCACACCTCCTTTCTCAAGTTGACGATATAGAGAGTGTGGGGACGATTTGACTGTTCGACAAGTCAAAATTTCATCCACAAAGCGCCGCGGATGCGCAATCCACCGCATTGTTACTTTGAGGCAACAGCCTTTTCCGCGATGGTCTGGAAAACGTCATCGAGCTCCGCTGCAAGGTCGGCCAGTTCCTCCCCGCCCTCGTTCATGTAGGGCTCGAAGACGAAACTCGGTTTTTTCCACGACAGCGTTGCCGTTCCGTCGGCATTTTCCGTGACGTAGAAACGGATCGGCGCCTCGATCCCGGCAGCCACCGAGGCTTCCAGCATGCGCACGGCGTAATCGTTGCGGTAGACGCCGATGACGCGGTTGCCCGGGATCGTCAGGCCCCTCCCCTTGGCACCGGCAGAGGCGCTCGCCTGCGTCACCACGATCATCCTTTCCGATTTCACGGCTGCGACCAGATGGTCGACCAGTTCCTCGTAGCCCGCCGAGGTGTTTGCCACCTCCCATCCCTTGCGTTCGACAAGGTCCTGGGCGGCGGTCGGCGTGGCAATGGCAAGGGTCAGGCAAAGACCCATCAGAAACGAACGCATGATTTTCCTCCGAAGCTCCGTCAATTTTGTCAATCTAGTCGATCGATCGTCACGCCTGTCTCACAATGCAGTGTAGTGACCTGGCTCCCGCGCGATCACCTCACTCCATGCCGAGGCGAACCCTGAGACGCGTGCCGAGCAGGCTGCCGAGGAACCCGAACACCAGCCACAGCCAGCCGTGCAGGGAACCGGAGACCAGCCCTCCGAGATAGGCGCCGATGTTGCAGCCGTAAGCAAGGCGCGCGCCGTAGCCCATCATCAGTCCGCCGGCGAGCGCGGTCAGCACGTCGCGAAGGCCAAGACGCCAGACCGGGGCAAACCGCCCCGCGAAGGCGGCAGCCGTTGCCGCACCGAGGATAATGCCGAAATCCATGACGGAGGTGGTGTCCCGCAGGACCGAGCCTTCGAGGGCTGAGCGCTGCCATGTCCAGTAGGGCCAGTTTTCGACCGGTGCACCGGCGACTTGCAGGGCCTTCGCACCCCAAAGCGCAAAGCCGGAGGTGATGCCCCAGGGCCGACCGACCACGACGAAGGTGGCAATCCCGACCAGCGCCAGCATCAGGGCCCCCATCATTGGGGACCAGGGCCCCTTGAGGAAGGTTTCCGTTGGCCGGGCGGGGGCAATCTCGCCATGAGCGTTCTGTTCGATCCGGATCGTCGCGAACGCCAGCAGACCCAGGACCAGCGCCGTCAGGAGGAATGCGCCTTGCGGCCCCAGAAGACGGATGAACGAGACGGCGGGGAGGCTCGGCAGACGTCCCCACAGGTGGAGATGCGCCGTGGCGGCGACCGACCCCGCGATGAAGGCCGCAAGCGTGATCATCATGCGGGTGGAGCCACCGCCCGCCGTAAACAGCGTTCCGGAACCGCAGCCGCCGCCGAGCTGCATGCCGATACCGAACAGGAACGCGCCCAGCGCGGCGGCAAGGCCGAAGGGAAAGACAAAGCCGCCCGCCGGCCATCCGAGAACAGTGCCCCACGCGATCAGCGGGAAGGACACCGCGCTGGTCAGCAGGATCAGGACGAACTGGGCGCGCAATCCCGCGCCGCGCTTTTCCGTCACGATCCGGCGCCAGGCGGAGGTAAAGCCGAAACTGGCGTGGTAGAGCGCCAGGCCCGCAAAACCGCCGATCAGAACCGCAACGGCCTGACGGGGACCGGCCTCGAAATAGGCCCCAAGTGCAACCAGGGCGATAAGGCCGAGCGCCACGACGGCAACCGTCGGCTGAGTCCGCTGCTGGGTGAGGGCCATGATCCTTGGGAACTCCTTGAAAAGCGGCGTGGTTTCGACGTGTTGGGGGGGCAGTTTCCCACCCGCAGTCCGAGCCCAGCAAACACGGTTGGGCCAGTATCACAACACAAAAGCAACACCTTTTTGTGTTTTGCAGTTCAGGACAAGCCTGCGGACAGTTGCGGAAACTTTCGTTCCCTACGAAGCAATGGCCTGTATCCGCCCCCTGGGGCGCGCGATTGACGGGCCATAAGACCGTGAAGGCTTGAAATGCGTCTGAGTGATCAATTCGGCTACGACCTGACCCTTTCCGACAGGGATGCCGCCGCGGCGTGGAATGACACGGTAACCGCGTTTCTGGCCCACGCGAAGTCCACACCACAGCATCTTGAAGCCTGCCTTGCGGCCGCCCCCGATTTCGCGCTCGTTCATGCGACACGCGGCCTTTTCTGCCTCCTGCTTGGCCGGCGGGAAATGATCGCGACTGCCCGCGAATGTCTGGAAACCGCACGCCTTTCGGACAGGAGGGAGCCGGTTACAGCCCGTGAAAGAGCCGTACTGGAGGCGCTGGACGGGTGGCTTCAGGGGTTCCCGACGCGGACGGCGGACATTCTCGATGCCGCGCTGACCTCCTATCCGGCGGATGCTCTGCTGATGAAGCTGGTTCACGCCGTCCGCTTCGTTCTGGGGGATGCGGCCGGCATGCGCGCGTCCGTCGAGGGCGTTCTTGCGGCCTATGACGAAACCCATCCCGCTTACGGTTATCTGCTTGGGTGCCAGGCCTTCACGCTGGAGGAAACCGGCGAGTACCGCCTTGCGGAAGCGTGCGGGCGACGCGGTCTGGAATTCTCGCCGGACGACGCCTGGGGCCTTCATGCCGTCGCCCATGTTCACGACATGACCGGCCGCTCCGAGGAAGGTGCGTCATGGCTGGAAACCCATCCGGACGGCTGGGCCCATTGCAACAATTTCGGCTATCACGTCTGGTGGCACCTTGCGCTGATGTATCTGGACAAGGGCGATGCGGACCGGGCACTGAGGCTCTATGACGCCGAGGTCCGCAAAGACAAGTCCGACGATTACCGTGACATATCCAACGCAGCCTCGCTGTTGATGCGGCTGGAGCTGGAGGGCGTCAATGTCGGCGCCCGCTGGGACGAACTGGCCCTTCTTTCCGACAAGCGCGCGGAAGACGGCTGCAATGTCTTTGCCGACCTTCATTACCTGCTGGCGCTTTTGAACGGCGGCCGCCGCATGGGAGCAGACCGGCTTCTGACAGGTCTCAGGGAACGGGCAAAGACGGAAACCGACATCGGCTGCGTCACCGCGCGGGCAGGCCTGCCGACCGGGCTCGGTCTGGAACAGTACAGAAAAGGCAACTACGCTTCGGCCTTCACCCTGCTCACGTCGGCGCGCGACCGGCTTTTCATGGTGGGCGGGTCGCATGCACAAAGAGACGTCTTCGAACGGATCACCATTGAGGCGGCCTTGCGGGCCGGGTTTTCGCAGGAGGCCGAAACGCTGATCACCAGCCGCACGCGCAAGCGCGGCGCACTCGACAGTTTCGGCGAGCAGCGCCTGAAGATGTGCGAAAAGATGCGACGTGCCGAGAAGGTGATGGAAGACGATGGCTTGCGGGCCACAGGTTCTTTATAGGGATTTTTGACACTCGGGCCCGGAATTGTTCCTGCATGCCCGGCACCACGCATATCGGTAAAGAAGTGAACGTACAGACACAAGCAAAGCGCCCCCGTGACCCGAGACTGGATTTCTTCCGTGGTCTGGGCATGTTCATCATCTATGTCGCCCACCTGCCCTGGAACTGGGGAGCCCTCTGGATTCCCGGACGCTTCGGGTTTTCGGATGCCACCGAGATCTTCGTCTTCTGTTCCGGCATGGCGTCCGCGATCGCCTTCGGCAGGATTTTCGACGTGCACGGCTGGGCCATGGGCACCGCCCGCATCCTGCAACGCATGTGGCAGGTCTACTGGGCGCATATCGGCCAGTTCTTCTTCATCGCCGCCGGGATCATGCTGCTGATGAACAGCGGCTTTCTCACCGATTGCTGCAATCTCACGGAAAACTACATCACCACGCTGAACCTGGCGCATCTGTTCGACAACGCGGAAGTCGCTCTGCCGGGCATCATGACGCTGA
Source organism: Rhodobacterales bacterium (assembly GCA_008107755.1). GTDB lineage: Bacteria > Pseudomonadota > Alphaproteobacteria > Rhizobiales > Stappiaceae > Roseibium. The sequence goes on from VIRH01000137.1 coordinate 283,809, forward strand.
CCTGGGTGCCGAACTATTTCGACATTCTGCCGATGTATGTGGTGATCCTGGCGCTGGTGCCGGTCATCATGCTGGCCTCGCGGGTTTCCGTCGCCGCTGCTTTCGCACTCTCCATCGGCCTCTGGCTCGCTGCCCAGTTCGGCCTTCTCGACCTGATGGCCGAACCATGGGAAAATGACCAGGGCGTTCACAGGAAATGGTTCTTCAATCCGTTTGCCTGGCAGCTATTGTTCTTCACCGGCTTTGCCTTCATGCGCGGCTGGATACCAGCACCGCCGGTAAGCCGCACACTGATCGTCCTGTGCATTGCCGTTCTGCTTCTCACCTTCCCCTTCGCCTATTACCGGTTTTCCGCCGAAAACCACTGGAACGTCGTGTGGGTGCGCGAGATGCGCGAAGCAATCAGGCCGCTCTGGATCAAGACGGAATTCGGCCTGTTCCGCTATATCCACTTCCTGGCGCTCGCCTATCTGTCATGGGTTGCCGCGGGTGAACACGGGCGGCGTCTTGTCGGTCACGGCGCCCTCTGGGGTCGGTTCGTGAGCGTCGTGCAGAAAGTCGGCCAGCAGTCGCTTGCCGTCTTCATGGCCAGCCTTGTGATTGCCCAGGCAGCAGGCCTGATGCGCGACATGGTCTGGGGCCGCGGCGAACTGATCCCGCAGTTGCTCTCCAACATCTTCGGCTTCGCGGCCCTGATCGCCGTCGCCTATATCGTCGGCTGGTACAAGAAGGAACCGTGGCGCAAGCCCCCTGCAACAGCATCCGGCGGATCGCACTCGGGCCCCCGGTCCACCAGCCCGTCCGAGCCGCAGCCGGGCCCTGGCGTATCCGATGCTCGGCCGAAAGAGCGGGAGCTGACCTGAGGGTCTGAGGGTCTGACGCCAAGAGGCCTCGGATAAAGAGTGGCATCAACTCGAGGACCCGCGAGTGCGCAAGCGCCGCGGGTCTCTCTCTTCCCAAACAAAAAACACCGGTCGCACGACCGGTGTTTTCTTTTCTTGAAATCCGTCTTGTTCAGACAGCCTTAGTGGACTGCGGCCATTTCGAGATCTGCCTCGAAGGCGTTGGCCACGGCGGCCTCTCGGCTGTCGGCAAGCAGGATAGGCGTTCCGTCCGCATTGAGCAGCGCGTAAAGCGTCATGTTGTCGTGCAGCGGCGGGACTTCGGGAAACATTTCCTTCAGGTCCTGCGCCTTGATCGGCTTGATATAGGCGACGTCGCCCGTGCCGAGTTCAGTCAGCTCTTCCACGGACATGATTTCGGACAGGTGCGTGCCGTCTGTCCAGGCCGGGTGTTTCAAATCGTGCATCAGTCTTTCTCCATCCATTGGCCGACGAGGGTCTATTCGCCGCTGGAGATTTCTATTTTTCGAATGACGCGCTCCGGTTCGGGCCGCGCCAGATCGATGGACAGAAGCCCATCCTTCAGGTCCGCTCCAAGGATCTCGATTCCTTCGGCGAGAACGAACGCCCGCTGGAACTGCCTGGCGGCAATGCCGCGATGCAGATACTGGCGGGACTTATCGTCTACCTGTCGTCCGCGGATGACAAGCTGGCTTTCCTCCACGGATACATCCAACTGATCCCGGGTGAACCCGGCCACGGCAAGCGTAATGCGGATGATATCGCCCTGACCGTCCGATTTGGGCAGTCTTTCGATATTATAGGGCGGATAACCGTCATTGGCGGCCTTGGAAACGCGATCAAGCACACGCTCGATATCGTCGAACCCGAGCATGAACGGGCTAGAAAACGCTGACATGCGTGACATCCTCAAAGTCCTTGTCGAAGCGACCTTGCATCCGGACCCTGACTAGGCATCCGGACCGGAACATTTCTGTTCCATTCCCGATTAAATATGGAGACTTGTTAAAATTGATTCAAGGCGGTCCGTAAAACCCTTTGTTCCGATGAACTTTTACTAGCCTAATACACCGGCTTTCAACAGGGGATCACGCTTCAGGAGCCGTGAAAGTCCCGTCAAGGCCTCGCGGATTGCCGGCTCGTGGCGCTCGTCCTGATGCATGACAAGCCACCGCTCGGTCGACAGGTGTTCGATGCGGCCCAGACTGACAAGATCAGGAAAGGCACCGCCGACGAACTCGGGCAAAAGCATCCGCCCGTGGCCCTGCCGCACAAGCGATAGCGCCAGAGAAGCCCGGTTGACGGTGAGTGCCATCTCATGGCCGTGGGTTTCCTGAAGCCACACGCCCGTTGGAGACCGGGCATCATCCTCGACCAGACCGATCCAACCCATGTCCGGCACCGGCCCGTCGCCAGCGTCCGCTTCGCTTTCGCCCCTGGTCTGATAGACCGAGAAGTGAACTTCGCCCGTCCTGACGCCGGCCAGCCAGGGCTGCTCCGGCCGACGGTTGCGGATTCCGATGTCGATCTGCCGTCTGGCGACATCGCGGTCGCGGAGATCGGACAGGAATTCCGGCATCCAGCCGGCCTGCGCCGACCAGAATTCGCCTATGTGCCCGATCAGCAGACGCGTCGTCCAGTCGCCGGCGGAAATCCTGACCGGGCGGCGCATCTGCCCGCCTTCGCTCCATGCCGAGATTGCGTTCGCGGCCTGATCCATGTCCTCGAGCCGCCTCACAAGGTCCCGGCCGTCTGCGGTCAGCCGGTATCCCCGCGCCTCCCGTTCGACGAGACGTTTCCCGAGGCTTTTCTCCAGGGACGCGACACGGCGGCCGAGCGTCGCCGGACTGGCGCCGGTTCGTTCAGCAGCCCCCGCAAGCCCTCCCGCTCTGGCAACAGCCAGAAAGAGGCGCATGTCTTCCCAGTCGGCATTTCGTCTCATTTATGAAATCCGGATTGCACTTTAAAAACATCGGATTGGTACCACCTTGTGAGATTATTTTCAGATCAGCTCTCAATTCAACCAAAATCGAAAAGATCTTTCAGATGCTTCCGCCTCTTTATCCTGTTTTCCGCCGGTGCGACGTAGAGCCTGGCCGGATCGCGTGGAATGACCCGCGCCGGTCGCTTTATCCGAAACACGCCGAATTCTGGCCGATTGAAGAACCGGAACATATGGTGTTCGAAAGACGGGCGAAGGACTTTGCCCGCCGACGCCGGAGGCTCGCCTTTCTCAGGTTTCTGTCGTGGCTTTTTACCGGTCGGAAGACAAGACGCCGACCTCCTGTCAAAGACAGGCCGCCGATCGACGCATCCCGTATCCTTGCCAGATACGGCTCTACCTGCCCGGAATAGCCCCTCCTCCGGGCGGGACTGTTCGGGGCTCATGAAACGGAAGACTGCTGTCAGGCTTGCGGATCCTTCCTGGAGACGCCAATGTGTCGCTTCTCATGCCCCTTCTGCGGGCGATCACAAGAGCCTTCACATGACCCGCGACGAATTTGACGCTTTCTGCGCAGAGCTGCCGGCTACCACCCATGTGGTGCAATGGGGCAACGCGTCGGTCTGGAAGGTCGGCGGCAAGATTTTCGCGATCTGCTCCGCCTGGGCAAGCGAAGGCGCGCAGAGGGTCGGCTTCAAGTGTTCGGACATGTCCTATTCCCTGCTGACACAACAGGACGGCATCATCCCGGCTCCTTATCTGGCACGGGCCAAATGGGTGCAGCTTGAACGCCCCGACGCCCTCAGCGATGCGGATCTGAAAGCCTATATCGTTGCGGCCCACGGCATCATCGCCGGCAAGCTGACCCGAAAGACACGGAAAGAGCTGGGCCTTGGGGACTGACCTTTCCGGCAAATGGCGATCGCTCGGCCTTTTGATGGTTGCTGAAATCGCCGGCATGAGCCTCTGGTTCATGTCCGCTGCCATCCTGCCCGACCTTGTCCGCGACTTTCAGATTTCCCCGTTTCAGCAGGCGGCCTTGTCGAGTGCCGTCCAGATCGGCTTCGTTTTCGGCGCTCTTGTCTCGTCGCTGCTCGGACTGGCTGACCGGATCGACCCGCGCCGGTTCTTTGCCTTCTGCGCGTTTGCCGCAGCGCTCTGCAATGCCAGTCTTCTGGTGGTTCAGCCGGGCGGCCCGGTTTCCATCGCGGCGCGCTTTGCCACCGGCGCGTTGCTTGCCGGGGTCTATCCCGTCGGCATGAAGATCGCCGTCGGCTGGGGGCAGAAGGATCGCGGCTTTCTGGTCGGAACTCTTGTCGGTGCCCTCACCTTCGGCTCGGCCGCGCCGCATCTCCTGGCGCTTTTCGGTGGCACCGACTGGCGCTGGAGCCTGGGGGTGGCTTCACTCGGATCGGCCGCCGGCGGTGTCCTCTGTCTCCTGACGGCGCTCGGTCCCTTTCACGCGAAGGCGCCGCGCATGAAGATCGGGGCGATCCTCACCGCCTGGACCAACCCGAAGATCCGCTACGCCTATGCGGGGTATCTCGGCCACATGTGGGAGCTCTACGCCATGTGGGCCTGGATCGGCGTTGCCCTTGCAGCGTCCTTCGCCGCACGCATGCCCGCCGACACCGCCCTGCCCCTCGCCCGCCTGATCGCTTTCCTGACGATCGCCGCGGGCGGCGCGGCCTGTATCGTCGCGGGGATTTTCGCCGATCGGTTCGGCAAGGCCAATATCGCGATCCTCGCGATGGTGATCAGCGGGTCGGCAGCCCTTGCCTCCGCACTCACCTTCGGCGGCCCGGTCTGGCTGACGGTGGTATGCGTTCTTGTCTGGGGCGCAGCGATCCTGCCGGACTCCGCCCAGTTCTCAGCGCTCGTTGCCGACTATGCCCCAGCGGATCAGGCCGGCAGCCTGATGACCTTCCAGACGGCGCTTGGCTTCGCCCTGACCTTCTTCACCGTTCAGCTGACCCCGCTCTGCGCCGCCCTGATCGGCTGGCCCGGCGTCTTCGCCATCATGGCCATCGGCCCGGCCCTCGGGATCATCGGGATGCTTCGGTTGAAGCGGACTGAAAGTCCATGAACGCCTTTCCTACGCTGCAGACCAACGAGATTGGAGTTCAGCCTGTTTTTGACAGGCGGAGGCTCTCGATGGTCGCTCGCTCGGCAGACGTACATGACATACGACCATGATGAGGTTCTTCCGCATGACACAAGACACATAACGCCTCCAGGTTCGCTGGAGAGTTGTTTCCCAAGTCACCTGAAATGTGATGGCAGTGCAACAGGCGCCTATGATCTGAGAGATCTACATTGCAACGGTCACAACGCCACCGTCTGGCTGCCCGAAAACTTTTAGATATCTCTGGCCAGTTTCGTATGTACGTTGGCGTCACAGGATGACTATCGCCGCGTTCCGGCCTAGTGTAGAAGACCGTTTCGTAGCAACGGAGAAACTCTGGTATATCGAAGTCTTTCCATATTTTTAGTTTATCTTTTGGCAAAGCTTCATTGTATTTTTTCCAGCCCACTTCCTGAAGGCAATTCTTGCACACCTTTAGAGCTGAAAGCACCTCTCCATGCTCATTTTTTTCCGGATCGTACCAAGTGCAATTGAATTTTCCGTCAAATCTCTTCGTAACATGATATCTTGAGAACCTATTGTTTTTCCGCATTGTGCTCAGAGCGCTACATTCAGCGAAATGAAACCGTCGACTATCCTCCGGGGATTTCAACAGAGTATCTTTGCTTGATCTGGTATCCTTTATGTACAGAAGAACCTGCTCACCTTCGTGTTCAAGCAAACCACCCTTTTGATCTATCTCGTCGAAAGTTATTTCTTTGCCGATTTCAAGCTGCGTTCTTAGCTTTTCCCTAGCGGCGATGTCAGCGCCAACGAGCCTCCAACCGGTTTCCCGGGCTCCCATTCTCCGAACAAGAAAATCCAGCGCCGAGAGGTCAAACGTCAATTTCACTGGATCGTCTCCACGACTTTGACGATTTGCTCCTTGGCGTTGGTACGGACTCGAAACTCCACCCGGCGAGAGGCGTTCGCGTCCTCGCTTCCGTCAGTCTTCGAAACCAAACGGCTAGATGACAGGCCGTTGGCAGTAACATGACTTAAACACCACAATCTGAAAGGCTCCACTCCATCGAGTTTAAGAGCGTATTCCAGAACCGCCCTGGTACGAGCCTGGGAAAGCTCCATGTTATTGAAGTAGGCCTCCACCGGCGATGTATTAACGTTCCATTCTGAAGATGTGTGACCTTCGATTCTCACTTCGTCGATAGCATCTTCGAATTGACTGAGCACTCTTACATATCTTGGAAAAAAATCCGAAATAATATTCTGGAATTCCGGCTTCAGATCTGCGCGGTTACGGTCGAAAAGGACATCCGGCGCACGAAATCGGATTGTAAGCGTTTCTTTTTCCAGCTCCGCATTCCAACGTTCAAGATCTCGCTCAAATTCCTTTTGAAGTTCTTCATATATACTTACTTCAGATTCACTCCAAGCGACCGCGATCTCCTTGATGGTTTGCTGCACAGCCGCGAGTTCTTCTTTGTCTTGAATCGCGCGTTCCTTCTGCTCGACCAACGGCCTTATGTAGACGATTGCAATAAAGAGAAAGATCACCATCAAGCCGGACATAAGGTCTGACACAGAGATCCATTCACTCTCTCCCTGACCCTGGCTGGTACCGAAGAGATTCTTCATGCTCTCGCGCTACCTGCCATCCGCACAACCTCTCTTAAACGTTCAGTAAGCGGTTGATAATCATCAACAAATTTCTCGGATAGCGCCGCCAGTTTTTGCCCCATCGCTTCTATTGCCCGCGAAAGCTCCTTCTGCATTTCATCGTCCAGCGTTTTGAACTGACTATCAATTTGATCCCGTGTGTTTTGCCAGACCTCGTCGATTGATTTTTGCGCAGCCTTGGAGTTGCTGTCGATTAATTCGGCGTGTTTCGTGATTGTTGCCGTCACCTGAGCATTGACGGAATCCAGTGCTTTTGTCAGTTCGGCGTTGAATGTCTGTTGGGAATTTGCGGACATCCGCTGAAGGCTTTCGAAACCTTCCTCGAGCGTCTTGTAGTTTGCCGTATGTCGCTCTAACGCTTCGTTTGTTTTATCTATCGACAGCGATACATGGTCCGCTAGGTTAGTCGTAATTTTCTGAAGATTATTCTCAATTATAGGGAAAGCCTCCAAGGCCTGCCCCCTTAGCGCAGAAATAGCTTCCAGATGTTGTTCGAATAATCCGACTTGCTCTGCCAGCGCACGTGTCGATTCCGGCAACGGCTTTAGAGCCTCGGGGATTGCTGAAACATTTTCTTGGATGACTTGCAGCGCTTCCTTCGAACTGTCTACAGAATTGAGCGCTAACTCAATTTTCTGTTCCATGCCCTCCAGATGAATGCGATAATTTTCCTGCCATTCAACAAGCTTAAACACCGCTTTGTTAAGCTCCTTGAAATTCTCACCGAATTGTTCGGTCAAATTCTCATTAAAGTCGCTAATCACCTCTTTCAGAGCTTCGATTAGAGCTTTTTGATTATTTTCTGCCATTTGCTCCGCAAACTGGCGGAACTCACCTACAAGTTCTTTCTGACCGTCGCGGTTCTCGGTTCGCAGTTTTTGTATTTGCGAAATTAGGCTGCCATCACCTTCAGACGCTATCGCATCACGCAGGGCTTTTATGCCCTCGTGATCTATTTTAGCGTTCGCCTTGGCGTCGTCTCTGATTCCTTCCAAGGTAGCATGTATAGATTCTGGCGATGTATTTGACTTGCTCCCTCCAACAGGAACTAGTAACTGAAGTATTTTCAGTAAAAGGGACGCAGTAATTCCGAATATACTGGTCAGAAAGGCTATTTTTAAGCCCGCCAGAAGTTCTGGCACTGAGCCATCGATATTGCTAACATCAAAGTTCAGCAATCCGATAGCAATCCCAAGAAAAGTTCCCAGAATGCCTAACGTTGTTAGTATGTTTGGAACAACAGCAGAAATGTTCTGAAAAAAGCTGATCGGCATCATCCGAAATGCCAGTCCAACTAAGAACACGGTAGAAATGATATAAAAGAAACCCTTGGTGGTCGGATCTAAAAACGCTGCTGCAAATAGCTGCTCGGTAACGGCAAACATAGTCTCAAGCTTTCAGTATGCGGATGGCCTGCCATAATGCGGCCGCTTCGAGACAACACCGTAGATTGTAGAATTGCCATTTCAAGCACTGAAACCAGGTTGTTCCCCGCTTTTCTGCAATCACTTTTGCAGGATTGTTTCCAACTTGCACACAGGCATTGCAGGCCGCTGCGTCACTTAATATCCATCACCAGTTCGAACTCCGAATAGCCGAAATCCCGGCCATTGACGCGCAGGCTCACCGCCTGCGTGCCGCCGTAGTAGACCCGCGTGGTGATTGGGCGGACAGCGTGGCTGCGGGCGAGCGAGAGGGCTTCGCCGGGCGCGAGCCGAAGCTTTGTCCATTTGAAGACCTTGGGGGCAAGCGTGCCGTTGGCTTTGCGGAAATGGACCAGATAGTCGAGCACAAGATCCTGGGGCGCCTTACCGGTTGATGTCAGCTCGATCCGGAAGCGTAGCGCCTCACCATAGGCCACGCTTGCGGTCTCTATCATCGGGCCCTCGAGCCTGATCTGCGGCGGTTTGAGGCCGAAGGCTTCCATCGTTGCCGGATGCCCTTGCTTGATAAGCGAACGGCAGGCATGGCGAACGAGCTTCTCGCGGTTGCGGTCCGCGTCCGTCAGCCAGCTTGCGGCGATCTCCGCAACGAGATCCGGGTGATCCTTGGCGATATCGTTGAGGTGGTTGGCAACGGATCGGCGGACGTAGTCTTCCGGATCGTCCTTCAGGGCTTCCAGAAGTGGCAGAGTGGGCGTCGGGTCTTTCACCAGTCGCTTCAGCCGCAAACCCCATGGCAGGCGCGGGCGCGTGCCCTCCGACACCAGCCGGCGGACATGGACGCTGTCGTCATGCACCCATGGCGTCATGATCGCGAGCGAGCGCTCCTGATCCTTTTCAAGGAACGGCCGGACATCAAATTCCACGGTTGCGCGTTTGGTCATTTCCTTCAAGAGCGCGAAGGACCGGTCGAAGTCTTCCAGGCCGCAATCGGCAACGACCATGCCAAGCGGCAGGATGCCCCAGCCACGGATGCCCGTTTCGTCGCTGCCCCTGTCGAAGGAGATCTCCGTTACCGGGTGCAGCATGGCGTTCAGTACCGCGAAACGATGGTCAAGCTCCCTGGGCAGGTGGCGTCCCATGACATTGGCGATCAGCCGGGCGCGCTGCTTGAGTTCCAGGCTCGCGAGATCAGCGAGGATTTCACTCTCGAAGAGGGGTCTGTCGAAACCCTCCAGATGCCGTTGAAGGTGCGCGGCGATGCAGCGCACGAGGTCGGGCGAAATATTGTTCTTGAATGGCTCCATGCCCCTGCTCCCGTTGGTTGACCTTCCACGATGTGCCAGAGGAGCGCGAGGTGATCCAGCTGTCCTGGCAACGGTTCCTGACAGGGTTTGTCAGGAATGTAGGGCGGAGACTATCTGCGACCTGCCGCCCATGCTTCGAGACGGGCCACGCGGCCCTCCTCAGCAAGAGGTCGGGGGGAGGAAAGGTTGACTGAGAGGGACTGCGAGAGAGGCGCGAGCCCAGCGGCCCGGAAACCAGACGAAGCCACACATTCATCCTCATCCTGAGAAAGCGTGGGAGCGCTGTCTCGAAGGATGGGCCGCACGCCCGAATATGCCGCCCATGCTTCGAGACGGGCCTGACGGCCCTCCTCAGCATGAGGTCGCGGGGAGGAAAGAGTGCTTGTGAGAGACGCGAGAGTGGGCATGAGTCTGGCAACCCGGAAACCTGACGAAGCCACAAATCCATCCTCATCCTGAGGAAGCGCGGAGCGCTGTCTCGAAGGATGGGCCGCGGGCGCCGGAATGTGCCGCCCATGCTTCGAGACGGGCCTGACGGCCCTCCTCAGCATGAGGTCGGGGGGAGGAAAGAGTGCTTGTGAGAGACGCGAGAGTGGGCATGAGTCTGGCAACCCGGAAACCTGACGAAGCCACACATCCATCCTCATCCTGAGGAAGCGCGGGAGCGCTGTCTCGAAGGATGGGCCGAGGGCGCCGGAATGTGCCGCCCATGCTTCGAGACGGGCCTGACGGCCCTCCTCAGCATGAGGTCGCGGGGAGGAAAGAGTGCTTGTGAGAGACGCGAGAGTGGGCATGAGTCTGGCAACCCGGAAACCTGACGAAGCCACACATCCATCCTCATCCTGAGGAAGCGCGGAGCGCTGTCTCGAAGCATGGGCCGCGGGCGCCGGAATGTGCCGCCCATGCTTCGAGACGGGCCTGACGGCCCTCCTCAGCATGAGGTCGGAGGGAGGAAAGGTTGTCGGGCAACACAAGCGAGTGGCCGTTTCCAATCCGATTTGCCTCGGCCGCGGCGGGATGCTGACGCGCCCGAGACGGGGTGTCCTTGCCGCCGTTTGGGTGCGCCCCCTCGTCAGTCGATCCGCTTGCCGGTGTCGGCATCGAAGAAATGGACGTTCTGCGGCATGGCCTTGAGATAGAGCTTTTCGCCGGGCTGGTGGCGCGCATGGCTGGAGACGCGGACGACGATTTGCGGACCGCCGTCGGCGAAGCTTGCATAGACGAAGCTTTCCGCACCGACCGGTTCCAGCACGTTGACGGTCACCTCCAGCGAGAGCCCCTCGCCCGACGCCGCGCCATCCGCGATCTCCAGATGTTCCGGCCGGACGCCGAGCGTATATCTGCCTCGGTCGAGGCCGCTGGCGGCCCCGGCAAGGCCCGTTCCGGTGACAAGCTTCAGGCCGGCGTCGTCAGACGTCACGTCGAGAAGGTTCATGGCGGGAGAGCCGATGAAGCTGGCGACGAAGGTGGAGGCCGGGCGGTCGTAGACCTCGATCGGTGCGCCGATCTGTTCGATGTTGCCCTTGTTCAGCACGACCAGTCGGTCCGCCAGCGTCATTGCCTCGAGCTGGTCGTGGGTGACATAGACGCTGGTGGTGCCGAGCTCACGCTGCAGCCGCTTGATCTCCACGCGCATCTGGACACGCAGCTTGGCGTCGAGGTTGGAGAGCGGTTCGTCGAAGAGAAAGGTCGCCGGTTCGCGCACGATGGCGCGGCCCATGGCGACGCGCTGACGCTGGCCGCCGGAGAGCGCCCTCGGCTTGCGGTCGAGATAGTCGTCGATCTCCAGGATGCGCGCGGCTTCCTTCACGCGCTTGTCGATCTCGGCCTTCGGCATGCCCCGGTTCTTCAGGCCGTAGGCGAGGTTGTTGTAGACCGTCATATGCGGATAGAGCGCATAGTTCTGGAACACCATGGCGATGTCTCGATCGGCGGGGTCGATCTTGTTGACCACCCGCTCGCCGATCTTCACTTCGCCCGTCGTGATCTCCTCCAGCCCGGCGATCATGCGCAGGAGGGTGGACTTGCCGCAGCCGGACGGGCCGACAAGCACGATGAATTCACCGTCGGCGATGTCGATGGAAACGCCTTTGACCGCTTCCATGGTACCGGCATAGACCTTGCGGACCTTGTCGAGAGTAATCGTTGCCATTTTCAGAACTCACTTGTCGCTTTCGGTCAGGCCCTTGATGAACCAGCTCTGGAACACGACGACCACGATGACCGGTGGCAGCATCGCAAGCACCGCCAGGGCGAAAGCTTCGTTGTAATCGGGGATCTGCGATCCGACCCAGACCAGCATGATCTGCTTGATGCCGCGCACGAGGGTGAAATAGACCTCCTCGCTGGTCATCATCATGGGCCAGAGATACTGGTTCCAGCCGTAGACGAACATGATGATGAAGATCGCGGCGATCATCGTCTTGGAGATCGGAACGAGAATGTCGATGAAGAATTTCCAGGGGCCCGCGCCGTCGATCCGGGCCGCTTCCAGAAGCTCGTCGGGCACGGACTTGAAGAACTGCCGGAAATAGAATGTGCCCGTGGCCGAGGCCAGCAGCGGCACGATCATGCCCTGGTAGGTGTTGATCATGCCGAGCTTCTGGACGACCTCGTAGGAGGGCACGATGCGCACTTCCAGCGGCAGCAGCAAGGTGGTGAAGATCACCCAGAAGAAGAACGTGCCCATGCGAAACCGGAAATAGACGATGGCATAGGCGGCCAGCATGGACAACACGATCTTGCCGACGGCAAAACCAATACCGAGGATCATGGAGTTCATCAGCATGCGCATGCCGGTCGCCTGGCCGGTAAAGCCGCCGGGTTCGAACAGGACCTTGTTGTAGGTTTCCAGAAAGTGCCCGCCCCAGCTTGCCATCAGGCCGTGCCGATGCACCTCGACCGCGTCGTGGGTGGAGGTCAGGAACAACACCGCGACGGGGCCGATCATCATGAGCGAGCCGAGGATGAGGATCAGGTGGTCGGTAATCCGGGTCCGGTACATGGCGGCCTCCTCAATTGTAGTGGACGCGCCGCTCGATGAAGCGGAACTGGAAGATGGTCAGGACGAAGACAACGGCCATCAAGATGACCGACTGAGCGGAGGACCCGCCGATGTCGCCGCCGCGGAAGCCGTCCATATAGACCTTGTAGACCAGCGTGATCGGGTTGTTCGCGGCCTTGTCCTTCACCACGACATCAACGATGCCGAAGGTGTCGAAGAGAGCGTAGGTCATGTTGATGATCAGGAGAAAGAAGGCTGTCGGCGCCAGCAGCGGCAGGGTGATGGTCCAGAAGCGGCGAAAGCCGGAGCGGCAATCGATGGCGCCCGCTTCGCGCAGGGATTTCGGGATCGCCTGCAGGCCGGACAGGAAGAAGATGAAATTGTAGGGGATCTGTTTCCAGACCGAAATGACCACCATGGCGAAGGCGGTATCGAAATAGTCGAGGCCGATCCGGAAATCCCAGCCGACGGCATCGGCAAACTTCAGGAACGGACCGATGTGCATGTCGAAGAACATGACGCCCATGAGGCCTGCGACCGGGGGCGCAACGGCATAGACCCACATGAGCAGGGTCTTGTAGCTGGACGATCCCTTGAGGACCGCATCGGCCTTCACGGCAAAGAGCAGCGCCAGCGAGAGCGACAGGAACGTGACCAGCAGCGTGAAGACGACGGTGAACCGCGCGATCTCAGCGTAGGAACTCGATTCCAGCACATCCGTGTAGTTGTCGAGGCCGACGAAGGTGGAGCTGAAGCCGAACGGGTCCTCCAGATAGAAGGAGGACTGGATTGCCTGCACCGACGGCCAGTAGAAGAAGATGACGATGATGGCGAGCTGAGGCAGCAGATAGAGATACGGCAGGCTGGCGCTGGAAAACTGGACGCGTTTCATGAGGAGGTTCATTGCCTTGCGCGAGCGGAGGTGAAGACGGGACAGACCGGGGAACTGCCGCTCCCCGGTCCGGTATCGTTCCGTTGAAGGTTAGCCGGCTGTCTTGGCGAAACGCTCAAGCATCTTGTTGCCTTCTTCCTCGATGGTCTTCATGGCGTCATCGACGGAGGTCTCGCCGGCGATGATCTTGTTGTACTCGCGTTCCATGACTTCACGGATCTGCGGGTAGAAGCCCATGCGGTAACCCTTGGACCATTCGCCGCCCGGCAGCATCAGCTGCTCGATGCCGACTTCGGCCTGCGGAGTTTCCTCGTAGTAGCCGGATTCCTTGGCAAGCTGGTAGGCAGCCTTGGTGATCGGCACGTAGCCGGTGGACTTGTGCCAGAAGAACTGGATTTCCGGAGAAGTCAGGAACTGGAAGAAGGACGCGGTGCAGTCGTTTTCTTCCTTCGGCTTGCCGGCGAAGGCAAACAGGGCGGCGCCGCCGATGAAGGTGTTGGTGCCGGCGCCTTCAACCGAATTCCAGTAAGGCAGGAAGGTTGCCGAGAAGGGCATCTGGGCGGATTTCTGCAGACCGCCGAAGGAGCCCGAAGACCCGATCCAGAAAGCGACCTGGTTTTCCTCGAACGGCTTCTGGTTGTCGGACCATCCTGCACCGTAGTAGCCGAAGTAACCTTCGTCGTTCCAATCCTTGAGCTTGGAATACATCATCTTGTGCTCAGGGGTGTTCACCAGGATCCTGGTGCCCTTGACGCCGTCGTAACCGTTGTTGTTCGTGGCGAACTGAAGGTCATGACGGGAGAAGAAGTTCTCGGTGAACTCCCAGGTCAGCTGGGACTGGACGAGCGGAATGTAGCCGGCTTCCTTGAGCTTGGGAGCGATTTCCTCGAACTCTTCCCAGGTCTTCGGAGCCTCGACGCCAGCCTTCTTGATGGCTTCGTCGTTGATGTACATGATCGGCGCCGAGGAGTTGAACGGCATGCCGATGAACTTGCCGTCGCTGTCGGCGTAGAAGTAGCGCACGCCTTCGATGAAGTCTTCACGGTTGAAGTCGTGACCGGCGTCCTTGATCAGGTCTTCGGCCGGGACGACGGCGCCCTTGGCGTTGATGATGGTCGCGGCGCCTGCGTCGAACACCTGCAGGATGTTCGGCTGTTCACCGGCGCGGAAAGCGGCGATGCCCGAGTTCAGGGCTTCTTCGTAGGTGCCCTTGCTGAGCGGGGTCAGGTTGCAGGCATCCTGGGACGCGTTGAACTTTTCGGCGATCTGGTTGATCACTTCCTGGTTCCGGCCACCCATGCCGTGCCACCAGGAAATGTCGGTTGCCGCAAAGGATGCGGAGGACGTGCCCAGGAGGGCGGCGGCGGCAACAAGGCTCGAGACAGTCTTGCGATAAGCCATGATCGTTTGCTCCATCTAGAAGGGCGAAACGCCCCTGTCAGCAGTAGGTTGTCACGACGCTGAAACGGCTCGACAGCGCCGGGGTCCAGGGTGCGATCCCCAAATCACCAGCGCTTGGTATTGTGTTCACATGAACGTCCTGTGACGCTCATATGAACATTCGGCGACGGCCCACGGTGGCGGTCCCGTGTCGGCATTTCGCGCCTCGTTTTCCGCGAAAGGGCCGCAGTTGCGGACAAGCCTGTTCCGCAACCGACCGCTTTCCCGTAAGGTTGGTGCCGTGCCTATATCCAGCCCGCGACCGCTCATGTCCCTGCCCTTTTCCTCCGTCTATCCGCTGAAATCCGCCCGCGCCCACGAAGTGTGCGGCGATGCTGGGCTTGTGTTCGCGGCCATCGGCGCGGGGCTGGCCAAGGGGCCTGTCGTCTGGATTTCCGAACCGCGGCTGCCGACGGTGAACCCGGAAGGGCTGGCGCCCTATTGCGACCCCGGCAAGCTGCTGATCACCCGGGCCGAGGGCCAGCTGAACGTCCTGGCGAGTGCGGAAACCGCCCTGAGGTCAGGAGCCGCCGGGCTTGTGGTCGCGGAAGTGGGCAGCGCCATCGGCCTGACGGAAGGCCGCCGGCTGCAGCTTGCCGCCGAGGCCGGACGAACCACGGCGCTTCTGGTCATTCCGGAAGGAGCCGGCAGCAATGCGGCCGAGACCCGCTGGCGCTGCAGCGGCGTTCCGGCCCCTGCGGGCTCGGCTACGGCCTCTCCCGGCCCTCGTCAGAACAGCCATGACTCGACTCTCTGGCGGTGGTCGCTTATAAAGAACAAAATAGGAACATTATCTGAATGGGTCGTTCGTTGGGATGCAGCGTCGCATCGTGTCATTGTGGTTTCCGAGGCTGGCGGCTGAGCGCTCCTTACGCGCCCGGCCCGTCGACGCGCCCTTTGCGCTGACCCTTTTCGACCGCAATTCGGAACGCATTCACGACCTGTCCCCCCAGGCGGAAGAGGCCGGATTGCAACGGGGCATGACGCTGGTTCATGCGCGCAGCTTCTGCCCCGGCCTCCTGACCCGGCCGGCCGACCCGGTGGCCGACCAGCGGTTCCTGCGCCTGCTTGCCCGATGGGCGACGCGCTATTGCCCCTGGGTCGGCCTCGACGGCAACGACGGCCTTTTTCTCGACATCACCGGCTCGGCCCACCTGATGGGCGGCGAGGAAGCGCTGTGCGACGATATCCGCGCGCGCCTTGCCCGCTCCGGACTCACCGCGCGGCTCGGCCTTGCCGATACGCCGGGCACGGCCTGGGCTCTGTCACGCTTTGCCGAAGGCATCGCTCCTTCGGGCGAGGCCCTTGCCCGGATCGGCCCGCTGCCGCTGGCCGCGCTGCGCCTTACCGACCAGACCTGCACCAGCCTGGAACGGCTGGGAATAGCCACCGTTTCGGAGCTTCACAACATCCCGCGCGCCACCGTCGCCCGGCGCTACGACCGGAACGTTCTTCACCGGCTCGATCAGGCGCTGGGGCACAGCCCGGAGCAGATCTCGCCTCTTCGGGACGAGCAGACCTTTTCCGTGCGCATCACCCTGCCCGACCCGATCGGCCTGCTGGACGATGTCATGGCCGCCTCCCGCCGGCTGATCGACCATCTTTGCACCCGCCTCGACACGATGCAGAAGGGCGCGCGCAGTCTGCGCCTGACCTTCCGCCGGGTTGATCAGGAAGACCGCAGCGTGGAGCTGAAGCTCGCCCGGCCGATGCGCGACGCGGAGCGGATCCTGACCCTTTTCGAGCGCGGCGTGAGCGGAGTGGATGCGGGCTACGGCATCGACATGATCCGCCTGGAGGCCCTCGAGGTCGAACCGCTGGGAATGCGCCAACTGGACCGGGCGGAGGGCCGGGAGAAGGACAGCATCGCCGACCTCATCACCCAGCTCGGCAACCGCGTCGGTCTTGAGAACATCCTGCGGTTTCAGCCCGTTGAGAGCCATATTCCCGAGCACAGCTTCAAGCTGGTTCCGGCCGCCGTCAGCCACCCGGCCGAAAGCTGGCCCCACAGCCGCACCCGGCCCCTGCGCCTGTTCGCGCCCGAACCCATTTCCGGCAGCCCGGCCGGGGCCGGACTGGAACCGCCGCCCCGCTTCCGCTGGCGCGGCCGGGCACTGACCACCTCCCGGGCCGAGGGGCCGGAGCGCATCACCCCCGCCTGGTGGGAGGACAATGACAGCTGGGCCCATGGCCTCAGGGACTACTGGCGCGTCGCAACCTGTCAGGGCCAGAACCTGTGGCTGTTCCACACGCCGCAGAACCCGGCCTGGTTCGTTCAGGGAGAGTTCGGGTGATGGGAGTTTGCGGATCCTGCAGCTTGCTCCCCCTCTTCTCCCTCAAGGGGGAAGAGAAGTGCGGACGGCGAAGCCCTGCCGTAAAAGTCCTGAGCCAGTCTCTCGCCAACAGGAAGAGGCAGGTAAACCATGCCAGGCCATATTTCCTTCGCCCCTCACCTGCGGTCATCCCCGACTTGATCGCGGATCCAATCCACAGGTCAACGCAGACTGTCCTTCCGACGGGTCACGACCGTGCTGCATCGTCAGCTCTCGAACCGCACGGCTCTGGAAACGAATGGATCCCCGATCAAGTCGGGGATGACCTTCAATACAAGCCCCCCTCCCTCCTCATCCTGAGGAGGACCTGGAGGTCCGTCTCGAAGGATGGGCGGCTTGTTCAGGCGCAAGCGGCCCATCCTTCGAGGCAGCGCGCCGCGCTTCCTCAGGATGAGGTGGAAGGACGGAGACAGCGAAGCGACGGCCCATCCGAAAAGCCCGGCAAGATCGTTTTCCTTTCCATCGTCCTCCCGGACGCAGCGCAGCGGAGATCCGGGACCGGTGAGCCCGAAAGCATGTGTCCTGAACCACGGCAAGGCTCGGCCCGGAGGTTCGCTGAGGCACCACGCGAAACAATGCGTCCCAATCTTCACTGCCTCATCCTGAGGAGGACCGAAAGGTCCGTCTCGAAGGATGGGCGGCTTGTTCAGGCGCAGGCGGCACATCCTTCGAGACAGCGCTTCGCGCTTCCTCAGGATGAGGGGAGAAGGAGTGGCAACGGAGAGGAAGGCCATGACCGCGCTTCCCTCCCCTGAGGCCTTCTTTCCCGAGCCTTCCGGCTATGCGGAACTGTGCGTGACGTCGAATTTCTCGTTCCTGCGCGGGGCGTCCCACCCCGAGGAGCTGGTGACGCGGGCGGCCTCGCTCGGGCTGGAGGCGATCGCGATTACGGATCGCAATTCGCTGGCCGGCGTCGTGCGGGCGTTTTCGGCGCTGAAGGAGCTGAAGCGGACACTGGCCGAGGGCATCCGCATCCGGTCGCGCGGGCAGGTCGATGGCACCTCGCACACGGTCACGAACCCGGGGCCGGTCCTGACCGTCGAGCCGGGACCGAAACTGCCCCGGCTGGTCGTCGGTGCACGGCTGGTGCTGCAGGACAGCCCGGTGCATTTCATCGCCCTGCCGACCGACCGCGCGGCCTATGAAGGGCTCAGCCGGCTGCTGACCCTCGGCAAGCGGCGGGCGGAGAAAGGCGACTGCCTGCTGACCTTTTCCGATCTGCTGCGCGCGGCGACCGGCCTCATCCTGATCGCCCTGCCCCAGGGCAGCCTCTGCGAGATCACGCATGATCATGTCCGGCGTCTGCGTCAGGAGGTGCCGGGGCATGTGTTTCTGGGGGCCGCGCCGCGCTATGACGGCTCCGATCAGGCCTGGTTCCGCGCCTGCGCGAGCGCTGCCCATTCGCTGGCCGCGCCCATGGTCGCCGTTGGCGATGTCATGATGCACCATGCCGGGCGGCGGCGGCTGGCCGATGTGCTGACATGCCTGCGCGAAGGCTGCACCATCGACGAGATCGGCACCCGCGCCCTGCCCAACGGCGAGCGGCGGCTGAAACCGGCGCGGGACATGGCGCGGCTCTACCGCAATCACCCGGCGGCGCTGCGCCGGACGCTGGAAATCGCGACCCGCTGCAGCTTCGACCTGTCGGAACTCTCCTACCAGTATCCGGACGAGATCACCGACGGCGAACCGGCTCATGACAAGCTGGAACGCCTGACCCGAGAGGGACTGGCCCGGCGCTATCCGGCCGGCGTTCCGGACCATGCGGCGGCATTGGCGGAAAAGGAACTGAAGCTGATCGCAAAGCTGAAATTCGCGGCCTATTTCCTGACCGTCCACGACATCATCCGCTTTGCCCGCAGCCAGCAGATCCTGTGTCAGGGCCGCGGGTCGGCGGCCAATTCCATCATCTGCTACGCGCTCGGCATCACCGATGTGGGGCCGGAGACGATCACCATGGTGTCCGAGCGCTTCATTTCCGAACACCGCGGCGAGCCGCCGGACATCGATGTCGATTTCGAGCACGAGCGGCGTGAGGAGGTGATCCAGTACGTCTATGAAAAATACGGCCGCCACCGGGCCGGCCTCTGCGCGACGGTCATCCATTTCCGCTCCCGCGCGGCGATCCGCGAGGTGGGCAAGGTGATGGGTCTCAACGCCGATGTCACCGCCGCCCTTGCCGGCCAGATCTGGGGCAGCTCCAGCCAGGGGCCGCAGGACGAGCGGGTGAAGGAACTGGGGCTCGATCTGTCGAACCGCCGGGTGCGGCAGACGATCGAGCTGATCCAGGAAATCATCGGCTTTCCCCGCCACCTCAGCCAGCATGTCGGCGGCTTCGTGATCACCCGCAACCGGCTGGACGAACTTTGCCCGATCGAGAACGCGGCCATGGAAAACCGCACGGTGATCGAGTGGGACAAGGACGACATCGACGCCCTCGGCATTCTCAAGGTCGATCTTCTCAGCCTCGGCATGCTGACCTGCATCCGCAAGTGCTTCGAGCTGATCGGCACCCACCACGGCAAGCAGCTGACGCTTGCCAGCGTGCCCCAGCGCGACACGCCGACCTATGACATGCTGTGCCGGGCCGATGCCATCGGCGTCTTCCAGGTGGAAAGCCGGGCGCAGATGAACTTCCTGCCGCGCATGCGCCCGCGCCAGTTCTACGACCTCGTCATCGAGGTTGCGATCGTGCGGCCGGGACCGATCCAGGGCGGCATGGTGCATCCCTATATCAACCGCCGCCAGGGGCGGGAGAAGGTCGTCTTTCCCTCGAAGGAACTGGAGGAGGTGCTGGGCAAGACGCTGGGCGTGCCGCTGTTTCAGGAACAGGCCATGCAGATCGCCGTGGTCGCCGCCGGCTTTACCCCGTCGGACGCCGACAAGCTGCGCCGGTCCATGGCGACCTTCCGGCGCATGGGCACCATCCACCAGCTGCGCGACACCTTCATCTCCGGCATGATCGAGCGCGGCTACGAGCAGGCCTTCGCCGAGAACTGCTTCAGCCAGATCGAGGGCTTCGGCGAATACGGCTTTCCCGAAAGCCACGCGGCGGCCTTCGCCCTGCTGGCCTATGTCTCGGCCTATCTGAAATGCCATTATCCGGCGGAATTCGCCTGTGCGCTTCTCAATGCCCAGCCGATGGGCTTCTACGCCCCGGCGCAGATCGTACGCGACGCGCGCGAGCATCAGGTCGAGGTGCGCCCGGTCTGCGTCAACACCAGCCTGTGGGACAACGTCCTGGAGCGGCGCGGCGACGGGGCGCTGGCCCTGCGGCTCGGCTTCCGCCAGATCAAGGGCCTCAAGGAAGAGGACGCGGACTGGATCGTGGCGGCGCGCGGCAACGGCTATCCGGACCCGGAAACCCTGTGGCTGCGCACCGGCGTTCCGCCGGCGACGCTGGAGCGGCTGGCCGAGGCCGACGCCTTTGCCGGCATGGGGCTCAGCCGGCGGGCCGCCCTGTGGCAGGTCAAGACCATCCGCTCGCCGAAGCCGCTGCCGCTCTTCAACGATCCCATCGACGGCGAGGCGATCTTCGAGCCGGACGTGAGCCTGCCGCCCATGCATCTCGGCCAGGAGGTGGTGGAGGATTACCTTGCGACTAGGCTGACCCTGCGCGCCCACCCGATGGAGCTGCTGCGCCCGCATATCCCGGGCCTGACGGCCCATGACCGGCTGATCCACCTGACGCCCCGCGAGGCCCGGCGCGTCAGCGTCTGCGGTCTCGTCATCACCCGTCAGCGGCCGGGCACGGCCTCCGGCGTCATCTTCCTGACGCTGGAGGACGAGACGGGCGTGTCGAATATCGTCGTCTGGCCCAAGATGTACGAAAAATTCCGCCCCGCCGTCCTCGGCGGCCGGCTGTTAAAGGTCACCGGACGGCTGGAGCGCGAGGGCCCGGTCGTGCACCTGATCGCCGATCATATCGAGGACTGCTCGGTGAAACTCTCCCTTCTCGGCCATCCGAACGACAGCGTTCTGGGCGAAACGACGGCCAAGACCGACGACGTCCCCGTCCACCTCAGATCCTCTGCCCCAGCCCCCCGCGCCATGCACCCGCGCGACCAGGCAAAGAAGCTGTTCCCGAGCCGGGATTTTCATTGAGCGCATGGGAGACGGACGCGTGTGGCAATGGCCGGCTTGGGCCAGGAACGCACTGGCAAGTTCTGTCCGCAAAGTCATCGAGGCAGACATTCTTGCAGCGCTACCTCACTGTCACTTTCGGCCCGGAGCTGCCATAGGGCACGGTCTCAAATAATGTCGGCTTCGTGCCGCCCATTCAGCCGTCCGACCGTTTTTGCAACTTTCTAATAGCAGACACTGGCGGCGGTCCGAGCGAGTCGTCAGCAGTGCGCCGTTTGTCAGAACGCTGCGCGCACAACTAACCGTTGAAGCTTTTTTAGGCGGCCCTATACTGCACCAATGACATTTGTTTATTGCAGTTGGGCACTCGCGGAACGCAACTTGCCAGAGTGGGGGGGGCATGTTTGAGTCCGCAGAAAAGCTTCTGAGCGACGCCGAAGCACGGGGCATGAGGAAGGCGCTGATCATCACAGCGCTGCCGCTGGAGCTTGCCGCTGTCAGAGCGCGCCTAAATCATCTCGGCTCCGTCATGACGGTCAACCAAGATGCTGTGTTCGAGTTCGAGCAATTCAGCGCCTCGGGTCAGGAATGGCTCGTGGTGACGGGTGAAAGCGGCGCTGAAGTTTTGCCTGCGGGCATTTTCGTCAAAAACGCCATTCAGGAATTCGGCCCATTCGAGGTCATCTTCTTCGTGGGTGTTGCTGCCACACGCAAACCCGACGACGCACCGGTAGGTTCGGTGATGGCATCACGCCACGTTTATCTCGCCGAAGTCGGCAAATACAAGGAAGGGAAATTTCAGGCACGTTCGCGCATGCTACATGCCAATCCTGTGCTTCAAGCCCTCGCGCAGAAGGTCGCTCGCGATGCGAAGTGGCAGGCACGAATTGTGCCTCCCTATGCCAACACGAGTCCGGGTGAGGAGAACTATCCTGAGCCCTTCCCGCCAGGCGCTGTCGTTTGCCCTATCGTTTCAATAAATTCGGTTTCAGCGGATCCTGACTCTGCACTTGAGGAGCATATTTCGCAAACCTATCAGGATGCGACAGGCCTAGAGATGGAAGGGTATGGCGCGCTGTTCGCTGCCGAGCGGGAACTCACGCCTTGTATAGTCATTCGCGGCGTTTCCGACGATCGCGAGCACAAGGAGCAGAAGCTCGACAAGATACACCAGCCGATAGCGGCTGGGCACGCCACGGCATTCGCCCTAGAGCTTCTTAATGTGTGGAGCCTAACGCAAGAGTCTCCACCACTGTATGCCCAGACAATTGTTACGCCAACCAATCCACCAGCCGCACCAACACCGGTTAACCCCGAAGAGAATGCCGAGCGCATTGAGGTCGTGGAGCACTTGCCGGGGTCTGCAGCAGACTATCCTGCGGAACGCCTCGATCAACTGCTTGCGGCGTTCCGCAATGCATCTGAAGACGAAACAGCGCAGATCGTCGGCACGGAAGAGGGCTCCTTCCACCTCTTCATCAGTATGCTCAAGTCCAGATGGGACCAGTTGAATCCAAGTGAGTTCGCCAATGCGCTGGAAGAGCGCTCTGCTGTACGAGTGTTTGGCGTCAGTACGGTGGAAGAATTCCGAAGCGCGGACGAAATCGGAGCAAAGCTTCTCGCGGCCTCACAGCCGCTTTTAAACTGGCCGCAGACGCTGCCAGATGGAACATCTATCACACGGCCAGAACTCACGACATTGATCGATGCGATAGACGGCCATGATACAACGGCAATGGTTCTTCTAGGAAAGCCCGGGTCCGGCAAAACATCCTTGCTGGCCAAGCTGGCCGATAATCTCAAGGCGAATGGCGTTCCATTTTTGGCGATCAAAGCTGACCTGTTGGATGCATCTGTAAAATCCGAAGAGGATTTGCGCGCCGGTCTCGCGCTGTCCTCTCTTCCTTCCACGATGCTTACCGAGCTCGCCCAAATTAGGCCCGTCGTTTTAATTATTGATCAGCTAGACGCTCTAGCGGGCTATCTCGACCTGAAGACTGGGCGCTTAAGCGTCCTCTTGAACCTGGTTCGGCAACTTGCGTCGGCGCGTAATATCAAAATTGTTCTCTCCGCGAGAACGTTTGAGTACGAACACGACGCGCGCCTGAAGAGCGTACAAGCCTCTAGCCTCAACCTTGAGCTTCCAGCGTGGAGCGAAATCGAAAAACTTCTGAAGGAAAAGGGAATCAATGCGGCCGCATGGCCCGCCGATGCACAGGACCTCCTGCGTACACCGCAGCAACTAGCGACTTTCCTGAAGCTTCCCAACTCCTCCCAGAAGGAGCCGTTCCTCAAATATCAGTCGCTGCTTGAAGTGCTTTGGCAAGAACGGCTGCTGAAAGCTCCAAACGGTCCCGAAGTGGTGAAACTGGCAAGCAGGATCGCCGAGGACATGGCGGAGAAAGAAATTCTTTGGGTTAGTCGCGCGCGCTACGACGACCGTGTGCAAGAGATGGAGATTTTACTCGCAAACGCGATTCTAAGCACGCCTCCAGAAACGCCCGCGAGCATAGGGTTTTCTCACCAGACAGTGTTCGAATATGCCCTCGCACGTCTGTTTGCACAGAATCCCGGAGAATTGACCGCCTATGTACTAAGCCGCGAAGGATCGCTTTTTGTTCGTCCGAAACTTTGGGCCAGCCTGACCTATCTGCGCGCGGTTGAACTCCCAACCTATGAGGGAGAAATCAAGAACCTCTGGGATTGTGGAAAACTTCGCGACCACCTAAAGCTGCTCTTGGTTGAGTTTATCGGACAACAGATGAAACCGACGGAAGTAGAGGCCGTCATACTTGGCGAAGCGCTGTCCTCTCCAGCGCAAAGACGGATCGCGCTGCAATCCATTTCTGAGAGCCCGGGGTGGTTCCAACGCCTGAAGAACACACACATCACTTACGTGATGAAAGACCCCGCTGAGGCAGGCTTAGCTGTTCCAATCCTCATGCGTGCAGGGGCCGTAGAGGATGTCATCGGACTCATCGAAGAACACTGGCTGCCGGACCAGCAGTTTGACACATACTCTTGGTTTGTCCTCGAAGAAGCGAGCCCATGGTCAGAACGGCACCTAGAGGCAGCAAAAAGAATCATTGACCGAACTAACATCGCACCGTTTGCATTCGATGGCCTGCTGATGACGGTCGGAGCCGAAACACCAGAATATGCAATCAAACTCGCTGCGCACAGGCTGACAGCAAAACTTTCGGAAGCGAGCACTGAGGCCGAACGTCGGGCGGCATTGCCTGAGGCGCAGGACGAGCAAAACAGGATCGTGTCGTCCCTTCAAACGCCCTTTAATGCTTTGGAGAGAATCGCTGAAGAGGGTGACGGATGGGACGCCCTTGAAGCGCTTGCAAAGGCAATGCCTGAGGTGTTTCTGCGCGAGGTCTGGCCTTGGTTTCACAATCTCCTGGAACTTCTCCGAAGATATGAGAAAGGCAAAGCGACCAGACGCTTTCCGGTATGGGGGCCAGATCTTCGATTTGAAGAGGAAGGAACGCTAGGCCTGCCAGAGCGTCCGATCTTGGGAGCACTTCGTGTCGCCCTCGAAACACTAGCTGCCGCAGAAGGCAATGGGTTCATTGATTGGCTCGCCATTCATGGTTCCGAGAACGCAGAGCCTGCGCAGCGGCTTTTTGCAAACGCGCTCGCTGTGGAAGCAGAACGCTACGCATCCAGGTCACTTGATTTCCTCCTACAAGATCAACGGCGCTTCCACCTTGGTAATATCGAAGACCTATCAGGAACCTCTAAGCGCCTGGTGCGGAGGGCATCACCCTTCTGGACGGATGCCGAATTGGCACAATTCATAGAGTCGGTGCGCGCCTATACCCCAAAGTCCGAAACAGATTTTGACGTTTCCCTGCGCAAATACGGTATCCGCGATGCAGCCAAACTGAGGCTTGAACTGCTCGAGGAACTACCCAAGGATCGTTTATCAAAAGACACCTTAAGAATCATAGCCGAAGAGCAGCGGCGGTTTGGTGATTATAAACGAGGCTCTACATTTAGCGGCGTGATGTCTATTGGATCACCGATGTCGTCCCAGGAAATCAGTCTTGCAAGTGATGACGACGTCATAAACGCCTTCAACGAATTGCCTGATTCCACTGGTTGGGACAATCCAAAAACATGGGAGAAGGGCGGCAACATCCAGCTTTCCCGTGCTTTGGCGGAGTACGCGAAGACCGATCCTGAGCGTGTTGTTGACCTGTTGCACAAGCTCACACCAGAAACAGGTAGCCGGGCGGCGGGCTATGCGCTCGATACGATGGCAGAGCAGGTCGATCCCAACCTTATCATCAAAACGCTAGCGGACCTCGACGATCGGGGTTTTGGCGGGGAGGAGTTTCGCGGCAATTCCGCAAGGGCAATAGAGCGATTGATCCGCCGTGACGTTGCGATCGATGACATCACATTAGACCGGCTGATAAGTTGGCTCGCTCCGCCAACGCAAGTCGAGCAGGAAGAACCAGATGAAGATGACGATCTTCTTGCCGAAGTCATAGGCGAAGCAAGCGGGGCGGACAAGAGCGAGATCGTTCAAAGCATCCTGTGGGGTATGGGAGGCGGGTCGACGTTGCCTCATGGGAACTATCCCATCCTCGAATCCATCGTCCGAGTTTTGCTCGGTCGGCGCGATCCCGAACAAGCACTTGTGATCCTGAGCAAGCACTTGGAAATGGACGAAGAAGAGCGCGTCTGGTCAGCGCTTATCAGGTTCTTCCGGTATCTGGTGCCCCAAAACACCGCGCAGCTGTCCACATTTTTGACGAAGCTCTATGAGAAATACCCAAATCTCGCTCATACCCGCGAAACCGCTATCAGCTTCGCCTATCTGCACTGGAACATTCCCGACTTCATCCATCAAATGATGGAAAACTGGAAGGCGATGCCTCAGCCGCGGATCCAACAAGCCTTTGGTGAGATTACTACCCTTGTATGGCTCATGCAGCCCGAACTCACCTGGACAAATCCACTGATTGAACACATTGTCACTTCCGCGCCTGTACAGGCGCGCACAGGCGCGGCCTACGCTTGCATAAATGTCTGGTCTGACATCGGCAAAACGGAACGGCCAGCCGATCTGCTTATCCGCATCCTTGCGCTCCATGAGGAAGAGCCGTGGGTTGTTGTCATGGACATCTTCCGGCTCGTTGACGAAATCGAACCAACGCCAGATTGGACCCGTCTGCTTGAAGTCATCGCGGACGAAATTCCGCGCCAGAAGACTGTCTATCCAGCCTTCGTAGTAGAAAGGCTTCAGACTTTGCTGCCACATGAGGCGAGCCTTGTTGCCCGCTTAGCGCTTGCTCTCACTGAAAAATGGAAAGCTGAGCTTGCGGATATGACGACGGACACTGCCTTAGCCGCACCCGAGCTCGTCGATCTAGCTATCACGCTTCACCGGCTTTCGGCAGATACACGAGACGATGGGATAAGGCTTTTTGAACAGCTTCTTTACCTAAACGCTTACACTGCAAGGGACACCCTCAATCAAATTGACAATCGCTTTGCTGATCGAGGCTCGGTACCAGCCAGGCGACGTTTGCCGCGCCGGAGCAGAAAGGGCGGTCGTAAGGCGCGGCGGGCTGCCGCTGCATAGCTCCGAACAAAAGCTGTTTGACTACTTCTGGCTCCAAACCCTACTCCAGCTTCTAGGTTCGATGAACGGCAGCTTTTCAACTGGTTCGGCTGAAAGTGGTCTGGCCACCACCCGGCCCCATTCCTGTCATTCGTTCGAGCCGCAACAAACGTCCGCTTCCCGCCCATTGCTGCCGTTCAACCGCTGATAGGGTGCTGTGAGGCAGACCGCAGGAGCCGCGATTTGTTGCTGCCGAGAAGACGGTTGCCACTAGATGCCGGTCGTGCGGGACAAACCCGCCGTTCCTTTCAGCCGTATCAGGAAAGTGATGGCGTCACGCTTCAGGATGACCGAGCGAGTGCTTGAGAGCTGGCGTTCGACGCAGTGCGATCACTGCGGTGCGCCACCGGAATGGTTGCGCCGCCCACTCTTGGCAGCGCTGACTGCGTGTGAAACGCCATCACACCCAGGCGCGAGGAATGGCAGCGGACCTGGGGATCGGCCGCCATTCCTGACGAGAGATTGATGGTTCGCGTCGCCCCTCGCGAACCTGAAATCGCTCATGAGAGCGTACGACTTAGAACGGCTCGTGTTCCGAGCCGGTGTTTGGCGGCGGTGCCGGCTACATGAAGTCGCGCGCAATGCGCTTTTCGAACGACTTCGTGAAAATTTCCCGGTCGCCCTCGAATGCCGTCACGCTGGCAGAGATGATCCAGTCGGTCTTCGTGCAGCGCATCGCAGTCGTGGTTGTCGTCATGACAGACCAGCCGTCACGCTCGATCCGGATTTTCCAGTCGATATCCCCCTTCATCGACAGCGGATCATTCGGGTCGATCGACCAGTCCTCGTTGCGGATTTCCTGGGTACGCAGACCGTTTTCCGGATGCACTTCCAGTCCGGTGTCCTCGTAGATGCGGTAGTGGGTCAGTCCGGTGACCAGATCCCTTGCGACCGATCGCCGGGTTTGCGCTGGCAGCCGCATTTCGTAGGTCGGCAACGGATCCGGATTCTCCGGCTCGGCGACGACGATACGCTCGTGCTCGCCGAGAAGCGGCAGGCAAAGGTGGATGCTGGCCGTATCGATCGTCAGTCCGGGCGCCTCGGGCGATGGCAGGATGATCGGCCAGTAGCTTGTCGAGAGGGCGAGCTTGATGCGGTGACCGGGCGCGAAACGGTAGCCCATGGCATCAAGCTGCATGGTGATGCGGGTCTTGCGGCCATGTTCCATGGCTTCGGGTTCGGCATTGCCGTTGCGATGAGCAAGGTTGAGAACGCCGTAGCAGACGCGGGTCTCGGTTCCGTCGGGATGGACATCGATGATGCGGACGGCAAGATTTTCAAAGTCGGCCTCACAGGCAACATTGACCGAAAATTCGGGGGCGCCGAGATAGACAGCCTCGTCGGTGAGCGGCGCGGTTGCAAACATGAGCGATCCGCCATCGTCGGGACGCTGGTCTCCGGCCATCTCCGCATCCGGCTTCAGGGTAAACCACTCGCCGCCGGTAATCCCGGTATCAAGCGGCGAACGCAGATAGACATCGCCGACACCTGCGCCGTTACCTGTCGCATCGAGCGTCCCGTCGGCAGCAACGGTCAGCGTCTCCGTCTGCGGCTCTTCCCAGTCCTGCTTGGCGACCCAATAGCCGGGATCGTTTTCGCGACGAAGCGCCGGGCGCGGTCCATCGAGAATATAGGCGCGCATCTGCGGCAGCTGTTCAGCGCCGTTATCGGCATCATCGAGCCAGCGTTTCCACCAGGCGATGGCCTCGGCGTGGAAGTCCATGCGCGGCTTCGGCCAGGCGAAATGCGGGTATTTGTGCACCCATGGGCCGACAATCGCCTTGCCCTTGTCCTGAAGACCTTCGACCGCTTTCAGCGGCGTGTTGCGATAGCCGTCCGCCCAGCCGGAGATCACCAGCGCGGGAACAGGAAAACCGTCGAAATCCTCACAGATCGAGCCGTGCTCCCAGAAGGCATCGCGGCGTTGATGCGAAAGCCATTCCTCCATGAAGAAGGGCTGACCTTCCAGCCGCTCCAGCCACATCTCCTTCCACCGGTCACCGACCAGCTCGATATCGGGTGTGCGCGACTGATAGGCGAGCATCGTGCCTGCCCAGGAAAGTTGAGCGGAAAGATGCGTGCCGTTCTTGTAATGGATATCGTCATTGTAACGGTCGACACTGGAGGCGATCGAGATCACGGCTTTGAGCTGCGGCGGCTTCAGCTCGGCGACCTGCAGGCAGTTGAAGCCACCCCAGGAAATCCCCATCATCCCGACATTGCCATTCGACCACGGCTGTGCGGCAATCCATTCGAGAATTTCGCAGGCGTCGGACAGCTCACGCGGGGTGTACTCGCCGTCAATGACGCCGTCGGATTCGCCCGAACCGCGGATATCAACCCGGACACCGGCAATACCGGCCGCGGCGAAAACAGGATAGGTGGATTCGTCGCGCGGGTCGGTTCCGCCGCGCTTCCGGTAAGGCAGATACTCCAGCACCGTGGGAACCGGCACATCCCTGGCGCTGTCCGGAATCCAGATTCGCGTTGCCAGGCGGGTGCCGTCCTTCAGCGTGATCCACTGGTCCTCGGACGTCGAAAACCCTTGTTGCGCCATGGTTTTCACCTTCTCGTATTCGAATTCTATCAGGAAACGGGCGCGGGTCGCCAGTCTGCGGCCCGGCCTTGATGTGTCAGTTGCCGGCGCTGGAAATCCTGCGGCTGGCGAGCACGTCTTCCAGCCAGCCGATTTTCATCTCGGGCACGGATTTCAGCAGCAGATCGGTATAATCGTCGAAAGGCGGGGCAAGCGCCTGCGACTTGGGTCCGAAGCGGACAAGCTTGCCCTGGTGCATCACCGCGACACTGTCGGCTATGGCGCGGACAATGGCGATATCGTGGGTGATGAAAACGTAGGAAAGCTGCTTCTCCCTCTGAAGCTGCAGCAGCAGTTTCAAAATGCCGTCGGCAACCAGCGGGTCAAGCGCCGATGTCGGCTCGTCGCAGATAATCAGCTCCGGATCTGCGGCGAGCGCGCGGGCAATGGCCACACGCTGTTTCTGGCCACCCGACAGCTCGGCAGGATAACGGTCGTAAAAGCCGCTGCCCATTTCGATCTGCTCGAGCAGTTCGTTGACCCGGTTGCGGCGCGCGGAACCGCGCAGGCCGTCGTAAAACGTCACGACCCTGCCGATGATCGCGCCAACGGTCTGACGCGGATTCATGGCAGTATCTGCCATCTGATAGATCAGCTGCAACTTGCGCAATTGTTCGCGGCTGCGGTTCTTCAGCGCCGGCGTCAACTCCTGTCCGTCAAAGCGCACGCTGCCCGCTGTCGGCGGTAGAAGCCCCGTGGCCACCCGCGCCAGCGTCGATTTCCCGGATCCGGATTCGCCGACGATGGCGAGCGTCTGCCCTTTGGGAACGTGTAGCGACACGTCGAACAGAACCGGCGTTGTGCCATAGGAGGCTGAGATGTTTTTCATCTCCAGGACGCGGCCGGACTGGTCGCCGGCTTCCTCGTTCCGGATTGCGCGGACATTCACCAACTCGCGGGTGTAGTCGGCATCGGGGTTCTCGATGATCTTTTCGACGCTGCCGTATTCCACGGTTTCGCCGTTACGCAGCACCATGATGTCATCGGCCACTTGCGCCACGACCGAGAGGTCATGGGTGATGTAAAGCGCTGCGGTGCCGGTTTTCAAGATCGCGGTCTTGATTGCCGCCAGAACGTCAATCTGGGTGGTGACGTCCAGCGCTGTGGTCGGTTCATCGAAGATGATGAGTTCCGGCCGGCTGCACAGCGCCATCGCCGTCATGGCGCGCTGCAACTGTCCGCCCGAGACCTGGTGGGGGTATCGCTCGCCGAAGGTTTCCGGCTCCGGCAGGCCGAGAATTCCAAACAGTTCGATTGCGCGAGCACGGGCTTCCGAGCGGCTCATCAACCCGTGGCGCAACGTCGCCTCGATCACCTGATCGCCGAGCTTGTGGGCGGGGTTGAACGAGGCTGCTGCCGATTGCGAGACGTAGCAGACCCGCGCGCCGCGGATCGCGCGCGTGCCGGCCTTGCCGAGCTTCAGGATATCGACGCCATCCAGCAGAACCTCGCCGCCGGTAATCGTGACGCCGCCGCGCCCGTAGGCCAGCGGTGAAAGTCCGATCGTGGATTTGCCCGCGCCTGATTCACCGATCAGTCCGAGAACCTTGCCGCTTTCAAGCGTAAAGCTCACACCCTTGACGATCTCGATCGGATGGGGACGCTCGCCCGGCGGATAGGCCATGGCGCCGATCTTGAGGTTGCGGACCTCGAGCAAGGGTGTTTCGTCTGGTTTCCGAAGCTCAGCCACCACGGCCTCCTTTTAGGCTGGACGTGCGATTCAGCAGCCAATCGACGACGAGATTGATCGAGATGGTCAGCACGGCAATCGCTGCGCCCGGTACAAGGGCTGCAGAAATGCCGAAGATGATGCCGTCCTTGTTGTCCTTCACCATGCCGCCCCAGTCGGCGGTCGGCGGCTGGATGCCGAGCCCGAGGAACGACAGGGTCGAGATGAACAGAACGGCGAAGGCAAGGCGCAGGCCGAATTCGGCCACAAGTGGTGTCATCGCGTTCGGAAGGATCTCGCGGAACACGATCCACAACGTCTTCTCGCCGCGCAATCTTGCCGCCTCGACAAAGTCCATGACCGCGATATCGCCCGCGAGCGCCCGGCCGAGCCGGAAGACGCGGGTGGAATCGAGCACTGCCATGACACCGATCAGCACCGCCAGATTCTGCGGCAGCGCCGCCAGCACGATCAGCGCGAAAATCAGCGTCGGGATCGACATCATCAGGTCATTGAGCCGTGACAGGCCCATATCGACAACGCCGCGCGTGACCGCCGCCACGAAACTGAGCACAACGCCCAGCGAAAAGGAGAGAACGGTGGCGCAGAACGACACGAACAGCGTCATCCGGGCGCCGTAGATCATGCGCGACAGCAGATCCCGGCCGAGATTGTCGAGACCGAGAGGAAAGGCATGGCTCGCCGCCTCCCAGGGGGCACCGACAACCTCGTTCTCGCCGTAGGGGGCAAGCCAGGGGGCGAAGGCGGCAGCGATGACGGCAATGGCGATACCGGTCATGCCGATCCATGCCGTCGGTGAAACAGAACGGATATTCATCGTGGATGCCTCAGACGCGGATTGGCAAGAATGGACAGAATATCGGCGGTCATGTTCAGAAGAATGTAGATCGCCGCGAACACCAGGCCGCAGCCCTGCACCACCGGCAGATCGCGCACCGTGACCGCATCCACCATGTACTGGCCCATGCCTGGGTAGACGAAGACCACTTCAACCACCACGACGCCGACGATCAGGTAGGCGAGGTTGAGCGCGACGACATTGATGATCGGCGCCAGCGCGTTGGGGGCGGCATGTTTCACGATCGCCCGCAGGGCGCCAATGCCCTTGAGTTCGGCAGTTTCCATGTAGGCCGACGCCATGACATTGATGATGGCGGCCCTCGTCATGCGCATCATGTGCGCGATCACCACCAGAACCAGCGTTGCCACGGGAAGAATGATGGTCTGAAGCTTCTCGAGAAGGCTCATGCTGTCATAGACAGTGGCCGGAAACGCCGTGACGGGGTTCTGGACCACAAAAACCATGATCAACAGGTAGGCGACGAAGAATTCCGGCAGCGAGACCGCGGCAAGCGAGAGGAGGTTGATCAGCCGGTCGACCAGACGATCGCGATAAAGCACGGCGAGAAGGCCGAGGCCTACCGCGAGCGGAACGGCAATGATCGCAGCGGCGCCAGCCAGAAGCAGCGAATTGCCCAGACGGTCTGCAATCTGTGCGCTGACCGACTGGCCGCTGGCCCAGGAATGGCCGAAATCGCCATGCAATACATTGAAAAGCCAATCGAAATAGCGGGTCACGAGAGGCTGGTCGAGGCCGAATTTGGCGCTCAGATTGGCGATTGCCTGTGGCGTTGCGGATTGGCCGAGGTAGGTCTCGGCGAAATCGCCGGGCAGGATCTCGATCCCGGCAAAAATCAGGACCGAACTGGCAAACAGCAGGCAGATGCCGAGCAGGATCCGCTCGGCAATGCGGCTTCCCATGGGAAAGCGCGCGCGAAAAACCGCGAGCAGGCCGGGAGCCGGCGCTTTGCCGGGGGCGGAGGTAACGCGTTGGTTTTCTGTCATGGTGTCCACGAAAGCCGCGGGTCTTTCCCGCGGCTTCCTCGTTAGTGGGATCAGGAGACGAGCCAGGCGCGGCTGGCGATCTGTCCGTTGGAGAGGTCGTTGCCGACATCGTCGATCCAGCCCTTCATCTTCACCGAACGGGCATTGAGGAAGTTGTTGAACACAGGCAGGATGAGGCCGCTGTTGTCGCGCACCTTGATCGCCATCTCGCGGTAGAGCGCGCGGCGCTTTTCCTGATTGGTTTCGGCGCGTGCCTCAAGCAGCATCTTGTCGAATTCGGGGTCGTTGAAATGGGTATCGTTCCACGGCGCCGTCGAAAGCTGGCTTGTGGTGTAGCGGAGATCCTGCGTCGCCCGGCCGCCCCAGTAAGCCGCGACAAACGGCTTCTTGTTCCAGATATTCGACCAGTATCCATCGGAAGGCTCGCGCTGGAGCTGGATGTCGATACCCGCTTTGTTCGCATTTGCCTGGAACAGCACGGAGGCGTCGATCGCGCCGGTAAAGGCGCCGTCGGAGGTGCGTAGCAGGATCGGACCGTCATGGCCGGACTTCTTGTAGTAATGGGCCGCCTTGTCCGGGTCGTACGCGCGCTGCGGAATGTCGGTCGGTGCCAGCGCGTAGGCATCATTGACCGGATAGTCGTTGCCGATCGTGCCATAACCGCCGAGAACGGTGTTCAGCAGCGCCTCGCGATCGATGGCGTACTTCAGCGCCATCCTGAGGTCGTTATTGTCGAAAGGTGCGGTGTCGCCCTGCATCAGGAAGGAATAGAAGCCCTTGCCCTTGGTGCTGATGGTCTCGATGTTTGGCGCCCGCGACAGCAATGGCATCGTCTTCGGGCTGAGCGTATTGATAAAATGCACCTTGCCGGACGAGAGCGCCGCGATACGGGCGGTATTGTCGTTGATGACAAGCACTTCGACGCTGTCGACGAAACCGCGATCCTCGTTCCAGTCATCTTCATTCTTGGTAAAGGTGATGCGAATGCCCGGCTCGAAGCTTTCGAGCTTGTAGGGTCCCGTTCCGATCGCGTTGTTCGGATCGTCCATGCCGCCGTTCTTCTGGATCTGCAGATGGTAGTCGGTCAGCGTCAGCGGGAGGTCGGCATTGCCGCTCTTCAGCGTAATGACAAGATCTCCGCCTTTTTCCTCAATGGTCTCGATACCCTTGAGAAGGCCGAGTGCTGCGGAGGTGGAGTCCTTGTCGGAATGCCGGCGGAGCGTCTGGGCGGCATCGTTGACGGTAAACAGCGTGCCGTCATGAAAACGCACATCCTTGCGCAGTTTGAAGGTCCAGACCTTCGCATCTTCGGAGGAGGTCCAGCTTTCGGCAAGGCTGGGGAGCGCTTCGCCGGACGCGGGATCGGTGGTGACCAGCCTGTCGCCCCAGGTAAAGCCGACCAGGAACATGGCGCTGCCGGTATAGGTGCCGGGATCGAGAACATCGGTCGTCTGCCCGCGGTCAAGACCGAGAACAAGGTGGCCACCGCGCTGCGGCTGTTCGGCAGCATGGCTTTCGCGCGGCACCAAAAGCCCGGAAGCGGTTGCCGCAAACCCGGCGGCAGCGGTCGTGGCAAGAAAGGCGCGGCGATCTAGGCCGGACTTCTGGTTGGGTGATTTCGTGTTTTTCATTTGGCTTTGACGGTCTTTTCTAGCGTTTCACATATTTCCCGCGCCGCTTCGCGAGTACGGATGCGGAATAGTCGCAAGAGGTCGTATCGGGATGCCTGAAGGCGCGGTTGACGGGTTGGTCAAAATTCATGTGCTGCTGCATAAGCGGCTTGCGCCATCCGGACAACTTCGCTTATTGAAGCACAGTGACGCTAATTGACGCTATTATGATCGGCTTCGAACAGATTGAAAAACAGTAATAAAAATCGTTTCGCGGCCAACTTGCGACTCGCCTGCGATACCCGTCCGTCGATTACGGCAATCTGTCGCGAGATCGGGATCAACAGGCAACAGTTCAACCGCTATCTTGCCGCGCAAACACGTCCTTCGCCGTTCAATACGGGGAAGATTGCGCGGTACTTCAAACTCAAACCTCAGGATTTCCTGCTGCCGGAAAAGCACTTTCAGGACGTACTGGGTGCGCCAGATGAAGCCATCGGACCGAATTTCCTGTTGCGGGAGGGGTTCCCCGGAAACCTGCCGGAGCTGCGCCAGTACGCAGGCTATTACGAGATTTACCACAAGAGCCTGTCATGGCCCGGAACAATCGTCCGTAGCCTTGCCAGGCTGGAGGAAAACAACGGTCAGATCACGGTGAAGACGGTCGAGCGGATCTATGATCGGGACTTGGAGATTCGACAGCTTTCGAGATATACCGGACTGGCCGCCTACTGGCGCAACCGGCTATTTATCGTCGAGCGCGGCATAAGCGAACATTCTTTCCTGTGTCAGACGACGCTGATGCCGTTTGCAGAACACCAGCGCACCTATCTGCGCGGGGTGACGACCGGCGTTTCCTGGCGTGAGGAAAACCTGCCCTATTCCACCCGGACCATATGGCGGGCGGTGGGTCCGAACCCGGACAAGCGGCAGTTGTTGGAAGGATGTGGCCTGTTCAATGAAAAATCGCCGAAACTACCCCTTCCCGTTCGCCGCTATCTGAACATCGACGGCGAAAACCATACGCTTGTCGCCACACGATAAAAACAGAGCGCCCCACATGTTCACGTTTGTTGAGGTTGGCAGAAACAGGAAAAGAGCCAAGTCGGCTCTTTTCCAGGAAAGTTCAACGGCACCGATCAGCTGAGCGGGCTGCGTGCTTCCACCATTCCAACCAGCCAGCTGGATCCGAATGGAATGGCTTCGTCGTTGAAGTTGTAATAGGGCGAGTGCAGTCCGGCACTGTCACCATTGCCCAGATTGATGAAGGCACCCGGTCGCTTTTGCAGGAAGTACGCGAAATCTTCTGCACCCATGGACGGTGGCATATCGTCATCGACATTCTCGGCGCCGACGATTTCACGGGCAACGGCCACGGCTGCCTCCATTGAATCAGGGTCATTCACCGTGACCGGATAGCCTGGGGTGAACGAGAACTCGATCTTGACGTTGGCACTCAGCGCAATACCGGCACAGATTTCGCCGATCCGTTTTTCGGCAAACGTCATCATGTCATCACTGAGTGCGCGCACCGTGCCGGTGATTTCTACCGTTTCCGGGATCACGTTTCTGGCGGTCGAATCCGACGTCAGGTTTGTCAGCGAAATGACGAGCGACTCGAGCGGATCGGCATTGCGCGAGACAATGGTCTGGCAGGCCATGATGATCTGCGCAGCCACCGGCATTGGGTCAATGCAATCGTGCGGCTCTGCAGCATGACCGCCCTTGCCCGTGATCTTGATGGTCGGGTTGCCGACCGCTGCCATGTTCGGGCCTGCGCGACCGGCAAAACTGCCAACCGGCCTCCCAGGCCAGCTGTGCATGCCGTAGACTTCATCAATGCTCCAGCGCTCCATAAGCCCATCTTCCAGCATGCAGCGCGCACCAAAGCACCCCTCTTCACCGGGCTGGAAAATCAGAACAGCCTGGCCGGCGAAATTGCGGGTTTCCGAAAGGTATTTGGCCGCACCGAGCAGCATGGCCGTATGACCATCATGACCACAGGCATGCATCTTACCCTGATTTACGGAGGCATACTCGACACCGGTCAGTTCGGTGATCGGCAGGGCGTCCATATCAGCGCGCAGCGCAATGGACCTGCCTTCGCCTCCGCGTCCCTTGATGACAGCGACAACGCCGGTCCTGCCAACGTTTTCAACGACTTCGTCACAGCCAAAGGATCTTAGAAGTTCAGCAACTTTGCCGGCCGTGCGCGTTTCTGTGAAACCCAGTTCAGGATTGGCGTGGATGTCACGGCGCCATGCACTGATTTCCGAAAGCAAATCGGCAAAGCGATTCTTGATTGCCATAAGGCATTTCCTTGCAGTTTATGAGTATTGATGGACGATGGCGTGAAGGATCTGACATGGACGGCTATCGCCTCCGTCGCGGCGCAGCTTCTCTGCCCCCAGAGAGAGCAAGTCAACCCCAGTTTGTCCGGTCCAGGCATTCGATGGATGGAATCCAGGCTGTAAATGCATGAATTGAGCGGGGCGCATGAGGCGTGACCGAATAGTGAATAGCTCCGGGCTTTCTGAACGCCCTAAGCTTTCATTTTCTGCTGCCGCTCGAACCCGACGGCTGACAGCCTTCCGTTCCTGACGCGCTTCCGCTCGGGTCGTAGAACATCCTGATTTAAAATAAGAAATCCTGACCGGGTACGACCCCGGTCCCGTCTGCTCGGCACCGTGTCCGCTCGCGCTTCAACAGGTTGAAGACGCTCTCGGCAAATGCGTTGCCAT
The DNA here is from genome assembly GCA_008107755.1 of Rhodobacterales bacterium. Classification (GTDB taxonomy): domain Bacteria; phylum Pseudomonadota; class Alphaproteobacteria; order Rhizobiales; family Stappiaceae; genus Roseibium. The sequence goes on from VIRH01000137.1 coordinate 320,941, forward strand.
GACAGTTCCCGCCTCGGGACGGATGGCATGTCACCCCTCCTGCGCCGCGACTGCCGCCACCTCGACGGTCACATGCTCCATCCCGGTCGTCTCGCGCACGCGGGCCTTCACGGCGCGGCGCACGTCGTCCGCCGCCGCGCCGGGCGCGAGCTCAACCTCCAGCGTGGCCATGGGACGCTCCTGCGTGATCGACCAGGCATGGAGGTGATGGGCGCGCGCGACACCCGGCAACGTGGCTTCCAGATCGGCCGAGACGGCGCGGGTGTCGAAGCCAGAGGGCGCGCCTTCGAGCAGGATGTGCCCGCTCTCGCGCACAACGGCCCAGGCCGAGCGCAAGATGACGAGGGCGACCAGCACCGACAGGATCGGATCGATGGGGGTCCAGCCTGTCCAGATGATGATGAGCGAGGCCGCAATCGCCGCGACCGAGCCCAGCATATCGCCCATGACGTGCAGGGCGGCTGCGCGTACGTTGAGGTTGTCGCCCCCGGCGCGGCTGAGCACCCAGAAGGCCAGGACGTTCACCACGAGCCCGCCCACGGCGACCCAGAGCATCAGCCCGCCCAGCACCTCGTGCGGATCGCGCAGCCGCTGGACGGCTTCGAAGAAGATCCATCCCGCAACGGCAAAGAGTGTGATCCCGTTCACGAAGGCGGCCAGAACCGAGAGGCGGTCGAAGCCATAGGTCCGCTTCCAGTCCGCCGGTCGCCGCGCCAGTCGGAATGCGACCCAGGCCAGTACGAGCGAGGCGAAGTCGGTCAGCATGTGTCCCGCGTCGGCCAGAAGCGCGAGCGATCCGGAAACGAGACCGCCGATGACCTCCGCGCCCATGAAGCCGCCCGTCAGGACCGCGGCGATGAGGATGGCGCGTTCCTTGGATCGACGTGCCTCGGGCGAGTCGTTGGCCGAGAGGGTCGGTCCGTGCGAGTGGCCCGCGTGCACATGCCCATGGTCGTGCGTGTGCCCATGGTCGTGCGTGTGCCGATGGTCGTGCGTGTGCCGATGGTCGTGCGTGTGATTGTGTTCCGCCCCCATCACCGCGCCTCCGTCCAGAGACCCGTGTCCGCCGGGCGTGCAGCGCGCCCGCTGCCGGGGATGGGAGGCACGCGTCCATGGCGGATGTCGGCGACGCGGGCGTCCATCCGGTGGCGGATCGCGGAGGCGTCGAAGTCCGGCAGTTCGGCATGGTGGAGATGTCGGTCGGTCATGGCGGCGCTCTTGAGTCGTTTCGTCTCCAGGGCGTATACGACCTACAGCGACTGTAGCTTCAAGGGGTAAACGCGATGCACGGCCATTCCATCGGCGAGTTGTCAAGGCGTACGGGCGTGAAGGTGACGACGATCCGCTACTATGAGGGGCGAGGTCTCCTGCCCGACCCCGGCCGCACGGACGGGGGGCAACGCCGCTACGGCGATGCCGAGTTGGACCGGCTGTCCTTCATCGCCCATGCCCGGCAACTCGGCTTCGACCTGGACGCCATCGCCGAACTGATCGCGTTGCAGGAGACACCCCAGGCGGCTCATGGCGACGCACATCGCATCGCGAAGAACCGGATTACCGAAGTCCGTGACCGGATCGAGCGGTTGCGGCGGCTGGAGGTGGAACTGGTGCGCGTCTTGAATGCCTGCGACGGTCATTCTGATGGGCAACCCTGCCGAGTGCTGCACGCCCTCGCCGACCACCAAGCTTGCCGCGGCGAGCACTGAGACGGTGCCGATGGGTGCAGTCTGGCAACAGGACTGCGCAACACACCTTCGGCGTCTCACTGGGCTATGAGACGGGGTTTGGGGCGACACCCGGCGCGGCCTCGGGTGCACATGAAACGCTGGCTGCGGTCGACCTCCTGTCTGCCGGAACGGCCAATTGAACACTCCACAGTAGCCTGTCGTTTGGGCTCAACGCTGACGTGCGGCAATGCGGGAGGCTCGCCCTATCAATCTTTCAACTGCTTAAAACCGGATCCCGGAAGCCGACGTTCATTCTGACCGCAGCGAATTAGCGGGATGGGGTGGAAAGCGGACGTTTGCTTCGGTGCGAACTAGCTTCAGTTATGCGAGACTGAGCAGTCCTCGACAGCGCTACGCTGAATGTCAGTTGCGTCTGTCGGTTGCAGTGTTTGCGTGCCGTTTCAGCAACGCGCGATGTTTCGGCAAGAAACTCGCAGCGACCAGAACCATTACCGCCGCCACTGCGAGCCCGGGATACAGCCAGCCGAACCCGAAACCTTTGCCTTGCAATAGGGCGATCAACGGCACCGCGGCCGATCCGATGCCCAATGACAGAACGTATTCCACGGCCATTATGCGCGACCGTATCGAGGGCGCGAGATAGTGGCCAACCAGCCAACTTGTCACCGGGATTTCCGCGAAGATGAAGGTCACCAACGCCATTATCAGAACCAGTGCAGCCCCCCCTGTGGCGCGAGCTAGAAGCATGAGAGACAGCGCTTGCAGACAAAGCAGAGCGGTTAGGATCGGCCGCGCACCGATCCGGTCCAGAAGCTCTCCGACCGGCAACTGGGCAAAAGCGGCCACCGCAAAGACCGAGCCCGTATAGGCCCCGATCCAGGCCAAATTGCCGCCCGCACCGATTAGCCGCTCGTCCAAGAATTTCGGCAACGAGACCGTGACTGCGTTGAAGATCAGTCCGCCAAATAGGGCCGAGACACAGATGACGGCGAAGATGCGGACTTGCGTACTGCGATCTTGCGGCACAGACGCTGGAAAGTCTGCGTCCTTACACTCCCGAGCAGTCCGCTTTTGGTAGCGGTTCCGCCAGATAAGCAATAGGCCCAACAGTACCGACAGGCTTCCGGGTACAAGAAAGGCTGCGCGCCACCCCAGGGTTTCCGCCAGCACGCCGGTGACGACGGCCGCCGCGGCCAGCCCCATGTTTCCGAACACCCCGTTGACGGCCAGAGCGCGACCTGTGCGAAAGCCGATCTGCGTGATATGTGCCCCGCCGACCGGGTGGTAGATTGCCGCAAAGAGACCCAAGGCTCCCAACCCGACTGTCATCGCGAGGGGCCCTTGCGATACTCCAACCGACAAGCATGATCCGCCGCACCCGAGAAAGAATACCGCGATCAGAGCCATGTGGTCGATGCGGTCCCCCAGCCACCCGGCCGGAAGCGTTCCAAGCGCGAACATAAAGTAGATAGGTGAACCGAGTAGGAGGACTTCACCATAGCTCTTGTCCCATGCAGGCGCGATAGCAAGCGCTGCTGTCGGGAAGATAAGCAGAAAGAAATGGTCCAGGAAATGTGCGGCATTGATGAAGTGAAGAGCTTCGTTACGGGACATCGGTGTACTCCGAGAGAAATCAATTCTTTGATTTCACCTGTCCCCGCAGCTACTGTCTGTCGACAAAATGACAGATCATACGCCAAATATGCCAAATCTGAATCGGCTGGACCTGGTCGGCTTCGCGCTGACCTATCCGGCGGATACTGAGATCGCCCCCCACACGCATCCTGCCGGTCAGCTCATTCATGCGATCTCAGGTGCAATGCGCGTCTCGGCTAATGACATGCTCTGGATGCTGCCGGTCGGCCGGGCATTGTGGATTCCTGCGGACGTAGAACATGCGATCCGGTGCGAGGGCGAAGTCGGGATGCGGACGGTCTATTTGAGTCCGGCCTGTCAGGGGACACCCCCTTCTCTTCAGCTAATCGCGGTCTCGGCTCTGGCACGCGAGATGCTGGTGCGGCTGGCAGAGGGCGGCGCGAACCATCTGAAGCCTGCTTTCGCCGCGGTTCTTTTGAGCGAGATCGAGGCCGGTAGCATCGCTCCCTTCTGCTTGCCGATCCCTGCCGAACCGCGCATCGCCGAACTGGCCAGGGCGCTTCGCAAGGATCCGGCTTCGAGGCGATCGATCTCGGCCTGGGCTAAGCGGCTGGGATTTTCAGAAAGAAACCTGATTCGCACGATCCGCCAGGAAACCGGGATGAGCTTTCGAGAACTTCGGCGCCAAACTCGGGTGATGATCGCTATCGAAAGGCTTGCAACCGGCCAATCGGTGACCGGCGTAGCCTGGGATGTCGGCTTCGAAACACCCAGCGCATTCATCCACGCATTCAGGGTGGTGACCGGCGTGACGCCCCGTCGGTTCATGGCCAATATCTGAGTGCTGTAGTGCAGGCGGAAGCGGACTTGGTTCAGAAGCGAAGGGGCCTTCCGTTTCAGGGCCTGGCGAGCGAACGCGCGGAAGCCTCTTCCGGGCTGCGGCCCCTTGAAAAGGAAAATGCGGCCAAAGGCATTGGAACCGGACGTCCGAACCACCGTCGCGCATCGCGTCGGGTGTCAGGTCATGACGTGAGCGCTATCAGGGCTCCGGCAAGCCCGCCGGGTCGAAGTTGCACATTTCGGCGGCCCGGGCGAGGCTTTCGTTGAAACCCGCTGGAGAGAAGAGGCCATAGAGCCATGTTTCACCGAGGTCTTCCCGCTCGACGGCAATATCGATCGAGCGCTGCGCATTCGACACGGCGGCGATCATGTCTTTCACGAACCCGGAGGTCATCGAAAGGCTGTTCGGGTTGGCCTGTCCGTCGGGGAACATTTCCTCGCCCAGCCAGATCTCTTCATCGTCGACGGAAATCAGAACCGTGTCCGTGTCGTTCCAGGGGGCGTCTTCATTCTCGGTGTACGGGGCGTATTCGTAGGTAAAGCCGGCGTTGTAGCCTTTGACATCGAAGCTGAACTGCAGGGACCCGGAGGTGTCGCGCGCGGCGGCGTTGTTGTAGACAAGACAGGTTCCGCCGATCCTTGCTGCCTCCCAGTCGCCACTCGAAAACGGTGCGGCTGCCACTGTTGTCGCCGGCAAGAGGGCAAGCATCGAGACCAGCGCTATTACTTTCATTCCGCAATTCCCTTGTTCAATTCCAAGTGCGAAAACCGACTCCCCCCCGGTTTTCCGGTTCCAGCGTGTCTTTCCAGTCTTGCCGTGCGCTGTGCACGGCAGGCCGTGCCACGGCCGGAACCCGGTTACCATGCGTAAAGGCAAACTCTTGACGTTTCGCGAAGCTCAAGCGGGGACAGCCGGAAAACGTGCGCGCCGCCCTCTGAAACGCGCATTTGGTGCTCTGACGGCCATGTTTTTCCGGGATTGCGTGGATATTGGCTTTCCAAAGCAGGTCATACCCGTCACGGTGCGCCGATGAGTGCAATGTTTGAAGAACTGGACTACGCGCCGACGCCCATCGGCGCAATTTCCCTGCGCCGCAGACACATTCTAGCGCTGAAGACCGACGTCTTCGAGATCCTGCTCGGCGAAGAGCACCTGATGTCGAGCCTCTTTACAGCCTCGGAAATCGCGCTGGCCGACAAGGGGCTTGCGGCGGTGACCGGCGGCGAACTGGACGTTCTGGTCGGAGGCCTCGGCCTCGGCTACACCGCCCGGGCCGCACTGGCCCATGAGACCGTGGCCGATCTTACCGTCGTCGACCTTCTGGAACCGGTCATCCGCTGGCACCGGGAAGGGCTGGTGCCGATGAAGACGGAACTGGCAGACGACCCGCGCTGCCGGCTGGTGCAGGGCGATTTCTTTGCCATGGCCGCTTCGCAGGCAGGCTTCGATACCGACAGGCCGGCGCGGTGCTACGACGCCATCCTGATCGACATCGACCACACGCCCGAGCGGCTGCTGCACGGCGGATCGCAGGGGTTCTACACACCGGAGGGCCTGCGCGCCCTGCAGCGGTTCGTCAAACCTGGTGGGGTCGTCGGCCTCTGGTCGGACGAAGCGCCGGATGAGGCCATCACGGCCCTGCTCGGCAAGGCGTACGATGAAGCCTGGGCCGAACCTGTCGTCTTTGAAAACCCGCTCCAGGACGGGCGCCCCTTCACCCAGGCGGTCTATCTGGGGCGCAAGGCCCGCAGTTGACCTCTAGCCGGTCGTCTCTGCCCAGTCGCTCACCGACTCCCGCCCTTTCGGCGTGAGAGCGTAGATGCCGCGCTCCAGGCGCTCGAACCAGCCGTAGTGGTCGTCCGCCATCATGCGGGTGGCCCGCGAAACGCCGGTTGCCCTGGCGACGTCCGCGCCCCTGGACGGGCCGTTTTCCTCAAGATGGCGGGCGCAGCGAAGAGCGTCCTGACGATAGGCCGTCACCAGCGTGATGCGGGTCGAGCCGCCGGTGTTGGGGTCGCCGACACGGCGTGAGAATTCGCGCAACAGACGGTCCTTGCGCGGTTTCGACTTTCGCGGCGTGAAGGGTGCGGGATCGAGATGCACTTCCACCGGCCCATCCGGCAGGCGCACGGTGATGACGCCAAGGCCAAGGCGGCGGGCGAGCTGGAGGTTCCGCTTCAGCGACTGGAGAAACGGACGGCCCTTTCCACGCGCAACAGCAACATAGACCGCGTCGGTCATCGATTGCCGCGCGATCGCCTGATGAAAGAGGCTCAGGGTGAAGCCGGTCTTCAGTTCCACGATCACCGGATCGGCCCCGTCGCGGCAGGCAACGATATCGGCGGAGCCGACCTCGGCTTTCACCTCGTATCCCTGTGCAATGAGATAAGCTTTGACCGGCGGATAGAGTTCGGTTTCCAGAATGCGCCCCATGCGCGCATCCTATGCAGCAAGCGGTTTGCGGGCAATCGCCGGCTCGTTGCCTGCGGGCGTAATCCAGAGGATAGAGACCCGCAGGCGCAGGCAGGGCGTTGGCCCTATCCGAAGCTTGCCTGAAAATGGGTCGCCGTCAGTTCGACGTGGCGTTCAAGCGGCGGGCGAAGTTCGAAGGCCCGCGGCGTCCTGGCGAAGTCGAAGAGGCGGAAGAGCGTCCAGTCGTCGCGGCGGCTCTCGGCAACAGCCAGCTCGTTTCGGGAAATATGAAAGGGGGTGCGTTCCCAGCCGTTGGTTGTCTTGACCTCCAGCAGCCGGTCGCGACCTTCCGGTGTGAAGCTGTGAATGTCGAAACCAGCGCCATCGCCATCGTCCCGCGAGATCCAGCGAACCTTGCCGGCGAGATCAACTCGGCCCTCCCGGCGCAGCAGGCCCTGTTCGCGCAGGAAGACAAACTCCTCACCGACTTTTCCGAGTGCCCGGTTGCGCTCGTCGCGGCCGGCAGCGTCGAACCGGCGGGCCACGGCCTGAAGCTGTTCCGCTTCCTTGGGCGGCGGCGCGTTGCGCAGGGTCGGGGCGACTTCAAGGAACAGCGACTGCGGCTCCGCCAGTCCGGCGGCCAGCGCCCTGTTCAAACCAGGCGCCCATTCCGGATGCCGCGCCAGCCAGCGCGCGATGGCATCGGCCAGCGCCATCTGGAAATTGAACCTCGGCTGATAGCCCGTCACAATCGGCAGGCCAAACCCCTTGGCGGCGGCGGAAATGTTGCAGAGCTTGAATTCGACCGAGCCCTTGCTCCGGCCGGTCACCTTCTGAAGCTTCCTGTTTTGCTCGGCCTTTACATAGGCACGGCCGGACAACTCGTTCCCCAGCATGGAGAACCAGGAGTCCACAACGGCATCGTTTTCCCTATCCGACCAGTGACTTGTGCTCATTGCCGCCAGGCTAGCGGAGGGGCGGAATGATGTCACGTCCCGTGCCCCTCAAAGATGCGCCCGCCCCGCGAAAACGCGGAGCGGGCGCACGGCATGCAATTTCGAGCCGATCCGTCAGCGGGACATCAGAAGTCCATGTCGCCGACGGGCATCGCAGGGCCCGAAGGCTTTTTCGCCTTTTCGGCGACCATGGCCTCGGTCGTCACCAGCAGGCCCGCGACGGAGGCCGCGTCCTGAAGGGCGGCGCGGACCACCTTGGCCGGGTCGATGACGCCCTGGGCGAACAGGTCACCGAATTCGCCGGTCTGGGCGTTCCAGCCGTAGGCGAGATCATCGCTTTCGCGCAGCTTGCCGACGATCACCGACCCTTCCGAGCCGGCGTTCCTGGCGATCTGCCGGACCGGTGCCTCTATGGCGCGGCGGACGATGGCGACGCCGTGCTTCTGGTCGTCGTTGCTCGTTTCCACGCTGTCCAGAGCCCTGGCGGCCCGCAGCAGGGCCACGCCGCCGCCCGGCAGCACGCCTTCCTCCACTGCGGCGCGGGTGGCATGAAGGGCGTCGTCGACGCGGTCCTTCTTCTCCTTCACCTCGATTTCCGTTGCCCCGCCGACACGCAGGACGGCAACACCGCCGGCCAGCTTGGCAAGGCGTTCCTGCAGCTTTTCCCGGTCGTAGTCGGACGTCGTTTCCTCGATCTGGGCCTTGATCTGGCTGACGCGGCCATCGATCTCGGATTTCTCGCCGGCACCGTCGACGACGGTGGTGCTTTCCTTGTCGAGCACCACCTTCTTCGCCCGGCCGAGCATGTCCATGGTGACGTTTTCCAGCTTGATGCCGAGATCGTCGGAGATCGACGTGCCGCCGGTCAGGATGGCGATGTCCTGGAGCATGGCCTTGCGGCGATCGCCGAAGCCCGGAGCCTTGACGGCAGCGACCTTGAGACCCCCGCGCAGCTTGTTGACGACCAGCGTTGCGAGCGCCTCGCCCTCGACGTCTTCGGCGATGATCAGCAGCGGGCGCCCAGACTGGACGACGGCTTCCAGCACCGGAAGCAACGCCTGAAGGTTCGACAGCTTCTTCTCGTGAATGAGGATATAGGGGTCCTCAAGTTCGGCACGCATCTTGTCCTGGTTCGTGACGAAATAGGGTGACAGGTAGCCCCGGTCGAACTGCATGCCCTCCACGACTTCCAGCTCGCTTTCGGCGGTCTGGGCTTCCTCGACGGTGATGACGCCCTCGTTGCCGACCTTCTCCATGGCCTCGGCCAGCATCCGGCCGATCTCCATGTCGCCATTGGCGGAGATGGTGCCTACCTGGGCAATCTCGTCGTTGTTCGCGATCTTGCGGGCATTCGCCTTGAGGTCCGCGACAATGGCGGTGACCGCCTTGTCTATGCCGCGCTTCAGATCCATCGGGTTCATGCCGGCGGCAACCGCCTTGGCGCCTTCCCGGACGATCGCCTGGGCCAGAACAGTGGCGGTGGTGGTGCCGTCTCCGGCCAGGTCGCTGGTCCTGGAGGCTACCTGGCGCAGCATCTGGGCGCCCATGTTCTCGAACTTGTCTTCCAGTTCGATTTCCTTGGCGACGGAAACGCCATCCTTGGTGATGCGCGGAGCACCGTAGGCCCTTTCGAGCACGACGTTGCGGCCCTTGGGGCCGAGCGTCACCTTGACGGCATTGGCGAGAATGTCGACGCCGCGCAGCATGCGTTCGCGCGCGTCGCTGTGAAATTTCACTTCCTTGGCAGCCATTGGATCACTCCTTCAATAGGCAGCTTTGACTGACTTGTTTTCAGATTGAAGCGCTTACGCCGCTTCCTGCGCGGCTTCCGCGATCTCGATCACGCCCATGACATCGCTTTCCTTCATGATCAGAAGATCTTCGCCGTCGAGCCGGATCTCGGTGCCCGACCATTTTCCGAAAAGAATGCGGTCGCCGGGCTTGACGTCGAGCGGCACAAGCTCGCCGTTGTCCTTGCGGGCACCGGGACCGGCAGCAAGGATTTCGCCTTCGCTCGGTTTTTCCCTGGCGGTGTCGGGAATGATGATGCCGCCTGCAGTCTTCGTTTCGGCTTCGATGCGGCGAACCAGAATACGGTCGTGGAGTGGACGGAACGTCATATCGTTCTCCTTTCAGGACAAACAATTTTTGCGAGAGGTTCCTCCGAGCCGGATTTGCGGTCCTGCGCGGGGTCGCACGGCCCTCCGACGGGCCCGTGCGCGCGATAGAGATTGTTCCAAAACCTCCCCTTTGCAAGCGGGAAATTCGAAATTTTGGCACTCTTGCATTCAGAGTGCTAAAAAGCTGAAATAATTCAACGAAATCCGGGTGACCGGCTCAAATGATAGCCGCACGAGACGAGCATCCTGAAGGTCTGCCGGGATTCTTTGCGGAACTTCCAATTGCCCCAGCCGTTAGTTCCTCATGAGCACGCACGTCTACAAATTGACGCCCAATGCGGCGGAGTGGGACCCGAACTGGGATATCGCGATGAACCACGGCGACGTGATCGTACGCGCTGAATCTCCCGCAGATGCGCGCATTGTTGCCAGCGAGGCAGAGCCGGACTTCCAAGACACCGGCGGCAAGCCCGCGGAAGACGGTACGACCCGCGAAGCGAGCGCGTTTCGCAACATCAAACTCTATCATGTGAGCCGACTGGACAGCAGCAGCTATGACGACGACGGGCCGCGCGAGGTTCTCTCCGGAGAGATCGCGAACCCGGTCAAGAGCGCCTAGTCGCCACACGTTTCATCCTGCCGTCAGCCGCGAACTGATCGCGACCCGGCAGATCACCGCCAGCCAAACAGAAGGAGACGATCTGATGACCTCGATCGACCAGGCAAGCAAGAAAGCTCAGGCTGAAGCGAAGGAAGAAACCCGCAAGATCCTGAAAACCGCGGAACACACCAGCACGGGCGGACAGCTCGGTGGCACGTTCTTCGGCCAGGAGCCTGACACCGGCGTGACACCGCCGAAAAGCGTTTCGGCCGGCCGGTCCTGACACCGGCAACAGGGCGGCGCAAGGTCCCAGGACCACACTTGCCCCTCCGACCCTGACCAAACCGCCGATGGATCGGTGGAACGCGAAGGCTTTCGTGATCCATCTGTCCCCTGGTGACGTAAATGGGTCATTCCGGAGGACTGCATGATGATCCGCCTTGCCATACTGGCCGCCCTCATGATCTGCCTTCCCGCCGCCGTTTCCACAACGGCGGCGGAAACGGCGCATCCGGTGCCCTCTTCCACGACGGCGCATGACTTCAGTTTCAAAATGCCGGAAGGCGAACCGCTTCGTCTGAGCGATTACGCCGGCAAACTCGTCCTGCTTGTAAATACGGCAACAGCATGTGGCTTCAGCGGACAGCTTGGCGCCCTTCAAACGCTGGCCGATAGCTACGGCGATCGCGGCCTTGTCGTCATCGGTGTGCCTTCCAACGATTTCGGAGGCCAGGAGCCGCGCAAGGACAGCGATATCGCCGGCTACTGCGAGGCGGCCTACGGCGCGACATTTCCGATGACCGCGAAGACCCACGTCAAGGGAGACGACGCCCATCCCTTCTACGTCTGGGCTGCTGATGCGCTGGACGTCACTGCACGCCCACTCTGGAATTTTCACAAGTATCTGATCGGTCCGGACGGTAAACTGGTCGCGTGGTTCGCAACGCCGACGCCGCCGATGTCTGATGATGTCACTTCCGAAATCGAACGCAGGCTTCAGGATTTGCCCAAGAGCTGATCTCGCCGGACGCCGTCGGCCACGTCGTGAGCAGTTTGGAAGATCCGTCCCCATATCTCAGGTGGCACACGGAGCTATCTCCATTTGCTCCGGTTCGGGCTTCAAAGGCGGACAAGCGTCGACAAACGCGAGAAACTTCTGCGCTTTAATGCTTGGTTTACCATAATTGTGTTGCATTTCCGTTAGGTTAGAGCTTTTACATTCCACATCACCGGTACGGGCCTGACAGTGGTCTCCAGCCGATTTTTGACACCTTCAGGGAACGCCGACATGCATGCGAGCGTTGCGCTGGTGTGTAAGAGGAAATGAATATGGCGTTGAAACTGAGCCGCCGTACGCTGATTGCCGGGATTCCGCTGCTGCTCGCCGCCTGCCAAAGCAGGCAGAGCAGCGTCGTCGAGGCCGGCCTGACGCCGCTTTCGGACGGGACCCCGGACTACGCGACGGCGTACGCCCCGGTCCGCGACGGGGGATTTTCCCTCCCGGGAATCAATTATCAGAACTTCGATCCGAAATACCTTCGCCAGACGGTCTTCTACCCGTCGCGGTATCCGGTCGGAACGATCGTGGTGGATCCGAAGAACAAGTTTCTCTACCTGATCCAGCCCGGTGGACGGGCGATCCGATACGGTATTGGCGTCGGTCGGGCAGGCTTTGCCTGGAGCGGCGACGCGGTGATCCGTTACAAGCGCGAGTGGCCGAAGTGGTTCCCGCCGGATGAAATGATCGATCGCGACCCGAAGCTGGCGAAGTACCGTGACGGCCAGGAAGGCGGGCCGAGCAATCCCATCGGCGCGCGCGGGCTCTACCTGTGGCAGGGCAACAAGGATACCCTCTACAGGATCCACGGCACCAACCATCCCAGCAGCATCGGGACCAACGCCTCGTCGGGCTGCATCCGCATGTGGCATCAGGACATCATTGACCTTTACGACCGCGTCCAGGTGGGTGCGAAGGTCGTGGTTCTGTCTTGATCAGAACAGCGTCCCGCTAGCGGCGGGACGCTGTTCTGCATCCGCGATTATTCGCTCAGGACACTCTCGAACCCCTCGAAGCGGGGCGGACCGGCATACATGTCGCGATTGGTGCCGGCGTTCTTGTGCGCCTGACGAAAATGCTCCGACTTGGTCCAGTTGACGAAGTCGTCCTGGCTGTTCCAGGTCGTGTGAGTAGCGTAGAGCGTCGTCCCGGTCTCTTCATCAAACGCTCCCTTCAGAAGGTGAAAGGACTTGAACCCGGGCACCTCGGCGAGACGGGATTCGCGTTCACGCCAGACCGTTTCGAAGGCCTCTTCGTGGCCCTTCACGATCGTAAACCGGTTCATTGCGATAAACATGTTCGTCTCCAGCTCTTTGGCAGCTTTCTGCGCATTCGGCGCATTTCCGCTTTAAGTTGAAACATTTAGTCATATTTTACAAGCCGCAAGATGCCGCAGGCCTTTTCCCGCGGGTCTCGAAAGAGACTTCCGGCAGCGGGACCGATTGAGCCATGTCAACGCCCTCCGCGTCGCAATCAGACTATATTCATCTTGTTGAATGTAGAGGTTGTACAGGAGGCCACCATAGCCGTTTCGGACTGGAATTCCTTCACCACCCGCACTGACGGCCGCATGGGTGAGGTGCGCAAGAGCGCTCCGGACGTCGCCAAGGGATTTGCAGCGCTGGCCGGAGCCGCCATGAAGGACGGCGCCATCGATGCAAAGACCAAGGAGCTGATTGCACTGGCCATCGGCATCACCGCCCGATGCGACGGATGCCTTGCCTATCACGCCCGCGCTGCGGCCCGGCTGGGAGCGAGCCGCGAGGAGATCGTCGAGGTCATCGGCGTTGCGGTCTATATGGGCGGCGGGCCGTCGATGATCTATGGCGCCGAGGCCCTTGCCGCCTACGACGAGCTTGCGGCGTGACGGACGTCCCCAAGGCTTCAGGGTGCGACGTGTTTCGGCCGGCGGTATTGCGAAACCTGTTCCGGCGTGTCGGAACAGATGCCCAGCAGCGGCATCTCCACAAGGGCGGCGATCACGTCGGCGCGCTCCTCGTGCCAGGTGACCACCGGCAGGCCAAGGCGCGAGGCGGTGCGGAAGAAGCTTTCGTCCAGCAACAGGTCCGGACGGTCCCCGGCACGTTCCCAGCACGGATGGACGATTTCGGCGCCGCACCCGCCGGCGAGTTCGAACGGATCCGCGCCGAGGCCGACAAGCAGTGAGACCGGGTAGGACGACCCGCTCGCTATACGTTCCGCGCAATCCTCCGGCGTGTTGGCGCCGATGATGACCCTTTCGATGCGGTACGCGATCAGGATATCAATCGCAGCGGATGCGGCCCGGTTTTCCTTGGCGTCCAGATAGATGCCGGCTCCGGTCTTCGCGGCAAGTCGCGCGACCTCGGCAAAGTCGGGAGCCTGACGTCCGGAGGCTGCGGTCAGCGCGAACAGCTCGTCTGCTGAAACGTCGGCGACCTTTCGCGGGTCGCCGGACAGTCGAAGGAGGTCGGCATCGTGAAAGGCGACCGGCACGCCATCGGCGGTCAGCCGGATATCGACTTCCCACATGTCAGCGCCAAGCTCATGCGCCTTTTCAAAAGCCGCCAGCGTGTTGTCGGGCGCATGGGCGCTTGCGCCGCGATGGGCGATCGAAAGCGGAGGCCCCACATGATCGTGGATCCAGCGTCTGTCGGGAACAAAGGCAGTCATGATGCAACACGTCCGGAACGGAAAACGACGCCATGGATCTAGCCGTGTTTCACGACCACCCGATGACGGTTTCCGGCGGCGATGTGAGACAGGGCACGAATACGCTTCAACCGGAAAGATACTGACGCCCAAACCTTCGGCTGCTATGCATAGAGCTCTCGGTTGGGAGCAGTGAATGAGACAACGCAGCTTTGCCGTCATCGGCCTGGGCACATTCGGCAGCACGGTCGCCAGCGAACTGGCGAATTTCGGAAATCCGGTCCTCGGGATCGATATTCACGAACAGCCGGTCACCCGGCTTGCGGAAACCCTGCACGAAGCGATCATTGCCGACGGACGGGACGAACACGCGCTGAGAGAGGCCGGCGTCCAGAATTACGACGTGGCCGTCATCGCCATCGGTGAAGACCTGGAAGCGAATATCGTCTGCACCATGAACGCCAAACTACTCGGGGTCGCGACGATCTGGGTCAAGGCGCTCAGCAAGACCCATCACCGCATCGTCAGCAAGCTCGGTGCGGATCGGGTGATCCTTCCTGAGCAGGAAATCGGCCGGCACATCGCGCAGATGCTGCACAATCCGCTGGTGCGCGATTATGTCAGCCTCGGGAACGGCTTTCACGTCGTCGACTTTGTGGTGCCGAGCGCACTGGAAGGCCTTACAGTCGGCGAGGAACAGTTCTTCGAAAAATACTCCCTGAAAGTGCTCGGGGCCATGCGCGAGTCGACCTTCCATTCCTGCGCCGACGGCAGCCTGACGCTCGAGGCGGGCGACAAGCTGCTTCTGCTCGGCAGACGGCCCGACCTGCGCGACTTCGGCGACAGCCTGCTCAGCGAGGCCTAGCCTGTGACTGTCAAGGCGCGCGTTCGGGGCATTCTGGCGCCGCCCCCGGTGGTTCTGATGGGCATCTATGCGGCGCTCGCCATGACCGGCGCCATTCTCCTGAAGGTGCCCGGTGCGACGGAAATTTCCATCACCTGGTCCGATGCCTTCTTCACCGCTGTGTCCGCCGTGACCGTCACCGGCCTCAGCGTGGTCGACACAGGCTCGGCCTTCACCGGCTTCGGCCAGGTCGTCATCCTCATCCTCATCCAGCTCGGCGGCCTTGGACTGATGACCTTCGCCGTACTGGTTCTGACGATGCTCGGCGTCCCAATGGGGTTTTCGCGGCGGCAATACCTCAAGGAGGAGCTGAACCAGACCTCGGCTTCGGACCTCGTGAAGCTGATCATCGTGATCTGGCGGGTCGTCGTGGTCTGCGAGCTTGCGGGGGCCGTCCTGCTGTCGGCTGTGTTCGTGCCGGAGGCCGGCTGGCTGCGCGGCACATGGTATGCCGTTTTTCACTCCGTCTCTGCCTTCAACAACGCGGGATTCGCCCTCTTTCCGGACAGCCTGTCGAAATGGGTCGGCGATCCGGTGATCAACCTCGTGGTTCCGGCGCTCTTCATTCTGGGCGGACTCGGTTTCACCGTCGCTGCCGATATCTACCAGGGCAAAGGCCGGCGCTCGTGGTCGGTGCACACCAGACTGATGCTGACGGGAACGGTCGTCCTGCTTGTTTTTCCGACGCTGGCCTTTGCGGCTCTGGAATGGTCGAACCCGCAAACCCTCGGACAGTTCGACAGTATCGCGACCAAGCTGATGGCAAGCTGGTTTCAGGCCGCATCCACCCGAACGGCCGGTTTCAACACGCTGGACATCAGTGGGCTGGAAGACGCCACATCGCTGATGTTCATGACGCTGATGGCCGTCGGGGCAGGCAGCACGTCCACGGGCGGTGGCATCAAGGTCACCACCTTCATCGTGCTGATCCTCGCCACGATCGCTTTCCTGAGACGGCGCATGATCGTCAATGTCTACGGGCGCAGCCTCGGGCCCGACCAGTTCATGAAGGTGCTGGCGATCTCCATGATCAGCGTTCTGGTGACGCTGACCGGCATCCTGACGCTTTCGATCCTGCACGAGGGTGCGTTTCTGGATATCGCCTTCGAGGTCGTCTCGGCCTTCGGCACGGTCGGCCTGTCACACGGGATCACGGGAGATCTCGACACCCCCGGGCGCATCGTCATCATGATCACCATGTTCATCGGCCGCGTCGGACCGCTCACCCTCGGCTTCCTGCTTGCCACAAAGCGCCCGCACCGGATCTCCTATCCCACAGGCACGGTTTATCTGGGCTAAGAACCGCCGGAGAAGCAGGCGCACCGAAAGCCCTGCCTGCCGACCCCGCTTTCACGATGGTCGCCTGAAAAGCGGAATGAAACCGGCCGTGGGGTTCATGATCTCCACTTCTGCGCGGTACAGTTTTGTCCCGCCGAGCAGTGCAGGAAACATTAGTGCGTCCGGAAAGGGGTTGTGAAAGGAGTGATCGTTCTTTGCGTACAACTTGCGGATCAACAAGTGTCCGACCTCATGCGCAAGAGCAATGCCGAACGGCCGCGGGAGCGTGTGGCGCCCGAAAGAGCGATCATCCATCATGCACATGCCGGTCTCTATATCCATGTTTCCAAGCGTGTGCGGCTTGCCGTTGTCGATCTTGCGGACAATGAACATGTTGACGGTCTTTGTTGGCGCAGCTCCAGCGGGCTGCGGAAACACCTGCGACTTCATGAACGGTCGCAGGAACTGTATTTCGTCTTTTTTCGGGATCAAAATCATCCATCGTGACGGCCCGGCCAAGCCGGCGTCCGATATCCTTGTGCGTCAGCGTAGACTCGCCGACAAGGGTCAGCTCGACATTGCCCTGCGGAGTCAGGATTTCCCGGTTCGCCACCAGCATCGCCTGCTTCAACTCGCTGGATGATACGCGCGGTTTCAACAAAGGCCCCTGTTGAACGTGAAACGCAAAGACTGAAACAATCCGGCGCGGTTTCACGGAAACATAGATGCGCACATGCTTGCCGTTGTTGAAGACATCCAGCGGACAGTTGGACCGACCCCTGGCAGTGCCGCGTTTCAGAAGTATCTTGACACTTTGTGATTGCTCGTCCGGGCCTCTGAAGGTTAGAACATAACAGGAACAAGCTGGAGGCCCACGATGGCAGATCTGATGGAGTATCGAGCACGGTCAGGGACCCTGATCCCCGTCTTCACGATCGAGGTGCAAACATTGCCTGAGGATACGGACCGCCTACTCGACGCGGTGATGAAGGTCCATCCCTTGAGCTTTGGCCGCTACCAGAGAAACGCCAGCATTTCGGCCGTCGGGCGAGAGACTGCGCAACCGGAGCCGGGCTCCACGACGACGACACACATCGGCGGTTTCGAGGCAGGCTCGACAGAAACCTATCCGATGGTCGAATTGAAGATCTCGATTGAGCGCGACGTGTCGCTGCTCGCGACGGTAATGGACGCGATCATATATGCCCATCATTACGAGGAGCCTGTCATCTTCGTGCGAGAAGACTGGGCAAGCAGGGCGGCCTACGATCCGCAAAGCCAAAACCCGAACCGCTGGTGGAACAACAGGCGCGGCCTTCCAGACCGGATCGACTAGCTGCACGGCCGCTTCGGCAACGTTCGCGCGAGGCGCAGGGAAAAACAGTTTCGTCACCGACAGCCCAAAAAGAGGCAACACCTCTGATAAAATAAAGCAGAGCTATCTGGTGATTTCATCCCGCAGGAGAAGGAATGGTGGAGCCAAGGGGAATCGAACCCCTGACCTCTACAATGCCATTGTAGCGCTCTCCCAACTGAGCTATGGCCCCGAACTTCCTGTCGGCCGGTTTGGGTCTCCGGCGTCGATGGAGGCGGAACATAGTCATACCGCCTCCCAAGATCAAGCAGAAAATGGAGGGATTTTTACCGCGCTTTGTGGATAAGCCAAAATTAGCGGAAACCCTTCCTTTTCAGTCCCTTAACGGTCAGAGTCGTCCTCGTCCCTTTCGACGCGGATGCCCGGAACGGATTCTTCGTCCTCATCCTCGTCTTCAAGGAAGACATCCGGCTCGCTGTCGTCTTCCTCGATCTCGACTTCGTCGCCCTCAAGGTCCGGCACATCGTCGCCGCCCTCGGCTTCCGCGTCCGCTTCTTCGAGCGTCACGATCTCCGGAGCTGCGGTGTCGTCTTCTTCCTCTTCGGGCGTCTCCTCGACCTTGGCCGCCTTTGCCGTCCGGGAGGTCGTGACCGCCTCGAACGGTGTGCCGCATTTGGGGCAGGTAATCGGTTCGCGGTTCAGGTCGTAATATTTCGAGCCGCAGCTCGGGCACAGCCGCTTTGTGCCAAGTTCAGGTTTTGCCACTGTGCTCACCCTTCAGTTGTTTATATGGCAGTTGTCTGCCTGGCAGTTGCCTGTCTGACTGACTTGAATTCGTCGGCGCCCCATAGCGTCAAGGCATGCGTGTGTCAAAAACAAATCAGCTGACAGGCCGGTTGGAAACACTTTTCCGCACATTGCGCGGCAAATTTCAAGCACCTCGAAGGATGACGCAGCCGCATCCACATGATAGGACGTGTCACCTTTTGACAACAGATCCAGATCCCGGACATTCGAAATGTCACACGATTCCACGCCTGCCCCCCTGACTTCGGCAGCGAACACCGCGCTAAAGGGCACCATCCGCGTGCCGGGCGACAAATCCATTTCCCACAGATCCTTGATGTTCGGAACGCTCGCCGTCGGCCGCACGAGCGTGAAGGGCCTTCTGGAATCAGAAGACGTTCTGGCGACTGCCGCCGCGATGCGGGCCGTTGGCGCAAAAATCGAAAAGCACGATGACGGCAGCTACACGGTCGACGGCATCGGCCTCGGAAGCCTTCTCGAGCCGGAGCATGTGATCGACTTCGGCAATGCGGGCACCGGCGTGCGCCTGACGATGGGTATCTTCGGCAGCCACAACATTGCTGCGACCTTCGTCGGCGATGCATCGCTTTCCAAACGCCCGATGGGCCGGGTGCTGAACCCGCTGCGCGAGATGGGCACGAACGTCATCGCGCGTGACGGCGACCGCCTGCCGGCATCCATCCGGGGCGCCGAACAGGCCCTGCCGATCACCTACCGGGTGCCAATGCCTTCGGCGCAGGTGAAATCGGCCGTGCTTCTGGCCGGCCTCAACGCCCCTGGCGAGACGACCGTCATCGAGCCGATCCCGACCCGCGACCACACCGAGAAGATGCTGAAAGGCTTCGGCGCGGAGATTTCCGTGACGATGAACGAGGACGGCGAACGTGTGATCAGGCTGAAGGGCCAGCCGGAACTGAAGCCGCAGGACATCGATGTTCCGGGCGACCCCTCCTCTGCCGGCTTTCCGCTGGTGGCAGCGCTTGTTGTTCCGGGATCGGACCTTACGATCGAGAACGTACTCCTGAACGAACACCGCACCGGCCTCATCACGACACTCATCGAAATGGGCGGCGACATCGAGATCGTCAACCGGCGCCAAACCGGCGGCGAAGACGTCGGGGATCTGCGTGTGAAGGCGAGCAAGCTGAAGGGCATCACGGTGCCGGCCGACCGGGCGCCGTCCATGATCGACGAATATCCCGTCCTGGCCATCGCCGCGGCCTTTGCCGAGGGCGACACGTTCATGCCCGGACTGGAGGAACTGCGCGTCAAGGAATCCGACCGGCTTGCGGCCGTCGCCCGCGGCCTTGAGGCCAACGGAATTCCCTGCATCGAGACCGAGGACACACTGACGGTGACCGGTGGTGCGGCCGATATCGGCGGAGGCACTGTCACGACCCACCTCGACCATCGCATCGCCATGGCGTTTCTTGTGCTCGGCATGGCGGCACACAAGCCCGTGACGGTGGACGACGGTGCTGTCATCGCCACCAGTTTCCCCACCTTCACCTCGCTGTGCGAAGGCCTGGGCGCGCGCTTTGCCGCCGGCACCAGCGAGGCAGCATGATCATCGCAATTGACGGACCGGCCGCGTCCGGAAAGGGAACGCTGGCACGGCGCCTTGCCGACCATTTCGGCCTGCGCCATCTCGATACCGGGCTGACCTATCGAGCGGTCGCCGCCGGTCTGCTGGCCAACGGTCTGCCGCTCGGCGACGAGGCGGTTGCCATCGAGCACGCCCGGTACCTCGACCTCGCGCAGATGGACAAGTCAGTGCTGTCGGCACACGAAATCGGCGAGGCCGCCTCGCGCATCGCCGTTCTCGGCGGCTTGCGTGACGAACTGGTGCGGCTGCAGCGCAGCTTTGCCGAAACACCTCCCGGCGCCGTTCTCGACGGACGCGACATCGGCACGGTGGTCTGCCCGAATGCGACGGTGAAACTCTTCGTCACCGCGTCGGCGGAGGCGCGCGCCCGGCGCCGCACGGACGAGATGATCTCCAAGGGCCAGGAGGCGAATTACGCCTCCGTGCTGGAAGATCTGCAACGTCGGGACGAGCGGGATTCCAAGAGAACTGTGGCTCCGTTGACGCAAGCGGCAGATGCGGTCTTGCTTGATACGACGAAAATGGATATAGAGACCGCGTTCCGCGCGGCTGTGGATATCATATCCCGCGCCGCGGATGCCTGACCAGGATATGGGGCTCACCTCGGGTGTGCCCCCATTTGTGCATCCGGAACGACAAGGACCTGAGGTCCAGCTGTTCTATTGAAGAGCGACAAAGGAATTCGGCAGGGCGCCACTTTGCGGCGGCCTGTGACGAGACCGGATTTTCCGTCTCTCGCCCCCGCCGGCCCGCTTCGTTGGAAGCGGCAGGATCAGCGGAAACCGCGATCCCGGGAGGAGGACAATCCGGAGTGCAACACCAACCCGCCGGCGGAGCGCCAAAGCGCGCCAGGAGAATTAATGTCTGATTTCAATCCCTCTACCGAGGATTTTGCCGCTCTTCTCGAAGAGTCCTTCGTCCATACCGACCTCTATGAAGGTGCCGTCGTCAAGGGCACCGTCGTCGCAATCGAAAAAGACCTCGCCGTCATCGACGTCGGCCTGAAGGTCGAAGGCCGCGTGCCGCTGAAGGAATTCGGCGCAAAGGGCCGCGACGGCGAAATGGGTGTCGGCGACGAAGTTGAAGTTTACCTGGAGCGCGTCGAAAACGCTCTCGGCGAAGCTGTTCTGTCGCGCGAAAAAGCTCGCCGCGAAGAAAGCTGGGTCCGGCTTGAAGTTGCTTTCGAAGCAAACGAAAAGGTCAACGGCCAGATCTTCAACCAGGTCAAGGGCGGCTTCACCGTCGATCTGGATGGCGCCGTTGCGTTCCTGCCGCGTTCGCAGGTCGATATCCGTCCGGTGCGCGACGTGACCCCGCTGATGCACACCCCGCAGCCGTTCCAGATCCTGAAGATGGACAAGCGCCGCGGCAACATCGTGGTTTCCCGCCGCGTTGTTCTGGAAGAAACCCGCGCCGAACAGCGTTCGGAACTGGTCCAGAGCCTCGAAGAAGGTCACACCGTGGAAGGCGTCGTCAAGAACATCACCGATTACGGTGCGTTCGTCGACCTCGGCGGCATCGACGGCCTGCTGCACGTCACCGACATCGCGTGGCGCCGCATCAACCATCCGTCGGAAGTGCTGTCCATCGGCCAGACCGTCAAGGTTCAGATCATCCGCGTCAACCAGGAAACGCACCGCATCAGCCTCGGCATGAAGCAGCTCGAGACCGATCCGTGGGATGGCATCGAAGCGAAGTACCCGCTTGATGCCAAGTTCACCGGCCGCGTGACCAACATCACCGACTACGGCGCATTCGTCGAACTGGAGCCGGGCATCGAAGGCCTGATCCACGTTTCCGAAATGTCCTGGACCAAGAAGAACGTCCATCCGGGCAAGATCGTTTCCACTTCCCAGGAAGTCGAAGTGATGATCCTGGAAGTCGACCCGGTCAAGCGCCGCATCTCGCTCGGTCTCAAGCAGACCCTGCAGAATCCGTGGGATGCATTCGCAGAACAGTACCCGGTCGGCACCGAAGTCGAAGGCGAAGTCAAGAACAAGACCGAATTCGGCCTGTTCATCGGCCTCGACGGCGACGTGGACGGCATGGTTCACCTGTCCGATCTCGACTGGAACCGTCCGGGCGAGCAGGTCATCGAAGAGTTCAAGAAGGGCGACATGGTCAAGGCCGTCGTTCTCGATGTTGATGTCGACAAGGAGCGTATCTCTCTCGGCATCAAGCAGCTCAGCGGCGACCCGATGGAAAGCGGTGCTGCCGGCGAACTTCGCAAGAACTCCGTCGTCACCTGTGAAGTCATCGAAGTCAAGGACGCAGGTCTGGACGTGAAGATCGCGGACAGCGACCTGACCGCCTTCCTCCGCCGTGCGGACCTGTCCCGTGACCGTGACGAACAGCGCCCGGAAAAATACTCCGTCGGCGACAAGTTCGATGCCCGCATCACCCAGTTCGACAAGAAGACCCGTCGGGTCACCGTGTCGATCAAGGCTCTGGAAATCGCTGAAGAGAAGGAAGCTGTCGCTCAGTACGGCTCCTCCGACAGCGGCGCCTCCCTCGGCGACATCCTGAGTGCGGCTCTGAAGAAGCAGTCCGACGACTAAGATCCTTCTTTGAAAGATCTTCTGAAAAAAGAAAGCCCGGCGGAAACGCCGGGCTTTTTGTTTTGGGGGGCGAGCGAATGGAGAGGATCGTCACTTGCACTTCCGGTTGCAGACCCTTTATGTCGGCATTCATGTTTGTTCGATTTGTCTGCAGCCGCCCTCATCCTAACGTCGATGCCGAACTGGGTATGTTCAAGGCTCGTGAGGAAATCGATTTCTCACAACTCAAGGGCAGCGTGCAAAAGGCGCACGAGGAAGCTTTCTACTGGTTCAGCGCCAGAAGCGGCGGTCAGTTGCACTACCCGAAACTGCGCGGAAAGCAGCGCAGCCGAGACGTCAGAAAGTCACTCTTCTGGTTCAAGGCAGAAGCACGCTTCTATTTGTCTGGCGGGGGACTCATGGTCGACCGGGCACGGCAGCTTGCCGCTGCGCTGACACTGGCCGGGTGCGAAATCCGTGAAATCGAAAGCCCGGAACCCGGAACGATCATCTGGGAGGATAGCAATCAAGTTCTGGCCCTGCCCGGGCCCAATGGCGTGCCGCGGGCCTTTTGAGGGTATTCGTGGCGTGTCCGCGGGTGTCTGTAAATGCGTCGTGAAACAGGATCTTGGTCGGCCACCAGTCTTTCCTCTGGCCGCTCTTGCGCAGGCAGGAGCCCAGTAGACTCATGATTTTGTGCGAAAGATCGGAGCTGGGGCTACTAGGTCCGGGATCTCCGCTTCGCTACGTCCGGGACGGCACAAATTGGATACATCGACCGTACCAGTTCAGGATCGAAGATCCCGGGCCCAATATCCTCATAGGATTGCGGTGATTTTCCATCACCGACAACACAGCGTCCTGGGTTTCGGCTCGCGCTTCGGTCGCCCGAGATGACAACCGAGAGCAACCCGCGCCTACCTGCCTCTCACCCGGACTTCATGCCGTAGTTCTTCACCGCACCCATGACCTCACCGATCTCCGCATCGGAGAGGATATGCGGCTTGCCGATGGTGCGGCTCAGAATGTAGGCGCGGGCGAGGACTTCGAGTTCTTCAAGCCGCCAGAGGCCTTTTTCCAGGGTCTCGCCGACGACGACGGCGCCGTGGTTGGCCATCAGGCAACCGTTGCGGTCCTTCATGGCGCCGGCGACTTCATTCGCCAGTTCCTCGCTGCCGAAAAGCGCGTAGCCGGCGAGCGGAACACTGTTGCCGCCGAAGAGCGCAATCATGTAGTGGCAGGCAGGGATTCCCTCGCGATTGATCGAGAGTGCCGTGCAATGGACCGGATGGGCGTGGACGACCGCGTGCATGTCCGGCCGCGCATTGAGAAGCGCCACGTGAAACTGCCATTCGGTCGAGGGCGGAAACGGCCCTTCCGGCTCCCCCTTTCCGTCAAGCGGGAGGGAGACGAGCATCTCCGGCGTCATGCGGTCGTAGGGAATGCCAGACGGCGTGATGATCATCCGGTCGCCAGCGCGGCCGGAGATGTTTCCGGACGTTCCCTGGTTGATGCCGCGGCGGTTCATGTCGATGCAGGCATCGATGATGGCCTGACGCAGTTCGGGTGTATCCTGGTAAGGAGCTTTCAGCATGGATCTCACGAGAGGTTGAGCATTTCTGCGGCGGTTTGAGAGCAGGTTGCGACATGGGTGGCGTAGCCACCGCGGATGGCGGCCAGCATCGGCCTCGCTCTTTCGGGGCCGGAGCCGACCAGGAGGCCCATGTCCTTGTTCCTCATCTGGTCGAGGGTAACCGCGATCATGCGGTCCTCGATTTCGCGGTTGAGCCCGTTGCCGTCATGGTCGATCAGGCGGCCGCAGATGACACCGACAGCGCCGCGCTCCGCGCAGGCGTCGACCTCCGACAGATCGAGCAGACCGGTGTGGACCACATGGCTGTCGGCCGCGCAGGTGCCACAGGCGAAGATCGTCTTGTTGCAGTCGGCAACCGCATCGAGCTGCATGCGGATGACGGGTTCCTGCCTGAGACGGTCAACAAGGTCACGGTCGGACAGCAGCAGCGGCACATGAAGGTTGACGCAATGCGCGCCGTAGCGGCGGGCGAGTGTCGCGGAACAGGTTTCCGCGGCAAAGCCGAGCGCGGCCGGGCGCGAGCCCACCAGCTGGACCACGGTCAGCCCCTCGACGGTCACTCTTGGAGCCGCCTCGGCGACCCGGTAGACGGTTTCGCCCCAGGCAACGCCCAGCCGATCACCCGGCTGCAGCAGGCCGGGCAGCCAGTCCGCGACCACACGCGTGACCCGGTCGAGCGACTGAGCGGAGCCGGCCGGCGATGTCGGGACGACGATGGCATCCTGCAGCCCGAACCGGTCGACCAGCCTGCGGGCGAGTTCCTGGTTCTTGAAAATGTCAGTATCGAGGGTGATGCGGACATAATCCCGCCGGCGCGCCTCGGAGAGGTAGTTCACGACGGTGGCGCGCGAGATGCCGAGCTGCTCGGCAATCTCGTTCTGGTTCATGCCCTCCTGGTAATAACACCAGGTCACCTCGATGATCGCCTCGTCCTGGGAGCGGGCCCGCATGACAGCCTTGCCTTCGGTCTGGCGAAACCTTCCCGAACCGGACGTCATGCGCTTTTGGCGACCTTCGCCAGATCCGGGAAGAGAGCCGCAAGACCCTCCGGCGTCGCCTCGCACACACCCCGTTCCGTAATCAGGCCGGTGACGAGATGGTTGGGCGTCACGTCGAACGCCGGGTTGCCGCCGGGCGTGCCTTGAGGCGTGACCTGAACCTGGCCAATGGTGCCGTCCTCGGCGAGGCCCTGAATATGGGTGACCTCCCGCTCCTGCCGTTCCTCGATCGGGATCTCGGCAACGCCGTCGTCCACGCTCCAGTCGATGGTCGGCGATGGCAGCGCCACGTAGAAAGGCACGTTGTTGGCCTTCGCCGCGAGTGCCTTCAGGTAGGTGCCGATCTTGTTGCAGACATCGCCGCGCCGGGTTGTCCGGTCGGTGCCGACGATGACCATGTCGACCTGGCCGTGCTGCATCAGGTGACCGCCGGCATTGTCGGTGATGTAGGTGTGCGGAATGCCGTGGCTACCAAGTTCCCAGGAGGTCAGTGCACCCTGGTTCCGCGGGCGTGTCTCGTCCACCCACACATGGATCGGAATGCCGGCGTCATGGGCATGATACATCGGGCTGGTCGCCGTGCCCCAGTCGACCGTCGCGATCCAGCCGGCGTTGCAGTGGGTCAGGAGACGAACCGGCTCGCCATCCTTCTTGGTGGCTGCGATCTTGCGGATGATCTCAAGGCCGTTGAGGCCGATGTTGCGGCAGATCTCGACATCCTCGTCGGAAATCTCGTGCGCCAGCTTGAGAGCAGCAGCTGCGCGCTCGCCCTCCGGCAGCTTCTTCAGATGGGCGCGGCAGCGGTTGAGCGCCCAGCGCAGGTTGATCGCGGTCGGCCGGGTCTTGTCGAGATATTCCCAGGCCTCGTCCAGATGAGCGTCGGACGGATCGATTTTCGCAGCAAGTGCCATGCCGTAAGCCGCCGTCGCACCGATGAGAGGTGCGCCGCGCACGCGCATTTCCACGATCGCGTCCGCGAACTCCTCAAGCGTATCGACCTGCTGAATGCTGAAGTCGTGCGGCAGCCAGCGCTGATCGATGATCTGCAGTGCGCCGCGTTCATCATCCCACCAAAGGGAGCGGTAATGTTTGCCGTTGACCTTCATAGGATGTCCTTTGCGTTGAACTGGCGTGCCAGGTTGAGAAGCATTTGGGTCGATCCGATCGTTTCCGCCCGGAGAACGAGTTCGGTGCCCATGGCAAGGTTGCGCACCTCGAGACGGCATTTCAGCGCTTCGTCCGAGATCTCCTCGAAATCCGCGTTATGGGCCAGCGACAGGGTGCGCCGGTGCATCTCGATGCCGCAGATGGCGAGCGCATCCTTGCGGATATCCGCCAGGACGCCCGCGCAGATATCGGCGGAAGACTGGCCCTGATCCTCGAACAGGGCCGCAGGATACAGCATGCCCGTTCGCTCATGGGTCCAAAGATGCGTGAACTCGGCCTCGAAGGTCGAGAGCGTCTCGTCGATGACCGAGAGGATCCACTCCTGGTAAATGTCCAGATCGGCTTCCTCGCGGTGGGCCGGCTGGCTGAGATAAGCCATCAGGAAATTGGCGACGAGCATGCCGATATCGAAGCCGAGCGGACCGTACTGGACGAATTCGGGGTCAATGACCCGGCTGTCGTTATCGGTCGACATGATGGATCCGCTATGCAGGTCACCATGGACCATCGTCTCGGTGTTGGACGCGAATTTCATCAGCATGCGCTGCGCACGGGCCTTGAGCTCCCTGTTGGCCCGCAAGTCCTTCACAACCTCTTCCAACCCTTCGGAATGGTGGTTCATCTCCGCAGCGTAATAGGGATCGGTGAAGACAAGCGCTTCTGTAATCGCCGGAATTTCCACATTGCCTGCAAAAAGGGCGACGTCGCTTTTCTTGTCCGCGCTCTTCATTGACAATTCGGAACCGCGAAAGGCGGTGCGGGCACAGAAGCGGCCGAGAAACGGCCCGAGGCCATCGACCTTCTCGCCGTCGATCAGCTTGCGCCGCAGGATCTTGTGCGGCGACAGATATTCCATCACGATCAGCGCCTGCGCTTCATCGAAGTAATAAACCTCGGGCACCGAACCTGGGTCGCGCTCGGCCTGACGCACCAGCGCGTTGTTCTCATAAAATGCACGGTAGAGCGGAAGCGGCCAGCTGTCGCCGACAAGGCGCACATAGGGCAGCGCCTGCTTGACGATGACGGTGCCCTTCGGCCCCTCGACGATGAAAACGAGGTTGAGATTGCCATCGCCGACTTCCCGCACCGTCCAGCTTGCGGGGTCCGTTCCAACCCGTTCGGCGATGGCGGGCACCACGGACAGGCGCTCGCCAAGCTCATCGGGAGTCAGCGGTTTGTAGACGGCAGTTTGCGCTTTGGGGTCTAGGTCTGGCTTGTCCATATCGGCGTTTTTTCCTCCCATGGTGCCCCGAATAAAAATCAAGATTATTCAAAAGTCAACCGAGTTGACAAATGCCTATCGAGCGTGTTGTAACTTTGGCAAGCGAGAGAGGAGCTCGCCAAAACATTGGGAGGAAAGGTGGTCAAAGTCACCTGCAAACTGAGCGGTCTGGAGAAGTCCTTCGGACGCAACCACGTGTTGCGCGGGATTGACCTGGAGCTGCGGTCCGGTGAGGTCACGGCCCTCATGGGAGCGAACGGCGCCGGCAAATCGACGCTGGTCAAGGTGCTGTGCGGATATCACTTCGCCGATGCCGGCAAGATGGAACTCGCCGGAAAGCCCTATTCCCCGACTGACGCCGCCGACGCCATTTCCAAGGGCGTCGTCACCGTGCACCAGTCCATCGACGACGGTGTCATTCCCGATCTGGACGTCGCGACAAACCTGACCCTGGACCGCCTGACGGAACCCGGCGTCGGCCTGTTCGTGAACGACCGAAAGCTTCGCCGGCAGGCCCGTGAGGTTGCCGAGAGCATGGGCCTGACCATGGACGTGCGCACCCGTGTCGCGGATCTGGACGTTGCCGACCGTCAGATGATCGCCATTGCAAGGGCCATGGCACGGGCGCCCAAGCTGCTGATCCTCGACGAACCGACCTCTTCCCTCTCCGCCTCCGAGGCAGATCGCCTGTTCGCGCTGATCGACCGGCTGCGGGCGGAAGGCGTCGCCATTCTCTACATTTCGCACCGCATGTCCGATATCCGCCGGGTGGCCGACAGGATCGTCTCCATGCGCGACGGCGCGATTTCCGGCGTGTTCGAGAGCGACCCGCTGGACTATGTCGGCGCGGTCAACGCGATGCTTGGTCATCAGATGACCGAAGTCGACATCGATCCGGTCTCCGGCGGCAAGCCGGTTCTCGAGGCCCGTGACCTGCGTCTCTTCGAGGACAGCCCGCCCATCACCTTCACCGCACGCGAGGGCGAGGTCATCGCCTTTACCGGACTTCTGGGCAGCGGGACGACCGAGCTTGCGGAAGTGATCTTCGGCCTTGCGGAAGCTTCTGCGGGCGAGCTGATGCTTGACGGCAAGCCTTACCGTCCCGCCAGCGCGTCCGACGCGGTGACCAAGGGCGTCTTCATGTCGCCCAAGGACCGCAGCGTGAATGCGGTGGTCGCCGATTTCGACATCGCCAACAACATGACGCTGCCGTTCCTGAAAGCGTTCAGCCGGTTCTCGTTCCTGAGCGAACGCGCCCAGAGAGAGGCGACGAGCGAGATGATCTCGCGGATCGGCGTCAAGTGTCAAAGCGAACGGGACGGGATCGGCACGCTGTCGGGCGGCAACCAGCAGAAGGTCATGATCGGTCGCTGGCTGCTGAAGGCCTCGCGCGTGCTGCTGCTGGATGAACCGTTCCAGGGCGTCGACATCGGCGCACGGCGCGACATCGGTCACTACATTCGCCAGACGGCAGCGGGCCGGACGACGCTGGTGTTCGTCGCCGAAATCGACGAGGCGCTGGAGATTGCCGACCGCATCATCGTTCTCAACGAGGCTGCGATCGCAGGTGAATACGTCAACCGGAACGTCGACCTGAACAGCCTGGTCGCGGATGTCTCCGGCCCCGGTCGAAGCCGCACGCCGACCCCGCCGGGCGGCGTGCCGACAGCTCAAGCCCAATCCACGCTTCAAAATCAGGCATCGGCAGGATGAAATCGGATAACATGAACAAAAGTGCTCTAGACCTTGCCATCCGCTACGGCTTCATCGTGCTGCTGTGCGGCCTTGCCCTGTTCTTCAGTCTCTATGCCAGTGGTTTCGCCAGCCCGCGTTCCGCCGTCTTCATTTTCCAGTCGGTCGCCATCACCGGCATTCTCGCCCTCGGCGTGACCTGTACGCTTGTCGTCGGCGGCTTCGACCTGTCGATCGGTTCGGTCGCGACCTCGGCCCTGATGCTGTCGGCCTATTCGATGGTCATCCTCGAACAGTCTGCGCTCGTCGCCGTTCTGCTGTGCCTTGCGATGGGCGCGCTTGTCGGCCTGATCAACGGAATTCTCATCGTCAAGATGCGGGTTCCGGACCTACTGGCGACGCTTGGCATGATGTTCCTGCTGATCGGACTTCAGCGTATCCCGACCCAGGGCAATTCCATCGCCACCGGCATGAGCCTTCCCGACGGCTCGGTCGCCGAAGGCACCTTCTCCGCCGCGTTCCTGTGGCTCGGCCGGCATCGGTTCGACCTCTTTCTCGACCGCCTGCTGCCGGTCCCGGTGGTCCTCTTCCTGCTGATCGCCCTGATCATCTGGCTGTTCCTCGGCTACACCCGGCACGGCAGGCTGATGTATGCCATCGGCTCCAACGAGCGGGCCGCCGGGCTCGTCGGCACCAATGTGCAGCGCTACAAGATCGTCGCCTACATGATCTCCGGCATGCTGGCCTCTGTCGGCGGCATTCTTCTGGCCGCCCGGCTCGGCCGCGGCGACATCGCCTCCGGCAACAACCTTCTGCTCGACAGCGTCGCGGCGGCGCTGATCGGCTTCGCGGTTCTCGGGGCCGCGCGTCCAAACGCCTTCGGCACGGCGGCGGGCGCCCTCTTCGTCGGCATTCTTCTTCAGGGGCTGACCATGATGAACGCCCCCTACTACATGCAGGATTTCGTCAAGGGCGTCGTACTTGTCGCTGCCCTTGTCTTCACGTTCTACCTGTCCTCGCGGCGCGGTGGCAGGAAAACAGCGTGACGCCCCTTTGAGACGGGCGCCGTTCATATCGGGAGGAAACAACATGCTCAGACGTGAATTCATGAAGCTGGCGGTCGCCGCCGGGCTGGGGCTCTCGGCAAGCGGTGCCGCGCTTGCCGCCGACATGCCGGCGCCCTTCGACAAGCCGGAAGACGTCAAGATCGCGCTGGTGCGCTACCTTTCGACCGGTGACTTCTTCCAGTCCTATCTCTCGGGCGTTGAAAAGCAGGCGGAAGCCCTCGGCGTCGACCTGCGCGTTCTGGACAGCCGTCAGGATGCAGCGCTTCAGGCCGACATGGTCGACCAGGCGATCGCGCTCGGCGTCGACGGCATCATCATCCAGCACGGCCTGACCGAGTCCATGAAGGCCGCCGCCCAGCGCGCGGTCGATGCGGGCATCAAGGTCGTCGCCTTCGACGTCGACGTGGAGAACGATGCCGTGCCGCAGGTCGAACAGTCGGACTACCTGCTGGGCAAGATGGCGCTGGAACAGGCGATCAAGGACAATGGCGACAGCTTCACTGCCGGCTACGTCTATGTCCCGGGCATCGCCCCGCTCGACCGTCGCGACGTTGCCTGGAAGGAGGTCAAGGAAGCCAACCCGGGCATCACGGAAGCGGCCATGTTTGGCACGCTGGACAACCCGATCGCGAACTCGGTCGCCAACCAGGCGCGCTCTATCCTGCAGGCAAACCCGAACATCTCCGTCGTCTTCGCGCCTTATGACGAGTTCGCCAAGGGCGTGAAGATCGCCGTTGACGAAGCCGGCCTCAGCCAGGACATCGACATCTATTCTGCCGATGTCTCGACCGCCGACATCTCCGCCATGCGCGAGCCGGATTCCGCCTGGGCGGCCACGGTCGCGACCAACCCGGCCGTCGTCGGTGAAGTCAGCGTGCGCACCCTTGCGCTGATGCTGGCCGGTGAAGACCCGGACGCGCAGGTGGTCGTTCCGCCGACCCTGATCACCCAGGAGTTCCTGAACGAAAACGACGTCAAGAACATGGATGATCTCGGCGAGAAGATGCCCCAGTTCCGGCATGCCGACGTTTCCGTCGCAGAATGGATTCCGCTGCCGAAGCGCTGAACCCTTGCCCTTGCACAACGGAAGAGCCCGGTGTCGATACACCGGGCTTTTTTCATGGCGGCGTGCCTTGCAGTTGACGCTTCTTTTCCGGTCTCCCGGTTTTTTGTGAACGACGCGAGACAAGCCGACTTCTGATCGTGTCCGTGCCCCGAGCACGATCCTTCATGAAATTTTGCTTGATTCTTTCATTTTATAACGTGAAATTATCTATAGTTTTTTCACGAGAGCTCTCATGTCATCCACGCTGGGAAACGATCTGCGTCAATTGCGCAAGCTGAAGGGCTTCACCCTGACCGAGCTTGCGTCCCTTACCGGCCGCTCGGTCGGCTGGCACAGCCAGATCGAACGGGATCTCTCGACCCCAAGCATCAGGGAACTGGAAAGCCTTGCGCAGATCTTCGACGTTCCCCTGTCGATCCTGTTCGGCTCGCCCGATGCGGATGCGCGCGAAAGCGGGCGGATCGTGCGCGGTGGCCACAGACGCGTCATCGGCGAGCGCGAAAACGGACTGATCGAGGAACTGCTCTCGCCGGATCTCACCGACAGCTTCGAGGTCATCCACTCGACCTTCCTGCCCGGAACCGAGTGCGGCAACGAGATCGTCCGTGCAACACAGGAGCTCGCCTTCTTGGTTTCCGGAAAGCTGGACATCCAGCTGGACGGCGAAGCCTTCACTGTTTCGGCCGGCGACAGCTTCCGTCTGCGCGGAACCGTCTTTCGCTGGGCCAATCCCTACTCCGATCCGGCGATTGCCGTCTGGGTCATTTCCCCTCCCGTCTATTGAGAGGCGTTTCATGTCTGCCCTGCCCTCTTCCGCCCGTGTCGTCATTATCGGCGGCGGCGTCATCGGATGCTCCGTCGCCTATCACCTGGCAAAGCTCGGCTGGACCGACGTTGTCCTTCTGGAACGCAAGCAGCTCACCTCCGGTACGACATGGCACGCGGCCGGGCTCATTGCCCAGTTGCGCGCGACGCGGAACATGACGCGGCTCGCGAAATACAGCCAGGAGCTCTACGGCTCGCTGGAAGCGGAAACCGGCCTGTCGACAGGCTTCCGCCGCTGCGGGTCGATCACCGTAGCGCTGACGGAGGCCCGCCGGGAGGAGATCTTCCGGCAGGCCTCGATGGCCCGGGCGTTCGGCGTCGAGGTGGAGGAGATCGGCCCGGCAGAGATCAAGGCAAAATATCCCCATCTCAACACCGACGACGTCCTGGCGGGCGTCTACCTGCCGCTGGACGGTCAGGGCGACCCGGCCAACATTGCACTTGCCCTTGCCAAGGGCGCCCGCAAGCGCGGTGCCAGGATTGCCGAGCGCGTGAAGGTCACCGGCATCGCGACGACCGGCCGCCGGGCGAAAGGCGTCCATTGGGAGAGCGACGGCGAGACCGGCTTCATCGAGGCGCAGGCCGTCGTCAACTGTGGCGGCATGTGGGGCCATGACATTGGCCGCATGGCGGGAGTCAACGTGCCGCTGCATGCCTGCGAGCATTTCTATATCGTGACGGAAAATATACCCGGTCTTGAGCAGCTTCCCGTCCTGCGCGTTCCCGATGAATGCGCCTACTACAAGGAGGATGCGGGCAAAATCCTGCTCGGCGCATTCGAGCCGGTAGCCAAGCCTTGGGGCATGAACGGCATTCCGGAGACGTTCGAATTCGACCAGCTTCCGGAAGATTTCGATCATTTCGAGCCCATTCTGGAAGCGGCCGTCAACCGGTTGCCCATGCTGGCGGAAACCGGCATCCATACCTTCTTCAACGGACCGGAAAGCTTCACGCCGGACGATGCGTATCATCTGGGACTTGCACCCGAACTCGACAATTTCTGGGTTGCGGCCGGCTTCAATTCCATTGGCATCCAGTCCGCCGGCGGGGCAGGCATGGCGCTGGCGCAATGGATGGAGGACGGCGCCAAGCCTTTCGATCTCGGCGATGTCGACATCTCGCGGATGCAGCCCTTTCAGGGCAACCGGCATTATCTTTTCGAGCGGTCGAAGGAAACGCTCGGCCTGCTTTATGCCGACCACTTTCCCTATCGCCAGAAAGCGACCGCGCGCGGGATCCGCCGCTCCCCCCTCCACCACCTGCTTCTGGATGAGGGCGCCGTCATGGGCGAACTGGCCGGCTGGGAGCGTGCGAACTGGTTTGCCGATCCCGGTCAGGAGCGCGCCTACAGCTATTCATGGAAGCGGCAGAACTGGTTCGAAAACTCTGCGCGGGAGCATAGGGCCATTCGCGAGACTTGCGGTCTTTACGACATGTCGTCCTTCGGCAAGATCAGGGTCGAGGGCCCGGATGCGGAAGCCTTTCTCAATCACGTCTGCGGTGCGGATGTTGCCGTTGCCGTCGGCCGGATTGTCTATACCCAGTTCCTGAACGAGCGCGGCGGCATAGAGGCCGACGTCACGGTCACGCGGCTCAGCGAGACGGCCTATCTGGTCGTGACGCCCGCCGCCACAAGGCTGGCCGACGAGACCTGGCTGCGGCGCCACACGGGCGGGCATTCGGTCGTCATCACGGATGTCACCAGCGGAGAAGCGGTGCTTGCGCTGATGGGGCCGAAGGCACGCGACATTCTGAGCCGTGTCTCCCCGGACGATTTCGGCAATGAGGCACATCCATTCGCCAGCGCCCGACCTGTCGAGATCGGAATGGCGCTCGCCCGCGCGCACAGGGTGAGCTACGTCGGCGAGCTGGGCTGGGAGATCTACGTGCCGAGCGAATTTGCCGGGCATGTGTTCGAGACGCTTTACAAAGCCGGCCACGACAGCGAGATGAGGCTCTGCGGCCTTCACGCCATGGACAGTTGCCGCATCGAGAAGGGCTTCCGGCATTTCGGCCACGACATCACCAGCGAAGACAGCCCGATCGATGCCGGTCTCGGCTTTGCGGTCAAGACCTCCAAGCCCGCGTTTATCGGTCGTGACGCCGTCCTCAGACGCAAGGAAACCGGCCCGCAGTCAAGGCTTGTGCAGTTCAGACTGCAAGATCCGGACCCCCTGCTCTACCACGCAGAACCGATCCTGCGTGACGGCAAGGTCGTCGGTCATCTGACCTCCGGCAACTACGGCCATACGCTCGGCGGCGCCATCGGCCTCGGCTATGTGCCATGTGCAGGCGAAACCGCCGCAGACGTGCTCGCGT
Source organism: Rhodobacterales bacterium (assembly GCA_008107755.1). Lineage (GTDB taxonomy): Bacteria > Pseudomonadota > Alphaproteobacteria > Rhizobiales > Stappiaceae > Roseibium. The sequence goes on from VIRH01000137.1 coordinate 355,240, forward strand.
CGACGTACCAGATCGAAATCGCGGGCGTGAAGGTGGATGCTGACGCTTCGCTCAAGCCACTCTACGATCCGTCCTCGGAACGGGTCCGGGCCTGATACCCGGAAGTCGGGGGCGATCGCCCACTCCCGCGCCCCGGCCCGGGCATACGCTTTACTTCGACGACCAGAAGTCCGCCTGAAGCTGCGCCGCTTCGTCTTCCAGAAGCGGGCCGACGACCTCGATATGGCGCTGCCCGGCGGCGAAGACATCGCGGCAGGGCAGATCGAGCGTCGGGTTCTCCTCGTGATCTCCGGTCTGTTCCTTCAGATCTCTTTCCGTCTGGCCGAAGACCACGCGGCCGATGCCGCTCCAGTAGACGGCACCGGAACACATGGCGCAGGGCTCGGCGGAGGTATACATGGTGCAGCCTGCCAGAAAATCCGGCCGCCAGCGCTTGCTTGCGCGGGTGCACAAGAGCCTCTCCGCATGGGCAGTCATGTCCTGACCTTCCGCCGTATATCCGTTCCCCTGCTCCATCAGCACCTCGCCATCCGGCCCCGCAAGCAGGCATCCGAACGGGTGGTCGCCGGTTTCCCTGGCCTTGCGTGCGATGTCGAATGCCCTGCGCAAAAGCGCCAGATCCCGGTCTTCCAGTACAGCCGTCACATTGATCTCCTGTCTCGATTGTTCACGTAACCGACCATGCTATTTATGCACCGGCAAGTCTTCTCTCTTCATCCTAGGCGCTGACCATGAACCGGTCAGTCAGGAGGTTAAATAGCAGGCATCTGCGGAAATTTTGAGCGAAGTATATCCAAACACTTCCTCTGACCTTCCGCTTTGCTTGACAAAGTACCCTGCGTGTTTTCCCGTAGCTTCCGAGTAGAAGCGGTAGAGCCAAAGGGCTCTGACATTGCTCATCTTTATAGATCGCCGATGCATCCCGACGACCCCGTCAACGGCTGCATCACCGGCCTGAAGATGAGGAACAGAATGCCCGGACCAACAGCTCCCGCCACTCGAAACTTCCAGAGAGAGAACAGCGAAAGGGTGTGCTGATGCGCATGTTTGACCGTAAGTCGTGGTGTGTTGCCGCTGTGGCGATGTTGGGGTCGGTGCCGGCGAATGCCGCGGACCAGGTGACGTACCAGCTTGACTGGTTGCCGGGCGGTGACAAGGCCCCGATCTATGTCTGCATCGAGGAAGGCTTCTGCGAAGACGCCGGTCTGGAGATCAAGATCGAGCCAGGCCGCGGATCGTCGGAAGCCATCACCAAAATCGCCACCGGCGCGTCCGATATCGGCTCGGCCGGCATCGGTGCGCTGATGGCCGCACGGGCAACGGAAAACGTGCCGGTCACGGCTGTCATGTCGATCTTCAACATGGGCCCGCACGCCTTCTATACGACGGCGGACACGGGCATCACGTCGATCAGCGACGTGAAGGGCAAGAAGATCGCCACCTCGCCGTTCACCTCGTCCAACGTGTTCTTGCCGCTCGTGCTTGCAGACAACGGCCTGTCGGAAGCCGACATCTCGCTGACGAAATCGGACCCCGGCGCACTTGGACCGCTTTTGATGACGGGCCAGAGCGACGTCATCATCGCCTGGCTGACGGATGTTTCCCGCTATACCGGTCAGGCGACGGAAGCCGGCAAGGAACTCGTCATCCTTCCTTGGGCCGATGTCGGTCTTGAACTCTATTCCGCAGCACTCGTTGCGGGCGACACGTTCCTGAAAGAGCGTCCCGACGTCGCAAAGCGCTTTGTCGAGGCCTTCAAGAAATCCCTGGTCTTCGCCAACGAGAACCCGGACAAGGCTGCTGCCGCCGTCGCAGCACAGGTGCCGGAACTTTCGGCGGAAGACGTGAAGGGCTCCTGGCTCGACGCCTCCAAGCTCGCCTTCAACGAGGTGACGGAAAAATTCGCCCTCGGCACATTCGATGCGGACCGTCTGGCGGCGACCTGGGACCGCGTGTCGGCCGCGCAGGATCTCGATCCGTCGTCCCTCAAGCCGGAAGATGTCGTCGATCGCTCCTTCCTGCCGGCGGAGTGATCCTTCGTGGCGCTCGCGGCAAACGCAATCGGCTTCAACGGCGTCGGTCAGACCTTTCTGACCGGCTCCGGCAGTCTGACAGCGCTGGAAGACGTGACCGTCACCATCGCCCAGCACGAATTTGTTGCCGTTCTCGGCCCCTCCGGGTGCGGCAAGTCCACGCTTTTGCGGCTCACCGCCGGCCTGATGAAACCCTCCCGGGGCGAGGTCAGCGTCTTCGGCATGCCGGTCAGCGAACCGCGTGACGATATCGGCATCGTCTTCCAGAAGCCGACACTGCTTCCCTGGGTCAATGTCGAGGACAATGTCGTCTTTCCCGTCCGGCACAAGTATGGCCGCGTGACGTCGGACGACCGCATGCAGGCCAAGCGGATCATCGAAACCGTAGGGCTTGCAGGATTTGAAAAGCGCCTGCCATCTGAGCTTTCCGGCGGCATGCAGCAACGCGTCGGCATCGCCAGGGCGCTGTTCCTGAACCCGGACATCCTGCTGATGGACGAACCGTTTTCAGCACTCGACGCCCTGACCCGCGACGCGATGGGCTTCGAGCTTCTGCGCCTCTGGCAGGCGAGCCCGAAAACGGTTCTTTTCATCACCCACTCCATTCCCGAGGCCGTACTCCTTGCCGACCGCGTTCTGGTCCTGAGCGAACGACCCGGCCGGGTCATTGCCGACCACAAGGTGCCGATGGCGCGCCCGCGCGACGAACGATCCCTGGCGACACCCGAAATGCAGGATTTCGCCGCGGACCTGCGCGCGCTTTTGATCCGAAGGGAGGCTGCGTGATGAGTGCTGCCGACACCTCCGCAACCGCCGCCCCCAATCGGCCCGCACCCGACAAGGGGGCTGCTGCCGCCGGGTCCAAATCCGGTTCCACCTCAGACGCAACTGAGCGCCTGCCGCTGAGCGAGCGGCTCCTGCGGGTTCCGGTGCTTCTACCGTTCCTGACCTTCATCATCCTGCTGATCGTCTGGGAAGCCGGCACGCGTCTTTTTTCGGTACCGTCCTATGTGCTGCCCGCGCCCTCGCGCATCATGCTCGGTTTTGAAACCGTCTCGGCGGCGCGCTGGTTCGAGCATGTCTGGGCGACGCTGCGCGTCGCGCTGATGGGCTATGCGGTGTCCTTCGCCATTTCCCTGCCCATCGCCGTCGGGCTTGCGAAATCGCGACTCATGTCGGGGGCATTCTATCCGCTGCTGGTGGTGATCCAGTCCGTGCCGGTGGTGGCGGTTGCGCCGATCATCATCGTTGTTCTGGGGACTGGCGATGCCCCGCGCGTCGTCATCACCTTCATGATCTCCTTCTTCCCGCTTGTCGTCTCCATGACGACCGGCCTTGCGGCCACGCCGCCGGAACTGATCGAGCTGTCCCGATCGCTCCGCGCCCCGTCCCTGCGGGAGATCACACAGATCCGGCTACCCTACGCCACCCCCTACATCTTCTCGGGCATGAAGATCTCGATCACCCTGTCCGTCATTGGCGCGGTCGTGAGCGAGTTCGTCGCAGCGGACAAGGGCATCGGCTACTTCATCCAGTTCTCGACCTCCATGTTCAAGCTTCCTCAGGCCTGGGCGGGCCTCGTCATCCTGGTGGTCATGTCACTGGTCCTGTTCCAGATCGTCAGCATGACCCAGCGGATCTTCTTTCCGTGGTCGCTGCCGAAAGGACGCGCATGACCTCGTTCCTGATCACCAATATCCGCCACGGTCTCATCGGCAACCAGACGGGTGACCGGTTCTCCGGAGCCCTCAGGGTGCGGGACGGCAGGATCGCGGAATTGGGAGACCTGCTGGCCGAACCGGGCGAGACGACGATCGATGCCGATGGCTGTGTCGTCACGCCGGGGCTGGTCAACACGCATCACCATCTCTTCCAGTCCGTGCTGAAGGGCGTTCCGGCGGGGCTGAATGCGGCGCTGGACGACTGGCTGATGCAGGTGCCCTATAGCTACTGGCCGCTGATCGACGAGGAAGCCCTGCGAATTTCGGCGCGCATCGGCCTTGCCGAACTTCTTCTCAGCGGCACGACGACGGTCTGCGATCATCACTACATCTTCTCCAGCCGGTATGACTACGACCCGGCGGACGTCCTCTTTCAGGAAGCCGGAGCCCTCGGCATCCGCTTCATGCTGGCAAGAGGCGGCGGCACGCGGGGACGGTCCTTTGCCGACCCGGCCCTGCCTCCCGCGCCGACCGAGACGCTGGATGCGTTTATCGACGGCACGGCAAAGATTGCAGACCGCTGGCATGATCCTGCGCCGGCGTCCCTTCGGCGCGTCGCAGTAGCTCCAACAACACCGACCTTCAACGTTGAAGCCGCCGAACTCGGCGAGATTGCGCGCTTTGCCCGTTCAAGGGGGCTGTGGCTCCACTCGCATCTTTCGGAGAACCACGGCTATGTCGACTACACGCTTGCCAAATACGGCAAGCGGCCAGTGCACTGGCTTGCGGACCATGACTGGCTTGGACCCGATGTCTGGTTCGCCCATCTGGTGGACTGCAATGAAGAGGAAGTCGCCCTTCTGGCGGAAACCGGAACCGGTATGGCCCACTGCCCGCAGGCCAATGCGCGCCTCGGCTCCGGCATTGCCCCGGCCGATCTCCTTCACGAGAAAGGCGGCAACGTCTCGCTTGCCGTCGACGGAGCAGGGGCAAACGAGGCCGCCGACATGGGCGCGGCTCTCTACAGCGCCTTTTCGCTGCACCGCGCATCGAAAGGCGTTGGCGCCGCAAAGGCGGAAACGCTTCTTAACTGGGCGACCGAAGGCGGCGCGAAGGTTCTCGGCTTCGAGGAAACGGGCACCCTCAAGCCGGGCATGCTGGCGGACATAGCGATCTTCGATATTTCGGCCCCGCGCAATTTTGGCCTGCATGATCCGGCACTCGCGCCTGTTCTGACCGGTGGCGCGAGCCTTCGCCACAGTTTCGTCGGCGGCACGCAGATCGTCGACGACGGCGCCCTTCCCGACCTCGATCTTGGTGAACTTGGCCGGGATGCGGCGCGAATGACCCGGCAGATCATGGAAAAGCGAGAGGAGATGACCGCACCCTTGCGGGCACGTGCCGCCCGGACCTGAAGAAAAGCGCCGCCTCGGCGGCATCATTCAAGTTTGGAGTAGAAGCTGTCAGTGCCGGCCGGCACGGGTCATTGCTCCGTGACCTCATGAAGGAGAACGGAATCATGAGCACATCAGCATCCTACGACCTTGCGGAGCTTAACAAGGAAAAGGGCTTCGGCGGTGTCGGGGAACTCGTCGAACGGGACATCCCGCAGATCGACATGACGGACTTTTTCTCCCGCAAGGCGGAGATCACCGAAGAGCTGTGGACGGCGGCCACCGAGATCGGCTTCTTCCAGCTCAGCAATCATGGCATCCCGCAGGACCTGATCGACGAGGCGTTCAGCCTGTCGGCCGGGTTCTTCGACCTGCCCACCGACATCAAGGAACAATATCCGCTCGGGCCCGGCACAAATGCCGGCTGGGAATTCAAGGCGCAGGTGCGCCCCTCCACCGGTACGGCGGACCAGAAGGAAAGCTATCAGATCACACTGCCGCGGATGACGAACCTCTGGCCGACCGGCGCCGAACTGCCCGGCTTCAAGGCAACCATGCTGGCCTTCGAGCGGCACAACTGGGCGCTGGCGATGAAGGTTCTGTCCTGCTTCGCGGACAAGCTGGACTTTCCGCCCGATTTCTTCACCGATGGACATGATCCGCTGACACCGGAATACCAGTCCACCCTGCGGCTGATCCACTACCTGGGCATGGAAGATGCCAAGCCGGAGGATTTCAAGTTCTGGCGCGCGGGCGCCCATACCGATTTCGATTGCCTGACCCTGCTGCACCAGAAATCCGGCCAGGGCGGCCTGCAACTGTGCCCGGGCAAGGACAGCCAGGGCCGTGCGATCGCATGGACCGACGTGCCGCCGCTGGAAGGGGTCATCACCTGCAACATCGGCGACATGCTGATGCGCTGGTCCGACGACAAGCTGTTGTCGAACCTGCACCGAGTGCGCATGCCCCGACCGGACGAGTATCTGGGCCCGCGCTATTCCATGGCCTATTTTGCCCAAGCCAACATGGACACAGTGCTTGCGGGTCCGGAAGGCAAATACGAGCCCATGACCGCCCACGACTATATCCAGATGCGCCTCGGCGCGAACTTCGGCAAGAAATAACCAGCCACAAAACCCGGCGGACGCTGCGTAAGAACTTGGTCCGCCGGTTGTTTCAAAGTAATCGAGGGTCTCGCACACCCGAATCCGAGGCTTTTCGAGAGCCTGCTGCCCTTTACATTCGCGGCTTAATCATTACCTTGGTAAGTTACGACGAGCACCCGCGCCTGTCCGCGGCCTCAAAACTCACACAAGACAGAATTGCGATACGCACATGACCGAAGCCAAAACCGGCGACACGGTTCGTCTCCATTACAAAGGCTCCCTGGATGACGGATCCGTCTTCGACAGTTCCGAGGGCCGCGACCCGCTGGAATTCACGGTTGGGTCGGGCCAAATAATTTCCGGTCTCGATGATGCAATCCCGGGCATGAAGGTCGGCGAGGAAAAGACTGTACGGATCGAGGCGGAAAACGCCTATGGACCGCATAATCCGGCCGCCCGCCAGGCTGTGCCCCGGGCCAACATTCCGGAAACCGTCCCGCTGGAAGTCGGCCTTCAGCTGCAGGCCCAGACGGAAAACGGCCAGACCGTGCCGGTCACGGTCGTCGAATATTCGGAAGAGGAAGTCGTGCTGGACGCCAATCATCCGCTGGCGGGACAGGCTCTCACCTTCGAGATCCAGCTGGAAGGCATCGCCTGAGGCCTCGCCCTTCGACCTGATGCCACGGCATACCCGGGCCCGCCACATGGCGGGCCTTTGCTTTTTCGGACCACACGAGACGTGTTCCGGCCCCTCACGATCGCGGATTCCCACCCGAGTTACGCGAAACCGCCGCAATCTCATGCGACAGACTGAATAAGCAATTGCAATTGTTCAAATAGTCACCCTATTTAGTGCACTGGTTTTCAAACATTCTTCCCGGGAGAGACCCTGTTCATGCCTGTAGATGTTGACGCCCTGGTGGATAGACGGCGGTTGCGGCGCAAGCTGACATTCTGGCGGGTGGCCACCTTCATCGTCATCGCGGCGGTGTTGATCGGCGGCATGCTCTATCTGACCGGCGTGTCGGAGCTTTCCAAACGGTCCGCCCATATCGCGCGCATTCCGATCGAAGGCATGATCCTGGAAGATCGCAAGACCCTCAAGATGATCGAGCGGATCTCACGGTCCGATGCCGTCAAGGGCGTGGTGCTGTCGATCAATTCTCCCGGTGGCAGCACGACGGGCGGCGAAGCTCTCTATTATGCGTTGCGTGACCTTGCCGAGAAGAAGCCTCTTGTCGCCGAAATCCGGACGATCGGCACATCGGCGGGCTACATGGTCGCCATTGCGTCCGACCACGTCGTCGCGCGCTACAATTCCATCACCGGGTCGATCGGCGTCCTGTTCCAGTACGGCAATGTCCAGAAACTTCTGGACACGCTCGGCGTTGAGATGGATGCGGTGAAGAGCGCGCCACTGAAGGCAGAACCGGACTTCTATTCCAAAGCCCCGCCCGAGGCGGTCGCCATGCTGCGCTCGCTGGTGATGGATTCCTATGACTGGTTCGTGGGGCTGGTGGCCGAACGCCGCAACTTGGAAGAGCCCCGCGCACGGGAACTGGCGGACGGCCGGATTGTGACGGGAAACAAGGCACTTGAGGCAAAGCTCATTGATGCGATCGGCGGTGAGGATGCGGCGATTTCCTGGCTTGAAAGCGAAAAGGGCGTCGCCGAGAACCTTCCGGTCATTACGTGGACCGCAAAAGAGAACATCGAGGAGCTTCCATTCTCCTCCCGCGTCTCACGGGAACTCGGAAAAGGCATCGGATCGACCCTGCTGGACCCTATACATCAGGCTAAGGGGCTGATTCCTCGGGGTATTATGCTTGACGGGCTCGTATCCGTTTGGCAGGCTTCGGATGCGGCAGAAAACAAACGTTAAGCGAGGGGGCACGTCATGATCAAATCCGAGCTGGTTCAGCATATCGCCGAACAGAATCCGCACCTTTATCAACGGGACGTCGAGAACATCGTCAACGCCATCCTGGATGAGGTGACGGAAGCCCTGATGCGCGGCGATCGGGTTGAATTGCGCGGGTTTGGTGCGTTCTCCGTCAAGAACCGGCCTGCCCGTGTCGGACGCAACCCGCGTACCGGGCAGAAAGTGGAAGTCGACGAGAAATACGTCCCCTTCTTTAAAACCGGCAAGGAAATGCGTATACGTCTGAATGACGGCGTCGACCATGGCGACGATTGATCGCCGGGTCGCATTCATACCGTTTCTGACGCCTTACGACTGAATTATTTCGGGAGACCGCAGTGGTCCGCTTCGTCATCAATGTGATTTTGTTCGTGATTGCGGTGATCGTGGTTTCCCTCGCGGTTGCCAACCGGCACCCGGTCTCCATCGCTTTCAATCCGTTCGACCCCCAGGACCCGCGCCTCACCCTTACCGGCACTCCGCTGTTCTGGGTGATCTTCGCAAGCATCGTCATTGGCATCATTCTTGGCGGTTGCGGCGCCTGGATCACTCAAGGCCGCTGGCGCAAGGAAGCACGCGTCAAGCGCCGCGAGGCGGCCAAGTGGCATAAGGAAGCCGAACAGGTTCGCGAGATGCAGGCCTCCGCCGAACGCAAGGCCCAGCAACTGAGCGCCGCGAAGGCAATCCCCCAGCAGCGATAGCGCTGTTGCCGTGTCCGGGCCGACAGGGCCGCGGACGCGAAATCGAAGCGATCAGGCAATGGACATTCCATGCGCGTGATTTCAGGCGATGAGATCGATTTCTGCCTCGAAGACCGGGCCGTGCTCGAAACTTTGCGCGGCGCGTTCCGGTCCCGACTGATTTCCCCGTCGCCTGCCGCATTCGACATTGATAGGCTGCATCAGCTTTCCGGCACGCTTTCGGTGCAGCCGGCCTGGACCGACTTTCCGGCACAGCAGACTGTCTCCCGGGGCTATATCGGCTGCAGCCTCTCCCTTGATCTTCCCGAAACGCCGGGGCTGTCGACCAGCCTCTATATCCTGTTTTCCGGCACCGGGGGCCAGCCGATCGCATTGCTCGACGGCATGCGCCTGACGTCCTGGCGCACGGCCGGCCTGCATGCACTGGCGACGACCTATCTGTCGCGCGAGGATACCGCCCGCCTTCTGGTGATCGGCGACACCCCGAACCTCCCGCGTCTTCTGTCCGCCCATGCAGCCGCGCGCAACATCGGTTCGATCCTGCTTGTCGGCACGTCCAGGGAGACACGTCGGAAAATCTCCGGCCTTCCCGCCCTTTCGGGCGTGCATGTGGGCGAGACCGACGACATAACGGAAGCGCAGGAGGGCGCGGACATCATCTGCGTTGCCGGCTCGCCGGCGACGCAAACCCTCAGTCGCCTCGACCCTCCCGCCGGATGCCATATCGATGTTCTCAACAGGGACGTCGCCCTTCCGGAAGCGGTCCTGGAGGAGGCGCGCCTGTTCACGACCGATCTTTCAGCCCCGCCGCGGCCGGATCTTGAATGGGCGGCAGACCTCAGGGAACTGGCGGAGGGCAGCAAGGCAGGCAGGCGCTACTATGGCCAGCGCACGCTGTTCCTGCCAGGCGCCGATGCGGCCATCGCCGATCACGCACTCGCGACACACGTTTTTTTGAGAACATGAGATCTGGATTTTTCGTCAGCGAACCCGATATACGCCAGTGTTGGGGAACATCACATTAAAGCGGATACCTTTGAGGAACGCGCGTGGAGCCGGATGGCCGACCATCGCGACGCTTTGCCTATTGTCGTTCGTACCTAAGGAGTATGACATGCTGACGACACTTGCCTACTCGGCAAGTCTTCCGGCCATTGCGCTGGGGCTCATTTGCTACGTGTCAGCCACGTCGGGACTTGTCTATTGATGCGGACCATCGCGTGTTTCGGAGAATGCAGACAGATGGTCCGACACCTCGCGTTTGATCAACACCGTTGATCCAGCGGGAAAAGAAAGCCGGTTCGTTTGCGAACCGGCTTTTCTTTTGCCCTGAACAGAACCTTTCGAGGCAGCCCGCCCGAGCAGCTGTCAGCTCGTGCCTTATTCCGGCGTCATCCATCCCTGCGCCGCCCCTCCGACATCCTTGAGGAGCGCGATCCGGCCCACCCCTGGCACGTCAAACGGCGGCCGAAGAATCTGGGCGCCGAGCGCCGCGGCCAATTCCAGCCGCTCGTCGATGTCATCGACGGCGATGTAACTCATCCAGTGTTCGGGAACGCCCTCGAAGTCGGGACCGGACATCGGAAAAATGCCGGCCACCTGACTGTCGCCCATATCGGCGATCGTATAGACGCCATCGTCCCCCATAGGCATGTCGGAGAACGTCCAGCCGAGGCATTTCCCGTAAAACGCGCGGGCCTTTTCCACGTCACGGGTCATCAGTTCATTCCAGCAAAATGTCGCGTGCCCGACCATCGGTATCGCCTCCCTCACAAAAACCTATTGGACATGATACCCGCGAAGCTTGCGCCGAACCATGACAAAGGGATGCTACCCGCTGACATCACAAAGGAAACGCCTCTAAAGATAGATAACCTTGAAACTGAGCAGCCCGTAGTATTCCGGCGATGGCTTCACCTTGTTGATGAACTCGTCACGAAGCTTGGAAAACTTCTCGTGAGGTATCTCCACATGGGGCGTAATGCGGTGGCTGGACCCGTCGAGCTTTCGCACCTCCGGCAACAGGCCATCCCGACCGGCAGACCAGTCGATAAACTTGTAAAGCTCCGACTCTACCTTGCGCGGCGCGCCGTATCCGACATTATGACCGTCGTCGTCAAACCGGCCCTCGGAAATTGTCAGCGATGCCTCGGCGTACTCGATAACGTTGCCAAGATGCAGCGGGTCCCACCTGAACGGCATCAGGAAGAAGCCATTTCCATCTGTCTTAACGTGGTAATTCCCGGCCACCTGGTCCCGATCCGGGTAGTAGATCGGGATACTGACCCTTTCTCCGCCCTTCACCATGATCTTGGGAAAGGTAACCATCGATCCTTTTGCAAAATAATTTTGCGAATTGACGACAAATCCGCATGTAAAACCGAGATTCATGAAAACGCTCCTTCTACTCTCTATGCGTCATTTTATGATTTTTTCGAGTAGAAGATGTGGCTCAGGTCACATTTCTTTGCTTGACCAAGTCAAATGACGCCCATCACTTGACTTCGTGCCTTGCGCATTTCGATCACGGCGCGCCCCCAAAATACGGGTCACGGCTTCTGGCGACCGGCATACCCCGGCAGGGTCCAGCCACGCAGGATGGCGCCGCCGCGCAGCACAAGGGCGCAGCCGGCGCCCAGGACCGCCGCGGCAAGCTGTGGCAGGCCCAGATACAGCAGCAACACATAGCTGCCTGCGCCGGCAAAGGCCGCGCTGACATAGATTTCCGGCTTGACGATCGACGTCGGCTCCCGGGCGATGGTATCGCGCAGGACGCCGCCGAAGGTTGCCGTGGCGACACCCATCAAAATGGCGACCAGAACCGCGCTGTCGGCGCTCAGCGCCTTTGCGGCACCGAGAACCGAATACGCTGAGATCCCGATGGCATCGGCCCAGCGCAAGGGCTTGCTCAGTTGCTCGATCCAGTCCGCGCAGAACCAGACGATCACGCTGACGACCAGACACACGAGCAGATAGACCTGGTTTTGAACCCAGAACACGGGAAGCCCGAGAAGAAGATCGCGCAAGGTGCCGCCGCCGATACCGGTCAGCGTTGCGAAGAACAGGAAGGCAATGATGTCGAGCTGCTTGCGGGAAGCGACGATCCCTCCCGTCACGGCAAAGACGGCAACACCGAAATAGTCCAGACTTTGTGCCAGCATCGACCTCAGGTCCCTGGTTACGGACGTTGCCCGCCGTTTTTCCCTTGGGGCGGATCACTCCTGTCTTCGACCTCGCGTCGCTGCGCGGACAACAGAGAATGAGCGCCTAAAAAAACCGCCCCCGCCATCTTGTGCGGGAGCGGCTGCATCTTTCGATAGACTTACCGTCAGAGCGTCAGGCGCTCTTGTCGACCGTTTCGCCAGGTTCGGCCTGAGGCGGAGCAGCTTCTTTCGGGCCGCCCTTGGAGACGCCGACCATCGCGGGCCTGAGGACACGCTCGCCGATGACGTAACCGGCCTGCATGACCTGAACGACCGTGTTGTTCGGCACTTCGGTATTTGGAACCTCGAACATCGCCTGGTGGAAATTCGGGTCGAATTTCTGCCCTTCGGGTTCCAGCTTCTTGACGCCGTTCTTTTCGAGCTGGTTGAGGAGATCGCGTTCGATCATCTCCACGCCCTCGATGAGGGACGCAATGCCGGCATCGGCGTTCTTGCGGTCGTCTTCCGGCAATGCGTCCAGCGCGCGGCGCAGGTTGTCGGAGACAGTCAGCATGTCCCGCGCAAAGCCTGAAATCGCATAGGCCCGAGCGTCCTTGATTTCCTTCTCCGTCCGGCGGCGAAGGTTTTCCATCTCGGCCATCGTCCGCAGGGCGCGGTCCTTCAGCTCGGAATTTTCGGCTTTCAGAACTTCGATCGGATCGACAGCGCTTTCCTGGCTGGCATCGGCCTGCGCGGCTTCGGCTTCCGGCGCGGCTTCCGGCGCGGCTTCCGCCGGCTGTTCTTCCGGTTTCTTGTTTTCGTCGCTCATGAATGTTCCGTTTGGTCAGACTGTTTGCGGATGCTTATAGAACCAGTTGCACGTCATTTCAAAGAGGATCGGCGGCAAAAAGGCTTTTGCCGCCGGATGCGCTCGTATGACTGGCGAACCGGCGTTCCGGTCCGCAAACAGGAATTCGGTTAAAGGGCGCTCTTGATCCAGTCAGACAGCTTGCCCTTCGGAGCGGCGCCTACCTGAGTCGCCATCGGCTCGCCGTCCTTGAACAGGATCAGCATCGGAATCGACCGGACGCCGTATTTCATGGCCATGTCCTGATTCTCATCGATGTTCAGCTTGGTGATCTTGACCTTGCCGTCCATCTCTTCGGCGATTTCCTCGAGCGCAGGGGCGATCATCTTGCACGGACCGCACCATTCCGCCCAGAAGTCGACAACGACCGGAGCGTCGGATTTCAGCACTTCTTCGTCAAAAGAAGCGTCGGTAACTTGCGTGGTAGCCATAACAACATCTCGTGGTTCGGAGTTTCACGTCTACCCGATGTAAACGCGTCAGTTGGCACGAACGTAGGAAGCCAACCGCCTACAGTCAAGCTGTCGAACCATCCGGACGCAATGCTGCGAAGGTGCTATCGAGAATCTCGGCGGGGATTTCCATCATCGAGGGGACAGCGGTCCACAACAGGCAGGCCGAGACCTCCCTGTCAGGATAGATCCGGCGCAGCATTTCCCTGTAAACACAAAGCTGGGCCCGATATTCCAGGGGCACTTCAGCGGTTGTCGCCGGTGGATTGAGGTTGGTCTTGTAATCCACAATCACCACACGATCTGTTGATACGAGAAGCCGGTCGATCTGTCCGGATATCTCGACCTCGGTGCCGTCGGCAGCCCGAATCGTTCCCACCAACGGCACTTCTGCCCGCGCCTCCGGCGAGAAGACCGGCGCGAAGTCGTCGTTCTCCAGGATGGCGGAAATCTCTCCCAGAAGCGTTTCGCGGTAGGAGCCGAATTCCGGCCTGAGCGCTGTCGTGAGGTAGGTGGCGGCGGCCTCCCGCCGGTCGCCCACCGGCAGATCCGGCAACAGTTCCAGGAGCCGGTGGACCAGCCTGCCGCGTTCCAGCGGCCAGGAAGCCGGCTGGCGGCTGGCCTGAAGACGCGAGAGAACCGGCATCGGCTCGACACCCTCCTTTTCCTCCATCGCCTCGAAGGCGCGCGAGGGCTGAAGACGCTTGCGGCGTGGCAAGGGCTGCACCTGCCGCGTCAGCCAGTCGGGAAGCGTTTCCGCCTCTGGAGCATCTTCAGAGCCGGCATCGGCGTGCGCGCTTTCGCCCTGTTCCGGGGCCGCTGCGGTTTTCTGCCAGCGCCAGCCGATCACGGAGCCGGCAGGATCGACGAGTTCGCGCGCTTCGGGTTTCAGCGCGCGTTCGACCATCGAATACCAGCAATTCTCATGGGCGCCGCGCTTGGGTTCCCAGCCACAGACGATCAGCCGATCCTCTGCCCGGGTCAGCGCGACATAGAGAAGCCGCCGATACTCTTCTTCCTGCGCCTCCCGCAGTCCTTCGATCGCCTTGTCATGCCAGGGCGTTCGATCCGCCTTTGGCGGCAACCAGACCAGGGCCGGCGGCAGGAGTTCGTTGTCCAGTCGTTTTCTGGGCAGGAAGGCCGGATCGTGTATGGCACTGACCGGCGCCGCACCCGGATCGACAAGGATGACGATCCGCGCTTCCAGTCCCTTGGAGCCATGCACCGTCATGATGCGGACCATGCCCTTGGTATTGGTCAGCTCGCGCTTGATTTCGGTCGGGGCCGCCGCCATCCAGGCCAGGAACCCTTCCAGCCCAGGTGTGCCGGCCTGCTCATAGGCCATTGTCAGGGCAAGAAACTCATCCAGAACGTCATCGACCTCGACACCGAGCCTTGCCCGGAAGGCACGGCGGCCGCCGTCGGCTCCGAGCAGCCTTGCGTAGAATTCGTAAGGTGGCACGAAGTCGGCCCGAGCACGCCAGTCCTCCAGCCGCGCGCGCACTTTCCTCCATTTTTCGGACTCATCCGAGCGCTTCACCAGCATCTGCCAGAGCGTGCCGGGCCGGGATTTTTCCGCTGTGTCCCGGCCTATTTCCAGAAGGTCCTCGTCGACCAGATCGAAAAGAGGGCTCTTGAGGACGGCGGCCAGTGACAGGTCGTCCTCCGGCAGAAGCAGAAAGTGACCAAGGGCGGCGAGATCCTTGACGGCGATGTGGTCGGTCAGGATCAGGCGGTCACTGCCCGCGGCCGGTATGTCGCGCAGCTTCAGTTCCCGGTTGAGTGCATCGACGAAGGGACCGCGCTTGCGCACCAGAATCATGACGTCGCCGGGCCCGGCGGTGCCGTCGCGCATCCAGGTCTCGATCTCCGCGGCAATACGCTGCGCAACCTTCAGCATCGGACTGCCGGAGCCAACGCGGTCGATCGGCTGGCGCCAGTCGTCCGGCTCGTCAATCTCGGCTTCCGCTTCCAGTGGCCAGAGATCAACGATGCCCGGATCGCGCCGAATAGCCTCGTGAACGGGCGCCCGCACGTCCTGCGAGAGCCCGCGATGGGCGCCCTCGTCCTCGAACACCTTGTCGACCGCGCCGAGAACATCCGGCGTGGAGCGGAACGAGAGCTGGAGGTTGACCGAGTGGAATTCCTGCTCGGCCAACTTCGCCTGTGTTTCGAAAGCGCGGCGCATCGCGTCGAAATAGGCGGGAACCGCTCCCTGGAAGGAATAGATCGACTGCTTCTCGTCACCGACCGCAAACAGGGTTCGCGTGCGCTCGTGTGCCCCTGCCCCGGAGAAGAACTCCGACGCCAGCGACGTCACGACCTCCCACTGGCGCGGACTGGTGTCCTGTGCCTCATCGACGAGAATGTGATCAAGCCCCTGATCAAGCTTGTACTGGACCCAGAGTGCAGCGTCCGATTTCTGAAGCAGTGTTGCCGTCTTGACGACCAGATCCTCGAAATCGAGGTATCCCTTGGCGGTCTTTGCCCGCTCGTAATTGCGAATGACCGCGTCCGCCAGATGAAGAAGCGAGACCGTTCCCTCGAAGGTCACCACCTTGCGCCGTTCGTCCAGAAGATCGATCAGCCGTGCCTGTTCGCCCTGGAGGGCATCGACCATCTCGGGGAAATCGGACGCGACCTTCTTGGTCGCCAGCGACTTGCGCGGCTCCAGTTTGGCCGTGAGGAAGATCTGCAGCCAGGCCTCGCGAAACGCGGTGGCGTTTTGCAGGCCGCTGGCAGCAACCAGTGCGTCAGCTCGCGCCTGATCGGTTTTCGCCCCCGTGTTCAGCGCTTCCGCATAGGACAGGCAGGTATTGCGGTCGAACGGACATTCGCCCTGGAAACGCAGATCGAAAGCACCCAGACTTAGTGCGGGATCGACCTCCAGCAGGTCTGCGAGTTCGGACAAGGCTTTTTCCAGACCATCCGCGTCCACCGTCCAGCGGCGAAACGCGTCCCGGTTCTGGATCAGCTCCTCCAGTGCCTTTTGCGCGCCGCCGTCGCTCATCAGATCGATGACGGAGGCCAGCGCCCGGCCAAAGGTGCTTTCAGGTTCGAGCTCTGCCCGGTGCAGGACACTGCCAAGGGCTTCGGCCATCAGTTCGGCGGCAATGCGGTCGTCGAGCACGGCGAAATGGCCGGCGACATTTGCTTCCAGCGGAAACTGGTGCAGCAAGGCCTCGCAAAAACCATGGATGGTCTGGATCTTGAGGCCGCCCGGCGTCTCCAGGGCCCGTGCGAACAGACGCCTTGCCATGGCGATGCGGGCAGCATCCGGTTTTCTGCCTTCGATGTCCTGCAGTTCGGCCGCAAGAGCCTCGTCTGCCATCGTCACCCAGCTTCCCAGGATCTTGAAGACGCGGTTCGCCATTTCGGCCGCGGCCGCCTTGGTGAAGGTCAGCGCGAGAATACGGCTGGGATCGGTGCCGTCCAGCAGCAGCCGGACAACCCTGCGCGAAAGGACGAATGTCTTGCCGGAGCCGGCATTCGCACTCACCCAGGCCGAGGCACGCGGACGCGATGCCAGATCCTGGCGCTCTCTCGTCAGTTGCGGGATCTGGAAGCTCATGCGTCGTCCTCCCCGCCGCCAAGGGCCCATTCCTGCGTGCGCGCAAGATGGTCGTAATCGCCGTCCATCTGACGCTCGCGCATCACGCGGGCGCGCGACAGGTAGCCCGTTTCGGGCTTGGCATAATGCGCGACCAGTTGCTCCAGCCGCGCCCAGGCGTCCTCGACCAGCTCCTCGAGCAGCGCGTCCTTCGGATTGCGCAGCGCCTCGAGGACAGGATCGGTCCCGCCCTTGAGCTGCAGGTAAAGAAGTTCGGTCACCGGAACATCCGCCGGAACGTCCTTGAAGCCGTGACGCGCGATCATGGCAGCCTCCAGCAAAAGTTGCGGTGACAGCAGCGCCTCGACCTGCTTCTGAGAGGGAACCTGGCCTGTCTTGTAATCGATAACCGACAGTCCGCCGTCTGCGAGCAGATCGATCCGGTCCGCGCGGCCGCGGAGCCGGAACTCATAGCCCGGCAGCCTGAGGTCCACCCCGCCGCCGATCTCGAGGAAGCGACGGCCGACGCGTTTCGAGCGGGTCGCCTCATAGCCGACGAAGCCGGCGGCGATCTTCTGGAACCGCGGCCACCAGAGCGCTCGGATCGCGGGAAAGGCATCGAGCGGTTCGAAAAGCTCTTCGCCGATTGCGGTCAGCGCAGCGACGGCCGTCTCGTCGAACGGGCCTGTCCAGGTCGACAGAAAATCCGCCAGAGCGTCATGGATGAGGTTGCCCTTGTCGGCAGCTCCGGGCTCACCGCCGATCGGGTCGACCGGCTGAAGGTCCAGAACGTGGCGCGCGAAAATTGAATAGGGGTCGCGGATGAGCCGCTCGATCTCGGTGATGGAGAGCGACTTCGGCCGGGCGGTGAGGTCTGGCCGCGGTTCGGGCCGCATGGCCGGGCGCACCGGGCCGGATGGCCGGTCCACGGCGGCGGCCAGACGGGAATAGACGCTGCCTCGAGCTTCCATCGCACGTGTCACCGTGTCGCCGGCGAGCGTCGTCAGCCTTTGCAGCCAGCGGGAAGCAACCGTTGGAGCACCGTCGGCACGCGCCGCCCGCGACAGGAGTACGCGTCCGGCGCCGAGCCCCTGCGCAAAGTCATGGGCTGCCGCCCCGAGCCGGCGCTCCGGCGGCTCAAGTCCCATGTCGCGCTTCATGGGTCTGTTCAGCCAAGGGTCGTTGCGCGTGCGCTGGGGCCAGACGCCTTCGTTCAGACCGCCCAATACCGCGAAATCAAAGCTCTGCAACCGCGCTTCCATCGGCCCCAGGATCTGGACCCTCGGGTCGCCCGGAAGGCGGCGACGAACGGCCTGGCCGGACATCAGCGCCGGCAGCAACGAGGGCCATTCGGGTGCCGGCACCTCCAACCCGCTTGCATCGGCTTCCAGAAGCCCGGTCAGAAACAGCGCCAGCGCCTCACCGGCTTCGCCCGAATACAGCTCTTCCACGGACCCGGTTTCATCTTGCGCAATTGCCTGAAGTACGTCGACATGTCGTCTGGCAAGCTCCGTGACCAAGACCGGCTCACTGGACGTCGCCAGCTCTTCCAGCGGGCGGAGTGCGTCCGACAGGCGGTCTACGAGGTTCGCAATGACATCCCAGTCTTCGTCGTGGATCTTTTTCCAGCGGGGCACATGTCTGGACCGGCCGACATCCTCCCGGCTGGCCTCCACGGCCAGTTTCAGACCTTCCGTACCGGGCCGCGCGCGCGGTCCCCGTACGACGCCGCGCTCCAGCGCCCTGGCTGCCGAGCGAATGTCCTTGACCGGCAGCCCCAGACGCGCCAGCGGGTGCTTGAGCAGCGAAAGCAGGTCGATGGGTTCGCAGCCGCCAAGCGCGAGACGTGCCGCCAGAAGCGCGAGGATCGCCGGCGCGGTCTGATCGAGCGGCCGGCCGGCACTGTCGTCGACCTGGATATTCCAGCGTGCAAGTTCCGCGGCAACGCGCCTGGTCAGCATGCGGTCCGGCGAGATCAGTGCCGCCGTCTCGCCGCGCTCGATCGTCTCGCGCAGGGCAATGGCAACCGAAAGCGCCTCCTCGGCCTCGTTTCGGGCAGTCAGGATCGAGACAACCTCCAGCGCTTGCGCGCGTTGCTCCTCCGGCCGCGCCGCCAGATAGGCGGTCCAGCCGTCCGACGTATCGGCCGGCCGCAGCGCTTCGGAAACCATCTCCTCCCGCAAGGCCAGATGCGTCGGCACGGCGGGGCCGAGTGTCTCGACCTCCTCACGGGTCACACCGATACGCAGAAGAAGCTGCTTGAGGGAGTATTGCGGATGGGATGGCAGGGAGGCCTGGGCGGCATCGCGAGACAACGGTCCGGCCGACGGCACGCTGCGCTGCCCGAGTGCCACCCACGAGCGGTCATCGAGTTCCCGATCGAGCCCTGGAAGGACGATGACGCCTTGCGGCAGACCCGCGACGACCTTCAACAGCTCGGCAGTTGCCGGAACCGATCCGGTGACACCGGCCACAATCACCGGGCCGCGCCGGTGGGTCCGGGCAAGCCGCTCGGCCTCGCGCCGGATCAGCGCGGAGCGGCGGGCTTTCGGGTCCATCTGGCCCAGTTCCGCAAGGTGGGCAGGCCAGGCTTCCTGCACGATCTTCAGGAAGTCGAGCGTAATCTGCCAGTAGCGGGCATGGTCTTCCGGCACAAGACCGCCCAGGTCCGTCCAGTCGGCTTCCTCGGTTTCGACCTCGTCCATCAGCGACAGAAGGTCGCCTGCAAGCCAGGCCGCATCCGCTGTCGAGGCCGGCAGGCCCAGCGGCTCGTCGGAGCGCAGGCTGAGCGCTTCACGCCGGAGCATGCCTTTCCAGGCCTTGACCAGCCGCGTCATCGCAAGGTGTCGCTCCAGAAGCGGCATCGCCGGCGGGAGCGTTGCCATATCCGGTTCATTGGTCAGGCTTTGCGCGTCCTCGTCGGCGTCGCCGACCGGCCGAATGGCAGGCAGCAGCACGGGTCTGCCACCGAAACAATCCTGAAACAGCTCCGGCAGCAACCGCGCGGCGCGCCGCGTCGGCAGATAGAGCGTCGCGTTGGACAGGAGAAGCGGATCATCCAGCGGACGAAACCCGGGAACGAGGGTTCCGTCGACCAGTGTGCGGACAAGCGTTTGCAGAAAGGGGACCGACGGAGAAACGGAGAACAGGCGCGGTCGCTCTGGCATGCTCACGCAGCGCTTTCGCGAACGGCGTATTCGGCGGCCTGTATCGCGTCGGGGGTGCCGATATGCAACCAGAGCCCTTCCATCTGCACGCCGAACAGGCGACCGTTCTCGATCGCCTTGTCAAAGAGGAGGTTCATGGAAAAGGCCCCATCCGGCGCGTCCTGAAACAGGCGCGGATGCAGGAGGGCGGCACCGGCATAGGCGAACGGTGTGACACCGCGTTCCTGCCTTCGCGTCAGGGCTCCATCCTTGGCCATGTCGAAGTCGCCGCGGCCGGCATAGCCGACCGACTTGACGGTTTCGGCGACCAGAAGCAACGCGTCCATCCGGCTTTCGTCCCAGGCATCGATCATGTGCTCCAGATTGGGCTTCACACCCTCGATCCAGTAGCAGGTGTCCGCATTCAGCTGGAAGAACGGGGCGTTCCCAAGAAGCGGCAGAGCCCTCTTGATGCCACCGCCGGTTTCCAGGAGCTGGTCGCGCTCATCGGAAATCACGACGTCCATGTCCTTGCGGCGCAGCACGTGCACCTCGACCAGATCGGCGAGGTAATGGACGTTGACGACACAGGTTTGCACACCCGCTGCTGCCAGGCGATCCATGCCATGGTCGATCAGAGCCTGACCGTTGACCTCGATCAGCGGCTTGGGGGTCGTTGCCGTCAGCGGGCGCATGCGCTTGCCAAGGCCGGCGCCCAGGATCATGGCATGGGAGGGTCGGGACCGCGTTTTTGTCATCTGTTTTCTCAATGGTTGCCGATACCCATCGAACCCTTTGGATTCTCAGGGCCGGATGCCTTCGTACCAGCCTTTCAATTCCGACATGCCTGGCCTGTCAAGCACCCGTTCCAGATAACCTAACATACGCGGCAAGTGGCTCAAGTAAGCCGGCTTTCCGTCGCGCCGGGCAAGGCGAACGAAGATGCCGAGGATCTTGGTGATCCGCTGCGCACCCATGACGGCATAGGCCGTCTCGAACCGCTGTCTGTCGAAACCGGAGGACCGGCTTTCTCTCGCCGACACATAAGTCTCGAAGAGCTCCGCTTCCAGAGCCGGATCGATGTCGGTGCGCGCATCAAGCAGAAGCGAGGCGACGTCGTAGGCGACCGGGCCCAGGACCGTGTCCTGAAAGTCGATCAACCCGATGCGTTTCCGGCCTTCCGCCCCTTCCTGCCACAGAAGGTTCGGCGAATGAAAGTCACGCAGAACCCAGCCGGATTGCGCATCGCTGATGCTGTCGAGCGCGGCCGTCCACACCCTCTCGAACTCCTGGCGCAAGGCGGGGTCTGCCTCCTGTCCCGTCGTTTCGGGTACATGCCAGTCGAGAAACAGGGAAGCTTCCGCAATCAGTGCGTCGGCCGAATAGGCAGGCACCTGGTAGTGTGCGCCATCCGCCAGTGCGACTGACCGCGGCCAATCCTGCCCATGCATCTCCACCAGAAGCTCCACTGCCGCCCGGTAGCGCTCCGGGACCGGCCGCCCCCCTTCGACGATGGTACGCGCGCCAAGAAAGGCGGAGAGGACAAGGCCCTTTTGCGGATCGGCTGCGAAGACCTCCGGCGCCAGAAAGCCATGGGCGCGCAATTCCGACCCGATGGCAAGAACCGCGCGGCAATCGCGGGCAAGATGCACCTTTTCCATGTAGCTCCCGATCGCTTCGGGAAGGGCATCGCCCTGAAAGGGCCAGCGCATGAGGACCGCTGGACTACCTTCTCCTGAAACCGTCTCGAATGTTCTGAGGGACGCATCGCCGGCCAGAAACTGCCGGACGTCATCCGGACGATCCGCCGACGTCAGGAAGCTGCGGATGCGAAGCGTTTCGGCCACGCGCTCGCGCCAGTCAGGCGCGGCGGACCAGAGGCGAACCTCACGCTGCTCACTGCCCACATCCGGCTGGGTGAACTGGATCCAGAGCGCGGATTGCGGCAGAAGCTCCTGCGCCATTTCCGGCCATTCGATCAGCGCGGCACCCGCGCCCAGAAGATCATCGAGCGCCAGTTCCTCCAGCTCTTCCGGCTCTTCCAGCCGATACAGATCAAAATGGGAAAGGTCGAACCGCTCGAAGCCGTAGGTCTGCACGAGGGTGAACGTGGGGCTTGGAACTTCCAGCTCGGGATCGCCGGCGAAAGAGCGGATGAGAGCCCGGGCGAAGGTGGACTTGCCGGCGCCCAGATCGCCGGAAAGACAGACGGTATCGCCGCGCTTCAAGATGACCGCAAGGTCGTTGGCGAGCCGGACCGTGTCGGCTTCGGAGACAAGAGCCACGGTCTCGAACGCGTCCGGCAGTGGCCAAAGGGAATGATCTGCCATGTGGCGGCGCCTTATTCGGCCGCGGCCTGATCCGCCAGCTCAGGCCGTGCCGGGAAAACGCAGATGACCGTGGTTCCCTTGCCCTCGACGGAGTCGATATCAATGGTACCGCCGTGCAGCTCCACGAAACTCTTGACGATGGCAAGGCCGAGACCGGCGCCCTGGCGACGGGCTCCAGTGTCGTGTCCGACGAAGCGGTTGAAGACCCGGGAGAGGATTTCCGACGGAATGCCGTAGCCATGGTCCTTGACGATGAAGGTCACCGTGTCGTCGGCCCGGTTGCAGCTGATGTCGACGATGCCGTCGGGCTCGGAATAGCGCACCGCGTTGGAAATCAGGTTGAACAGGACCTGGCGCAGTCGCTTTTCGTCCGCGACCATCATGCCGATATCGTCCGGCACATGGGTGCGCAGGTTGATGCGCGCTTCGGCGATCCGGTCCTTCAGCCCCTCGACGGCGGCCGAAACCGTGTTGGCGACGTCGACCTCGCCGAGGTCGAGTTCCATGATGCCGGCATCCAGCGTCGCCAGATCCAGAATGTCGTTGATGATGGCAAGCAGCGCGGACGAGGACGACTGGATGTATTCCGCGTATTCGCCCTGCTTGTCCGACAGTTCGCCGAATTTCGGGTCGGAGAGAAGCTGGGCAAAGCCGATGATGTTGGTCAGCGGCGAGCGCAGCTCGTAGGAAACGTGCTGGATGAAGGCGTTCTTGATCTGGTCGGCCTGCTCCAGCGCCTCGTTCTTTTCCAGAAGGGCGCGCTCGACGTTCACGCTGTCGGTGACGTCGACGAAGGTGACCAGCGTGCCGCCGTCCGGCAGGGGAACCGTGGCGTAGTCGAGCACGGCGCCGTTGTGGCGCTCCAGGCGGCTGACCTTCTGCATGCGGTTTTCGCTGAGGCCCGTGACATTGCCGGCAAGCTGTTCCCACGCCGCCCACTCGGTCTCGCACAGGGTGCAGGCGGAGACCACCTGTTTCACATGCGGAAGTTCGGACAGCTGGTCTTCTTCCAGGTCCCAGATCCGACCGAACGCCGGGTTCCACAACCGGAGGCGCCCGTCGGAACCGAACACGGCAACAGCTTCGGAGAGGTTGTCCAGCGTTTCACCCTGCACCCGGGTCAGCGCGTTGTAGCGGCTTTCCAGATCAAGCTGCTCGGTGACGTTCTCATAGATATAGGTGACGCCGCCCTGCGGATGCGGGTTGGCGATGACACGCAAGGTCCGGCCATCAGGCAGGTGCCACCAGCTCTCCTTGGCTTCAAGGGACTGGTAGCTCTCCAGCATCTTGTTGCGCCAGACACGATAGTCGGCCTGCTCGGGCAGCTTCCGGCTTGCGCGCAGGGCATCGAGAACCGCCCCGTCTTCCGGATGGCTTTCCAGGAAGGCCGCGTCGAGATCCCACAGCTGGCGGAAGGCGGCATTATAGAACTGCAGCTTGCGGTCGCTGCTGTAGATGGCGACGGCTGCGGCAAGCTGGTCGAGCGTCCGTCCGTGGAAGTCCTCGGCGCGGCCGAGTTCCTTCTGGGCCTGCTCCAGTTCGCTGATATCCACGGCAATGCCGGCTCCGCCGACATTCGCGTTGACATCGGTAACCTCGAAAACCCGGCGTTCGCTGGAGGCGACGATCGGAATGCGTGCGCTGAAGCAGCCGTCTTCCGTGCGCTGAACGGCCATTGCCGTGCGCGCTGCGGCATCCAGGAAGGTCGCACCTTCCTGAACGGCGATCACTGCGTCCGGCATCTCGACTGCTTCTGCATAGGCCGCATTGGCCCAGATGAGCGTGCCTTCCGCGTCGCGCTGCCACGCCGGAGCCGGCATGGCGTCAAGCAGGGCATGGAGCATGTGAAGCTCGCCGGAGATCTTGGCATTGCGCGCGGCAAGTTCCGCCTGCATCTGTCGCTCGCCGGTCAGGTCACGCAGCCGCAGGACGACGGCACCGCCGGTCGTGCGTCCAAGTGCTTCGACGTAGCTGCCAGTGCGCGTCTTCAAGGTGGTGGTAAAGGCTTCGCCGGTCCGAAACAGCATGTCGAGACAGCGTTCCAGGTCCCCGGCGCATTTTGCGGTCAGCCAGCTGCCGAAGGCCAGAAGCTGCGCAGGCGGGCGCGGCACGCCGGAGGTGTCGGGCAGGATGCCCCAGATCTGGGGCATGGCACCGTTGCCGGTCCATACGATGACGCGCTGCTCATCCGTATTGAGCATGGCCTCGAGACGGTCGACCCGGAATTTCAGGTCGCTATTTTCCTTTTGCAGCGCATCGGTGAGCTGGGAAGATTGCTTGCGGTGGCGCACGAGGGCGACCGCCGCGGTGATTGCGAAGGCGCACATGCCGCCGAAGGCGCCGAACAGGATCATGGAATCCGGGTTGATGGCCGCTGCCGCGTCACTGAGCATATCGGCAGCCGCAGGGGCTGCAGACAGCGCCAGGCCCGCAGCCGCCAGGCCGCCGGTCCCTGCCCTTTTCAGACTCCGCTCTCGCCACGCCGCACGCAATTGCACGCCGTCCCTGTTGCCTTTCGGCATAGTGTGATCCCCTTAACGCCGCTTTCCAACCCGCCGCTGCGGGTGCAGCCCCCCGATTATGGGAGCAAATCAAGGACGTACGCCTCCTGGCCCTTGATTCGGTAAAACCATAACCTTTTTGAGAATCACGCAGAAGAGTCCGTAACCGAAAAGTTAACAGGACCCTTCAAATTGAAGGGTCCTGCATTTTTTTGTTCACATGCCCGAATCGAGGCATTTACAAGATCTGGTATACTGACTGGGCTAAATCAGTATTTGTAGTGTTCCGACTTGAACGGACCGGACTTGTTAATCCCCAGATAATCGGCTTGACTGTCCGACAATTCGGTTAACGTGACGCCGAGCTTTTCAAGGTGCAGGCGTGCGACCTTCTCGTCCAGGTGCTTCGGCAGCACGTAGACTTCGTTCTTGTACTGATCGCCCTTCGTGAAGAGTTCGATCTGAGCCAGCACCTGGTTGGTGAAGCTGGCGGACATGACGAAGCTCGGGTGGCCGGTGGCATTGCCGAGGTTGACGAGGCGACCCTGGGACAGAAGGATCATCCGCTTGCCATCCGGGAACTCGTACATGTCGACCTGGTCCTTGACCGGGCGAAGCTTCGTGTTCTTGAGGGCAGCGACCTGGATCTCGTTGTCGAAGTGGCCGATATTACAGACGATCGCCATGTCCTTCATGCCACGCATGTGGTCGAAGGTGATGATGTCCTTGTTGCCCGTCGCGGTGACATAGATGTCGCCTTCCGGAAGCGCCTGGTCGATGGTCTTGACCTCGAAGCCGTCCATGGAAGCCTGCAGGGCGCAGATCGGATCGATTTCGGTGACGATCACGCGGGCGCCTGCACCGGCCAGCGACTGGGCCGAGCCCTTGCCGACATCGCCGTAACCGCAGACGACGGCAACCTTGCCGGACATCATGACGTCGGTTCCGCGGCGGATACCGTCCACCAGGGACTCGCGGCAGCCGTAGCGGTTGTCGAACTTGGACTTGGTGACACTGTCGTTGACGTTGATCGCCGGGAACGGCAGCGAACCCTTCTTCTGCATTTCGTAAAGACGCAGAACGCCGGTGGTGGTTTCTTCCGAAACGCCCTGGATCAGCTCTTTCTGCTTGGCGAACCAGCCCGGGTTGGCCGCCATGCGCTTCTTGATCTGCGCGAAGAGGCACTCTTCTTCTTCGGACGTCGGGTTCTCGATCAGATCGGTCTCGCCGGCTTCAACGCGCGCACCCATGAGGATGTAGAGCGTCGCGTCGCCGCCGTCGTCGAGGATCATGTTCGCCCCGTCCGGGAAATCGAAGATCTTGTCGGCGTAGTCCCAGTATTCTTCCAGGGTCTCGCCCTTGATGGCGAAGACCGGAACGCCGGAGGCGGCGATTGCGGCCGCGGCCTGGTCCTGCGTGGAGTAGATGTTGCAGGACGCCCAGCGCACTTCGGCGCCCAGCGCGACCAGCGTCTCGATCAGGACGGCGGTCTGGATGGTCATGTGCAGGGAACCGGCGATCCGCGCGCCCTTGAGCGGCTTGGACTCACCGAATTCGGCGCGGCAAGCCATCAGCCCCGGCATTTCGTGTTCGGCGATTTCGATTTCCGTACGGCCCCAGTCTGCGAGCCCGATGTCTTTGACGATATAGTCGGTCATGAAAGTTCCCTGCTGTTAGAGACAGCTTTTCGTGCGTTCTGTTGAAAACAGCCGCCAGCACGAGCCTGCACCAAAACGATGCTTTCGCGGCGGCAAGCCGATTTTCGGCGTCTCCGAAAACCGTTGAGCGGGTTATAACGCTCCCAGCGGCTTCACGCAATAAAGATATAAAGAATTCTTTATATCCCGTTGACGGCCACGATCAATTTTCCGAAATGAAGCAAAAAGGCGCTCCGAACCGACAGTTCGGAGCGCCTTTGAATGAGGCTCGTGGTCACTGGGGTCTTCGATCGCGCGTCAGTCGCGATAGAGATCGGCCCGTGTCGGCGGCATGCCGGATGCCCCCTTCGTGCGGCGGGTCGCGACAGTCTGGAAAATGCCGATCGTGCCGCGCTGGAAGCCCATCGAGACGCCGCACAGATAGGCGACCCACAGACGGTACTTGCGCTCGCCCACTTCCGCGATGGCGGCGTCCTTCGCGGCCATGAGATTTTCCGCCCACAGCTTCGTCGTCCGCGCATAGTGCTCCCGCCAGGCTTCCGTATCATGGACCTCGAAGCCGTTGGCCTCGAGATTGGTCAGCGTCCAGCCGATGTGATCGACCTCGCCGCCCGGGAAGATGTAGCGCACAAGCGTCTGGTATTCCGGCCGCTTGCGGCGGAACTTGCGGATATCCTTCTTGCCGCGCCGGGTGATGGCGTGGTGCAGGTAGATACCGCGCGGCTTCAGCAACCTTCGAACATGCCGGTAATAGTCGTCGTGATTGTCGAGGCCCACATGCTCGAACATGCCAATGGAGGAGATCTTGTCGAACTGGCCGTCGAGGTCGCGGTAGTCCTTCAGCTCGACAGTCACCTTGTCTTCCAGACCCCGTTCGCTGATGCGTTCCCGCGCCAGCTTTGCCTGCTCCTCCGCCAGCGTCACGCCAATGGCCGTCACCCCGTAGTGTTCGGCGGCATGGCAGATGAGCCCGCCCCAGCCGCAACCGATATCGAGCAGCCGGTCTCCGGGCTTCAGACGCAGCTTGCGGCAGATCATGTCGAGCTTGTCGGTCTGGGCGGTTGCCAGATCCGTTTCCCAGTCCTTGAAATACGCGCAGGTGTAGAGCATCTGCGGGTCGAGGAAGAGCCGGTAGAAGTCGTTGGAGACATCGTAGTGAAAGGCGATGTCGGCTTTCGCGCTGCCGGACCGTGCGCCCGAGTCCGTGCTTTGCTCGCCGGCGCTTCCGGTTCCACTGCGCGGCGAGAAGAAAAGCTTCCAGGCGCCCCCAAGCAGCAAGCGCTTGTTCAGCCGCTTGAGCAGGGTCTTGCCCTTCACGGCCGGGCGGCGGTCGGCGAATTCGAAGAGAGTGCCGCCGCGAGGGTCGATCTCTCCGTCAGCATAGAGCTCGATCACGGTTTTCAGGCCGGGAGAGCGCAGGAGCCTCGGAAGGGCGACGTCGGACACGAATAGCCGCAGCCCGGCAGGCGACGCGTTCTCCGGAATGAGCGTCCCGTCGGAGAGCTCGAAAGCGAAGTCAGGCTCAAGGGCCTCGTGAACATGGGCAAGAACGTTTCGGGTGGTCCTGGCTGCGTCAGCGACTGAACTTTCCGCCATGGGTTCTCCTGAAAATCACAAACAACAGATGCGGGAAACACTCCGGCAGCGTTTCCGGCCAGAAGCCGGCCGTCCGGACAGGGACGTATCCTGTCCTCAGTCCACTTCTCCGAAACCGCTTTCCACCAGTTCGGAAACTGCCGCAAGCGCGGCTTCTGCGTCCGGGCCGACCGCCGTGACCTTGATGCAGCATCCGGGGCTCGCAGCCAGCATCATGAGACCCATGATCGAGGTGCCGCCGACGGACTGACCGTCCTTCGCGACCTCAACGTCGGCCTCGAAGGTTTCGACCAGCTTGACGAGTTTTGCGGACGCCCGGGCGTGAAGACCCCGTCGGTTGACGATGGTCAGGTCTTTTTCGAACACGTCTTGTGCTGTCATCGTCTTGCTTAGTTTTGTCCGGACAGCACCTGGCTCGCGACGGAGATATATTTCTGGCCGGCCTGGCGCGCTTCATCGACCGCTTCGGCAAGATTGCGGTCGGCGCGGACACTGGCCAGCTTGATCAGCATGGGAAGATTGACGCCGGCAACGACCTCGACCGACTTGCCGTCCATCACCGAGATCGCGAGGTTGGACGGGGTGCCGCCGAACATGTCGGTCAGAAGAACGACGCCCTGGCCGGAATTCGCGGATTCGACCGCCGACAGGATATCCTGCCGCCGTTGTTCCATGTCGTCGTCCGGGCCGATGGAAATCGTCTCTACCTGTTCCTGTGGCCCAACGACATGTTCCAGCGCCGACTTGAATTCTTCGGCGAGGCGTCCGTGGGTGACAAGTACTAGTCCAATCATTCGCTATTCGGCCTGACTATCGAGTGCGTTGGGCTCATGTTCCCGGCAAATTGCCTGCGGAGAGCCGGGCGTTTATCAGTCTGATGCACTCTCTTCAACCACTCCACCAGTTGCAAGCAAAAAACACGGCCAATCCCGTTAAATGTAATCCGGTGACGCAGGCTGTTCGACCGCCAGCGCGCGGCGGATCAAATCGATTGAGACCGACGGACTGTTTGCCGGACAGGGCGAGCGCCTCAGCCGAAGGCCTTCGATGTGTGCGGTGAACTCCTCTTGCTCCGGCATCCTCTCAAGAGCGCTGGCCGACAGGAGGTCAACAACAAGCGTGATGAGCGCGCGCGCGAAAAATGGCCCCTCGACGATGCCGAAGCCCCGCACCTCCAGCTTTCCCGCCATCGCCGGCGGCGGCGACGCGATCAAACGCTCGCCGTCCACGTCCAGAACGGTGCGGTCGTCCGCAACCAGCGCCGCGAAATTGCCTTTCCGGTGTGCGGCCTCGATAAGCGCGCGCGTCAGCACCGACTTGCCGCTTCCGGACGGCCCACGGATCAGCAATCCGCAGGTGCCGATGACGAGACAATTGGCGTGAATGGTCTGCCGGGTCACTTCGCCTTGCCCGCAGGCAGGTAAATGGTGAAGCGGGCGCCCAGGATCCGACGCTCGCCGTCCGTCTCCCGCTCGAGCCGGTTCGTGGCGTTGATCGTGCCGCCATGGGCCTCGATGATCTGGCGGGAAATCGACAGGCCGAGGCCGGAGTTGTTGCCGAAGCCTTCGCCGTCGGGCCGATCGGTGTAGAAGCGCTCGAAGATCCGCTCCGTATTTTCGGCGCGAATGCCCGGCCCATCGTCATCAACGACAATCTTGATCCGCTGTCCGTCCCGGCTGAGATCGACACGCACCGTGCCGTCGGAGGGAGAGAAGGATCGCGCGTTGTCGAGCAGGTTGCTGATCACCTGACCGAGCCGGATATCATGCCCCTGCATCTGATAGGGCTTGAGGCCCGGTGCATCAGCAACGCTCAGCTTGACGCTGGCCATCTCCGATCCGGAGCGGTGATTGGCGACATCCGCCATGTTGCGCAGCAGCTCCGCGATATCGATGCTCTCGGCCTGAATGCGCGCAAGTTCGGCATCGAGGCGAGAGGCATCAGAGATGTCGCTGATAAGCCGGTCAAGCCGGCGCACGTCGTGCTGGATGACCTCCATCAGGCGGTCCTGCGAGCTCTTGGACTTGGCCAGAGGCAGCGTTTCGACCGCGCTGCGCAGCGATGTGAGCGGGTTCTTCAGCTCGTGCGCGACATCGGCGGCAAATTGCTCGATGGCGTCGATCTTATTGTAGAGCGCATTCGTCATCTCGCGGAACGCGCGTGCAAGGTGGCCTATCTCATCCTGCCTGTCCGAGAAGTCCGGAATTTCCTCGCGCGAATTGGAGCCCCGGCGCACACGCTCGGCGGCGGCGGCCAGACGGCGGACCGGACCGGCGATGGTTCCGGCGAGCAGGATGGACAGGAGAATGGTAACGGAGGCGGCAAACAGGAAGACGCGAATGATCGCGATGCGTTCTGCGCGAACGATGGCGTCGATATCGCCGCCCTGTGTCGACAGGAGCAGGGCACCGAGCACCGCGCGGAAGCGCTGGATCGGGACGGCAACCGAAACGATAAGCTCGCCCCGCTGCGAAATGCGCGTGACGCTGGCAGGCGAACCGGCGAGGGCCGCCTCCACTTCCGGGTAGGCGCGCCCGTCGCCGCCGCCGACTTCCTGGTAAAGGGGCAGTTCGCCCTGACGCATCCAGCGCTTTGCCCATTGCCAGAGGCTGTCCCAGAAGCCCTCCTCCCCGCCGGAGGGCGGTGGCAGGTCGAAACGCAGGATCTGTGCGCTGGAATAAAGATGCCGGGAGTCGAGGATCAGGATGCCCTCGGGATCATAGATCCGCGCACGGGTCTTTGTCGGGGAGATCAGACGGCGCAGAACCGGACCGACCCGCTCCGGGTTGATCGGGAATTCCAGCGTGTCGAGATCGTCGCCCGTCGGTGTGATGCTCTCGCCGGCCTGAAGCTGCAGAAGACGCTCCGGATCAACCGTGATGGTGCCGGTGTCCACCGTCGCGGAGGCGGCAATCGCGCCGGCAATGATCTCGCCCTGGGTGAGAAGGCTCTGAACGCGCGCGTCAATCAGACCCGCGCGGAACTGGTTCAGATACATGATGCCGATCACCAGCGCGAGCAGACCGACGAGGTTGATGGCGATGATGCGGCGGGTCAGGGAGGACAGGACATATGTCCCGAAGACGCGGCCGACGCGCGCAAGCAGATGGCGGCGAACACGACGATTTCTCAGCCGACGCAAGCGCGAGCGATCCGAACCGGTCCCGGTTTCGGATTCGCCCATTTCTCCGGCACGTTCGTTGTCGACCGCCATCCAGTCTCACTCAGTGACCGTTTCAGTCCTCGCGGAAACGGTAGCCGACCCCGTAGAGCGTTTCGATCATGTCGAAATCGTCGTCCACAACCTTGAACTTCTTGCGCAGCCGCTTGATGTGGCTGTCGATCGTGCGGTCATCAACATAGACCTGATCATCATAGGCCGCGTCCATCAGGGCGTTACGGCTCTTCACCACGCCCGGGCGCTGTGCGAGCGCGGACAGGATGAGGAATTCGGTGACCGTCAGCGTGACCGGCTTGTTGTTCCAGGTACAGGTGTGCCGCTCCTGGTCCATGACGAGCTGCCCCCGCTCCAGCAGCTTGTCGGCATCGTCGCGCGGGGCGGATGCATCGCGCGGCTGGGCGCGGCGAAGCACTGCGCGCACACGCTCGACAAGGAGACGCTGGGAGAACGGTTTGCGGATGAAGTCGTCGGCGCCCATCTTCAGACCGAACAGCTCATCGATCTCGTCGTCCTTGGACGTCAGGAAGATCACTGGCAGATCTGAATTCTGGCGCAGGCGGCGCAGCAGCTCCATGCCGTCCATGCGCGGCATCTTGATGTCGAAAATGGCGAGTTCCGGGGGATCGCTCTGCAACCCGTCCAGCGCGGACGTACCGTCCGTATAGGTCTGGACGCGATATCCCTCTGCTTCCAGTGCAATGGAAACCGAGGTCAGAATGTTGCGGTCGTCATCGACCAGAGCAATTGTCGGCATGCTTTTACTTTTCCATTTCCGGCAACGCACCAATGGCACGAGAATGATTTACCTTATCACAGTGCGTTTGGCCTGCTAAATGCGCATAAATTAAGGCAATCCCCATATTAGAACTTTGTCGACAGGGCAAGCAGGCAGTGGGCAACACGCAGCGGGGTGCGCGGTTTCTTTATAGCGGCTTTCGGACGCCCGCTCCGTTTTATCCTTCGCAAGCAGTAACACGCGCCCGATGCATTCCGCACGCGATTTATGCGCGTTAAATTTCGGTTTCACCGTCAGATCGAACAATGTGAAAGTTTCGGTTTTTTCTTCGGACCGTAAATTAATTACCGAAGGGAACTATGGCCAATTTAATCGATTAAACAATAACATAGCACATCCGTCAGACTTGCTGACTTATCTCCGTTCCACTACGGTCTCAGCCCTCACCGCCGCGACCGCTGTTTTGGCTGGCCGATCCGGCGACGACCGAAAAGCCCACATCACGAGGACTGCGGGACAATGCATGAAGTAGGTGTCAGGAATTCTTCCATGGGAAGCGAAACTTTCGGCTTCAAAGGCCTGAAGGCGCTTTATTGGAACCAGAACGAGCCTGCTCTTTATGAGTATTCCCTTTCCCGGGGCGAAGCGGAACTTGCTGCGGGCGGCGCCATCGTCGCCGACACCGGCGTCCACACGGGGCGCTCCCCCAAGGACAAGTTCGTCGTTCTCGACGAGGAGACCAAGGAGAGCGTCTGGTGGGAGAATAACGGCCAGCTTTCCCGAGACCAGTTCGACACGCTGATGGCGGATTTCCTCGCCCACGCCGAAGGCATGGACCTGTTTGCACAGGATCTCTACGGCGGCGCTGACGAAAACCACCGGCTGCCGGTCCGTGTCTACACCGAGTATGCCTGGCATTCGCTGTTCATCCGCAACCTTCTGCTGCGGCCCGAGACATCCGAACTTGCCGGTTTCGTGCCGGAGATGACCATCGTTGATCTGCCGAGCTTCAAGGCCGATCCGGCACGGCACGGCTGCCGTGGCGAAACGGTGATCGCCTGCGATTTCACCCGCAAGATCATCCTGATCGGCGGCACGTCCTACGGCGGCGAGATGAAGAAATCCGTCTTCACGATGCTCAATTATCTGCTGCCGGCAAAGGGCGTGATGCCGATGCACTGCTCTGCCAATGTCGGCGAGGATGGTGATACGGCCGTCTTCTTCGGTCTGTCCGGCACCGGCAAGACGACCCTTTCCGCAGATCCGGCGCGCACGCTTGTCGGCGACGACGAGCATGGCTGGAGCGAAAGCGGCGTCTTCAATTTCGAAGGCGGCTGCTACGCCAAGACAATCAAGCTTTCCGCGGAAGCCGAGCCCGAAATCCATTCGACCACCCAGCGCTTCGGAACAGTGCTGGAGAATGTCGTTCTCGACGACAACCGGGTTCCCGATTTCGACGACGGCTCGAAAACGGAAAACACCCGCGCCGCCTATCCCATCCACTTCATCTCGAACGCCAGCCCGACAGGCCGCGCGCCGATGCCGAAGACTGTCATCATGCTGACGGCCGATGCCTTCGGCGTGATGCCGCCGATCGCCCGGCTGACGCCGGCGCAGGCGATGTACCACTTCCTGTCCGGTTACACCGCGAAGGTAGCAGGAACCGAAAAGGGCGTCACCGAGCCCCAGGCGACCTTCTCCACCTGCTTCGGCGCTCCGTTCCTGCCGCGTCACCCGTCCGAATACGGCAATCTGCTGAAGGACCTGATCGCGCGCCACAACGTGGACTGCTGGCTGGTCAACACCGGCTGGACCGGCGGTGCCTATGGCACGGGCCAGCGCATGCCGATCAAGGCGACCCGCACTCTGCTGCAAGCGGCCCTTTCCG
Organism: Rhodobacterales bacterium; assembly: GCA_008107755.1. GTDB lineage: Bacteria > Pseudomonadota > Alphaproteobacteria > Rhizobiales > Stappiaceae > Roseibium. The sequence goes on from VIRH01000137.1 coordinate 389,105, forward strand.
GCAGCCTGAACAATGCCGAATTCCGGACCGATTCCAATTTCGGCTTCGAGGTGCCGGTTTCGGTGGAAGGTGTCGACGATCGCATCCTGACCCCGCGCGAGACCTGGGACGACAAGGACGCCTATGACGTCCAGGCGGCGAAACTGGTGCAGATGTTCGTCTCCAACTTCGAAATCTTCGAAGCCCATGTGGACGGGGCCGTGCTGAACGCCGCTCCGTCCCTCAGAGCCGCTGCGGAATAACCTGCCGACGCGGCCGAAGGCTGATGACCACGAACGGCACCCGGGCGACCGGGTGCCGTTTCTTTTTGCAACCGCTTTTTTCCCATCGGGAAAGGTCTATATTAAAGGTCCGGCAGAACAAAGGATCCCCTCATGACAGACGTTGATACCGGTGTACCGGATGTGCTGAAAACAGCGGAATCCTGGCGAGGGTCCGGACGTTCCGTCGCGCTTGCGACCGTGATTGAAACCTGGGGCTCCGCGCCGCGACCGACCGGGTCGCATCTGGTAATCGATTCCGATGGTAATTTCGAAGGCTCCGTCTCGGGAGGGTGCGTCGAAGGTGCGGTTGTGTCCGAGGCGGTCGACGTGATCGAGAGCGGCAAGCCGACGACACTGGAATTCGGGGTCGCGGACGAAACCGCATGGCAGGTTGGCCTGTCCTGCGGCGGCCGCATCCGGGTCTATGTCGAACCGGTTGCCTGACGCGGGAGCGGGTATTGACCACCGGCTCCCCGATCGCCTTTGCTGCAGCGACAGAGCTTTTTGAGCGCGCGGCGCGCAAACAACTGACACCCTCAACCAGGTTCCACGACCTCTCCCCGGATTTGCGGCTCTGCGTGCGTCAGGCCGGGGCTGGAACCGGCAAGGACCGAAGCTGATCTCATGGAACTCTCCCTTCTGACTGCCCTGAATAACGAGAGCGCCTGCCGCCGGGCCGCCATTGTGGCAACGGACCTCGGCGACGGAAGTCAGCGGCTGGTGCGCGAAAGCGACGATTATTCCGACGACCCGCTCGCGGAGGAATTTTCCAGACGGTTTCGATCCGGAAAATCCGGCGCCGTGACCTCGGGCGAGAACGAGGTTTTTCTGACGGTCTCCGTGCCGGCGCCCCGCCTCGTCATCATTGGCGCCGTCCACATCAGCCAGGCCCTTGTGCCGATGGCGGAGATCGCCGGGCTGGACGTTACCGTAATCGACCCACGCACCGCCTTTGCGACCAAGGACCGTTTTCCCGGCGGCACCCTCAAGGCGGGATGGCCGGAGGACGTTCTGGCAAACATGCCGTTCGACGCCTATACAGCTGTTGCGGCCGTCACCCACGACCCGAAGATTGACGATTACCCGCTGATGGAGGCGCTGAAGACCGGCTGCTTCTATGTCGGTGCGCTCGGCAGCCGCAAGACCCATGGCAAGCGGCTGGAGCGTTTCCACGCGGCCGGCGTGAACGAAGACATGTGCCAGCGCATTGACGCGCCGATCGGTCTCGACATCGGCGCCGCATCCCCCGAAGAGATCGCCGTGGCTGTCCTCGGCTCTGTTATCCAGGCGTTGCGGAAAGGGCCGGAGACGGCCGCATGATTTTCGGCCCCTGCCCACCGCTTGAAGCGGAAGGGTGTCTGCTCGCCCACAGAACCCGGCTCGGGGACAGAACGCTCAAGAAGGGCCATGTCCTGAGCGCACAGGACTGCGCGGCGCTGGCATCGGCCGGTGTCGAAACCGTCGTCGTGGCGCGGCTTGAACCGGACGACCTTGACGAGGACAGCGCTGCGGCTCGGATCGGACGCGCCGCCGTCGGCCCCGGCATCGCAGAGGAAACCGCCTTCACGGGCCGCATGAACCTTTATGCCGACACGAACGGGGTTCTCGTGGTCGATCCCGCGGCGGTCAACGCCGCCAACCGCATTGATCCGGCCATCACATTCGCGACGCTCGAGAACCATGCCAGGGTCACCGACGGCCGGATGGTCGCGACTGCCAAGATCATCGCCTTCGCAGTGCCGGCCCCTCTGGTGAAGCAGGCGGAAGACGCCATTCGCGGGGCCGTCCGGGTTGTCTCTTTCTCGCCGCGCAAGGTCGGGCTTGTCGCCACCGAACTGCCGCACCTCAAACCCTCCACCATGGACAAGACCCGGCGCGTGCTGGAAGACAGGTTGCGGCCGAGCGGCAGCAGCCTCCTGGCCGAGCTCCGCGTTCCCCATCGCGGCGAAGCGGTCTCTGCTGCAATGCAGGACCTCGTTGCGAAGGGCGCCGACTTTCTCGTCCTCTTCGGCGCGTCGGCGGTGGTGGACCGAAAGGACGTCCTGCCTGCCGCGCTTGATCTTGCGGGCGGGACCGTTCGGCATCTCGGCATGCCGGTCGATCCCGGCAACCTCCTGATGCTGGGCGAGCTGCGCGGTGTCCCCGTTCTGGGCGCCCCGGGCTGCGCCCGCAGCCCGAAGGAAAACGGCTTCGACTGGGTTCTGGACCGGCTGCTGGCCGGGCTTGAGGTCGGAAAGGACGATATTACCGGGATGGGCGTGGGAGGCCTGCTGATGGAGATCGGAACGCGGCCGCAGCCCCGGGAGGCCAAACGCCACGCCGGCAAGGCGCGGACGCCAAAAATCGCCGCGATCGTGCTCGGTGCCGGCAAGTCGAGCCGAATGGGCGGACCGAACAAGCTTCTTGCCGAGCTCGACGGCAAGGCGCTGGTGCGCCACGCGGCGGAAGCCGCCGTTTCTGCCGGGCTGAGCCAGAGCATTCTGGTGACCGGTCACCTCGGCTCTCAGGTCGCCGAAGCGGTGGCCGATCTCGATGTCGAGGTGGTGCACAATCCGGACTTTGCCGACGGCATGGCTGGGTCGATCCGCACCGGCATGAACGCTCTGCCGGAAGATACGGACGCGGTCATCATCATGCTCGGTGACATGCCGCGTATCGACAGGCTGGTGATCGAAAGGCTGACCGCCGCCTACCGGGAAAACGACCGCAACCTGATCGTGATGGCGACCGCGGACGGCAAACGCGGCAACCCGGTGCTGTGGGACCGGCGCTTCTTCAACGCGCTCACGACGCTTTCCGGCGATATCGGCGCCCGCCATCTGATCGCGGAAAACTCGGGCTTCGTCTGCGAAGTCGAAGTCGGGGATGCCGCCAGACTCGATCTTGATACGCCGGAAGCGCTGAAGGCAGCCGGGGGCCGATTACCCCCGGACCAACGGTAACGTCCTGTTTTCTGGCAGTATCGGCGGAAGTAGATGGCAATGGTTAGGAATGGTTAACCTGCTATGCGCTGAGTGCAGCCCGGAAATGCCAGCTATTCCATTGCAATTTTGTGACACGGCCCTTATGTAAGCCCTGCGCTTGCTGAAGGGCACCCTGCCGGGTTGGAACGGATGACGTACCGGGCGCCGATAACATCCGATTTCTGTAGAAGCTGTTCGGATCCTCTCTCCTGAGGATGGTCGAGCGCTTTTGCTGCGTTTTGAAGAAAAAAAGGAAAAGAAAATGGCTGACTTGTCTCTCCCGCGTCCGGGTTGCTGTAAATGGGCTGAAGGTGATACAGGCAACTACATCTTCCCGTGCTCGACGCGCGTTGAAGCAGGTGTCTCCTACTGCGAAGAACACAGTGCAATCGTCTACATCCCGCCGGAAGAGCGCCGCCGCAACCGTTCCGGTGGCGGCATGAGCCTGTCTTTCCGCCGCGCGGCATGAAGGTTCAAGCTGCTTGAGAAAAAGCAGACATTCCGTGGCAAGCCACATACCTTCAAACCCGGTCCCCTGGACCGGGTTTTTTCTTTGTCTGGCTCACGGTGATCCAGCCTGATAGCCCCCGCGTTCGCGCCGGATCCTATCCAAAGAAGTATCATCGCACGATGACCTCCGTGACCCGTATTTCATTCTATTGATTATACAGCAGTTCCTCTTCCGACGTCTATTTGACACCCCAAGCACTTCTTGAACAAAACAGCCTGATCGTCTCGATAATCTCCTTATCTTGCGTCAAGCTGGATACACTAAGCGCAGAACAATTCTGTGCTTTCTCTGCATTAATCTTTTCTTGCCATTCCGACGATAACGTCAACTTGTTGAGCAACGTGCCGTCTGCGGCGCTGAAAGGTGCCGTTCGGTATGGCCATCCTGAGAACACAAAATGAGGCGAAGCGACTTGAGGCGCTTCATGCCCTTCAAATCTTTCATTCCGAGCGCCTGCCGGAATATGACGCTGTGGTGGAAGCACTGGCGGTGGTGTTTGATTGCCCGATTTCCCTGATCACAATCGTCGCGGAAGAAGAACAGTGGTTCAAGGCGCGCTACGGCCTGGATGTTGTAGCCACGCCGCGCGAGAGCTCGTTTTGCCAGCATACGATCCAGTCCGATGATCTGCTGATCGTTCCGGACGCTCACAAGGACACCCGGTTCCGTGACAGCCCGCTCGTCGTCGGCGCGCCTCATATCCGCTTTTATGCCGGTTATCCGATTTCAATCGACGGAGTTCACCGTCTTGGTTCCCTGTGCGTGATCGACCGCAAGCCGCGCAGACCAACAAAACAACAGCTCCAGCAACTGCGGCGTTTTGGCATGCTCGTGGACGGACTGATCAAGTCACACCGCGCGCAGATCGAGATGCAGAAAGCCATGCGTGTTGCGGACGAAGAGCGCCGCGCTGCTGAGCGCGACCGCATGCTGCTGGAAGAGGTCACCAATGTTTCCGGGGTTGGCGGCTGGGATCTCGATCTGGAAACGGAAGTCGTGATCTGGACGGACAAGACGCGCGAGATCCACGAAGTCGACCCTGATCACAATCCGACGCTGGATCGCGCCCTCTCCTACTATCCTGATGGTGCGCGCGAAGTTATCAGTGCTGCGGTTGAGAAGGGCATGGAAGACGGTCATGACTGGGACGTCGAACTGCCGTTCGTTACCGCAAAGGGACGCGACATCTGGGTGCGAGCCGCCGGTCGGCCCGTCCTCAGGGACGGCAAGGTCGTCCGGCTTGTCGGCGCCTTTCAGGATGTTTCCGAACGCAAGGCCATGGAGACCCAACTGGCCAGAAGCGAGCGGCTTTCGCGGGCACGGATGGAAGAACTCGAAGCCGTCCTTGCCAACATGCGTCAGGGCGTCAGTGTCTTTGACGCGCGCGGCCGGCTGACGCTGTGGAACCGAAACTACGTGGAACTCTTCCGCAAACCGGAGGATGAAGTTCGCGAGGGCGTCAGTCTTACCGAACTGATCGAGGCGGAAAAGGCACGCGGCGAGTTCGAAGGCGACGTGAAGGACTACATCATGGACCTGCTGATCCGATTGTCGGCGGGTGAAGTGGTGCGAGCGAAGTTCACGCACCCGGACGGCAGGGTTATCAGCGCCGTGCACGCCCCTTTGCCCTGCGGCGGCTGGATCGGCACCCATGAAGACGTGACCGTCAGCGAGCAGGCGGTCCAGAAGATCGAATACGCCGCGACGCACGACATGCTGACCGGACTGGCCAATCGGGCAAAGTTTGCCGCGGCCCTGGACGATGCGCTCAAAACGGCTTCGAATTCCGACCGGGCCAGCGAGTTGCTGTTGCTCGACCTGGACCGCTTCAAACCTATCAACGATACTTACGGGCATGATGTCGGAGACGAGCTTCTGAAAATCGTGTCGATGCGGCTTGAAGAAAGCATGCGCGGGTCCGACCTCGTGGCCCGTCTTGGCGGTGACGAATTCGGGGTCATCCTGACGCGGCGCGGCAATGCGCAGATCGATTCATACCGCGTGGCGGAGCGTATCATCCAGCGCCTTGGCGAGCCCTTCAGCGTGCTCGGACACCTCGTCACGATCGGCGTCAGCATCGGCATTGCCAGGATCGACGGGGCGGCGGAAGACGGTGCCGCCGTCATGAAGAACGCGGATGTCGCGCTTTACGACGTGAAGAACAACGGCCGCAACGGATACAGGTTCCACGAGGCGCCAATGCTTCTACGCCGCAAGTACGGCGGATAGGCGCCGAAGGCGGGCGCAAGGCCAGCTGACCAGCGGGCTGACTTTCTGCCGTTGCGCAGCCAAGCTCGTCGCCTGCGACCACACATGACCAGCCGCTACGCTTCGGGCGTGCAGCGGCTTTTCCTGGCTTTTGAAAACAAAAAACGCAGACCGTTTCCGGACTGCGTTCCCGTAGAATTCAAGCTGTGGCCTGCGCTGCCTCAGTCGGCTAACTGTGCTGCCTATCAGGCGGCTTTCAGGGCCTCGGCGACGTCGCGGAGCTGGGACAGAGCCATTTCCGCTTTCTGCTTGGACTCGTCGTCCTTGGCATCTTCCACATCTTCTTGCGCATTGGAAATCGCGCGATCCAGGTGGTCCTTGCTGATCTCGCCCACGGGAATGGCCTGCTCGGCCAGCACCGTCAGCGCTCCGCCCGGAGCCACATCGGCGAAACCGCCGCGAACGAAATATTCGACCCAGGCCCCGTCGTCACCGCGAACCTTGAGGATTCCCGGCTTGATTGTGGACATGAACGGGCTGTGGTTCTTCAGAACGCCGAACTCGCCCTCGGTGCCCGGGACGACGACCTCGGCAACCTGGTCGGACATGAGCTGGCGCTCGGGTGAGACCAACTCAAACTGGAAAAGTTCAGCCATCTGGCGTCTTCCTTGTCAGTCTGCATATTGGATGGCGGTGCCATCGCAAAGGAGAAGACCGGACACCCGGAAGGGCGTCCGGTCCGGATCACAAACCTTAAGCGGCTTCCGCAGCCAGCTTCTGGGCCTTCTCGATGGCTTCGTCAATGGAGCCAACCATGTAGAAGGCAGCTTCCGGAAGGTGATCATATTCACCTTCGACGAGACCCTTGAAGCCCTTGATGGTGTCTTCCAGGGCAACGAGCTTGCCCGGAGACCCGGTGAAGACTTCGGCCACGAAGAACGGCTGGGACAGGAAGCGCTCGATCTTGCGGGCGCGGGCAACGGTGAGCTTGTCCTCTTCGGACAGTTCGTCCATGCCCAGGATGGCGATGATGTCCTGCAGAGCCTTGTAGCGCTGCAGCGTCCCCTGAACGGCACGAGCCGTCTCGTAGTGTTCTTCACCGATGATGCGGGCATCAAGCATGCGCGACGAGGAGTCCAGCGGATCCACGGCCGGGTAGATGCCCTTTTCGGCGATCGCACGGTTGAGAACCGTCGTTGCGTCAAGGTGGGCGAAGGTCGAAGCCGGCGCCGGGTCGGTCAAGTCATCGGCCGGGACGTAGACGGCCTGCACGGACGTGATCGAGCCCTTGGTCGTGGTCGTGATGCGCTCCTGCATGGCACCCATGTCGGTTGCCAGCGTCGGCTGATAGCCCACTGCGGACGGAATACGTCCGAGAAGCGCGGACACTTCGGAACCGGCCTGGGTGAAGCGGAAGATGTTGTCCACGAAGAACAGAACGTCCTGACCTGCGTCACGGAAGTGCTCGGCAACCGTCAGACCGGTCAGCGCGACACGTGCGCGGGCTCCGGGAGGCTCGTTCATCTGGCCGTAAACCAGGGCCGCCTTGGAGCCTTCTCCGCCGCCTTCCTTGTTCACGTTGGATTCAATCATTTCCCAGTAAAGGTCGTTGCCTTCGCGGGTGCGCTCACCGACGCCTGCGAACACGGAGTAACCGCCGTGCGCCTTCGCGATGTTGTTGATCAGTTCCATGATGAGAACGGTCTTGCCGACGCCAGCGCCGCCGAACAGGCCGATCTTGCCGCCCTTTGCGTAAGGAGCGAGAAGGTCAACGACCTTGATGCCCGTCACGAGGATCTCGGCTTCGGTGGACTGCTCGATGAAGGGCGGTGCTTCCTGGTGGATGCCGCGCTTTTCTTCGTGCTTTATTTCGCCCGCGTCATCGACCGGCTCGCCGATCACGTTCATGATGCGGCCAAGCGTGCCGTCGCCGACCGGAACCATGATGGCGGAACCGGTGTCAGCCACTTCCTGACCACGGACCAGACCTTCGGTGGAGTCCATCGCGATGGTGCGCACGGTGTTCTCACCAAGGTGCTGAGCGACCTCAAGCACCAGGCGGTTGCCCTGGTTGTCAACTTCAAGTGCGTTCAGGATCAACGGCAGGTGGTCATCGAACTTGACGTCGACAACGGCGCCGATGACCTGGGTGACCCGTCCGACTTTTTTGTCAGCCATATCCCTAATCCTCGTCTCGATCCCGTTAGAGCGCTTCCGCGCCCGAGATAATTTCAATCAGTTCCGTCGTGATCTGTGCCTGGCGCTGGCGGTTGTAGTCGATCGTCAGCTTGTCGATCATCTCGCCTGCGTTTCGTGTCGCGTTGTCCATTGCGGACATGCGGGCACCCTGTTCGGAAGCGGCGTTTTCAAGCAGCGCCCGGAAGATCTGAACGGAGATGTTACGAGGCAGAAGATCCGCAAGGATCTCGCCCTCGTCAGGTTCGTATTCATAGACGGCACCACCGGCACCACCCTCTGCCTCAGCTTCTTCGGCTTCGAAATGAGCCGGGATGAGCTGCTGGGCAGTCGGTTCCTGTGCGATCACCGACTTGAACTGCGAATAGAACAGCGTACAGACGTCGAATTCGCCGTTTTCATACATGGAGAGCACTTCCCGGCCGACTTCCTCGGCATTCGAGAAGGCAATATGCTTCACGTTGCGCATTTCGATCGTCTTGATCACGTGTTTGCCGAACTCGCGCTTGATTGCGTCGAAGCCCTTCTTGCCCACACAGATGATCTTCACCGTCTTGCCATCGCGGATCAGGGCACGGGCCCGTTCACGCGCCAGCTTGGCGATGTTTGCGTTGAAACCGCCGCAAAGCCCACGTTCGGCAGTGGCGACGACCAGGAGATGTACCTGGTCGCTGCCCGTACCGGCCATAAGCTTCGGAGCGTCGTCGCGGCCCTCGAAAGCCACCGCGAGATTGGCCAGCACAGCCTCCATGCGTTCCGCATAGGGACGTGCGGCCTCCGCAGCTTCCTGGGCACGACGCAGTTTCGCCGCGGCCACCATCTGCATGGCCTTGGTGATTTTCTGCGTCGCCTTCACGGAAGCGATGCGGTTTCGTAAGTCCTTCAGGCTCGGCATGGCCGCCCCTGCTCCTTATCCCGGCGTGGTTCTTTACGCGAAGTTCTTGGCGAACGTGTCGAGGGCAGCTTTCAGCTTGCCGGTCAGCTCGTCGTCAAGTGCCTTCTTCTCCCAGATGGCGTCGAGAAGATCTTTCTGCTCGCCGCGCAGGTACAGAAGCAGGCCTTCCTCGAAGTCCCTCACCCGGTTGACCGGGATCTGGTCCAGGTAGCCGTTCACACCCGCATAGATGACCGCGACCTGTTCTTCCGTCTTCAGCGGCGAGAACTGCGGCTGCTTCAGGAGTTCGGTCAGACGGGCACCGCGGTTCAGCAGGCGCTGCGTGGTGGCGTCGAGGTCGGAGCCGAACTGGGCAAAGGCCGCCATTTCGCGGTACTGGGCCAGTTCGCCCTTGATCGGGCCGGCAACCTGCTTCATCGCCTTGATCTGGGCGGAGGAGCCAACGCGGGACACCGACAGACCGACGTTAACGGCCGGACGGATACCCTGGTAGAACAGGTCCGTTTCCAGGAAGATCTGACCGTCGGTGATCGAAATCACGTTGGTCGGAATGAACGCGGAAACGTCGTTACCCTGGGTTTCAATGACCGGAAGTGCGGTCAGGGAGCCCTTGCCATGGTCGTCGTTCAGCTTCGCCGCACGCTCAAGCAGACGGGAGTGCAGGTAGAAGACGTCGCCCGGGAATGCTTCACGTCCCGGCGGACGGCGCAGAAGAAGGGACATCTGGCGATACGCGACGGCCTGCTTGGTCAGATCGTCATAGCCGATCACGGCATGCATGGAGTTGTCGCGGAAGAATTCGCCCATCGCGCAGCCGGCAAACGGTGCCAGGTACTGCAGCGGAGCGGCATCGGAAGCCGTTGCGGCGACGACGATGGAGTATTCCATCGCGCCGGCGTCTTCCAGGGTCTTCACGAACTGTGCAACGGTGGAGCGCTTCTGGCCGACCGCAACATAGATGCAGTACAGCTTCGCGTCTTCGTCGTCGGTCGCGTGCAGCGGCTTCTGGTTCAGGAACGTGTCGAGGATGATCGCGGTCTTGCCGGTCTGACGGTCGCCAATGACCAGCTCGCGCTGTCCGCGACCGACCGGGATCAGGGCATCAATGGCCTTGAGTCCGGTAGCCATCGGCTCATGCACGGACTTACGCGGCAGAATGCCCGGTGCCTTCACGTCGACGCGGCGCATTTCGGTCGCATCGATCGGGCCCTTGCCGTCGAGCGGGTTGCCGAGCGGATCGACAACGCGGCCCAGCAGGCCCTTGCCGACCGGAACTTCCACGATGGCGCCGGTCCGCTTGACGGTGTCGCCTTCCTGAATTTCACGGTCGGAACCGAAGAGAACGACACCGACGTTGTCGGCTTCCAGGTTCAGGGCCATGCCCTTGATACCACCCGGAAATTCGACCATTTCACCGGCCTGGACGTTGTCCAGACCATAAACACGGGCGATACCGTCACCGACGGAGAGCACCTGACCGACCTCAGAGACTTCGGCTTCCTGGCCAAAGCTCTTGATCTGATCCTTGAGGATTGCGGAAATTTCCGCGGCCCGAATATCCATCAGCCGACCTCTTTCATCGCGAACTTGAGTGAATTGAGCTTGGTGCGCAGCGACGTGTCGATCATGCGGGACCCGACCTTGACCACAAGGCCGCCGATCAGGGCAGGATCAACCTTTGCCGCGACATTTACGGATTTGCCCGTTGAAGCCGAGAGGGCTTCCTTGAGGGCTGCGACATGCTCGTCGGACAGAGGCGTCGCGGAGACGACTTCAGCCGTTGCCTCGCCCCGCTGTTCAGCAAGCTGAACGCGGAAGGACCGAATCATGTCGGGAAGAACGAAGAGCCGCCTGTTGCGGGCAGCTAGCTTCACGAAATTTGCGGCGAGACCGGAAATGCCTGCCTTTTCCAGAAGTGCCGTGAGCGCTGCAAGCTGCTCTTCGACACTGAATACCGGGCTGTTCACCAGACGGACGAGATCATCGCTTTCGGCAAGCATGCCTTCGAAAGTGTTCAGATCCCGTTCCACGTTGGACGTTGCGCCCTCATCCTCTGCGAGGTCCAGAAGGGCGGCCGCATAACGCTGCGCCACGCCGGATAGGAGAGATACGTTGTCAGTCACCAGGTCCGTGCTCTCTGACTTTTTCAACCCCGCGAAACGGCCAGCGCTCGCAAAGCATTGAAAAAATGAATGATTTCAAGATCAGAAGGTATGACGGTTAAACCGTTCCCCCAAAGCCGCGCCTCAATTAGCACAGGGTTTCCCCGTGTGCAACTTCGCCTAATGACTGTTCTGAGAGATTCCTTGGTGTTTTTTGCGAGCACGTCCGAAAAAGCCTTACAGATCAATCGGTAGAAGGCGAATAAACCTTTAGGCGGTATCTCCTCAAAGGCGAAGGAGATCGAAACGCCGTGGCCAGGCGCAGCTCACGCGGCAAAGATCCGTGGTGCCGATGTCCTGACCGTTCGTTGAGACTGGCGCGACACGGTTCTTGCCCGGAATCCGCCGAGGTCAGGCGATGTCAGCCAGCTCGTCAGGTTGGCAGTCAGGCCGAAGGGGCGCTCTTTACCACCACCGGCTCGAAACCGCCGAGGATCATGCGCTTCATATTAAAGACACCTGAGGCGTCCGGCACGATCTCATGCCATCTCTCGTCGTTCATCATCCTGTCAACGGAGGCCTCTGCCGTTTCCAGATCAGGCCATGTGATCCATGAAAAGACGACGGCTTCGTCCGACTCGCATTTGACGGCCATGGGAAAGGATGTCACCTCCCCGTCCGGAACATTGGCCGCCCAGGCCTCGCCCAGGTCGATGGCGCCATACTCGAAGTAAATATCAGCCGCACGTTCGGCTATCGAAATATAGTCCGCCTTCCTGGCGACGTCTTCCGATCAGAGAAACTGCTGGGGATCGATATCGACCTGAAGCCTGAGACCTTTGGTCGGCTTGGGGCCGATGGAAAGCCAATGGCGAAGATAGGATTGAAGGTCGAACTGCCGGGGCGCCATTGCCAGAAGGCGGAAGCGGTAGCGACCGCGCACCATGGCAAGGGCGGCTTCCGCCGGACCTAGCAGGGTGATTGCCGGATCATGCGGCGCCGCACGCACCAGCGCCCTGGCATAGCCTTCGGCATATCCCTTGTCGGGGCCGGAGACGATCACCGCGGCGAGCCGACCGAAAGGTGGCAGCCCGGCGACCCGCCGCGCCTCGATTTCCGCCTGATAGAAGGCATGCTTGTCGCCGGAAAGAAGCGCGCGGATGACAGGATGCTCAGGGCTGTAGGTTTGCAGAAACCCTCTGCCGCCGCCGGTGACGCGCCCGGCACGGCCGGTCACCTGCGCCAGCAGCTGAAAGGTCTTTTCCGCAGCGCGCGGGTCGCCATGGGCAAGACCCAGGTCCGCATCGATGACGCCGACAAGCTTCATCTTCGGGAAGTTGTGCCCCTTGGCGACAAGCTGCGTGCCGATGACGATGTCGGCCCCGCCTTCCTCGACAATCTTCATCTCCCGCTTCAGACGCTCCGGGCCCCCCGCTATGTCGGAGGACAGCACGAGCGTGCGTGCCTGGGGAAAGAGATCGGAGACCTCCTCGGCGATTCTCTCCACGCCCGGACCGCAGGCCACAAGCGTGTTGGTGTTGTGGCAGGAGGGACAGGCGTCCGGCACTTTTTCGTTATGGCCGCAATGGTGGCAGACCAGCGTCTTCTGAAAGCGGTGCTCGACCAGCCAGGCGCTGCAGTGCGGGCACTGGAAGCGGTGACCACATGTCCGGCAGAGCGTCAGCGGGGCATAGCCGCGCCGGTTCAGAAAGAGGAGCGACTGATCGCCTTCGGCAAATGTTTCCAGCAGGGCCTTGATGAGACCGGGCGCCAGCCAGCGCCCGCGCTCCGGGCCTTCCATGCGCATGTCGATCGCCTGAAGATCCGGCAGGGCCGCGCCCGAGGCCCGCTCCGGCAGTTCGAACAGCGTGTATCGTCCCTGCTCCGCATTCACCCTGCTTTCGACAGAGGGTGTGGCGGAGGCGAGGATGACGGGGAATTTCGAGATGTGCCCGCGAACGACCGCCATGTCCCTGGCGCTGTAGGGCACCCGGTCATCCTGCTTGAAGGCCGCATCGTGCTCCTCGTCAACGATGATGAGGCCAAGCTCCTTGAACGGAAGGAAGAGGGCGGACCGCGCCCCGATCACCACCCTGACGTCACCGGAGGCGACGCCCCGCCAGACCCGGGTCCGGTTCTTCACCGTGATTTCGGAGTGCCACTCGGCCGGGTAGACACCGAACCGTTGTTCGAAACGGCGCAGAAACTGCTCGGTCAGGGCGATTTCCGGCAAGAGCACGAGTGCCTGTCGGTCGCGCCGTATCGCTTCTGCAATGGCCTCGAAATAGACTTCGGTCTTGCCGGAACCGGTGACGCCGTCGATCAGAGTTACGCTGCCATTCGGCTTGTCGAAGGTTTTCACAAGGCCTTCCGCTGCCGCCTGCTGGGCGGGCGTCAGGGGCTTTTGCGAAAAATCGAGCTGCGGTTTCGGCGGTGGCGGGGCCGCCGGCATGGAGACGACTTCCAGGACTTCCTGCTGGAGCAGCCCATCTATGACTGAAGGCGAGACACCGGCCGCGTGGGCAAGGCCGCTTTTCGTCCACGCAAAGCCGTCTTCCATCGTCTCCAGAACCCGCCTGCGCGCATCGGTCCACCGGTCCGGTTCGGCACCTTCTATACGGCGCACCCCGGCGACGGGCGCTTCCGGCTCCAGCGCTTCTTCGGACCGCAGCACCATGCGCAGCACCATGCCCGGCGCACCGAGCGTCCAACCGGCAACCCAGTCGACGAAGCGACGCAGATCCGCATCGAGCGGCGCCGTATTCTGGTAGACATGGGTAATGGATTTCAGCTTCTTCGGATTGATGGCCGCATCCGGCTCCCCGTCCCAGACCGCGCCGACAACCTCTCGGGTGCCAAGCGGCACGCGGACGATCGTGCCCGGCACGACGCTGATGCCCGGCGGCACCTTGTAGGTGTAGGCCCGGGGCACGGCAACGGGCACCAGAACACTGGCAATGGTTTCCTTGAAGTCTGGATCGTCGAAAAGCAAGCAATGAGTTCCTTGAGAACGCGAGGGCGCCGTCTGCAAGACAACAGATTCGCGCATCCAAACCTATATCCGGCAAGCGGATTGGGAAAGGATGGGAAGACCACATCCTTTTGGCCTGCCTTTCCAGACGCATAAGCCGTCATGACTGGCCATTTTCTTCCGTCGTAGGTCTCTTGCGCACGCCACTGCGCCGAAGGACCATGCACATTCAGCACCAGCTCGGGCCATCTGAGGTACGTACCCCAAAAAGTCGTCCACCGGAGAAACAGGGTTTCTTCTTGCCATCATCCTGAGGTAAAGAGAGCGCAGCCAACAACGCAATCGTTTTGCCCCGACAATGGGGCGAGGCTTCAGGCGACCGGACGGGCGCCTCATAGGGAGTACCGACATCATGAAATTTTTCGTCGACACCGCGGACACGGCCGAAATCAAGGAACTGGAATCCACTGGCCTGCTCGACGGTGTGACCACCAATCCGTCTCTGATCGCCAAGTCCGGTCGCGACTTCAAGGAAGTTATCGCCGAGATCTGCAAGATCACCTCCGGGGATGTCTCCGCGGAAGTCGCCGCGACCGATTTCGAAACGATGATCAAGGAAGCTCAGGTCCTGCGCGAGATCGCGTCGAACGTGGTCATCAAGCTGCCGCTGACATTTGACGGGCTGAAGGCCTGCAAGCAGCTGAGCGGCGAAGGCACCAAGACGAATGTGACGCTGTGCTTCTCCGCCAACCAGGCGCTTCTGGCCGCCAAGGCCGGTGCGACTTACATCTCTCCGTTCCTCGGCCGCCTGGACGACATCAACATCGACGGCCTTGAGCTGATCCGCGAAATCCGCGTGATCTACGACAACTACGGGTTCGAAACCGAGATTCTGGCAGCCTCGATCCGCACGGCCAACCACGTCAAGGAATGCGCCATCATCGGTGCCGACGTCGCAACGGTTCCGCCGGCGACACTCAAGGCTCTCGTCAAGCACCCGCTGACCGACAAGGGCCTCGACGCCTTCGTCGCGGACTGGGCAAAGACCGGCCAGAGCATTCTCTAAGCTTCGGTTTTCCGACAGACCGAAAATGACAGAAGGCCCGGATCGTCCGGGCCTTTTTGCTGGAGCTGGCGCTTTTCACCCTTAAACTGCGCGAAGGTCCTGCGACACCTTGGCCGGTCCCCGCTTGAACGCAGATCCGTTTAGAGCGGGCTGTCTTCAACCCGGCTCTCCGCCATGTGACATGCCGGCGGCACCGCAGGAAACGTCTGCCGTCTCCGGCCCCTGTGGTCCTCATTCTCTCTTCCAGTTACAGTGCGAGCCATGACTCCAATCCTTTACGCCATCGGCGATGTCCATGGCCGCAACGACCTTCTTGGCAATCTTCATGAAAAGATCCGGGATTTTCACCGCCTCATGCATTCGGACCGGGAGGGACATATCCTGCACGTCGGCGACTATGTCGACCGTGGCCCCGACAGCGCAGGTGTCATCGACCGGCTGATGCAAGGGGTGGAGGGCTTCAGGGTCATCTGTCTCAAGGGCAATCACGAAGCCATGATGATGGACTGCCTGGCACCTGACAATGCTTCAGCCTGGGACTTCTGGCTGCCGAACGGCGGTCTCGAGACACTCGCAAGCCTTGGTCTTCCCGTGCATCCGGAGCCCCGCGATCCCGCCGCCTTGGTCGAGGCGCTGGGACAGGATCGCCTCTCCTGGCTGGAGGCTCTTCCGCACCATCACATTGCCGGTCCCTATCTTTTCGTCCATGCCGGCATTCGGCCGGGCATCCCGCTCCAGGACCAGGAGCCGGACGACATGCTCTGGATCCGGGACCTGTTTCTGGAGAGCGAGGCGACCCATCCCTACGTGGTCGTGCATGGTCATACGCCTGTCGACGAACCGGTTGTGCAACACAACCGGATCGGGATTGATACCGGTGCCGTCTTCGGTGGCAAGCTAACGGCAGTCGTGCTCGACGGCGACGCGCCGCCGCACTTTCTGCAGGTGGGCGACTGAAAGATCGCTCTGCCGGGCAGAACGATGTCGTTTCCGGTTGGCGTTAACACATCCGTACGTTCTCTTCGTCAAAATGACAGGATGAGCGCGACACATTCCGATACCGACAGCCTGCTTGTCACCGCCCAGCCCGATCTCAACCAACGCGTCGGGCAGTGGCTGGACCATCTGTCGGACGAGCGTCGGCTTTCGGACAAGACACTGCTCGCCTATGAACGCGATCTCCGACAGTTTCTGCGCTTTCTGACCAACCACCTCGGCGGGGCTCCGTGCCTCAAGGATGTTGCCGATCTGCGCCCGGCCGACTTTCGAGGGTTCCTGGCAAGCCGGCGGCGCCAGGGTGTCCAGAGCCGCTCGCTCGCACGCGGGCTTGCCGGTATCCGGTCTTTCCTGAAATTCCTGGAACGGCGGGGCGAAGTGAATGCAGCGGCTTCGGCGGCCGTGCGCCCGCCGCGCCAGTCGCGCTCGCTGCCCAAGCCTGTTTCATCCCGAGATGCCGTCGAGCTGACGCGCGGCGATATGGCCATGGAAAGCGAAGCCTGGATCGAGGCACGCAACGCGGCTGTCCTGACCCTTCTCTACGGGTGTGGTCTGCGCATTTCCGAAGCCCTGTCGCTGACCGGCAGCATGGCCCCCAAACCCGGCACGCGAACGATGCGGATCATCGGCAAGGGCCGGAAGGAACGCATCGTGCCGATTTTGCCGGCGGTCTGCGACGCGGTCGCACTCTACATGAAGCTGTGCCCCTATCCGGTGACCGCAGACGGACCGCTGTTCATGGGCGCGCGGGGCGGACCTCTCAATCCCCGTCTCATCCAGCTGGCCATGGAAAAGCTCCGCGGCGCGCTCGGTCTTCCGGACACAGCCACCCCGCATGCGCTGCGCCATTCCTTTGCAACGCATCTTCTGGCGGGCGGCGGCGACCTCAGGACGATCCAGGAACTCCTCGGCCACGCGAGCCTCGCCTCGACGCAAATCTATACCGAGATCGACAGTGCGCATCTTCTGAGCGCCTATGACAAGGCGCATCCCAGAAGATGAGCTGATGGCCGTGCAACCCGGGATAGGTTAGGCTGCCCCTGCCCTTCCCTGCCAGCCGGAAAAAGGAGACCGTCCATGCGTTTCGTCCTGTTGACTGTCGGCCTGCTTCTGATGAGCGCCGTTTCCGCTTCGGCCGCCGAGCGCATCTATTGTCCGCTGCCCGAAGATGGCGTCTGGGTGAACCGCCAGGCCAAGCCCAAGGAGATCAGCCGGATAGAGGTCGAAAGCCGCTGCGAGAACGAAACCGTGCACGTGCGCGTTCGCGCCTTCACATCGTGCGTGCCCCGCGATTGCAAATGGGGATGGACAAAAGGCGAGCTCGATTCCACCGGCAGGATCAAAGTGCTTCTGATCGGTTTTCTCTCCAGCAAGCAGCTCAGTCTGAAGGCTTTCAGCGATCTGATCGACGTTCAGGTCATCAGTATCGTCAATGATCTGTCGGAGCCTCACGTGGAAACGGTCTACAATCTGGAACGTGGCCGTTAGGCTTCACGGAACAAGTCGATCTTCGCTTTTTCCTTGCTGGAAAGCCATCATGCGTTACCCTAAGGGAAGGCTGCATGGTGCAGTCAATGAAAACGGAGGGGAATATGCGTGTACTCACCCCGGTTCTGACGACCCTTGCGATGACGGCCTTCGCGGTCGGATCAGCACAGGCCTGCGCCTGGAACAAGACCGCCAAGGCGGAAACGAACATCACCGTCGCCGAGACGACCGCGACTCCCTGGACCGACCAGACCGTCGCCGTAGGCACGAACGATCTGAGCGACACGGTGCTGGCAGAGGAAACCATCCAGCCCGTACCGACGGAAAAACCCGCGAACTGAGTCCGGCCTCCAGCCGCACACGGACGCCTCATTTTTTGTGAATGGCGAGACCGCCGGATGGTCCTGCGGTCCCGTCTTGCTGAAGCTTTGTGAGCCGCCGTCGAGATCCGGACGGCAAGGACCAGCATTGTTCGTTGCTGGTCTTATGCGTCCGGAGGTCGGCTGCCATGGCTTGGAGCCGCAGCGGCAGGCAACTGACCTTGTGTTTTTCCAACCGTTCCCAGCTGAAAAAACGCCCGCGGACAACTTGGCCGCGGGCGTTTTTCGATTGTTTTCTACAGCCTTTTACTTGGCTCGATAGCGAAGACCGATCAGGAGTGGATCGGCTTGGCGAAAGCGGCGAGCGCCGCTTCCTTGACGGCTTCCGACATGGTCGGGTGGGCGTGGCAGGTCCGGCCCAGGTCTTCCGCAGAGCCGCCGAACTCCATCAACACTGCTGCTTCGTGGATCATTTCACCGGCTGCGAAGCCGACGATATGGACACCCAGAACGCGGTCGGTCTTTGCATCGGCCAGGACCTTCGCAAAACCGTCGGTCTTGTTCATGGCGCGGGCGCGACCATTGGCGGAGAAGACGAACTTGCCGGTCTTGTATTCGACACCGGCGGCTTTCAGCTCTTCTTCCGTCTTGCCGACGGAGGCGACTTCCGGCTGCGTGTAGACGACGCTCGGAATGACGTCGTAGTTCACATGCCCGGCCTGACCGGCCAGAATTTCAGCCAGGGCGACGCCTTCGTCCTCGGCCTTGTGCGCCAGCATCGGGCCGACGACCACGTCGCCGATCGCGTAGATGCCGTCGACGTTCGTCTTGTAGTGAGCGTCGATGGCCACCCGGCCGCGATCGTCCATCTTTACGCCGGCGGCATCGAGGCCGAGGCCTTCGGTGTATGGGCGACGGCCGATGGCCACCAGAACGATGTCGGCTTCCAGCACTTCCTTGTCACCGCCCTTCGCAGGCTCCACGGTGACGGAAAGGCCCTTGCCCTTCGTCTCGACGCCGGTGACCTTGGACGAGAGCTTGAATTCCATGCCCTGCTTCTTGAGCGTGCGCTGGAAGTTCTTGGAAACGTCGCCGTCCATCGGTCCGAGGATCTTGTCCATGAATTCCACGACCGTGACCTCGGCGCCCAGACGGTTCCAGACCGAGCCGAGTTCGAGGCCGATGACGCCGCCGCCGACAACGATCATTTTGCCCGGAACCTTGTCCAGTTCCAGGGCTCCGGTGGAGGAGACGACCTGCTTCTCGTCGACCTCGACGCCCGGCAGGGGCATCACGTCCGAACCGGTGGCGATGACGATGTTCTTCGTCTCCAGCACGTTGGCCTTGCCGTCGGCGTCGGTCACTTCGACCTTGCCTTTTTCAAGGATCTTGCCGGTGCCTGTATGGACGTCGATCTTGTTCTTCTTCATGAGGAAGGCGACACCGCCGACGTTGGCATCGACCACGTCGGACTTGTGCTTCATCATGTCGTTGAGTTCGAGCTTCGGCTTGCCGACCTTGATGCCGAGCTTCTCGAAGCCGTGACCGGCTTCCTCGAACATTTCCGAGGCATGTAGCAGCGCCTTGGAGGGAATGCAGCCGATGTTGAGGCAAGTGCCGCCGAGGGTGTCACGCTTTTCCACCACGGCGGTCTTCAGACCAAGTTGAGCAGCCTTGATTGCGCACACATAGCCACCAGGGCCGGTTCCGATGACGACAAGATCATATTGGGACATTTTAGGTCGCCTTTGCCTCTTTCAGTTTTTGCCCGGTGTCTGACGCACAGACACACGGATCACGGTAGAATTGCCCGGCCACCGGAGACATCGAGTATGGCTCCGGTGGTGTAGCCGGACTGATCGGACATAAGCCAGACGATCGCGTCCGCGACCTCGTCGGAGGTTCCCGGACGTTTCATCGGCAGTTGGGATTTCAGATGGTCCACCCGGTCGGGCGCGCCGCCGGAGGCATGTATTTCGGTATCGATGATGCCTGGACGCACCGCGTTGACGCGGATGCCCTCCAAGGCGACTTCCTTTGCCAGCCCCACGGTCATCGTGTCGATGGCCCCCTTCGCAGCGGCATAGTCCACATACATGTCCGGCGCCCCGAGCTTGGATGCGGCCGACCCCAGATTGACGATGACGCCGCCGTGACCGCCGTGTTTCGTCGACATGCGCCGGACCGCTTCCCGTGCACACAGGAACGCACCGATCACATTGATGTTCATGATTCGCGTCATGCGCTCCAGTGACATCTCGTCGACGCGGATCGATTGGTCGACGACGCCGGCATTGTTGACGAGGCCCTTGAGGGTCCCCAGATCGTCGGCAGCCTGAAAAAGCCGCAGCACGTCGTCTTCACGGCTGATATCGGCCTTTAAGGCCTCGGCCTTGCCGCCGGCAGCGCGGATCTCGCCGACCACCCCGGAAGCCGCGGCTTCATTGCCCGCATAGTTGACGACAACGGTATGCCCGAGCGCGCCGAGCTTGCGGGATGTGCTCGCTCCGATGCCCCGGCTTCCTCCGGTCACTATGATCACGCTGTCGGACATTCCGTCTCCGGGTTCGGGATTGGTCGGATCAGTTCAACCGCCGCAGGAATTCCGACGCCCGGCCTGCGGCCCATGAGCCGGTAAGCGTGCCGTCAGAATTGATGGTGTAGATCACCGGGTTGGCCTGCCCCCAGTCGATGATCAGTGTGTTGCCGGTCAGGGGACCCTGACCGTGGAAGGATTTGCCTGCAATGTCCCGGCGGAAGAACGCCGTGCCGTCCTTGACTGTGATCCGGACACTGCCCTGATACCTGGTGCCGTCAGGGTTCAGTCCCTGAACCGCGTATCCGCCCTCGATCTGAGGCAGGAAGACTGCCTTGGGAGCAGCCGAAACCGGTGTGGCGAGAGACAGAACGATCGGGCTTGCCAGACAGACAGCCGCGGCGCAGGCCGCCAGCAGGCGGGTCAGTGGCCCGGTCCGTTTGTCGTTCCTTCTCATTGTCACCCTCGCCTCCCTGCGCTCACCGGTCCGCGAGCGCCAGCCGCAGGCCGAAGCCGGCGAAAGCCAGCGCAACGGTGCGGCGCATCCACGCCATGACACGGTCGCTACGAAGGACGCGTGTGCCCACGAGCGACGCACACAGACCGTAGACCACGAAGACCGCGAAGGTCATCGCCATGAAGACGCCGCCGAGCAGGATCATGTCGAGCGTCGGATTCGCCGCCACGGGGCTGACGAACTGCGGCAGGAACGCCATGAAGAAGACCGTCAGCTTCGGATTGAGGATGTTGATCAGAAACCCGGTGCGCGCGATGGCAGCCAGGCTCTTGCCTGAACTGCGGTCCGCTTTCAGGTCCAGCGGGCCGCTTTGCTTGAGCGTCTGCCAGGCAAGATAGAGAAGATAGGCGACGCCTGCGTATTTCACGAGCTGAAACACCAGCGCACTGGTGTGCATCAGCGCCGAGAGACCGACGACAGACGCCAGGATGGCCGGAATGATGCCGAGCGTGCAGCCGAAGGCGGCGGCAATGGATGCCTGCCGCCCCTTTCCGAGTCCGACCGCCACCGTGTAGACGACGCCGGTTCCGGGAACCAGCACCACGATCAGGGCGGTAATGAGAAATTCCAGACTCATCGGCCTGCTCCTCCCGGCCTTCCTTCAGAGGGCTTTCGTGCCGGAGCCCCGATCAGAGATCGAGGACCAGACGCTGCGGATCTTCCAGGCTTTCCTTGACGCGCACCAGGAAGGTCACGGCCTCCTTGCCGTCGACGACCCGGTGGTCGTAGGAGAGCGCCAGATACATCATCGGGCGGATCACCACCTGGCCGTTGACGGCCATCGGACGGTCCTGGATCTTGTGCATTCCGAGAATACCGGACTGCGGCGCGTTCAGGATCGGCGATGACATCAGCGAGCCATAGACACCACCGTTGGAGATGGTGAAGGTGCCGCCGGTCATGTCGGCCATGCCGAGCTTGCCGTCGCGAGCCTTCTTGCCGAGGTTGCCGATTTCCTTCTCGACCTCGGCAATGCTCATCTGGTCGGCATCGCGCACGACCGGAACCACAAGACCCTTGTCGGTGCCCACGGCAACGCCAATGTGGCAGAAGTTCTTGTAGATGATGTCGGTGCCGTCGATCTCGGCGTTGACCGCCGGAACTTCCTTCAGCGCGTGGGTCACGGCCTTGGTGAAGAAGCCCATGAAGCCGAGCTTGACGCCGTGCTTCTTCTCGAACAGGTCCTTGTACTGCTTGCGCAGTTCCATGACCGGCCCCATGTCGACCTCGTTGTAGGTGGTCAGCATGGCTGCCGTGTTCTGGGCGTCCTTGAGGCGACGCGCGATGGTCTGGCGCAGCTTGGTCATGCGCACGCGCTCTTCGCGCGCTTCGTCGTCGGCAGCGACCGGACCGCGGGCAGCGGCGGCCGGTGCGGACGCACCGGAGGTCGCACCGGAAGACAGCGCATTGATCACGTCTTCCTTCAGCACCTGGCCACGCTTGCCGGAGCCGGAAACCTGGTCGGCGGAAACATTGTTCTCGGCCATCATCTTCGCAGCCGACGGCGCCGGCGGCATGGAGGAGCCACCGCTCTTTGACGAAGAGGACTGAGCAGATGCGGACTGGGCCGGTGCCGGAGCGCTTTCGGACGAACCTGCGGATGCACCCGCACCCGAGGGATCGATCTGGCAAAGGAGAACGCCTGGTTCAACAGTCGTACCGGTTTCAACGGCGATCTTGACCACCTTGCCGGCAACCGGAGCCGGGACTTCCTGGGCGGCCTTGTCGGTTTCAAGTTCCACCAGGGTGTCGTCGGCCTTGACCACGTCGCCGACCTTGACGCTCCATTCGCCGACTTCGGCTTCGGTCACGGATTCGCCCGCGCTCGGGGTCACGACGTCAACGAGGTCCGCCTTCGCGTCGGATTTGGCTTCGGCTTTCGCCTCGGCGGGCTTGCTTTCTTCCTTCTTGGGAGCAGCAGCCCCGCCTTCCGCGATCTGGCCGAGAAGGGCGCCGACCTCGACGGTGTCGCCTTCATTGACCACGATGCTTTCCAGCGTACCGGCAGCCGGTGCGGGAACTTCGACCGTTACCTTGTCGGTTTCGAGTTCCACCAGCGGTTCATCCTGACTGACGGCGTCGCCGGGCTTCTTGAACCATTGTGCAATCGTTGCTTCAGAAACGGATTCGCCCAGCGTGGGCACGCGAATTTCGGTTGCCATGGTTACCTTCTCTTAAAATTACCTGGCCGATTTTTTTGAAGAGGGCCCGAAGGCCCTCCCGATTAAACTGGTTAGTTCCCGAGGGCTTCTTCGAGGAAGGCCTGCAACTGTGCCAGGTGTGCGGACATGAGACCGGTCGCCGTCGAAGCCATCGCCGAGCGGCCCGCATAACGCGGACGCCTGTGCTTGGCATCAATCTGCTCCAGAACCCATTCGATGTAGGGCTCGACGAAGAACCAGCCGCCCATGTTCTTGGGCTCTTCCTGACACCAGACCATTTCGGCCTGCGGAAAGCGGGCAAGCTCCAGCATCAGCGCCTTTTTCGGGAACGGGTAGAGCTGTTCCACGCGCAGCAGATAGACGTCGTCGATGCCGCGCTTCTCGCGCTCCTCGAACAGGTCGTAGTAGACCTTGCCCGAACACATCACGACCCGGCGGATCTTGTCGTCGGCGACGAGCTTGCTTTCGGAATTGAGGTTCGGTCCCCAATCGTCCCACAGCAGACGGTGGAACGTGGACTGCGGCCCCAGTTCGTCCAGCTTCGACACGGCGCGCTTGTGACGCAGCAGCGATTTCGGCGTCATCAGGATCAGCGGCTTGCGGATATCACGGCAGAGCTGACGGCGCAGGATGTGGAAGTAGTTCGCCGGGGTCGAACAGTTTGCGACCTGCATGTTGTCTTCCGCGGACATCTGGAGAAAGCGCTCCAGGCGTGCGGAAGAATGCTCCGGTCCCTGACCTTCGTAGCCATGCGGCAGAAGGCAGACGAGACCAGACATGCGAAGCCACTTGCGTTCGCCGGAAGAGATGAACTGGTCGAACAGGACCTGAGCACCGTTGGCGAAGTCGCCGAACTGGGCTTCCCAGAGGGTCAGGGCACGCGGCTCTGCCAGGGAGTAGCCGTATTCGAAGCCGAGCACGGCTTCTTCCGACAGCATCGAGTTGATGACTTCGTAGCGCTGCTGATCCGGCGAAATGTGGTTCAGCGGAATATAGCGGCTTTCGTTTTCCTGATCGTAGAGGACCGAATGGCGCTGGGAGAACGTGCCGCGTTCGCAGTCCTGACCGGACAGGCGGATCGGGTGACCTTCCTTCAGCAGCGACGCAAAGGCAAGCGCCTCGGCAGTCGCCCAGTCGATCCCTTCTCCGGTTTCGATCATGCGTTCACGGTGGTTCATGAACCGCGCGATCGTGCGGTGAATGTTGAAGCCTTCGGGAACGTGCGTCAGAGCACGACCGATGTCCTTCAGCTCGTCGATCGGCAGACCGGTTTCGCCGCGGCGCGGATCATCCTCGTCATCAGCCCTCTTCATGCCGGCCCACTTGCCGTCCAGCCAGTCGGCCTTGTTCGGCTTGAACGCATCGCCGGCATCGAACTCGCCGTCCAGATGCTTGCGCCAGTCGGCCTTCATCTGGTCGACTTCGTCCTGAGAGACGAGGCCTTCCTTGATCAGGCGCTCGGAATAGATCTGGAGCGTCGTCGCGTGCTTGCGGATCTTGCGGTACATGATCGGCTGCGTGAACGCCGGCTCGTCGCCCTCGTTGTGGCCGAAGCGGCGGTAGCAGATCATGTCGATGACCACCGGACGCTGGAAAGTCTGGCGGAATTCGATGGCGATCTTGGCAGCGAAGACCACGGCTTCCGGATCGTCCGCGTTGACGTGGAGGATCGGTGCCTCGATGACCTTCGCCATGTCAGACGGATACGGTGAGGACCGCGAGAAGCGCGGGTTCGTCGTGAAGCCGATCTGGTTGTTGATGATCACATGGACGGAGCCGCCGGTGCGGTGGCCTCGAAGGGCCGACAAGCCGAAGCACTCCGCAACGACGCCCTGACCCGCAAAAGCCGCATCGCCATGCAGCAGTAGCGGCAGGACCGTGCTGCGGTCGACATCCGGTGTCTCGATGAAATTGCCATCGTCGTTCGCGGCGAGCTGGTCCTGCTTGGCGCGGGCCTTGCCGAGAACGACGGGGTTGACGATTTCGAGGTGCGATGGGTTCGCGGTCAGCGACAGGTGAACATCGTTACCGTCAAAGGACCGGTCGGAAGATGCACCGAGGTGATACTTGACGTCACCGGAGCCTTCTACTTCGTCCGGCGCATAGGAGCCGCCCTTGAACTCGTGGAAGATGGCCCGGTGAGGCTTGCCCATGACCTGGGAGAGCACGTTCAGGCGGCCGCGGTGGGCCATGCCGAAGACGATTTCCTTCAGGCCCATGGAGCCGCCGCGCTTGATGATCTGTTCGAGCGCGGGGATCAGTGCTTCGCCGCCGTCAAGGCCGAAGCGCTTGGTGCCGGTGTATTTGACGTCCAGGAACTTCTCGAAGCCTTCCGCCTCGACGAGCTTGTTGAGGATCGCCTTCTTGCCTTCACTGGTGAAGGCCACCTGCTTGTCCGGTCCCTCGATGCGTTCCTGGATCCAGGACTTCGCAGCCGGGTCGGAAATATGCATGAACTCGACGCCGAGGGTCGAGCAGTAGGTCCGCTTCAGGATGTCCAGCATCTCGCGGATGGTGGCGTATTCCAGGCCGAGAACATGGTCGATGAAGATCTTGTGGTCCCACTCGGCTTCGGTGAAGCCGTAGGAGGACGGATGCAGTTCTTCGTGGTCACCCTTACCGGCAAGGCCCAGCGGGTCGAGGTCGGCGTGAAGATGGCCGCGCATGCGATAGGCGCGGATCATCATCAGGGCGCGAACGGAATCGCGTGTCGCCTGATGGACCTCGGCGTCCGACATCGGTGCGCCCTTGGCTTCCGACTTCTGCTTGAGCTTGTCGCCGATCTTCTGCTCGATCGGCCCCCAGTTTCCGTCGAATGCGTTGACGAGATCGCCATTGGCCTCGATCGGCCAGTCCTTACGTTTCCACGGCGCACCACGCGCCTCTTTCAGGACGGCTTCCTTTTCGTCCTGAAATGCCGCGAAGAAATCCTGCCAGTCGGGTTCGACCGAGTCCGGATCTGTCTTGTACTGTGCGTAGAGGTCTTCGATATAGGCTGCGTTGGCGCCGTAAAGCAACGACGTCAGTGCGAATACGTTGTTCGCTTCCTGCCGTGCCATGTCCATCTAGCGGAGGTTTCCTCCGCCCTTTTTGTTCAGGCGGGCCGAAAATTGGCCCGCGGCCGGTTCCCTTCCAAGACCGGCGCCAGGTGCTCCCCCGACATTCCGGTCCCTCGAAAAATGGTTACGGCACGTAAACCGCGCCGTAACCCATCCTTTCACCATGCAGCATGAAACGTAAACAGTTTAGGTTCCAAACCACAAAGATTCTTGACAATTCAGCCCTTCAGGACCTCTAGCAGGGTCTCGCCGAGCTTGGCCGGAGACGGAGAAACCTTGATGCCGGCTTCTTCCATCGCGGCAATCTTGTCTTCCGCGCCGCCCTTGCCGCCGGAAATCACGGCACCGGCGTGACCCATGGTCCGTCCCGGAGGCGCCGTACGACCGGCGATGAAGCCGGCCATCGGCTTCTTGCGGCCCTTCTTGGCCTCGTCCTTGAGGAACTGTGCGGCTTCTTCTTCCGCGGAACCCCCGATTTCACCGATCATGATGATGGATTCGGTTTCATCGTCGGCCAGGAACATTTCCAGGACGTCGATGAATTCCGTGCCCTTGACCGGGTCGCCGCCGATGCCGACTGCGGTCGTCTGACCGAGGCCTGCATTGGACGTCTGGAAGACCGCCTCATAGGTAAGCGTGCCGGAGCGGGAAACAACACCCACCGAACCCTTCTTGAAGATGGAGCCCGGCATGATGCCGATCTTGCATTCTTCGGGGGTCAGGATACCGGGACAGTTCGGGCCGAGGAGACGCGACTTGGACTTTTCAAGCCGGGCCTTGACCTTGACCATGTCAGCGACCGGGATGCCCTCGGTGATGCAGACGATGAACGGCACTTCCGCATCAATCGCCTCGATGATGGCTGCGCCCGCGCCTGCCGGCGGGACGTAGATCACGGAGGCATCGGCGCCGGTGGCTTCCTTTGCTTCGCCAACGGTGGCGAAGATCGGCAGCTCGGCGGAGCTTTCGAGGCCCGAAGACCAGGTCTCGCCGCCCTTCTTCGGATGGACGCCGGCGACCATCCTGGTGCCGTAATATTCAAGCGCCTGTTCCGTGTGGAAGGTACCGGTCTTGCCGGTCAGGCCCTGAACGATGATTTTCGTGTCTTTATTGACGAGGATGGACATTTACGCGCCCCCCTTCACGGCTTTGACGATTTTCTGGGCGGCGTCGTCGAGATCATCGGCGGCGATGACGTTCAGGCCGCTTTCGTTGATGATCTTCTTGCCGAGTTCCACGTTGGTGCCTTCAAGGCGCACAACAAGCGGAACCTGGAGACCGACTTCCTGAACCGCCGCGATCACGCCTTCCGCGATCACGTCGCAGCGCATGATGCCGCCGAAGATGTTGACCAGGATGCCCTTCACGTTCGGATCGGAGGTGATGATCTTGAACGCCGCAGTCACCTTCTCCTTGGAAGCGCCACCGCCAACGTCGAGGAAGTTGGCAGGCTCCGAACCGTAGAGCTTGATGATGTCCATGGTCGCCATGGCAAGGCCGGCGCCATTGACCATGCAGCCGATGTCGCCGTCGAGGGCAACATAGGCGAGATCGTATTTGGACGCTTCGATTTCCTTGGCGTCTTCCTCGGTCTCGTCGCGCAACTCCATGATGTCCGGATGACGGAACAGGGCGTTGCCGTCGAAGGAGACCTTGGCGTCGAGAACGCGCAGGTGGCCGTCCTTCATGACGATCAGCGGGTTGATCTCCAGAAGGCTCATGTCCTTTTCGACGAAAGCCTTGTAGAGGATCGGGAAGAGCTTCTTGCCGTCTTCGCGGGCCGCGTCGGTCAGCTCAAGCGCATCGCAGAGCTTGGTGGCGTCGGCTTCGGTCACGCCGGTGTCCGGATCGATCGGCAGAGTGATGATCTTGTCCGGGGTGTCCTCGGCAACGGCCTCGATGTCCATGCCGCCTTCGGTGGAGACCACGAAAGCCGGACGACCGACGGTGCGATCAACGAGGATGGAGAGGTAAAGCTCGCGCTCGATGTCCGCGCCGTCTTCGATGTAAAGACGGTTGACGACCTTGCCCGCATCGCCGGTCTGCTTGGTGACCAGCGTGTTGCCGAGCATTTCCCGTGCGTGGGCGGTAACTTCGTCCAGGGAGAAGGCAAGGCGAACGCCACCCTTCGCGTCAGAGCCCAGTTCCTTGAACTTGCCCTTGCCCCGGCCGCCGGCATGGATCTGCGACTTGACGACCCAAAGCGGTCCCGGAAGGCTCTTCGCGGCAGCTTCAGCTTCATCCGCTGAGAAGATGGCCACACCTTCAGCCACGGGAGCGCCGAATTCCTTCAGCACTGCCTTGGCCTGATACTCGTGAATATTCATGTGTTTCCCCCTGTTCGGAGGACCGTTCCGCCCAGAGGACGAAACGGCCGTTGTGCCTTATGGCGATCGCGTTACGCGAGCGCCGGCTGAATTTTCTTGCAGGCTTCGACGAGACCGTCGACGGAGCCGACAGACTTGTCGAAGTTGGCTTTCTCATCGCCCTGAAGGTCGATCTCGATGATGCGCTCGACGCCCTCGGCCCCGATCACCACCGGAACGCCGACGTATGTGTCCTTGAGGCCGTACTGGCCATCGAGGGCAGCCGCACACGGCATCACGCGCTTCTTGTCCTTCAGGTAGCTTTCGGCCATCGCAATGGCGGAAGCTGCCGGAGCGTAGAAGGCGGAACCGGTCTTCAGGAGACCGACGATTTCCGCACCGCCATCGCGGGTGCGCTGGACGATCTCTTCCAGGCGCTCGGCCGTGCACCAGCCCATCTTGACCAGATCGGTGAGCGGGATGCCTGCAACGGTGGAGTAGCGGGTCAGCGGCACCATGGTGTCGCCGTGGCCGCCGAGGACGAATGCGGTGACGTCTTCAACGGAAACGTTGAATTCCTCGGCAAGGAAGTAGCGGAAACGCGAGCTGTCCAGCACACCGGCCATGCCGACGACCTTGTTCTTCGGCAGGCCGGAGAACTTCTGCAGGGCCCAGACCATCGCGTCGAGCGGGTTGGTGATGCAGATGACGAAAGCGTTCGGAGCGTATTTCGCGATGCCTGCGCCGACCTGCTCCATGACCTTCAGGTTGATTTCCAGCAGATCGTCGCGGCTCATGCCCGGCTTGCGGGGAACGCCTGCCGTCACGATGACGACGTCGGAACCTTCGATGGCTTCGTAGCTGTTCGCGCCTGCAAGCTTCGCGTCGAAGCCGTCGACCGGGGACGATTCAGCGAGGTCGAGTGCCTTGCCCTGCGGAACACCTTCCGCGATGTCGAAGAGGACGATGTCTCCCAGTTCCTTCAAACCAGCCAGATGTGCGAGCGTGCCGCCGATCTGACCTGAGCCGATCAAGGCAATTTTGTTCCGCGCCATATCGAAAGTTTCCCTTTACGT
Organism: Rhodobacterales bacterium; assembly: GCA_008107755.1. GTDB lineage: Bacteria > Pseudomonadota > Alphaproteobacteria > Rhizobiales > Stappiaceae > Roseibium. The sequence goes on from VIRH01000137.1 coordinate 418,740, forward strand.
AAGATGGAACTCTGTGCCATCCGCCGATGACTGACGATGGCACTACTCCCTTTGCCTCGCCCGCGCAACCTCGCCAAAAGAATATTGCGCCGGGCTTGCCAAAATTTTTCAGATCTTCCCGCACCCATAGCTCTCCTATACGGAATGCATACCCATGCGTGCGTTTTCAGCTTTCTCCCGCGATATAGGCTTCCGATCGCATTTCGATCAGGCGGGACGCCGTCCGGTCAAATTCGAAGGCTTCGGTTCCTCCGCCTTCCGGATCGTAGAGGTTCTGCGGTTCGGCCGCCGCCGACACCACAAGCTTGGTGCCGTTATCGTAAAGCGTGTCGATCAGCGTGATGAAACGCTTCGCCTCGTTTCGTCGCTGCCGCGACAGCACGGGAACATGATCGATGAAGATCGTGCTGTAGGCGTGGGCGATGCGCAGATAGTCGCTCGCTCCCAGCGGTTTCATGCACAGGTCGTCGAACGTGAAGCGCGCCGCCCCGAGAGCAACGCGCGGCACCTTGATCTTGCGGCCCTTGTTTTCCAGCTCCGCGCTGTGAACGTCCATGTCGTGGGTGAGCTTCGACCAGATCTCGTCCATCTGCGCATCCGCGCCATTGTCGAGCGGGGTGATATAGACGGGGGCGCCGGAGAGCTTTTCCAGACGATAGTCGGTCGGCGAATCCAGGTGCAGCACCTCGACCTTCGACTGCAACATCTCGATGAAGGGCAGGAAGAGCTGTCGGTTAAGGCCGTCCTTGTAAAGCTGGGACGGCTCGACATTGGATGTCGCCACCACGATGACGCCAAGGTCGAACAGCTGCGTGAACAGGCGGCCGAGGATCATGGCGTCGGCGATATCCGTGACGGAGAATTCGTCGAACAGCAGGAGCCGCGTTTCCTCGGCAATCTGCGCAGCGACGGGCGGGATCGGATCGTCGCCCTTCGCCTTGCCTTCCTTGTGCGCCTGACGGTGCGCGAAGATGCGCTCGTGCACATCGGTCATGAATTCGTGGAAATGGACACGCCTTTTGCGGCGGATGACGGTGACCTCGTAGAAGAGGTCCATCAGCATTGTCTTGCCGCGACCGACCCCGCCCCACATGTAGAGACCCTGCACGGACGACCAGAGCCGGTTCTTCTTGTTGGCGAAAAGCCAGCCGAGGGAGCTTTTCTTCGACGCCAGACGTGTTTCAGCAAGACGGGTGTTGAGAAGGTCAAGCTGGTGCACGGCCGTTCGCTGGACCGGGTCTTCCGTAATGTTGCCGGATGCAACGAGGGCATCGTAACGGGCGCTCATCGCGCGGTTGACCGGCAGTTCCATCTTCAACGGTGATACTCCCTCCATGAGAATTCATGGGGTCGTGGACGTGACCAATTGCACGGCGAAATAAGGTCAAAACGCCGCGGATGCAAGTCATGATGTGGTTACAAGCGATCTTTGCGGCGACCCAATCTGATTTTAAACCGATTGAATATCAAGATGTTACTGCCGTTTTTCGGCACTATCCGCATGCGCGGAATTGGCTAACGCAATCGGAACGGCGTGTCCGCGATCTGCAACCGCCTCCAGAGGGCGACTGTCTGAGGAACTCCAGCCGCTGACACGCGCCGAACCGTCGAAGACACGTTTCCTCCGGACGAGGCTCTCAGGCGAACCCGCAAAAAAAGACCCGCTTCCGGTGAACTGGAAGCGGGCAATTTCAGGGAGGAACCTGTCGACGTCAGCGGAGCATCAGCGTCGACTTCCGGCCAGCCTGCAATTCCTGCAGATACAGGAGGCGGGCGACCAGATGGCGTTCGGACTGTTCGTCCAGATTAGCCTTGCGGCCGCGACCATCGGTCAGCAGCCATGCGTTGCCGGAGCGGACCAGATCACACTCCAAAGGCGCCTTCGGATCGAATCCGGTCTTTTCCATGAGAAGGGTACCGACCTTTCGCTCCTCGCCGGATTCGACGTCCCGCATTTCCAGCCTGATGCCGCGATAGACTTCGTGGACACAGGGAGCGGAGACGATGATGGTCCGGACACCCTCGCCGTCCATGGATGCGAACCGCACGACACCACCCTCATGCGGGATGGCGGGATTGGAACAGGGTGTAGCCTGAACGTCGCCGAGCGCCGTCCACTCTGACCGGAGCGTGACCGTCGTCGGCTGACGGAGCGCCGCCATTTCCCTGGCGAGGCGCTTGGCAGCCAGTTTCTGGGGTGCCTTGTGCGAATTGAGGTTGCGATCGGCGTGGCCTGCGATCGAGGTTCCTCCGATGCGCAAGCGGCGGAAAACGATGACGTCGCGCATCAGGTCGGTCCGCTCAACCCGCCATCCGGCGTCCAGCCAGGCATTTTGATGCACGAGGCTGCCGCCGGAATTTGCCCACCAGGTTCTATGCTCGCGAGCGCTCTTGGGCAGGTTGGAGCCGATGATCTCCTCGACCTCGTTCAGCTTCGCAGCCCAGACGACGTCTTCCAGACGCGCAAGATGTTCCCTGAGTGGTTCGTACTTCGACATTCGCACAGCCTTTCCGGTAGCTATGCAAATATACACCTATAGCGCGTAGTGTCTAGCAAAAATACGGAGGGGAATTAACGGTACAGTGAGACAGGAGCTCCGGAAGATGTCTGACCGTTAAACTGCCCGGGACTGCTGGAATACAGCTGCGCCACGATAACACCGGAGGCATCTTTCAGCACCACCTGATTGCCTGTCAGATCCCATGCGGCGATCCCCGACAGCGCAGGCGAGGTACAACCTCTGGTATTTGCACGGTACCCGCCGGACCAGCTTGTCAGCGTCATGAACGCCTGACAGTTTTCTCCCGCGGACGACAGTTTCCAGCCACCCAGCAGGTCCGACCGACCGACATCCTGAGCCCCTGCCGGCGCTGCAACCGGGTTGCTCGCGAGATCGGTTGGAGCAGGCTGTTCTCCGCCCAGCTGACTGCTGGTGCCAGGAGGCGCATTCGGGTCCAGCGGATCAAGTGACGACCCGGAGACGGGTGTCGTCGGCGTTGCCGGCAACGGCGCGGCACGGTCAGGCCCTCCAGAGAACCGCTGGCATCCCGCGACCAGGGCCACCATAGAGACGACCAAAACCAATTTTCCCGCACGCTTCATCACGAATCAATCCCTCACCTTCGTCCCAATCAGGCTGTCTGTCTTAGCCCACAATTTGTCAAAAATCCAAAACGTCGGAAATTGACCGAATTAAGTCTCGTCACGCGACATTAAACAATATCGACGGTGTTTCCACCCTGGGTGGCTCCAGAAGCCGGTCGATGGCCTTGCGTATCCTTCGGAAACAGTCGTCGCTCGCGGCAAAGGCGTGCGGCTCGCCTGATTTCGTATCGATCGACCACCAATGGCTCGACGTCGTCGTTTTCCAGGGCGTGGGAAGCTTGATCGGAGCCAGATCCGCCAGATAAATGACGCGGTCCGGCACGATGGTATGCGGCATCAGAAAGACGTCGACCGGCTTGGGCTGCAGCCCTTCCGGATTTGCCCCGACCGAGGTCAGAAGCTGTTTCACGTGCGCATTCAGCCTGAGAGCCGGCTCGATGCCGGCGGAAAAGGCGCGCATCAGCCCGCCGGCCCTGAAGTTCAGGTATGCTTCGGCGAGAGGGCCGAGCAAAGAGTTGTCCGGACAGATGAAAAGAACACTGGTTTTCGACACGGATGGATCCCTTTCGAGGATGGAAACGCGAATCGCCTGACTTTGCGGTACCGGACTATCGAAACGTCAGGAAGGCTTCATGACAGAACCCGTAAGACGCATTTGTTCATGCGGGCAGCCACGAGCGATAAGGTTGTCGTTTCCCTTGAGAATTGACGATATGGTCGACTGGTTTTCGGTGAGACCCCGCTCTTAAACGTGCGACCCGCGGACTGGTTCCGGGCATCGAAAAAAATCCTGGAGCCGGATTTCATCCGGCTCTTTCACCAAGAACATGATCTCAGGAGTAAATCATGCCGTTGGCTCTCTGGTGCGTTCTCGCCGCAGCCCTTCTGCCTCTCATCGCCATGCTGCCGGGCAAAATGAACAGGGAATTCGACAACGCCAACCCGCGCGATCCCGGCTACTGGAAGGACGGCTTCAGATCGCGCGCGAAGGCGGCGGAACAAAATGGCTATGAGGCATTCCCCTTCTTCGCGATCTCCGTCTTTGTCGCGATGAGTCAGGGCGGCGCGCCCGACTGGATCGACAGACTTGCGGTGCTTTTCATCCTTCTGCGCGTGATCTACATTTTCTGCTACTGGGCAGACCGGCCGTCTCCCCGTTCCATGGCCTGGGCGGCCTCCTTCTTGACAATATTGGCATTATTCACCAGTTCCCTGTGGAGTTGATGCTCCGGACCAGAGCCTAGGGAACCGAATTGGTTTAACGATCATTTGCACCAAGGGGCTGATTTCGCTAACGATGCGGAAGAGTGTTTAGCTTTTACCGACGGGCAGAGGTGAAGAGTGCGGACAACTGATCAGACGGACTCACTGCCGTCGCGCCGACAGGCTGCGCAGAAGCGCAGGCTGGCCGACAAGCATATCGTCGATGTGCTGATCTCCGAACGTGGAAAACTGGTGATGGCCAGCCCATGGTGGCCGATCATCCGTCCATTCGCCTACAAGATCCTGCGCTACAGGTCTGCGGTGAAGATGGCCGACACGATCGACCAGATGGAAGCCGTGGAAGTCTTCGAGCATCTCAGCAACCTGCTGGAGCTGAATGTCACGACGCTCGGTCTCGACCGCGTCCCGGCCGATGGCCCCGTGGTGCTGGTGTCGAACCATCCGACGGGCATTGCGGACGGTATCGTTCTCTTCGATGCCATCAAGTCCAGGCGCCGGGACCTTGCGATCTTCGCCAACCGGGATGCCATCCGCATCAATCCACGTCTTTCTGACATGATCGTGCCGGTGGAATGGCGAGCCGACTTCAAGAGCCGGCAAAAATCCAAGGAAACGCTGAAAATCGCCTCTTCCGCCTTTTCCAAGGAGCAGGTGGTGGTGCTGTTCCCGTCAGGGCGTCTTGCCTATTGGCACGAGGGCAAGCTGACGGAACGCCCGTGGATGACCTCCGCGCTCGCGCTCGCGCGCAAGAACAAGGCGCCGATCATTCCCATGCATATGGGCGGGCGGAACTCGGGTCTTTTCTATTTCCTTGCGCGTGTCTCCACCGAACTCAGGGACATGACGGTTTTCAACGAGTTGCTGAACAAGAAGAACGCCGAGTTTCGCGTTCATTTCGGCAAGCCCATTCGGCCGGAAAGGCTGAAGGGCGATCTCAACGAACTCACCGAGCAGATGCGCGTCCACTGCGCCGAAACGCTGGCCGAGGATCCGGACGCCGAATTCTGAGCCCGGCTCCGGCCAAGTCATCCACAGGCCGGCTACCGCCGGTTTGCCCTTCCTTCGCGAATAAGACATGGTGCGCAAGGGTCGGGTTCTTTCGGAACCCGGCATCCGGAACCCATAGGAACCTTCAGCCGCATGTCCCTGTCATCCGCGTTCGCCGAGGAGGAAGCCCCTTCCCTGCAGCTCGCTGGCGCTCCGCAAGTGCGCGTCGAGCCGAAACCGCTCGCGGTTCTGCAGAAGGTTTTCGGCTACAGCAGCTTTCGCGGCAAGCAGCAGGAGGTCATCCAGACCCTTGTTGACGGCAAGGATGCCGTCGTCCTGTTTCCGACAGGCGCCGGCAAGTCACTGTGCTTCCAGATCCCCGCCCTCTGCCGACGCGGCGTCGGTGTCGTGGTGTCACCGCTGATCGCGCTGATGAAGGATCAGGTCGGTGCGCTCCGGGCCGCCGGTGTCAATGCCGCCGCGCTCAATTCCACCCTTTCCCAGGATGAACAATCCGCCTTGCGCGCACAGCTGCAGCGCGGCGAGATCGATCTCCTTTATGTGACTCCCGAACGGCTCGGAAACGAGAATTTCCGCCGCTTCCTCGACACGCTGGACATCGCCCTCTTTGCCATCGACGAAGCCCATTGCGTCAGCCAGTGGGGCCATGACTTCCGGCCGGAGTATCTTTCTCTCTCCTGCCTCTCGGAACGCTATCCGGGCGTTCCGCGTGTCGCGCTCACGGCAACGGCCGACCCGCACACGCAGAAGGACATTCTCGCCCGGCTGCAGCTGGAAGAAGCGACGGTGTTTTCGACCAGCTTCGACCGGCCCAACATCCGCTACGAAATCGTCGAACGCACCAACCAGCGCCAGCAGCTTCTCGATTTCCTGAAGAAGCACGCGGGCGAAAGCGGTATCGTCTACTGCCTGTCGCGCGCGAAGGTCGAGGATATCGCGACCTGGCTCAGCGACAAGGGCATTCGCGCCCTGCCCTATCATGCGGGCCTGCCGGCGGATCAGCGATCCGCCAATCAGGACGCCTTCCTTCTGGAAGAAGGGCTGTGCCTGGTTGCGACCGTTGCCTTCGGCATGGGGATCGACAAGCCGGATGTGCGCTATGTCGCCCATCTCGACCTGCCCTCCTCCGTGGAAGCCTATTATCAGGAAACCGGGCGCGCAGGCCGCGACGGGGCGCCGGCGGAGGCCTTCATGGCCTACGGCATGGCCGACCTCGTGCAGCGCCGCCGGATGATCGCCGAGGGGGATGCCCCGGACGAGATCAAACGGGCGGAAAACGCCAAGCTGAATGCGCTGCTCGGAATCTGCGAGACCTCGGGCTGTCGCCGTCAGGCCCTTTTGGCGCATTTCGGCGAAACCTATCCGGAGCCTTGCGGAAACTGCGATTCCTGCCTGTCGCCAGCGGAAACCTGGGACGGAACGGAAGCGGCACAAAAGCTCATGTCGGCGATCTACCGTACCGGGCAACGCTTCGGTACCGGCCACGTGATCGACGTGCTCATGGGCAAGTCGAACGAAAAGACGACCCGTTTCCGGCATGAGGAGCTCTCCGTCTTCGGCATCGGGCAGGACATTTCGCAAAAGACCTGGCAATCGATCGCGCGGCAGCTAGTTGCCGCGGGCTATGTCGATGTCGATCACGCCCAGTTTGGAGCGCTGATCCTGACGGAAAAGGCCCGGATCATCCTGCGGGGCGAGGAAAAGATTGCCCTTCGCAAGGACCGCAACGCCGCAGGCCTCAAGAAGACCCGGACATCGCGTACGGCCTCGATCGCCGACGAGCTCGATCACGAGGACAAGCTGCTGTTCGAGCGGTTGCGCCGTCTCCGGACCCAGATTGCCCGCGATCAGAATGTGCCGTCCTACGTCGTGTTTCCGGATGCCACCCTCGCGGGCATCGCCGCCGCGCGTCCCGTCACGACGGATGCCCTTCTCGGCGTTTCCGGCGTCGGTCAGTCCAAGCTGGAAAAATATGGCGCGGCGTTTCTAGACGTGGTCGAGGCTTTCGAAGCCGGTGTCTGAGCCGCGTTAACCTTAACAATATCTTGAGGGTTTTGGCGTGATGATGCCTGCCGGTCATTCTTGCCGGGGGCTGAGGCATGCGATTCTGGACACTATCACTGACACTCTTTTCAAGCGCGCTCGCACCTGCTCTGGGGGCCGATCTGATCGTTGAGGATGTTCAGCCTGTTCCGGAGTTGAGGCTGGAGCGTCAGGGCTGGTCAGGCGTTAGCGCAGTCGTCTTCGCAGGCGGCGGCCGTGTTGCCGGCGACGACACGGTCGGCTGGGACACGCAGATGCGCTCGTTCATCAGCGGCGCCTCTGCCGGGTATGACATGCAGTTCGACCGGATCGTCTTCGGCGGACATGTGGAAGGTATCGCCGGCAATTTCGAAGACGTCGCCTATACCGGAAACGTGCGCCAGAATGCGGAATGGCTGGCCTCGGTCACGGCCCGGCTCGGCTATGACGCCGGTCGCTTCATGCCGTATGTCTCAGGCGGCCTCGGCTTTGGCAAATACAAGTTCACGCAGGTCCAGCACGCCGAACTGGCCGACGATGACATCGGCTACATACCCTTAGCGGGCGACAGGGAAGTCACCGACACCGATATGCTTTATGGCTGGGTCGCCGGAGCGGGTGTCGAAGCCAAGCTGACAGAAAACGTCTTCCTGCGCGCGGACTACAAGCACTTCCATCTCTATGACCAGGAGTTCCAGCTCGCCGACGGCCAGCCGTTCAAGGCCGGCGGCAAAGCGGATGTCGTGGATCTGGGTATCGGCTACCGCTTCTGATCCCTGCTCATTTTTTCTGGCATGTCAGGCCAATATTTTGGTGTTGCAGGCAAACAACACTCGCCAAAAGAGTGCCTCGCCGCGGCGTGAGGAATGCAAAATCCACTTTTGGTTGCAGTTGCTGTTGCGCTACGTTGCAATTCTACGCTGACGTCATTTTTAGGAATTTTCTCATGAAGTCTCAAGCAGCTCTTGCGGGTCTCGCTTTCGCGCTACTGACAGGCAACGCCCAGGCCGCCGACCTTCCCGCACCGGCAGCGGTTGTAGGCACCCCTGTCGCAACCACGACCTACGACTGGAACGGCATCTATGCCGGCGGACAGCTCGGATACGGCTGGTTCACGGGTGAAGACAATCTGAATAACCCGTCTACGGATCTCGACTCGGTCATCGGTGGCGCGCATGTCGGCTACAACCACATGCTCGGTCAATTCGTTCTGGGTGTCGAAGGGGAAGCCAACCTGGCAGATTTCAACGCGACGACACCGCTCGGCCTCAAGGCGGATATCAACTGGATGTTTGCAGGCCGCGTGCGGGCGGGCTATGCCTTCGACCGCTTCCTCGCCTATGCCACGACCGGGGTCAGCTTTGCCGAACTCACTCTCAAGTCATCTTTCAATAATGCTTCGGACTCCAACACCCATACCGGCGTAGTGCTTGGCGGCGGCGTCGAGGCGTTTGTGACAGACCGGATCTCGGTCGGGCTCGAGTACCAGCATCACTGGTTCGGCGATCAGACCTATAACCTCGGTGGCCGCGACTTCGAGGTGGACGGCAATCTGGACATTGTTGGCGCACGGGCCTCGTTCCACTTCTGATCGCATCGCGTTCCATGAGGCGGTGATCCCCATCGCCGACGAAAAGCTATCAATTTCGAGGCAGCCAAATCGGCTGCCTCAATTCGTTCAGGGCCTTCGGCAATCAGCACGAACAGATTGGTTGGGACAGGAGCGTCCGGCGCAGGGATAATACGGAACGCACCAGCATGAACCGGCAATCTCCCGGACTGCCGGCCTGTTTCAGCTACCCGCCTTCGGCAGTCCCTTGAAGGCTTCGCTGCCCCAGACCGCCTTGACCCTGGCGTCGCGGCCGCAGCCCTTTCGATAGCCTTTGTAGGCGTCGGCCCGGGTCACGTAGCCGAAACGGGTCAGCGTTCTGACGTCGCTCTTGTAGTAATTCTGGTGATAGTCCTCGGCGGGCCAGAAGACGGCCGGCGCCTCGACGGGCGTCACCACCTTGCCGCCAAGCACCTTTTCGGCCTTGGCGATCTCTGCCTTCGCCGCTTTGGCCTGCGCGTCGTTGAGAGGATAGATCGCCGTCGAATAGGCATGACCCCGGTCGCAGAACTGGCCGCCAGGGTCCGTCACATCGACGGTGCGCAGAAAGATCGCGACGAGGTCGCCATAGGAGAGTTTGGTTTCGTCGAAATCGACCTTGACCACTTCCCGGTGGCCACTGCGCTCATAGGTCTTGTACGTCGGGTTCTCGCTCGTGCCGCCGGCATAGCCGGAGACCACTTCGCGCACGGCGGACAGGTGCTCCAGATCGGATTCCACGCACCAGAAGCAACCGCCGGCAAGAATGGCGGTTTCGGCCCGGACCGGTGCGGACGCTCCGGCAGAGAGTACAAGGCCTGCAAAGAGAAGCGGGAATATGCGTTTCATGGGTTTTCTCCAGTTTCTTTGAGAAGAAGTACCGCTTTCCCGGCAAGGGGCAAGTCAACTCCATTCCCGTTTCCGCACATCCACGTGAGAGCGGAAGTCGTCGCACCACTGCTCGCGCTCAGTCCTTCCAGACCGCGGCGGTCTCGTCGAACCCGGGAAGCTGCTTCTTGACCACACAGAATCGATGACCGCTCGCAGCCTCCATCACGGTCCAACCATCCAGCTTGCTCACGATGCCCGCCCCAAGCTTCTCCAGGCGGGCGACTTCCCCCTCGACGTCGTCCGTTTCGATGTCCAGATGCACACGAGGCGTATGATCGACCATCTGGACGAGAATGCCGATATCCTGCTTGCCGCCTTCAAGACGCCGGTAGCGCGGGTTCTTCGGCGTTGCCTCCACCGTCCGCCCCAGTGCTTCGGCCCAGAACGCCGCATGCGCGTCGATGTCTCCGCCCTCGCAGTCGATGACGAGAAATCCAAGACGGCTCTTGTGCATGTTCATCTCCGCTGTCGTAAAAAATGAGAACAAAAATAGAACATAAGAAGGTGGACCGCAAGGCCCGCCTCAGACTGCTGACAAAGTCGCCACCTCTCCTTCGTCCTCCCGGCCAAGCGCAGCGCGAGCCGGAATTCGGTGAGGCAGAAGCATCTGATACTTTAGCGATTTGCCCTCGACAGGCCTTGGCTCACCGATCCCGGGTCTTCGCCCGGGATGACGATATGAAGGTTTGTCAATAAGCTGAGGCGGGCCTTGCGGTCCGCCTCCGATTGCGGAGAACTCTGGAGTTCAGATCGTTTCCGCGCTCTCCGGCGCCTGCGTTCCGCCCGCACCCGACCAGTCGATCTTCTGCGTCGCGAACATGGTGATGGCCAGCGACAGGAAGCCGATCAGCGACCCGATGAGGAGCGCATAGTCCTGTTCCTTCATCAGCGCGAACAATATGCCGAAAATCACCGTCAACACCGACAGCATGATTGCCCCGGCGGTTCGGCTCTTCAACGACGAGCCGACATAGCCTGCATTGAGAAGCGTCGCGGCTCCTGCTGCCAGCAGATAGGCGAGGTCGTAGCCGACATGTTCAGCAAGGGCGAGCAGCATCACGTAGAAGACCACCAGCGCAAGGCCGACGAGGGCATACTGCATCCAGTGGAAACTCCAGCCGGAACGCATTTCCAGGACAAAGACCGCGAGAAACGTCAGGCTGACGAAGCAGATCGCATATTTCAGGGAGCGGGAGATCGTCTGGTAGAAGTCGACCGGCTCGACGAATTTGACGCCCAGCAGCTTTCCCTGCAGCGGCAGGATCGAGGTTTCCATCGCGTTCGGTATACCGCGCGCGAGATAGGGAATCGTCCAGCTCGCGGAAAAGCCGGTATCGGTGATGGTTCTCGTTTCAGGCAGAAACGCCCCGGTAAAGCCGGGATGCGGCCAATCGGAGGTGAGCGCAACCTTTGTTGTCTGCCCCGCCGGTGCGAAGAAGATCCCCGTGGAGCCATTGAGCTGCAGGGGAATATGAAAGGCAAACCCGCTGCGCAGCTTCGAGGCGGGAACAGCTGCATTGATGCCCGAAGGACTCGCGCTCCTCAGGACGTTCCTTGCAGTGCTGCCTGCGAACTCGGCCGACAGGTGGCCGAAGCCGGGCTCGAAAGGGATGGAGCCGCCGCCGTCAAGCCTGAGCGAAACCTCGCTCCGGAGCGCTGCGACGTCGCCTATCCCCATGACCAGGACGGCATCGTCCATCGCAATGTCGATCGTACCGCCCTTCAAGGCACGGAAGCGGCTGTCTTCCATGCCGCCGAAGTGGCCTTTCAACGCGATCTTCCCGAGAAAGACCGGTAGCGAATAGATGGATTTCCTGCGTTCCTCCACGCTGACCTCGCCGTCGATGTCAAGCCTGTCGGGAAAGAACACAGCGGTGCGCCAATCCGTTGCCGTCACCTGCTTGTCGCCATCGCCCGTCACATAGGTTTCCTTGAAGGGCACCACGAGATAGGGTCCGTTGATCTGCTGGATGCCGCCCCAGGATCTGGCGATATCCCGTGCCACTTCGTTTGCCCGCTCGGCCCGTTCCTCAACGAGGGCCCAAATAAGCGTCGTCGGCAGAAGCAGCAACAGGGTCACGATGCTGATCAGGACGATCTTCGCGGACGGCGAATTCCGGAATCCTGCCGGACGCGGCTGTGCCTTCCGGCGGCCTTGCGGGCGGCCGGAAGCCGCCTGATCCGTGGTGTCTGTCATCTCTTCTATCCTTTGCCGGTCCGGCGCCGCGCGGCGCCGCTCGAGGGAAGGATCATTCACCGGACCTTGAGGAGTTCCGAAGACGGGAAACAGGGAATTGCGCGCAGCCTCCGCGCAGAAATCGTGCAGACCGGCTCCAAAAAGCCGGAAGGGCCGCCCAGGAGAGCGGCCCTTCCGGCAGGACGCGGCAATGGTAGAGGCCGACGGCGCCCCGGTTATCCGTTGATGCTCGGGTCGTAGGGCGTGTCGGGGTCGTCCTCGCCAGTCAGGAGCTCCTTCCAGTTGCCGAAGCCGCAGGCGAGCGCCGCGAGTTCCGCGCTGTGACCGGAGCTGTCGACGCCGTTGATGTGGGCGAATTCGTGGACGAGCGTCGCCAAGAGCTGCTGCTGACCGCTGACGAGTGCCAGGGCCGTCACACCGATGGCGTTGTGCGCCTCCCAGGATTCGCCGTAGTTGAAGGGACAGGGCTCCACAAGGCTGACCCAGATACTGGAGTCGCCCAGAAGGCTGGTCAGGCTCCGGTGGTTCGGAAGGGAGAGGAAATAGGCATTGCAAGCGGGTCTTTCGCGAGCAAGCTTGATCAGCTTCCAGCGGCACTGCCTGAGCTTCTGATAGTCGCTGCCGCTGACCGGTTTCAGCCTCGTCAGGGCTGCGGGCTTGGTCTTCCAGTCTCCTACATTGATCTGAAAATTCGCGTTCATTTTCCTCATCGGACGAGCCGGCAGAAATGGCCCGGGGGGCGCCGACTGCAAAACCCACGAAACGACATGAGGAACTTGCTTCAAAATGAGGCCTGCGCCAATGACCAAGATCACGAAATGTTGGAATCGGGTCGGGGGGCCGACGTCAGGACCAGGGAAGGCCGAGCGGCAAACCGTCGTCATCAAAACGAAAAGGCCGCCCGGGGGCGGCCTTCACATTGGTCTCGAAATCCGACGCGCGTCAGACGCGGCGTTCGACCATCATCTTCTTGATTTCCGCAATCGCCTTGGCCGGGTTGAGCCCCTTCGGGCAGGCCTGCGAGCAGTTCATGATCGTGTGGCAACGATAGAGGCGGAAGGGGTCTTCCAGGTTGTCCAGACGCTCGCCGGTCGCCTCGTCGCGGCTGTCGATGAGCCAGCGATAGGCCTGCAGCAGGATAGCCGGGCCGAGGTAGCGATCACCGTTCCACCAGTAGGACGGGCAGGATGTGGAGCAGCAGGCACACAGAATGCACTCATATAGGCCGTCGAGCTTCTCGCGATCCTCATGCGACTGGCGCCATTCCTTTTCCGGGGCCGGAGACACCGTCTGCAGCCAGGGTTCGATGGACCGGTGCTGGGCATAAAAGCGCGTCAGGTCCGGCACCAGATCCTTGACCACCGGCATATGCGGCAGCGGATAGATCTTCACCACGTCGCCGGCGACCTCGTCCGTGCCCTTGGTGCAGGCCAGGGTGTTGGTGCCGTCGATGTTCATGGCGCAGGACCCGCAGATCCCTTCGCGGCAGGAGCGGCGGAAGGTCAGCGTCGGATCGATCTTGTTCTTGATGTAGATGAGACCGTCGAGCACCATCGGGCCGCAGTTGTCCGCATCCACGAAATAGGTATCGACCCTCGGGTTGCGGCCGTCGTCCGGGTTCCAGCGGTAGATACGGTATTCGCGCAGGTTGGTCGCGCCTTCCGGCTTGTCCCACACCTTGCCTTCCGTCACCTGGGAGTTCCGGGGAAGCGTCAGCTGAACCATTTCGTTACTGCTCCGCGTTGGGCCCCTGGTTTCGCGTCCGGGGCCAAAGCGTCCTCAAGGCTCACGCAGCGAGCTCGAAGACCATGTTGTCATCTGTCCGGCCGGTGACCTTGTAGGCCCGGTTTGCAAGCTCGGCTATGCAATCCTCGGTCCAGTAGGGCCGGCAATTGGTTTCAAGAAGGATCACGCGGGGCCAGAGTGTTCTGTCCGCGTGCCTCAGGAAGGGCAGCACCACACGGTCCTCGAACCCTTCCACATCCACTTTCAATACGTCTATCCGCGACAGGCCCTGCTCGTCGGCGATGGCGGTCAGCGGCCGAACCTTCACGAAGGTCGGCGACCAGTCACCCGCCCATTCTCCCGTGGTCAGGTCCTCCACGAAGGTGGCAAAGCCACAATTCGAGGGTTCCTGCCACAGCGGCAGCGTGTCGTCGCGCGCGCCGACCGCCGTGTTGACGATCGTCACGTTGCCGGGGTCGTTCAGGGCGACATTGAAGCGCAGCTTGTCCGCCGTCTGCGGATTGGCCTCGATCGAAACGACCTGTGCTCCCAGCCCGGCGGCGAAGATCGAATAGGAGCCGATATTGGCACCGACATCGACGAACACCTTGTTCTTGCCGAGATGCGGTTCGAGCAGACGATGTTCCTCACGCTCCGGCAAACGGCCCTTGGCGAGGATCTTCCGGTCGTCATAATTCTCGCCCGGATAGATCCTGAACTTCAGGCCGTCGGCTTCCATGTCGTACGGCCCCCGAAAGAACCGGGAGACCATGGACCGGATACGCTTGCGCAGACCTTTCGACAGGTCGTGACGGTCGGCAAGACGCCAGGCGGCCCGAACCATCCGCTCGGCCGGATAGGTGCCGAACGGACTGATCGTGTCCAACTGGGTTGTTGCCGCGTCGCTCAACCGGTCGCTCTCCTAGTAGACGCGCGCCTTGGGGGCGATCTTCTTCGGATCGATGCCGCCGTCCTCAAGCTTCGTCAGCGGATCGACCACGACCGGACGGTAGTCCAGCGTGATGTCGCCGTCTTCGCTCACCCAGGCAAGCGTGTGCTTGCGCCAGTTCTCGTCGTCACGGCCGTCAAACGGACCGTCCTTGAAGTCCTCGCGAGCGTGCGCACCGCGGCTTTCCTTGCGGGCTTCCGCACCGTAGACGGTGGTGATCGCGTTCGCCATCAGGTTCTCCAGTTCCAGCGTTTCCACCAGATCGGAGTTCCAGATCAGCGAATGATCGGTCACCTTCAGGTCCTTCAGCTCGCCCCAGATTTCGGACAGTCGCTTGCAGCCCTGCTCCAGGCTTTCCTGGGTGCGGAAGACGGCTGCATCTTCCTGCATCGCGTGCTGCATGTTGTCGCGCAGGTCCGCCGTCGGGAGGGTGCCGTTGGCATGGCGCAGGCTGTCGAAGCGTTCCATGATCTTGTCGCAGGAGGCTTCGTTGGGCGTTGGAATGGGAGCCACACGGTCGATGACCTCGCCGGCGCGGATAGCCGCGGCACGGCCGAAGACCACGAGGTCGGTCAGCGAGTTGGACCCCAGGCGGTTGGCGCCGTGAACCGATGCACAGGCCGCCTCGCCGACGGCCATCAGGCCAGGCTGGATGCGGTTCGGGTTTTCCCCGTCCGCATTCAGGACTTCGCCCCAGTAGTTGGTCGGGATGCCGCCCATGTTGTAGTGCACGGTCGGAAGAACCGGGATCGGCTCCTTGGTCAGATCGACGCCGGCAAAGATCTTGGCCGATTCCGAAATGCCCGGCAGGCGCTCCGCGAGAAGGGCCGGATCGAGGTGATCGAGGTGCAGGAAGATGTGGTCCTTGTTCGGACCGACACCGCGGCCCTCGCGAATTTCCATGGTCATGCAGCGAGACACCACGTCGCGGGATGCAAGATCCTTCGCGGACGGCGCATAGCGCTCCATGAAACGTTCACCTTCGGAGTTGACCAGATAGCCGCCTTCGCCGCGCGCACCCTCGGTGATCAGACAGCCGGAGCCGTAGATGCCGGTCGGGTGGAACTGGACGAACTCCATATCCTGAAGCGGCAGCCCCGCACGGGCGACCATGCCGCCGCCGTCGCCGGTGCAGGTATGGGCGGAGGTGGCTGAGAAAAAGGCCCGGCCGTAACCGCCTGTGGCCAGCACGACCATCTTCGCCGAGAAACGGTGCATCGTGCCGTCGTCGAGGTTCCACGCGATCACGCCCTGACACACGCCGTCTTCCGACATGATCAGGTCGAGCGCGAAATACTCGATGTAGAATTCGGCATTGTTGCGCAGGGACTGGCCATAAAGCGTGTGCAGAATGGCATGGCCGGTCCGGTCCGCCGCGGCGCAGGTGCGCTGCACGGGGGGGCCTTCGCCGAAATTCTGCATGTGGCCGCCGAACGGCCGCTGGTAGATCTTGCCTTCCTCGTTCCGCGAGAAGGGAACGCCGTAATGCTCCAGCTCGTAGACGGCTTTCGGAGCTTCGCGGGCGAGATATTCCATCGCGTCGGTGTCGCCGAGCCAGTCGGAACCCTTCACGGTGTCGTACATGTGCCACTGCCAGCTGTCCGGCGTCATATTGACGAGGGACGCGGCAATGCCGCCCTGGGCGGCCACGGTGTGCGAGCGTGTCGGGAACACCTTGGTGATGCAGGCCGTGCGCAGGCCCTGCTCGGCCATGCCGAGCGTGGCGCGCAGGCCGGAGCCGCCGGCGCCAACGACGACCACATCGTACTTGTGGTCGACAAATTCATAGGTCTTGGCCATACGGGTCAGCCTCCAAAGCCAATCTTGAGCACCGCAAAAATGCAGCCGAAGCCGATAAAGGCGCAGAAAAACGTGTTTGCCATCAGGGAGAGGAACTTCAGGCCATCGCTGTGGATGTAGTCCTCGATGATCACCTGCATGCCGAGCTTCATGTGGTAGACGCCGGAGAGGATGACCAGCAGCAGAACGATGGAGACCAGCGGATTGCGCAGGGTCTCGATGACATCGTCGTGGCTGGAGCCCTGCATGGAGATGACCATGATGACGAAGAAGCAGATCAGGAAGACGTTGGCGAACGCCGTGACGTGCTGCTTCCAGAAATGATCGGTGCCTTCCTTGGCCGAGCCGAGGCCCCGAACCTTGTTCAGCGGGGTGCGCATATCTTTCATGACGCTCTCCTTATCCAACCACGTAACCGATGATCCAGAGGATCAGCGTCAGGGAAACAGACCCGATGATCGTCGCCTTGGCCATCCACTCGCGCGCTTCCTTGCCGAAGCCCTTGCCCATCGCCCAGACCAGATGGCGAAGGCCGCCGAGCATGTGATGGACGAGCGCCCAGGTGAAGCCGAACAGGACCAGACGGCCAAGAATCGAGCCGTAGAGATCGTTGACAAAATCAAAGTAATCCGGCCCCGCGGCGGCGGCGATCAGCCACCAGGCCAGTAGGATTGTGCCGAAATACAGCGCCGCGCCGGTGATGCGGTGCAGGATCGACATTACCATCGTCAGAATGGGCTTATAGATCTGAAGATGAGGCGACAGCGGGCGATTGCCCCGCAGATCGGCGTTCGACATGGAATTCCTCTCCCGTACGACGCTTGGGTAAAGGTAGTTTACGATTACGTAAGCGTAAACAAATCAAAGCGTTGTCTAGAGGGGTTCTAGCGCCAACACTGCAAAAGGTCAAAATATCATAAGGCTAAAAATCGATTGAAAGAAACGTTTCCGGGCCAAAACGCGCGGAGTCGGGCCCGCCACATGGTCTTGCGGTACTTCACGCGGGCACTTTACCGGGCCTCATGAGGATGCTGCCGCAAGGGAAGTGCAAGCGTTGTCAGCGCTTGATGCCTTCAGCGGAATGGGGCACGCCGAAAACGGACCAGCCGGTGCGATGGGCGAAGGTCTCCATCGCTTCGGTGCCGAGTTTTGAGTTGCCATATCGGTTCAGCCCCGGTGACCAGACGGCAATCGACGCCCTGCCCGGCGAAATCACGAGAATGCCGCCGCCAACGCCGCTCTTGCCGGGCATGCCGACACGAAAGGCGAAATCGCCCGAGCCGTCGTAATGGCCGCATGTCATCATCAACGCGTTGATCCGTCGGCGCCGCTCCACGGATACGAGACCAGGCATGAGGGGTGCATCCACGAGGAAGCGACCTGCCAGAGCAAGCTGGCGGCAACTCATTTCCACCGCGCATTGATGGCAATAGGTGCCCAGCACCTTTTCGACGCTCGCCCGCAGATTACCGAAGGACGCCAGATAATGCGCGAGGGAGAAATTGCGGTGGGCCGTCCTGAATTCGGATTTCGCCACGGTCTCGTTGATGTGGATGCTGTCATCATCCGCGGCGGCACGCATGAAGCGCAGCAACTCCCCTAGCGCCTCGCGCGGGGTTGATCCGGCAAGATAGGTATCCGTCGTCACCAGCGCGCCCGCGTTGATGAAGGGATTGCGGGGAATGCCGTCTTCGCGTTCCAGCAACAGCATGGAATCGAAGGAGAGACCGGAGGGTTCGCGCCCGACCCGTCGCCAGAGCTGATCTCCGACGCGGCCCAGCGCCAGGGCAAGGGCGAAGATCTTCGAAACGGACTGGATCGAAAATGGCGTTTCGGCGTCACCCGCCGTCAGGACCTCGCCGTCCGCCGTCGCGATCGCAATGCCGAACTGATTCGGATCGATGCCCGCCAGTTCGGGAATATAGCTGGCTACGACTCCCCTTTCGGGATCGGCTGCGGCCATGGCTGCAATGTCGTCAAGCAGGTGCTGCATCTGCCCTCCTTTTTGGGAGGGAAGTTCGTCAGATCACGGCCCGGGATGCAAGCCTCTTGTAGAGATGCATCATGAAGATGGTCGCAAAGATCGGCGTCACGAGATTGAGAATCGGAACCGCCAGCAGGCCGGCAATGACCAGACCGGCAAGAAAGACCGTACCGCCACGCGCCTTGCGGAAGGCCTTGGCTTCCTCCGCCGGGAGAAACCGCATCGCCGCAAACTCGAAGAACTCCCGGCCGAGCAGGTAGCCGTTGACCAGAAAGAAGGCGACGAGATTGATCCCCGGGATCAGAAGCAGGAACAGCGCGAACAGGTTGCCCAGAATGACGACCCCTGTGAACTTGATCGTCTGCACGATCGACTGGGACAGCGGCAACGCACGGCCCGGACGATCTCCCGGATAGTCCCTTTCCTCCACGATATCGGCGATCTCATCCTGAAAAAGGCCTGCGAAAAGGGCGGATATCGGGGCTATGAGAAACCCCAGAACAAAGATCGCGCCGATGCCGGTCAGAATCGAAAGTGCCGTTTCCATCCAGCCGTAGGGAAGCTCGACGAAGGCAACCAACCCTCCCTGCAATGCAAGCCAGATCATCACCAGAACTGCCAGGGTGAACCCGAGCATCTTCCAGAATATCGCCCGGAAAGAGCGCTCGAAAACCTGGGACATGGCACGGGAAGCGGCTTGGAACATGTTGCTTTCAGAGATTCGTGAACGACTGCTTCGAAATAGGTGCCGAGACGACTGGGCGCAAGTGCGGGGAAGATCGGCGACCGGTGATCTTGTCACGCGGCTGCGCGAAATGGTGATGCAGCTTGGCGCATTGCAGGGCTATCTCTATTCAAAAAGCCGCGAAATACAGACCTTCGCCGTCGGCAGGTACAAAGCGACTGGCTAGATGTGGTTTCTGATCAGGTTGTTCCGTTGAGGGCCTGACTTGGTGTTTTTCCATTGATGCCCATGTGTGGCCGTTTGTTGTTGTACCAGTCAAGCCATCTTGGCAGATCGGCCTCTCGTGTCAGGGAC